>JAGOTD010000006.1 GCA_018061945.1 Candidatus Peribacteraceae bacterium | reverse complement strand
GCTTTGGCAAGCGAGAAATCCTTGGGCTTTTTCCAATCGACGCCATTGGCATATGTTACAAACAAGTTGTAGGCATTCCACAGTGGCAGCAAGACACTACGAACAGTTTCCTCCACAAATTTTTCGGAGAAGCGCAAGTCTTCGCCGCGCACAGCCGGTGAACTCATCAGTGCAAAACGCACGGCATCGGCGCCGAATTTTTTCACGACCTCGAGAGGCTCGGGATAGTTTTTCAGTTTCTTGCTCATCTTCTTGCCGTCTTCGGCGAGTACGGTGCCGTTGACAATCACATGTTCAAACGCAGGACTGTCGTAGAGCGCTGCGGCTAATACTGTAAGTGTATAAAACCAGCCACGGGTTTGGTCTAAGCCTTCGGCGATGAAGTCGGCAGGAAAGTTTGGAACGGAGGAGCGGCTAGCGATAAGCGATAATTGATAAGCATCTGAGGTATTACTAGCCGCTTGCGAGACTTTAGAATTCTTTTTCTTGCTAGCCGCTAGCCGCTTATCGCTTCGCGCTTTTTCCGCTTCCCGCTTACCTCTTACCGCTTTCCCGGACGTACTTTTACCCTCACTCGCCTCGAACGGAAAATGCTCCTGCGCATACGGCATCGCGCCGCTTTCAAACCAGCAGTCGAGCACATCGGGAATGCGTTGCAGATGCGGAGTTATAGTATATTCCTGCACCGACACGTTTTCGACCGGCTTCCAGATGTAGGTATCTTTTTCCAGCGATTCAAATGCCGCAATCCAGCGACCGTGCGACACGAGCAGCACGCGCTTACCGGCAAATTCCTTAAGCAGATACGACCGCGCTTTACGTACGCGATCATGCAATTCCTGTCTGGTTTCGCCTTTTGGCGGATCGGCAAGATGCAGATATTCCTTCACCAGATGGGGCATCAGCTTGAGGATATCGACTTTGGTTTTTCCTTCCCACTCACCGAAATTTCTTTCGCAGAAAAGATCCGAGGTCAGCACTTCTCGTTGCCATTTGCCGGCGATGATATCGGCTGTCTGCTTGGCGCGACCGAGCGTGGAGCTGATGATGATGTCGTAATCTCTCGTATCCAGTGAAGCGGCCAGCTGTTCTGCCTGCAACACACCGTTGGTGTTGAGAGGAATATCTTTGCTGCCTTGCATGCGACCTTCTTTGTTCCAGTCCGTTTCGCCGTGACGGACAATCGTCAGTTCCACCGAATGTTGTTTATGATCGCCATCCGTTTTCCAGCTGATGGAATCGACGGTGTCTTTATGCAAGTCCATCTGCATGCGTGTTTCGTGGTCCCAGTAGAACGTGCGATGACCGGCGAGTCCGGGATACGGCTGATGAACGATCTTGTTTTTATCGATGCCGGTAAACAGATGTGTAAAGTTGAGGAGAATATCGGCGTGCGTGACGATCATGATGTGCTCGCCGCGGTGTTTTTCGAGTATCTCTTCTAAAAAAGCTTTGCAGCGCGTCTCGATGGTGCTCCATGTTTCCATGCCATCGAAATGATAAACGCTTTCGACTTGCTGATTCTCAAACTTGTGCGCACGACGAGCGCGGATAAATGCCAGGTCATCGAAATCCACATGCTTGCCTTCGTACTCACCGAATTCCACTTCGCGCAGTCTCTCATCCACTATCAGCCGAGCACCAGTTTTTTCGGCAACCGCCTGCGCTGTTTCGGTAGTGCGCATCAACGGCGAATGATAAATGGTGATGATCGGTAGTGTGTCGGTATGCACGGAATCGGCCAGTGCCTTTGCCTGTTTCTTGCCTTCTGGCGTGAGTTTTGTACCGGGCACTTTGCCCTGATAAATTCTATCGACATTGCCTTTGCTCTGCGCGTGGCGAGCAATGGTGATTTTCGTAAAGCGGCCAGGCGATTTCATCATCAGTTCATCGCGCGAGCCGATAACTTCCAACTCGCCCGTGTGCTTATTGCGCCAGATCGGCAGCGGTGTTCCCCAGTAGCGGTTGCGCGAAATCGCCCAATCGCGCGCGCCTTCGAGCCATTTGCCAAAGCGTCCGTCTTTAATGTTGCCTGGCACCCACTCGGTTTTGGCGTTTGCTGCGAGCATCTTGTCTTTGATTTTTTCGACGGCCACAAACCACGATGTCGTGGCGCTATTGAGCAGGGGAGTATCGCAGCGCCAGCAGTGGGCGTAGCTGTGACGGAAGTTTTCAGCTTTGAGGATCAGACCTTTTTCTTCCAGCCATTTCACAATTTTCTTATCGGCTTTTGTCGGATCATCCTTCGGTTTCACATCCATACCGGCAAAGCCATCGCCAACCGCACTCACAAACTTCCCGTCGATGCCCACGTGCTGCAAAATATCGGTCTTCTCGCGTTTGCCGACCTCGAAGTCGTCGGGCCCGAAGCCAGGGGCGATATGCACGACACCGGTTCCGTCTTCGGTAGTCACAAAGTCGCCGTGCACGATGCGAAATGCATCTTGTGCCTGGTACTTTTCGGCAAAGTATGGAAACAGCGGCTTGTATTTCTTGCGCAACAGATCGGTGCCTTTCATCGTTGTTATCAATTCAAATGCATCATGTTGATCTTTAAACACACTCAGTAATCTGGCTTTGGCCAGAATAAACACGTCGCCGACTTTGGCGTCTATATCGCCACGCTTTGTATCGGCCTTCCATCTGATTTTGGCGTAGTCGATTTCCGGATGCACCGCCAAAAACAGGTTGCCTGGGAGCGTCCACGGTGTGGTCGTCCACGCCAGAACATACGTATTGGCCTCGTCTACGAGCGGAAATTTCACCGTCGCGGTGTAATCGGTTATATCCTTATAGGCTTGCGTGACTTCGAAATTGGAAAGCGGCGTCTCGCAACGCGGACAGACATACATCGACTTGTACCCTTCGTAAATCAGTCCTTGATTATAGAGTTGCTTAAACACCCACCAGATACTCTCCATATAGTCGGGATCCATGGTGCGGTAATCCCAGTCCATGTCCACAAAGCGGCCCATGCGCTCAACAGTCTTGCGCCATTCTTGCGAGTAGCGAAGAACAGAGGTACGACACAGATCATTAAAATTTTTGACTCCCAGCGCCTCGATATCGCGTTTATTGTGCAATTCGTTCTCCTTCTCGATCATATTTTCGACCGGCAAACCATGGCAGTCCCAGCCAAACCGGCGTCGCACATACTTGCCTTTCATAGTCTGGTAGCGCGGAATAACGTCTTTTATCGTTCCGGCTAGTAAGTGTCCGTAGTGCGGAAGGCCGGTTGCAAACGGCGGACCGTCATAAAAACTGAAATTCTCCCCCTCCTTACGGTGTAGCATCGATCGTTTGAAAATATCTTCTTCCTGCCAATATTTGAGTATTTCCTCCTCTAAGTTTGGAAATGATTGTTTTGGGTCGACGGGCTTGAACATGACTGTGACGGGAAAAGAAGCTCCAGATAAGAGGAATCGATGCTTTCTCAAAGAAATACTTGAATTGATAAGAAGTATAGAGAATTATCGTCGCGATATGCAGTGAATTTTTATAAATGTGCTACCCCACAACTATTTCTATCTGTGTCAGTAGATTTACTTGCTTTTTAATTTATTTCTGGGAGAATATACGGGATTAAATTTATCTATGCCTCCTAATATGAAGAATCTCAACAAAAGCAGTGGAAATTCCGGCATTGATGTTCTGAAAGCAGCGGCAATGGGGCTATCAGGGGCAAAGGTTCTTGTCCGGCTGGGCGTCATTACTAAGGATGTAGAAGCAAAGGTGGCGACTGCTTTATCTGCGGACACGTTGGGTCATTCTGTTGACGAAATAATTCAGTATTTTACTAAAAAGTCCTAAACCTATCTCATGTCTAAAGCTCAGCCCAAAGAAGGCATGGGTAGAGGTATCGAAATTCCAACCATTGCGGAGCTAGATGAAATTGTCAGAAAGTTAAGCGCAAAAAATGCGAATACTACGCCACCTAGTCATGTGGCGCCAACTCCGCAAATGCAAAAGATTATTCAGCACATGCGAATCCGTGCTTTTGGATGTGATGATGCTGGTAATGTATTGGAAAGAAAAAAATTAATAGAAGATTATTCGATTGTAGAGGAGCTTGAAAGACCTCTCGTTATTGATCCATCTGATATTAAGTTGCAACTTACAACCTTCAGAAATGACTTAGAGGAAGCTGGTGGAAAGTATAATTTGCTTGATCCAAATAAATATCCGTTTGTATCCGAAGGGAGACATTTGTCGCTTATTTCAGGTCAAGAACATGTGCGTTTGCATGATGCAATCCCAACGAGAATTGGATTGTTAGTTGAGTATGTTCGAGGTAGCTTCAGGGTGCCCTTAGGTTATCATTATGTGTATGCAACAATGCCTTGGGCAGAAGAAGGTGAGGAGGATCTTGTTCCCCAATATAATGGCAGGAAAATACTAGGGACAGATTCTGAAGGATTGCAATTTAGGCGTAACCACGAAGGAATGATGCAAATAGCAAGGACAGGTGTGATAAAGTCTATTAGTAATGAGATAAGAGATGAGTTTAGTAAAATGGGTATTGCCATTCCGCCTGAGTTAGCGGATGCTCCTTTTCGTCGATTAGGATTCAATACTTGGCTTAAGAGGGTAACAGCTCGTTTTGCTGAACTTTGCAAAAAAGAGTTGATTGTGGTGAATATTGCTCGCTTGCGGCGTCCAGATAAGCTCATGGATTCAGCTATTTTAATGCCGAACGTTGCTAGCTGGGGAGCGAATAGAATGTTTTATGATTTGCATTTGAAACGCTCGGTAAATCCAAAAATTTTATTGGACGGTAAATCTATAGCCGAGGCACATTTGCATGTGCATGGAAATACCCCTGAAGCGACTTTGAGTATTCTTGATGCAGATGATGAAGTGCTAAAAAGAAAAGGTGCCGATATTGCCTATCTTGATGAGCGGGCGGCTATGCTTAAGACAGTCTATGAAAGAAGAATGAATGAGTAAATTTTATAGTGACGCTTCGATCGGCAGCATAATAAATCGACGTCTCAGGTATATAAGTGTTGCGAGAAGTAACCCCATAATTATGTAGGCAGAAATTGGCAGTATAATGCCTAGAAGCAGAGATTCTAAAAGGATTGCAATAGGAATTTCAAGAAGCAAGGCATCAGTAAAATATTTAAACCGCGCCGTTTTCAACAGTGCCGAATGACATGCGTGTGGAATAGCAACGCACAAGATGACGAAGAAAATTGCAGGTAAGGTGAGATGATTGAGTAATCCGCTTAGCGCTTGAAATGGAATGAGAATGATGGCTGCCAGTCCTAAAAATATTCCTATCTGAAAAGATAAATACGGTTGGCGTATATCAAGTTTATTATGTTGCAGCGCGCTTTCTGTGGAGAGCGATGTGAGAACGTAAAAGAGCATCAAAAGAACCGAGAATATAATGCCTGCTTCGATATATCTTCCGATCGCCCAGACAAAGCCAGCGATGCTGAGAATAAGAATAATAAAGAATATGCTCAGAGGTCTTGCGATTGCTATTTTTCTTCGAGACAGCCCGATAATTGTGGTAATTAAGCTATTTAATCTTTGAATGGATAAGTGAACAGACGGCGGAACTGTAACGAGAGCGATGTAGTTGGTGACAGTCATGCCGATCATACCAATAGACGGAAGGCTTGCGATAGCAGGCAAATTCGACGGGCGCGAAAGAGCAGTGCGATGTTTCAGGCGCCATACTGCAAAAAACCCAATATTAAAAATACTGAGAGTAAAAAGACGAAGAGTAATGAGCGGCAAAGTTGTCATGCCATGGAATAAAAACCATCGGGCAAAGACGGGGTTCGCTGCCCAGAGAAGAATGATGATTGCCAGAAGAAGTATTTCTCTCTTTGTTCTAATAATTATTTCTACATTTTCCGCTCCCGCTTTTTCTAATTCTGAGATCAGTTTTTTTTGCTCAGCAGTGAGAAGCGAAAGTTTAGATGTGACAGTATTGAACGCAGTTCCCGGCTCGTGACGAGAGCGTATTTCTAAGAGTGAATCACCTTGTCTTTGGAAAATTGCGTTTATTGCATCTACCTGATGAGAATCGGTTATATTAATGGTATAGGTCAAGAGACATATTTTCTTTCTTTTTGATATTTTCTTCGAGCTTGCAAATAACGCCATAAATGCGTCGGCAACCTGCAATGATCCATCTGCTATAGCGACATACACTTCGTCCATTGTCGCAAATGATACTTTCGAAAGCAGAGAGTTTTCGGCAAATTCCTCGATAAAACCTCTCTTCTTCTCATGCATTATTCTTTGGAGGAGATTCTTACCGATTTCTATTTTTTGTTCTCGCGTTTGGCTACTGGAAATCGCTTTGCGAATCTCGGCTGTTGCCATCCCTGTCTTCGTCCAATCGAGCCACTGTCGTGTGACAGTCGGCTTGGTGGCAAGTGTGACGTCGATAGTAATACCGTGCGTGAGGGGGGTGGCAAATGTTGCCTGTTTGCCGTTTAAGCGTATCGATTCTAGGCGCAACGCATCGTCATGAAACAAATAAAAGACGCCATCGAGTGCCGTGGATTGTTTAGGAAGAAGTACTTTTTCATCCGCAGGGCCGTGAATCAAAATAGATTCACCGAGAATATCGCTCTGCAAACTTTCCCAAAAATCATTACTGCGGCCAGCGGTGTCCGCAGACAATGAGGAAATGTTCTGCGTCCACGGCAGAATTTCGGCGAGACGGCTGCGTTCGTTGCTAAAGCAAACTGTTGCGATGCCTTGGCGTGCATATGCATGCATATGCGCCGTACGGATTTTGCAGCGCACGCGCGTGCCGTCCTCCAAAATAACCGTTGTGTGCAGGCCTTGATAGCCGTTGATCGCCGGTGCATTGATAAAATCCTGGAACGACATGCTTTCGCGCAGCCACAACTGATGCAGCATGCCAAGTGTCTGATAACACGTATCCAAACTATCGCACACAAAGACACACGTAATATCCGCATTGCCGCTCACAGCGCCATTGGTTTCGCGCTGAGCATAAAGCTGGTCCCACGTTTTGTTTTCGAAAAGCGGTGTGATTTTCTCCAGCAAATGGGAAAAAGCGCTGCCATCGATTCGTGTTTTAATAGAGAGCACTTTCTGTTTGCCGTTCTGGCAATTGAGTCGCTTTAAGTGATACAAATCCTTATACAAATCCGGCTCCAGTACGGCGCGGCACAAGCCTTCCAGTTCATCGCGCAGATCCTGCATGCACAGACGATCGGCGATTTTTACGTATACTTCCATTGTTTCGCGCGCCAGTGCTTGCTGGCTTTTTTCCGATAGAAACGACACCGTTTGCATGTTGTGGAGACGGTCGAACAATTTAATGACCATGATCCGGATGTCGTCTTGCATCAGCGTGAACATTTTGCGCAGCGTTTCAATTTGTTCGTTGAGTGTCGACTTCTCCTCCAGTTCGTCGGCGGACAGTTTGGTTACGCCCTCGATTAAGTGCGCAACTGTTGGTCCGAACAGATCTCGGATTTCGTGCAGAGTCAGATCGGTATCCTCAACTGTGTCATGCAGCAAAGCAGCAACAATGGTGTCGGGATCGGCTTGCATTTCGGCCAAGATGGCAGCAACCGCAACTGGATGCGAGAAATAATCTTCGCCAGACCGGCGTTTTTGCCCGTCGTGCTTTTGTTCGCCAAGCTTGTATGCATCGTGAATGCGTGTGCGATCGTCAGAAGAAAGACGCCGAAGAAAGAGGTCTAAATCGGTCCACTGCATGGGTAAGCGAAACTATACTCCATGGTTGAAGGATGTGTAAGGGGTTGCGGAGGAGGTAAGGTAGGTACTGTAGGTCTGGTAGGTATAGTAGGTACTGTCATACAAGAAATATCGTAAATGTATGAAAGAAAAATACCTACATTACCTACATTACTTACATTACCTACCGTATTTACCATACGTACCTTACTTTCCCAAGACCTCCAATATATACCCCTTCACATTCGCAAATATCTCCGTCTTCTCGTCCAATCTCTCAATCTCAGATTTAGAAAACCAGCGCATGGCCGATCCTTCCGTTTCCTCTAGCTGGAGAGTCTGATTTTCATCAACAGGCTTTGCGATAAACAGAAAATCCATGTGCTGATGGGCTGGCTCTCCTCGCTGCTTGCTTTCGGGAATATTTTCGAGCAGCATCGCAATGGGCTTTTTAAGCATGCGGCCCTCGTCTGGATTGCCTGCAAAAAGATCTGGCTGGCTGTCACCGACAATCTCTACGTCCATACCCGTTTCTTCCTTACATTCTCGCTTCGCAGTCTCCTCTGGCATTTCGTTTGCATCCACATGACCACCCGGCGGCATCCAGCGCTGAAGCCGCTTGTGCCACATCAGAAGACACTCGTTTTTGGAGTTGATGACAAAGGCGGTGGCGGTGAAGTGACGCATGAGGTAAGTAGGTAAGGTAGGTATGGTAAGTAAGGTATGTTCAGTATGTATATTCTACGACACCCACCTTACCTACTATACATACAATACGTACCTTACTTCCGCCATTTGATACTGCACCCAATCGCATTCACTTCGCTTTTCGGCGGCGTTTTTCCCTGAACCAAGGCATCGATCGCATCGAATAAATTTCGCTCTTTTACTTGCGACACATCTTTCCAGCTGTCGTCGATCCGGCCTTTGTACTGCAGCGTGCGCTGCCGATCGAACACAAAACAGTGCGGAGTGCACAGTGCGCCGTAGGCTTTGGCTATTTCTTGCGTTTCATCGAAGCAGTACGGAAAGGGGAATGCTTTGTTTTCGGCCAGTTTTTTCATTTCCTCAAACGAATCGTCGGGATACGCAACGGCGTCGTTGCTGTTGATCAACACACATTGCACACTTTTGTTTTTGAACTGATGGCCAAGCTCGGCTAACCGATCTTCGTAGGCCTTGGCATACGGACAGTGGTTACAGGTAAAGATAATGGCCATGACTTGAGCATTGATCGAACCCGAATCAACCAGCGAGTCATCGGTTGCTGGCAAAGAAAAATCCGGCATTGCATCGCCGATGTTCAAAGTGGTGGAATTGTCGTTGATGAGAACCATACGCAAGAGTGAAGAATTCAGAATTAAGAATACAGAATGAAGTATACCATTGTCACCCATCGACTACGCTTAGAACGAAGCTTTTCTTTGTTCGTCATAACTTACTTTTACCCGCCTTACCCACAATACTCACCTTACTCGCAATACCTTATTTATTTACTCGACGAAAACCCATCACTCGAATCTGCCCCAACAACATTCGGCATGAGTCGCAGTTCCATAATCTGTGGCCATGCAAAGAGCCGGGCACGGACACCAGACTGGCCGATGCCGCGCGAGATGGCCAGAGTCGTATCGTCGTCCACGCTAAAAATTCCCTGATCGTATTTCTGTCCCAGTTTGGTTGGCAGCGGTACAAGCGGGCCGATAAACGGCAACCGCACTTGTCCGCCATGGGTGTGGCCGGCAACAATCAAATGAGCTTTGGCACTCAGTGTATCCAAAATGACATCGGGATTATGACTCACGAGAATGGTGGGAAGCTCCGGCCTACTTTCGGCCATCGCCTTGTCGATATTCGCAGCTTCCGCCTGAAGATCATCGATACCTGCAATGAGTATTTTTTCGGTACCAAGATTGGCAGTAAGCGAACTATTTCGTAGGACCTTGATATCAAAAGACGCCAGTGTACTCGCCACGTAGTCACTCGGATCATTGGGCGAGAGCGTTACTGGAGAAAATAATCCTTCGCGTACATCGTGATCATGATCGCCGAGCACTGCGTACGTACCAAGTGTCGGTTTGAGTTTTTTAAGTTCGGCCAGTTGCGCCAATTCGCTGCTGCGCAATTCGCCATCAGTTAAAAAATCACCTGGCAATAAAATAATATCAGGCAACAAATCGTTGGTTCGGTTTACAATGCGCTGCATTTGCTCGACTGTTCGATACGGTCCAACGTGTAGATCGGAGAGGACTGCAACTTTCAGCGGCTGATGAATGGGAAACGGAATCTCGTAGCGCGACACGACAAACAGAGTCGGTTCAATAAACGATCCGTAGATCACCAGCACGCCACACACAAGCGAAAGTGGCCCAAAAATCAGCGAAAACAGCTTGCTGGCATTGTGAGCTTTTTTTGTCTGGAGCGTACGAAGACACAGAAAAGCCACGCTCATGCTTCCGGCAATGAGCAGGAGAATTGCCAGATCCCACGGAAAAATGTACGAAGAAAGGAGAAGCATTAGTTAGTTCCGATTATTGGCGTAATTGCGTGCGTTGTGAAGCCGACGCTGCGCATCAGCCTCAACTTCGCTGGACAGACAGATCGATCGATGCGCTTACTATGCTGCTTTGGCTTTGATAGATGACAATTGATCCTGCATCGTTTTAAGATCGGTCTGCACTTTCCCCTGTTGCGTGATCAGTTGTGCCCGCTCGGTGTCAAAACTCGCTGCTTCTGTCTGCAGGGCTGTCAGATTTGTCCGTAAGCGATCACTGAGAGTTTTGAGAGAATCGAGGTCGGTAAGAATCGTGCGAATGCGGTCGGACAAAGGCATGAGAAAAGAGGGGAAGATGTGTGTATGAGACGAAAGATGTAAGGGATTCTTACAAGCAATCAATGCCTTTATCTTTTCTTTTTTGAAAGTGCTTTTTTGGTCTCACGTACAAGATCATGCGCTGCCTGAAGCCATTCTATTCTTTGTTGAGGCGTACTCTTCATAGAGCGTAGCAGCCACTGCCGGTCAAATTCTTCAATTTTCTTCTGCTTCATTGTCTTTTAATTCTAGCAGCATCATGACATCAATGTCATCTTTTTTACGCCTGGTTTTTCTTTTCATCTCGATCAGATCATCTATAGAAATGACCGGAATCGATATGTCCCAAAGCGAGATACGACCTGCATGGTTTTTGTATTTGTCGAAATGGAGAGAATCTCCGACTATAACATCTATGCTAAAGAGCGGGTCTGCGGAGCTTACAAATGTATAGGCAATAAGATTTTTATCTTTGATCAGTTGCAAAGCTTTTTTCTCATCACCCAGCTCATCCAATGAAATCGGTACTCGTTTTTCATATTTCATTTTTTTCATAAGTGCAGCCATTGCAAGCAAATTTTTTTCATCAAGCGCGAGGAGAATGTCAATGTCGCCTGTGAATCGCGCAGCTCCAAGTAGATTCATAGCAACACCGCCTACGATGATATATCGTATTTTTGAATTATTTAATGCCCCGAATATTTGTTGGTATGTGGCCATAGAACAATTGTCTTAATTCTAAGAAACTAAAAACTAAGCACTCAAACGCTATTTCTCCAGCATCTTCTTCAGATACTGTCCGGTATAGCTTTCTTTGACATTGCCAACATGTTCGGGTGTGCCGATTGCTACGATATTTCCGCCACCGGAGCCGCCATCGGGTCCGATATCGATAATGTGATCCACCGATTTCACCACGTCTAGGTTGTGTTCGATCACGAGCACAGTATTGCCCTTTTCGACCAAGCGCTGGAGCACATCGAGCAGACGGGCGATGTCATCAAAATGCAGTCCGGTTGTGGGCTCATCGAGAATATAGAATGTCTTGCCCGTTGCACGCTTAGTCAGTTCTGTCGCTAGCTTGATACGTTGTGCTTCTCCGCCAGACAGTGTGGTCGCGCTCTGGCCCAAGTGAATGTAGCCAAGTCCGACATCTTGCAGTGTCTGTAGCTTGTTGCGGATAGAGGCGAATGATGAGAAGAACTCGAGACCTTCGGTGATCGTCATGTTCAGTGCCTCCGAAATATTCTTTCCCTTATACGTAATTTCGAGCGTCTCGCGGTTATACCGACGACCTTCGCACGTTTCGCACATGACATACACATCGGGAAGGAAGTGCATTTCGATGCGCTTGAGTCCGTCGCCTTCGCAGTCTTCGCAGCGGCCACCAGAGACGTTAAAGCTGAAACGGCCGGGCTTGTAGCCACGCATTTTTGCTTCGGGTGTCAGGGCAAATACATCGCGCACTTCGGTAAAGATACCGGTGTAGGTTGCCGGGTTACTGCGCGGCGTGCGGCCGATGGGGGATTGATCGATGACAATCGCTTTATCCAAATGTTCGAGTCCTTCGATTTTCTCGAAATTCTGTCCTTTTGAATGAGCTTTATTGAGTGTACGCATGAGTTCCGGTGCCAGAATACCGTGGATCAAACTGGATTTTCCGGAGCCTGAGACACCGGTAACGCCAATAAAACAGCCGAGCGGGAAGGCCGCATCTACATGCTGCAAGTTATGATGCGTGGCATTCGTGATTTTTACAAATTTGCCATTCCCCTGGCGACGCGTCTTTGGCACGACAATCGACTTCTTGCCGCTTAAATACTGGCCCGTGACAGATTCGGGATTATCGATGAGTGCTTGCGGTACGCCTTGAGCAATCACTTTGCCGCCGAGCTTGCCGGCACCCGGTCCGATCTCCAGCAAATAGTCGGCTGCTTCGATTGTTTCCTGATCGTGCTCTACGACGATGACGGTATTGCCAATATCGCGCAGGTTTGTCATGGTTGCAATCAGCTTGCTGTTATCGCGCTGATGGAGTCCGATACTCGGTTCATCGAGAACGTACAAGACACCCTGCAAAGCCGAACCGATCTGGGTTGCCAAGCGAATGCGCTGCGCTTCGCCGCCCGAAAGGGTAGCCGCACTGCGGTCGAGCGTTAAATACTTGAGTCCGACATTTTCCAAAAACTTCAGACGACTGACAATTTCGGCAATCACTTTCTTCACAATCGAATATTCATACGAAGTAAACGGCTCTTTGGCTTTGTGCTTACCATCAGCATCGTTGCCAGGAATGAGCGAAGAATAAAAAGCATGCGCTTCGGCAATCGATAGCGCGGTGCCTTCGACAATATTCTTGCCGCCCACTGTCACACCCAAAATCTCTTTCTTGAGCCTGCGTCCGCCACAGTCGCCGCATGGGAGCTCAAACATGTAGCCTTCGATCTGGCTGCGGGTGTAGCTGGAATCCGTTTCGGTGTGGCGACGCTGCAAGTTGGGAATCACTCCTTCGTAGCTTGTCTGATATTCGTTGGATCCTCTGTCGCTTTCAAACTTCACCATTAGTTTTGCTGGATGACCAAAGAGGACGACTTTCTTCATTTCCGGTGTCAGCTTTTTCCATGGAATATGCAGCGGCAGTTCAATTTTTTCGGACAATGCCTCGAGTGTTTGCATCATAAAACTCATGCGGCCAGCCGATGTTGCCCATGGGTGAATCGCACCTTCGCTGAGCGTAAGGCTTTCATTGGGAACGACAAGCGCCGCGTCGACCTGCAGAATATTGCCGAGCCCATGACAGTTTTCACACGCGCCGTGTGGCGAGTTGAACGAAAAGCTGCGGGGTTCGATAACGGGGATAGAAAGTTCCGGATTGTCCGGATCGACAAATTTGTCGGAGAAACGTGTGAGTTCATTGGTCTCTGTATCCATCACATACAGCATGCCACCGCCCTTTTTAAGCGCCAGTTCGACGCTATCGGCCAGACGCGTACGATTGGGATTGGGCGATTCGATCTCCGTTCCATCCGACAGTTTTTCCATGACTGGTTCAAAGTCGCGCACAATCAATCTATCAATCACAATCTCAATATCGTGGGATTTCTTCGGGTCCAACTCGAGTTCCTCATCGGCAGTCACGACCTGCCCGTCGATGCGCATGCGTACAAAGCCTTCGCGCTTGATGGCATCGATAATTTTCTGGTGTGCGCCTTTGCGGCCGCTTACCTGTGGCGAGAGCAGAAAAATCTTTCGACCGTCGGGCATTTTGGTGATGATATCCACAATCTGACTGGGTGACTGTTTTTCGAGTAATTTTCCGGTGATAGGCGAGTGCACTTTGCCGACTTTAGCCCACAGCAAACGCATGTAGTCGTAAATCTCGGTCACGGTTCCAACCGTTGAGCGAGGGTTTCTGGCTGCGGTTTTCTGATCAATCGAAATTGCCGGACTTAAGCCTTCTATACTGTCGACCTCCGGTTTTTCCATCTGCGCAATGAACTGGCGAGCGTAGGCAGACAGAGATTCGGCGTAGCGACGCTGACCTTCGGCAAAAATCGTATCGAATGCCAAAGACGACTTGCCAGAGCCCGAAAGTCCGGTAATAACCGTCAGTTTGTTACGCGGAATATCCACGTTCACGCTCTTTAAGTTATGCATCCGTGCACCACGTACCTTAATAAAATCCATAATGTGAGATTGAAAAAAGACTGATAGTTAAGTCTTAAACTATCAAGATGTCCAAGTGTACACCTATGGATGGCATCTTGTCCAGGGTGTGGGCTTTAGGACTTATGAAAAGTCTTTGGATACAGACAATATGAGCGCATTGAAATAGTTCGAAAAATTTGACAAAAGTCTAATTTGATTTATAATAAAAATACTGGTCTGTTCCAGATCCAGAGTTCGCACCGTTCAAGACTCCCAGGAGTTCCTGCAATGAAGCGCGTCGTAATCCTTGCGATCCTTGCCGCCTCCGCCACGATCGCACACGCCGGCGAGATCGTCCGGCGTCAGGTCGTGCGCGAGCCAAGTTGGCTCGAAAGAAACAGTCAGTGGTTTCTGCTAGCGATCGTGCTGGCGGCGGTGATCGCGGTCATCCTCTGGTTTTACTGGAGGAAGAAGTGACCCGCGGACGATGAGTCCTTCCCGTGCGGCAAGCGTCGCACGGGAAATTTTTCAAATTTTTCCAGAATAAAGGCCGGTTCACCTCAAAGTTTTAACCCACCACATCGCCTTCGTCTTCGATTTCGCCAACCAATTCTTCCAGTACATCTTCCAAGCTGATGATGCCAATTGTCTTTCCTTCTTCCTGCACAACAGCCAGATGAATCTGCTTTTTGCGGAACAGCGCCAGCAATTTATTCGCTTTCATCGTTGGCGAAACAATAAGTACTTCGCGCATGATATTCTGCATGATGTCCGTATCTTTGCCATCGGCGAGTTCTTCTAAAATATCGCGGCTGAGTGCCTGGCCAACAATCGTATCCATCGTTCCTCGGTAGACAGGATAGCGCGAGTAGGAATGCTGAAAGACCGCTTTGGCAGCCACGCGCACGGTTGTCGTACTCGAGAGGGCAACGATTTTGTGATGCGGCGTCATCATGTCGCGGGTTTTTTTGTCGTTTAAGACAAAGGCCCGTTCGATCAATTGCTCTTCTTCTGGATTGATGTGACCGGCATCTTCTCCAATCGACACAAGCGCGCGAATTTGTGCTTCGGTTCCAATGTCACGTTTGCCTTTTTTGAAGAGACGAGCGAAGGACTCGAATAATCGTACGAGTGGATACAAAATGACAATCAGCACGCGAATAAACGGCGCGACTGCACGACTGATGCCTGGCGCATAATGCGCACCGATCGCCTTAGGCAGAATTTCCGAAAAGATGATGGTCAGAAATGCGAGCACAGCTGTAATAAGTCCGATTTCCGGACTGCCAAACACTCGCTCAGCTTCCTGTCCGATGATTACCGGAAACGCGACGTTGGTAATATTGGTCAGAATAACGATGACCACAATAGTGCGTGTTAAGTATTTCTGAATGCGGACAAGTGACACTGCCCCCCATCTCCTGGCATGTGCCATTTCGTGCGCTTCGGCGGGCGAGACACTTAAAATAGCTGCATCGATCAGCGCAAAAAAACCAGACAGGATGACAAAGATGGCGATGAGAATGATGAGGGTGAGCATGAAAGGCGACTATAGCACGATCGAAACGGTTTTCTCAATTCTTCCACCAACAGAGCGTCCCGTTCTCGGGCGCGGCGGATTAAATATACTCACTGCGATTGTTGCGAGACCGCGGGCGGGAACGCCCGCTCTGGTTTTAAAAGGTCTGTACTTCTACTAACTCTTCAGCACAAATCCATTTCTCTGCGGCCCGGTGCCAATGCCGAGGAATTTGCACTTCGCCTTCTTTTCGATTTCGGTGAGGAGGGTGAGCAATGCAGGTGGTAGTTTTTCCCACTCAGTAATAGTGGTATCGAGTGTAAAGCATTCGCGTTTTTCGACAACCGGTTCCACTTTGCGGTACGACACATTCGATCCCGGTACGTAATCAATTTTCTCGTCATTGAGTTTGTAGCCCGTGACAAGCGGAATCGTGCCGCCTTTTGTCTTATTGAAATCCTGGAGCAAATCACATTTGGTCAGGAACAGGAGATCGACACCATTGCCGCGGATCGCATGCGTTAGCTGAACGAGATCGAGCATGCCGACTCGGCGTGGTCGGCGCGTCACCGTTCCGTATTCACGACCAAGCACGCGCAGTGCGATGCCTATTTCGAACGCATTTTCCGATTGCAGGTACGCGGTCGTGTCGTACGTTCGTCCCTCGTAGTCGCGGTTATGGCTATTGCCTCCTTCTTCCATGCAGTAATTCTCGGATTCCAGTCCGCCGAATTCGGATGCAAACGGGCCATACCCGACGCGGGACATAATGGCTTTGGCAACGCCGATTGTTTTCCGGTGATAATTTGGCGACAGATCGCCGCCAACATAGGCGGCACCAGCTACAGTATTGCTACTGGTGACAAACGGCACGCACCCTTTGGTAACATCGAGCATGACCGACTGTGCTCCTTCGAACAGAACTTTTGCGCCTTTGGCGACTTTTTTCTGCAGCCAGAGTGTATCGCGCTGGACAAACGGTGTAATAAAATCGAGAGCAGTCTGCATATGTTGCAGTGTCATCTCGCAGTCGCGAGCGGGGAGATCGTGCTTGTTGAGTGTTTCGATAAAGTTGTTCTTCATCTGCGCGAAGAATGTTTTTGGATCATCGAGCAAATCACCGAGCTTGATGGTGAGCAGTCGTTTGCCTTCCATGCGTAGCGCTTTGTCGCTGTATGCCGGCCCGATGCCATTTTTTGTCGTACCGATTTCGCCGCCCATCAGTTCATCCATCAAAATATGATGCGGCTGAATGACCGGTGCCTGATCCGAAATGAATAGGCGATCTTTCATATCCACTTTCATCGCCACAATTTTTTCTACCTCTTTTTGCATCTTCTCCAAATTCACCACGCAACCCGAGCCTATATAAAGGAGCGTATGCGTTTGAAAAATAGAGGAAGGAACCTGGTTGAGCGAAATACTTCCCTGATCAGTCTCAATGGAGTGGCCGGCATTCGCGCCACCGTTAAACCGAGCCACAATGTCGTAGTCCTTGGCTAGCAAATCGATCACCTTGGCCTTGCCTTCGTCGCCGTATTGCAAGCCGATGAGAACGTCGCTGTAGCCTTTTGGCATACGAAAACTATACAGAAGGGGATTGCATCAATCCAGCCACAATTTTTCTCTTTCCTCATCCCAGCCTACGCTCTCGAAGAGCTAAGGCCGGCAAGCCCGACTCTTCTCCCAGCTGCGGTAGGGGAGAAGGTGGCCGTAGGCCCCATGAGGAGCGTTGAATGAGATTTTACTTTTCACTATTTTTCCTTACACTCAATCGCAATGGAAAAACATGTAAAAATTCGTATTTATGGCTTGGTGCAAGGAGTCTTTTTTCGCACATTTGTATTAGAAAAAGCGCTCACGATGAGGCTCAAGGGCTACACGCTTAACGACAGTGACGGCTCTGTGTATATAGAGGCGCAAGGAGAGGCCGGCAAGATTGCCGAATTTGTGGAGTGGTGCCAAAAAGGGCCGCAGCGCGCACGTGTCGATCGCGTCGAAGTGGAAGACATGAATATAGCCGACTTCAAGACATTTGAAATCCGGAAATAAAAATAATCTTTACACCGTCGCTTTCGTCCGCGTTCGCGCAGAACGCGCGGCCGCAAGAACGTGAAAGAGAGGTAGATATATCATCACCATTGCCACGCGACCTATGCACCGGGGCCTGCGAATATTTTCGCAAGCCTCCGTGCAAACCTCAGCATCTGCCATGACATCGAAACCAGATTTTTTCTGTCCATGCTCCGTCAATTGAGAAACGTTGCAATGAATGCTACTATTTTTCCATGCTTACCACTCTCACTGACGCTGAAACAGACAGCATATTACTGTCGCAAATAATCGGTCATCTTGGCTGCAGTGCCAACGGCGAGCAGTACGTACTCCCGCTTTTTTATATCTATCATAATGATGCATTGTACGGGCATACCTACGAAGGAAAGAAATCCGAAATTCTCAAGAAAAATAAGCAGGTGTGCTTTCAGGTGGAAGAGCTTGTTGTTGGTGGCTGGAAAAGCGCTATGGCTTGGGGGATGTACGAGCAGATTCAAGGAAATGAGGCAACAGAAGTGATTGCTATTATGTTAGATCGCTTAGCTGCACTGCCCGAGGATCGTAAGCAATTCTTTCCATTTTACCAAAACGAAGGATCCTTTGCCTTTCGAAAAGATGGAACTATGCCGGTTATCTGGAAAATCGCCATTGAAAAAAAATCAGGGAAGGCAGAAAAGAGATAGGGCTCCGTATATGGCTCATTCCAGCAGATTACAAAATATATCTTTAGAAGCTGAAATTTTATATGAATAAAAAAATAGTTCTTAGATTTGTTTATATTTAAAGCATAAATAAAGAGTAGATAAATTAATATTTTGAATACATTGTATGGAGAAGATCTTCGATAAATTTATTGCATCTTCGGTGAGGCGCTTGTAGAGTTTTCCGTATTCTACCATTTATTATGCGCTATCGTTTCTCTTTCGCAATCCTTGTGTGTTCGATTTGCTTCGTGCCCTCAAATGCTTTTGGCGCTCCGCTAAAAACTGCATCAAGTTCCTCTAAGGCCATAGTACAGATGCTCGTCCAAACGAATGCGCAGCTAGAAGCAAAGGCACGTACGGGAGACGTTGAAGCTGCGTACACTTTGGGTATGCGCTACTACCTAGGCGATACAAAAACTAAGACGAAGAAAGATGACAAAAAGGCGGTTGTCTGGCTGTCACTCGCCATCTTAGAAGGAAAGTCCGTTGCCAATCAGTATGAGCTCGAAACGTATTTCAGCGAACGTCTTACAGACAAAGAGCGCGAAACGCTCACAGACGAGCTCAATAAAATTATTGCCACAATTCCAGCTTTACGCGGGCGCACAGACATCAGTCTAGATGCCACGCAAGATCTTCAGCGCAAGAAGGATATTGCTTCCATTGCCGACGCACTTGTAAAATACTACACGGCCAACAAGAAAAAATTTCCAGTGACGCTGCCAAAAAAAGCGACAGATATTTGTCGCGTGTCCGGTCCGGAGTGCAAAACGTTTGTGAATCTAGGCAATCTCATTGGTCAGTACATGAAGGCCTTGCCGATTGATCCGACGGCGAAAGTGGATTCCAAAAGTACCGGCTATATGATCAGTGTCGATAAAAAAAATCTCACCATCACCGCTCCGCGCGCAAAAGAGAAGAATGTGAAGGTAGTACGATCGTACTAGTCCATTCATTTGGTTACTTGAAGATAAGGAATAATTTCGTTAGCATCGATTTCTCATGAGCAATCAAAATGATGATCAGGCACCGGCAACGAAGAAAGATATACAAGTAATACAGGATCAACTGGGGATTATCTTGAAAATGATGGCAACAAAGGAGGATCTTCAGGAAGTGAAAAAAGAGCTTCGGCACGAAATAAAGCAGGAAACATGTAAGACGAAGGAGGAATTATTGCTCTATATGGAGCAGGCGCAGGCAAATCTGACTGACGTTATCCAAGATTCGGCTTCGGCAACAAGTGATCGTATTGATAATCATGAAAAGAGAATTCATGTTTTGGAAATGCGTATATAAAGTTATGAATAAAAATAGTGATCACATATTTTGTTTATCATAAAAGGAATTTTAGATCTTATTATTTGATCATAGAAGATATTTGACGATCAATCATCCGCAGGCATACACTTTGCTTGTGAAGAAATCCGCAAAAGCAGTGGCCCTTCCATTTCCAAGCCTTCGCAATTTCTTTGCCTGGGTGTTCTTTTATTTTACCCGTTAACGCTCGCTCTCTTTGGATTTCGATACGACGCTTCCAAACGAGAGAGGCGCCTTTTGCGAATTACGAATTACGAATTATGAATATCTTCTCACTTCTTCCCATTCATTTGTATGCTCATTGTTCTCAGAGAAAAGAAAAATACGGCGCTCATCAGGCATTTGCAAAAATTGATTGCCGATAAATTTGGCTGCGAAAGTCATATGATTGGTAGCAACGAGCGGGTTATGGCGGTGACTGGCGATACCAGCGTTGTCGATATTGAGCTTCTCAAGAATATCGATGGTGTTAAATCTGTCGATCGCGTCGACCGACCATACAAACTGGCAACACGCGAAAAGAAAAACCGTACCGAAATTATGGTGCGGCACGACTGTGTTATCGGCGCGCCGGATACGGTAGTTATCATGGCTGGTCCGTGTTCTATCGATGATGAATCGATACTCGATGAAACAGCGGCGATGGTAAAAGCCAAGGGCGTGAAAATTCTGCGCGGTGGCGCTTATAAGCCACGAACTGGCCCTTATTCGTTTCAAGGTCACGGCGAAATGGCGCTCAAGCTGATGAAGAAAGCCGGAGAAAAATATGATATGGCGACGATTTCCGAAATCAAAAACTTAAACGACATCGCGCTTTTCGAAGAGTATGTCGACATTATCCAAATCGGCGCGCGCAATATGCAAAATTACGATTTGCTCAAAGTTGTCGGCACATCCAAAAAGCCTGTCATGCTTAAACGCGGACTGGCTGCAACACTCGAAGAATGGTTACTTGCTGCAGAATATATTTTGGCTGGTGGTAATCCAAACGTCATTCTCTGCGAACGTGGCATTCGTACGTTCGAACAAGAAGTACGATTTACGCTCGCACTCGGTTCGGTGCCAGCTCTTCGCGAAATGACGCATTTGCCTATCATCGTCGATCCGTCGCACGCCATGGGGAAGACGCGTTGGGTGAAAGACGCAGCTCTCGGCGGAGTGGCGGTTGGTGCAGACGGGCTGATCATCGAAGTGCATCCTCGGCCAGAAGAGTCGCGCTGCGATAGTGCGCAGCTGCTAGACCAAGAACATTGGGACGACTGCATGACGAGTATTGCGAAAGTGGCGCACGCAATCGGGAAGACAGTGATCTAAGAGGTTTTTAGTTATTCCAGCCTTCGTCAGCCGCGGCTGACTACGGCTCCGAAGGAGACCCTTTGGGTCCGGCAAGCGTTTATTCTTTTATCCAGGTTTGTGTGTCTTCCTGCTTATAAATCGGTATGATATTTCCATTCACTCGATTCAATTTCTCTATCTAGATTGATCATTCTTTTCCCTCGATCATGACTATTATTCATCTGACGCCGCCGAAGAAAGATCGTCCATCGCACGATATTATTGTAGGTTCTGGAGAATCAAAACATATTGCGGAGTTGATTGCATTACTCGGTTCGTTCGATGCTGTCGTTATCTTGTACGACGCCAATGTAGCCAATATTGCTCAAGCGATTGCTCACAAAATTCCACGCGCAAAGTGTCTCGAAGTTCCTCATGGCGATAGCTCAAAATTACTGTCTCAGATTGAAAAAATCACACAGAAAATGCTCGCATTCGGTTGTACACGCAATACAATGCTCATGAATATCGGTGGCGGTATGATCACCGATCTCGGGGGTTTTATTGCGAGTATTTTCATGCGCGGCATTCCATTCATCCACGTTCCTACCTCCATGCTCGGCATGATCGATGCGGCAATCGGCGGTAAGACAGGAGTAAACGCAGCCGGCACGAAAAACATTCTGGGTACTGTCAATTTCCCCAAAGCAGTGATTGTTGATACAGATTTTTTGCGCGATCTTCCAGTTGGATTACTCGCTGAAGGACTGGTGGAAGTTGTGAAGGTAGCCGCCATGCGCGACAAAAATTTTTTTGTGTGGCTCGAAAAAAACTTGGCGGGCGTTATGAAAAAAGAGGAAGAGACACTAATACACTGCGTTACATCGGCAATCGCGCTCAAAGCAAAAACAGTGGAGGAAGACGATAGCGATACGCTTGTCCGGTTGTATCTCAACTTCGGTCATACAGTTGCACATGCTGTTGAGGCTTTGTCGCACTATTCATTGTCACACGGAAAAGCAGTGAGTATCGGCATGGTTGCAGAAATGACAATGGCAGGATTTTCCGATAGAGATCGCGTGCAAGCATTGTTGCAGCAACTCGATATGCCGATGACCATTCCGTCAGAATTCAAAAAAGACGATGTATGGAATCTGATGAAAAATGACAAGAAGAATACGAAAGGTGATGTACGCATTGCAGTGCCGAAAAATTTGGGATCAGGAGAAATTCGGTCAATTACAAAAGAGGATTTTGATTCTTTATTTGTGCAAAAATGAGTTGTCGATTGATTGATCAGACGGCCCTCACCCTAACCCTCTCCTGCGGGGAGAGGGAATTTTGTCATGATGGAATCAAGCTAGAAAATGCAATTGAAATTTCATCATTCTTTTTTGTTTCGTATTTGGTTCTTTGATCTTCGATTTTTTTGTCATTTGTCTCTTGTATCTTGAAATTTTCCGTCATGCAAAACACTCTTCCCATCGCGCCGCTTTCCCTTCCATTCGCAGCCAAGCTCGCGATGCCTGGCAGCAAATCGATGGCCAATCGTGCGATTATTGCGGCTTGCTTGGCAGACGGAAAAACGATCATCACCAATGCAACAGCGTGTGACGACGTTGCTCTGATGGTCAAAAATTTGCAGTTGATGGGATTCCATCTGCGTTGGATCGACGAAGTAAAAGGGGAGTTGGAAATTATCGGCGGCATTCCAGCGCCAAGATCATCCGATGATTTTGTCGAACTTTTTTGTGAGAATGCCGGTACCACAGTGCGCTTTCTTACATCGCTCGCCTGTCTTGTTCCGGGTCGATGGATGATCGCGGGCAATGAACATATGAGCAAGCGACCGATTGGGAATCTCATTCAAACATTGCAAGCAATGGGAGCGGACATAGAAGATAACAGCGGCTATTTGCCACTGCGCGTTCGGGGTGGAAAATGGAAAGGCGGACAGGCGCAGTTGGATGCAAGCAAGAGCAGTCAGTTTCTCAGTTCACTATTGCTCGTCGCGCCAAGGCTCGAAAAAGGACTTTCGATTACGCTCACCTCCACACTCGCATCGCCGTCGTATGTCGAACTCACTGAGCAAGTTATGAATACATTTGGTGTTCAAATAGATAGAGATGCAGATATAGAAAAATCGAATACTTTTTTTGTTCGTAACCAGAATTATGTCTCACCTGAGACGATCAGTATAGAAGGCGATTGGAGTGGTGCTGGAGCATTTTTAGTATTGTGCGCGATCACGGGCAGTTCGATCGATTACACGAATTTGAATTTTGTATCGTCACAAGGCGACCGCTTCCTTGTCGATGGCATCAAAGCTCTCAGCGCGCCTGGTGACTATACTGTCGACTGTACGGATCTTCCGGATCAGGTGATGAATCTGGCACTTTTCTGTGCATTCCGTTCCGGCACCGTGACAATCACCGGTGCGAAAAATCTGCGAATAAAAGAATGCGACCGCTTGGCGGTGACACAATCAGAATTATCGAAAGTCGGTATCGATATTGTAGAGCATGACGACGGACTGATTATCAAAGGCAATCTTGCACTCCTCGCATCTATCGGACAATCAAACAAGACGCATGTTCTCGATCCGCACGATGACCATCGTATGGCGATGTTGTTTGGTGTTCTGGGCTCACTGATGCCTGGTATCAGCGTGAAAAATTCAACATGCGTGTCCAAAAGCTATCCGCAGTTCTTTGATGATCTCGCATCGTTGCATCAGCACTCAAAACCGATTGTCATTATTGGTATGCGTGCATCGGGCAAGAGCAATCTGGGTCGCAGGTTGTCATCGTCGCTGCGCATGCCATTTGTGGATACCGATAAGATCATCGAAAAAAAAGCTGGGACGTCGGTATCCGAATTTGTCGCGCAAAACGGTTGGCCGATGTTCCGAGATTTGGAGCAGAGCGTCATAGCAGAGAGTCTAAAGTCTGGACATATTTTGACACTTGGTGGCGGAGCGGTTGAATCTGAGGCAACACGAAAGCTCATCAAAGAGCGAGCGATTATTATTTGGATGCAAACAACAGCAAAAGGCACGTTCGAGCGGCTGCAAATTGCCAAACGTCCGCAGCTTACCGATCTGCCGTTGGATCAAGAAGTAGCGCAACTGCATGCCAAACGCGATCCCTTGTATGCGCAGCTCACTACGATTGCACTGCCCGATACTGTTCCTTTTGGGCAGCAAGTTGCGTGGCTTACTGCTAGGCTGACAGTCATGACACGGTATTTCAATGTGCATACTCGTCAGTATGATTTCTCGTCGATTGCTTCGGTTGCAAAGCCATCTTTCAAAAGTCGACCGATTCGCCATCCTGCAAGGCCACCCAATCCAA
This sequence comes from Candidatus Peribacteraceae bacterium, assembly GCA_018061945.1. Taxonomy (GTDB): domain Bacteria; phylum Patescibacteriota; class Gracilibacteria; order Peribacterales; family Peribacteraceae; genus JAGOTD01. The sequence continues at coordinate 29,901 of JAGOTD010000006.1, read as the reverse complement.
AATCCTAAACATGCTCGTCGTCACTCTTCCCTCCTCGGCTGCTCGTCATCCTCTGCGTTTTGTGCAGAAGGTTATGGAAATGGGGGCACAAGTACTCGAAATTCGTGGCGACATTACACCGCTTGTCGAGATATTCGATTGCCCATTGCCGATTCTTGTTTCTCCTCGAAAATCGATGAAGCTCGATGTCATCGCGCAGTTGCAGCCCTCGTATATCGATCTCGAAATGGATGAAGAGCTCGATGGCATCAAAGGTCCAGTCATCATCCGCAGTTACCATCATCACGAATTCACGCCATCACTCGACAAGCTCAAAGAGATTGCGGAAAATCTCATCGCCCAAAAAGGCGAGATCATCAAAATAGCGACGACCATTCGCGAGTATGCAGATCTGGTAACGCTCGATCGTTTGCAGAAATCACTGCCAAGCAATCAGCAAAACATCATTTTGGGCATGGGCGACAAAGCACATCTTTCACGTATGACATCGCCGTGGCGCAATGCGTTCACGTACACATTTCTAGACGGTACGGACAAGGCAGCAACCGGTCAGCTACCTCTGTCGGTCTATCGGAAAATGGCGATCAATCAGGATCAGAAAAAAGGAAAAACAGTCGCACCGTATATGTTTGGAACAATTGGCGCGCAGCAAGTAACGGCAAGCTTAAGCCCGCTTATTCACAATACACTTTACTCGCTACACGAGTACAACGGCGTCTTTAGTATTTTCCCGACGCAGGATTTCGATGAAGCATGGGATGCGCTCACGCAAATCGGCGTGAACGGATTTTCGATCACGGCACCCTGGAAGCGCAAAGTGATCGATCGTTTGAGCCGACTCGATTTTTTGGCGGAGCGTTTGCAATCTGTGAACACGGCGATCAAAGAAGGGGACGAATGGGTCGGGTACAACACCGATATGCATGGCCTCATTGCCGGCTATCCGTTTTTGTCGCAGTGTAAGCGCATTGCGATTATCGGCTCTGGCGGCGTGGTCCCGGCTGTCATCGGTGCGTGCGAAGATCGCAACAAAGGTTGCCGCATAGAAGTATTTGCGCGCAACGCCGCAGCGCTCGCCGAGCTTGCCGATCTGCATCAGATTCACACGTTCCCGCTCGATCGTCTGCATGCGGCGGAGTTTGATTGTGTCATTTGCACCGTGACCGAAGATATTCCGGTGGTGTTGCCGCAGACGAATTGGGGACATTTTGCGATTGATCTGCGCTACGGAAAGAAGACAAAATTTCTGATGACAGCCAAAGACAGAGGCTACGTTTGTCACGATGGATTACCGATGCTCATCGAGCAGGCACTCAAGCAATTTGAAATAATGACAAGTATTGCTCCATCGCAAGAGGATAAGGAGAAGGTTGAAGCAATTATTAGTTCAGATAAAAGACTCAGATGACTCAGATGACTCAAAAGACTCAAAGGAAAATTCGAAGATCTAAACACTAAATCCGAAACAACATCGAAAAACGAGAAACGAATTACGAAAAAACCTTTCTAACCCCAATCTTCATGTCATCAAATACTCTCGGAAAATTATTCTCCATCACTACCTTCGGCGAGTCTCACGGCATCGCACTTGGTGTTGTCATCGATGGCTGTCCGGCTGGAATCGCACTTAGTGAGAAAGATTTTTTGTCTGAGCTTGCGCGCCGTGCGCCGGGGCAGAGTGCGATTACGACTCCACGCAAAGAAGCTGATATGCCCACAATTCTATCGGGTGTGTTCGAGGGAAAAACAACGGGTATGCCGATTACTATTACTGTAGAAAATACCAATCAGAAATCGGCTGATTACGAAGCGATGCGATCGACATTTCGGCCTGGACATGCGGATAAAGCGTATATGGAGAAATTTGGGCGAAGAGATCATCGTGGCGGCGGGCGTTCATCTGGTCGCGAAACAGTGGCACGCGTGATTGCCGGAGTGGTGGCGCGTAAAATTCTCCCGTCCAAGACGGCAATCATCGGTCATACGATAAAAATCGGGGCACACGAGGCGATGACATTTGATCCGAAAGTCATCGAAAAAAATCCGCTGCGTTGCGCTGATCCCAACGTTGCAAAACTGATGGAAGACTATGTCATGGGTCTCAAAGAGGCGCACAATTCCACCGGCGGACTCGTCGAAATTCGCGTGCAAAAACCACCGAAGAACTTGGGCGATCCGGTATTTGGTAAACTCAAGAATCGTTTGGCCGATGGTATTATGAGTATTGGAGCTGTGACAGGTTTTAGTTATGGCGCCGGATTCGATACAGCCGAAATGACAGGCATTGATTACATAGAAGATACTGATAATTTCGGCGGCATGCTCGGCGGTATTTCAACTGGTGAGGATATTGTGCTCACAGTCAGCATCAAGCCATCCACATCCGTCGGCGACATCGCCAAGAAAGGCCGTCACGATCCCTGCATTGTCCCGCGCGTTATTCCGGTACTGGAAGCGATGGTAGCGATTGTCATGGCGGATTGTTACTTGATGCAGAAAGCATACGAGTGAGCAAAATATATCCGTAGCCGGGACGCCGCGTCCCGGAACGCGAGAGCGAATTACGAATCACGAATTATGAATTACGATCATCTGGATTCATCAATTCCTAAAAAGCTAAGAAGCTACCACCTAAAACCTCTTACGATTCAATTATTACCTCATCTCACCATGACATCATTAGAATCAATCAGAAAAAAAATCGATGAAATTGATACGGCGATGCTCGCACTTGTCGCGCTACGCATGGAGCAATCGAAACTGGCAAAGCAGCAGAAGCACGGTCAAGCTGTTCAAGACGCTGAGCGCGAATTGCATCTGCAGAAAAAATGGAATGCACAGGCGCAGGTGCTGGGAATCGAGCCGACATTGGCACTCGAAATGCTCGACTTACTTTTGGTGGAATCGCGTAATCTTCAGGCTGAGGATTGATCTATCGCCGCGGGCAGTCCTTCGATTCGACTCAGGATAAAAAATGCCGTTTCTTCATTACTCTTTATGAAACTTCTCCTCCTCGGTCCGGCTGGTACATTTTCGCACGAAGCTGCTCTCTCCTTGTTTCCGGATGCCGACATCGCGTTTGCCACTAATTTCGATGATCTGTTTGACACATTAGCGCAATCATCCAAGAAAAATAATCAGAAGGATCAGTTGCTGGGTTTTGTGCCAATCGAGAATAGTTTGCATGGCTCGGTCGACGAGATTCTCGATTTGCTGCGCGAGACGAACATCAAGCTTTGGCGTACATATGACGCCGCTATTCATCATGCATTTGGCTGTAAAGATGTCTCGAAGATCACGAAAGTTCTAAGCCATCCACAAGCTCTCAAGCAGTGTCGACTCTGGCTCAAGGCGAACTACCCAAAACTTGAACATGTTGCAGTCACGAGCACAGCAGCAGCTATTCAAACCGCACTCGTGCATACGTCATCGGCTGCAATCGGTGTAGCCAAAACTATGAAAGACGCGGGACTGCCGATCATCGCTGAGGCAATCGAAGGCCAGGATAACACGACACGGTTTGCAATCGTTGCGACAGCCGATCCATTTTTAGATTTTAAGCGCTCGCAAATGAGCATCGTTGTTCATCCTCACGAAGATTATCCGGGGCTCCTGCACAAACTCTTAACGCCGTTTAAATTGTACGATGTAAACCTCTCACGCATCGAAAACCGGCCAGTTGGTTCCAAAATAGGGGATTACTATTTTTTCCTAGATTTCTTTGGTACAAGCGCAGATATCCGTACACAAAAAGTGCTCAAGGAGTTGGAAGAGTTGGCGGAAGTGAAAATTTTGGGCGAGTGGTAAACGGAAGAAATTTGATTATTTATTGTCAGTCGAGACGCGCCGGCGATTTGAGAAAAATACACAAATATACGATCAGAATATTATTGAACGCGCCGGCGCGTCTCGACGATTCAGTAATAAATTTCTTGGGAGTTGGTGATTGGTTTTTGGTAGTTATCTAAGTACTATCATTCCATGTCGCATTCTTGGGATTTCACAAATCTAGCGCCAATAGATCCTGATCCCATCTTCGCTATTACAGCCGAAGCGATTGCTGCTGGGCCGAGTGCTATCAATGGAACGATCGGTGTTTTTATGGACGAAGACGGAAAAGTGGCGATGTTTTCGAGTGTGAAAAAAGCATTGGATGATTTGAAGAATACTTTATCCGATGTCAGCTACAGCTACCCGGCGCTCACCGGCATTCCCGAATTCCGATCATCCATCGAAAAGCTCATCTTTGGCGAAAGCCAGACAGTGCCGAGCATTGCAACGACCGCCGGAACCGGCGCGCTGGCATTCAATCTGCGTTTGGCCTCACTCATGCAGCCGAATGCGACTGTTATTCTGTCTACTCCAGCGTGGGCCAATCATTTGCCGATATGCGCGGCCAATCATCTGCATGTTACCGAAGTGCCGTATTGCGATGCACAAGGAAAAGTGACGATCGATCCGATTATCGAAGCCGCCAAAAAAGCGACGAAGCCGGTCATTTTGCTTTTGCAAGTTGGCTGCCACAATCCAACCGGTTTGGATTTTTCGGAAGATCAATGGAAAGATCTAGCAGACTTTTTTGCTGATCGCGACTGTCTGGCTATTTTGGACTTTGCCTATCAAGGTTTTAAAGACGAACCAGAAAAAGACGCCTGGCCGATCCGACTATTCATCGAAAAAAAGATTCCACTGCTCGTTGCCTGGTCGGCGTCCAAAAATCATTCGATCTACGGACTGCGCTGTGGATTGTCGGCGGCCGTCGTTTCTGATTCTGAAACGAAGAAAAAAGTGGAAGTGTATTACTCGCGTATTTCGCGTGGCATGCATTCTGCCTCCCCCATTTTTGGTCAGCGAGTGGTCGCAACCGTCCAGCAGAAATATCAGAAAGAATGGTTAGCCGATCTGGCAGCTGCGCGCAAAGTGCTTGGGATCAAGCGTCAGAAAATGAAAGAACTTCTGCCGGAATCATTCCAATCAGCCTTAGATGGTTATGGCATGTTTGCGATGCTTCCGTTAAGCAAAGAGCAGGTTTTGCGGCTCAAAAATGAACAAAACGTGTATGTGGCGGTGGATGGCCGACTCAACATTGCCGGCATCCCAATGAAGAGGGTTGAGGAGATGTGTAGTAAAATGAAGGGAATAGTTGCTTAAATAAATTAATATAGTATAATAATAAAGATCGGCATCTACCAATCCTTGTCGGGTTGAAAAAGTGCTGATCATCACGCATCTTTCAGTCCAGAAAGGCTGACCATGGCGATTCTCCGACGATGGTGGGATGGTTATAGACTGACTTCCGAAAGGAAGATCAGGAGGTACCATCGCAATCTGCCGATTCAATTGTCTTTCGAGACACTCGATCAGCGGTGAGCAACTACCATCATGGATGAGATTGGCTCAAGATGAGCTGCGTGATGCCCCTCTTCCACAGCGGAGGAGGGGCAACTTTTTTGGATACATCTTCGAGTGCTGTATGATGCTTTTATGTTCACCGGAATCATCGAAACCACCGCGCAGGTTATAGAAAAATCTGATGATATCCTCACGCTCAAACGACCGCCGGCTTTTACCGATATCAAAATTGGCTCAAGCATCGCAATCAGCGGCGTGTGTTTAACCGTGATTGCAATGAATGATCAGCAAATGTCTTTCAATGTGATTCCTACAACCTGGCAGAAAACACGACTGGGGGAACTCAAGATAGGCGAGCGAGTGAACTTAGAACGCGCACTCGCAGCAAACGGCCGGTTCGATGGACATATTGTCCAAGGCCACTGCGAAGGAGTGGGAATCGTCGAAAGTATTCGAGTAGACGAGCATCCAATATTTACTATCAGCATGCCAAAAAATTTGATCAAGTATATTGTTCAACAAGGATCCATTACCATCGACGGAGTGTCTCTTACAGTTTCAGATTGCTCAGAAAAATCATTCTCCGTCGCACTCATTCCACTCACGCTACGCGAGACCACATTCGGTCGATTAAAGATTGGCGACAAAGTGAATCTGGAAACAGATATTGTGGCGCGGTATGTGTTGAAACAGGGTTGGGCGAGGGAGTGATTGGTTCGAGAAAGTAAGGTAAGTATTGTAGGTATAGTAAGTATGGTAGGTTTTTTGAGGCAACGCTTTCTTTCGGTACCTACCTTACCTACACTACCTACCGAACCTACCTTACCTCCGCCCCATGCACGATTCCTCACTCCAATCTTCGGCTGCTGTACACATCAATCCTGCCTGGAACATCGCAATCATTCGCTCCATTTGGCATGGAGACTGTACGCAGGCACTCAGCGATGATGCTTTGCAACACTTGCTGTCACTGGGGATGAAAGATAGTCATATTCTCACGTTCGATGCGCCGGGCTCTTTCGAAATCCCGCTTTTGTGTGCCGAAACTATCAAGCATCAGCATGTCGAGGGTATTATTGCTTTTGGAGTCATTGTCCAGGGCGAAACGCATCATGCCGAGATTATCGCCAACGAAAGCGCGCGTGCCATTATGGATTTACAGATGCAGACAGGCGTTCCCATTATCTACGAAATATTGTTTGTTGAGCATATTGATCACGCAAAAGCGCGCTCGATTGGCCCTGGTGGCAAAGGAAAGCTAGCCGCCGATACTTTGCTGAGATCGCTTGCGCAGGTCGAGAAATTGCGGCTTTAAGATATTGAGTACAGGAAGTGTTCAATGTAGTGTTTGGGGTATCTCTTCTTCCCTTTCGTTATGCGCTCTTTCCGCAAACTGACTCTTGCAGTCACTGTCCTTGCTCTCGCTCCGTTGCTTGTTTCGGCAGCGCTTTTTACGGATCTGGCAACGTCTGATCCAAACTACGAAGATATCGTCGCAATGGCGAATATCGGTGTGGTAAAAGGCTATGACGACGGTTCTATTAAATCCGGCAACAAAATAAACCGCGCCGAATTTGCCACCATGCTTACGCGCGCACTTGGCGTCACACCACCAAAAGTGACGGCTAGCACGTTCGTCGATGTGCCCACCTACGCGTGGTACGCGGATGTGATCGGCTATCTGTCCGATTCAAAAGTAGGAGTGTTAACAGGCTACGCCGACGGCACAATGAAACCAGAAAAGCCTGTATCGTTTGCCGAGGCTTTGGCCATGACCATGCGTGCTTTCAAAATTTCCGTTCCAGACACAACTGACGAATCGGTTGCCGTACTCAAATGGGTCAATGCATCGACTGCAGCGTGGTACACAAAGTATCTGGCTGCTGGTTACAACATAGGCATGTTGCCCGTTCGTGGTCAGAATACGACTCAATTTAATCCGGATGTTCCCCAGACACGCGGACAGACGCTCGGCATCTTGAATGCCGGTATCATGGTAAAAAATAAAGGTACCAATTCCACCTCTTCCTCTGCGCAGACCACCAGCTCCGCTGCGTCGCAAACCGCTAGGTCGTCCAAGTCCAGTTCAGCCGCATCATCCGTTGCGTTCAACTCCAAAAACGTCACTATTCCGTTTACAGAAGCGGGAACGACAACATCCATGTCGTACTTCTTTAACTTAACCGACAAGCGAACGGTTCTTTCTATCAACATGATGCTCACGGGTTATTATGACGCCACACTCTCGTGTCGTTTGTACAAACTCGAGCAAGGCGGCACGCCCAATCAGCTCAATTCCAGTAATGATCAGAACTACGTGACGTACGAATATTATCTTGGCGTTGTTTCAACTGGTCGTTGCGATCTGATGCCGGCATTGGCTCCGGGCAAGTACCAGTTGGAAGTGTACAGCAACAAAGCCGGTGCCAATTATTCCGTTACAGCCAAGAAGACGGACGGTACAGGAAACGATGGTTTCGTGGATGCACAGCAGCTGCAATTCAACGTTGCGCGAACGGCTGTCATGAATGCCGGCGATATTTACGATGCGTATCAGTTTACGGTCACAAAGGCCGGAAGCTACACCGTCGAATTGAGTGGTGTCAACGCAGTTGATGGTTTTGTGTATGAACCAGCGGGGGTGACGAGCGAGAGCTTTGCTGCTCCGGTCATCAACAAGCCCTACAATTTCCAGCCAGCAACGTACACGGTCATTGTGAGTCACAAGCACCCGCTCAACGAGAAAGTGGTGTATTCGGTGTCGGTGAAGAGTCAGTAGTAGGTACTGTAAGTATGGTAGGTACGGTACGTATGGTAGGTAGAATTTTTATACTTACTTTACGTACTATACCTACTTAACCTACGATACCTCCACATATGGTTCACTTCTCAACTATTCAGGAGGCAGTCGACGCATTTCGCACGGGAGGATTTGTCATCGCTGTTGATGATGAAGATCGCGAGAACGAAGGCGATTTGTTCATTGCAGCAGAGTTCATCACCGAAGAAAAAATGGCATTCATCATCCGTCACACTGGTGGCGTCGTGTGCATGCCGATGGCCAAAGAAATTGCCGATCACCTGCAATTGCCGCCGATGGTCCAGAGCAACGGCTCAAAATTCGGTACGCCGTTTACCGTAAGCATCGAAGCGCGCGAAGGGGTAGCAACCGGTATTTCGGCTGCCGATCGCGCTCGTACTATTCAAGTCGCTGCCGATTCTAAGTCCACTCGCGAAGATATTGTCAGTCCCGGTCACATCTTTCCCCTGCGTGCTGCCGATGGGGGAGTGCTGCAGCGTGCAGGGCATACCGAAGCAGTCATCGATCTGTGTCGATTGGCAGATTTGCGTCCGGCAGGTGTCATCAGTGAATTGATGCATGACAATGGCACTATGATGCGCTTGTCCGATCTTAAGGCATTTGCCAAAGAGCACAGCATTCCGCTTATTTCGATTACAGATTTGATTGAATATCGACGTAAGCACGAAACACTCATCGCCAAAGAGGCGAGCACGAATTTGGAAACGACAACGGGGGAATGGAATATTACGGTTTATAGTGATTCGATTCATCGTAAAGAGCATCTCGCACTTGTCATGGGCAGTATTGATACAAGTAAACCCGTGCTTGTGCGTATGCATTCCGAATGTATTACGGGCGATGTATTCGATTCGCACCATTGCGATTGTGGTCCGCAGCTCAAAAAATCTATGGCAATCATCCGATCCGAAGGACAGGGAGTGATTGTCTATTTGCGACAGGAAGGCCGCGGAATCGGGCTTGCCAACAAAGTTCGCGCGTACGAACTGCAGCATTTAGGGTTGGATACTATCGAAGCAAATGAAAAACTCGGCTTTGCATCGGATTTACGTGAATACGGAATCGGGGCGCAAATACTGCAGGATCTCGGTATCAAGAAAATCCGCCTGCTCACCAATAATCCCAAGAAAGTAGTGGGCCTCGAAGGCTACGGATTGGAGATTGTCGAAACACTTCCTATTGAAATTGATCCAGTAAGCGACAAGCAGCGCAAGTATTTACAGACCAAGAAAGACAAGATGCAGCATAAGATTACGACGATATAAGAATTACGAATTACGAATTACGAATTACGAATTATCTTAATCTGATGCAGAATCTTGTGGTTTGATCAACGGAAAGTACGTGAAATTTTCCCTACCAGAATATAGATTTTATTTCGTAATTCGTACTTCCAGCTTCGTACTTCGTCGCAAGTCGATTAAGATCTCTCCATGCGCACGTGGTCCGTTTTCTGCACAGGTTTCTCGGTTCTGCTTATAGTGGGCCTTATGATTCCGCGATTTTTCGGATTGCAGAATTTTACGCAGTGGGCAGGTATGTATGTCGATGGCTGGTGCGGAGTAAATGTCTACAGCGACAATCCGTTTGCCACTCCGCCGGCTGCCAATGTGCAGCACGAAACTTTTTTTGCCGGCGCCGTCCACGCCATGAATGTTTTCGATCCACCGCAGTTTAACGAGCAGGCATGTGTCATGTGGGCAAAAACACGCTGTGGTAAGCCGTCGCCCGAAGGGAAGTGGAATGTGACGTATGTGGTCCCGACTCTCAAAAAAAAGCAGTTTTTAGGCAAGACAAATATTTGTGATCTGCCTGTCGATGCGGATGCATGGTTTGAGTTTGCATCGTAAAAATCCCCCGAGCAACGGTGTGCCCGGGGAATAGCGATCTTTCACTGATGTTTCATTGAGGAGGAGTGTGCATTGTTGGTTTGCCGCCCTTTCCCTCGCGGGTAGAAAGCTGTTGAAGCAGCGAGCGATTGGTTGTTTCTTTCAGGAAATCGACATGTCCGTCGAAGTACAAAAAATTACAACCGCCGGGGTGGATCCTGAAATCAAACTGTTCGCCGTCGCCATCCGAATGGATTTCCGGATCGATTTCGGTCGGATCTTCCGGGTCAAAGTTGAATGATCCGAGGACGTACGCTGGTCCGCCGACATAGCCGGCGTCTACGTGTGCATTGTCCTTTAGTTTGGACTCGGGCACGACACCCGTCCATGTCGCAAACGACATGCGGTGACCACGTTCACCGACTGCGAGTGTCTGCGATGTCCCTCGCGTCAGAGCCGCATGGCTCACGCCGAAGTTGCGACCGAACGAACCGTCGGGTTGCCAGCGGCACCGCTTGCAACTGGAATGCAAACTGCCAAAGACGGCCAGATAGTTGCTGCCGGAAACCGAGCAAACGATGTTGTTCTGATAATCCGGGACATCGACGTCTCTGGCAAACACGGGGTCCGACGGACACAGGTAGGTTTGGAGCTGAATCGACCGCGAGGTCTGATTGTCTGCGTGCTCAACATTGCGATTGATGTTGATGCTGGCGTAGAGCGAATTTTGCTCCATGAAAGGAAGTAGCGCTGTTGCCCAGGACCAGCCGGGTCCGGTTTCGTTCGCGCCGGCGACCGACGAAACGTAACCGAGCGGGAAATGCTTGAAGCTACTTTCGTAGCTGTGAAGCGCCAGGCCGATCTGATGCAGGTTGTTCGCGCACTTGGCGCGTCTAGCTGCTTCTCTGCTGGACTGAACTGCCGGAAGCAGTAGGCCAACCAGCAGCCCGATGATACTCACGACGACGAGCAGTTCGATCAGATTGAAACCACGACGACGCATCTTCTTCTCCTTCGTGAGATGTGAAAGATCAATTGGACTCTTCAAAGTGAAGAGGTTTGAAATTTATAGAAACTTTTTATCAAATGCAATAGTATTGCAATAATAAAGATACGATATAAGATCTCCACACATTTCTTTTTCACCATGCCACCATTTGATTACATAGATTGGGGACCGGAAGTTGAGCACAGATCCGGTTATACCTCTCTGACACAGCCTGCTGGCGTCCTGCCTGTTCGTGCGCAGCCGCAGATTCCCGTTTCGAGCGTCATAAACGATCGAGAGGCAGTGCGCTTAGCAATGGCTACAATTGTAGAGAATAATGATCAGGTAAAAAAAATTGAGCAGCCGACTACGCAAAAAGCTTGGACGCAGGCGATCATTGAGAAAAATCATGCCAAGCACGCTTCCTTTGTGCAGGCGCGCCTTGATCAGATGATCCGTAAAAACGAAACGGAGCAGCTGTCGATTTACTTGCGCGATGCTGCGTCCTTTGATCGCTCTACCGCTGAAGCATGGGCAAGTCTCATCAATACTCCCGCGTATCGCACTCATTTGCGTGTGGTGATTGATCCTGCATTGTACGAATTTTTCCGTGGTCTTGTCCGTACGAAAAATCCGGTAGCAGGAAGAGTTCCTTTGCATTTCAAATTATTTGATGAGCCGATACATCCAGCTGTTTCAGAGGCAAAAACAGAAAAAGGAACACCGTCTGTCGATCCGAATATTGCCTGGGTCAATGCCCAGTGTTTGGATGAAGAGCAATGTGCCGCTCCAATAAAGGGTGTAGGTATCAAGTCGGCACAGCCTACGGCATCTCAATCTTCCGGAAAAAGTTGGCTTGGAAATGGAGCGGCAATTATTGGTAAAGGATTGAAAGCGGTAGGGACACGTCTCCATAACGATGCGCAAAGTGCCAGAGGTATTGGAGCCATGTACCGCGCAGGTCTGGATATTACTCGTTATTTTCAGGAGGAGAAACAGAGGAAGAATAAAAAGTACTCATCTGCCCGATAAAAATAAATTCTCTTGCTATTGCAATTATATTGCATTAATATTTCTCGCAAGATGGCAGAGCACCTTTGACTCGGAAAGAGGGTGATTGCACTCTGCCATCATATTTTCTCTCAACAGTATGGACAACACGACTCTCATCGCCTTGCTCAAGAATAATCAGCTGCGTGATACACAGCCGCGACGCATGGTCATTGCCGCTCTCGAAAAAAACAAGAAAGGTTCGTCGCCGTACGATATTCAGAAATGGATTGCCAAAAAGGGAAACGCCATCAATACGGTGACGGTCTATCGCATACTCGAGGCATTCGAGAAAATCGGTATTGTTCACAAGCACCCATGCAGTGGTCAGTTTACTCTCTGTTCGTTGCCGCATCAGAAAGGTCATCATGGTTTTCTGCATTGCCACAGCTGCGGCACCATCGATGAATTCTGCAGTGAGGATTTGTGCAAAGTCGAAAACTCCATCGCCAAAAAAGCTCGTTTTACTCCTTCTTCGCACATGAGCGAGATCGTCGGTCTCTGCTTCGCTTGCGCTTCTTAACTCTGTATGAACTCCATCCTCTTCACTCTCGGCAGCGTCGTGTGCACCAGTCTGCTTTCGCTGATTGGTATCTTGTTTTTCTTAGTCAGTGAAAAATCAGTCCAAAAAACTCTCCTCTACTTTGTCAGCTTTTCTACCGGCGGGTTACTCGGCGATGTCTTTATTCACATCATTCCCGAAATCTCCGAGAATGCTGATTTTTTCTCGACTGCCCTCATCATCATTCTCGTGGGTATCCTCTTCTCATTCTTAGTGGAAAAAATCATTCACTGGCGTCACTGTCATATGCTGCCAAAAGACTGCGATCATGCCGAGAACAAGGCGCACCATCACCATCATCATTCAGTCGGTCTCATGAGCATGATGGGCGAAAGCGTTCATAATTTTATCGATGGCGTCATTATCGCATCGAGCTACATGGTGAGCATTCCACTCGGTATTTCCACAACACTCGCCATTGTCTTTCATGAAATCCCCCACGAAGTCGGAAACTTCGCCGTGTTGCTCCATAGCGGATTCTCGCGCAAAAAGGCGCTGATGTTTAACTTGCTTGCGGCCAGTGTCTCCATTGTTGGCGCCATTGTCGTACTCATTTTTAGCCAATCATTTGTGTCCATCAATGAATATTTGTTGCCCTTTGCCGCCGGAAATCTACTCTATATTGCTGGATCGGACTTGATTCCGGAGCTGCACAAAGAAACAGGCTTCAAGCAGGGGATTATCCAATTGCTCGCCATGATCGGCGGCATGCTCGTGATGTACGCGATTTTGTTGTTTGAGTAGCATGGGCGTCTCGCCCATGTTTTGCGATCACAACTTCCACCACGGCCAAGATGGCCGTGGTACTTCATCGCTGATCAGGGGTATAATCATTCCATTCCTCCTCTTTATAATATGCGACTGTCCTCGCGCGCTACTGTTCTCTTTCCGCGGATCTTGGTCGCGATCTTTGCAATCGCAATGCCGATGGCACTGTACGCCGAGAGCATGGCCGAACAAGTAATGCCAGCAGAAAGGCCGATCGACATTACCGATGAATCGTACGAGACGGGAGTGGTGACCGATATATTTCGCGTCATCGACGACGACTACGCTGGCTACGAACACAAAACACAGAAAGTAAAAGTGCGTATTGAAAGCGGCAAGCACAAAGGCGAAGAATTCGATATGGATAATGGCATTCTCAATGACAGAGCAGATATGTACTTGTCGCGTGGGCAGAAAATAGTTGTAAATCGTATGGAAAAATCTGATGGGTCGGTGAAGTACCTGATGCGTGATCGATATCGGATTCCAGCCTTGATCTGGCTGGCGATTATTTTTGTAATTTTCAGTGCGCTTACCGGCGGCATTCGCGGACTCACATCCATTTTCGGCTTGGTTGTGAGTGTTCTTATTCTGGTGAAAGGAGTGATTCCGGCAATCGTTGCCGGGCAGAGTCCTCTACTTGTCTGTTTGGTCGGTGCGTACCTTATTGCAGTTACATCGCTGTACCTGGCGCACGGGTTTCACAAGCGCACGAGTATCGCGCTTCTGTCTACCTGTATCACGCTGGGGCTGTCGGCCATACTAGCTGTGATCTTTGTGCAGACAGCGCAGCTCTTTGGTATGGGCAGCGAGGAATCGATGTTCCTGCAAACCGGACAGTTTGCCAACATCGATTTACGCGGGCTCTTACTTGGCGGCATTATCATTGGCGCTCTCGGAGTATTGGACGATATCACCACAGCGCAAACTGCAGCAATCGACGAGATAAGTAAGGCAAATCCAGCTATGACGTTTGCGCAGCTGTATGCATCCGGCATGTCGGTGGGGCGAGAGCACATTGCCTCGCTCATCAATACGCTGGCACTTGCCTACGTTGGCGCCTCTCTGCCACTTCTGCTGCTCTTTCAAGAAGGCGGCGATATGCCGACGTGGATGATCATCAACGGTGAATTCATCGCCGAAGAAATTATTCGTACGCTCGTTGGAAGTTCGGCGCTGCTTTTAGCTGTGCCGATCTCCACCTGGTTTGCTGCGACATTACTCAGGAATCGCACGGGAAAAGTGCAGAAGTCGGAAGGACATCATGGGCATCATCACTAAAAGCGGTAAGCGGCTAGCGGGGAGCAATAAGCAGATGATCTACTTCTGCTCTCGTATCTACTTACAGCGGATGGTAGAGTATTTCTGTGCCCCCGTAGCTCAGTTGGATAGAGTGCCTGGCTTCGAACCAGGAGGTCGTAGGTTCGAGTCCTGCCGGGGGCACCATGAAATTGTAAAAATGAACCGCCGCTGAAAGCATTCTGCTCCCTTTTTCAGCATATAACTTCAATCCGGAGCAGTCATTCTTGTTGTGGCATTCGTTGAATCAACATAGGTACTCAGCCCATCAACCCTTTTTGCGATACACATGCCTGCGGATTTTTTTGTGTGCATGATGTGCTTCATGGTAGGCGTACAGCGCGACTGTTACAGCAAGAGGTGCAATATAGAAAATCGTGCGGAAAGCGAGAAGCGAGGCGACAATTCCTTCGGCCGGCATAAACGGTCGCAGAAGCAAAAACAGGATGCCATCGAGCACGCCGATACCGCCGGGGATCTGGCTAATATGTGTGCCGATTTGCGAGAAGATGTAAAAACCGATGAATGTGATAAATCCCAGCGAAGAAGCGGGCAAGATCAGGTACATGCAGAGAGACGTGAGTGTCAGCTCCAAGCTTGTCATACACGTTTGCTGCAAGGTGATGCCAAGCCCCGGTAGATGAACGGTATGTTTTCCGATTTTGAATGGTTTCCCGCCATGTGTGTATGACAAGAGAAGATAGATGGCAACACCCACCAAAAATGCGATACCAATCGCTTGCAACCACAGAGAGTTGATTTGCAGCACGGCAAAATCCTGCGGAGCTGCCAACATGGAAATACCGCCCATAAGCCCCAAACTTGCGACGAATGTCGAAAAGCCAAAGCCGACAATTTTGGCAATCTGCAGAGATGTCACACCATAGTGCGTGTAGTAGCGGTACCGAATGCCGGTTCCCACCAATACCGAAAATCCCGTTGAGTTACTGATGCCGTTGCAGACGATAGCAGCAATAAGAATAGTACGTAGCGGTACCGGATAGCCGAAATACCGAAAAGTAAGCACGTCATAGCATGCCAGTGTGATGTAGGCACCAAGCGCTGCGACTAGCGAAAGCGTGACGGCTGTTTGTGACAGATTTTGCAGTGCATCAAGAATGCAGCTGAAACACAAAGTGCTGACAGTGGATTTAACACCCCATACAACCAGTCCAAAGACAAGAATACTGATAACAGTCGGCAAAACCCGCATGAGTATGTGTGCTGTGGGTTTATCGGACACTGACATAATCTTTGACAGTAGCGGGCTTGTGGAAGAAGAATTCCGAGAAGAAGTTGAGCGCATACAAACTGCCCGATTTTACGGCTCCCAGGCAGGCAATGCGACGGCCAGACGATAGTACGTAAAATTCCGGCAAGAAAAGAACTTTACCGAACTCGCAAATACGGCGAGCGATATTCGTGTCATCACCGTAGAAGGTAATGCTCGTGTCGAATCCGCCCATTTCTTTGAGGACGTTGCGCTTGGCGATAAAGTTTCCGCCGATGATGAATGATTTGGTATATTTGTACGTCAATTGATGGAGGGGCGACCACATGGCCACAAATGATTTCTCCCAGCCCGATAAATCATGATAAATATACGGACCGCTCAAACACACGAGCCCGGGGTCGGAGGTAAATACGTGACGGACAATCGTAAACCAATGAGCCGGAATCATGGAATCGGCATCGATGAACGCGATGTAATCGCCCGTTGCTTCTTCCAGTCCACGTTGACGAGCAAACGATGTGCCTTTGCGTGGTTCGTACACCACACGCACGCCCGGGAATTTTTCGGCGAGTTCGGCGGTGCGGTCGGTCGATGCATTGTCGACGACAATAATTTCGAGGAGATCTGGATTGGCGAACATCAGAATGCTTTCCAGGCACGGCCAAATGTACCGTTCTTCGTTGTACGCAGGTATCACAACGCTAATGCGCAAAGGACTAGGCGAGAGCATAGTGTGGAGGACGTGGAAACCAAAAAACCATTACATTCATTCTCAGACTCGAATGAACGGAGTAGAGTATAGCGTATGTTCGCCTCCGATGACGATATCGACTTGCCTTTGTCCAGCAGCAAGCAGTTTACATCCGCCGATAAGGGCCGGCGCGACCGTCTGGAGCAGAAATTGCACCAGAAAGTTGATCGGCAGGATCTACATAAACTGAAGCTGAGTGTGCTCAAGCAGCAGATGGAAGGCAAAAAAGACGATGCAACCAAAAAAATGCGTGAAGAAGAAGGTAACCGGCGGTTTAAACCGCCGGTTACCTTCGGCACAAAAACCCATGAACAAGAGGCAAAAGCGGCCCAACTGGACGCTGATGTGAAAATCAATGTCGATCAAATGGTCGAATCTGGCAAAACGGCGCAAGCCGCCAAGCAAGAGCAGCAGAAGAGTGGTGAAGTGCAGAGTCAGCCGTCATAGGTTTATGGTTATTGGTTTCTGGTTTTTTGTTGTGTAGAGTCACAATATAGACGATTTTGATCTAATACATGCCAAGAAATATATAAAACCTACAATCTCCAGAGCGGCCATTCTTGGCCGCGGCGGATTATATTAGAGAGAACACAATGGTTATACTAAGACCGCGGGCGCGAACACCCGCTCTGGAGAGGAAAAATATTAATCAATCCCTACCCCCTCCCATTGTGTATGAAACACACCCGGCTTATCGGTGCGTTCATACGTATGGGCGCCAAAGAAATCGCGTTGGGCTTGCGTAAGGTTTTGCGGAAGATTCGCTGATCGATAGGCATCAAAATAGCTGATGGACGCTGTCATCGCAGGCAAGGGAATGCCGGCAAGAACGCCGCTTGCAATCACCTTGCGCCAGATTTTGTGTTTGCGCGTGAATATTTTCACCATCGATTCATCGACGAGCAGATTGGCAAGCTGCGGATTATTTTTGAATGCTTTCTCAAATTGCTTGAGAAGTGTGGAGCGAATAATGCAGCCGCCTTTCCAGATGCGACACACTTCGGCGATATCGATAGTCCAGCCGTACTCTTTACTGGCTTTTGCGATCATCGCCATGCCTTGGGCATAGGAACAAATCTTGCTCACATACAGTGCGGCAGCAATTTGCTTGGGCTGTAATTTTGCTGATTTTACGGGCAATTCTCCGATCACCGAGGAAGCACTTACACGTTCGTCTTTATGAGCGGACAAAATGCGTGCATCGACAGCGGCCGTAATAGTGGGAAGAGCAACGCCCAGATCGAGAGCTGACTGCGTCGTCCATTTTCCTGTTCCTTTCTGGCCAGCTTTGTCCAGGATCATGTCCACCAAATCCTTGCCGGTATCCGGATCTTTTTTCTTGAAGACTGTTGCCGTAATCTCGATCAAAAATGACTGCAGTTCTTTGCCTTCGTTCCACTCGGTGAACGTTTGGCCGATTTGTTCGTTGGTCAGTCCACATGCTGTTTTCAGTAACTGATAGCTTTCGGCAATCAGCTGCATATCGCCGTACTCTATGCCGTTATGCACCATCTTCACAAAATGACCGGCACCGCCTTTGCCGATAAAACTGACGCACTTGCCTTTGCTAGTACCATCGGTTGCGGACATTTTGATGAGTAATGGCTTGAGCGCATTGAATGCGTCTTCGCTTCCGCCTGGCATCATACTTGGTCCCCAGAGCGCGCCTTCTTCGCCGCCGCTTACACCCATGCCAAGGTACTGAAATCCTTTGGCTGTGAGAGCTTTTTCTCTGCGCTCAGAATCATGATAAAAACTATTGCCGCCATCGATCAAAATATCACGCGGCGAGAGCATCGGTTCGAGTTCGGCGATAACGTCATCCACCGGTTGTCCGGCTTTTACCATAATCAAAATTGCGCGCTGACCTGTGAAAGCTTTCAGGAAATCATGAATCGTATGAGCAGCCACGAACTTTCCTTCGGATGAATGCTTTTGCATGAATTCATCAGTCTTGCTTGTCGTGCGATTAAACACGATCACTTCGGCACCATTGCGTGCCGCATTACGAGCCAAGTTCGCACCCATTGTTCCGAGTCCAATGACGCCGAGTTGCATAGAAGAGGAGAGAAAAAAGAACTAAGAAAGCGCCCTTTCTGGGCGCGGACTTGCAAACTTATGCAGCCTTCTTGGCTGCCTGAACTTTTTCCCAATCGCTCTGGAATTTAGAAAGTCCAGAATCAGTGAGCGGATGCATCGGTAGTTTCTTGAACAGATCATACGGAATCGTGGCAATATGCGCACCGAGTTTTGCGGCATCGATGATGTGCCTTGGATGGCGTGTGGATGCGACAAGAACTTCGGTCTTGAATTCGTAATTCAGCCAGATATCCATAATCTCTTCTATAAGCAGCATGCCGTCTTCGGCAATATCATCGAGTCTGCCGATGAACGGACTGATGATGCTTGCGCCTGCTTTGGCGGCAAGTATTGCTTGCGCCGACGAAAAGATGAGTGTCACATTCGTGCGAATTTTTTTGTGCGCAAAATGATGAACAGCTTTGAGGCCTTCGACCGTCATTGGCACTTTCACCACGATGTTCTTGTGCCAGCTTGCATATTCCTCGCCCTGCTTTTTCATCCCCTCAAAATCCGAAGCCGTAACCTGCGCACTCACGTTTGGTACATGCTTGCACATCGTCAGTACGGTCTCTTTAAAATCCTTACCTTCTTTGGCAACCAGACTTGGGTTTGTCGTAACGCCATCGAGTATTCCCCACGCCGCAACTTCGGCAACTTGATCGGTATTGGCGGTATCCATGAAAAGTTTCATAGTGAGAGAGGGGAAAAGATGAGACGAGTATAGCGGAAAATGAAGGCAGGAAAGTGAGAAAAGGAAGGAAGGGCAGAAAAGTAATGATGATGCCGTGATTTTCTATAAAGGCAGTACGCCGATTCCGCAATCGTCAAAAAATTCAGCAAGGGGAAATATGTCATGACTATCGAGTTGGTAGATCGAGAGGAAAAAAGATATTGGAGCTATGAGATGGCATTTTCAGTTCTTTGTTCGTAATTCGTGCGTCGTACTTCGTGATTTGTTTCATGCTAGCATGGCAGTCATACCATGTTTCCTCATCCTCGTGATCCCACTTTCTGGCGCTACATTGCTCAGGCGTTCATGGGTTTGTTTTTCTGTGCGGCCGCGTATTACAAATTGACCGACAGTTTTTTTGGTCTGTCCGAGGTGCCGCTGAATGTCGTCTTCGATTTCTGGATCAAGCAGGGTTACCCTATCGGTTTCTATAAATCACTGATGCAAATGGCGATGCCGTATGTTGCGTACCTATCCGGACTCGTCATTTTGATGCAGGGCGCGTTTGGCATCATGATGCTGTATAACGTTGCGAAGAGAACGGCTGCCATTATTTTACTCGTCGTGCAGCTCAACATTTTCCTGGGCACTTTTCATCACACCGGTTTCAACGTATTTGTCGGCATATCGCTGTGGGTTGCACTCTATTATTTGTTTCAGAAAGATATCGAAAAGCGCCGATGGATCTGGGGCTTACTTACTCTCTTGCTCGTTAGCTGCGATCTGTTGCATTTGTGGATTCGGTACAAGGTCGGTGACCCGTGGATCGCTGCGTACAGTTGGCAGCGACTGCATTTTTCTCAAAACGTGATGAGTATTTCGCCGTTCATTAAGCATGCTTTCCTGTGGCTTTCGCAAGGCACAATCGGCATGTACATCTGGGCGAGCATGTGGTGGCTACACGTTGTCTTGGCACTTGGCCTCCTCACGCGATGGCGTTTGCAAGGTGGCGTAGCACTTGTGTTGTATTTCTATTTCCGTGCGATTATTTGGACGAACGTTGTAGGCAGCGATGGTGTTCTGTGGACGCTCGTCTTGTTCGTATTCATTACCGAAGAAGAATACAGACAACGCACGCAAGGTGGCAGATATTCGTTCATTCCGTTTTTCAATAGAGCATCTGGAAGCGCAAAAGTAGTAGTAAAGGCTGAGAAGAAAAAAACGCCGGTCGAAAAACCAGCAAAGAAAATGGATGCACTCGCAGAAATCGATACTGCGCCCGAACCGATTTCGTAAGCGCGATCGCGAATTACGAATGACGCTACATACACATTTCGTAATTCGTAATTCGTACTTCATAATTCGTCCATGCCTACACAAGTAGCAACCGCTCGATCTGTCATCACCATCGGTCTCGACGAAGTCGGCCGCGGCTCTTTAGCAGGCCCGGTTGTCGCCGGCGCTTGTTGGCTGAATCCTAAACGACGCAATGTCAGAATCGCTGACAGCAAAGCTCTCACGGTCGCGCAGCGCGAGAAAGCATTTAGGTGGATTGCAGAGCATTGTAAATACGGCATTGGCATGGTGAGTGCCACGGAGATCGATGAAATCGGCATACTGGCAGCCACCGAGAAAGCGATGCAACTGGCGATTGTCGATCTTAAACGCCACATCGAACCAGAACATTTATTGGTCGATGGTCGCGACAAATTTCACTTCGCCTATCCTCATACTTCTATCATTCGAGGCGACCAAAAAGAACGCTGTATCTCGGCCGCGTCGATTGTCGCTAAGGTCATTCGTGATCGCTTGATGACAGATTTAGCGACATCATTTCCGGAGTACGGATTTGAACGGCACAAAGGCTACGGCACCGATCTTCATTGCAACGCCATTCGCAAACACGGCCTATGCGCGCTGCATAGGCGGAGTTTCATGGGGAGGATTATTGCTTGATGGCAGCTGCCAGTACATTCAGATATTCTTTGAGCGATTGAGTGTAGTCCTCAGTTTGCTTTTCAAGATTGCGACGCAGCAAGCCAATATCCAATTCCTGTTCCATTGATAAAGCAGATGACGCTTTTGGATCAGATGCTTGCATAGCATCTTGCAATTTTCCTCCGCTAAAAATTCCAATACCACCACCGACATCCACTTTATACTGGCCCGTGCGCGTATCTTTGCTCATCAAATCATCGATAGGCATTCTTTTTGCACAGTAGTTGTGAACTTGCTGTGCATCTTGCAAAAGCTGTCCTTGCTTGGCGAGTACCTTTGTTTGCATTTGAATCAATGCGCTTTTTTGTGTCGGATCGACAGAATCTGGCAGATCGGGGACAATTTTCAAAGCATCGCGCAGCGATATAATCGATTGGAGTCGGTCAGTCAGTAAATTCACTGCCCTGTTATAAGCAGCATCGATATTCAGCGTTCGCTTTGCTTCCGGACTCTCTAAAAATGCGAGAGCAGCTTTGATACGTTCTTGCTCGTCTTTAATAGGTGCGAGACTTGCTTGCTCATCCAGTCGCTCGTAAATTTCTTTGCCAGTCATGCCCACGCTAAAAATAAATCCGGCAGTCCCAAGAATTTTTACAGCTTTGCCAAGTTTACTCGCTGTTTTTGGCGCATTTTCTGCAATAATAGTTTCAATATCTTTCAGAGCTTCTGCTTCCGCGGCAACTCCGGTCGGAGCAGGATTTGTTCCCTTGCTTACGCTTTTACGCAAAGCATCTAATCCGGCACGCGTTCCTTTTGCACCAGCCTTTACAGATTCTTTCGCGACTTTGGAAGTCAATTTAAGGGCACCTTGCGTCATCTTTTTTGCCAGATACGCAGCTAAAGCTGCTGCACCCAATAATCCAAATAATGCCAGAATACCAGCTGATAAACTTATTCCACCCCATTTAGAAGCTACTTCCAGATTTCCTCGTCCTACATCTAACTTTGTTCCAATCACTTTTTCCAGTCGATCAAAAAATAACGAATATTGGCCCATGAATCCCGTTCCTTCTTTGCTATCTCCCCAATCAACTTCTAACTGCTTGAATAGCATGCAGTAGGCAGTAGCATCACCATATTTGCTTCTGGCATTTGCAAGCTGCTCCGGTGTTCGCACTTCATCGGTCGGTAACTCGTCGGGAACGTTTTTTGCCTGATCTATAAGAGTTGCCGGATCTGGCATGGAACGAATCATGGAGATGGTTCCGGTGAATTTCGCAATACTCGTACGATCAAAATTGCGAACGGTGTCTAAAATACTTTTCGATTTCTGACGAACTTTTTCCTGCTCATCGGGTGTCAGCTCTTCCCATTTTTCCTTTCCTTTTGGCCAGCCCATGGCATCGGAAATCGGGTCAGTCAGTTCGTCATACGCCCATTGGCGCATGCCAGCAGTTTTAGGAACGACAAGCGACACAACTCCTGCGACTTTTTCTGATACAAATTTCACTCCATTGCGGCCATTCTTCGTCCAGAAATCATCGAGATGCAAAACTACTCCTTCGGATAAAACGACCGTATCAACAACTTGGGAAAATTGTTCCATTTGTCCCAAGTGATAATCACTGCGTTGTTTCATTGCTTCATGCACGGCTTTACGGATTTCCTCCGGAGTTTGCTCTGTTCGCGGTGGCAGTGCATCTGCGAGGTTAAAGTGCTTACCAAGAAGATTATTCACGGTTGCAAGCTCTGCGAGTTGAATATCTGCAATGCCCATTTCTTGCGTTACTTTTACAAGTTCTTGGCTTAAACGTTTGCGTTCTTTTCCTTCCTTCGAGTCTTCGGAAAATTGCGTACCTTCCCCATCCCTTGCATCCTGCCTTTGCTTCGACAAGAGTTTTTCGTATTTATATTTGAGTAACTCAAAATAAATATGAGTGGGATTAAAACCTTTTTCCACGCCGGGAATATCTGCTTTGCCGGCTACAATATTGATGATTTGCTGATCTAACTTATTTCCATGTATTAATGCAGTTGCATCTCCACCTTTAAAGGCAGCAACACTATCAGGTCTTAAAACATTTGGATCAGTAAATTCCTGGATATTTTTTCGTAATGCATCGGGTTTGCCTCGCGCAGAACGCAGCATGTAGTCGGACAAGCGCACGCTGGCAAATTCTCTGCGCTCATCAAGGGCATATCTCAGTGCAAAAATAAAATTCGCAGCCTGTTTTTCTTTCGCTTCTAATTCTGGCGGTATATCCGTAAGAAGATTTCTTTCCTTCTGATAATTTTTCATCAAGTCTTCTATTCGCTCAAGAAGTGATAAGAAATATTCATTGTAAGTAAGCGCCTCATGTGCAACTACATAGTCGCCAGGATCTTTTACTTGTTTATTACTTGATTCTTTCGCGGCTTTTTCTTGCTGAATAACATCACGCTGACGAATGATTTTAGAGGTGAGATAGAATTCTTTTGCACTGTCGTATTTTCCGTCACGGGTTAGAGCATCTTCTTTTTGAAGAAGTTCTTGCTCCGAATCAGTATCTGTCACAACAGGAAAATTATCGTTGTGATGCAATGCATGTGAAAAAGACGTCAAAGCTTTCGAAAGATCGCTTTGTGGTGCCTCTTTTCCACGTTCAATATTTTGATGGGCTGCAGGTGGCTGCTCAGGAGGCATGAAAAATAATTGGAATTATCCAGAAAACCCCATTCCAGCAGGTGAAGTGGGAGCAGGAATAGCGCCCATTCCGCCACCCGGAAGAATCTCTGTTCCAGCAGTCCCTGGCGCCAATATTTTGCCAGCGTCCGCTCCGGCAAACCACTTCATACTGCCAAGTTTTGTGGTGAGAAGTTCCAAGTTTCCTGTCAGATAAAAACCGCCAGCTATTGCTCCGGCAGCGAGTGCAACAACCAAGAGAGTTGTCACAATCGGATGTTTTTTAGCAAATGTTTTTACGCGATCAAATGCGCGCTGAAGCATGTTCTTGCGTTCTGGTGTTTTGGCGCTTTCGAGGAAGCGCTGCTTTTCTTCCAACGTTTCACCTACCAGATCTAGTTGTTCACGCAATGCCGGTAAATCGAAACCTGGATATATTTCCTTCAATTCATTTTCATGTTCTGCAAGATCTTCATAGAGTTTCTCTCGACCAGATACGCTTCGTAATTTTGTCTCCACTTCTGCGGAATTTTGTTCGAGATATTGAGAAATACGTTCGGGTGTTGGAACGAATTCGGGGCTCCCTACTTTCGTATCCATCTTTTCTGTGCCGCTGTTATCCGACATTGTAGAGGTAACCATAATTAAGAGTTGGAAGCGAGAAGAGAGTGACGAATATCGGCAAGCGCGCCAATGTCGCGAAGTTCATCATCAGTTTTTACTGTGCCAAAGAGATCAAAAATTGCCTGGCTGAGGACGCTCGGTCCGATAGCAAAGAACAATTCGGTTAGATCATCGTACGAAACTTTCGTCAGATCTGCTTCCTGCACAAATTGTACGATTTCATCCGCATCCTGCGTTTTCTTCGCACGCTCAGCCAATTTCATAAGTGCCGGATCTCGTAACTGTAAAAGCTCAAAACGAGTGAGGCGCTTGGCAGGGGAATCCATAGGAATTGGTAATTCCACCTCCACCTTCCAGCCCTCTTTTAGAGCATCGGAAAGAGCATCAAAGATCTTTTTCTCATCAGGCGTGAGAGTGAGGACGTTTTGCATATCCATATGATACTTAGGAAAAAGCGAAAAGAAAGCGATTTAGGCGGCTTTTGACACAGATTCTGGCCGCTCAAACAACGCTGCCAGTATGCCATTTGGCGTCAGAAGATCGTCTCTATTGCGGAAACTCTCAATATTCGGCTTGGCAAGTTGACCGGCCTTAAAGTGGTCAAGCGGGCTGCTTTGCACCTTACTGCGCACTTTCTGCATTGCCAGGTCATATTCCTCAACCGACATTTCGCCATTCTCGATTGCATCAGCGACGGCTTCATCGAGTGTATCGGCGATGCCGCTAAAGGCCATGTAGCGTGACAAATCTCGATCATAATGATCGGTGACGCCATCCCACATGCCCGGGAAATCCGTCGCATTGATCTGCGCATCTAGCTTGGAAAGAGGGATGGTCAAATCCTGCAATAGCGCCTGAGAAATAAGCGGAGCGGCATCTTTGCTATCCTCAAGCTTGGCATTGATGGCGATGAGTTTCATCGGTACCTCTACCTGCTTTCTGTACTCTTCGGGCAATCTGCTGCGCAGTGCTTCGCGGCGTGTATTCTCGGCTGGATCATCGGACTTTTTCCAGAGATCTTCGTAGTCTTTGATATCGAAACTTTCTGTTTTGTCGCCATCTTTCCATTCCAGTTTTGGCGACTCGTTCGACTGTTTGGCGACTCTGGACATTGCAAGCAGGTCTGCATGACGCTTGGCTTGCAGGAAGAGATCCGGATTGGTGAGATCAAATTTTCCCTGTGTTTTGTTACCGATGTACTGCATTTCATCCATTACCTGCCTATCAAACTTATTCTGGAATTCCTGAGCCGATTCTTTGTCGGATGGCGCAATGAAGGCGTTGCGCACCACAAGGGCGCGACAGATGTTAAAACGAGCGCCGGCATTGGCATCCTGTATGCCTTTAAATGATTCTTCGGCAGCTTGATTAAAGGATGTACGGCCGTCTTTCTTATCCAGATAATCAATGGAATACACAATTCCTCCGCCAAGCCCGCCGAAATTTCCGGGTGCGAGATCCTGCAATTTCTGCATCAACACTGCATCCGTTTCTTTGGCGTAATCTCGGTCATCCTTTACCCAGGTAAGTGCGGCGTCGCGCAATTGTTTGTGTGTATACTTTGTTCCCATTGCGGCCAGTGCAATCGGCAAAGCGGCGAGTGTTCCGGCTGTTGCAAATGCGCCGGATACTAATGTTGATGCAACTCCGATAGTTGTTGTCGCCACATTGAAATTGATGTCTTCCTTATAGATATCTTGGATTGATTCGTTATTCGTGCCTGCGATTTGTTTTTTTGCTTCCAGAACTTCCACGAGACAAATAGCGACATCGAATGGTACAGCGAGTACTGTTCCGGCTTTTCCAACCAAGCTGAGTGCGCGGCCGCCCAAATTGATGACAGCTGTCGCAGCTTTGGCGCCACCATTTGCTGCCGCCTTCACCAGCATTTGCATCGCGTTCGATGTGGCGAGGAACTTCGACAACACTGCCGGCGACATACCGATACCTTTAAGCGCCGACACGACAGCGTCTTTGGATACCTTGGCAGCGTCGATTGCCGCTTCAAAATTTTTGGTATTGATGAGTCTGTCGATACCGATAATACGAAGAGGAGCGGAAAAAAGACGATCTCCTAATTTAAATTTCTGAAGTGTTTTCAGGATGTCACTGTCCCCTAAGTCATTTAATGCATTTTCCACTGCTGGTGTTAGTACCCCAAGCTTTGTTCGCAAATCAGTATAATCGTAGATGCTTCGGCTACTACGAAGAAATCCGTTGAGTAATTTCTGCCCTTTATTCATGCCTTCTTCATATTTGCGAGGATCTACTTTCTCTAATGCATTGTTCAAGGCATCAAGTACTTTTGCTGCATTATCTCGATTTTTTACAAGGGCATTGGATCGCTGAAGCATTCGCAATTTATTTTTATGTTTTGCTCCTTGCTTCATGGCTTCAATAAATCTCATATTATTTACTGTTTTTACATTAACTATATTCAAACCTCTACGCAGAGCTTCTTCGCCAGCAATGAGACCACCAGCAGCTCCTCCGCCATATATAATTTTGTCGGAGAGAGGTGCATTGTTCAGCTTGTCCCATGCCTCTTGAATAATGGCTTGAATCGTGCCTTTTCCCTGAAATACGCCCTCAGTTCCTGCATGTATAGTGATTGCCAGTGCTTTCGGAAAAACGGCATTCAGCCCCTTTTTCGCCTTTTCAAGTAAGGTAGGATCGACATCGAGATTCATATCTTCCAACTCTTTCCAGCTTGCACCTGCCGCTACTTCTGTTGCACGAATGAGGATTTGCTTCGATTGAGGTTGGCCTCGCTCTTTCTCTTTTTGAGCTACAAATGAAATGATTTCCGCCTGTATCATCACAAGTCCGGCCGGATTTCCCTTTTGCATCATTCGTACATACATGAGCATTCGTAAAGCTTGCGATACGGACATACTTTCAAGTAATAGCGTTTTTACAGCATCTTCATTGCGCTTCATATTTGTCGCATCCCAATCTTGAGTGGGTAGTACTTTATGAAAGAATGGAAGGAGAAATATATGAATTTTTCTCTCCTCGAGAGATTTACAAATATCAACAGTTTCTTTCAATGCTAGATCATCAGAATTTTTTTCATTGCTTATGAATCCCTTCACTGTGCCGTTTAATCTGCCAGCAGCAGATAATGTTTCAAGTTGAATATCTGGCATAGTTTTTCCACTATATTTTTCTTGTATTACTTCTTGTAATTCTTTAAGTAGGCCGCTGTCATGCTTTGTTACTTCATCCATCGCTTTTGGATCAACAAATGTAGAAAGATCGCCTTTTGCAGTCTCTAGTCTCTCGAGCCATGAGCCTATAGATTGAAAGCTGCCAAATGTTTCATGGATAAAATCCTTCAATTGTAATTTGCCAAGTTTCGACGCATCGCCTTTTTTTGAAGCCAGCATGCGATCTCTATTTTCTTTACAAATATGGATAATAAAATTCGCAGCTTCGGTCC
Source organism: Candidatus Peribacteraceae bacterium (assembly GCA_018061945.1). GTDB lineage: Bacteria > Patescibacteriota > Gracilibacteria > Peribacterales > Peribacteraceae > JAGOTD01. Next base: position 1,829 of record JAGOTD010000006.1, on the reverse strand, counting down.
GATTTTTCGGATCTTCTGAGTTGCCTGGCATTTTTATGCCAGAACTCAGAGTTCCTTCACTCTCGAAGATTTCTTTCATTTCTGTTTCTTTATTTAAGTCCAAAAAATCTTGAACAAAACGTCTTTTGGTCATGGTATCAAACTGCCAATTGTCTGTGGGGTAGTACGACAATAGTCCACGAGAGAGAAGTGTATACTCTGTTGCCTCCAAAACTACTTCGCCTGCTTTTTGAGCTCGTTCTTTATTTTTTGGATCAGCCGCTGCGTCTTTAGTCTTCTCCGCCAGACTTTTTGCCGCATCGGCGGCCTCTTTGGCTTTTTGTTCTGCGGCCTTCTTGGCATCAGCTGTCATTTTAGCTGCGGCTTCCGCCATTGCGGCAGCTTTTTCTTTTGCTTCTTTGATAGAGCTTTCGAGCTTGCGGAACTTTTCCCAGGCTTTAAAACCGAGCACGCCACCTACGCCGACAAGCGCAACCATCAGAGCAAATTGCAGTTTGGCAATACCGCTGCCAATAGCGCTCACTGTATTCTTCGCACCGTTTTTTGCTTTGGAAAAAAGAGATCGAATCCCCAAAAACAAACCAATGGCGATACCTCCAGCTGCAGCTACTTTCACGCCTTTTGGTAATTCATCCACCGCATTTTTTATCTTTGTCAGAGTACTGGTTTCCGGCTGCTTGGTCGTATCCGCGAGCTTCACTTTTTTTGCTTCTGCCTCCAATTCCTGTTCACGCTTTTCCAGTGCCTGCAACTGCGTATCAATCATCTGAATTTTTTCATCGACTTGTTCCATAATCATCTTCTTCTGTATCTCGTTCATTGTTTTGCGATCAATGGTCTGCTTGAGCATATTCAGTGCTTCCTTGCGCTCTTTTGGAGCGGCAACATCATCAATCGGTTTCATCGATTTCTTCAAATTTTCCAATCGATTCGCCACCGGCGACGCCGATGCCTTTACGATTTCGTCGACAAGCTTCTCGCTGATGATTTCTTGTTTTGGGGGAGTCATATTAGCGACCGAAAAGATGGCGAATAAAAGACAGAGTTGTTTGAACAACTGTTCTTGTTCCGATTCCTACTACTGCACCTGCTACAACGCCAGTAGTTTCAATAATCTTTCCTGTCCCATTCAAAACTGCAGCCATATTTCTGCGAAAACGAGCACTATCGGGCATAGGCTGAATTTCTGGCGTCTCCGGTAGGTAATTTTTTGTTTCCATAAATCTACATATTATAGCATAAATATGCGATTTATCCAAGATTGGCACCTGTTATTCTCAAGCGATCTAAGTTAATGAGTAAATTTTGTGTTCAATTCTGAAATTCGCATCAAAAAAACCTCAGAAAGATGCGAAAGATGATGAAATGGTGCGCCCGGCAGGATTCGAACCTACGAGCCTTTAGCTCCGCAAGCTGATGCTCTATCCATCGGCCTAGGCCGATACGGGCACAATTAAAATAGAAGCAACTTCAGATTAACAATGAGTATGAATGGTGCGCCCGGCAGGATTCGAACCTACGACCCCCAGCTCCGCAAGCTGATGCTCTATCCAGCTGAGCTACGGGCGCATTTTTGCTATTTTTAAAAGCGGAGTGCGCATACAGTAGCGCACAGATTGTCCGATTTCTAGTGAGAATCGATTAAGAGGGAAGAATTTGAGTTTTGGCTGTAACATAGTTCTCTCAGAATTCTTGATTCTTCTGCTTTTCTAGCTTACATTGCACCGTACTCTACGACCGATAGCAATTCGTGGGGCTCTAGCTCATCTGGTAGAGCGCTTCCATGGCATGGAAGAGGTGAGGAGTTCGAGTCTCCTGAGCTCCACCAT
>JAGOTD010000005.1 GCA_018061945.1 Candidatus Peribacteraceae bacterium | reverse complement strand
GAATTACGAATAAAATATGTATCGTAATTCGAACCTCGTAATTCGTACTTCGGCTCTGTTTATTGATATACTCCCACTTCATTCAATTTCTCTGTGCTTATAACCGTCATTACTCTCTCGCGCTCGCGCGGGATCGGCAGCGGACTTACGTACGAAACTGATCAACCGGTTGTACCCGGCACACTCGTACTCGTGCCGCTGCGCAGACAGACATTGGAAGGCATCGTCCTCAAGATTAACGTGACAAGAAATCCAAGTGACCAATTCGATATCAAAAAAATTGTCAGCGTCGTATCCAATAAACCGCTACTTACCGAAGCACAGCTACGTACGGCACTCTGGATTGCAAAGTATTATGTCTGCTCGCTGCGCCAAGTGCTGCAAGTGGTTTTGCCCGCTCCGCCTTGGAGCAATCTCTTACCTAAAGAAACGACGTTCTATAGCTTAATTGACAACAAATGTACGTTACGCGGCAAAAAGCAGATGCTAATTATCGACTATCTGAGACAACACGAAGAGGCAACCGAAGAAGTGATGATAAGCGATACCGGAGTGACACGTGCGAATATAAAAGCACTCGAAAAACGCGGTTGTCTGCAAGCAAGAATTGAACGCATCGAGCGAACAGTCATCGAGACTATCGATACTACATACGAATCCCCTGCTCTGCCCACATTAACGGATGCTCAGCAATCCGCGCTCATTCAATTAATGGCAGATAGCAAGCCGGCTCTTGTGTTTGATGAATCAGATTCCCCACTGTCAGAGCTCTACGCCCATCTGCTTTCACAGAATTTTCAGGCCAATAAAAGCGCGATTCTTCTCCTGCCCGATGTGTACTCTGCGGTGCGCATGTACACGCAGATGGAAGAACTCTTTGGCTCGAGTCGACTCATTCTCCTGCATAGCAAGTTAACCGTTTCGCAGCGCAGACACATTTTCCAATCAGTCCAGCAACGCAAATCGATTGTGGTGATCGGTACACGTAGCGCACTGTTTGCACCGCTGCAGGATCTTGGCCTTGTGATTATCGATAACGAACAGGAATGGACATATAAAAGCGAACAAACGCCCCGCTATCACGCCCGTTTGGCAGCCGAGATTCTCACTGCCTACAGCAAAGCCAAACTGATTTTGGCCAGCCGCACTCCGTCGCTCGAAAGCTGGCATCATGCGGTTTCGCATACGCATCGATACCACCTCGTGCATATGCCACGCAACGCAGATGACAGCTCTACCAAAATTACGACTATCGATCTGGCACAAGTGCAATTTGGTAAAGCGTATCCGTTTTCTCCAAACCTCTTTCAAGCGATCGAACAGCGCCTAGAAAAAAAAGAAAAGACTGTTTTATTTCTCAATCGTCGGGGCAACGCAACGTCGCTTCTGTGTCTCGATTGCAAACAGAGCATTCTGTCGGACGCATCGCAGTTACCGATGACCGTACACACAGTTGGTGGCAGGCCAATGCTGGTCGATCATTATTCCGGCATGGTGAATGCTGTTCCAGCCCATTGCCCGAATTGTGGATCCACTCGCCTCTTTGCGGTTGGCGCCGGTACCGAACGAGCCGAAAGTTTACTGAAACAATTTTTCCCACACGCAAAAGTTGCCCGCGCCGACAGCGATACGCTGGATTCCCCCGATGATCTGCCGGGACTGCTACAGCAACTGGAAAAAGGTGAAGTAGATATTCTCATTGGCACTACACCGGTTATTCGTGCACTGGCAGTACACAAAGTGACGCTTGCCGCCATGCTCGTTGCCGATATCGGCCTGTCGCTCCCCACATTCCGGGCTGGCGAAAAAGTCTTTCAAACAGTCAGTCATTTTATCGAAACCGCTCGCCAGGCTGGCATACGCGATGTAATGATTCAAACCTTCCGTCCCGCTATTCCCGAAATCGCCCACGCCGCAAACGCGACAATACGCCAGTATCTCGATCAGGAAATCGCCCTGCGAGCGAACAGTGGCTATCCACCCGCCAATCAGCTTATTTGCCTGATCGTACGTAGTGAACGAGCAGGCTTTCGCGCCAAGCAGCTTGTGGAACAGGCAAGAAAAATCGATACCATTCAGACGGCGATTTCCGCTGCTCCGTCACTCTACAATGCCAAAATCTGGCATGTATTTCTGCGCGGCACCAACCCGCGTGCGCTTATTTCGAAGCTGGATCTGACCGACGTGATTGTGGACGTCGACCCGCTTGAGGTGATGTAGCTGCACTCTTCACATTTTTGAGACGATTATTCATTGAGAACGTTCCATACCCGACACCAATCAGAGCAAATCCACACAAAACCAGCGCAAGCGGCCAACCAAAGCTATTGGCAAAATATTCAGATGTTATTTTGATGATGAAAACCATCAGATAAAAAGAACCGGCAAACAGGAAGCCGCGGCTTTTGAGAATGGTGCTTAAAAACATGAACGCAAAAACAAGACCTGGGAAAAGAACTTCCCACAGAACATTCTGCTCCGGCGACCAGCCACCGAGCATAATGGCGGCAGTAAGAAAGATGAACGCTCCCCACGAATACAAACGCTGCGTAAGGCCGGCGAGTGTCGTGGTTTTGAAAGCGTAGCCTAAGAAAATATACGAGAGACCAACAGCTAAAGCTCGATACTCATAAAAATCCCACACATTCAAATACAATTGATTCATCATCAAAAAATTTGTCACGCTGATAAACAGCCATGTTCCAAAAATGAGGGAAAAAACGATGAAGAGTTTGGTGCGAAAAACAAAGTAAGATGACAGGTACGTAGCAAGCAGCAGAGCAGAAACAATGCTCTGAGGGGCGGCCTGCGAAAATCTCCAACCGGCTTCTTGAAAGGCGATAGCGAGACCAAATGGCAGAAGAAGTGCCGAAAGAAAGAAGAATGCCTGTGACACACCTGCCAATTTTTTGTACTGTGCAAAGAGTACCGCCACAATGTACGCCGCAATACCCGAGCCGAGTGTCACAAATATGCGAACGAGTGGGCTCAATTCATTCCAATGCTGGCTGATGAGCACTGCAATACCCATAAAGACAATCGCACCACCGATATAATACAAAATTTCCACGATGCCAAATGCATGGTGCATAGTGTCATTATTTGATGGGCCAGTACCAGCAAAAGCCGACAAAAGTTCCTGTTTGGTAATTTTTTCCGCTGCCGCCATCGAACGGACTTCTGCAAGGAGTGTATGTTTATCCATAGAAATTATTGAGGAAGAATCCAGCCAAGAAATGTAAAGCCATAGCCATAACGTGGGACCGATAGATTGAGTTTTTGACTCACGCCATTGCCAACGATGTACCACGCGTTATAGTCGTATCCTCCGCCAAACAACGAAAAAATACCGCTGTTATTATTTCCTTGCGTCACCGCAAAGCCATCGGCTGACTGCGGGGTCGAATCGAGACGCAATTTCTTGGCATCATCCAGGAAAATAACCGTGGATGTATTCTTCTGCACATCATAGACGTAAAGCACTGGCGCACGTTCGGGGATAATCGACGATCCACTCTCTGCATACGGCTTTGGTAACTGCTCCAAGCGATTGCCCGTGACAGTAAAGACCGGCGATCCATACGAATAATACGTCCCCATATCAGCGTACAAAAAATTCTGCGTCGGCTGATTCAGAAATTTCGGAACATAGATAAGCAGCAGCATCGCAACGATCATAACAACCGGAATTGTGAGACCGACGATGAGCGAAATATTATTTTTAGGAGTTTTAGAAGAGGGCATGACTCTTACAGTAGCGAAGAGGGTGCCCAATAAAAATATGCTGCTCAACGAAGCTGCACAAATGCAATGACGACTGACGTGGGCGTTACGACGCTGCCAGCATCTTCTCCGCCGCCTTTCTTGCGCGCACGACGAGATCGATATTGAGCAGACTGCCAAATTTCATTTCCGGCACTCCGCTCTGGCGAAGGCCGTACATCTCGCCTGGCCCGCGTATTTTAAGATCGATTTCGGCCAGCATGAATCCGCTGTCGTGCTCTTCCATGGCTTTGAGTCTTTGTGAATGCGATTGCTGTGGTGTTGTCGTGCACAGAAAACAGTAACTCTGATACTCACCACGCCCGACTCTTCCACGAAACTGATGCAGCTGGGCTAAGCCAAAACGCTCAGCACCTTCGATAATCATAATGGTCGTATTGGGCACATCGATGCCGACTTCGATGACAGACGTTGAAACAAGAATGTCGTATTCTCTGGATTTAAATCGCAACATAATGTCATCTTTTTCGGCCGGCGTCATTTTGCCGTGCAGGCTGATAATTTTGCGATGCGAAAAAGCTTTGGTGAGACGCTTGAGTTCGGCTTCTACGCTTTTTACTTCCAGCATTTCATCCGCTTTGGAATCGGAAATGAGCGGACAAATGACAAATACTTGCCGACCAGCCGCGATTTGATTATCGATAAACAACTCAACTGTACGCCGGCCTTCGGGCGAGACGACCTTGGTCTGGATCACGCGTCGGTTACCCGGCTTTTCCATCAGCACAGAAAGATCGTGATCGCCGAACGCCGTGAGTGCGAGTGTGCGCGGAATGGGAGTGGCCGTCATCGCCAGAAAATGCGGATTGCCTTTGTCTTTCAATTTCTGTCGCTGCATGACACCGAATCTATGTTGCTCATCGACAATCGCGAGTTTCAAATCCTTAAACTGCACGCCACTCTCGATGAGCGAATGCGTGCCGATCACCAAGTCGATCAAACCCGATGCCAAGCGACTACGAATATCATCCGCCTCGGATTTAGGAGTAGAACCGGTGAGCAGTGCAATCGATGGCAAGCGAAAATCTATCTTTTCCTCATTCAACCGCGCCCGCGAAGGGGCGCTCTTATTGGTAATTAGTAGTTGGGATTTGGCCTTTTCCCCCGTCGTCTCCCAATCAATGGAAGCATGACTCCCTGTTTGCAAATACGCATGCAATTTCACCAGTAGTGTTGCAATGCTCACGGCATGCTGTTTCGCCAGCACTTCCGTTGGAACCATCAACGCTGCCTGTCCGCCGCTACGAATCGTGTTGGCAATCACTGCAACCGCCACAAGTGTTTTGCCCGAACCCACATCGCCTTCGAGGAGCCGCGACATCGGCACTTCGCGTTCCATATCTTTGAGTATTTCGTAAATCGCCACTTTCTGTCCGCCAGTTGGCGTAAATTTGAGTGATGCGAAAAATGCTTTGATGAGTTCGATATCCATCGGAATCGATAGTCGCTTCTGTTTTTCTCCCTGCCACTGCCGTTTGCGCTCGAGCGCTTGCGACTGAATCCGATACATTTCTTCGAATGCCATACGGTCTTTAGCAAGCTGTAACCGCTCAGGAGTAGATGGAAAATGCAGCTCGGCGATCGTATCGGACCGCGACAGTAATTTCTCGTCGGCGATCACTTCCTCTGGCAGTGTTTCGCGTAGTTGCGTAATCGCATCTTTCACGAGCGCCATTTTCTCGCGCAGCCATTTGGTATTGATCGTCTCAGTCTGCGGATACACAGCAACAATGCGACCGGCATGCAGCAGCTGCGTTCGATCCCCTTTCTCGAACGTCGGGCTTTGTAGCTGCAACTTATAGCCGTTTTCGACGACCTTGCCCGACAGCGCGACATTCTGGCCATTGGTGAGCATGCGCATCACGTGCGCCTGGTTAAACCACACGACCTGCGCCTTCTCTCCTTCTTCGTCGATAAACTCCGCCTGCACCAAGACGCGCTTGCCGCCTTTCAGTCGTACCAATTTTAAGTTGTCGATTGTTCCACGCAATGTCACTTTCACTCCCAGTGGCGCCGAAAGCAGTGTGGTCACTTCGCTCAAATCCTCGTGGCTGCGTGGCAAGTACAAGAGCAAATCCTGCACTGTATGAATATTCATGGTCTTCAGCGCCTCCACAAAAATATCCGTTGTTTTGAGCGTCTTGCTGGTGAGGATATCGGTAAGCTGCACGTGGATGATTGTACACCACTTGCGCGAAGTACGAATCTCGAATTACGAAGTACGAATTGTCGTACTTCGTAATTCGTACCTCGTGATTCGACTCAGTCTGTGCGAATAATTCACAAAAACTTCGAGCAATGCTATACTGCGGCCTATGTCCGACTTCCTCCAGCAAATGTCCGACGCGCCAGATCTTTCCACAAAAGATCAGAAAGAAATGGGGAAAGCTCAAGCAGGAAAAATAAGCGATGATCACTTGCAATTTTTGCAAAAAATTCTGTCGCTGATCGACGCAGGCACTATCGATCCTGTGCGCCCGGAAACATTTATCGACAAAACAAAATACGATGCTTTGCCACAAGAAGGAAAGACTAAAGTCGACTTAAGCCTCGTCAATATCGCAAGCCAGCTGCAACACGTAACCGAATTTCATCTGTCCAAACACACTCCCGACGAATCGCCACAGCTCGAAACGATGATCAGCCATCTCCAAGATATACTAGAACGATTGGAGGAAGTACGCAGCATCTTCCTCTTCTAGCTTTTTCCATCAATCCACACAATCCGCCCATCATTTCGCCACCACGTTGTCTGTCTTTTGGCATACTGACGGGTTTTAGCACTGATGCGTTCAATCAGATCCTCTTTCTTTCCTTTCGATACGACAAACTCTGCAATCTCACGATAACCACTGCTTTCCATTGCCGGATCATCAATGGAATATCCTCGATCAATCAACGATTGCACTTCTTTGATCCAGCCGTTTTCGATCATCAATTTTGTTCGCTGATTGATGCGATGAACCAATGCCGATCGTTCACGATGAATGCCGAATATCAATACGTCGTATGGACAGACTGATTGATTGCTCAACTGCGATTTCGTTTTACCAGTGAGTTCATGCATCTCCAGCGCACGAATCAAATAATGCTTATTCTGATGCGGAATACTCGCAGCTGATTGCGGATCAATCGCTTCCAATTTTTTCCAGAGCGTAACACCACCATCAATCATATATTCTGCTTCTAAGCGTGATCGAATTGTTGGGGCTGATTTTTCAACCGGTACTAATCCATCAATAATCGCGCTGATGTAGAGCATGGAACCACCGACCAACATCGGTACATGTTTTCTTTGCTGAATCTGATCGATGAACGCTGTCGCCTCACGCTGATACCAACCAATGGTGACCGGCTGCTTTGGATCAAGAACCGAAAAAAGATGATGCGGAATATTCTCCATTTCCTCCTGCGTAATTTTCGCCGTTCCTATATCTAAATATTTGTAGAGCTGACGCGAATCGGCGTTGATAATCTCAGCCGATGTATGAGCATCAGATTGCAGAAAATGAGCGAGCTGGATGGAAAACCCCGTCTTCCCACTCGCCGTCGGCCCGAGCACGACAATAAGAGGCTTTGCCGCCGTCTGTAAAAAATTACGAGTAATAGATTGCCAATCATGTTGTATCTGAGCGATCACCCAATAATCATACCTCTTCCGGGACACGGTGTCCCGGCTGCGGATGTATTGATACACAAATTCGTAATTCGTACTTCATAATTCGTGATTCGCGCATATAGTATTTGACCATAGAAAAATTCAATGAAAACTGCGAGAAACAGAGAAAAAATGGTATACTGAAAGCGATTCTTCTTCCAATTCTTCAAAATCCTATGCACCCAATGATTCAGTCCGTGGCCAACCAGATTTCGCGTGGTCATATAAATCCAATGAACACCATTATTCCAACGGTCATCGAGAAAACGCAGTTTGGTGAACGCGTCTACGACATTTACTCTCGCTTGCTCGAGGAGCGCATCGTCTTTATGGGCACACAGATCAACGACTCGATTGCCAACTCGGTTATCGCGCAGCTTTTGTTCCTCGAAAAGTCGGACCCAAAGAAAGACATTATTATGTACGTGAACTCCCCTGGCGGTCAGGTAAGTTCCACTCTCGCAATGTACGATACGATGCAACTTATTGCGCCAGACGTTTCGACTGTTTGTCTGGGCATGGCCGCATCTGGTGGCGCTATCATCCTGCTCGGTGGAGCCAAGGGCAAACGCTACGCCCTGCCGCATTCGGAAATTATGATTCACCAGCCACTCGGGGGCACCGAAGGCCAGGCAACCGATATCGCGATCCACGCAGAACACATCATCCGCATGAAAGACATGCTCAACGAAATGATCGCCCGCCATAGTGGCCAGAAAATAGCAAAAGTAAAAAATGACACGGAGCGCGATAAATACCTAAGCGCAAAAGAAGCACTTGAGTATGGCATCATCGATAAGATTATTGAGAGCAAACCAGTCTAAATTAAGCACGAACTCAGAAGAACCAAATTCTAAACAATTTCGAAGCTCGACTATCGATTTTGCCTCGGATTTGGTTCTTTGATCTTCAAATTTTTTCCGAGATTCCTCTATTCTGCGAATTATCTGCATCTTTACTCTTCATCCCCTTTCTCGCCTTTTTCAACATACGGAATATTCACGCCAATCCAGAACAAAATAATCCACAGAAAGTACGGATACAAAGCAGTGAGAATATCGGGCAACGGGTGACCCGAAAGAATGGTTTTAAGTAGTAAACCCACCGGTACGGAACAAAGCGCAATACCACCAACCCATGCGGTAATAAACATACCTTTCCCGTACATAAGCAGCCCACCACCGACTATGAGCAGTGCAGGCATCGCATACGCCCAGATTGTTCCGTGTATTCGCAGAAAGCCCATACCATCCACAACACTCGCTTCAAACGGCTGAAACTCACGATACATGGCAATACCGACCATAATCATGCAAGCACCGAGGCTGATACGAATGATGAAGTTGATGACCCACGGAGTACTAGTCGGATGCATGGCCATAGCAAAGAGTGTGAAGAACAATGTCTACTATGAAGAGTGTTTGCAGATTTTCAAGTGACAACAGAGGAAAATAGCTTTTAGCTTCTTAGCTGATGAGCTTTTAAGCAAAGCCGATCATTCCAATAATCCTCTTCTCCTTTGAGTCTTTTGAGTCGTCTGAGTCGTCTGATTCCTTTATACTAACCTCATGTTCACACTCAAACGTCAATCATCCCTCGGCCGACGCGGGGTCATTGAAACCGCGCATGGCAGCATCGAAACCCCGTTTTTCTTTCCGGTTGCAACGGCTGGTGCCATGAAAGGCATTACGTTCGACGATTTGCATGCACTGGGCGCCCAAGCCCTGCTGTGCAATACGTATCATCTGCATATTCATCCGGGTGAGAATGTTGTGGAGCGTGCCGGTGGACTCCACGAATTCATCCATTGGCCAAAGCCGATCCTCACCGATTCTGGCGGCTACCAAGTATTTTCGCTCAGCAAGATTCGATCGATCACCGACGAAGGCGTGCAGTTTCGCAATCACCGAAGTGGCGCACCTATCTTCCTAGGACCCAAAGAATCGATCACCATTCAGCACAAGCTCGGTGCCGATATCATTATGTGTTTCGACGAATGTCCGCCATCTACCGCTCCAAAAGCCGATCAAATAAAAGCAGTTGACCGAACCTTACGCTGGGCCAAGGTTTGCAAGCAAACACACGAGCAATTGCTGCAGACGCATCCGGGTAAGCAGAAATTTCTCTTCGGTATCGTCCAAGGCGGTCTCGAGCGCGATCTGCGCCAGAAGTGTGCGGAGGAATTGATGGCGATTGGTTTTGATGGCTACGCAATCGGCGGTCTGGCTGTTGGCGAAACGGAGGAGGATATGTTTTCCGTTCTCGATTACGTCTGTCCGTTACTTCCAACTGATAAACCACGATATTTGATGGGAGTTGGGGAACTGCATCAGCATCGCGAAGCGGTAAAACGTGGCATCGATATGTTCGATTGCGTCTCGCCCATGCGCGAAGCACGCCATGGCAATATTTGGCTGAAAGACGGCACAAAGCTGCGTATTCGTCGCGCTGAGTTTTTGCAGGATGATTCGGTTATCGATCCCCTCTCCCCTGCTCCCACCAGCCGCAATCACAAAAAAAGCTACCTGCATCATCTCTTCAAAATCGGTGAACGCTACGGCGAAACGATTGCGTGCTTGCAGAATATCGGAGTGACACTGGAAGCGATGCGGGAACTGCGAACAACACTGGAAACAGCAGATTAAACTGACGGAAGGAAACGTAACTCCAAAGCTTCTTTCAATGTTTCGCTGACCAGCTCTACAAAAGATCCATCGCAGAAAATAACCGGATTGTACGAAGGATCATCGGCACACACAACATAACTACCCATATACAGAGGAACAAAACGAACGGTGGCTGCCGAAATACGCAGGTCTGTTAATAGGGGCGCCAGTTCTTGCGCTGATTTCTGAAGCGACGTGATTTGACCGTGGATCAGCTCAAAATCGCGCGGATACGCATAGACCGTGTGCTTGGTAAGAAATGGCTCGCCCGACATGCCGTAGATATTGATCGACTCGCGATCCAGCCCATTCATCACCGAGAGAAATTGTCGCAGCTCATGCGGAAATACGCAGCCGATATCGTGTTCGTACGCACGTATTTGTTCGGGCGATAAACCAGGCAACCACTTGGTACCGGCTTGCACCTGAAAGCCGTAGATATCTCTTTCCAATTCCTTATTCACCCACATTTCCTCTGTTTGCCGCTTGAAGAGAATCAGAAAATCGAGAAAGAATTGATCAGGCATAGAGAAATTATAGAGCAAAAATTTCCGATCGATAAATACATCGAATCCTCTATTCCTCTCATCTTCTCCTCCTTTTCATCCTCATTAAGCCTTTACATCCACAATCTCGATATCGGTGTGATCCTGACGGTGACCCTGTGTTTTCTGGTAACGCTTGCGGCGCTTAAACTTGAAAACACGGATTTTGTCGCCCTGACCATGCTCTTTGACCATCGCTGTGACAGACGCACCTGTTACGTAGGGCTTTCCCACTACAACATCGGTATCCGACTTGGAGACAAGCATCACTTTATCGAAGGTGACAGTGTCACCAATAGTGGCTTTCAGAAGCGGAACACGTAGTTTCATACCAGGCTCTACTTTCTCCTGGAAACCGGCAATATCGACGATAGCAAACATACAAAATGGGCGTTAAGAGGCCGCAAGAGTGTATCCAACACACACAAAGCAGGCAATAGCATTATGGAAAGAGGCAGATTGAGGCGTTTTATACCAATTCCCGCAGCAGCGACTGCCAAATCGCTGTTTCAATTACGATTGTACAGCCATATCGACGATTTAGTTAAAAATGAGATTTAGAGAAAAGACACGCGCGACAGACTCGCAAGTGACGCCGAGAGTACGAAAACAAGCAATGAACCAAGAACCATCCCCTCTTCCTTCTTGAGTAACCGAAAAGCGATAATAGCGCCAATTCCACTGCTCAGTGCTGCCAGAATAGCCATCACAAAATGAAAGAGCAGAATACTGATATCGACTGGCTCATGCGCCGCAACAAATGGCGACATCGACAATAATGGAAAGAAGCTATATGCGCACAGCATTGCCGATCCAACCAATACAACCGTGATTGCCGCGCGGTAAAACATCAATCGTGATCGCTGTGTCATACAGACAATCTTACGCGCGATGAAACAACAGACAAGAAAGATCCTCGATGCTCGTATAGACAGAGAGCGAGAGAACTATTAGAGTAGCGTGGCTTTCAAAAAGAAATTGGGCGCCTATCGGCCCAGGCCGATGGTTAGAGCCCCACCATTAAAATCACTGTCATCTATAGGGCGCCTAGCTCAGCTGGTTAGAGCATCTCGTTTACACCGAGAGGGTCAGGGGTTCGAATCCCTTGGCGCCCACCATTTCATATCTTTCACTCACGATATGCATTACGTGTATGTTCTTCAGAATGCCGAGGGCATTCTTTATAAAGGCTACTCAGAAAATATTGAACATCGTTTACTGCAGCATAATACAGATGATAGTTTTGCATCCTATACATCAAAAAGAGGGCCATGGAAGCTTGTATACAAAGAAGAATTTGGAACTAAAAAAGAAGCAATACTGAAAGAAAAATTCTTCAAAACTGGTAAAGGGAGGGTTTTCTTGAAACAAGTGATAGGGCGCCTATCGGCCTAGGCCGATGGTTAGAGTATCTCGTTTACACCGAGAGGGTCAGGGGTTCGAATCCCTTGGCGCCCACCACACTTCGCGCAGCGGAGTGTGCCCCGCGTAGCTTTAGCGAAGTGGGGCAATACTTCCACAAAGGCTGCGCCACGCGTAGCGCAGCCAACTAGATCTGGCAATGAAAACATCACGCGAGCTTTACGTGGCTTTAGCTAACAAATAACTTCACTCGAAAGGCATGCTGGAAAAACAGCACAAAGCATTCGTGCATGCACCATATGATCAATAGTAAACGTGTACTATAGTCGTATGCCCCACTTCTTCTACCTCGCCCGCTGCGCCGACTGCTCGCTCTATGCCGGAACGTGCCTCAATCTGCAAGAACGCGAGGAAAAGCATAACGCCGGCACAGGCGCCAAATACACGCGCAGCCGCTCCCCTATCAAAATAATCTACTCGGAAGAATTCGACACATTATCGGAAGCCAGAAAACGTGAAGCGGAAGTGAAGAAGTGGACGAAAGATAAAAAAGAAGGCCTGTTGAAGAACGTAGAACTGAGAATGTAGAACATAGAATACAAAAAAATCCCTACGTTCTATCGTTCTACATTCTACGTTCTTTCCAATTCCTGTTTTGCCAATCCCCACTCTCTGCTGTACTATAGCCTCACTATGTCGAACATTCTCATGACCATTCAGATAATTTTGTCCCTCCTTCTCTCGGTGTTCATCTTGTTGCAACACAGAGCATCCGGCTTGTCTGCCACATTCGGCGGAGCTGGCACCACGTACGTCCAGCGCAGAGGCGCAGAAAAAGTGCTCTTTACCATGACCATCTGGATTGCTGTCGCATTCTTTGCAATCGCCACGTATCAAATGTACCGCGGCGCATAACAGACATCCCAAAAATTTGCTTCATCAATAGGTGATGACAAGTCCTATCTCTGATACGGATTTGCTATAGAAAGATCACATATCCCTTGTCTGGATGTCACTTGAGTATCGACGAAGCGCTACGCGGATATTCCGAATATGAAACTCGCATCTTTAATGGTGTTTATAATGCGAAGCCATATGATATGCTGTCTCCTAAGTTTAAGAGAGTTTTTCTCCCTCTTCCCTTTTGCAAGCACTTCTTCGTCTTATAGCGGCCATGACTCGTGCCGAGCGCATTGCGCTGGGAGTTTTATGCATGATCTTTATCATCAGTTTCACCGGATTATTGCGACTGTTTTATGTAAACAATACCGATAAAGTCGCCATAAAAGGAGGCACCTATATAGAAGCGTCGGTTGGCGATATCTCACCGCTCAATCCGTGGTTTACCATTACCAACGACGTAAATCACGATATTGTCTCGCTGGTGTTTGCCGGTCTTATGAAATACAACGCCTTAACCGGTAAAATCGAGGAAGATCTGGCAACCATGAAAGTGTCCGATGACAATAAAATCTACACCCTCACTCTCAAAGACAAGCTCTTCTGGCACGATACGACGACTGTACGTCCACATCCTGTTACCGCAGATGACGTGCTGTTTACCTTTAAGACGATTCAGGATCCGGAATTCCCCAATCCCATCCTGCATCAGAATTTCCGCGGCATCACCATCGAAAAGATCGATAGTCGTACGGTACGGTTTAAGCTGGATAAGCCGTACTCTTTTTTTCCGAGCAACTTAACACTCGGCCTATTACCTGCGGCATCATTCGATCGCATTCCTGTGAGCAAACTGGACCAGACGATTGATTTTGGCCTCAAGCCTGTCGGTGCAGGGCCGTATGAATTTGTCAGCTTGATGCAGTCCGATACATCGACGGAAGTGACACTCAGGCGCTTTACTCGACCAGGACTCAAAGAATACAAGATAGATCGCATCGTCTTTCGGGTGTTTAACAACTATTCACTGCTTCTATCGGATATCATGAACGTCAACGGCGTGCGTCTGGTTGCAAGAAACGATAAAGGTAAGCCAATTTTGCCCCAGCGCTTTAAGCCTCTTTCCTATACCCTGCCCCAATACGTCGGACTTTTTTTCAATCTGGATCACGATGTGTTCTCCGACAAAACACTGCGCTTAGGGTTGCAGCTGGCAACTAACAAACAGGAAATAGTAGATACGGTTCACGAAACAAATATCGTCGATACGCCATTGGCCGAAATTGATTTGAGTGATTGGCGCTACAAATTTGATCCAACAGCGGCGCAAGGCGCACTCTTTGCGTCCAACTGGGTTGTGCCCGAGAAAATGCGCCTCCAGACACTGTTGCAACAGCGCGAAACCAATGCAGTCGGTCCATTGCATGGCGTTCAGCATATAGCTCTTTTAGAAACCGGTGCCCTCCTTACTATTACCGGCTCCATTACCGAGGCGCGAGGAGCTGCGAGTATAAATGGCATTCGGCTTTTGAGTGGCACAACGCTCCCACTCGCGCGTCGCACTCCCACCATGAGCGGCAGCTGGCTGGTCGAACTGCCTACTTCCCCAACCCAAAGCGGCGCTCTGCGTCTTGGCTCGAACGTTATACGACTGATGCGAGACAATGGCAAAGTACTCGATACGGCTTACATCGAACGGTTTGCCGATGCCAAACGCTTTCAGTTGGCCGATAGCGAACAGCGATTAGTCGACCAGTTTTTGCGCAGCAAGAAAGCGGCAGTCGATATCGATCGCGTTTCCACTGATGATCTGTATCTAGATGTGACAGGTTACCTCATTCGCCGCAAACCGACCGACTTGCCGCACACACGCATCAATTCTGTTAATGGCAAGGAGCTCAAGCTGACCATTCTCACGAGTAAGACACCAGAAAACTATCGTAAAGTAGCCGAGATCATTCGTACCCAGTGGCAGAAAATCGGTGTGGACGTAAAAATTATCGTGCCCGAGACCAAAAAAGAGTTCGAAGACCGCATGCTCAGCCGCGATTATGACATTCTACTGTTTGGCCAATCGCTACTGGATAACTTAGACAGCTATCCCTACTGGCATTCCAGCCAGATTCAGGAAAAGACCGACGACAAGAAAAACCTCAAGCTCGATGCCTTCAACCTATCGCAATACGCATCCTTCGAATCCGACGCACTCTTAAGCCGTATTCGCGAAACATCCAGCGGCGAGTCGCGTAGCAAGGCGCTCAACCAGCTCAACGAAATCATGAAGAAGGATATTCCGGCCATCTTCCTGTATTCCCCTCTGTATATCACTGCCTACGATAATGAAATTCAGGGTATTAAGCTCGGCAACCTCGCGCTCCATTCCGATCGTCTTACGTCAGTCAGCGACTGGTTTATCACGACTGAAAGGCATTTCAAAGCTGGAAAAAGCTGGCTCTCGTTCCCTTACTGGCTCATTACACTGCCGTTTCATAATTAGAGTAAAGTCAAAAGGACTCAGCCGTTCGAGGCCCTGATGTGCCCTCAGGCCCAGAATGGGAGGAAGCAAATGACTCAGACGACTCAAAGGAAAGCTATGCAGACTCAAGCATTATTTGGTTTGTACTCTCATAATTATCTCTGAGGAATACGGTAATGCATGTATCAACATTCCTTTGAGTCTTTTGAGTCATCTGAGTCCTTTGAGTCTTCTTTCTCAGATTAAATCTTTTTAATATCCGATGAATATTCGATAACACAAAGCGCAAACCTTAGCTCAAAAAGAGCCCTTGTCAGGGCACAGGACTTTCCCTATGCTTTTACGCACTTTTGCATTACAATTCAGCCATGGAAATATTATTGTTATCAGACCTCCCCGGCATCGGCAAGAAAAATGACCTGATTATTGTAGGAAATGGGTACGCCCTTAACCACCTGCTCCCTGCTCGCAAAGCAATTGTGGTTACTCCAAACGTACGCAGACGCTACGCTGAGCAGATCAAGAAGCGCGCCCTCGAGCGTGAACTTGAGAAAACTGCCCAGTCCTCTTCTCTCAAAGTACTCGCAGGCAAGAGCCTTCAGTTTATGCAGAAGGCCTCCAAAGCAGGCAAGCTCTACGCAGCTATCTCGGAAAAGATGATCGCGGATAATCTCAAGAACCAGTTTGGCATCAATTTGGCTCCAGAACAGATCAAGGTAAAAGAGCCGATTAAAAACATTGGTGTCTATACCATCAGCTTGCAGATTGGCGATCAGACCACTCCCGTGTCGGTAGAAGTAAAATCCGACATGAAGACAGCTGAGAAAAAGTCCGAGAAGAAGAAGGTAGCCTAAAGCTGCCGTTTGCAAGACTCTTCCTACACGCTATTCTTTTGCTATGTCAGAAACAGGTTCAGAGTCATTTGTCCCCGGCGAAGGCCAGGGATCCGCAGCCGAAGCCTTATCCGAGCAGGCGAAAGAGCGTTTTGCGGCAGCGGCACGGCAAATGAAGCAGGCAGCCAAGGACGAACGCCGGTCGCGCAAGCGCGACGACAGAGTTGCCAAAACCATCATTCAGTTTTTAGGCGATGATCAACATACGCATATGTTCATACTCATCTCGCGTTTGGTTGCGCGTGATTGTCCGTCTATTTTCATCTTGGCGATTCTGTCGCTCATTCACGACACTTCCATGGAAACAGTGAATGAATACATTCAGGACCAGAATGTGCAGATCACGACTCCCATGGACGCTTCGACCGCGCTCATGCAAAGCGGCCATTTGCCGGCGCCTATGAACGACGCGCTTATCAGCTGGATCACACGTCTGCAACTGATCATGAGTATCGATGGCGACAAAATTTTGCAACGACTGCTTGTGGATGCCAATAATATCGACGGCACAGTGTTACAGCTTACCACCTTTGTCTTGGTAGAATTTTTTGAGCAATCCAAGCGACCAGTTGCCTTTGAGCAACTGCAACCGCTCACCGTAAGCGTGCTCCAAACGCTGATCGAGCCCTACATGGCGCATATCGAAAAAATGCTCTTGGCAGAAGGTAAGAACAAGCAACGGGAAGAGGACTAGCACTTACTGAAAGCGAATTACGAGGCACGAATCACGAATTACGAAAGGTCGTAATTCGTGATTCGCAATTCGTACTTCGTTATCTTTTAAGTACTGCCAAAAACGATTCCTGCGTGAGCGTTACTTTTCCCATTTGCTTCATACGTTTCTTGCCCTTCTTCTGCTTATCGAGCAACTTATTTTTGCGCGTAATGTCGCCACCATACAAGTAACCGGTCACATCTTTACGCAGAGCGGCAATTGTTTCGCGTGCAACGACTTTGGACCCAATGGAAGCCTGAATCGGAATTTGAAACTGAGCTTTAGGAATCACTTCTTTCAGCTGCTTACAAATAATCGCGCCCGTATCGTGCGCTTCGCTGCGATGAACGATCGTACTGAGTGCATCGGCAGGCTCGCCCAGAAGGAGAACATCCATCTTCACCAAATCCCCTGCCCTGTAGCCCAAGTGCTCGTAGCTTAGTGATGCGTAACCGGAAGTAAACGATTTGAGCTTATCAAAAAAGTCCAAGACGATGCTGTTGAGCGGCACTTCAAACCGCAAAATCGCACGATCGGCATCGATGTACTCAAGCGAGAGATATATACCGCGTCGCTCCTGGACGAGTTGCATGGTTGGACCAATGTCCTGTTGCCTACACACGACCTCCAGCTTGATCCATGGCTCACGAATTTCATCGATGTACGTTGGATCCGGAAAGTCGGCCGGGTTACTGAGAAGTGCAATCGTTGGATCTTCGATTTTCAGCAGACTGGCGCGCACCACGCTCGCCGGTCGCGCTGCCTTGAGCTGTACTTCGTACAGCACGCTTGGCGCCGTGATAATCAAGTCGCAATCGTACTGGCGCTCCAAACGTTCTTGGATAATATCCATGTGCAGAAGCCCCAGAAATCCTACACGAAAACCGTTTCCCAGAGCCACGTTTTGCTCGTAACCGATTTCGAGAGCCGCATCGTTGAGCGACAATTTTTCGAGTGATGTTCGCAGCTTCGGGTACTCTTCGGCGTCGGTTGGGTACATGCCGGCAAACACCATCGGCTGAACTTTGGTGTAGCCGGGAAGTGCCGGCGAAAATTCCTGCGCTGCGATAGTATCACCCACGCGCGCCTGCCCAACGTCTTTCAGACCGGTCACGATGTAGCCGATTTCGCCGTCGTTAATACTGTCATCGGAAATGTATTTCGGCGAGAAATGGCCGACATCCTGCACTTCAAATTTCACTTTTGATCCGAGCAAATGCACAATCTGGCCTTTTTTAAATGATCCTTCAACAACACGAATGTATGTTACCGCTCCGCGATAGTCGTCCATGACTGCATCAAAAATAAGTGCGCGAGCATTGCCTTCGGTGGAGATGGTTTTACGCGGATCGGAAATACGCTCAATCACCGCATCGAGCACTGCTGCAACACCTGTCCCCTCTTTGGCCGAAATTGCCAGTATGTCTTCCTGCTTACAGCCAAGCATTTTGATAACCTCGGCACTCACACGTGGCACATCGGCTGCCGGCAGATCGATTTTGTTAAGAACCGGAATAATCTTGAGATCATGCTCCATGGCCATATAGAGCACTGCAAGCGTCTGGGCTTGAATGCCCTGCGACGCATCGACCAGCAAAATAGCACCTTCGCACGCCGCCAAAGAACGACTCACTTCGTAACGGAAGTCAGTATGACCAGGGGTATCGATGAGGTTCAGCTGATGTCCTTTGTACGTCATTCGTACGGGCTGCAGTTTGATAGTAATGCCGCGTTCACGCTCTAAATCCATCGAATCGAGCAGCTGCTCCTTCATATCGCGCATGGCAACGGTACTGGTTATTTCGATCATACGATCGGACAAGGTGGATTTTCCGTGATCGATATGGGCGATAATGCAGAAATTCCGGATATTCATAGGAGAAAGTACAAGACAAAGATGACAATCAGTTGCGAGAAGACAGGATGCCGATATTCATGAAATCGACAGCCAAAATCACCGAAAGTGTAGCGTTTTACGTTGAAGGGGTCGATCCTTTCTCTCCTAATGCTGCAAATAACGTGTCACGACCAGTTTTGACCAAATCATCACACTTTGCCGGATCCATTTTTGTCACCATGTCCAATTTATCGCCCGATACCATCGGAATAGCCTCATATGGTACATCGAGGGCCATGGCACAAATAGCACCATGATAGCGTTGGGTGAGTACAAATCCGGCAGTTTTGACAATATGGATCAACTGGCCGATGGTATGCACAGGATAGGCATCGATACGCTGCCCCTTGTCAAACATATTTTTTATTCTGTTACTCGCATAGCTCTCTTCATGCGACTGCATGAGCAAGATGGAGATGGCATCCCACTGCTTGGACTTTGCTGTATTTAATGCTCTGGTATAAAATTCCATCGTCGAATTTGATCGAGGAATAATGATCAAATTATTTGATCGAACATTGGTTGTTTGCGTTTTAACAAAAGAAAAAACAGGATCAAATGTTTGAACAATTTTTGTAGTCTTAAAGCTTGTTCCATGCATCCATCCATTCACACGTTCAAAGGATTTAGGATCACGCGTAGAAATGTAACTAGCATGCTTAAAAGATGATTTAGCAAGGCTCTCGCCTATTCCTGTCCGAAAAGGACCAACTCCTTGAAATGCAAAAAAGATATCTTTACCAAAAAGTCGAGCGACCATAACATACGAATGCCAGAGAAAACAGGCTTTGACTGATTCAATATCGGTAAAAAGAGTGCCGCCGCCAAAAACAAGACCATCGCTTCTAGCGATAGCACCAATAACCTTCCACCACGGAGAAAAAAGAGACCGAAGGCCGCCTGGCAGTCGGGGCAACTCGTTTTCATCGTATGGACGAGCCGAAACTACCTTCCAATGGATAGACGGAAAGGATGCGAGAAAGTAATCACGCAACGCTTCGTCGCCTAAGTTGCCTACGCCGTAGTTACCAAGAAGAACGTATGTCACTTGTAGAGTATAGACATACTTCGCGAATCATCATAGAGAGCTCTACGCAGTCTTCTCGTCCTGCGCAACTGCATTCTCAGCTTCGGCTGAAACAGCTACTTCTCCTGCATCTACCTCTGCAACAGGAGCAGGAGCAGCGGCAATACTGAATTCATCGGAATTGGTGAAGCGCTCACTAATGCGTGCGCTCTTACCCTTGCGACCGCGCAAGAAGTTGAGCTTAGCACGACGTACTTTGGCAACCTTCTTTACTTCAATCTTCTCAATAAGTGGAGAATGAACCGAGAAAATCTTCTCAACGCCTACTCCTGAGGCAATACGACGGACAGTAATGGAGTGATCGGTAAGAGTGTGACCACGGTGAACAGCAATAACGAGACCTTCGAAGATCTGGACACGCTCTTTATCCCCTTCCTGGACGCGCTGGTGGACACGAACGGTGTAACCAGGTTGAATGTCCGGACGAGCCTTTTCCATCGTTTTAGCCTGTGCGTGAAGAACTGCGAGTGTCATAAAAGCCGACAAAATTTACCGGAGGAAGAAGTGATTGTAAAGACAATCTGGAATAGATGAATGATTGTCGTACATTGATGAAGGTTATAAGCGCCCAGATAAGCGGTTAGCAGGAAGCGGTAAGCGATAAGTAAACTGTGCTATCCGCTTGCCGCTTACTGCTTCTCGCTCGCTTATTTTCTCGCTTCCTCTATATCGGCCTCCAATGTATTGAAAACAACGCTGTGACGTGGATCGTCGACAATTTCCAAAATAAACCGGTCGCGCAAGCTGAGTCGGTACAAAAAATCTGCCTTGGAGAAGAGTGAGTACTTCACATTACGCATTGTGGAATCCTGTGCCAGGAGTAATTCAATCACCTCTTTCTTTACATCCCCTACCAAAAGGAGATCGACTTTACTGTGCGTACCAGCAAAACTACCGGCCAGAAGGAGGTATTGCACGCCGGGAAGTGTTTTGAGCGTACTGACCGTTGCATTCTCGCCTCGCACGCCTTTAGCAAACATGCTGCGAAGCTCGGTAAAGAAAATAAAGTCCGTATCGGCCTTATAGTATTTCTTTCGATTGCGATGACGAGCTTTGACCAAACCAATTTTCCGTAAATTTTCAAGTTCTCGACGAATTGAATTAATCTGTTCATTTAAAAGACGCGTCAATTGACGAATGAAATATTCCTCTTCTGGATGTAGAAGAAAGACAGAGAGCAATTTTACCCGTGTTTGAGAACTGAGAAGTGCCTTGAGTGCGTCGTGAACCATGGGAAGCTGAAGGGATAAACCTGCGTTCACAAATAGTACTCATAAAGCATCATGAAGATCAAGAAAATTGATCAAGACAAAAAACAAAAATGTTATTCTGTAATTTTGTTTACTATAAGCCATTTCTTCAAAATTAAACTCTCTAAATGATATTCATCGAATACAAAAAATACTCATACCGAAGGCAGAGCAAGTTAAGGGTTCTTATTATTGATACAAAAGCCAAAAAGTGCTATAATGATGAGAATGATTTCAAAAATACCATACAAACACCTCCGCTTTCGTCCGTCACTGCTGGTCATTGCCGGATTACTATTGCTATGGTCCCCTACTGCATTTGCGGAAACCGCTGGTCAAGTCGATAGCGGAAGCCTCGGATCTGTCACATTGGAACTGGTAAATGCTTTATCTATTTTGGTCAGTATTTTGCATGTGCTGTTATTGCTGTCTTTGAAAATGGCATCCTTCCTGTTGTCATCGAACTTCTTCTTGGAGCCGAACATGATGAGTGTGCTTAAAAATATTTGGCTACTTTCTCGTGATATTGTCAATATTGTTTTTGCGCTGATGCTCATTGGCGTTGCCTTTATGACAATTCTGAAGGGTGATTCGTCCATGGTAAAAGAGAAAATCGCCCACTTCGTGATGGCCGTCATTCTGGTCAATTTCTCCTGGTTCTTTCCACGTGTGATCATCGATGTATCAAGTGTGCTCACAGCGACTGTCTATTCTATTCCAAACATGCTGCCCCAGTATACGTGTCAGTATAAAGATGACGAGCCGGGTGCAGTGCTCCAAGAATGTCGTGCATTGGCCGACTTTGAACTTTTTCCAGATGCAGCAAAAGTTACGCAATTTTACGAAGAAAATGGGTGTAACAAGAATGGCAAAGACGATATCAATAAAGGACGTTGTCACTGCGACGAAGGCATTGCCTGTTGGCGCACGGACACTATAAGCAATGTCAAACGACGCTTTGGCGGCAGTCACGCCATGCTCAGTGGCCTTGCCATTTCGTTTGGTAAAATAACCACTCTGCCGCAGGTACCAAAGGCTGATGTCGGTCGAGCTTTGGCCACGCCCACAAACGGCCCATCGCGCACGCTACAAATGCTCATCAATATTTTCTTCGCGATTCTTATTCAGGTCTTTGTCACATTCCCGATTATCGCTCTGACTCTTGGTCTTATCGTGCGCATTGTCATTATGTGGGTCACCATTGCCTTTATGCCGTTTGCCTTTCTAGGCATGGCAATAAGCGGAAAACCGTCCACGGAAATTTTCGGAAACAAGACAGATGTGTTCAAAGAATTTGTCAAAGCTGCTTTCATGCCGGCGGTGGTTGCCATTCCACTGGTTATTGGCATGATTATGATTTCGTCGACCAGCACTATTGCTCCTCCCAATATCGGCGCCACGTTGAACTTGCCAATTGTGAGTGGAGTGAAAACCTGGTGGGCGCTTATGTGGATCGTGGCTGCGTGTATGATTATCTGGCATGGTACGTTTGGCGCTCTTAAAGAGAGCGGAGCAATTATCGGTGGCATTGCCGACAAGGTGAAAGGCGTTGGTGGCAGCCTTGGTAACGCGGTTGTACGTCTTCCTGGCTTCTTGCCTGCACCTATTCCGGGTGCCGGCGCCAAAGGAGATAATCGTAATATCGGTTCGTACTTTGACAGTCTAAAGTCGAGTCTTTCTAACCCCGTAAGCTTTAGAGCGCGAATCAACACGCCGGGTGGCGCGAGTGCCGAAGGCCTAAAGATCGAAAACGGTATTAAGGTAGGTATCGCGGGATCCAACGACAAGCTCACCGAAATGAATAGAATATTGACCCGCATTAGCAGTGCAACAGACAGAGCGGGCGTCGATACGAACATGGCAGACCTGAAAGCAAAGCTGGGAGTTGATCCGACCATGAAACACACCGAATTGATCCGTGAGCTCCAGCGCATCAAAGCGACACCAGCTGGAGGTATAGATGTATCGGATCTCAATGCCGCAACTGCCAATCTAGAAGCTGCCGCAGCGAAAGTAACTGCCCTTACGCCAGGATCGTAAACCCGCACTCTCATGCCTTCTTTCGAAACACCACGGGCCCCGCTCGCTTCTCTGCAAAAGGCACTGCAGACGCCTGCAAAAATCCGCGATATGGCCGAGAATGCAGGTGAGAACACCAAAGAACGTCTCAAAGAGATCGAAGATAAAGCCAAAAAAATCTACGAACGACTTGCTTCCATGCAGGAAGCCGGAGACACATGGGACAATATGACGCCGCTGTTTCACGAAATGGGCGCCCTGTACAACCAGGCGACCAATCTACGCATGCGCGAAATCGGTACAACCAATCTGGCAACAGAAGTGGAAACAGCGTTTAGTGACGATTCCAAAGACCAAAAAGTTCTGCGGGAAGCGTTAGTAGAAATTGCCAGAAAAGCCGATATTGATCCGACAACGATCACCACCTCTTCATCCGCGGCTGATCGCGGATTTTTTATACCGACCCAGGACAGGAAAACGAAAGAGCAAAGCTTTCTTGTGATCAATACAGCACAAAGAAATGATGCACTCACTCTTATCGAAACGCATCTGAATAAAAACATAAGCCTTACGCAGCCTCAACGTGAAGCATTATTCAAATTAAAAGCCCGCCTCAACGCTATATTACAAACGAATCGAGTAGCAGCCTTAGATGACGCAGTGGGAAAAGCCATTAATCGACAGGGAACGAACTATCGTCCCTTGCGTTTACTTGGTGCGGTGGGCGGCTCTGTATTGACCGCTATCGGCCTGGGCGTGTTTTTCCGGACCGGAAAATTGCCATGGCCAACGTTGCTCTGGGGTTTTGTAGCTGCCGCATCAGCCAACCCGGATCTCTTAAAAAGCCGCTCGTTTCAGACACTCAAAAAGTACCAGTTCTTAACAGACTCACAGACACAAAAATTCTTACACGACAATGCTATCGATGGCCCGGAAGGAGCAGCTCATGTACAGGAATTTTTTGACCAATCTCCAGCAACAAAAAGCAATCTTCTTAAGCTCACAAAAGAAGGTGGACCAATCGATGAAGAAAGCCTGAAGGGAGCAGGCGTGGATGGAACATTGCTGACATTCATGCTGAGCTTGCCGAATTCAACTGAACGCGGTGCATTCATCCGTCTTTTTGCAAGCATCAAAGATAAAGAGGTACAAATAAAAACAGTCGACTACGTCAAACATCGTCGGGATCCAGTCGTGTAGCGGTTTGGAAACTATGCAGCTGCTTTGTTGTACTCTTTGGTGAAGGTCTCCAGAATATCGCCAAGCTCGATGTTTGCAGAAGTCTGGACACGCATACCACACTCGCTCCCCTCTTTGGCTTCCTTGATTTCTTTATCGATATTCTTAAGCGACGTAATGCGCCCGGTACCGATCTGCTCACCATTTCGCATCAGGCGGAATGGGAAACGTTTTAAGTAACCATCGATAACTTTTCCTCCGATAATCTGCTCGCTCTTTTTGGTAAGGAACACGCCGCGCACTTCCAAGTGACCGGTAACCTTCTCTTCTTCAACCGGCTCGATAAGACCCTGGAGTAGCAACTCCATGTCCTCCAGTAAGCGGTAAATAATATCGTACTGCTTTACTTTCACCCCTTCACGATCGGCCGTCTTCATGACAGTTGATGCCGCGTCTACGTTAAAGCCGACAACGATACCCTGCGAAGCAGACGCCATCATGACATCACTTTCAGAAATAGCACCGATAGCACTGTGAATAATTTTCGGCTGAACGAGAGTGGTCGTAAGTTTACGAAGTGCTTCGGAAATGGATTCGAGCGAACCTTGAGCATCGGCTTTTAGCACCAACTTGAGCTGGGTGAGTTTGCCTTCGGTCAAACGTGAGACAAGGTCGGCAAAGCCATGCTTGGTTTCGTGCGCTTTGGAAAAATGATACGCCTCCAAGAATGCAGTCAGTTCTTTCTCGGTTTTAAACACCTGCAAAATATCACCGACACGTGGAGTGGTATCGAGACCAGCCATGAGGACCGGGCCAGACGGCATAACGTCTTTGATACGCTTACCCGCAGCGTCCATCAATACTTTTACTTTGCCATTGGAGCTACCGGATGCAATAAGGTCGCCAACACGCAGCGTTCCGGTATTCACAATCAAGCTCACGAGCGGACCATGCGATTTGTCCAAATGACTTTCGATGACTGTGGCAATGGCTGGACGATTGGGATTGGCTTTGAGCTCTTCGAGCTCGGCTACCAGCAACACTGTTTCGAGGAGTTCAGGAATGCCAGCTTTCGTTACAGCGCTACACGGAATCATGGGAACTGTTCCCCCCCATCCTTCGGCTTGCAGTCCGTGACCGGCAAGTTCGCCTTTCACTCGTTCGATATCCGCATTCGGTTTATCGATTTTATTGATGGCGACAATAATCGGAACACCCGCATCTTTTGCGTGGTTGATCGCTTCGATGGTCGTTGGTTTAACACCTTCTTCGGCAGAGACAACGAGGATGGCGATATCTGTTACCTGCGCTCCACGTGCACGCATAGCCGTAAAAGCCTCGTGACCAGGGGTATCGAGGAATGTAACAAGTTTATCGCCGTGTTGTACCTGATACGCACCAATGTGCTGGGTAATACCACCCGCTTCTTTGGCAACAACGTTTGTGGAGCGAATCGCATCCAAAATAGCCGTCTTACCGTGGTCGACGTGGCCCATGACCGTGACAATGGGCGGACGAGGGAGCAGTGTTTCTGGTTCGTCTTTGATAAGAGTTGCTAAATCGTTTTTGATGAGAGCTTCCACCGATACATCGGCCACTTCTTTCTGCACTGTGACGCCGAGTTCGGATGCAACGATGGATGCGGTATCGAAATCGATCTGCTGATTGATGTTGGCCAGAATACCGTTTTTCATGAGCGACTGAATCACTTTTGGCACCTGCACTCCGGTCTTTTCGGCAAATTCTTTCACCGAGATTTGTTCTGGCAACATCACCGTCCCCTGCTTTTGCTTGATCTGCTCCTGATGGGTGGACGTTGGCGCTTTCTTTTCCAGTTTCTGGAAAATCTTGCTTTCGGTCTTACGCTGATCCAATTCTTCTTTCGTGAGCTTCTTTTCTTTGGATATCACCTGCTGCTGCTTGGCAATCGCAGCTTGCGACACACCTTCGAGCGAGAGCTTGCGCAGCACATTCAAATTTTCGACCTGTTTGGGTGAAATAGCTTGCGGCGCATCGGCGTCTGCCTCATCTTTTTCTGAAGATTCCAATCCGTCATCATCTTTTTCTTTTGCGTCGGCACTTCCATCTGGCCCTGCCATGAGCGCATCGAAATCAATCTTCAAGCCTTTTTTATTCGCAATGAAGCGGATAATACCGATGGCAAGATTCTGCGGAACTTCACGATCGGTCGGCTTTATGCCGAAATCGACCTTCATAAGTTCGAGTCGCAATTCTTGTCCTGTCATGCCTAAGATCTTCGCTACCTGAACGAGGCGCATAGAGTACGTAAAAAACGAGCGCGGTTAGAATAGCACAGAGAATGGGAAAGGAAAACATGAAAGGACTCAGAAGACTCAGAGGAAACAAAGGACTCAGAGGATTGGAAGTATCACGGGAATCTTTCCCATGAGTCATTATCATTTCTTCCACCTTAGGCGTGACAATCATCGCAACATTCCTCTGAGTCTTCTGCTTCCTCTGAGTCCTAGTTTAACGCCTGAGTCCTTAACTTAACGTTTGCACAATATCCGTCCCGCCCGTCTTTTCACTCGGTGAAATGGAATCGAGCACATCAGTGGAACCGGTCTTCTGTTCGATTGATGGCTGAGCAGCAGGAGTAGTTGGCTTCGCTTCTGGTACTGGAGTTTTTGGTGCGAGAGTAGATGCTGGAGCAGCAGCTGGGACGCTCACTTTGGGAATATCGCCACCAGTTGGATGGAGCGGCGCATTGGCTTCGTCGCGCTGACGCTGCATTTCTTCCTTCAGTTTCTGCACACATTCGATCACTTGCAGCTGAAAGTTATTGTAGCCCTTTACCTTGAGCCCAGACGCGCGGCTATGTCCGCCACCGCCATACGTACGAGCGGCAGCCTTACTGACATCGATCGCTGGTGATGAGCGCAAGCTGGCCTTAAGTCCCCCACTCTCTACTTCGGTAAACAGCACGTGCACATCGGCATCGGGAATGGTGGAAATAAGCTCGTCGAGAATACCGGCTGTTTCTTTACTATTAGCACCCATTTCGTCCAAGTCTTCTTTGCTCACCGATGACCAGACGATGCGAGCCTCCGGATCCATTTGGATACGATTGAGCGCGCGACCCCAGATTTTGAGTGTAGTGAGCGGCTTGGTCTTGTACACGTGCTGAATAATTTCCTGCTGACGTGCACCGAGATCCAAAAGTTCGGCTGCCACTTCCAAAGAACGTGGCGTCGTATTCGGATTCTGGAAACTGCGCGTATCGGTGATGAGACCGGTAAGAAGCAGGGTCGCAATATCTGGCGTGAGCATGTTCTTCCACTGCGCATTGTTCGTAAACCAATTGTACAGAACCTCGGTTGCCGAGGCGCACGTAGGATCGATAAGTCGCAATTGTCCGTAGCCGGTATTACTGATGTGATGATCGACGTTGAGAATCGGCGTTTCCGAAAACAGATCGACATGTTGCTGATAGATGGAACCAAGTAACGCCATATCGGCGGTATCGACCACAACAATCAAGTCGTACGCGCTGCCGGTATCGAGAATAGTAACGTTCTGCTTCTTAAAACGGCCTTTCTTGGGAACAACGATAATGTTCACCTTATTGTCCTCCACGGTATAGCGCAGCTTATCGACCTCTACGCCACTACTGGTATCGAGCGTGATAATAAAGTTCTGGCCTTCCTCTATTTCGGTCGAAAGGTTCTCGAACCCGGGCATAAACTGCAGCGACTCCGGCGGCGTATCCGGACAAATAACCGTACAGTCTTTGCCAAGTGCCTTAAACAGCTGGTAACACGCCAAAGCACTACTGATACCATCCGGATCCACATTGGCATGCGGGATGATAAGAAGCCGTTCATGGCTTTCTATAGCGTGTGTTGCGGCCTGTATGTCAGCGAGTGAGAGGGGCATTTGCTTAATTTTCTTAATGTTTCATACTATTATATCATACTTTATTAGAAAATCAAATACTAATATTGTCAAGTATGCCTAGAAAAGGGGTTAGTATAGGACGAACTAGCCGAAAAAAGCCAGTGCAATTGCAAAACTGTCACGGTACTATGACGTCGTTCGGGGTGTAGCTTAGTTGGTAAAGCGCAAGGCTGGGGGTCTTGAGACCCAGGGTTCGAGTCCCTGCACCCCGACCATTATCTTCACACATCTCCACACTCTGCCATTTTCCCACTCTGCAGAGTTTTCTGACCATTTTCATCGATGAGCAAGCGACAGACTTCCACCATCTTGTCGCTCACGAGCTTTTTTACGACTCGCACGAGCGACTTGCTACTTGGGCTCACAAAATCCTGTTCCTGTGAACGCACTAGCAACAGCTCATCCTCATTCCATTCGTAATGATACATTTTGAGCGTTTCACCTTTGCTGTTTCCCGGATCCCAGCTGATAACCTGATGCGTGGCTGGATCGACAGCGACGGCATGTAACGCACTGAGGGATTCACTAAAATCAAACTCCGCGGTGTCCTGGTTAAAGAGCCACACATTGTACGTTTCGGTTCCGCTGTACGCGCCGTAACTTGCGAGCATACGCAAATCGGCGAATCCATCGTTATTGAAATCCATCAGCTCGAGTGCGTCTTTGCGGTTGCGATCGGCGTAGGCAAGAGCGCTTGCAATCCCATCCTCAGAAAAATCGATTTGTTGGATGGGCATGCCTTCTTCATTGCCCGGATTGATGCGCAAGTAACTTGCGAAATTATCTTCCCAGCCGATTGTAAAAGATGAATCTCCCATATCCACATGAACGCTGGCAATATATTCGGTTGGAGCATGGCTTCCTGAACTACTTGAAGCTGAAGATGAATTGATGGCAGTCTGCGAGCCTGCTGTACAGGCAATAAGACTGACAGCTGCGAAAGCTAAAAGCGTGCGAAAGGTTGTCATAGAAATATGATAGCAGAGAGAAAAAACTAACAAACAATAGCGTGTCACTCTGCTTGCCCGTCCGTAGTCAGCCGCGGCTGACGAAGGCGGGAGCGGAGCCGAAGAGTGATCAAGGAGCATAGTTCGACTCCGCTCACTATGACACATTGTTCAGTCTTTTACATACAGCACCGCTTCGCCATCCTGGTTTGTCGGCTTCACACCTTTCATCTTGAAGCTATGAGAAATAACGCGGGTGCCGGGCTTGAGCGTTGGCCAGACTTCTTTTTCAAAACGCTGCATGAGCGAGATGAGCAGGAAGCAGAAAATGACATCGGCATCGCGGTAATCCTGTTTCCAGAAGTTACGGAAGTAAATGTGCGACCGTGGAATGAACAGGCTCACAATCTTGGTATACAAAAACAGCGGCAGCGAGAGTTCGTAGCCAATGGCATTGGCGCCTTTGCGCGCGGCAGCGAACACAAAGCGACCGTCGCCGGAACCGAGGTCGTACACCTTTTCGCCTTTCTGGATAGCGGCAAGTGCGAGCATTTTGCGCATGATCTTTCCAAAGGTTGGAAAGTACTGCACACCGGTCATAAGCGCATAGAGACCAGGCAACACAAGAAGGAAACACACAAAAACCCACCAGCCATAATGAATGCCAACCGGCAGGGCGAGGAGGATGAGCAGTACGGGTATTTCGATCATTTGTTGAAGGCAGAAAAGGGAGAAAGGGCAGAAATGGCAGAAAGGTTTTTGGCTGATTTTATATGAGGCACCCTGTGTTACTCTGTGACAATCGTAATCATATCCGCAATCTCCTTTGCCTTTTTACGCAGCTGATCGATATTGCCGGTCTGCGGGTTATCGTAGGCAACAGCCACTCCCATACGGCGGTGTACGCGGGTCGATGGCTTTCCGAAAATGCGAATATCGCTTTGAGCGATTGCAGCTGCCTTCTCGAGACCTGCATAATCTTTGATGATGGGACTTTCTTTGGTAGCGAGAATAACAGCGCTCGCTGCCATGCGTTCGAGGGTGATTTCTGGAATCGGCAAGCCGAGTACGGCGCGGGCGTGCAGTTCGAATTCCGAAAAGTTCTGACTGCCGGCAAGAGTGACCATACCCGTATCGTGCGGACGCGGGGAAAGTTCTGAGAAGTACACGCCATCGGCATTGGAAATAAAAAATTCCACCCCCCAGATACCACTGCCGGAAAGCGCTTTGGTAGCGGCTGAAGCCATACGTTTGGCTTCTTCGAGATGCTCGGGCTTCATGGCAATCGGCTGCCAGCTTTCCATATAGTCCCCTCTCTCCTGCCTGTGACCAATCGGCGGACAGAAAAGTGTGATGCCATTTTGCTGTGTAACGGTGAGCAAGGTGATTTCGTAATCAAAGTTAATGAACTGTTCAACAATCACTTCCTGTAAACCACCGCGACCTTTGGTGATAGCATTCTCAAAACACGTTGCGACATCGGCTGCTGTTTTGATGACGGACTGGCCTTTGCCAGAGGATGACATAAGCGGCTTGATGACACACGGATAGCCCATGCTGTCTGCAGCTGCTTTGCATTCATCAAGTGTAGTGGCGTAGGCAAACTTGGCTGTTTGAAGCCCGAGTTCGGTTGCGGCAAGATCGCGAATCGCTTTGCGATTCATGGTGAAATTTGCGGCGCGGGCCGACGGCACCACTTGTATCCCCTGCTTTTCATAATCATATAGGCGCTCGGTACGAATCGCTTCGATTTCGGGGACAATGATGTCCGGCTTGTGCTTAGCGACTATACGATCAAGTTCGCTACCATCGAGCATGTTAATAACCTCGCAGTCATCGGCGACCTGATGTGCGGGTGCACCCACATAGGAATCAACTGCAATCACTGTTTGACCAAGCCTCTTTACAGCAATGGTGAACTCTTTTCCAAGTTCACCAGAGCCGAGAAGGAGGATTTTCTTAAGCAAGGCAGGAAATCAGATGAAAAATTTGGTAGCCGGCGGTTTAAATCGCCGGCTACTACCAAATTAATAAATCAAATCAGAACGGCGAGCTGTACACAGCTTTGCTGCCAAGCTCTTCTTCGATACGCAGGAGCTGGTTGTACTTACACACACGGTCGGTGCGAGAGAGGGAACCTGTTTTGATCTGGCCCGTTGCAAGACCGACCGCAAGATCGGCAATAAAGCTGTCTTCGGTTTCGCCGCTGCGGTGACTTGCGACAGAGTTCCAACCTGCTTTCTGACTCATTTGAATCGCATCGACTGTCTCGGACAATGATCCGATTTGGTTGAGCTTGATGAGTACGGCATTGGCAGCTTTCTTCTCCATACCTTCCTTAATGCGCTTAGGATTGGTGACAAACAAGTCGTCGCCAACCAACTGCACTTTGTCGCCGAATGTTTCCTGCATAGTGACAAACCCTGCCCAGTCATCTTCGGCGTGGCTGTCTTCGATGCTCACAATTGGATACGCATTCACGAGATCGGCGTAGAAATCGACAAGCTCAACCGAGCTTAAGACTTTACCATCCACGTGATACTTTCCTTCCTTATAGAACTCGGAGGCAGCACAGTCGATACCGAGCTTTACTTTGCCTTCGTAACCCGCAGCTTTGATGGATTCCATGAGGAAGCTAAAGGCTTCGTTACTGTCTTTTACGTGAGGCGCAAAACCACCTTCATCACCAACGGCTGTGGTGTAGCCAGCCTTCTTGAGAAGGCCTTTGAGCGTGTGGAAAATTTCGGCACCGGCGCGTAGTGCTTCGGAGAAACTTGGGAAATCTGTTGGGATCACCATACATTCCTGAAAACTGAGTCCGCTGTCGGCATGAGCACCACCATTGATGACGTTCATCATCGGAGTTGGAAGCCACGTCTGGTTTTGCGTACCGAACTGATCGGCAAGCGACTTCCAAAGAGATTTCTTTTCGGAGACTGCACGAGCGCGTGCAACGGCCATAGAGACACCAAGAATGGCGTTGGCACCGAGAGATGATTTATTGTCTGTACCGTCGAGTTCCAACATAATTTTGTCGATCGCACGATGATCGGCAACGTCTTTGCCGGTGAGTGCGGGAAGGATTTTGGCGTTCACATTATCGCGAGCCTTGAGAACGGACTTGCCGAGATAAACGGACTTGTTGCCATCGCGAAGCTCAAGTGCTTCGTGTGTACCGGTAGATGCACCGGATGGAACGGCGCTGCGGCCGAATGAACCATCGGAAAGAAGACAATCGACTTCGAGAGTCGGGTTGCCGCGGGAATCGAGGATCTGTCGAGCTTTGAGTGAGGAGAGAGTAGTCATATGCGGGCAGTGTAGCGCAGAGAGGAACCAGAGGAAACAGAAGAAACAAATGATGCAGAGGATGAGTTGCCGCAGACCCAAACGCAAGCGTGTCATAGTTCGACTGCGCTCACTATGACACTTCATAGAGTTGTAGTCGCTTTTATGGCACTCGCGCGCTGCGAGGTTTTCTTAATCGAATCTCTTATTTTTTCCGACTGATCACAATCACCACCTTTGCGCCATTATCCACATCGCCATCGTTCCAGTCATGGATGGAGTTGAGAAGCGTGCTCCATGTATACGCAAATTCCTCACCGCGCTTGGTGCCTGGATCATTGGTAATAACGTAACCATTACTCGTATACCCACGTGCAACGAGCATGTGGTACACCGGCGGCGGATTTTGAAAGTACGGATTTTTAAGATCCTTGCCGGTTGCTGGCACAATAATGATCGAGCCTTTGGAGAGCGCTTGCTTCAAAGACTCCTCTGTTGCAGGAACGATAGCGATATCTAATTTGTCGCTTTCGTGTTCGAGCATCTCCACCACTTGCTTGGCTGTCTGGCTTTTGTCGTAGCCAAATGTCTTTTCATTCAGCTCGACCAGATACTGTATTTGCACGTCTGCATCAGCGGGACTAGTAAATGGCTGTTTATCGAAGTAGCGCAGCACCATGGCTACACTCGCCTCTTCGCATGCATCTTCGTGGATGGGATCCCAATTGGCAGTTGGCGCTTGAGACGTAAACGGCACCGGCCAATTCACTTCGTCGAGCGGAACATCAGGTTCGGATACCGAGATCGCGCCAGTAGACGTTTTGGGCACCGATACCTTTACCACCTGCATCGTTTGCACTTTGCGCTCGATCTTGGCTGGTAAAGGAGTGAACTGAAACACTGCGAATACCAGAGCGCCGATGACAACCAGAGGCAAAAGAAAACGACGTACCATAGAGACGTAGTATAGGCGCAATAGATGCTAAAGAAAGCGCTAGATCCTCTTTCTTGCTCTATAGTGAATAACCGCACTGTAGCTTGCCAGAAGCGTGAGTGCGATAACACCAAAGTCTTCTGGGCCCGAGCGTGGCAAACGCTTGCGCTTGCGTAGCTTTTCCATCGCATCGCGCGAAGCGATAATCTGCGGATTGGGTGCAGGCAAATTATACGAATTGATATCGGTGATGATGGATGATGAGAATCCGGCGCTCAAAATAGGACTGATGGAAGAGGAAGCACTGCTGCTCACAGATGATGAACTGATAGTGACTGGAACACTGCTCGAACTGTTAATGGCAACAATCGGAGCTGATGAGCGACTGGAGGAGCGCGGAGCTTTGGACGACGAGTTGCTTGAGAGTGAAGAACTCTTTTTTGAACTGGCAACTGACGATCGGCTCGATGAAAGAACGGCAGCTCGTGAAGAGCTACTACTCACGCGAGGTGCGGATGACGACAAAGCCGCTGAAGACGAAAGCGGTGGCGGGAAATTGTAAGAACCATTTCCCAGAGAAGACATGCCTGTTGACGCCCGCGATGAAGACGAATCTTTCGCATGATCGATGGGGACGAACATAGGAATCGAACTCGACGACGATGTGATGCTCGCAATGAACGATGTACCAGGAAACCAATTGCGATAGACACCGGCAACCCTGTCACTA
This sequence comes from Candidatus Peribacteraceae bacterium, assembly GCA_018061945.1. Classification (GTDB taxonomy): domain Bacteria; phylum Patescibacteriota; class Gracilibacteria; order Peribacterales; family Peribacteraceae; genus JAGOTD01. Next base: position 32,569 of record JAGOTD010000005.1, on the reverse strand, counting down.
AGCACTGTACGAGGAAAGATGGCAGCGGATAGACGCTTGTTCCAATCCATTGCCTCAGACAACACACTCCCCACGAGGAAAATCGCCATGAGCGCAAGAGTAACACCCACACGCGCCACGCGACGACGAATGACATGGAGTGCAAAGAAGATGAGCAAAAATGCTCCGAAAAATACCAGTGGAAGCGACCATAAAAACGTCATACCAATCAGCAGCACAAGCGCCAATGTATACATATGACCTAGGCTTTGCAGCAGCAACCAGAGTAAAAGCATGAACGCCGGAAACCAATGCAGGAAACGAAATTCGTAATCCGCACGGTTATCACGAAACAGCGGCAGCAGTGCGACCGGGTAGGCAAGTGAGAGCGCAAATAACAAACCCCAGTACAGTAAACCGTCTGGAACAGGCGGCAAAAGCGACACCGCAATACCCATCACCGCGATGATGAGCATCAGGATAAGAAGGAACGCCGTCTCTGTATGATGCTTGAGTGGCACAGGAAAGTGATTCTTCACTAGACAGAATAGAGAGTCAATAGCAAAGATTTCTTTACATGGACTGATGTGAAGGGAGAGGCGGGGTTGGTGGATGTTTATAGTGGAGCAGAGTGCTGGGTAATGTAGGTATTGTAAGTAAGGTAAGTATAGTAGGTAATTGAATACTTACCTGACCTACTATACGTACCGTACCTACCTTACTTACTTAAGATCAATCTTCAAATCCACCAACCTCGAGCTTTTCTCTATCTCCTCTTCTTCGTCGGCATATATCTGTCGCGCACATCAATCACTTTCTGCTTCTGGACTACTGTGTAGTGACGACGCATAAAACTGAACCACTGAAAGACAACATAAATAGCCAATGCCAAAGCCCACAAAACCCACATAAAGCGCATCTCGATAAACTGAATATCTTCGACGCGGCTGATAATAAGAATAAGTCCGATAATGCCAAAAGTCATAGCAGCTGTTGGCCAGGAAGACGACAATTTTTTAGTAATAGGATTCGATAATTTCTTTCTCCAGAATCGTAGCGCGATGGAAACAACAACAAACAGTCCACAGACTGTAAGCAGAGCAATAACTTTTGGATCCGAGTACTGAAGTCCACCACCAAGGCGTGGCCAGAACCAATAAGAAAGAAAAGGTGTGAGAGTGGACATGAAGCGAGGAGAGGAAGAACGCCGGAAGAGTAAGACATACCGGGCGATGAGTCAAAGAGTAATCGGGGCAGGAGGTAAGGTAGGTAATGTAAGTATAGTAGGTACAGTAGGTATTACTTACTTTACCTACCAGACCTACCTTACATACCGTACCTAAATTTCTGTTCCATAAAAACATCCACCCATTCTATCACTCATCTTTACTCCCCTTCTTCGGATGCATCTTGAATACCGGTGGGATGTGCTTGGCTGGCATTGTTTTGCGCTGCGTGACTTGATCCGACAGATCTTTGAGATCATCGGAGAGATCCATGACCATTTCTTCCAGCAGTCGCTCACGATTGGTACGTGCCGGGCGAACGAGCAGGTAGATGAGAAAGCCGAGTCCCGGAAGCAATGCCACAATCAGAATGCATATAAACTGCACCAGAAACGACCGCGAACGCAAAAGAATATCGCGCGTGGTAAACAACACCAAAAACACCAGCAATGCCGCAATCATCACCATGGTTAATTGTAAGTAGAACAATGATGGATTGGATGACAGAAGTTGTATCCAGGCATTGAGTGGTGCAAAAGGAAGAGTGATCACGGCAAAGAGAGGGAAGGAGAATTAAAGATGCGGATACTTACGGCGGTGGACGACGACGTACACGATCGTGGCAAGTAAGGCGAGGATAGCAAGAAGTTGACTGAACCGCAGCTGAAATTGCCCGAAAGAAATCCAATTGCGCGCAATAACGTAGGCAACAGTGAGAATACCAACGGTCGTACCGTACACAGCATTCATACGTGGCGTGAGCTTCAATTCTACTGCCGCCAGCACACCGAGACTGATGAACAGACAGAACAGGAAGAGCAAGTCTGTCACTTTCGCAAACACGGCAATCGTACTATCGCCGCGCACAAACTCGAGGAAGAAAATGGCAAGAGCAGCCAGAATAATGCCAAACAATGTTTCGGCACCGGCGCGACGGGAATACTTGCGCGTAAGCAGCAGAACAAAAGTGAGGATAAAAAAGAACGTTGCGTAGTACAGCTGAACCGGATGAATAGGAACGGCGTATCGAACGTTAAAAGCGTTGACGGTTATCCCCCACGGAAGATTGGTCGGCTTGCCATAGGATTGAGCAGCCAAGAACATCCCTACCCAATCGAAGGCGAGACCAAACGTTGTTGCCGGCAACAGGACATCCAGCCACTGCAAGAACGTAACGCGCTGATGTTGTGTTGACCAAAAGAGAACGAGGGCGATACCGATAGCGCCACCCATAAAACTGAAACTGCCGTCCCACAAAATAAACATGCGCAGCGGAGCCTTAATGTACGTTTGATACGCACCCAGAATGGCAAACGCGCGGCCCATCAGCACAAACGCCAGAATATGCCATTTCGCATGCTGCTTTAAATCCTGCAAACTTAAATTCGCCGACTCAGTTAAGCGCAAGAAAAATTCTGTTGATAGCCATAAGGCAATCAACAAAAACAAAAGCCTCATCCAGATGATCGCCGGGCCGAACTGAAATGCCTCGAACATAGGTACCTTGAAGGATAGCAGGACACGTCATCTGAAACCAGATGCCAGAAGGTCGCTCTCACATTGCTTGAGTAATTTGCAACAGAAGAATGAAAGAGAAACAGAAGTAATTCGTCAGTTATAACACTATGCAACATTCCTCTCCCCTCTTTCGTGATCGCACACACGCTGGTACCGAGCTGGCGAATCATTTGCTGCAGTATTCGGGTGCGGACAATACGTATATTTTTGCCCTCGTGCGCGGCGGCGTTATTGTCGGTCGCGCAGTTGCCGATCGGCTCAATCTGCCGCTGTATCCGTGCATTGTCCGGAAAATCAATCATCCGACCCATCGGGAATTTGGCCTTGGTGCCATTTCCGGCGAAGGCGCGATGTATCTAGATGAAATGACATTGAGTGATCATGGATTTAGTTATGATCATTTAGAACCTCTTCTCCAACAAGAACGCACCGAGTTTCATCATCGCCGACAATTGTTTGCGGCGGAGAAGAACCCAAATGTGGAAGGGGCAACCGTTCTCCTGGTTGATGATGGTGCTGCAACCGGCATCAGCATGATGGCGGCTATTGCCGATATGCATACCAAAAAAGCAAAAGAAGTCATCGTGTGTTTACCAGTGTGTGCACCAGATCTCATTGCCGCATTCGAACACGAAGTAAGCAAAGTGATTTGCCACTCTACCCCTTCTCCATTTAATAGCGTGAGTGAATGGTACGAATACTTTCCGCAAGTGAGTAATGAAGAGGCGTTGGCGTTCTTGCATGCACAGGTAGGTTAGGTATGTATTGTAGGTAAGGTATGTAAGGTAGGCTTCATAACAATACCTACCATACTTACGATACCTACCGTACCTACCTTACTTATTCGCCTATCCAATCGCCCCCTCCAGCTTGCGCCCTTTCACATCTTCCAGTGTCTTCTCGATAAACTCGACCTTCGTGACCGTTACCTGATTCTTCGTTTTCACATTGCGGACAGACACGGACTTGCTTTCTACTTCTTTATCACCGATGACAAGCAGATACGGAATTTTCTGCTTTTCGCCGTCGCGCACGCGCTTACCGAGGGTATCGCTGGCGTCGTAGAACGCAACGCGCAGACCGTGGCTCATCAATTCTTTTTCAAGTGACCTCGCATACTCTTCGTGCACCGGCGCTACAGGAATGATTGCAATCTGCGTTGGTGCAGCCCACAGCGGGAAAAGTCCTGCATGATGTTCGATGAAGATGGAAAGGAAACGTTCGAGCGAACCCATGATGGCAGCATGGATCATCACGATCCGTTCTTTTTCGCCTTGCTCATTGATGCATGAAAGATCGAAGCGCTCGGGCATGTTGATATCGAGCTGGATGGTCGCCACCTGCCACTCGCGACCAATGGAATCGCGGGCAATGAAGTCGACTTTCGGACCGTAGAAAGCAGCCTCGCCTGGTGCCTCGAAGAAATCAGCTTTGCGCTCGACTGCAATATCGCGAATTTCTTGCTCGGCTTTCTTCCACATTTCTGGTGTGCCCAAGTACTTATTGAAATTTTTTGGATCATGCAGCGATAGGCGCACACGCAGTTTGCCAAAACCAACGGTTGGATAAAACGTATCGACAATTTCCCAGATTTTGAGGATCTCATCTTTGGATTGAGTCGGGCGACAGAACACGTGTGCATCGTCTTGGGTAAAGGCGCGCACACGCGAAAGTCCGTGCAGCTCACCGGTTTGTTCATCACGATAGCAGGTGGTTGTTTCGGCGTAGCGCTGCGGCATGTCTTTGTAACTGTGCGGAATACGGCCGTAAATCTGCGTGTGATGCGGACAGTTCATCGGCTTCATGGCAAACTCGTGACCTTCGCGAGTGGTGATGCGAAACAGCTCATCGGAAAATTTCTGCCAGTGGCCGCTGGTTTCGTACAATTCTTTTTTGGTGATGTGCGGGATAGTCACGCGCTCGTAACCTTTGGCTTGGCGTAGCTCCCACACGTAGTCATCGAGCAAGTTGCGCAGCAACGTGCCGCGTGGTGTCCACAGTGGCAAACCAGAACCGACAAGATCGCTAAATGTGAAGAGATCGAGCTCTTTGCCAAGCTTGCGATGATCACGCTTTTTGGCTTCCTCGAGCATTACTTGGTATTCCTTTAGTTTTTCTTTGGATTCGAAAGCAGTCACGTAAATACGCGTGAGTGCGTCGCGCTTTTCATCGCCACGCCAGTACGAACCGGCGAGTGATGCAAGCTTGAAACCGTCGGCTGGAATCTGCTTGGTGTTTTCGACGTGTCCGCCTCGGCATAGATCCACAAACATTTCGGTGCCATCGGCTGCCACGTTTGCGTAGTTGGTGACACTCGTCTCCCCTGCCTTGGCCAAATCTTCGATGAGCTCGACTTTGAATGGCTGTCCGCGCTCTTTCCAGAAAGCAATAGCGTCTTCGATGCTGAGAGTCTGCGAGCTAAATGTCTGACCGACATTGATAATTTTGCGCATTTCTTTTTCGATGGATCCAAAATCTGCATCGGAAATAGGTTCAGCAAATTTGAAATCGTAGTAACACCCCGTTTCAATCGGCGGACCAATAGTAATCTGCGTTTTTGGCCACAGCTTGAGTACTGCCTGCGCCAAAACGTGGGCAAGCGAGTGACGGATTTCAAACAGCTTCTTCTCGTGATCAGAAAGGGTAGACATGGGGAAAGTATAATGAAGAGGAACCAGAAGAACCAGCCGTTCGAGGCCCTGAGGCCCTCAGGCCCGAATGGGACGATGCAGAAGAACCAGAGGAAGGACTCAGATGACTCAGGGGACTCAAAGGAAGAGATGAATTTCTAGTACTGATCCGGTTGCTGCATTTTCTTAAAAAAGCTAATCAGCAAAGAAGCTACAACCTATTGAATCAACCCAACTTCTTTCTCAATCGCCCGCATTTCGCGTAGCAACTGAGCATCTTCGGCTAGCTTGGAATCAATTTTTTCGCAGGCATGCATCACGGTTGTGTGATCGCGGTTGCTAAACGACTCCCCTACTCGCACAAAGCTCATCCGCAGATATTTTTTGGCCATGAACATGGCGATCTGGCGCGGCAACATCACTTCCCGCACACGCGACTGGCCCAGAATATCCTGCACCGATACCGAGTAGTAACGACTCACGCCTTCTAGGACATCCTGGAAGCTCACCGCTTTTTGATTCGTCTGCTGGAAGTTCACCGGCGCTTCGCCCTGTACCGGCTCGGTTTCACCGACCAATTTGCGCATGATATCCGAAATGCTCTTCACGGTGGGCATGCAATGCTCCAGCTCGTACTGCGCTATGGCTTGCATCAGAATGCCTTCGAGCTGACGCACATTTTTAGTGGCGTGCTCGGCAATGAACTGCAGCACTTTGGCGTCCACAAACAACTCATACTCCTGCGCCTTTTCGGTGAGGATGGCCAGCCGCGTCTCGTAATCGGGCGAACTGACATCGGCGATCATGCCACGCTCAAAGCGCGAGACCAGACGATCTTGCAAGATGGACAATTCTTTGGGCGGTCGATCGGAAGAAATGATGACCTGCTTGCCTTCTTCGGTGAGTGCATTGAAGGTATGAAACAGTTCTTCCTGCGTGCGATCTTTATTGGCCAGAAACTGCACGTCATCCAAAATAAATACATCGACTTCGCGGTAGCGCTTGCGAAATTGCTCCATTTTCTGATGCTGAATGGCTTCGACAACGTGATTCGTAAAGTCTTCGGTAGTCGAATACAAGATAGTCGAATACGGCTGCTGCTTAAGAATAGCATTGCCGGTTCCTTGTAGCAGATGTGTTTTACCCAAACCGACACCGCCATACAAAAACAGCGGGTTGTACTTGGCACCCGGTTGGGTAGCAACCGCACTACACGCCGCATGAGCCAAGCGATTATTGGGACCGACAACAAAGTTTTCCAGAGTATAACGCGGGTTTAAGAGCTTGCTGGTAAGACCTTCGGCCAGTCGAACCTCGTGCTTGTTTGGCAGCTTACGACGCTTCTTTTCCGGAAATTGATCGAGGAGTTTGAGTGTACGGGAATGATCGTCTTTGAGTCCGATATCCACCTGATACACAATCTGTTCGATGGACGGATCTATTTCGCGCACGGCATTGAGCGTCATGGCTTGATAGTGCTCTAAGTGCCAGTTGAGAAACATGGGCAGGGGCAAGCCGATAATCAGCTTCTTTTCCTCTTTACCAAAAATAGTCGTGTCTTTAAACCACGTAATAAATTGGCTCCGTTGGAGCTGTGGTTCAATTTTACGGAGAACCTGAAGCCAGAGATCGGTGTCTACACCAGTCGTCATGCAAAAAACGGAGTTAGAATAATTGAATCACGTCGTTGTACGTGATGATGAGGATGAGACCGATGAGGAGGAAAAATCCGATAGTATTCGTCATCATTTCAAAACGTTGATTGAGCGGCTTGCGACGCACCATTTCTGCGAGCACGAAGAGCAAACGTCCGCCATCGAGTGCCGGCAGCGGCAAAATATTGAGGATCGCAAGACTCAAGCTGAGGAGTGCAACTAAACGCAGGTATGTCATCAACCCTTCTTGCACAGCGCCGCTTGTAAGAACGGCAATACCGACAATACCGGTAATACCTTCTGGCACATGGCCACGCGTAACAAGCGAGCGAACCAAATTGCCCATTCCCTTGATCGTTTGAATCGTCATGAATTTCGTTTCTTTGAGTGCCAGAACAACAGCCTGTCCAAACGAGCGATGTGGCGCAGACAGCTCGGTTGCAAACGCCGAAATGGCAATACCCGAACGACCTTCGCTGTCGATTGCGACGTTGACCTTGCGCTCCGTCTGCGTTTTCTCTTCGACAATCGTATACTCCACATCCTGCTTTCCTTTTTGAAGTGCCACAAGTTCTTCGGGGCTCTTGATTTCTTTGCCATCGATGGCCTTTACCATGGTGTCTTTCTGAATGCCGGCCTTTGCCGCACCGCCATCTGGCAATACCTCGTTGATGTACACACCGAATTTCACCGAAATCTCGCCTCTGCTAGCAGCCTGCTGCAATTCATCTATAGAAGAATAGAAATTCGGAATCCAGCGTCCAACCGAAAAGCCAAACGTGAGAAGAGTGAATGCGAGCAAGAAGTTCATGAGCACGCCACCACACAGAATAAGAATGCGCGATGGAATCGGTGCGTGACCAAAGCTGCCTTTGGCGTAGCGACTTTCAAGATCAATAGCATTTTCGCCTTTGAGGCGAACGAAGCCGCCAAACGGAATCCAGTTGAGAGAGAACAACGTGCCTTTGCGCTTAAACAGTTTCTTTGCGCGTGGCGGTAAACCAAAACCAAACTCTTCTACTTCTACGCCGAGCAAGCGAGCACAGATGTAATGCCCCCATTCGTGAATGAGGATGAGCAGAGTCAAAAGAATGATAAATGCGACAGTCGAAATGAAGAAAGCCATAGGAGGAGTGGGTGCAAGCGACGCTACCTGAAACTGTGGAAAACTCAAAAGTTATCCACACAGTTCGTATTGCAAAAGAAAAAATGTAGGAGGAAATGAGAGAAGTATAAAAATACGAAGACCAAAATTCTAAATCCTAGACAATTTCCAAGATAGAAGAAACAAATATCAAAAAATATTCAACGATCAATTATCAAGTAGTTTTATATCCGCAGCCGGGACGCTGCGTCCCGGTGGCGCGCGTATTATCCTCTTTGACATTGACCACCTAAGTCGTTTTCCGTACTCTTTGCAGGCAAAAATGGGCAATTTGCAGCTTCGGCTCATAGTAAAGAGTATCATTCACATCGTCGGGCAATTATCGGCCTAGGCCGATGGTTAGACCGTTATCATTCACATCTCGGGCAATTAGCTCAGCTGGTTAGAGCGCCACATTGACATTGTGGAGGTCACAAGTTCGAATCTTGTATTGCCCACCATTATAGATGACAATTAATACATGCTGTTCTCTGAAAGAAAAAAAGGCGAAATAAAAAAAGGAAGCTTCTATATACTCAGAAAACTATGCAGTAAGCCATTTACAGATTTACTTTTTGAAGGCGGCGAATTTAAACAATACAAATACGACATAGAAACCTTGGAACACTTTTTCCTTCTAAAAACAAAAGACTTAGACCTTACACCTAGAAATATTGAAATTGTATCAAATGAAAATGATCTATTTGATATGCTCGAATGCGCTTATCAATTTCTTGAAGAATATAAAGATTCTAGAGATGAGAAGCTTATCCGCTCAATGTTGCTGCAATTCCTCCTAGAGGATGCACTAAAAGAATGGGGATATAGGATGAGAAATGGGCTTATTGAATTTATTCCTGAAATTGAATTAATAGATTTAGCTGATGCTAAAATTCCGAAAAGCGATGTGCTATCAGCTAAAGAAAAAATTGCGCATGCCAAAGATCTATTCTTTAAGAGAAATTCGACAGTAGAGGAAAAGAAAAGCTCGATTCAGGCACTAGGGCAAGTACTTGAGTCAATTCGTAAAGATTTAAAAACTGATAATAGTCTAAAAACTGACGAAAGGACTATTTTTGATATTCTAAATAATTATGGAATTCGTCATCATAATGATCAACAAAAAGATATTGATGAACCATACTTAACCTGGACCTATTATCTATTACTTAATACAATTTTGACGTTTATGAAGCTAAATAATAAGTGACGACTTAAATTTTATACCTACTCATGTTCAAACCGCTCCTTGACCTTCTGTTCCTGCATGATTTGTGCAAGAATGACCTCTGTGTTCTTCGAGAAGAAAAACCGGATTGGGGCGACAGTGAGCGCAAGTGACTTTGGTTACCTGCAAGCCGGCTCCTGTTATCTTGATGCAGCATGCCAAACGCTGCGACCGCAACCCGTACTCGATGCTGAAACAGAATACTACACGCAGTACAACGCCTGTGGTGGACGCGTGAAATACGACTGGGGCACAACCGTCGACAATAAAGTGCGTGCTGCGCGCAAAGCACTCTTAACATATGCAGGGAAAAACGAGAAAGACTACTGCGTCGCCTTTACCCTCAACACCACCTACGGCATCAATCTTGTGTTGCACCAATTGGCTGCAGGATCATTCGAGCGCATCGTCACATCGGACATTGAGCACAACTCCGTCTTACTACCGAGCATGACATGGGCGCAGAGAAACAAAGCAAAGCACACCGTGCTTCCGCGCGCTGAAGATGGCAGCCTCGTCTACACACCCGCAGACATTGCGCGCAGCGTTGTCGTGGTAAACACCATGTCCAACATCGACGGCCGCACGCTGCAAAACGCTGCTGCCCTTGCACGCGATGTCCATGGGGCAAACGGCCTGCTCATATTGGATGGCGCCCAGGGATTCGGCCATGCACCGCAATTGCTGAGACAGACAGACTTCGACGTTGCGTGCGGCTCGGGGCACAAAATGTACGGGCCATCTATCGGCTTCATCATCATCAGGCGATCGCTGCTTGCCGGGCTCACTCCATTTTTCATTGGCGGCGGCACGGTGAGCGATGTGACACTCGACGGTTTTTCGCTGCTTTCCGAAGGTGACGAAGCGCATGCAATTCTCGAGGCAGGTTTACAGAACTGGAGCGGCATCCTCGGACTCGCCGCAGCCATCAACTGGCTCGAGCATGCTGATCATACACAGGAACAGCAACTCGCTCAGATGCTTTTTGACGGACTGCAAAAAGAACCGCGCATCCATCTACTGAATACGCAGCCAAGTTCGATTATCAGCTTCCATATCGACGGCATCGATGCGCATCAAATGGCGCTGTACCTTTCGCAACAACACATCATGTGCCGCAGCGGACATTTCTGTTGCCACCGTTACCTGGCACATCAGCAAAAACTCCCTCCGCTCCTGCGCCTTTCACTTGGGCTGTACAACACACCGCAACAGATCGAACAGTGCCTCTCTGCCATTCATACAATTCTTACGACGCTCTAAATGTTCTGCATTGCCACGTTCATCGTCTTCGGCATTATTGCGATTTTCTCCGCCTCCTTCCGTCCGCTGGCCGGCAAAGCATGGCACTGTGTCCTGCGCAGAATCACACTGCGCCCCTGCGACATCAGCTTCGGCGAGGAAATGAAAGGCAAACTGGTCGGAAAGCTGATCTTCACCCATCCGCGTCTGGCCAGGTTCCTTAACAAGTGGATCGACTGGCTTTCGTTTCTTTTCGTGGCACTCAGTATCTGGAGCCTTGTCTACGTTGCCAATGCCGGACTCAATTTGTGGGTGTATGACACCTGCAATCCGCAGAGTGCCGAGTCGTGCTCGCTGTCGGGCGAGGCGTGCGGCGTGACTCAATCGACGCTGGGCATTGCGCAAGCCGTACAGGAGCGACGTATCACAGAATGGGCCGCAGGACCGTTTGTCCGGCTTGGCACCACACTCTCGCGCATTCCTGACCGGCTGAAAAACTGGAATGCACAGGACTATCTGAGCCCGACAGCTACCTTCTTCCACGCAGAAGACAGGGCAAAACCGTACGCGCTGGAGATTATCGATCCCAGCTGTAGATTCTGTAAAAAACTCACCAAAAATATGATGGATGCCGATGCAATGAATGCGCTGAATATCTCCTATCTCCTCTATCCGATTCCATCCACGGACAGCGGTAGCTACAAGTTCCCGCATTCATACGAAATGGCATCGTATATCGAGGCCACCAAGCGCGTACCGCTGACACGAGGCGATACATCCGTCGCAGCGGACTGGCAGCTCATTGAAAAGATTTTTGCCCAGCCGGCAGCAGAAGAAGATGCAGACTTGCAGTCGCGTTTTGTCATGGGCATGACAAAAACCGATGCAACGACACAGTTGCAGCACTTATTGCAGGAAATCGGCTATACCGCAGACGAGGTCAGCCGAATTGCAGCCCTCGCCCATTCACCGGACGTGCAATCAAGCCTGGCTGATCAGCGACTTATTGTGGAGAAGCGCATCCGTACCATTAAAATTCCGACACTGCTCATTGCCGGACGCAGATACGACCGCGTGATAGATGTATCGACTATCAAAACAAAAATTGCAACTGCACAAGCAGCTCGCTGATCTCCTTTTTCGCATGCTCAAACCGCTCCTCGACCTCCTCTTTCCCATCCCCTCACTGGATGGTGGCGAAGGGCAGTGGATAACAGAGGACGAGTGGACGAGTCTCGCCAATCTGGAATCGATCTACCTTACCCAATCGCAACTGCGAAAAATGGGATGCACTGATCTTGAGACCGTCATTGCGGCTGCGGATTACGAGACATCGCCACTGCTGCGCAAAGCGATACGGACTCTCAAGTACAAACGCATTCCAGCACTTAGCCATATGCTCAGTTTTCTCATGATCAATGCTGCGTCAAATTTGCTGATGCTACCAGGTGAATCAACGCCTGTGTTGTGTCCAATTCCTCTGCATTGGACGCGCCGTTTTCAGCGCGGATTCAATCAAGCGCAGCTACTGGCCGCCGATATCGGCCGAGAGAAAAACTGGCCGGTAGAGCAGCTTATTGTGCGCACCCGCCCAACAGGACACCAAGCGTGGCGTAACCGAGAGCAGCGCCTCAAGGCAGTGAATAATGCTTTTCAAATACATGCGAGATCACTTCGATCTTCATCAGAAAAACTCTTAACTTCTCAAGCAAACATATCCTCTGAGTCTTTTGAGTCCTCTGAGTCACTTGAATCATCTGAGTCCTTTCCCGCTCCGGCAACTGTTATTCTTGTCGATGATCTCCTTACAACCGGCGCCACTATGCAAGCCTGTGCTGCGGCATTGAAAAAAGCCGGAATCAAGCGAGTGATTGGCTTAACGGTAGCGCGCGGATAATCAAAGTATATTTATAAAATATATAGAGAGTTATTGCAATTCCCCTCCGTGGGAGAAATGGCGTTTTTCTGCTATACTAACTGGATTTATCTCAAAAAAAACAAATGGACCAAACAAATAATATTCCGGCAGTACTGGAGTGGCAGGCACCATCGCAGATCGACCACGACCGGTCGGAGCGCTGGTATGCCATTGCCGGCATTCTGGCAGTTGCGCTTATTGTCTACGGACTTCTGACAGGTGCGTGGACCATGAGCCTAGTAATCGCGATTGCCGCTGGATTGTATTTTCTCGTCCGCAACGAGAAACATGCCCTGCATTCAATTCGCATACTCGAGGCAGGTATTGAGTACGACGGCAAAGTCGAAGTGTGGGATGCATTCAAAAACTTCTGGATCCTGCGTGGCATCACACACACCCAGTTACACGTTGCCCGCAAAGGCCTCAAGCCAGACATTGTCATTTTCACAGACAGTATTGATGCGCACGCCATTTACGAAGCGCTGAATCCGCATCTTCCACATGACCCAGAAAAACGCGAGAAAATGATTGACGCCATTATTCGTTATTGTAAAATATAAATGATACATAGGTTCACCAACGCGCACTTTGCTCACTCGCACTCTCCAACCAAGGAGCAGCGCCTCTGCTTTTTCGCGGGAGCAAATACATCCGGTCATCCGCTACATGATCCGGAATTTGATGGACCGGAGGCAGGCAAAAAGAAACCACTAAGCGCACCCGAGCTCTCCCCTCTTCCACAGGAAATCGTTGCCGATATCCGCAAGCAGCTGCTGGACAATCTCAGCGAGAAGGAAAAGACATATGGCGCACTGGAAGCCGAAGAGAAAATAAAAAGCACGCTTCATAGCGTTCGAATCGACATGCAGGAGAAATTCCAATCATATGCGGAAAGCTTTATATGGCACGAAGAGGAAACAAATGCACAAAATATTCTTAGTGCTCTGGTATGGGAAAAATCTTTCTATAAGAATTTGTATGAGAAAGTAACGAAATCAGACAGCGGTGATGAGCAAACCACAGTGGTTGCTTCGTTTGAAGATCGACTACAATCGTATCGAGCAATATACGACAATCTTGATAAGCGCTTTGACAATACGACAGATGAAAGCGTTCAAAATAAACTGAAGTCTCCTATGCGCATCTACGAAAAACTGATGCGCTCACTTAAGAAACGCTTAGAAAAACTGCGCAATCAAACACCAAAGCAGCAAGCTGATTACCTGATGCAAGTACTGCAGGAAAAAGAGAAGTCTTTTGAAGAATTTTCACAGAATCAAGATAGCCGTTATCTCAATAAAATTGATACTTCTCTCTCGCGCACTAGCGAATTTGTCAGCAAAAAACCAAAAAGCTTAATCGATGAGTACTTTGCCCGAAACAGTGCAGCTATCGAACAAAAACTGCGTGAATCGGATATTGCCGAATACTCCGACAATCCGGAGCAGATGATCAGCAGTACGATCAATCATTTGCGCGCGCAGTTTAAACAGGACGTTCTGGCACTGGGAAAATATCAGGCTCCCAAAGGAGATGCACCGATACTCGACACGCCCATTGATGAAAGCTTTAACAAAACGTTCGAAAAATACACGCGCGCCAGCATGCCGTTTGCATCCGAAGAGGAAGTGCAGATCGTACTGAGCAGAGGCAAGCCGGCAGCATTTTGTTTTGGCAACGAGATTCATATCAATATTGATAATCCGCAGGCACGAAATGTTACCGATCGTGCACGTATTATCGCGCACGAACTCACACATTTTGAACTCGATAAAGAAAGCGGCGGCATTATGGGCCTGCGCAAGATTACGACTCTGTTTACAAAGCTTCCTGAATGGAACGACATGAAACTGGCCATCGATCGCATTTGGAATACGAGAAATGTCGTAACTGGTGACCGTGTTCCAGCCTTTGAATCGGATACCGATTACCTCCATGAAATTCTGGCTATTGCTGCCGCTCATCGCAAAGCTCCCTATACCGATGGCAAAGATCAGGAACTCAAAAATCTGGCCGTGTTGGTAGAAAATGCACTAAAGCACAAAGACAAACAGACTGCATTCCTCAAGAATATTGTTGATCGCATTACCAAGCGCACAGACGATAGCTTTGAAGAATTCGATATAATCGTGCGCAATGCCATCGGCGAACGTATGCCATCAGAAGAATTATTGAAAAGAGAATGGGGCAAAAGAGTCGTGGCAGATGAGCCAGACGATATTCGCGAAGGTGCGAGAAAAGAAATTGATGCAATTTGGGCAGATGAACAGGCAAAGAAAGTGCGTACTATGAACCCGGGAGGGGCAGCAGACAATGAAGTAGATGAAACCACCAACGAATCTAAGAAGAAAGATACTGCTACTGCATATGATGTAAAAGCCAATTCTGAGAAATCCTTACAGAAAGTTCAAGCGCTGCGCAAAGCGCTACCAACTATGCAGCTCTCGAACTTCTCCGACGACGCCGCACACGATGCCAAGACTCAAGGAATTAATGCGCACACCGGGGCAGATCTGGATAAAATACATGCCGAAGGTATGAAAGTTGCCGATGAGTATTTAACTGCTGCGGCAGCAGATCTCCGAATGGTGCAAGGAGTGGCTACCAAAATAGAAAACTGGAATAATTTCACCATTAGCGAAAAGGCGAAATTGGCAACAGAATGGAACTTTCCTAATGCGAGTGACTATCGAAATTTGGCACAACTGGGATCAGATGTATCCAGCGAAGCACTCGACAACAGTAAAGCAACAAAAAAATCTAAACAGACAATCTTAGATGATGCTGCAAAACATCTAAAGTCACTCGAAAGACCGCTTAAAACTATTGAGGACTACAATGATGCAAAGAGGCTGAGAGATGCAAACTTGGAACAGTATGGCAAGAAGAAGGACTTTAAATCCAAATTATTCGGATTCTTAGGGCAGGACGGAGGTGCAGAATGGCTGTGTTACTACGACATTGTGAAAATTTTCAAGATTTACCAGGAAGCAATTGTAGAGTCGTATAAAGCGCAACAGAACGTTGTAACAAACCGCATCGCCAAAGATTCGTCGTGGTTTTTAGATACCTTTTCATACGGCCAGCCGATCCGCCAGATTATCAACAGACAGGCTCGTTCTGCCGACAGCGATGAAACGGACAAGTACAAAACATATCTGGAGCAGGAAGGATTTACCTATAAAGAATTGTTTACAAATAGTTACGGGCAAAGCCTGCTCGACCAGAACCGCAATAACGTGAACCGTGTCCGTGCTATTTTGGATTATGGCGCCAAGCATGCATGGCTCTACGATCTCGACCGCTATAACCCACACAACGTGTACGGTATCGACTATGCCAAAGTGTTTACCACCCAGGCATTTAAGGAGCTCGTGGAAGAAAATGAAGGAGGAAAGAAAAAGGAAGAAAGCAGAGGATATGATAAAGTGACCAAACATCCCGATATTCCACTCATGATCAAAGACATGAAAGACGAACTGAAGAAATTAAACATCTTTGCGATTAAAGGAATTCTCAAGCGTATTCAGGAAAAGGGAAAACTGACACATTCAAATGTATGGGGAATGGTGACATTTATCAACGAACTGCGTAAAAATAAAGATCTAATTAGCATTTTGGACAAAGGTTTGCTCGACGACATCGGTAACATCGGTATCGGTGAATCCGCATGGTCACTTACGCAATTTAAAACTCAAAGAAACAGTTTTATGAATTGGAGAAAAGAAGCAAGTAGTACAGATTCTGAAACAGCATTTCAGAAAAATGATTGCTATCTCTTTGAAACAATAGCTCATGTTGAAAAAAAATTACGCGAGAATTTTAAAGCAATAAGCAATGCCCAGGATATAGACGAAGCAATTTCTATTATTTTGTCAGGAAAAACTTACGAACAGGATGGAAAGTTTATCTCAATTTTCCAAGATGATAAGATTTTCAATAATTATCGAGAGACATGGATGAAAGATGCAAACAGCACTACAAGTGCAGCCAAAACCGATGATGACTTCTTTAGTGCTGAGGGCTCGGATGTTTTACTTGCGGGTAGAGGTATCATTGAAGAATTAGGGACCAGAGATTCAACTGGTAGACCCACACATCAACAAAAAGCGCTCAACTTCTTTGCAGCCGTCTTCGATCGGTATGATGATTTAAAAAAAATAGATACGACCGCTGCAGAAAATTTCAGACGAGAAATGCACGCGAAGCTAAAAGTATGGTTTAAAACAAGAATCTTAGCTAACCCAGCATCTACAAATCAATTTGCAGCAGAAGTAGATACAAAAAATAGACATATTCTCTTAGGCTTACTAAGAAGAGGAATTATTGTTCGATCAGAAGTAAGTCAAGGCTTACTTGACGGCGTAGCTAAAGCTGCGGGAGGGGCACCAATAGCAGATGTAAAACAAACCAGTGATTTGAAGAAAGAATATGAAGAAGTGATAAAAATCGATCTGCCTGTTCCAGCAGATCCATTTAGTAAATAACCCTACCCCGTCGTCCCAAACCCTCCACGCGTCTGCGCGCCGTGGTCGTCTACTTCCTGCCAATCCGCTTTGCCGATTGCTACAAACAATCCCTGCGCTATCCGCTCCCCTCTTTCCACGGTAATGGAAGAATCAGTAATATTTTGCACCTGCACAAATATCTCGTCTTTTGGTCCGTGGTAATCTTGATCGATGAGGCCCAATGAATGCGGGCAAATGAGGCCTTTTTTGCGTGGCAGTGATGAACGCGGAAGAATGAGCAGTGCGTAGCCATCTGGAACTTTCACAATCACATTCGATGGCACCAAGCCGATTGCCCGCGGCGCAATGACCGTTGTTTCGCGTGTTGTCAGGTCGAAAGCAGCGGCTCCGGCTGTTTGATAGACGGGAAGAGGAAGTGTGGGGTCGACGCGAGATACGGAAACAGGAAGAGTGGTCATGAGGCGAGTATAACTTGGATAGATATAGATACGTTTATTGACATATAAAAATTAAAATGTAAAATAATAAATACTCCTGAAGCGTTTCAGGAAAGATCGATATCCAGCTCTTTACATGATCGCGGAGAAGCACAATGCCCAAGCTCGTCACTTGCAATGTCTGCAACCACCAAGTCAGCTCCAACGCCGCTTTCTGCCCTAAATGCGGCAATACAGACATTGAGCGTGGATATCATGAAAAAATTCTTGTTCCTAAATCTCGCCACAGATGCAACTCGTGCGGAGGCAGTGGTACAAGGGAGGTTTCAGAGAAAAACTTTAGTGGGAGCGGATACAATACAACGACGTACTTGTGTAACGACTGCAATGGAGGATATGTCGTTACTGCGGAACATTATGAATATGTATTTCACGAGTACTAATTATCCTTCCCTTCATTTGCTCCGAGTGTAAATATCCAGACATCGATCTACGCCCTCATTTATTATCCAATGAATGAGGGCGCTTCTTTTATTGTATTACAAATAATTTCTGCAATCTTTAAAATATCTAGAATTGGCTCAACTCCAACCGATATACGCAAAAAATTACCGTGACCTCTATGATTAGTCGGAGCAATATAAAAACGTGTTGAGCTAAAACCGAAACTAGTTCCACTATCAATATCTAATTTCAATACTTTTGCCTGAGTAATAATTTGAGATACCATTTTTTCTAAAATTTCAAAACAATTACCTTGCGCTCCCTCTTTCCACTGAAGAGCAATAAGGCCGGTAGAAAATTGCATCTTTTGACAAACTTCTGGTGCCACCTTTGTAGGATGAATAGCTTTTTCAAAAGGTGAGTCTATTCCTGCTAATGTTTCGTTAATTTTGTCGGTCAGAAAAAGGCTATTGCGTTGAATAATACGCAAATATTGCAGGAACGATTCTTTTGGTAAGCGAGGAAGCTGGTGCAAGCTTTGATCCGAAAGAAAAGTTCCAGTCGCCTGTCTTATATACTGAAGCTTTTGACGAAAACCATGTTCGGCAATAATGACTCCGGCATTCACTCTGTCGTTGCCTAATTGACGATATTTAATAAGGCTTTCAACACCTATAAGGTGCACATGAGGATTCTGTTGTGAATTATAGGTCTCAAAAAGTTTCTCGCCTCCAGCTGTAACGCTGGTATCAGCAATAACAAATATGTCATCCTGCCAAGTCTCTGACTGCAGGATTTTTATGAATCCCGGCATATCAACAACTTGCATAGTTTCTGTATTTGCAATGGGCTCTAAGAGTATGGCACGTATGTTCTTTTCTTTTACGATGTCTACTATTTTCCGAGGCTCTTCTTGAGAGAATTTTGCTATATTTGGACTGTCACCAAAGAACATTTCCATCAATTGACTGCATTCGCAGTACATGGATTCGGAAAACAAAATCGCATCATCTGATCGAAGTTTATTTTTTAAAAATTGCAATACAACGCTTAGCGCACCCATTCCTGAACTCGTGAGAATGGCAGTCAGATCATTTGGATTATTACATTCAACTTGGTTAGTTAAAAACCACCTTTCATAGCTTTCCAATGCTGGATAGTTAAATCTTTTATAACCCACAAGTCCAGGCTGCTCAAAATCAAGCTCACTGAACACTCGCGAGTGCAGCCCTGGTTGTATACTGATTGATTGCCAATCTAATCCAGTCATAATCAGAGATATTCTCTGCAGAAAATATCGATACATTTCATCAATATTGTTTAGAGTACTTTTTTTCTCTTGATATGAAGAAATCGAATCAACTGAATACGTACTTATCAATACATTTACCGCTTGTTCTACACTCTTAATTATATTTACAAGATCGACGTTCACTTCATGAAGCACATAATCATTCGCCTGAAGAGAGTTTTGCTGAAGCTTCTGCTCATAAACCCGAAGACTTTCTTTTCCCTCTTCTAAACGTGATAAAATATCAAAATATTTTTCTCGACAAATTTTCAATCGGAGCAATAAATCAAAAAGATGAGTCTTGCCAAATCTAGATACCAGCTGATCTGCATCCTCAGGAGAGAATAAGTCTATAAGCTCTTCTTTTATTTGCTCAAGTGCGGAGTCTATAGGAAAATTTAATGCACTTCTCCCGTTCTGATCGGTAGGACATAGTCCTACCAGCCTTTGCTTGATCTCATCAATCATATATTAAAAACAAATATCCTATTTTGTAAACTATACTTTACAGAAATTATTTTTCAAGTTTAATATCAAAAAAAATCCCGGAGATTTGAATTCCGAGATTTTCTTGTTGTGGACAAAAAGCGATGGGGATTACTTTCCGATCTTCTTGCGCATGAATGTTGGAACATCTAACTCTTCTTCGTTTAACTGGCTTCCAGAAAGCTTGATGACGGAGTCATCGGCACCACGAACCAAACCTTTTGGTTCATCGGACTGCTTCTTGTAGCTTGGCAGTGAACGTAAGTTTGCAACGTTTGTCGGTGCACTCATGCTGCTCTTCTGTTCGTCGAAGCCCGTTGCGATAACCGTACACTTTACTTGGCCAGTGAATGCATCGTCGATTACGGCACCGAAAATAATGTTGGCTTCTGGATCAGCAGCTTCTGTCACAATGCGTGCAGCCTCGTCGACTTCGAACATGCTCAAGTCGTTACCACCTGTGATGTTAAACAAAATACCTTTGGCACCAGAGATAGAAAGCTCAAGCAATGGACTGTCGATAGCGGCTCTAGCAGCCTCGGCTGCGCGGCTGTCGCCTGTACCGTAACCGATACCCATCAGAGCCGACCCAGCGTCCTGCATGACAGACTTGACGTCGGCAAAGTCGACGTTGACGAGCCCATGAACTGTAATGAGGTTGGCAATACCCTCGATACCATGGCGGAGAATTTCATCGACGATCTGGAAGGCTTCCGTGAGAGGTGTCGTCTTGTCGATGAGTGAGAGGATTTTGTCGTTTGGAATAGTAATGAGAGTGTCGACTTTTCCGCGCATCGCATCGAGCGCATCTTCGGCCTGCTTGCGGCGGCGAAGACCTTCGAAGCTAAATGGCTTCGTCACAACCCCAACTGTCAAGATACCCATACTGCGAGCGAGCTCGGCAATGTAGGGACCAGCTCCAGAGCCAGAACCTCCGCCGAGACCGGCACACACGAAAAGGAGGTCTGCACCTTCGATGACTTTCTTGATTTCCTCCGAGCTTTCTTTGGCAGCCTGCAAACCAATGTCCGGATTTGCACCGGCTCCAAGGCCACGTGTTGTTCCGCGACCAATATTGATCTTGGTTGGAGCTGGGTTGTGGTACAACGCCTGCGCATCGGTATTGACGGCAACGAACTCCACTCCCTGCACTTTTCCCTCGATCATACGTGCAACAGCATTACTGCCGCCGCCGCCAACACCGATAACACGAATAACAGCATTGGGCGCTATGTCTGGACGAACTTCCTGATGGCCAGTAGCGGAAGAGTCGTCACCTTTACCAGAACCCGAACCGGAACCGGAACCCGACGATCCGTTGGAACGTGAGCCGGAGAAGAGATTTTTAAGCGTATCTGACATGAGATTGGGGAGAAATGAAGACGAATATTAAGGAAGGAGATTTTTAAACCAGGAACCAACCTGGCTGATAGCACGTTTCATATTGATATTGTTTACCGAGAACGAATTACGCTGACCTTCGCGCACACCCCAAAGGAGTGTACCGAGAGCCGTGGCATACGCTGGATCATCGACTTTTTCGATAACACCACCAATCTCGACTGGGAAACCCATTTGTACCGGCAAGCCGAGTACTTCGCGCGCGATATCGAGGACACCAGGAGCTTTGACTGCGGCGCCCGTGAGCAGTGCACCAGCAGGGAGCAATCCATCGCGACCAATGCGCTTGAGCTCGTCTTTTACCAGTGAGAACAGTTCGTAGTAACGCGCCTGCATGATTTCGGCCATGTAGCGGCGACTCACGGTCTGCGTATCCATTTTGCTAATCGTGCCTAGATCGATCATTTCGCGCTCCTGGATTTCGGCAGGCAGAACAGAACCGTATTCGATTTTGATTTTCTCGGCTGTATCGATAGATGTACGAAGACCGATTGCAATGTCGTTGGTGACATTCTCGCCGCCAACGGGCAAACAGACAGAATGCATGATGGTTCCTTCTTCGAAGATGGCAACGCTGGTCGAACCGGCGCCGATATCGATAATAACCACACCCAATTCTTTCTGACGCTTGGTGAGCACTGCCTCGGAAATTGCGATGTTCGCTGGAATGAGCGCGTCGATATCGACACCCGACTGATCGATACATTTCTCTAAGTTTTTGACATGCTGGATTTGACCGGTGATGATGTGGGCTTCGACTTCCAAACGGATGCCCGTCATACCAACCGGATTCTTGATCCCCTTCTGCTCGTCGACAGCGTAGGACTTTGGTTCGATATGCAAAATGCGACGATTACTTGGAATGCTAACTGCCTGAGCAGCCTCGAGCACGCGCGCAACGTCTTCCACCGTAATTTCGCTACCCGAGATAGCGATGACTCCCCTGCTGTCGAACGCCTCGATGTGCGCTCCGCTCATACCCACAAACACGTGGTTGATGGGAACACCGGCCATACGCTCAGCATCTTCGAGAGCCGAGATAATATTGTGAATCGCTTCTTCGATATCGATAATGTGCCCCTTGCGCATGCCAAGCGATGGCGAAAGACCAACACCAATGACACTTGGTACCTGACCACCTTCACTAGAATCTACGACTGCGACGACTGTACGGATTTTGGAACTTCCGACATCGAGAGATGCGATAACACGTTCTTTGGCCATGATGGGATTTTGGTGAAGGGATGGAAGGGAAGGAAGCGACGTTTGAAAGAGGCATCCAGAAGACAGATTGCAGTGTAGAGAGTCTTGCTCTAGGGCTCAATAGGCTCTTGAGCACGTTTCGTATACAAAATACATGAAAAACGAAGGCTTAGAAGTATAGCATCTTCGCGATACGTGTTGAAAAAAAGCACGAGATTTCACATTTTGTGTTCATCGAAAAATGACTGAACACAATAACTGTACTATGGCTTGTACTACAGCAAAGAAAGTTGTGTTACTTCATCATCTTTTTCTGGAGTGGCCAGTAGCGGACTAGGCGAAACATCGGCAAAAATCTTCTCAAAACTGTAGCGCTCCCCTGCCGGAGAAGCTAGAAACGCGGTTAAGCGCTTCGACAGCAGATGAAACTCCAATTCGCTAAAGAATGCGAGGATTTCGGTGTGATGAAACGGACTGATGATCAGGTTGCTGAGCGGAAGCGTATCGGGAATATCGCACTTAAGACGGGCCATACGCTCACAGAAAAATGCCTGCTCGCGCCCAGCTTCCAGCTTTGCGCGCCACGACGGCTTGATATCGGCAAGATGATTGTAGATCTCGGCTATACTCCCATATTGCTGAATAAGGACTGTCGCGGCCTTGGGACCAATGCCTGTGACACCTGGCAAGTTATCGGATGAATCGCCCACAAGCCCCTTATAGGAAGGAATCTGGAGTGGTGTAACACCAAATTTGGCGTACACGTGGTCTGGCGTAAAATATTCGGGCATTTGGTAGCCTTTATGTGGCACGGCAACACGGATCAAATCGGTGGGCAGCTGAAAGAGATCGCGGTCACCGGATACAAGTGTAACGCGCGCGCCGCTTTCTGCCGCGATTTTGGCGTACGTACAGGCAAAGTCGTCGGCTTCGTATTCGCTGCCTTCGACGCTCGGCAAACCGAAATGCGCAATCAGTTCGTGAATACGCGGAATCTGCACGTAGAAATCGTCGGGTGTTTTGCTGCGTCCGGCTTTGTATTCCCCATATTCTTTATGTCGAAATGTCTCATCACCAGCATCGAAACAAAACAGCAGTGCATCCGGCTGCTCGGTACGCAAAATCTGCATCAGCATGGACGCCACACCAAACACCGCATTCACTTGCTCGCCCCTGGATGTTTTCATCGTCCGCGGAATCGCCCAGTACGCGCGATACATAAGGTGATGTCCATCGATGATGACGAGGTGCTGCATGACAGAAGCTTATCGAAGGAGTAGAGACGAAGAAAGCACGAAGATCAAAATACTAAATCCGAGACAAATTCTAATTTGAAAATTCGAAATTCGATCTTGTTTCGTGCTTGGCTCTTTGATCTTCGAATTTCATTAATATTATTAAAAAACCTCATACAATCCTGTCAACTCCTGCTCCCTTCAGAAAAACCCATTTTTCCGCTATAATAAGTGGATAACTTCACACAAACACCCCCATGTCCCCTCTCTCGCCCGCGTACGATAATAAAATTGTGCGCAAGTACTCTGCTCGCACAATCGAGCATAAGATGGAGAACAAAACAGCTCTGCAGGAAGAGATTGGTTGGATTGCCGAACCAAAGCAACCAATTGTGTGTATTTCGACCGGCATGACCGACGCACTCGGCGGCCCACTCCTTGAACAATTGCTCGAAGGTCTTTTGGAACTGCCAATCGGACTTCTCATTCGCGGTCGTGGATCAAATAAATATGGCGACATGTTCACCAAGCTCGCCAAAGGCGCTTCGTACAAAATGAAAATCGTGGCAGATACCGACATCGGCCTGCGCAAAATGCTTGCCGCATCAGACATCGCGCTGTTTTTGAGCCCGACACAAGACCCGAATGCAGTAGAAGATGCACTCCGCTACGGCGTGATCCCGGTGGCTCCCGCTATGGCGAAACTGGAAAATTACAATCCGGTTCAGGAAACGGGCAATGCCTTCCTTTACGACAAAGTGACCAAGTGGCAGTGCTTTGCTACTCTCGTCCGTGCCCTCGAAACGTTTAAGTTCCCCTACGACTGGCGCACTATTCAGCGCCATGCGATGGAATCCGCACAAACGGAAGAAGCCAACGCCGAGTAAACAGCGTATGGCTCGCTTCTTCGTCGCATCAATCAAATACTACTGAGTAGTATTTTTGGCATGCGCAGCTATATTACAGCTGGTTGACACCGTTCAAATCATCATCCTCATCTTCGTCTCCGCTTACAACAGTGTCATCTTCGTCGTCGTCAAAACCGTCGCTTTCATCGTCGTCATCGTCGTCACCAGGTCCGTAGCTGTTTTGTGCGAGTAGGAGGAGATCCATGCTCATAAGAAAGAGAGAGGAAAATAATGCGCGAAGTATAATTGGAATGACATTTGACGCAAGCGATTTTTTGACAAGATTAGGTTTATGCCTGTTTTTCCTGCATTCTCTGCACCACTCGCGCAGCAAACGCATACGAGGTAAATCGCTGAGCAAAACTGACCAATCGATTGCGAAATCCAGGTATGACCACGGCTCGATTAGTCATCAGTCCATGTATACCTGCCTCTGCCACAGGCAAAGATGCCATGACGCCACCACGAAACAGTTTAGATACTTCCAGGCCAGCCCGATGTTCAAAACCCGTTTTTGTCGGCCCCGGACAAAGCGTTGTGACATGCACACCAGTACCCAAAACTTCCTGTCGCAACGCAACCGAAAACGAGAGAACGTATGACTTGCTCGCGTAATAGGTTGCAAGCAGAGGACCTGGCTGAAACGCAGCCGTCGATGCGACGTTTAAAATGTATCCCCTCTTTTGCGTGATCATTGGGGGCAAAAGCAAACGCGTGAGATGTGTGAGACACGTGATGTTCAAAGCGATGAGTGACTGTTGCTGCTTCCAATCGATCTGAGCAAATTCGCCATACGTAGCAAAGCCGGCATTGTTGATGAGCGTGGTGATGGCAATCGATCTCTTGGCCAATTCAGCGACAAGTTGATCGGCGCTTTCCGGCTTGGATAAATCAAACGGCAAGACATCCGCTTGTACTTTGTAAGTGGCACGAATATCTGCAGCGACTTGTTCGAGCACATCGGCACTACGCGCCACAAGCACGACATCGAAACCGCGCTGCGCCAATAGATGAGCAAAATCTTTCCCCATGCCACTCGATGCACCGGTGATGAGAGCTGTTTGTTGCATATTGTAAAAAGTCGTAGACCATGAGTGAACGAAGTGAGTCGAATGGTGGATCGGGTGGGACCCTTCGTATGCTCAGGGCAAGCTTGAAGATCGTGGCTTGCCATGAGGAGCAAAGCGACGAATGGTGGATCGGGTGGGATTTGAACCCACGACCAAGAGATTAAGAGTCTCCTGCTCTACCAACTGAGCTACCGATCCACGCTGGAAAGCTGGCAAACGTTACCAAAGAAACAAGTTATCATCAATAGTAACTGCCTCTTCTCGGTAATTCATCTGGATAAGAAGCTTCTCAAAATCCCGAATGCACGCTCCACATCTTTCTCGTGAAGAATAAAATTAATCTCGGTGAACGTGGATACCATTTCGACAATTTCCATCCTATCCATGGCAAATTTGGAGAGAATCGCAAAAAACATATTGGGTTCGGTCATGTATCTTTCATGAAATCGAATAGTGAGACTCGCAAGATTGGGCACCATAATTTTCAGAGCAACCCCATGAAAACATGATCGTATGGACGCTTCCCATTGCTGAGGAACAATCAATGTGATTTCTGCAACTCCCTGTGTGATCATAAAAAATTCTGATGAGTCTATTTTGCGACGCGAAAACTTCTGGAGAGCCAGGAGCGATTCACGTGTTTTCTCAAACGACATTTCCATCAATCCTGCTTTTGCAGCAATATCATCAATATGAACATTTGGTAGCAGTGATGCATCGCGAGCAGACGATCGACGTATCCGCGAAAGTGCCGTAATAATCGTACTGATCTTCACTGGCTTTTTCGTCGTATCTTCAATTTTTTTGTGAATAGAAGCAGCAAATGCAGACAGATTCAATTGGCTGTTTTGCAACACCATGTATTCAAAAGGCGATGAGCGAAGAACATCTCGTACCGCATCTGAAACTTTCATCATATGTCATAAATATGACATTTTGTCCCATAAATGACAATAGGACGAGGAAATTTAACACGCCATAGACTTACGAATACCTTTTACGAGCGCTCTTTACAACCACTGCACCTTCCAAGAGGTCATCATGCAAAAGACAGCGTATGTTCTCGCTGCTTGCAAGCAATGTATCGACATGCTGAAGCAACAAGCTTCCGTTGCGAAGCAAGATGAGAAATTCCTCAGTGGAACTCACGTTCTTGTTCGAGAACACGATCATTTTCTCTTCTGCTTCATTCTGCAAAATGAACTGATGATTGCCGAGTATCCCATCTCGATTCTCGGCAACAATCAGCCTTCGTTGCCCTGCGTGATGAAGCACAGACCAACACGACAACACCGCGGAGCCGTGTCTTGCATTCATGTCCTCTCTCGATATCTCGGCGAAGAGCTGAGCCTGGAACAGGCAGAAGGAGCGCAAACATATTTCAAGCGACTTGAAGATTGCTTGAAATAACAAGAGGGGCTGTCATAACGACAGCCCCTTACATAACATGTCTTCAATCAATAGCTGATAAGACAAGACTTCTTTGCATAAGAAGTCGACCGCGGGAAGCATCCCGCTCCCTTTTTATATTTGCATCTACTATCCTTTGAGTCCTCTGAGTCTTTTGAGTCATCTGAGTCCTTTCTACAACACCTTCCTCGCCTTCAGCATTCCTGCTTGCTTGCTGCTCGCTTCCAAGATCACAACTGGCAGATCATCGACCCAACCGATAAGTGAATCAGTTCCAACATCACCTTTAATCGTGCGACCAAAGTCGATTTCTTTCCATTCGTCTGCCGATAAATCGCGCCGAGGAAAATCAGACAAAATTTCTTTGAGAGGAACAACCGATGTCCACACAGCATCTTTGGGAGCAATGGCTTTCTCGATTTTCCACTTCCCTACTTTCGTCCGACGAAGAGCGGAGAGATAACCGCCACACCGAAGAGCGATACCAATATCGTGCGCGAGCGAACGTATATAGGTGCCAGAACTACACGCAACTTGTAGCGATAATTTTGGATAGTTGTACGACAGAATATCGCATTGCGAAATCTGCACTTCGCGCAGCGGCATTTCTACCTGCTTGCCTTCGCGTGCCAATTCGTACGCGCGCTTGCCACTTATGTTGAGCGCGGAAAACTGCGGCGGACGCTGCTCTATTTTCCCGAGGAATCTTTCGGCAATGAGTGTTTGAATACGCGAGCTATCGGCTGGCTGCTGCCAACCTGGCTTGAGTTGTGTTTGTGTAATACTGCCTTCGAAATCGTAGGTTGTGCTCTCGGCTCCCAAATGCACTTCTGCGATGTATTCTTTCGTGAGTGTCTTAAACAAATCGACGACCTTGAGCGCTTTGCTGCCAACTGCCACAACCAAAAGTCCGCTCGCCTGCGGATCGAGTGTGCCCAAGTGTCCCATCTTTTGCTCACTCAACAGACGCCGAAGCTGCGCCACTATATCGTGGCTTGTCGGCCCAACGGGCTTGTCGATGAGAAGAAAACCATGCCGCATGGCTCAAGTATAGCGAGGAGCGATGTTTGGCGGTAGGTAAGGTTGAAACCTACACGAATTACGAATCGCGAAGTACGAAGTACGATTCGTAATTCGAAATTCGTACTTCGTAATTCGCTTCACGCATGTCGCTTCATTGGACGACGATCCGTCATGCACGCTACCATACCCTCCATGCCCCCAGTAAACGTCACACTCAGTTGGGACCTTGTGATCATCGTCTTCTTTGCGATTGTGATGTCCTACAGTTTTATCATCGGTCGCAATCAGTCGATCCGCGTGATGGTTGCTGCGTACATTTCGATTATCGCAACGCAAGGAATCGGTAACGTCATACTGCGACTGGCCGGTTCGTCACTCAACAATATTCAAATTCTCGATCTCACGTTTAGCGTGAGTATTATTTCGGCGCTGAAGATCGGCATTTTCGCAGCATTTATTATTTTACTGTCTCTACGCAGCGGTATTCATATTACGTATACAAAAGAAGCCGGCTCGCTGATGAACATTCTCTACACAACGATTTTTGGGTTTGGAACAGCCGGACTCATTATCTCCACTATTCTTACGTATGTTGCCGGAAATGCCATTCTCGACCGTACGATGGCAGCATCGGGAGCTATCGTGCCAATTGCTGCGTCGAGCCCACTGATGCAGATTATGGTACTCAATCAGGATATCTGGTTTTCTCTGCCGGCAATTCTGATTGTCGCCGCGGGTTTCATCAACAATGAATAGTAATGTCAACTTGCGCAGATGCAAGCCTCTCGTGAATACTAAGAGAAATCTTCCCTCCCCTTTTCCATGAAAAAAATTATTACATCCCTATCGACGGCTGTTGCGCTGTCACAATTCTACGCCATCAAGGCAATGGCAGCTCTTGCGCCACCAGAGTGTCCTGCAGGTGTCGACTGTAGCCCAGGCGATCCAGCCGGTATTCGCACAACGATCGTCAACCTCTTAAAAATCGTTCTCGATTTTATCACGCTCATCGCTGTCATCTACGTCATCATCGCCGGTATCCGCCTCATCGTATCGGGTGGTGATGAAGGTGAAAAAGACAAAGCCAAGAAGACCATCATCTACGTTATCGTCGGTATCCTGGTTGTTCTCTTCGCTCGCGTGATCGTCACCTTCTTCGCAGGTATCACGGCTAGCTAATCCATCGCTCCTTCTTCAAGAATATAAAAACCCTCCGCGCGGAGGGTTTTTTGTTTACTGATTTCTCAAGATTGTTTATTGATATACGCACCCTCTCGTTCCGCCGAAACATACCAATCTGCGTCCATAGGTATTCGTTGGCGTCGTATTGTTATAATACTGTGGAGGTGTTTGATATCCCGCAAGCGCGCAACGCGTTACACAACCACGCGTGCCACCGAAACATTCGGTTTTCGGCACCAATCCGAAACTACAACTGGTCGTACCCGTCGTCGGTGTTTGGGAATACGGATAATTGGTATACGGCGGTGTCGAGGTATTGTTGACGCACTGCCAGCTGCATTGTCCAAGTAAGCAGTACTGCTTTGGCGTCTGTCCATACGGACATGTTGGCTGAGGTTCCTGATACGGTGTCGTAGTGGTAGGAGTACTGCCCGATAACACACAACGTGTTACACAGCCGCGCGTACCGCCAAAACACTCGGTCGTTGGTTGCAGGCCAAATGAGCAAGATACGGCACCAGTCGTCGGTGTCGTGGAATACGGATAATTGGTATACGGCGTCGTCGAGGTATTGTTGACGCACTGCCAGCTGCATTGTCCAAGTAAACAGTACTGCTTTGGTGTCTGACCATACGGACATGTTGGCTGAGGATCCTGATACGGCGTTGTGGGCGTCGAGCTTGAAAGACAACTCATTACTGCACAGCCGCGCGTGCCGCCATAACACACTGTCTGCTTGCCGTTTACACAAGCGGTGCTGCTGGGCTGTGTTGTAGTTGGTGCAGGAATCGCTTCATAGGGCGGGTTGAGATCGGGATTGTAAATATAGTTTGGCTCACAAATGAGCGGACCACATGTACGAGGATAGCTATTGGTACACGCCTGTGTGAGATGCGTGCCAACCGGACATTGCTGCATAAAATCGCCAGTAGAGGCAGCATTGATGCTCGATTGATGAAGTGACGGCAGAAAAATCGCACCCACAATAAAAGGGATAGCAGCAAGAAGCCAATAATACTTCCTGCGGTTGGAAAAGAGTGTGTGCATATGTGTATAAGACGATATATACTCTTTTTAATGACTTGTCAAATTATCAGACTTATGTTGCTGCTGATATTGCATGGTGGTGGCAGGCAAAACGTCTGGCAGAGACATCTCCAATTCTTCGATACCCTTTAATGCCGGCTGCAACATAGTCTGCTCGCGAATCAGAATTGCGTCTTTTGTTACCAGAATAATATCGCTGGCTGGCACCGGTGTTTTGGCAAAAAACCACCACGCCCGCGGAAACAGCCATTCCAGCTGAAAATGCCGCGTATCGAACTGCACATCCTGGCACACGCCAATTGTGCGCTTGGTTTTCTTGGTAACGATCTTCTGTCCCAAAATACGCCGCGAATCTTGCAGTAAGGCTGAAAGCCGCACAATATCTTCGGGTAATACCAAACGATCTTCACTACGGATGTGAATCACCGTCCCCCACCCGATAATATCGGCAACACCGAGAAAATGCTCGCTGCCGCCAAAAATGCGCAAATCACGCACAAAAAAGCCTGTAACGACCCCTGTATCGGGGTGCAGGAGGATGCCGGAGACAATACCAAGTGTTGTATCGGCCTGATCTTCGACTACCGGCATGCCAATCACCATGGAAAAACGGACGTGCATAGCGTATACTATAGATGTTTATGAACCTTTTTGCAGGATCATCGCATCCGCAGCTTGTAGAAGCTCTTGCCAAAGAGCTTGGTACCACCGTTGGTGCCATCACCCTCAAGGCGTTCAGTTCCGGTGAGCGTTACGTCAAATTCGAAGAGTCTGTGCGCGGCAAAGACGTATTCATCGTGCAAACCAGTACGCACAATGTGAATGAAGATCTCATGGAGCTCTTTCTGATGTGCCAAGCTGCCAAGCTCAGCTTCGCAAGTTCTGTGCACGTCATTATTCCGCACTTTCCGTACGCCCGTCAGGATCGTGTCGCTGCTCCACGCGAACCGATTTCGGCTAAGCTCGTTGCAAGCCTGCTCGAAAAATCTGGTGCGGATCACGTCATCACTATCGATTTACATTCGGATCAAGTGCAAGGCTTCTTCTCTATTCCGGTTGATGTGCTCGATGCGCGGACAATTTTTGCTGAGTACTTCAAGAAAAAGAATTTACCCGACCCAGTAGTTGTCGCTCCCGATGCCGGTGGTGCCAAACGCGCCAAGAAATTTGCGGATATGATCGGCGCCGATTTGGCCATCATGCACAAAACACGAACAGGTCATCATCAGGCGCAAGTACTGGAAGTGGTGGGAAATATAGAAGGCCGCACATGCATCATCTTCGATGACATGATCGATACCGCTTCCACGCTCTGCCCAGCCAAAGAAGCCCTCGTCGCACGCAAAGCTCATCCCGATGTCTACGCCGCTGCCACTCACCCCATCTTCTCGGGCAAGGCATACGAAAATCTGGATAAAGCCGGCTTTAAGGAAGTAGTCGTTACCGACAGCATTCCGCAAGATTTACCGACCGAAGGCTTTACTGTCCTGCCCATCGCTCCCCTCTTGGCCCAGGTTCTGCGCAACATCGAAAGCGGCCAAAGTGTGACGCAGATCTATAAGTAGACTCGGTGAAGCCAAAAATGTCTTGATACTGACCCGCCAAGGCCGTATCGTAGTGCGGCTTTTCGAAAGCGCGTGCTTTTGAAGGCAATAGTTACAACACGGGCGATTGTCGGCCGAGGCCGATGGTTCGACCGTCATCATTCACATTTCGGGCGATTATCAGCCTCGGCTGATGGTTAGAGCCCAAGTAGATTCCATTATTCCCTTACGGGCGGTTATCGGCCTAGGCCGATGGTTATCCACTATCATTCACATCTCGGGCGATTAGCTCAGCTGGTTAGAGCGCGACACTGATAATGTCGAGGTCAATGGTTCAAGTCCATTATCGCCCACCATTCAAATCAAATTTTATCTTATGTACTACGCCTACGTTCTTCAAAATAACGAAGGCATTCTTTATTAAGGCTACACTAAAAATATAGAAAATCGGCTACAACAAGATAATACTGATAATGGATTTAGATCATATACGTCAAAGAGAGGGCCATGAAAAATGATATACAAGGAAGAATTTGATACAAAACAAGAGGCGCTACAAAGAGAAAAATTCTTCAAAACAGGTAAAGGAAGAGAGTTTTTAAAACAAATGATAGAGCGATTATCGGCCCAGGCCGATGGTTAGAGCGCGACACTGATAATGTCGAGGTCAATGGTTCAAGTCCATTATCGCCCACCATTCAATATAATATAAAACTATCCCTGCCCCTCTTCAGGAACAATTTTTTCTGGATATATTACTGCTCGATACGTTCTGAAATCATCAATATCAAATCGGTCTACAAGCTCATCATACCCTTGAGCTGGACTATGAATTTTCCCCCACATAAATAATTTCCTGCCATTCTTCTCTGCCCAGGA
>JAGOTD010000010.1 GCA_018061945.1 Candidatus Peribacteraceae bacterium | reverse complement strand
TATTATTATGATGCCAAAAATTACATCACAGAGCTCCGACGACCTCGCTTGCGCATATGCTTTTACGCAATCGACGTAATAATATCGAGCACAAATTGCACAATGCGCTGGGCAAGAAACGCGAAAATGATTCCCATGACGGCAAACTGCATCGACTTCTTGCCGGCTTCTTTACCTTCGCCACCTTGCGATACCAGCATACGCACACCGCCATAGACGAATGCGAGTGTACCGACTGCGACAATGGTATTGGAGACGAAGATGACGATATTGCTGACGATGATTGCTGGAATGTTTCCGCTGTTGCAGTAGAAAATTTCGGGATTACAGGCCCAGTACTCGCGGATACTGATAGCGGCTGCCGGCAGCGGAATGGCAGCGAGGAGGCCGGCGAGGAAAAGTTTTTTCTTCATAGGAGAACGAAAGCGCTGATAAGCCGATCGGCAAGGTTGATAACCAGAGCGCCGACAGCTGCATAAATAAGAGCGTTGCGTGCTTTGGTGCCTTGTTCTTCTTTGCCTTGCGCGAGCACCATGCTCATACCGCTGAACAAAGCGACTCCCAGCAGCGCGATGTACATCAAGTCAAAAATTGTACTGCGCACGAGTGCGATGATCGCAATCACTAAGTCGCCGCCGAGAGGGGAGGTGATTTCCTGGAAAACGAAGCCAAAAAGGTGCGAGGCAAAATTGGCGACGAAGATGCCAATGAGCGCCCAGATGATAGTTGTTTTG
This sequence comes from Candidatus Peribacteraceae bacterium, assembly GCA_018061945.1. Lineage (GTDB taxonomy): Bacteria > Patescibacteriota > Gracilibacteria > Peribacterales > Peribacteraceae > JAGOTD01. The sequence continues at coordinate 22,170 of JAGOTD010000010.1, read as the reverse complement.
CCGGCCCCAAAGCGTTCTTCGTTGCCGAAACTTGTGAGCATGCGTGCGCCACCGATAATGATGAATAGTCCGCCAAGCAAATAGCCGTAGAGTTCCAGTCTTGTATACGCAAGCGCAATGATGCGATCGAACAGACCGCCGGGATTGCTGCCGCACCCAGGTAAATTGCCACAATAGGGACTGAGGAACGGAGTTGCAACGACCGTCATCGGGATGAGCAATGCCGTGAGTACGAGGCCGGTACGGAACATTTGTCTGCTCATTGGCTGAAGGCAACGGGATTGATAAATTGCATGATGGCACCGGCCATCAGGAGCATGAGTAATCCGGTTACTGCCCATTTAAATCGGTCTTTTGCTTCGGCAACTTTATCGGGTCCTTGCGTGACTATTTGCAAGCCCGCTACCGCTCCCTGTAGCACGGCAATAGCAACGCCGATACGTAGCGCCCACGTCCAGAGTCCGCCGTTTAGGTACTTCAGCAATGCTCCTAAATTTGCTGTTTCGCTGGAAGAAATGGTTGTTGGTCCGCCAGGGATTGGTTCGAGAATACAAATATCATTGATACTGATGCAGCTTCCATGACAATCGACTTTGTCTACCCCACAACCAGCTGCTTGAGAGAAGGCAGTTTGCATGCTGAAAATACATACAAACAGACTCAGGATAGTCGCAAGTTGCAGCCGTCGAAGAACTTTTCTAGTCATCAGAATATTATACCACAGAACGGCTTGTATTCCTAGAGGTCCCTCACCCCCTAACCCCTCTCCTCGCTTCGCGAGGCGGAGGGGAGCTTCCACTATGATTGTTCATAGTCATCCGTTCATTTTCCTTCTTTTTCTTTTACAAGAGCTTCGTGCGATTTCAATAATGAGCAGCGATGAATGATGTATATGTTCAATAATTCCAGAAGTCACCCCTCTCCTTGCTTTAGCAAGGAGAGGGGACGGGGGTGAGGGGCGTTGATCAGTGAGAATGTGCCTTTTAGAGGCCTTCCAGCGGACTGGAAAAGTCAAAAATACTAAACCGGCTACCTCCTGCACTGGTAGTTCGAGGAGTGACACCCTTTTCATGCTGAATAATGTTAAGAGAATCGACACCCGGAATATCGACTGCCTTAAGTCCGGAAATGAGTAATTCACGGTTTTTGCTGATGGCAACTGTCCGCTGGCCGAAGAGAGTGAGAAGCGTGTCGTAGGATTTGACTATGTTCTGCGTTTGCAGCAGATTCGCGCTTAAGTCCGACGCATTTTTTTCGCTCTCTGTCTGCAGTTTTTGCTTTTCACCGGCAAGCGTAAAATCTTTATCCTTAATCGCTTTCTGTACATCACTTTTCAGTGTGCTATTTTCGCGGTCTGCATCGCGCTTTTGGGTTTGTAATTCTTTCAACTGTACCAGCAAAATAGTATAGCGGTCATTGGCTTGCTTGCCGGTTGCCGTCAAATTTGTCAGATACGTATCCAGGGCTTGCTGCCTATCGATACTGCGATTGAGAGTATCCGATACATCGATATTTAGTTGTTCGCCGAAGATCTGCAGTAACTCAAAATCGGGGCCATTGGCACTGCTGCTTCCGCTTTGGATAATAATACTTTGTGCCTGCACACCTCCTATAGCAGCGTGGACCGGATGCAAAATTGCTTGCGACAAGTACTGCGCAACATAGACACCAAGTAGCGCTCCTTTGCGCGGAAGACCACGCACGACATTGTGACTGAGCAATTGATCAATGGTGGCAACGGCGCGAAGACCACCTTGTACATGGACTGTCGAAAGATCGACAGATGTTTGAGGACGATTACAGGCAGTCATCAAGATTGCCAGCGTGGAGACACCGGCAATTGCGAGAGAGATTTTACCCTGACGACGGCTTAAAATTGTTGTATTCATTAAGTATATTATACATCAAAATGTTGATTATGTAAAATGTCGGCTATAGAAGCCAATGCTAGGGGAATAGCTTTACTGTAAGCCAAAATATCAGCTTGTATACCGAAGTGCTACAGGAGTTTTGGTTTGATCATTTTTTGAGATCAACGCAAGGTGTACGATTGTGCACACATTATTTGTTCAAAGTACAGTCAAAACACGAAGAAATTGTGTGATCAAGATCAAATTTTTGTTTCGGCTATACATTGCCTACTATGTGTATAAAGTAGCGCTGTTTCCTGATCACTTCCTGTGTACGCACTTCGCCAAAAATTGGCTACTCTCTCGGACGGCATTTTGAAGAAAAAATTTGATGTTTCGACCTCAGTTTCTTTCGATATTCCACGTGAATCAGGACGAGGCGATCTCACATCGAATATTGCTTTGCAACTAGCAAAGCAAGTTGGCAAGAGTCCACGCGATATAGCGCAAATGCTCATCGATGAACTCGGCACAATCAAAGGCGTGAAATCGATGGAAATAGCAGGTCCGGGCTACGTCAATATTCATCTGGAAACTGCAGAACTGACGGCATCGCTTCCGGACATCATGAAAGACGCGAAGCCGAAATCCATCCGCAAGAAAGAGAAACCGGTGATTGTCGAATATTCACAGCCCAATATCGCCAAGCCACTCGGTGTTCATCATTTACTTACCACTATCATTGGTCAGGTCATTACAAATCTCTATCGTTACTCTGGTTACAATACGATCGCCATCAATCATTTAGGAGATTGGGGGACTCAGTTTGGTAAATTATATGTCGCATTCGAAAAATGGGGGACGAAGGATGTCTCAGACTGTACTCTCGACGACCTTTTGGCGCTTTACGTGAAGTTTCATGAAGAAGTAGAAAAGAATCCTGAATTGGAAAATGAGGGCCGCGCAGCTTTTGCGAAGTTGGAACAAGGTGACAAAAAGCTACAAGCTTTCTGGCAAGAAGTGGTGAAGATCACAATGGCTTCCATGGAAAAGCTGTATTCGCAGTTGAGTGTTTCTTTCGATTTTACACACGGTGAAAGCTTCTATCGCGATAAGATGGAGCCGATCATTGAAGAGGGGAAGAAGAAAAAAGTATTTAAGACAGGAGAAGAAGGTGCACTCATTGCCGAATTTCCAGAGGCATCGAAGTTGCCACCAGCAATCGTGATGAAAGGCGATGGTGCGACTATTTATATGACCCGCGATCTTGCGACGGTGCAGTTTCGTGTTCAGAAATGGCAGCCGGCCGAAATTTTGTATGTTGTCGATGTGGCGCAATCACTCTATTTCCAGCAATTATTTGCTATCGTGCATCAACTCGGTTGGGATTTGCCGAACTTAGAACACGTAGTATTTGGTCGCATGCGCTTTGCCGATCGCAGTATGAGCACGCGCAAAGGCAATATTCTTAAGCTTGAAGATGTGCTCACAGAAGCAGTCGAGCGTGCTGACAAATTGATTGCTGAAAAAGAGTCTGAAGTAGTAGGAGAGGAGAAGAAGGAATTGGCCAAGATGATCGGCATTGGATCGGTGATTTACGGAGTGCTCAGCCAGAACCGCAAGATGGATATGGTGTTCGACTGGTCGAAAGTGTTGAGCTTCGAAGGCAACAGTGCGCCGTATGTGCAGTACACACACACGCGCGCGATGTCGGTGTTGCGTAAGGCCGATAAAAAGGTAGGCAAAATTTCCTATGCAGGAGAGTTAACAGAGAAAGAGCGTGCACTCATCCATTTGCTCCTGCAGTTTTCGGACACAGTCGAGTCGGCACGCGCAGATCGTATGCCGCACAAATTGTGTACGTATCTGTACGAATTGTGTCAGGCATTTAATGCGTTCTACAACAGCGAACCTATCTTAAAAGCGGACGGAGCACTTCGTGACTTCCGTTTGTCGCTTACCCAAACTTCGGCTTCCCTTATCAAAACTGGCGCTGAGATCCTCACCCTTCGGGTGCCCGATCGCATGTAGCCCCCCCCTTCCTTCTCTTCCCATGTCCAAGTTGCCCCGCTCTCTTATCATCTTCCTCCTCGTCGCCTGCTTTGGCACCCTGTTTATGGGTTGCGGCAGACAGCCTGAAACGACTGACAAGTCGTTTGAGGAATTTACTTTCAACGACAATGATCTGCAGCGCGTGCAGGAAGTTGTTGCCAGCAGCAGCTCCACTGCATTCAGCTCTGGTTCTGATCTTACTGTTCTCGGATCGTCGAGTAGCAGTATCCAGACCAGTTTCGATCTGACGATTCAGGGGTCGCAATCGAGCAGTAGTACTGCGAGCATTGCAACGGCAGCAGTCACCTCCTCCTCCGCATCAGTTCCTGCCATTAATGTGGTGTTGGATGTTGAGAAGCAGAAGCAGTACGACAATCTACGCATGGGCATCGTAGATCAGGCCGGCAATTTGTACCGTGTGAACAATCCGTTCTTAAACGTTCGTTCATCGACACAGGTCGGTTCAACACAGGTAGAGAAATTGAATCAGGGAGCGATTGTGACGGTTTTGGATATTCCAAACGCTCAGTGGGCAAAGATCCGCATGGCCGACGGAAAAGAGGGCTACGTCGCCTTCCGCTACATCGCAAAGCTCACAACCGAACAGAGACTGCCAGAAGACAAGAAGCAGTTTGAGGGAAAATACTTCGTCGACTTCTCCTTCTTAAACGTTCGCAAAGATGCATCGGCTCAGGCCGAGAAAATTGGCGAACTCCCGGGCCAGGCAATTGTGAAGCCGCTTTCCATCAATGGTGAGTGGGCGCGTGTTTCTATCGATGGTCGCGAAGGATTCGTTTCTTCCAAATACCTAAAGCCATTCCAGCCGGTGTACTTGGTTCGTCAGGAGGATTACACGTTGCCGATTTTGCAGTACCGCGCGACCGATAACGGCAGTCTGTCTGCGCTGGGCAAGCACATTGCTGCGCTTAAGGCAGCAGGAATGAAAGTAGTCACGCTAGATGCGCTCTACGATATTGTCAGCGATCAGGAGAAGCGCGATGCGCGCATTACGCCAGGCACCGTGGCTCTCACGATTGCGGGTGTAAATGGTAAAAATGCCAAGGAAGTGAACGACACACTGCAAAAGGCCGGAGTGGCAGCCACTCTCTTTATCACAACCAAAGATGTTGGCATTACGGGAGTCACCGAGAAAATGATGCTTACGCTGCTGGCAAATCGCAATGAAATTCAGTCCGAAGGTCACACAGGCGATGATCTCCGTTCGCTCACCGATGCGCAGCTACTCCTAGAACTCGGGCAGAGCAAGAAGCTGATCGAAGACGTTACGCGTCGCGAGGTGTATGTAGTGTCGTATCCACAAGGCGGTGTAAATGATCGTGTCATGAAAGTCGCATCGCAAGCTGGTTATCTGTTTGGCGTAAGCCAGGCACCAGACAAAAAGTTCACTCGCTCGCAGTTTCTCCGCTTGCCAAGTTTGTATGTCAGCTCCACTATGACGCCGGAAGAAGTGCTGAAGATGGTGAAGTAGGACAGGGCTCAAAGGACTCAGACGACTCAAAAGACTCAAAGGATGCTCAAGTGAATTATCACAATCAAAAAGACCTGAGGCGAACGCCCGGGTCTTTTTTAAGAGCTCAAAGGAAAATTCCAATCTGATGTTGGACTATCTACTCTTCAATCCTTTGAGTCGTCTGAGTCTTTTGCTTCTTTTGAGTCTTACTGAATACCGTACTTTGTCTTGATGGAGTCGATCATGCTATCGCTCGTTCCTTGAGCCGATTGCTTGGCAGCTGCAACCGACATCTCGGTGATATTCTTCATGATTTCCTCCCAGTGCATTGCAAAATAGTAGGAGCTCCAGATAACGATGATAATCGGGATAATGGCGATGAGAGAACGAATAAAGCCGCCGATCATGCGCCACTTGTCGCGACGGTCCATGCGTTGCATGTACTCGAGAATCGCGTCCAGTTTCTGTTCGATGTTTGTTGTGTCTGGCATGAAAGGGGAGGTTAGAAGCCGCGGCGTTTTTTGCGCAGGAGCTCGACAGTTCTCGTAATAGTATACCACGGATGGAGCGGAATATCCACGCAGTGCACGAGCTCGACAAGAGATCCGCCGAAGCCGGTTTTAAAGAGCGTCACGCCGGCGAAGGGATGTTTCTTTGTTGTTTCGTTATTCGTTTGATCGTTTTTCGTGACTGTTTCGGATTTTGCTCTTTGATCTTCGGATTTCGTATCATCTAGACTCGCTTGATTGTTGGCAGTTGGCAGTTGGGATTTGCCGCTCTGCGGCGCGATTCCCCAAAAGTTATATAATGTGTCGCCACGTTTCATGGCATCCGTAATCGCCGTCCACTGTAGCAAGTAACTTGCTGGCACTTTGGAAAATCGTTGTGTGCTGGCCCCGTGATGGTAACTGGTAACGCCCCCCATGTGCATATGGATAGACGCTGCAATCACTTCGCCTTGAAAGCGGGCGAGGTAGAGCGTGCAGGCGTTTTCGGCTGCAAAGCGTTTGACCTGCGCTTGAAAAAACGCATTCGTGTACGGCGTAAAACCATGGCGATGACGCGTTTCGTCATGCAGGCGCAGAAAATGCACAAGATCCTCGTTGGGATTGGTGGACGCTTCTATTGTGACGCCATCTTTCTCCGCGCGGCGAATAAGATTGCGTGTGGTTTTGCGCATGTCTTTGAGAATATCATCGGTCGATCGATCTTTCAGGTTGAGCACCCAGAGATGTTCGGCGAGCAAGTGCATGGGTGAGGCGTGCGCTTTGTATTGGCCGATTGCATGATGCGTCATCCATCTTTCGTGCTCGTGTTGCACATGGCCTTCATCCATTGTCCAAAACGGACTGATGCGCAGAAAGTGACATTTGTGCGAGAGCGCGATGAGTCTGAGCTGCGTGATGAGCAGCTCCATCACTTCGGTTACCTGTGGCTGGAGACTGCTTCCTAGTACTGGTCCGTAGGGGACAGAGATGTGTCGGCCGCGACGCGCGTTCACTACGTGTCCGAAGCAGATACCGACGAGCTTGTTGTCATCGCGAATGGTTAAGCGAATCGGTTCCTGTCCGACCTCTTTATACACTTCGCCCATGGTCCAGCTTTGCAAAAAAGGACTGAACGGTTGGGTGAGAAGAAAGCTGTCCCACTCCTCTTTATTGACGGCATGAGCAATGGAAATCTGGGTCATCGTATAAGGGAAGGACGAAGGATAGAAACGAGTTGTTTGGCTTGGTGCAGGCTCATAGTCGGATGAGTTGGAAGCGACAGAATTTGAAGGCAGGCCGCCTCGGCAACGGGATCGTCGCCCCAGCAGTAATCGGTTGCATCTAGATCAATTGTATCCGGACAAATCACGCAGCCGGTCCAGCCATCATCCAGATAAATATTTTTCTGTTTGAGCGTCTCGCGCAGCTTTTGCGCATCACTGATAAACAGCGGAAATTTCTGCAGTGCCAGTTCGCTGTGAACGCCGGCAAGAAGTGGCCAGCGCTGCTTGAGGCCTTCTTCTAAGTAAAACGCAGTGAGCATCCGTCTGTGTGCGTTGATCTGCGCGCGGCGTTTCCATTCGTGCAGTGCGATACGGGCGCATGCGTTTGGCATCCTGTGCAAGACCGGCGACATGCGACCTTTCTTTTCACTGTCTTCCAAAATTGGCAAGAGTAAGTGCATGCGTCTGAGTGCAAGCAGCATCGCTTTCCCGATGCGCATGCCGTACAAGAGCTTGTTCCACGCATAGAAATTTGGATACTGCAGATAGCGCGCGACTGTCCACCACGACAAGGGAATAGCGCGTGCCTGCTCGTCGCGTAGCGCTGTCGAAATAGAGCTGTGACGGGAGATAATCGCTCCACCGGTAATACCCGAAATCGCTTTGTCGCGACCAAAGCTCATCAGTACAAAATCGCCATACTTGCCGATCGTTTCGCTGCCGCCCAGAAAATCTGGAATCACATGTGCGCAGTCTTCTATGAGTGCCAGAGAATGCTCATCGCACAGAGAGCGCAGGCGCAGTGTTTGTGCAGGGATACCAAAAGTATGCTGACAGACAATGGCGCGGGTACGCGGTGTGATAGATTGGCGGACAACTTCGATATCCAGGTTGAGCGTTTCACGATCGATATCCACATACACTGGCACGCCGCCTGCGGAATGAATGGCGTTTGGCAGAACGACACAGGTGTACCCTTGAATAATAATTTCCTCACCTGGCTTGAGCCGAAGACTGCGAAGAAGTGCCAGAAATGCTTCGCGACCGGTTGCAAACGTAATGGTATCGGCATGGAATTCTTCGCTCATTGCTTTTTCCAAAGCGGCAATACTTTTCCCGCGTACGTACGCCCACGGCGCATATGATGCACCGATTGTTGCCATGCGATGCCGTCTGTCGGCATGTGGCGCAAACGTGTGATGGATAGGGGAGAAAAGGCTCATTTCAGATCAGGGCAGAAGTTTGTTGATCGTAGCATCCGGCATCCGGCTGATACAGACAAGCAGCGAGTTTTTGGGCAGCTTGGTCTTTACATCTTTTGTCAGCATCGCACGGTTAGAAAACCCGCCTTGTATGAAATACGGCAGAAATCGTTTGGACGTAATAAAAGCTTGGGTAAACACGCTGCTCGCTTTCTTGGCAATGGCTTCATGCAGCGGCGCTTCTTCGGTGCCCAGTTCAATGATGCCGCTGGTCAGCAAATATTTCTGCGCATGAGGTTGAGACGCGGCCCATTCGATAGCGGCCTCGAAACTCTGGGGTGAGGCGTTGTACGTAGCATCCAAAATATCGACGTCATGTTCGCGGCGTGGGTTAAACGTATGTTGTTGTAAGGCAAAGGTTTTCAATAGTGCCGCAAAATTTTGCGGCTGTATTGGAGCAGCGATATTTTGCACCTGTACAAGATTTGCAATTTTTTGTGCACACGCAATAGCCAGTGCGGCGTTTGGAATATTATGCATGCCCTGAATTGGAATCGTGTACGATGTGCCGTCCATCATAAAATGAATACCGGACGCATCACTTGTCGCTTGCTCGAAAATGACATCTGCTGGTTTTGCCGTTCCGATGGTATGGACTGTTGCTTGCGTGCGTGTACGCAGATAATCCGCAAACGTGTCGGCAATCGGGAAGAACGCGTGACCGGTTTGCGGGAGTGCGGCGAGCAGTTCGCTTTTGGCCTGCGCGATATTCTGACGCGAGCCGAAGAGTGCCAAATGTTCCTCGCCAATGCGTGTCACAATGCCGATTGTCGGTTTGGTCATGCGGCAGATCGCATCGATTTCACCCATTTTATATGCACCCATTTCCACAATCGCGATGCGGCTATCGATACGCTTGAGCATCGGCAAAGTTTGTAGCAGCCAGGTTGCCACCCCCATTTCGGTATTTACGTGCTCGGGAGTAACGAGTGGCGAGAGCGGAGCAAGAATGTGAGCCAGCAGTTCTTTGGTGGTTGTTTTGCCGACACTGCCCGTGACTCCGATTACCAGTAAATTGGAAAATTGATCACGCAGAGCGGTTGCCTGAGCTGTGCGCCTTTTTTTGAGGGGTCGATCGATAGGCAGAAAAATCATCCAAGCAATAACCAGGAACAGTGGCTGCAGTAGCGGTAAAAATGCTAAAGCGATGACAGCCTCTTTTGTTGCCGAAAGAAGAATAGCGACGACGAGAGTGAGCATAATCGTTCCCATCAAAATAACCTTTGCCTTGAGCGTCCACACCGGCATTTTTTGTTTACGCAGGGCGATTTGCAGGAGTGAAAGTGTCGCGAGAGGCGCGAGCAGTGCAATGGCACAGCCAATGGGAAACAGCCAGATATTGATGCCCGCAAGCGAAATGCCAATCAGTAGTAGCAGCCACGTACCCAGCAACACCGGACGCAGGAATCCGAATACTTGTTGGAACATTCCTTCGGCGCCTAAGTGTTCCAAAAGCCGATCCCAACGCCATTCTTTCAGCTGCCACAATTTGACGAGAGTGAGCGCCGGCGAGAGGCAGGCAACCAGAGTAACTGCCGACAGGAGTACAATCTGTGTCATAGAAACGAACGAATGGAAGCGGCGATGGCGGCTGCTTTATCGCGGTGTACACCATGGCGCACACCCTCGAATGCATGCAGCGTGGCGTGGGGAATTTCTTTCTTCATGATCAGCGCGTCCGAAAACGGCGTCATACCGTCTTGCTTGCCCCAGAACAAATCAGTGGGAAGATTGATCCGCGAAAGTAGAGGTCGTAAATCCTGCTGCGTCACATTGATCAGCGTTTGGCGCATAATGGGACTGGCTTTTTCGTAGTCGTGCACGCGCACAAGTTTATAGAGCAGTTTTTTGCCAACCGGTTGTAATTGCCGAAGGAGGGGAACAGACAGAAAGAATTTGCCGCTTTTAGCGAGTGTGAGTCCGATTGCGCGCTTTACATGTCTGGCATGTTTGATGCCAGCGGCAGCACACAGAAACAGATGCTCGATTGGTATGCTATGGCGACAGGCAAGCTGGATGGCGATCCGTCCGCCATGCGAATGGCCGAGGAGGAAAAGTCGATCGACTTTATGCTGTTTGATGTACCGCTCAGTCCAATCGGTATAGTCATCGATCGTCCAGGGCTTCGATGGTTCTTTTTCATCGCCAAAACCCGGGAGATCCGGTGTAAGGACCGTTATGTCCGTATCGGCCAGTGCGGCGCGCAGCTCCGTAAAAGACTCTTTGGAACCACCCCAACCATGCAGGCAGACGAGTGTCGGTCTCATAGGCTCGTAGTATAGAGGGAAGTGGGTAGCAGGGCTATCCTTCTGTTTGCGTCCCGTCGCTGGTTATGGGAATAGCAGGACCTAAGTATTTCGGCTGCCTGCGTCGCACAACATCGAGTACCGCTTTGATGCGCGCGAGTGGTTCGCGGATTGTTTGGCGAATGTAATAGTAGGTCGGATACTGTCGGCCCGTTGCGGCAACTCCCACGGCATCGATGCCCATTGAACGAGCGAGAAAAATTGCGCGTGGCAGATGAAATGTCTGAGTGGTGATAATCAGACTTTCGACTTCAAAAATATCGCGAGCCCGGTACATGCTGTCGTACGTATCGAAACCGGCATGATCCATAAAAATATCTTCTTTGGGCACATCGCGTTCGGTTAAATACGTGCGCATAGCGTTCACTTCGTCGTACGTTTTTTGGCCGTGATCACCCGAGACAATAATCTTCGGTGCTTTTTTGGCTTTGTATAAAGCGAGCCCTGTTTCGAGTCGGTCGCGCAAAAATGCCGATGGCTCACCCGATGGGTGTACTTTTGCGCCTAATATCAAAATAGCCTGTTTGCTTGGAACGTCATCGATCAGAAATAGCGAGGATTTGGCACTACGGATTATCGATAAACTGATGGAACTTGAAACAAGAATGCCAAGTAGAAGGAGAATGCCAATGGGCAGAACAAGCATGCGAAGGCGGAGGAGGCGACGAAGACGAAGCATAGTTATGCGGCGGTAGCCATGCGGGCAATATCGGCACGCACGGCTGCAGCGGTGCGAATAGTCCCGGCGCCTTTGGTGATAATGCTATGCGGACAGTCCTCCGGTGCACGGTCGCGCGTTATAATTTGGATGATATTGGCTGTGCCCTTCAACTGGCCGATAGTCGACTTGAGCGGCACTTCTTCCATCTGCACCCGCAGCGCACAATGCTTATCATTCTTTTTAAGGCTCGCCACAAAGCGCAGTGTCATCTGTTTTTTCTTGGCCTCGTCCGATCGCTGCTTCATTTCGCTGTCGGCTTCGCGAATGGCGGCCAGAAATTTTTCAACGTCACGTATCTCGCCAAAACGCGCGGGCAGAAGTGGCTCTACTATTACATCATCGATTGTCGCATCGATCCCGGCGCTGCGTGCGAGAATGAGAAGCTTACGTGCGATATCGAGGCCGTTTAGGTCGTCCCACGGATGCGGTTCGGTGTATTTTTTTAAGTGCGCGTCGGCGACGATTTTGGAGAATTGTTTTCCTTCTTCCAGTCCGGACATGATGTACCCGAGCGTTCCCGAAAAACAGCCTTGAATACTCTTGAGTGGATCGCCGATTGCCATCATATCCTGCACATAGGAAGTAGCGTCGCCTCCTGCCATAACAGTTGCGTTGTAGCCGTAGTGACCGCGGCTTGCGGTGAGTGCTTTGAATGTATCGTACGAAAAAAGCGACAGCGGATTCTTGTTGGCTGTGGCGATGTGAAAGCTTTTTTTAATCAGGTTCGTGTGCAGATCGCACATGTCCTGCGAGGCATCTGCTGTGACATCCACAATGATCGTTTCCTTGGGCAGTTTTTTTATGAGGATTGCTGTAAGAGCACTCAAGGATTTGTAGGCAGTCGCGCGGGTTTTGAATGTCTCGCGCTCGCAGAGTGTAATGCCGTCCACAATGCCGTCGAGCTTAAGGATGTAGCCGCTGCTATTGGCAAGCCCGACGATGGTCGATTGGTCGAGTTTGTAGACTTGTTTAATGAGCTCGCTGCCGACATTGCCCGTGTGGCCGAGGATGAAGAGTTTAGTCATGCCGGCACTATAACGGGATTTGGCTGATTCGTCTGTAAAGAAAGAGCGTAGAATTCTACGTTCTATCGTTCTACGTTCCACATTCTATTCATTAATCAGACTTCGCGACTCGTCATCTGGCTCACGGTCGAGTGGGTGTGTGAGACTCTTGGGAGAGAAAAAGCGCACAATGACGACGACGAAAATAGCCAGGATGGCCGTATTGATACACCAGAAGAGGAGTTGCTGTAGTGGACCAGGTAGCGACGGAAACCACGTGGTGGAATGCCACGACAGTCCGCGCAGTGTCGCAAAGCCGGCACTTAAACCCAGCGAGACATAATAATCCACGGGAAACAGCCAGAACCAGCTGCGAAACCACCAGATATTGCCTTTCATATAGCGCTTCCAGCCGAAGTACGGATTTAAAATAAACCACAGCAAATCCCACAGCATCGTGAATTGAAAGAAGCAGGAGAGAATGGTGAATTCCAAGTGGTTCGACCAGCCGGAAATCAGTAGTGGGAAGTGGAACATGAGAAATAGCAGACCGTAGAAAAACAGGTGATAACCTGTGAGCGATTTGCCGTTGAGGAAGCGTTTAAACAGATCGCTATCCAGTCGCCACGTCGGCAAGTACATCGCCCAGCCATGTGGTCCTTCTACTTCTATTTCGAACAGCGCCGTGATAATCGAAATGATCAGGACAAAGAGCGAAAGGACAATTGTGTACGGAAGTTCCGGAGCCATCATAATGGCTCGATTGTAGACCGAAGAGATTGATGAGAGGAAGGGGGAGTTTACTGCCAAAACCAAATTATGAAGCAAAAGACAAAATTCTCTTCATACATTGGCCATCTTGATGCATAATCTCCCGGCCTTACGGACGAAAGCAGGCACGATCATTCCATTGCAGCGCGTAGTACCAACATGTCACGGTAGCTCAGTTGGTAGAGCACGGGACTCATAAGCCCGGGGTCGCCGGTTCAATCCCGGCCCGTGACACCACGTAAAATCGCTTCGCGATCACGTGGCGCAGCCAATAAACTCATTGCTTTCTTCTTTTGATTCCATGAAACATAGAGTCCTTCAGATTGCGTCACTCATCGTGCTTATTGGTGCATGTTACTATATTTATTTGCAGCTAAAGCCGCATATTCCAGTGAAAAACCCAGACCCAAACCATACACATGCAGACTTTGCAGTCTGGATAGACGGCAGAATGTGGGGCTTCTCCAAGGAAAAATATATGTCGGGTCTTTCGACGGAAGATCATTCGACTGGCGAGCACGGTGAGAAAGATTTGTATTTCCATTTACACGACAGCAACGGTCATGTGATTCATAGCCACAAGCCGGGTTTGCCGCTGGCCCAGTTCTTTACGTCGCTTGGCTGGACGTTTGCAGATGGCTGTTTTTTAACCGACACCGCCGAGAAATTTTGTGACGATACGACCAAAACGTGGCAGATGTACGTGAATGGCACCAAGCAAACATTTGATCTGACATACGTATTTGCCGATGGCGATAAAATATTGCTTACGTATGGTAACGATGAGCAGATGATCGAGCAGCAGTTGCAGCAGCTCACAGATGATGCGTGTAAATATTCCAAAACTTGTCCGTGGAAAGGGTCACCGCCAACCGAAAACTGCATCGCAGATCCGGCTGTGCCGTGTAAGATTGTTCCGTAATTTCATACTTCTCTTCTATGCATATTGTTCTGATTGTCGGTGGCACGAACGAAGCCAGTAACAGCTTTACTCTTGGCAAAGCATTTGTAGATGGCATGGCCAAGGCAGGGGATATGACCGTCGATACCTTTCGGCTGAAAGACATGAATATTGAGCATTTCACCATCGAAAAGCACTACGGGAATCCGCCCGCCAGCAACGACGATTACTACACTATTCAGAAGTCTATCGAGACAGCGGACGCCGTAGTTATAACAACTCCCATCTGGAACTTTAGCATTCCTGGTAACCTCAAAAATTTCATCGATCGCCTCGGTGCATTTGGTTTGGATGCCGAGACACATTCGCAGGGAACACTCGGCGGAAAGCCGTTCTATTTTATCCTCACAGGCGGCATGGCCAAGCCGGGCTGGACATCGTTTCTGTCCATTACCACGTCGCACTTGCAGGAATCTCTGCGTTACTTCGGTGCATCGATTGTCGGTACGCATTTCGAAGGACGTTGTACACCAGCCAAAGGTGTCTTTGGATTGGTCGTCGATAAGCGCACAGAATCACTAGTAATTGCATCCAGCAAAGGCGAAGCATTTGCCAAGTTGGTGGATCAATTCAAGAAGACCGGTAAATTGCCGCTTAAGAATGCGCTGTCGTATAAGTTATTCCGCTTCGCGTTTGGGGTGGTGAATAGGGTGGTGTATATGTTCGACTGAGAAGATGAGAGGTTGGAGAAGAGGAGAAGATGAAGAGGAATTTTGATAGTTGTCGAGACGGCCCGGCGATATGATGTATGGCAAAAAGATACGTTTGAAGAATCATTTGAGCTATCCGGGCCGTCTCGACTTTTGATTATCATCAATCCGCCGCGGCCCGTCCGACCGTATCCGGGCGGGCAAGCATGCCGCTCCTTTTGAGTGAGATTTTTTTCGTAATTCGTACTTCCTGATTCGTAATTCGGTCACAATTTCGCTCCCAGTACAAAGAACGCCGTAAAGCCAATGGCCATGACAAACGGTGCGATGGTCGAAAGCCAATTGCGTTTATGTGGCTTGAATCCGCGCAGTAAAAGTGAGTTGGTCACAACCGATACAGAGCTGAGTGCCATGGCAAGACCGGCGAGTTCTGGTTTGAGGATGACGTCATAACTCATAAAAAGTCTGGCGGCGATAGGGATACCGACGACGTTATAAAAGAGAGCGAAAAACATGTTCTGGTGGATCTTGCTCATTGTTGCTTTGCTGAGTTCGAGGGCTGTCACCACGTCTCGTATATCACTTTTGACTAGCACGATGTCGCCGGTTTCAATCGCGATATCGGTGCCGTTGCCCATCGCAATGCCGAGATCGGATTGGCTGAGGGCCGGGCTGTCGTTTATGCCATCGCCGACCATAGCTACTTTCATGTGTGTTGATTGAAGCTTCTTGATTTCTTCGGCTTTGCCCTGTGGACTGATGCCCGCTCGCACATCATCGATGCCGATTGTTTTGGCAATTGCCTCTGCGGTACGAGGTGTGTCACCCGTAATCATCAGAGTGTTGCAGTGCATTTTTTTGAGTCGCTCAATCGCTTCGGCTGCTTCTGGTTTCACGGTATCTGCAACAGCGATCCAGCCGATTAGTTGCGTATTCTTGGCCAGAAACATCACTGTTTTGCCGGCATCGGATAATCCATGAATTATTTCTTGATGAGCAGTTAGGTCAATCTTTTGATCGGTCATGAGTGATTCATTACCAAGGATATAATCGTCATTCCCGATCTTTCCACGGATACCTTTGCCAACGATCGCCTGAAAATTCTCGATCGCTACGAGCTGTAGATTACGCTGCTTTGCTGCCGAAATAATCGCATGCGCAAGCGGATGTTCGGATGCCTGTTCGAGTGACGCTGCTATCATCAATAACTCATCATCAGTGCTACTCAGAGCATGTATATCAGTGAGTGATGGCTTGCCGACTGTGAGCGTGCCGGTTTTATCGAAGACGATCGTGCGTATCGATCCAGCGGCTTGCAACGCCTCGCCACCGCGGATCAAAATCCCAAGCTGCGCGCCGCGGCCGGTTGCAACCATAATGGCTGTGGGAGTTGCAAGACCGAGTGCGCATGGGCAGGCGATGACAATCACTGAGACGAACGCCAGAAGCGCGAACGTGATTGTTTGGCCGGCAATGAGCCAGCCGATCAGCGTAACGAGTGCGATTGCAATCACTGCCGGTACAAACCAGGCTGCAACGCGATCAGCAAAATTTTGGATATCTGCTTTGGATCCTTGAGCGTCTTCCACAAACTGCACAATGCGTGCGAGCGCGGTATCGGTTCCCACTTTCTCGGCTTTGTACTGCAGCGAACCTTGGCCATTGATCGTGCCGGCAAATACGTGACTGCTCACGGACTTTTCTATGGGCAAGCTTTCGCCGGTCAGCATCGATTCATCGATCGATGAACTGCCTGTCATCACGATGCCATCGACCGCAATCTTCTCACCTGGCCGGACCATCAGCATGTCACCGACACGGATTTGTTCGATCGATACGTCTACCATCTCGCCATTGGCATTGATCACGCGTGCGGTTTTGGGCGAGAGTTCGATCAGCTTTTCAATCGCTGCGCTTGTTTTGCCTTTTGCGCGAGCCTCTAGCCATTTACCGAGCAGCACGAAGGTGATCAAAAATGCGCCGATTTCGAAATAGAGATTCGGAAAATGCCCCGAGATACTGCCGCTTTGCGCAATGCCGATAAAAAGTTCGACGATACTAAAGAGGTACGCGGTCGTAGTGCCGATAGCTACCAAGCTATCCATATTGAATGTCCGGATCCGGAAAGCCGAGTACGTACTTTTGTAGAATTCGAGTCCCAACGAAAACTGAATGGGGGTCGCAAAAAAGAGCGAGACGATGCCCATCCACGGCATGGCAAATTTCGCGACGGCTGTATCGGGGAAAAATCCCAAAATCATAAATATCAGCAGCGGCAGCGTAAAGAGCGCACTTAAGCGCAGCTTTTTCCTGAGAGTGTCGATCTCTGTTTGTTTGCGGCGTTTATCGGCGTCGCGATCCAGAAACGTGGCGATAATGGCATCGTATCCGGCATCTTGAATGGTTTTGATCAGATTGGCTTCGGTTGTCTGTGTGTCATCGAAAATCACCGTCGCTTTTTCGGTGGAATAATTGACGGTTGCTTCGGTGACACCGGCAACTTTTTTGAGTCGACGGGTAAGAAGTGCGCTGCAACTAGCGCAGTGCATGCCAGAAATTGCGAGGGTGGTTTTCAAAAGAGAAGATGAGAGGAGGAAAGGACGGAGAGGATTGCATCTTTCATCGTGGCGATTCCATTTTCAGAGCGTGTTTGCAATCTTGTACTTCGGATCCAGCGCTTCAATTTGCTCCTTCCACGTTTGCGCACTGAATTCATCCGTATGATCCACGACCACTTCCTTCGTATCCAGATGAACCCGCGTGTTGATGACGCCGGGTTGTTCGCCGCTTACTTCGGTAATCAGCTGCGCGCAGCCGTTACAATGAATGCCGGGGATGGAAAAAGATGTTTTCATTTAAGAGGGGAGAACGTGGATATCAGCCTTATACATGCCCATGGAACAGGCGAGCGTCATTGTTTGCGATGCAATCGGAGTGGGCAGCTTAAGCCAGTTTTCACCTTTCTTAATAGGGATACTGATATTTGCTGCTGGATACGTGAGGAAGCTGGCGCAACCCGATACATCCTCTGGTGCAAACGCGTAGACGTACGTCGTCATATTCGGACGAATGGTGAAATTGCTTGGAGTATAGCCATTGCTATGAATATACATACGAATGATCTGATCGCCTTTGGCATCAATTGTTACAGCGCCATCAGCTTGTACTGCTTGTCCAAAACTCGGCATTGGTAGATGGACGCCGGCAAGCGTTAATCCGTTAGAAATATTCGAAAGGCCAAGTAACACGACGAGCGTGCCGGAAACCGTAAAGAATGTGCGGGCTGAATTACCTTGCACAAATGAACTCATAATGCTGATGCCAAGCAGCGACGGGAGTGTACCGATGGCAAACGCTAACATCATCATGCCGCCCGCCAGAAAGCTGCCCGAGCCGAGCGCGACAATCTGCATCGACTGGGTAAAGCCACAGGGCACAAAGAACGTGAGCGCACCAAGAAGCAGCGGCATCAGTGGATTTCTGGAATCCGACAACGCATGAATGCGTTTCCAAAGTGAGCGGGGGAGCGGAATAGTGCAGTATTTTTTTGGCAGAATATGCAGCATGTTAAGCCCGAGCGCCAGCATGACAATCGACATGGCAACCGTAATGACGCCGGTTGTGCCGATCGAAAGAGTGAGCTGCTTGCCTATCTGCCCGATCAGTCCGCCCAGTAGAAAATAGCCGATTAAGCGACCTGCGTTAAATACCAACATCGGCCACAGGCGAACAATCGGTGTTTGGTTCTGATGTGTCTCGCTCCACTTGGCCGAAACCGAGAGCAGAAGTCCGCCGACAACCGCCAGACAACTGGAGACAGACGCAGCAACTCCTATAAGTACAACAGTGAAAAGATTGGCATTCTGGCCGCTTGCCGGCGCGAAATCGCTCAGAGCGCTGTTGCGTAGTATCTGCTGGAGAGCTAGTAAAATGAGGGTCGTGAGGAAAATACCGAACCAATCCGGACGTAATTTTGAGGGAGCGGCGCAGTCCTCGCAGGTGCCGTGAGCTGAACGAGCGATTTTTTTTATCATGCAAAGAGTGCAGAAAAGCTGAGGTTTGTATTGTATCACAGGCAATGAGGTTGTGTTGCAAAAGTATCAGATAGTATGAGGCGGGAATTAGTCGCAAGTTCCTGAGATGAGGAAATGCTAGATATGAAAACGAAGTTCGAATTACGAGTGTTTTTGTCGTAATTCGTAATTCGAGCATCGTACTTCGTTATACCGTTTCCTCTTATTTGATCTTTTTGCTATGATTCTGTCATGAATCCCGCACAATCCACTCACGATAATGACGATACGAAAAAGGCTCAACCTGCATCCGATGATCCTCTCGCGCAAGCGATGAAAGACGCTCAGGCCAATAACGATGAGCTGGAAAAGCTCCTCAAGAAAATTGACGAACTCGAAGAGCAGTTAAAGCCGCTCAAAGAAGCATCGGCTCGCGCTCAGGCCGAGCTACAGAATGCCAAAATGCGCATGGAAAAGGAGTCATCGGACTTGCGTAAATATGCATCCGAAGGCGCGCTTATCCGTTTGCTGCCAACTATCGATAATCTGCAGCGAGCATTCAAACATTTGCCACAAGATTTAGCGGGTAACGAATGGGTGAAGGGCGTTGTTACTATCGAGCAGGATTTTATGAAGCAGCTCTCGGGCATGGGTTTGCAAAAAATGGAGGCACTCGGACAAATAGCCGATGCCAATAAGCACGAAGTGCTGATGGAAGGCGCTGGCGAGAAAGGCAAAATCCTGGAAGTGTTCGAAGAAGGCTACGAGCTGAGTGGCAAAGTGCTGCGCCCGGCGAAGGTGAAGGTGGGGGCGGGGATGTAGCCGAATTACGAATCACGAATTATGAATTACGAATATGTCAATCAATCTGCTCCGGACGCGGCGTCCCGACTGCGGATATATTGATTCATCATACTCCAATTTCCTTCTTAAACTGCTCGCCCCGATCTTCAAAATTCTTGAAATGTCCGTAGCTTGGTGAGGCAGGGGATAGTAAGCAAGTGAAGGTTTTCGGTGTATTTTCTTTGGCAATAGACACAGCCTCTTTCATATCGGCTGCGTTCCAGAGCTTTGGTAATTGTGTGTGCGATGTTTTTTCAAGTGCCTTGCCAATAGTCGCGCCACTGTCGGGCATCAGAATGATATGTTTGATGGTCGGATGTTGGACAATTTTTTGAGCAAGTTCTTGGAAATCATACCCACGATCTTGGCCACCGAGGATCATGGTGCCGACTTTTCCGTCGAGAGCATTCAAGGCAGCCATGGCAGATTGCGGAGTGGTCGAAATAGAATCGTTCACCCATTCGATGCCGTCGTGTATGCCGAGCGACTCTAGTCTGTGCGGCAATCCCTTAAAGCTTTTTACCGCTTTCAGCATGATGTCTTCGGGTATTTGCAGTAGCGAACCTACCTTGATCGCAGCCGTAATATTTGCCAGGTTGTGTTGGCCAATCAGCTGAACTTCCTCTAGGTCAACTGGGCATTCGCTCTGCAAATACGGAATGCGCTGGCCCTTACTTTCGCGGGCGATTTCGGCGGCATCGGCCCACTGCGCATTAAAAAATATTTTGTCGTGTTCGGTCTGAAAGCGCGCGATGTGCTTTTTGGCGTCCATATATGCTTGGAGCGAGCCGTGATAATCCAGATGCTCGGGAAAAAACGATGTCACAACCGCAATCGTTGGGCTTACAAATGTATCCATCAGTTGATAGCTGCTCAGCTCGTACACAAAATACGTATCGGGTGTTGCTTCGGAAATATACGTGATAGCCGGCACACCGATATTACCGACGAGAAAAGCGTTTTTGCCGCCGGCCTTGAGTATGGCGTAGATGAGCGAGCTCGTTGTGCTCTTGCCTTTGGAACCAGTGATACCGATGACAGTCGCACCAGTTGGAACGACGCTATCGAAAAATATTTGAGTCGCAGATGTTATTTTGCTTTGTACGGCATCGAACTGCGGTTGTGGCGGGATGCCAGGCGACTTGATGATCACATCAAAACTATCCAACGAATCGAGCCAGGTTTCGCCAAGCTTGGCTGTATGAATGCCGGGCACTTTTACCTCTGTATTGCGATCGGCGATGGTGATGCTTGCACTCGGTGCGTAGCGCTCGAGTGCGGCGAGCGTTGCTTGCCCTTCGCGGCCGAAACCGAGAATGCAGACGTTCTTGCCGCTTAAATCTTTGATATGCATGATTACTGAAAAAACGGGAAGCGACCTTTGTATTCGACGGGAATCGCATGCTCGGTCACAGGCGTAAATTGCTGCCCGATCATACCGTGTACGTCATCCGGTAATTTCGCTTCTTCGAGTGCCATCTGCATCACTACTGCCTCCTTCCACTCATCATTTTCGTGCGCCAGAATGAATGCCGCGAGCGTTTCCTGCGGCGTGCCGACGCATTCAAACGGCTTGTAGTTCTCAATTCCCAATAGTTCTTTATAAAGAGGAATGAGTGATTCATCATCCAACAAATTTTTGCCAAACATCTCGATCAATGTCTTTTTTGGAATGAAAGGCGTGAGGATTGCAAAGACAAAGGCGCATTTGGGGCACTTCCTGCACCACACTTCGCCCCGCTGCGCGGGGCTTTGCGTGGCAAGCCACACTTCTTCTTTTTCTTTCAATATCTTCCAATTGGCATTACAGCTGGTTGTCAGCATGAAATACTGCGGATATTTACTAAAGAGCCGAGCGATGTGAATTTCGGAAAGTGGCCGTAGCAAACTGAAATACTTGATTGATGAGCCAATCGAATTACTCAGATAGTTTTGGAGCATGCGTTCAAAATCCAGCCCCTTACTCCATTGATGATTGATCATGTTGCCGTGGAATTCCACGTTGCCTTCGTTGGCACTACGTTCGTTGCTCATCGCAA
Organism: Candidatus Peribacteraceae bacterium; assembly: GCA_018061945.1. Lineage (GTDB taxonomy): Bacteria > Patescibacteriota > Gracilibacteria > Peribacterales > Peribacteraceae > JAGOTD01. The sequence continues at coordinate 516 of JAGOTD010000010.1, read as the reverse complement.
TCGCGTCGTAGCCGTATAGGATACCCACAACAATCAGGACAAAAGAAAGATACGCCGTAATGGGAATGTGGCCATTGAGCGCGCCTTGTGTATTCAGTTCAAACAGAGCAGGGGAGAGCGAGCGCTTGATAGTCAGTATCGGCAAGCCGATTTCTTTTGCTAGCGCATCGATGAGCGGATGCGGCTCCATCCGAATGAGCGTGCAGTCGAAGCCAGCTTCTTTAAGCAGTTCGACAGTGACCGTTGAGTCTTTTCCTCCTCCAATGGGGACAAGAATGCGGTTGCTGGTTGGCTGGTTGCGTATTTCTGATTCAGATCGCTTATCGCTTATCGCTTTCCGCTTTCCGCTCTCAAAATTGATCAATCCCCGAAAATCGATATTGTTCTTGTAGAAAAACTCACCTAGTCCATTCTCGTAGACCTCTTTCCAGAACTCTGCATCAGCCTGGCTGAGTGAGCCCGATTTGATCACGATTTTCTTTGGCAAACAGGTTTTGTAGTAGCTGATTCCGCCGA
>JAGOTD010000014.1 GCA_018061945.1 Candidatus Peribacteraceae bacterium | reverse complement strand
CACCTTATAGAGGAGTATAAAAAGGAAGGTGCGACGACGCAGGAAGCAGTGCGCAAAGCTTGTCTGCGTTTTGAAGGTCGCTACGCCATTCTCGTGCTCGAAAAAACATCGGGCAGTTTGGTTGCCGCGCGTACGGGCTCACCTCTTATTGTCGGCGTTGGCCAGGGTGAATTCTTTATCGCATCCGATATTCCGGCGTTTTTGGAATACACGCGCACGGTTCAGTATCTCGATGATGGCGAAATGGTCGCAACCGATGGCAAGACAGTTCGGTTTTTAGATATTCATACCGGCGAAGAGCGTAAGAAGCGCGAGATTAATATTTCGTGGGAGGTAAAAGATACAGACAAAGGTGTCTACGATCACTTCATGATGAAAGAGATTATGGATCAGAAAGAGACGATTATCCGCGCCGTGCATCAAGATGACAGTCAGATCGAGGCTGTAGCAAAAGCGATTGAAAATTGTTTGGGCTGCATTCTGTCGGCGTGTGGCACGGCTGGCAAAGTCTGTATGGCCGCCGATTATTTCTTCTCGGTTGTCGCCAAGCGCCACGTGAACTTTGCGCCCGCCAGTGAATTTAAAATCTATCATCATTTCCTTAAGCCCGAGAGTCTCATCATTGTCGTCAGTCAAAGTGGTGAAACAGCGGATGTTCTGGAAGCCATGAGTGTTGCCAAGAAAGCTGGCTCCAAAGTGTTGGCGATTACCAATACCGAAGGATCGTCCATCGCACGAGCTGCCGATTACACCCTGCTCATCAACGCAGGCCCCGAGCGTGCGGTCGCCTCGACCAAAGCAGCAACCGGGCAAATGGCGGTGTTACTTCTCATTGCTCACGCGGTTGCTGGCAAATTGCACGAAGGTCGCACGCTTCTTTTGGAAACTGGCGGGCAGATCAATGACATGTTAAACCCACGGTACATCGAGCGTATTAAGGATATTGCCAAGGCAGTTGCTAGCCACGATAACATGTACATCATCGGGAAAAGCTGGAACTACCCGATGGCTTTGGAAAGCGCCATCAAAATTCAGGAAGTGAGTTACGTACACGCCGAAGGATTTGCTGCCGGCGAGTTAAAGCACGGCCCCATCGCGCTCATCGAACCAGGCACGCCGTGCATTGCCCTCATCGGCAACGACGAAATGAAGAGCGACATGCTCAGCAATATTCAAGAGCTGAAAGCACGTGGCGCTATGATCATCGCGGTTGCACCGGAACGTCACGAGAGTTTCGATCACTGGCTCAAAGTGCCGGACGTTGGTGCTGCCCAGGCGATTGTGAACATCATCCCGATTCAGATTTTGGCCTATTACCTCGCAGTCTTCCGCGGCAAAGACCCGGACATGCCGAGAAATTTGGCAAAAAGTGTGACGGTGAAATAGGTAAGGTACGTATAGTAGGTAAGGTAGGTGCGGTAGGTATGGTATGTATAGTAGGTATTAAAAATTCCCGCAGCAGCGGTTCGCAAGCCGCTGTTTTTCAAATCCTACAATCTCCAGAGCGGCTCGATCAGCATGTGGGTGTACAAAAGCAGCACATATTTTTTCAATACTTTGGTTCGTTTGACCCCGCTCTCTGTTAGAAAAGAGATATGTCGAAATATTTTTTAGCGGGATATCCGTTAAATCTTGCGGACTTTTTTATTTCATGACATCATTTTACAGTACTATTTTTTGTAGTGCATGGTCCTTGGTTATCATTGCAAAAGTCTGGCAGGAGCATTCTTGGTAATATATTATCCAGTATGTTCCTGCCAAAGGTTGGTTGGAGCAATTCATTCGCTAGGAGGCTGCCATGCGAGCTCGAGTGATTTTCATGATCCTCACGCCTTTCGTCGTATCAGGCTGCTCTTCGCAGACGACTTTTAGCTCAGGTCTCACGCATGAGTACGAGGTGAATAGTCTCCGTCTCAGAATTGTGGAAGAGAGCTTTGATCGATCGATGGACGAATGGGAGGAAGTTCAGCCGGAACTTGTCAAGATTAAGAAGGTTCTCGACAAGCTGCCTGCAGACGTGATGTTGCAGGAAAGAGAGAAGACATTGGAAAAAATGAAAAAAAAGGAGGCGGATACGCTTCAGGATATTGGCAGTAAGCTGGCTGATCTGCAGAGAGTTAAAAGAGAGAAGACGCTTGAAAATTGCAAGGATGATTCCTATCTGCATTTTCATAAGATTCTCGATGCGCTGATTAAAAAAGTGTCGGATCAGCTCCGCATGGAGCAAAAACGTGCAATGTTTTGCTCGACCTAGTCCGGCCAAAGGTCCTCAGCCCTCCGAAAGGGGGGCTTTTTTTTAACTGATCCGGCTGGCGAATTTGCTTATCTTTGCCTGAGACTTGTCGTTGTGGTGATTCTTCATCATGGCTCTACTTCTTCTTATCCGTCTCATCCGGCGGAATGCCGTAGTAGTTGAAGAGGAAAGTAGCGATGTCTTTAAAGAGTGGCGCGGCGGACTTACTTCCGAAGTCGTCTTTCTTCGGACGATCGAGTTTTACCAGAATGATGAATTTCGGATGATCGACAGGCGCGTAGCCGGCGTAGGTGGCTGTTGTCGAACCGGTTCCTGTTTCGTACTTGCCGCCCGGACCGGCGATCTGACTGGTTCCGGTTTTACCGGCGATACGATAGCCTTTTGGTTTACCAGCACTCGCAAATCCGTTAGCGGCGCTGTTAACGAGCATGGCCGTAATCGTTGCCGAGGTTTCGGGTTTGATGACCTGTCCAACGACGATCGGTGCTTTCTTTTCGACCGTGCCGTCGCTGTAGCGGATTTCGTCGATGATCGTTGGCTTCATTAGCTTGCCGCCATTAGCGAGCGCGGTATAGGCCGTGATCATTTGCATCGGAGTTGCCGAAATTCCTTGGCCGAAGGACGTAGTGGAAATGAGCGCGTTACTCCAGGTGCGCCAGTCGCGCAGCACGCCGGGAAGCTCGTTATCCAGCTCGATACCCGTGACATTCCCGAAGCCGAATTTTTTAAGCTCGGCGTAGAAAAGCTTGCGACCGAGTTTCTGCGAGATGCTTTGCAAGCACGTGTTGAGCGAGTAGTTGAGGCATTGGACCATGCTCACGAGGCCATAGTATTTATGGAGCGCGTTGCGGATCGGGAATTTATCCACAATGACCGGCCCGTCATCTTGATACGTGTCCTCCGGAATAATTTCACCCTGATCGATGGCGATGGCAATAGTCACAGGCTTCATAACAGATCCTGGTTCGTAAATTTCCTGTACAGTACGATTCACGTACGAACCGACACCGATATTGTTCTTGTATTTCAGCCAGATGCCTTTGTAGGCGGTGGGGAATATTTCGCGGCGATTGTGTTCGCCAACCAGCAGGTAATAGCGCGTAATAGACGGCAGGTCGTACATCTTCTCTAGTTCAGCCAGCTTCTTGCGCAGTTCGGGCGACATGGCAGCGCGGCTTTGTGCTGAGAGATCGGGCAGATACGCCTTCAGCATTCTGGTATTTGTCTCCGGATTGAAAATCTCGATCACAATCGAACTCTCTTTTTCTGGTGGCAGGAGCATCGGCTCTTTTTCGTAGACTGATGCGTAGGCGTTGTTATCGAAACGCGGCGCGTTGGCCATGGCGATTACTTTGCCGGTAAACGGATCCATAATGATCACCTGACCGCTTTCGGCATCGACTTTCTTTACCATGTCTTCGAGCAAGTCTTCTACCTTGCTCTGCACGAAGCGATCGATTGTGAGTACAATGGACGCACCATCACGCGGATCGATGAATTTCTGATCGGTGGAAATAACTTGGCCACCCAAGCGGTCGCTCACCGATTCGATACGACCCTGTTGGCCACGCAGCTGCGCATCGTATGCGCGCTCAATGCCGTACTGTGGCTCTTGCAGGGCATTGCGACCTCTTTCTTTCGCGATAATAAAACCAATGATGTGCGAGGCGATGCGCGTATCGGGGTAAAAACGCCAATGTTCCTGTACCAAAGCCAGCGATCGGTACGGATCCTCGATGCCCTTTGTCGTCTCTTTACGCGCTCTGGCACTCGCGATTTGCTTTTCGATATCGGTTGCCGATTTGGCTTTGAGTCCTTTAATGGCACGCGATAAATCCGGACTCAGTTTTCCCATGATGGGCACGTAACGCAGTGACCGTTGTCGCAAGCGACTGGCAATATCGCCTTGGTCTAATTGTAAAATGGGTGACAAATCGTGGGCGATAACGGGAATGTCACGCTGACTTACCAGTTCGGGATTACAATAAATAATATTCTCGTCTTTATTGACGAAAATACCGGGAAAATTTTTCTGTTCGATTTGCACTTCCTCCACTTTATTGGCGCCGTATTTAAGCGGTACAAATGTCACTTTATTTTCGGTGATCCGATCTTCGATGCCCCGCGCAAAGCGACGGCGGATTTCGGTAATATCCGCAATGTCCGGTTTGGTAAGTGGCAATTGCGTGAGCACCGGCGAAGCGCCGCTCATCGTAAGACCTGATACTCCCCCACTCCCCGACAGTAGTGCATGCTGCAGGGCATCGGCGTTTTTTTTGAGTGGGTCAAATGCTTCGCGGTAGAAATCGATCAGCTCGATGGGGCAATCGTAATTGCCACTGCGACAGGCGGCATCAAATTCTTTCGTGACGAGCACATCGGCCAATGCGTCGGCTACTTCACTATGACGGGACTTTATGACAGTCGGATCGATGTACAGTAAATCCAAACTGGCATTGGTCGCAAAGATACTTGTTTCGCTTGTTTTACTATTGCGACTGAGAATTTCCCCTCGCTTGGCCGGAATTTCAACACCGCCAAACTGCTGCGCCTGCGCCTTGGCGTGGTAATAGTCGCGGTTTAAAACCTGTAGCTCGATGAGTCGTGCAATGATAATGAGGCACACAGTAAGCAGCAGACCGTGCACAATCATGATTCGACGCTCGAAAGAGCGCCTACGTTGGGTTTCCGATACGCTGGAGAAATAGCCACTGCGATTCACTTGTGCAGGGTACCATAAGTTTTATGTTCGTTCCTGTTTTTGTGTTTGATTTTTTTGAAGTCGGTTGGGTTGAAAGGACTCAGAAGACTCAAAAGACTCAGAGGACTCAGAGGAACATTTGCATATCTTCATAACTTTGTTTTTTCTATTTCTTACTATCTATGCGCAAGCGAGGTCGTCTGAATTAAGAGATATTCGTTTTGGCATCAGAACTTCATCATCTATCAATTCTTACTTTTGATGACATTCCTTTGAGTCTTCTGAGTCCCTTGAGTCCTCTGAGTCCTTACCTAGCCATATCAATCAACTTCTGCGATTGATCCGCTCGGCACTCGAGCACAATTCCCACACACTGTGGATGCGTTTTGGCGGCCATCACTAATTCACGTAGAACGGATAGTCCATCTTCCCCCGCAAACAGCGCTTCGTGCGGTTCGAAATCCGCAACAGTGGATTCGAGCTTGATAGTTGATGGTATATAAGGAGGATTCGAGACGATCAGAAACGGTTGTGTGAGATGCATGACCGGCTCTACGTTTTTGCCTAGCAGAAATTGGATCGATTGTTGGAGTGCGTATTCTTCAGCATTTTTTTTGGCAATCGTCAGCGCGTTTGGAGAAATATCCGTTGCAATCAGCTTCATATGCGGATGCATTTTGGCGAGTATGATGGCAATGCAGCCGCTGCCCGTGCCAATATCAACAATAGTCGTTACTTTATTTTCCGGTTGGAAAGCAATGGCGATAGCCTCGATTCCTTCGTCGATACTGCGACGGAACGTTTGTGGATTTTTGAGAAAGTCATTTGCCGTATCGATCAATCCTTCGGTAGATGGCCGCGGGATGAGCACGCCGGGCGCGACGTGAAACAGGTGGCCGTAGAATTCTTTCTCGCCGGTAATGTACGCAATCGGTTCGCCGCTTTGCCGGCGCTGTTCGTATGTTCGATACGTTAGCAGCTGCTCCTCTGAAAGCGCGTCATCATCGTGAGTGATAAGCCACGTTCGGTTATTTTGGAGCACGTGCGCCAGCAGCACTTCTGTATCGAGGCGCGCAAGTGGTGATTGGTGGAGTATCTCTGCAATCGTCATGTCTGTATGCTACAGGAAAGGTCTTGAGGTAAGAAAAGGCAGAAAGGGCAGAAAGGGATGAGAAGAGGAAAGGCTGTAGAAGAGGACAGCAGGAAAGAATGAATGCAGTAGAGGCTTTTGTGGTTTCCTATCCCTCTCCTCTTTTCCTCCTGTACTCCCTCTTCTCCTTTCTGTCTTTTTCTGATCAAAGAATGATACAGTATCAAGGATCCCTTTTCCTATGCCTCGTATCGGTATCGATTGTCGGTTTGCATCTGGGCTCAGTGGCCTTGGTAC
>JAGOTD010000013.1 GCA_018061945.1 Candidatus Peribacteraceae bacterium | reverse complement strand
TAGAAAAACTCACCTAGTCCATTCTCGTAGACCTCTTTCCAGAACTCTGCATCAGCCTGGCTGAGTGAGCCCGATTTGATCACGATTTTCTTTGGCAAACAGGTTTTGTAGTAGCTGATTCCGCCGATCATATGCAGCGCAAAAAGAGCGCGATCAAGTGTCGCTTTATCGTAGTCTGCTAGCGGAGAATCCGTTGGCAGCGTGATTGTCTCCGTAAACCGAATTTCTTCATCCAAACCATAGTTCAAACTGATCGTGCGCGTAGCCGCATCGAAAGAGTAGGAATCGAAGAGAAAAGAGGAGAATTGCTTCATCGGATCTATTGTATCGTTTTGATGTGATTGTTGCGAGTATTGATCTGTTCCGAAGATCATCGCTCGATGGCCCCGCCACGCCTGCGTGCCGGAACATTTGAATGCTTTGAAAATACTTCGGCGTGCAGGCACGTGGCGCCAAAGGCGCTTTACGTGGTGCCGAGAGTGGGAATCGAACCCACACACCTTGCGGTACACGATTTTGAGTCGTGCGCGTCTACCAATTCCGCCATCCCGGCACGGCGCTATCCTACAATGTAACCTCGCCACTGCCAAACGCTCCTGCAATAGTAGTCTGCAAGCAGTCAGGGTATAGTGCACGAATTCGCTCCTCGCCCTATGCAATACCTCATCATTGCCGTTCTCGTTCTCGTTATTCTTGGCATCATAATAGGTGTCCTTCTTGTTAGTCGTAAGCGGTTTTTGTCGGGCAGTGCATTACAGCAAGTCAAACAAGCCTGGCGCAAAGTAGAAGCGATCGAAAACCCGAATCTGCAGATTATGGAAGCCGATAAAGTACTGGATCACGCGCTTAAAATGCTTGGCTACAAAGGATCTCTCGGCGACAAGCTCAAACAAGCCGGTCCACGATTTAGCGATTTAAATGCCGTATGGTACGCACACAAGCTGCGCAATACGCTGGCTCACGAAATAAACGCCCAGATTTTCCGCACCGAAACAGAAAAAGCCATGCGTATCTTCCGTCGGGCGCTTTCGGACTTGGGGATGAAGTAAATTATTGAATCCAGACTGCCCCCTCACTGGCTTCACCTGAGATGTCGATGATTGGATAGGCGTGTGCAGGAATAGGATTTTTTGTTAGTTCTCGTTGTCGAGTTTCTTCTTGCAGTTTTGCTAATACAACTTCTCCACTTGGGATCTGTTCAGATGTTTCTTCAGAGATATTTTCTGTCTTTGTCTTTTTCATAATTGAAGGAAAGTCTGTCTGTCCTACTGGGACTGTAGGAATGCTTGGATTTGTCATTTTGGGCATCAGTGGTTTATTGGACTGAGTGCGTATAACCATCAACGACAGAAGGGCAGCGAGTACTTGGCTTCGTATGCCACTCGATATTTTCTGCCAGCGGGTATTGTCCCTTGATTGGGTTAGCTTTTCATTTGGACGGTGTGTTTCAATGCTCATGTGCGTTGTTCGAAAGAGGAAGTATTTGACTCTTCGATTATCTTAATGAAAAGTGCTGCTATGCGCATTGCATCGCTTTCTCCTGCAATAACAGAAATACTATTCGCTCTAGGACGCGAAAAGCAAATAGTTTGTACCGACCAGTTTTCGGATTGGCCGGAGAAAGCGAAAATATTACCGCATCTCAAAGATCATCAGAAAATCAACATTGCGACTCTCCGTGAGTACCAAGCGGATCTCATTTTTACATCGACATTGGTGCAGCAGAAATTAGCCGAGCAGCTCAAAGCAGATGGCTTGCCTGTTGTACACCAAGATCCGCGTAGTCTTGGCGATATTTATGAGAATATTCGTACGCTTGGGATGTTGCTGGAGGCAGAGCCCGAGGCACGCGAATTGATTGCGCGGATGCAATTCGGCTTTTCGCAGGTCAAAAAGAAGGTCGGGATTCTCTCCAAGCGCTTTAAGGTCTACGTGGAAGAATGGCACAACCCGCCGATGGTCAGTGGCAACTGGGTGCCGGAAGTCGTGCAAATGGCCGGCGGTATTCCACTCTCATTGCCGCGCGGATCGGCGAGTCGGGAGGTAACACTGCACGAAGTGCAAACTTTCAATCCGGATATGATCGTACTCAGCATTTGCGGTGCAGGTTCTGCTGCTAATAAATCTCTGATTGACCTGCGTGCGGGCTGGAAAGATTTACCAGCAGTTTTGAAAGGAAGAGTATTTGTGATTGATGACTCGCTGCTCAACAGGCCAGGTCCGCGTTTGGTAGAAGGCGCACAGCGGCTATATGGGTGGATGTTTCAGCTCGCTCACGGTGGCTAGGTATTGTAGGTAAAGTATGTAAGGTAGGTAAGGTAAGTAGTGATGCTAAGAGCTCCTACCATACTTACTGTACCTACCTTACCTACAATACCTTTCACCCCATCTTTACATCTCCCTCACCAATCGGCACACTGCACTCCTATGTTCGACACAGCAATTATTGGCGTTGGCGCCGCCGGATACACAGCCGCCATTTACACAGCACGCTACCAGCTTTCGACACTCATTATTGGTGCGGAAGAAGGTGGTATGGGGCAGACGGCAGCCGAAGTCGGCAACTGGCCAGGCATCATCGAGATTCGCGGTCCAGACCTTATGGAGAGCTTTAAGAAGCACGCCACAAGTTTCGAAGGTGTAAAACATATGATCGGTCGCGTAAATGACATTCAGAAAATCGATGGTGGATTCAAGCTATTACTGGCCGATGGTACTTCGCAAGAAGCGAGGACAGTGATATTGGCGACCGGCTCCAGCAAGCGTCATTTGGGTGTCAAAGGCGAAACGGAATTTTCTGGTAAAGGTGTCACGTACTGCGCCACCTGCGATGCATTCTTTTATCGCAACAAGACTGTTGCTGTTATCGGAGGAGGGGATAGCGCGGTGGAAGGCGCAGCGATTGCGGCGCAGGTTGCCAAGACTGTGTACCTCATCCACCGCCGCAATTCGTTCCGTGCCGAGCCGTACTGGGTGCAGAAAGTAAAAGAGAAAACGAATGTCGTCATGGTGCTCGAAAATACCATCACGGAAGTATTGGGCGATCAGAAAGTAACGGGCGTCAAACTCGAAAAGCCATTCAATGGCTCCGACATGCTCACACTCGACGGCGTCTTTATCGAAGTCGGCTCCATTCCCAATGTCGATTTGGCAACTAAAATCGGCTGCAAGCTCGATGACAAAGGCTTTATGCAAGTCGATGCGGGCATGCGTTCTACTGTCAAAGGCATACTTGGCGCTGGCGACGTGACAAGCGGCTCCAATCACTTCGCGCAGTTTACAACGGCTGCTGGTGAAGGTGCGATTGCGGCGAACAGTGTATTTAATTACCTGCAAGCAGGGGAATAAGTTAAGAACGTAGAATGTAGAACATAGAACGATAGAATGTTGCACACTAAAATTCTACGTTCCACGTTCTGTGTTCTACGTTCTATTTACCGTTCATTGCTTCCACGCATTTTTGACTGCATGATGAGCCTATGTGGATTCTCTTCACTCTTCTATCGGCAGCTAGCTGGGCGATGGTGAATGTGTTGGATTCCAGCTTAACGAAGCGTTACGCCAAGCCGACAGTTATTTTTATGGGCGTTCAAGCACTTTTCAGCCTGTCGTTTTTAGTACTCATTGGCATTTTTCTCCCTGTTTCGACAACATGGCATCTCCCGCTTCTTGCTGTTGGCATCTGTTCCTATTTCGGTGATTTTTTCCTCTTCTATGTTCTTAAGCGCATAGAGGTATCAGTTGTGAATATCGCTTGGGCTTTTCAATCCATCTTCATCAGTCTTGCTGCCTTTGCTTTTTTTCATGAACATTGGTCCCTGATGCAGACAATAGGAGTCGTGTGCATTATGACATCATCTTTCCTTATCGCTTTTTGGCATACACATGTCTCGCTTGGTCGCACCGTAGGATTGCTGCTCTTTCTTGGGCTTATCACTGCTCCCAATTATCTTGTGCAGAAAGCGGCACTTCTCGATTCTCAGACCATTATTGCCGTCTTTTTCTGGTCGATCATCGGTCGCGAGTGCATGTCTTTTGCCATGCCATGGCTTTTTCCGGCCTACAGATCAAAAATGCTTGCGACACTACGCACCGAGCGTCGCGTGTTTTTTCTTTTCAATGCTGCCGTGATTGCCGTCTGGTTTCTGGCCATTTTGTTTTTTGTCTATGCCTATGAAGCGGGTCCAGCATCGCTTGTCTCTATGCTTGCCAATACGCAGCCGTTTTTCGTGATGTTCTTCGCATGGTTGTTTCACAGATGCGCACCAGCCTTCGCTGCACACGAAGGTTTTGGCGCAAAGTCTCTTGGAATCAAAGCTCTCGGCTTCGCTATTACCTTTTTTGGGCTTGCGCTTCTCGCGCTCAGCTAGTAAATTGTCGCAACTATGCCACGTGGTAAGAAAACAGTGTACTCCGGCACCTGCAGCGAATGCGGTTCTCGTATCGCAACCGTTCGCATCCTGAAGGCCAAAAAGGCTGACTTTCGCAAGCTGAGCAAATTTTGCAAGGATTGTCGCGCTAAGCGTCCCTTGAAGCTGAAGGAAGAAAAGCACTCGAGCTAATCTCTTGGGATTGGTCTTAAGCAGCTTGGCACCTTTTGTTTTGGTAGACAAAGCCGTATAATTTTTTTTGATGAAACAATATCGCAAAGCAGTATCGGCTCTGGTACTTAGGCCAGTTGAGGTGTGTGCTCCTGGTAGCAGCGAGACGGTTTACGAGATGCTCCTCGTCCACAAGCCGCGTATTTACGATGCCTGGCAGCTGCCGCAAGGTGGTATTGAGGAAGGCGAAAATATGGAGCAGGCGGCTATTCGCGAACTTATGGAGGAAACCGGATTACAGTTTGAAAAAGTCGATCATACGAGTCAATGTACGTATTCCTACGATTTCCCGCCTCAGTTTCTGGAGCGTCATCATCCGGTGAATCAGGGTCAGACACTCTGTTTTGTCTTGCTGGTTGCCAGTCGCGATCAGCAGGTGAAGGTAGATAATAAAGAGATTGATCAATATGCCTGGATTTTGCCGCATCAAGTGCCGCTCTACATCAAGCGCGAAGCGTATGTGAAAGTGATTCAGGAAGTGATTGAGGAATCGATGAAGAAGCTCTCAGAGACGCCCCGGACTCAATAATATAGAATACTTAACCATGATATATGAATAAATGATCGACGCCGGGGCGTGTGTACTTAATATTTTAGATTTTTTCATCTTTGATATTTCCTGCTTTCGATTTTGTTTCGAATTTGGTTCTTTGATCTTCGGATTTTTTGCCATTTGTATCTTGTTTCTTGATACTTCCTTCCCGATACTTGCCTCATGCGCCTTGCATCACTCCTTCTCGAGCAATTTCGCTGCTACACCACTCAGCAGCTGGAATTTTCGGATGGCGGATTGGATCTCTTTATCGGGCCAAATGGCAGCGGCAAAACCAATATTCTCGAATCAGTGAGCATTCTCTCCACTGGCAAATCCTGCATTCAGTCCGAGACAGAGCCGATTATTCAGTGGGGAAAAGAGTATTACCGTGTGAAAGGTCAGACGATTTCGGATACAAACGAGCAAAATATGGTCGAGGTGTTTGCGTCTATCAAGCCACGCAAGCAGAAGGCATTTTTCATCAATGACGTCCGCACACCGGTTATACGATTCATCGGCTCTCTTCCCAGTATCGTGTTTCTGCCATCTCACTTACAATTATTTGTCGGCGGTCCGGCTGGCCGGCGCGATTTTCTAGATGATCTGCTCTCGCAGCTTTCACCAGATTTTTTGCGTCTGCAGAGCGAATACCAGCGCGTGCTCAAGCAGCGCAATTCACTACTTAGACTGATTGCGGATAATCAAGCCAAAGAGCCAGATTTGGATCCATGGGATAGCCAGATAGCGCAGCTCGGTTCGCTCATTGCAAAGCAGCGTATCGGCATTATAGAAAATCTGAATGCATCACTTGGTCCAACACTTATCTTCTTGGGTGAGAAATGGGGGAGTGTGGAGATCCGTTACGACACCAAGCATGTCGAAGGAAAAACTGGTGAAGCGGCATTGCTTTCTTTACTGCAGCACTACCGTCAGCGCGACATTATCCTCAAATCTACGACCGTCGGTCCGCATCGAGACGATTGGCATCTGTTTGCCGATAATCGAGATATTGCGTTGTTTGCTTCGCGCGGCCAGCAACGTGCCAGTCTGCTCTCACTTCTCTTTGTCTCGCTCACATTGTTCTCGGCCCATCGCAATGAAAAACCGATCATCCTGCTCGACGATGTTTTCTCGGAGCTCGACGATGCTCATCAGCGACATTTATTGTCGGCAGTGGAAGGCTATCATGTGTTACTGACGGGGACGCATTTACCATCTCAGATACCTCGAGGTGCGACTGTATGGGAGGTTGAAAATGGGAGAATCGAGAAAAGATAAGACAGATGATGGATGTCGAGACGCGCCGGCTACTACTTGATACAACTCCAATCGTAGTTGTAGGAATTTCATCAAATCGCCGGCGCGTCTCGACTGATGATCTCTATCGATGATGCGACAATCCATACAACGCCAACGCCAATCCATCCGCCGCATCATCGGGCAGCGGTCGCTCTTTCAGCTTGAGAATGCGCATCACCATATCCTGCATCTGTTTTTTATCCGCTTTGCCGTCGCCAGTGATCGCAGATTTTAGTTGCAGTGGCGTTGGTTCGAGAAGGGGAATGCCGAAGCTGTGAGCCGTAAGTACGATCACGCCACGTGCTTGAGCCACATCGATGGCTGTGCGTTTATTGGTCGCGAAAAAGAGTTTTTCAATCGCAATCACATCGGGCTTGTGTTCCTCTATAAACGAGCGCAAATCAGCAGCCAATTCGGCGAGCCTGTCTGGCATTGGCAGCCCGGCCTTTGTCTCGATCACGCACCAATCAATTGCGCTTAGAACACGCTTAGACGACTGATCCACGAGTCCGAGGCCAGTTGTTGCCAATCCAGGGTCGATTCCGAGTGCGCGCATAGAAACATTGTACGGACAGGCGGTATGGAAGAAAGGGCTTTTTTCTGCTATAATAAGGGGAAATGTTCGCACAAAAACACAAACACTTTGTGGCGCTCCCCATCTTCCTTATTGCCATGCT
>JAGOTD010000009.1:32479-34757 GCA_018061945.1 Candidatus Peribacteraceae bacterium | reverse complement strand
TTGCCATTATTTCTGCCCCAAATCGTAACTTTATGAGTTGGACTTGCGTCCAAGGCCGCTCTCGCATAAACTCTCGGAGCTTTTTACCTCGCATTCCTTAGAGATTCATGCCAATTATCAAGTCCGCCATCAAGCAAGCACGACAGTCTGAGACTCGTCGCATGCAGCGTCAGCCGTTTAAAACCGGTATGAAATCCGCTATCCGCAAGGTCAGCGATTTGGTGAAGGAAGGTAAGAAGGACGAAGCAGCGAAAGTATTGTCGTCTGCCTATAAATCTATCGATATGGCAGCCAAAAAGAACATCATTCACTGGAAAAACGCCGCGCGCAAGAAGTCTTTGCTCCAGCGCATGGTTTCTGCGAAAACTACCAAATAGCCAACGACCAACTACCAAATTGCAGCTTGGGATTTTTGCATTGGAGCTTTTTGGGATTTGGCGTCTTGGGATTTGGGATTTTGTAAACACGATTGAAGCTGATACATTCCTCGTGTGTCAAAAATACTCGCCTTAGATATTGGCAAACGACGAACCGGCGTGGCTCTTGGCGATGACCAGAAGCAGTTTGTGATGGCTCTCGATACCATCAAACACACAAAAGAAGCTGATTTAATCAATGCTGTAGCCAAAATAATAGAAATAAGACACGTAAAACGACTCATTGTCGGCCTTCCGCTTTTACCAGATGGAACCGAGGGCGAGCAGGCAGAATTTGTGCAGAACGTCGCAAAGCAACTTGAGGCTAAAACTAGTCTGGCAATCGAATTTATAGACGAAAGATATACCAGCTTTGTCAATAATGCGCAGAGAGGCACCGACCCCGATGCGGCGTCCGCTTGCGCCATTCTCTCTATGGCATTGGAACGTAAATAATTATTTGACTTTTTGTAAATATAGTATACATTATTAGACCTACCTCGGGTACAAAGTTCGCTTTCGTATCAACGAGACAAGGAAAACCTTCACTGCCTCCTCCAAGGACTGGCAGTAAAAGTTGATCTTTATTTCTCGTCAATGTTCTGGTAGAACAAGACAGTTAACTTTCCCCTCCCTTATGTCTAACCCTTCTGCTTCCACTTCAACCGCTGCAACAGCGACCAAAACCCAGCTTTCTCTCAACTTGCAGGAATTACTGAGTGACCTGTTTTTAGTCCTGACTCAGAAGGAAACTGAGGTGATTAAACGCCGTTTTGCGATTTCGGGAAGTCAGAAGCAGACACTCGAGAAGATCGGAAAGCACTTCAATGTTACTCGCGAGCGCATCCGTCAGATCGAGAGCATTGCACTTTCCAAGCTCCGCCGCACAGTGCGCACGACACGTTTGAACGAAGTAAACGAAATGGCAAAGGGAATTTTGCGTTCACATGGTGGACTCA
Source organism: Candidatus Peribacteraceae bacterium (assembly GCA_018061945.1). Taxonomy (GTDB): domain Bacteria; phylum Patescibacteriota; class Gracilibacteria; order Peribacterales; family Peribacteraceae; genus JAGOTD01. The sequence continues at coordinate 33,382 of JAGOTD010000009.1, read as the reverse complement.
TGCCGGCAGCCGAGCTGATCTCTGCAGTACTCAAGCGTATTCCAGGAACTCCAGCAATCGACGGCGCGATTTTGCGCCTGTCATTTTCTATTGATAGCGACATGTCGTCCGAAGGCACGAGCCAGACATTTAAGCCATTTTGGAAACTATCGTCTCTGCCAATGGACGATGTAAACACCACAGTCGATATGGCGGTAAAGTTCCTCCACAAGCGCCATTCGTGTATGAAGACCGCCGAACTCGTATCGTCTATCCAGTCGATGCCAGCATTCGAAGGTCGCCAAATGACTCCAGAACTTATCCTCAGCTGTCTATCGATTGATGAGCGCCTACGCGAAATTCCAGAAGGTTGGGGACTTACTGAGTGGAGATTCGTTCGTCCACGTTCGATTCGCGACAAAGTCGAAATCATCCTCAAGAAAGTTGCACGTCCACTGCACTTCATGGAAATTGCTAACCGTATCAAAGAAGCAGGATTTGATCACAAGAACGTGACAGTCCAGGCTGTTCATAACGAACTCATCCGTTACCCACAATTCGTTCTCGTCGGTCGCGGTCTCTACGCTCTACGCGAGTGGGGTTACGAGCCAGGCACGGTTGCCGATGTCATCGAGAACATCCTCAAGCAGAAAGGCGCACTGTCTAAAAAGCAGATTATCGAAGAAGTCTCTAAGCAGCGCACAGTCAAAGTCGGCACCATCTCGCTCAACCTGCAGAAGATGCCGTATTTCGTCCGTGTCGGTCGCGCTGTCTACGATTTCGACGCTACCAAAAAGCACTGAAATCCTTCCCATTGATTGCTACAAAACCAGTCAGACATCTGACTGGTTTTTTCGTCATAGACGAGAACAGCGATTTGCGAATCGCTGCTGCGGATATCTTATGCATCAATTATGATGCCAT
>JAGOTD010000009.1:0-32379 GCA_018061945.1 Candidatus Peribacteraceae bacterium | reverse complement strand
CACTGAAATCCTTCCCATTGATTGCTACAAAACCAGTCAGACATCTGACTGGTTTTTTCGTCATAGACGAGAACAGCGATTTGCGAATCGCTGCTGCGGATATCTTATGCATCAATTATGATGCCATGATTACTATCATCCCGTCTCGACGACCTCCCTGAGCTTGTCGAAGGGCGCATATTTTTATCATTTCATATCAATCCTCGCATCTTCTTATCTTCGTATCCTCATATCCTTTTATAATAAAATTGCTACACTCTCCCCATGTCCACATTCCTCCGAATTGCAAGTCTTCTCACCGTCACTTTCGCGCTCTCTGCCTGCGGATCATCTGTGCCAACCACCTATGTAGGTCCGGTTTCTCAGACCGGTACGTTGGTGTCGACCGGTGTGTCCCTTATTCGCCGCGGCACACACGTGTTGAAAGTGGATGGAAAATCGTTCTATTACCTGGAGAGTAAAAATGAGAATTTGCAGGCATTCGATAATCAGCGTGTTTTTCTGGAGGGAGTGAGCGAAGCAAATACCTACGCACAATATTTGCCAGTCGTTGTAGTTTCAAAAATCAAAGCACTCGATAGCTCCGCAACCACACACACCTGGAAAGTCCCAGCGCTTAACATGAGTATTATCACTCCCGATGATTGGGTGGGGAGTATCGAAAAAAATATAGTGACGTTTCGCCTGAAAGAAACGAACGAGGCACTTCTTACTATTGTACAGAAAAACGATACCGTTCTGCCGCAAGGCAAACCGGTGCGACTCGGCGGAAAAGCCGGTATAAAAATTGATCGAGATAAGAATGCACAGGATATCTATCTGCCCGATGGCAATCGGATTTTGATATTGCATTTTACGCCGCCAGATTCTGCGCCTCCATCACTACTCGATGCGTACGCTACCACGCTTGCTACTCTTACTTTTCTCACCGGTTCTTCGTCGTCTGCACTAAATCCTACAACGGGATCGGGCGCAGGCATGCCATGTGGCGGACCGGCAGGTGTACTATGCCCAAGCGGTTTCTACTGTGATATACAAGATACGAAGCTGAACATTGGCAAGTGTATGCGCTAAATTATTGGGTGTACGATAATACACCATCTTCTGCGTACTCTGCAATTCGGAGTGATTGACCCAAAAAAGATCTGTGAGATACTGGGTGTACTTTCTTACACCTTTTCATCTCCTTCACTCCCAGTATTATGAGTAAAACTTCTACCCTTACACCTCCTATGACTTCTCAGCCAACGAAGCCAACCGCTAAAACCACGAGTAATCCTCTGGACGAAGCAAAAAAAGCCGCTCTGAAATCGGCTCTATCCGAAATCGAAAAACAATTCGGCGCCGGTGCCATCATGCAAATGGGTGCCAATGCCAGCAACACCATCGAAACGTTTCCAAGTGGATCGCTCTCCCTCGACTTAGCATTGGGTGGCGGCATTCCAAAGAGCCGCATCATCGAAATTTACGGCCCAGAATCTTCTGGTAAAACAACGCTCTCGCTCCACGCGATTGCCGAAGTGCAAAAGCGCGGTGGCCGCGCAGCCTTCATCGACGCCGAGCACGCACTCGATATTCAGTATGCCAAAAAAATTGGTGTTGATATTGATACTCTCCTCGTTTCTCAGCCCGATAACGGCGAGCAGGCACTTGAAATTGTCGAAACACTCGTACGCTCTGGAGCAATCGACATCATCGTCGTCGACTCGGTTGCAGCCCTTACGCCAAAAGCCGAAATCGAAGGCTCCATGGGCGACAGCCACATGGGTCTGCAGGCTCGCTTGATGAGCCAAGCACTCCGTAAGCTCACCGCGATTGTCAGCAAGACGAGTTGCTCGGTTGTCTTCATCAACCAGCTACGCATGAAGATCGGTGTCATGTTCGGAAACCCGGAAACCACATCTGGTGGGCAGGCGCTCAAATTCTACGCCTCTCTCCGTCTCGATGTCCGTCGTATCGATAAGATCACCGAAAAAGGCGTCGACGACACAGTGATTATCGGTAACCGCACACGCGTCAAAGTGGTCAAAAACAAAGTCGCGCCACCATTCCGCCAAGCAGAATTCGATATTCTCTACGCGCAAGGTATCTCCCGTGAGAGCGATATCCTCGATCTCGGCGTCAAATACGGCATGATAGAAAAGGCTGGTGCCTACTACCGCATTGGCGAAGACACAATCGGCCAAGGCCGCGAACAAGCGCGCTTGCACCTCAAGAGCAACCAAAAGCTCACCGAAAAGCTCGACAAAGAAATCCGCGAAGCCGTTAAGACATTGGCTCTCGCTGTCTAATATCGATTATCAAATCGCAGCGACGAGCCAAGGTGGCTCGTCGCTGTTTTTTTTCTTCATTCTGGCTATCAATCAATAACTAACCACCCAAGGGCGGTGTGCGCCGCAGGTGGGGGTCTACTGGCGGGAATCGGCGCATACGCCTTTCTTTTGGTACTTTTCTTGTGGCTTCGGACAAGAAAAGGACGACCTTGTTATGGCATTTTTTCTGTTAATGATGGAGCCTCCGCGGAAGGAGATTGGTGATTTGTAATGATTGCGCGCCGCGGCTAGAAAAGCCGCTCCTTAAAGAAAAATATTATTAGACTTTGAAACACTTGGTACGCACGCCCTGTCTGCCTTGTCTTCCATCCCACTTGTACTACACTGACCATCCCATGCCTCAAGCCTTCCTCGACGTACAGCCCCACAGTATCGAAGCCGAGCAAACGGTGCTGGGCGCGCTGCTTTTGGATCCAGATGCGATGATCAAAGTGTCGGATTTACTGACGCCCGATGATTTTTACGATCCAGCGTACCGTATCATCTATCAGGGAATTTTTGATTTGTATAACGGCCATCAGCCAATCGATGTCATTACTGTGAGCAACAAGCTCAGTGGCAATGCCAAAATTCAGGAAATGGGCGGCAGCGCATTCTTGGCCGAGCTAGCATCCAAGGTGCCGACTTCGGCACACGTCTACAAATATGGCCAGATCGTGAAGAATAAATCAATTCACCGCCGCATCATTCAAGCAGGAGAGAAAATCAAGGCACTGGGTTACGAAGTCGAACAGGATATTCCCGAAATTTTGGAAAAAGTGGAAAAGACCGTCTTCTCCATTTCCACCACATTCCTGAAAGACAAGTTCGTTCACATTCGCGATATCCTAAATGCCCGCTACGAAAAATTCGCCGAGATGCACGAATCCGAAGACAGCGATCAGATCAAAGGTGTGCCATCGGGCTTTACGGCAATCGATAACAAGCTGTCTGGCTTTCAGCCAAGTGATTTGATTATCATTGCCGCTCGTCCCGCCATGGGAAAGACATCGCTGGCTCTCAACTTTGCCCAGAACGCCGCCATCAAACATGGCAAGTCGGTTGGCATCTTCTCGCTGGAAATGAGCAAAGAACAGCTGGTCGATCGCTTATTCGCGTCTATGCTCGGTGTCGATTCCTGGAAACTGCAGAAAGGAAAACTGGATGACCGCGATTTCCAGAACATGGGACCGATCATGGATGAGCTCAATAAGGCCAATATCTTTATCGATGACTCCATGGGTTCATCGATTCCTGAGCTGCGGGCCAAAGCTCGTCGTCTGCAAATGGAAAACGGACTCGATATGATTATCATCGACTTCTTGCAGCTCATGAGTACAGGCAATCAAAGTTTTGCCGGCAACCGTGTGCAGGAAATTTCGGAAATTTCACGCTCGCTCAAAATGCTCGGACGCGAACTTAAAATCCCGATTATCGCTCTTAGCCAATTATCCCGCGCTGTCGAAAACCGTCCCGGTAACATTCCGCAGTTATCTGACCTACGCGAATCGGGTTCTATCGAACAAGACGCCGACGTGGTGCTCATGATCTATCGCGAAGATTATTACGAAGAGGATTCCGACAGACCGGGTGTCACCGATATCTATATTCGCAAACACAGAAACGGACCGGTTGGCCGTATCGAGCTGATGTTCAAGAAAGAGCAAATGCGCTTCTATGATATCGACAAAGCGCACGCCAGCAGCAGACCGGCGCATGATGATGAGTAAAAAAGGCAGAAAGGTAATTTCTGCTAATCCTACACATAAATTTTCTGCCCTTTCTGCCTTTCCTCACCTCTCTTTGCCCTTCCTGCCTTGCTATTTTTTCCATACAATCACCCCCATGCTTCTGCCTCCTCGTCCCGAGATCTCGCTCGCAGCCATTCTCGGATATTCCACGCTCGCTTTTGCGCTTGGCCTGCTGCTCACTCCCGCATTTGTACGATTTCTCAAGCACTACCGACTCGGCAAACAGCTGCGAAAAGAAGCAGTCGACGGCAACAGTGCCAGCGTCTTTCTTTCCTACCACCAAGCCAAGGCCGGTACACCGACAATGGGCGGCATTCTCATTTGGGGCTCTATACTTATCACTGTCATTATTTCGCGTATTCTGTCTTTCTGGGGAACGGTCGATCATTCATTGCTGCAACGCGGTCAGGTTTACATTCCGCTCGGTGTACTGCTGTCTTTCGGCCTCCTCGGCGCCGTCGATGATTATTTCAATATTGCCGGCATTGGCAAAAACCGCGGGCTCGATGCCAAGCCAAAACTCGCCGTCCTGTTTGGCGTGAGCATTCTTGCAGCGTTATGGTTTTACTTCCGCTTGGATTATCACACGCTTCATATTCCATTTGGGGCAGCGCTGGGACTCAAAAATTCTTCCATCGATTTGGGACTGTGGTACATTCCATTTTTCGTGTTTGTGCTCATTGGCACCACCAACGCCGTCAACGTAACAGATGGTCTCGACGGACTGGCTGGCGGCTTGCTGATCATCGCATTTGGTGCGTTTGGACTCATTGCGTATGTGTCGGGCTTTTACGTGCTTGCCGGTTTTTGCGGTGTGGTTGCGGGCGCCATAGCAGCCTTTCTCTGGCACAACGTCCCACCCGCACTGTTCTTCATGGGCGATACCGGCGCACTCGCACTGGGTGGCACCCTGGCAGTCATGGCTTTCATGATCAATCAAGTATTGGTATTGCCGCTGATCGGCTTCATTTTCCTCGTGGAAATACTCTCGGTTATCATTCAATTAGCCAGCAAGAAGTATCGGGGCAAGAAAGTTTTTAAATCGGCACCAATTCATCATCATTTCGAAGCGCTCAACTGGGGCGAAAGCAAAGTAACTATGCGCTTCTGGATCGTCGGCTGCTTTATGGCGTTTCTCGGCATTTTAGTCGGTTTTTACGGCTAATATCGACACAGACTTTCATGCAGCAATCACATGATTTCCTGCGCAGGGCGAGGTCGTCGGGGCGATTGGATAGTACCAATGGCATCGTAGCCAGTGCATTAAGTGCCAGCGTATCACTCTGAGAGCAGCCCGCCCGGATGATTCCGTTCGGACGGGTCGAAGAGTGCGGATACACCTCTTTACTCTGAGTCTTTTGAGTCATCTGAGTCCTTTTGCGTTCTTATAATTGACCGTCTGAGCGTCTTGCCTTACATTTATACCATGATTCGTGTTGCTATCAACGGCTATGGACGCATCGGTCGCAACGTCCATCGCCAGTTTGTCGATACACACGGTGATCAGGTCGAAGTTGTCGCCGTCAACGCATCATCGGATGCGCGGATGCGCGCCTATTTACTGAAATACGATTCACTCCACGGCGTCTTTAAGCACGATATTGTAGTGACAGGCGATGACTTTACCGTCGATGGAAAGCTGGTGAAAGTGCTACGAGAGAAAGATCCGGCAAAATGCCCGTGGAAAGACCTCAATATCGATATTGTCATCGAATCAACCGGACACTTCACCACCAAAGAAACAGCCGGCCATCACCTGACTGCCGGTGCCAAGAAAGTAATTGTAACCGCCCCCATGAAAGACGACACGCCCATGTTCGTGAAGGGCGTCAATGAAGACAAGCTCACCAAGGACATGGCGATTATTTCCAATGCATCGTGCACGACCAACTGCATCGCACCTGTCATTGCGATCATGGATCAGATGTTCGGCGTTGAATATCTGCTCGTCAGTTCGGTGCATGCGTTTACGGCGTCACAGAATTTGCTGGATAACAAATCGCAAGAAGGCGGCGATGAGCTGCGTCGATCCAGAGCCGCAACTCTCTCGGTCATCCCCACCAAAACCGGCGCTGTGAAAGCCTGCTCGGCCATTTTTCCGCATCTCAAAGGCAAAATGGACGGCATGGCATTTCGCGTCCCTGTACCAACTGTCAGCTGCGCGTACATGGCATTTACTCTCAAGAAGGCGACAACCAAAGAGGATGTGCTCGATGCTCTCAAAAAAGCAGCTCAGACACCGCGCATGCAAAGTATTCTCTCGGTATCCGAGGAACAGTGTGTCTCGATCGACTTTCAAACGGATTTGCATTCGTCGATTATCGATGCACCATCGACAAAAGTGGTGGATGGTAAAGCAGTCCAGCTGCTCAGCTGGTACGATAACGAATGGGGCTACGCGATGCGCGTCACCGAAATGACTTTGCACGTTGGAAGTTTCCTCTAATCTTCTACTCCTCGTCTCTTCTCATCCTCTCTTATGGCTGCCAATCGCGAATCTCTCAACTCTCATTTGTACGATAAAGGGGTATCGGATGATCTCCGACACTTGATCAATGACATCGCTCGAGCAGGGAAGTATGTACATCACGCCATTCGTACCACCGATCTTGGTTTGGCTGGCTCGGAAAATCAATTTGGCGAAGATCAGCTGAAATTGGATGTCTTGAGCAATAACATCATCAAAGATCACTTAAACGAAAGTCACTTGGTTCACAGCTTCGCTTCCGAAGAAGAGGCTGCACTCTCGTGCCTACAGAAAGAAGGGAAGTACACCGTTGTCTTTGATCCACTCGATGGCTCGTCTCTTGTGGATGCGAATCTGGCAATCGGTTCCATTTTCGGTATCTACAACAAAGCAGATGATCTAATGGGCATGAAGCCGCGAGACCAAGTAGCCGCGCTGTACTTAGTGTATGGCCCACGCACGATTTTGGTGTACTGCTGCGGTATGGGCGTGCATGCGTTTTTCTTGAACGATGTCGGTGAGTTCGTGTTACTGGAAGAAAACCTCATGCTCAGAGACGAAGTAAAAACCTACGCGCCCGGCAACCTACGCGCCGTTGTCGATACGCCGAACTACCGCAAAATGATGGACATGTGGATGGATGAAGGCTTAACTCTGCGCTACTCCGGCGGCATGGTGCCAGACATTCATCATATGCTGATCAAAGGCGCTGGCATTTTTACCAACATCGGCGGCAGCAAATACCCAAAGGGCAAACTGCGCCTGCTGTTTGAATGCGGACCGTTTGCATACATTATGGAAGCAGCTGGCGGCGCATCATCTGACGGCGAAAAATCTGTGCTGGATGTCGTCATTACCGATATGGACCAGCGCACGCCATTCATTGTAGGCGCCAAGAAAGAAGTGAAGCGTGTGTGTGAGGTGTTGGCGGGGAAATAGGGTTGGGGATTGGGTTAGGGGTTTGGATAAGAGCGGCCTTTCTGGCCGCGGCGTTTAGAAAAAAAATCATGAACGAACCACGATGCCATTGTTTCAGCAAAAATCCCTGACGACCTCCCTGAGCTTGTCGAAGGGCGCATAGAACCATCAAAAATATACACCCGTATTATTTTCAGAAGTTCAACATTCCTTTGAGTCTTTTGAATCGTCTGAGTCCTTTGAGTCCTGATCATAGCGATGTCTCCGGCGCCACGGTCGGCTTCTCATCATTCCAAAAAACTTCTTTGAGTGCTTTCGGCATCACTTCCTCAAGCGTTCTATTTGGCTCAGCTTCCTTACCTTTGCCGTCGAGGCGATAAATTTTCTTCATACTCTTGTAGGTGCCAAACGGGTAGTATTTGCGCATCCAGCCGCCACGCTTGGCTGGCTTTCCGTCGGCAACCGGCTCTTCTTTTTTCACATACGGCATCGACTTCGGCTTGTCGGTTTTAGTGAATTCGACTTTGCCCACAACTGTGCGCGACTCCGGGTCAACGTAGACCAAGTCGTGATCGTTGTACGGTGGAGTAGGGGAGTCTGACATGGCGCGTTTTAAGAAGAATACGGATGATGATCTTCGACGGAAAGTGGTGGAGGAGGCGGTGGTGGTGGTGCAAGAGGAACTCTCTCGTTTTCGTGGTGATGAGAATGTGCCGTAGCACTTGGCTCATCGGGATGGCGAAAATGTCCTTCCGACTTCAGCCGCTGCTGCATCTGGTAGCGAAGTGCGGCGTAAAACAATGCAACCAAGCTGGAAATGATACTGACGTAAATACCAAACCGGATATCGGGGCCCGAGATTTCGAACGTGACACGAATGAGAACCCCAAACGCATTGAGAAGCGAAAGAAACGTGGCACCACTCAGAACAAGCCGCACCAAAGTTTTGGAGGAGCGCTTAACGATAACGGGACCACCCAACATCGGGGACACCAGTAAAACCAGTAAAAATACTTGAATGAGCAGAATAATGCCTCCGGTATAGCCAGTATAGAAGTTTAAGCCATTCCAGCTTTCGTTAGTACCATACCACTGGCCGCCAAACCAAGGCAGAAAGACGCCAATGCCACACAGGAGTACGGCAACATGGAAAATCTGGTCTTCCAGCTCCATAGCCTTAAGGCCCCGAATGAATTTATGAAACATCTCGAAAAGAGTAGCAGAAGGGGAGGGGGCTGTCACTATAAGGAAAGGATGAGAAGATGCGAGGATGAGAGGATTATTTCGCGCAGCCGGGACATTGTGTCCCGGTGGAAATGAGAAAATTAATCGCACGCCGCGGCCGGGAACGGCCGCTCTGGAGTGTGGGGAAATGAGCGAATTGAAAGCTAAAAGCTTCTCTAGACCATTGAGGCTAGGAACCAATTCAAAGCAACTGTAGAATCTACCCATGCCAAGCAAATATGCAACGATCGGAATTACTGCGCGGTCGGATATAGAAGGGCGGCTGCCGACACTCGAAAAAGTAGCAGCACTGGTCGCCAAGTGTGGCGCCACGGTATTGCTGGACGGCGAACGCTGCATGGCTCCATCACTCAAAAAGTACAAAACATACAAAAACTTTTCGCAGCTCGACTTACTGATTGTCCTCGGCGGCGACGGCACAATACTGCGCACGATTCGCGAAATGCAGGAAAAAACCGTACCCATGCTATGTATCAACAAAGGTCGCATCGGGTTTTTAACCGAGCTGAGTATGGATGAAGTCGATGAGTTTTTGCCACAACTTCTCGAAAACGGCGGCGTGCACGACGACCGTAATTTGCTGCACGTGCATGTCACGCGCGAGAATACCTGCCTGTGGAGCGGCTACGTGCTTAACGAAGCCGTTATTTCCCAAGGCGCCATTTCCCGGCTTATCGACCTGCAGACGAGTATTAACGGACACATGCTCACGGTGTTTAATGCCGACGGCCTGATTCTGTCTACTCCTACCGGCTCAACAGCGTACTCACTCTCTGCCGGCGGTCCGATTGTGCATCCACAACTTCAGGCGATGATTCTCACGCCAATTAATCCACACAGCTTTAGTCAGAAGCCGATCATGCTACAAGGCGATGATGTCGTGGAAGTCACTATTTTCACCAAGCCGAATAAGTTTCAGGACGTGCAGGTGAGCCTCACGCTCGATGGTCAAACGTACATCAGTCTCCAGCGCAAGGACCGCGTGGAAGCGCATCTGTCCGACAGAGTCGTTACCTTTCTGCGCCGCCGCGACGAAACGTTTTTCGAAACGTTGCGGACGAAACTGCAGTGGGGGACGAGGTCGGAGGGAGGGGAGTAATGGGAGGTAAAGTAGGTATTGTAAGTACTGTAAGTAAGGTAGGTTTTTGTGTACTTACTGTACCTACAATACGTACCTTACTTACCTTACTTTCCCAGCTTGCTGGGGCCTAGCAAAAAACCCTGTTTTAAGGTATAATACTTTGATGTCTTCACTCGATATTGCCACATTGCAGGCGTTAGAAGGGGAAAAGCTGCTCGATGCACTCGAGCAAGCGGCTACCAGACTGCATATTTCGGATATTCATATCAATCCTCAGAAAGAGGGGATTAAAATCGAATGGCGTGAGCTGGGGATCCTTAAAACCCTGTTTGTGATGAATCAGCTGCAATACGAGACCATTCAGCGCCGTATTAAGTTTAAATCCAAGCTGAAGCTGAATATCGTGACCGCCGCGCAAGACGGCCAATATACCTTCGAAGTTGATAAGCGATTTGTGAACGTGCGTGTTGCAACGCTGCCCACTCGTTTCGGCGAAGCATTTACGCTGCGCTTGCTCGATCCTCAGCGCGGTATTGTTCCACTCGAAGAACTCGGCTTTCCAGAGGAGATCAAGAAGCAATTACTCGATTTGGTGCAATTGCCAAATGGCCTGATCTTAGTGACCGGTCCAACTGGGTCTGGAAAAACAACCACACTTTACGCGCTACTTTCAACACTCGCCGGCAAAGAGAAAAATATTGTGACGCTGGAAGATCCGATCGAATACGAACTGAAAAATATCATTCAGAGTCAGATCGATCCGGAACACGGCTACACATTTGCCTCCGGCCTGCGTGCTATTTTGCGTCACGATCCGGATATTATCTTAGTCGGTGAAATCCGCGACCAGGAAACGGCGCAAACAGCGATCGACGCTTCGCTTACAGGACACTTGGTGCTGGCAACTCTTCACACCAACTCAGCAATCGAAGCGATTCCACGTTTGCTTTCTATGGGTGTGAGTAGCTATACCTTTGCGCCAGCTTTGCGCGGCATTCTCGCTCAACGATTAGTGCGCACACTCAAACCCGAAAATGCAGCCATGAAAGAAACAACCGATGGTAGTCCGGATATCTATGGCGGACAGTGCTCGCTGCCGGAATTGCTCGTTGCAACGCCGGCTATTCGCAGTCAGATTTTGCTACAGGCAACATCAGCCGAAATTATGGAAACCGCCAAAACCGAAGGATTCAAAACCATGCACGAATGGGGCGAGGAACTGATTGCCGGTGGCAAAACCACAAGGTCAGAGATTGTGCGCGTGACGAGCTAGAGATAAGGACGAAGGGATTGGGAACTAGGGCAATTTCGTTTGTTCGTTTTTCGTTGATTCGTTATTTGTTTCTGATTTGCTTCTTTGATCTTCGTACTTTTTCCGGGACACGATGTCCCAGCTGCAAAAAATAATCCTCTGCATCGTCTGGTTCTTCTGGTTCCTCGTAAATCCTCCCTGAATCAAACAAGTGCTCAGCTCGACCTTTCTCGCTTGCCTAACAGCCTGTTCCTCCCATAGTATAAACGACCATGTTAGGCAGACGCCATCGCCGGTCGTTGTATAGTTCCAGCGCAGTGGAGTCGCGTCCGCGTATTGTGACGCGTGTCATCTTACTGTGTGTGACCATTCTGATTCTCTGGTATTTGGGATCAAAAGTGGTCTCGCTCTTTAGTGGCAGCGCATCGCAGAAAACAGGCGCCCTGCTCACACTCTCATCGAGTGACGCAGAAGGAGTGCAGGTATCGCTCCAAGGCGCAGCCGCTCAGCGCGCAGAGAATAATTTAAAAATCTACCCCGGCGATACCATTACCACACGAGCCGGTGCCACCGCTCTCCTCAGTTTTTTTGATGGATCAGCGATTCGCCTAGACGAAAACACACAACTTGCCATCGTCAAAAGCGAGCAACTTCTAGATAAACCATCAACCATCAGCACAAAAATAGTAAATGGTCGCATATGGGTCTCCACTCCGGCAGGCAGTGCATTTTCCGGTGCAATTGTCCGCATAGTCGATACACCAGATTTTTCTGTCGATGTTCCAGCCAATACGTCCGGGCTCATTTCTTCCAACCAGATCGCCTTTATTCGTGCTGCCGGTCTTGGCTCTACTGCCACACTCAAGCATCCGCCATCTTCACCTAAGCCGATCGTCATTGGCGAAGGGCAAATGTTCACGCTTACCGAACCGGCGAAGAAAGATATCGATAACGGTCGCGATCCCTACGATTTCCGCGATCCGATCAGTCAACAATTGTTGCACGATGCATTCCTGGTCAAAAGTTACGCGCTCGCCAAAGACATAGCCAGCGTTACTGCGGTTACAAGCTCAGGCGGATCGGTGGCAAGTGTGAATAATGCTGATCTGACTGTGACGAGTCCGACTGTCGATCAAGTAGTCAGCTCTAGGACTATCCGCGTAAGCGGCAAGGTGAGCGAAGACATTTCGACCGTACGCGTGAACAATTACGAAGCACCGATCGATACGAATCGTTCATTCAGCGTCGAGATCAATTTGCCAGACGATGGCAAAAACTCACTGCATATAGAGGCGCAAGATGATCAGGGAATCACGATCGCCGACGATGTCCGAAGTGTGACGGTAAAACTGGTATCGACGGTAAAACCAGTTCATATTTCCTCACCGATTACAGGCGTTGATCAAACCTACACAACGGGCAATGCCGAAATAGAAGTAACCGGCGACGCACCTGCCGGCACACAGGCAATTATGGTAAATGATTATAAGCTGCAGCTGTTTAAGCCCGGCAGTCGTACGTGGAGTTACTTGGCAAGCGCGACGCTCGGTAACTTGAATACAGGCAAAAACGTTCTGTCTATTGTGGCGCTCGATAGCAATGGCAATAAGAGCGATCCGGTCACTATCACGCTCGACTACAAGCCAGGCACTGTCACTTCATCGGCTGTAAGCAGCTCCGAAGCACCACTCAAACAGAACGCGCCAATCAAGCCAGGCTCGCTCACCGTCACAAGTCCGCAAGCTGGTACAACTGCAACATCGAGCGAAAAAGAAATCGTTATCGAAGGTGCAACAGATGCCTTAACCGACAGCTTGTCGGTCAACGGCTATACGCTCCAGCTCTACAAATCTGGCAAGACGACGTGGAACTATATCGCGAGTGTCGATCTCGCCACCATGAAACGCGGCAAGAACGTCTATCGCATTGTCTCTCGCAATGCCACTGGCGAAATTCTGGATGTGCTGGAATATACGATCGACTATCAACCGCAGTAACGAAGAACGAAGTACGAATATGGAATTACGAAGTACGAGCAAGCAATTTTCGTAATTCGAGATTCTATTTACAAGACAGTCAGTCTATTCAACTCAATCTGCTGCTGAAATTTTTCAGGAATAACCGCTTCTACAGCGATTTTTTTCTTGCTGATCGGCGACGTAAAAGACAGCTTCCACGCATGGAGACACAGAAAATCAATGCCCATCTTTTTGGCGATATTGAGCGAGCCGAGTGTGTAGTATTTTTCATCGCCGAGAATCGGATGGCCGATTGATGACACGTGCACACGAATCTGATGTGTGCGACCGGTTTCTAAGTCGCAAGCGAGGAGTGATGCCTCATTCGTCGACGAAAGAACGTGGTAGATCGTGCGCGCCTCGCGCGTGCGTCCGCTGCGCAAGACCGACATCTTCGTGCGATCGGTGGAATGACGGCCGATAGGGGAGTCGATGATCGCCGAACTAGGCGTTGGCGTGCCCATCACAAGTGCTAAGTACGTTTTTGCAACTGTGCGTTTCTCGAACATTTTCTGCAATGCCCGATGCGCATCGGGGTTTTTCGCAACCAAAATACAGCCTGTCGTCTCCTTATCTAGCCGATGCACCAGCACAGCATTTTCATTGAGTGGCAATTGACGCTCAGCAAAGAGCGGCTTCAGCTCGTCGATCAATGTCACTTCACCCTTTTCCATGCCACTGCCTGCATGCACCATTAGCCCGGCTGGCTTATTGATGACGATACAATCATCATCCTCGTACAATATTTGCAGATCGAGAGTAGGGGAGTAATCAGTTGGAATACTCACTTCGGTCGCCTCGGGAGACAGCGTAACAACATTCCCGATTTTGAGCATGTGCGCTGGCTTCTCAACAGTTTTTTTGCCGATTTTTACGTAACCCGCCTTGATGAATTTTTGCGATTGCGACCGCGTGGCAACGCCCATTTCTGCAACCAGAAAAGCATCTAGGCGCATTGGCACTGTAACAGTGGTAGGGGAGGGGATGGTAGGCATATGTATCGAGTCAGTAAAATCAGTCTCACCTTGGGAGCGGGATGCTTCCCGCGGGTTGCAGATGATCCAGGTTGCGAGATGGCTACACTATGCCTAAACTACGAATATATGGCCACCACAAATGCACATCAAGAACTTCTAACCCGCGCAGTCGAGGATGTCGTTCCGCGTAAGCTGGCCGAAGAAAAGCTGAAAAACGGCAAGCCGATGCGGTTATACCTCGGTATCGACCCGACTGGAGCCAAATTGCACATCGGACATTCCGTTCCTCTGCGCAAGCTGAAAGCCTTTCAGGATGCCGGTCATCACATCATTTTTCTCATTGGCAGCTTTACAGCGATGATCGGTGATCCATCAGGAAGAGACAAAATGCGCGAGCCACTCACGTTGGATGATACGAAAAGGAACTTCGAAACGTACAAAGAACAAGCGGGGAAAATTTTGGATTTTAACAAAGTAGAATTACGCTTCAATCATGAATGGCTCGAAAAGCTGGGCTTTAACGACATCATCAAGCTGGCCAGTAATTTTACCGTCCAGCAAATGCTTGAGCGCGATATGTTCCAGAAGCGTATCAAAGACGGCAATCCTATTTCTATGCATGAATTTTTCTACCCGCTGATGGTCGGGTACGACTCCGTCGTGCTGGATGTCGACTGCGAGCTCGGCGGCAATGATCAGCTATTTAACATGCTCGCAGGCCGCACGCTGCAGACCGCCATGGGTAAGCGCGATAAATTTGTCCTGACAACCAAACTTATAGAAGGCACCGATGGCCGCAAGATGAGCAAAACCTACGATAACTGTATTTGGCTGGAAGATAGCGCCAAAGATATGTACGGCAAGACCATGTCCATCAAAGACGAGCTGATTTTGAGCTATATGGAATGCTGTACCGATATGCCAATAAGCGAGATCGACACTGCGCGTAAAGAATTGGCCAAAGGCGCCAACCCACGCGACATCAAAATGCGCCTCGCTCGCGAGCTTGTGACTATTTATCACGACGCTGATTCTGCCACTCACGCTGAACAGGAATTTAAAAACGTGTTTGCAAAAGGAGATATGCCAGAAGACATTCCAGAAATAAAAGTAAATGAAGAAATTTCAATAATTGATGGTCTTGCACTACATAAAATAGTGGCATCAAAAAGCGAAGCTAGGAGATTAATAGAACAAGGAGCAGTAAAGATAGGAGAGACAACTATTACCTCTCTTCAAAGTACTTTTGGCGAGGAATTTGCTAAACATTCTTTAGGAAATGATGCTGTATTTAAGATTGGTAAACGTAGATTTGTTAAATTTAAAATTCCTAAAATTTAACCTCTGCTCAGCAGCGCCCCTCCGCGGGCGCGGCGTGTGATCATTCCTAGCATGTCCCAACGCCATCCGATCCAAAATGAAGCCACGATGTTTGTTACGACCAATACGCTCAACAGGCAGCCAATCTTTGCTAATCCTGCTCATGCACGAGAAGCAATTGAATCTTTGTATCGCGTCCAAGAAATTCATCCATTTTTACTATTCGGATTCGTGATAATGCCTGATCACTGTCATTTTCTTGTGCAAATCCTAACTCCTTACACTATCTCTAAACTAATGAGTGCTTACAAATCCGGTCTTACATTCGATCTTGGCATACCAAAAATCTGGCAATCAAAATTTGATCTACGAATTCCTAATGATTGCTGGAAAGTTTTGAATTACATACATCAAAATCCCGTTAAAGCACAATTATGTGAAAAGGCCGAAGATTATCCTTGGTCATCTGCCAGTGGAAAATGGGAGGTTACTAGATTGGATGATAATCTATTCAAGAAAACGACTGTTGGCGATTATTGAAACGCCGCGCCCGCGGAGGGGCGCCCGTCCGATCCGGACTCATCCGGGCGGGCTCCTGAAATGGTTTGGGGTTTATGGTTTGTTTGGTAGCCGGCGGTTTAAACCGCCGGCTACCAAACAAACGAGCAGGGGACAACCATACTACACATTCACCTACCAGACTTCCCCGCTTCGCTTACCTCAACCAACTCCCCTTTACGTCTCTCGGAAAGAGAAACCGAGAGTGGGCGTTTTACATTGAATGTAAGCCATAATCGACCTGTTTGCAGAGTGCGCTCCCCTGTGGCTTTATACCTCTTTCCAAAAGAAGGTACTCTATAATCCTCATACCAAAGCCAAAAGAAGGGGATAGTATATCTGGAAAACACTCTAAAAAATTTGTCGAACGTGGTTTGTGCACAAGAGTGTGGAAAACTCTGTACCGCGCAAGAAGTGGATAAAAGTACGTATCGCGCATCCTCTTGCCATTGCCTGTGACAGGGGACTCAAAACACCGATTATTTGAATTACGCACAATGTATCTTGTACATAATTAAATAGACCACTCTCGAAAGAGTGGATGATCGAGACTACATATCGACAATCGCGATATTGTTCGGAATAGTCGGCAGTGCCGTTGCCCATGGTGGCCACAACTTTATTTCTACTTTGGATACTTCGGGCAGGTTATTGATGATGCGCTTTGCATCGGAGACACTCTTCCCTGCCGCACTGTCGCGCAGGTTCTTTCCAAACGTTGCCCCGGCTGGGGTAAGGGAGCCTAAGACGAATTTTTCGGCGTAGTTGAGGTCGGCAGTTATCTTTACCCACTTAAAATCATCATCCCACGGCGGAACGATGCGAATGTCAACATTGGACTTAGAAAACGAACTCTCCACTAAGACTTTATCCGTACTCACATGGCCTTCAATTTCGCTACGCAGCATTTTCAGCAGCTGCGAATCGTCATACAGTAAAACGGTGTAGGCGATAGTCCCCTGCACCGGAATGGACGAGACGTTCTGACCGATGAATGACTCGGATAAATTGAAATTCTTGTATTCGATCTTCGTCAGATCATCGTAGTTCAGCTGCACGAGCGAACTATGATTCATGTCGTTGTACTCGTTGCGCTGGTCTTCCACCATCTGCTTGGCCGATGCCAATAATTCCTGTTCCAGCTTTTTACGTGCGATATCGATATCCTCTTTTTTGACGATGTTCGCATACGACGTCGTGCCGCCGTAACCTGCCTTCTCGTTACGCGCATAAATGATGGCGCGTTCGTTCTCGGGAAGCGCAGATACATCCCATTTAAGACCTGCCGGTACATTGCCGCGCACCCCGATTATTTCACCATACAAATCCACAGGCGCCGCTGTCGCTCTCGCTACCTGCTTGGTGCGCGCCTCCAGAATAAGATCATATTTTAAGCGAAAAATCATGCCGGCCTGGTTACTGAAACGTGTTCCTTTGCGTAGCGAAAATTTTTCGTCACCATCGTTATACACTGTCAAATCCACCTGCGAGGCTGTGCCGGTAAAATTTTTGCCGACTTGATCAAATGTCAGAGTTCTTTCAACTGTCACGGTAAGCGGACGCAGGGGCAGATTATGAATGCGATTCACCGGCACTGTGACAGTCGCTCCCGACGACACCAAAAAGACATTGGTCGTGTAATTGACCGAGTTCTGGTTCGGCCAGATTTGAATGACACACGATGGCAAAAGCTTGAAAAATGCGAACAGAAAAACCAAAATGCTGGAAGCAAAAATAACCCAAATACGAAGCTTCGGCAGCGACAATAAGCCGATAAACTGCAGACGTGTGCGAATTTGCTGGCGCCACGAACTAGGGCTGAATGTGCGCAGCGCCTCGGCATACTGCGGATGCTTGCCGATCAGTAAACGTAATTGGCGCAAAGTAGATGCAATCTGCCAATGCTCGCGCCGGGCGATGTTGGCGATGTGCTTATTTTTACAGGCCAAAATAAGCGTGCGATCGCGATGCAGGGACCGCAGTTCTTTGAGCCACGCGCGCATGACATCGTCTTTGACAGATTCTATGCCCTCGGGTGGCAAAACCACCATGCACGAACCCTTTGTTTGGCGCACAGACAAGCCCAAATCTTTGAGGCTCATCTGAGCATCAAAAACAAAGACAGTAATGTCGTGCTGATCGGTCATCACTGTGCATTATGACGCAGACCGATGCGATGCGATAGCGAGATACATTGCAAAAAAGTAGGCAGTATTCTGATGAGACCTTTGAGCAGCGGATTGAATTGAATCGATTGACTGTATCATGATCGAAGTACGAATCACGAATCTCGAATTACGACTTCTAGTCTCTCATAATCGCAATTCGCTCTTCGTAATTCTTATCTACCCTTCAAGCACGGCGAGCGACTCAAACTTTTCACCAGCGAGGAATTCGAGCATTGCGCCGCCACCCATGCTCACAAATGTATATGCGAGCGGCAAATTGTAACGCATATGAAAGTCGATCGTATCTCCGCCGCCGATAATGGACATCGCGCCTTTTGCCGTTGCGCGTGCGATTGCCTGCGCGATTACTTTGGACGCAGCTGAAAAGTTCTTGAATTCGTACACGCCAATTGGGCCATTCCAAATGATCATGCTGGATTTTTCGATGATATCGGCGTACTGCTTGGCACTCTCGGTTCCGATATCGAAGATGCTCAAATCCCCTTCTATATGTTCGGTTGATACATTCGATCCCTGCGCCGTTTCCGAAAGTTCTGCTGCGACAATTACATCCGTTGGCACATGGATCTTCGCACTCCCCTCTTTCTGGCTGTCGGTCAAAAATCCTTGCGCTTGCGGCAATGCCTCAGCCTCGTATTTTGATTTCCCGACTGCAAATCCGCGTGCAGCTATGAACGTATTGGCAATGCAGCCACCAAGTAAAATGTTATCGCCCAGATGCAGGAATTTTTCGATGACCGGAACTTTCGTCTCCATTTTTGCGCCGCTAATGATGAGTGTAAGCGGGTGCTTCGGTGCATCCAGTACTTTGCTTAAGTGCATCACTTCTTGCTCTAAATTAAAGCCCATATAGGCCGGAAGCAGCTTTGCAACGCCCACCATGCTGGCATGCGCGCGATGACAATTGGTGAATGCATCGTTTACATAAATATCGGCCAGTG
Organism: Candidatus Peribacteraceae bacterium; assembly: GCA_018061945.1. Classification (GTDB taxonomy): domain Bacteria; phylum Patescibacteriota; class Gracilibacteria; order Peribacterales; family Peribacteraceae; genus JAGOTD01. The sequence goes on along the minus strand of JAGOTD010000009.1, from coordinate 13,350 downwards.
CCGCTAATTTTTTGGCAAACTCCGGATCGTTCTTTTTTTCCTCCGGATGAAAACGCAGATTTTCCAGTAAGACCACTTCGCCGGCTTTGGCTTTGGCAATCACGCTTTCTGCGTCTGATCCGATACAATCGGAGGCAAAATGCACAGTGGTACCAAGTAAGGTCTTAAGAACTGGCACTAACGGTTTCTGGCTAAATATCGGATCTGGTGCATCTTTTGGCCGTCCCTGATGGGCCATAATGATGAGAAGCGCGCCACTATCGATAATGTACTTCATGGTTTTCTGTATCGCCTCGATACGCGTGGCATCCGTCACTTTTCCATCTTCCACCGACACATCGAACCCAGCCCGAAGCAGCACGCGCTTGCCCTTAAGATCAGCTTTGTCGAGAGTGCGGTAGGTAGTCATATGAGTGCATACTAGCAAAGGACTCAGAGGACTCAAATGACTCAGAGGAAACAAAGGATTGTATGATTATGAAAACCACCATTGCATGCGCTCAGCTATCGAAGAATCATCAGAATCGATACAATAACCAATCAGCACCCCACCCTCATTCACCACCGTATCGACTTTTCCTGATGTCTGAGCAGAGCAATCGAGTCGATCCAGGAGCGCGATAATCTCCGTCGAAAATTGCGGATCGACGATGTATCCCCGCCGCTCAAGCAAAAACATTTCACTCAAACGCAGTGGCAAATCATCTTTTCTCGTACGATAAAAATCGAAAAACGCATCAATCTTCCTCTCAGAAAAAAGTGCATTCCATGTCTTACGCAAATCACCAGGAAGTTTTGGGCCGATGTAACCGATCACTAACATAAGAATGTAGAACGGAGACCGTGGAACGTAGAATATCCTAATTACATGCAATAACCGAGCTGAACCCAATCTTCCCGTTCCGCTTCTAACTAAGCTTCTGTATCCTCTGCATCGTCTGGTTCTTCTGGTTCCTCTTTTTCTCTTGAATCCCCTCATCCTTCCCCTCGCGGCTTTCTCCATCAATCTACTTGCACACCTCGCTGCACTCAAGATTTTTCCGCGTATTGGTCTGCTCGATTTTCCACACCGCTATGGGCTGAACAGAGCCCCCATCCCCTACCCTACCGGACTACTGAGCATGGTGAGTTTTTTGGTTTTGTATCCCATGATTTTTTCGGTTGGTGCACAAGAACAGGGTGTTATTGCCGCTATTCTTCTGCTTGGCATTGTGGCGTTTATCGATGATCGCTCCCCTCTTCCGTTTTCATTTCGCTTGAGCGTACAAGTGCTGATTGCCTTTCTTATTTTCGTTGCCGGATCGCGCATCTATACCATTACCGGTCCGCTTGGTGGCTACATCAAACTCGACAGTTTTCTCATCACGATTCCACAGCTTGGAACTCTGCCAGTACTCAGCGGTATTTTTACCGTTATCTGGCTGATGCTGACTATCAACGCTCTCAACTGGTTCGACGGCATTCCCGGGCAAGTGAGCTTACTGTCAACCATCGGCTTTTTACTACTTGGCTGCCTGACATTGTTTCGCGCGCATCAACCCGATATTGCGCTGCTGTGTTTTACACTCGCGGCAATTGCGCTGGCTGCAGCGGCGTTCGATTTTCCGCCGGCCAAAGTACTGATGGGTGACAGTGGCTCGATGTTTTTTGGATTGATGCTTGGACTCATCGGTATTTACCAAGGCGGTAAAGTGGCAACCGCCTTTCTCGTGCTCGGTATTCCGCTGATCGACGCGGTCTTTGTTGTACTGCGCCGCATGCATCGCGGATCGTCTCCGTTTAAGGGCGGTCGCGATCACCTGCATCATTTGCTGCTGGAAAAGGGCTGGTCACAGCGCCAGGTTGTACTATTTACTGCTGCTATCAGTGCCATTTTTGGGACGACTGCGCTGTTTCTATCGACTGCCGGCAAAGCAATAGAAATTGTCGTCTTGATTCTGCTGATGATCGGCATTCATCGGTATGCAGACAAGAAGAAACATATCTCGTAGGTGAGGTTCCGTAACCTCACCGAACTGCGCAGGTTACGGAACCTGCGCTACGAAAATGATATTATTTCTTGTACGTCAGCGCCTGGCTTTCGGTAGTGAATTGACCGTTCACTTTCACAATGACAGTTTTGGGGCCGGTGCCAAGCATATTGAACACAGCAGCATCGCGGCCGGCAAAGCTTCCCATTGTGAGTGTTGGCGGAATGAACTTGGCTTCACCAAAGCTTGTAGAGAGGTACAATGTGCCCGTAAAGAACGGAGAGGTAATTTCATCGCCTTCTTTATTGTAGGCAACGACTTTTCCTGTTATCCATTTATTACCGTACGTGCTTTCTGGCATACGGATTTCGATATGATCAACCTGACTTTTGGTACGATCAACCGGTACTACGGGTGTAGGAGCTACCGACGATGCAGCACTAGAAGCAGACGAACTCGAAGGAATTACGACTGGGGCAGGATCTGTCACCGCGTAGGCAACTTTTGTAATTGTCGATACGGTCGCCTTGGCAAGACGCGCTTTGACACGAGCATCCTGCACCTGCTTAATACGCTGTGAGACTGTCAGGTACTTCGACGGACTACTGGAAGACGACGCAGCCTTGTCTGCCTGCTGCAATGTCTGCTGAGCCACCATCGTCGGCGATGTATAGGTTTTGTATTGCTGCACGAAGAGCATAGGACTGATGGTGTACAAATCGCCGCGCTCCTTGTGTAAACCTGCATCGATCGCCTCGGTAAAAGACATTTTGGCATCCGCTGCCTCTTTGCTCGTAAAAACCCAATACGGATGATACATACCCTTGGCAGCATCTACTTTAAAGTCTTTATCTATCTGGAAGTGCAAGTGTGGGCCGGATGCAAAACCTGTCTGGCCGCTGGTACCAATCTGCTGACCCTTGGACACGATCTGACCTTTGGAGACAATCACATCGGACATGTGCGCATAGATGCTAAACACCGTTGTCGTTTTGCCCGGATTTTCTGGATCCGGCACGTTTGGATGACGAATCATGACATGGTGTCCAAAGCCAACTTCCTGCAAGACAGAGAGCTCGACAATACCGTTGGCGATGGCGTTAATAGGTGTACCAAGCGGAACGGCAATATCCATGCCTGTATGACTGCCCGCATGATCATCGCCGGTTTCATAGGTACCGAGATTGCCAATACTATAGATACGCTTGACCGGATTCTTCATCGGATCAGCTCCCTTGAGAGCGAGCGGGTCGTACGTTGGAATCGGGATAAGACACTGCTGGGGAATAAGATTGTATGTTGACCCCTTTCCTCCCCCGCCATACTTGGCCCAACATTCATAGTTCGGCACAAAATTCACCGGTGGAACGGTTCCGGTAAAGACAATCTGTGTATCTTCCTCCTTTCCCATCACTCCACGCCAGAAAGCATACCAGCCCTGCTGGCCCACCATGTTTCCCACAAGAAACGCCACCAACGTAAACGCGGCAACGAATACCGACATCTGGTCTTTGGCACTCTTTAAAAGCCGAGGGCGTTTTACCTTGTAGAGCGACTGAACCCGAAAAGCGGTGGAGGCGCGAGGCATAGTATGGAATTGGTATGGATTTTTGTGAGTGTCTCTGAGAGTATGTGTACTGTTCCTATGATAATACTTTTTTGACAAAATGTCAATATATGATATTGCATCATTGGCTAGCAGTTCCGCCTCTTTTACGCATGTAATAGCCAAAAATACGGCAAAAACGCTTTATACATTTCCTCTCACAATCCTGCTGGAGGGCGAAATGGGAGCCGGGAAAACAACCTTCTCCCAGGGGCTCGCAGCCGGACTTGGGATACAAGACCCTATAACCAGTCCAACCTTTGCCCTGGAAAACAGGTATGGTGACACTCTCAGTCATATCGATTTATATCGGTTATCCGATAAAGAAGCAGAGAACTTCATCCATCATGTGCCACCATTTCCCGGTATTCGGCTGATCGAATGGCCACAGCGACTAGGTGATACTCTGTGGCAAAGCGATCCACACATCATTATCCGGCTACAAGAACAATCGGAGCATGAACGAGTCGTAACAATCGAGTATCGCGATATCCAAATCCCCTCGCATGCTCTGCGCAATCAGTGGAAAGCAGAGATCGGCATTCAATCGCATATTATCGATCATATGAATCAGGTGACGAATGTGGCAATGATTTGCGCAGATGCACTGATAAAAAACGGCCAACCGGTGCGCAAAGAAGCTCTACGTGCAGCAAGTGAATTACATGATCTCTTTCGGTTTGTTGATTTTAAAGCTGAGAATGTGACCAATACCATAGTCAGAGATGATCAACGACGTACATGGCAGGAACTGAAACAGAAGTATGGCGATATCCACGAAAAAGCTGTTGCAGCATTTCTGATTGAACAAGGATTTGATGGCATCGCGCAAATAGCAATCAGTCACGGCTCGCCAAAGTACGGACACACTCCAAAAACTATCGAACAGAAAATTTTGGCCTACAGCGACAAACGTGTCCGTCATCATGAGATCGTCACAATCGACGAACGTTTCGATGACTTTGTTCTGCGCTATGGCAAGGGCAAAGAGACCGACTTTGCCAAGCAGTGGCGACGGTCAATTAAAGACTTGGAGACAGAATTGTTTGGAGAAACACCTCCAGTTTAAACGAATTACGAATTACGAATTTCGAAGTACGAGCAACTCGTAATTCGTAATTCGAGCCTCGTAATTCGCGTTACAAAATCCACGGCACCAAATTGTTATACAGCACAAACCACAGATCAACTTCGTGCGTGGCGTAGGCAACAGGCGTGTAGATGATGGCGGCCAAAGCGACTGCACTCACTGCAAGCATGAGCTGCTGCATGCTGCTCAAAACAATGCGTCCATGCGAGGCGGCTGCAAACGAATGACCGGTAATATGCAGAGATGCCGTAACGGTATCGCGCAAAATTTTCATTTTAGGACCGACTGTGCCGATCGCTGCCAAAAGTGTGAGCTGTGTACGAGCAATCCCGCTTATGGCAGCCAATCCATACGAATGATTTAAATACAATGTGAGAGCCAGAGCAACGAGAAATAGAGAGATATCAAACAAACTTTCGACAAGTGCATGGCGCACGCTGTTACCAATACTAAAACCAAATCTCTGGCGATATTTTATCGTATCGAGCACAACGTGAATGCTCACCAGCACCAAGAAAAAACCGATGTTAAAGATAAGTGCAGCCAAAAATGCTCCAACCAAATACGCAGCCTGAAACACCGGTAAGTCATCGTGATGATGGACAAATGACCACAGAGTGTCATCAAAAAGGCCTGCTGAATGCACTGAGGGGGAGCGGCTTTGTGGCATACGAAGGGTGTTGGTGTGAGAAAATGTTTTTATTATTATAACATAATTTTTATTAATATGCAATTAAGGAATAGAAGAGAAGCTGTAGAAGAGGAAAGGAAAAAAGGATCGGATAGACGACACTCTTAGCATAGGCTCTTTTCCTCCTCTATAACCTTTCCTCCTCTCCTCCTCTCACAGCCTCCTTCGTCTTCTGCCAACGCTGCGCAATATCGGCTTCAAATCCCCTGTCGCTCGGGTCATAGAAATTCTGCACCGGCATACCGATCGGGAAATAATTGTCAGCTACGACTCCGCTATCCGATTTGTGCGCATACTGATAACCAGCACCGTGCCCGTGCTGCTTCATACGAGGATCAGCGGCATTGCGCAGATGATACGGCACTTCGAGCGCCGCAGCGCTTTCTACCGCTTTACGAGCCGCACCCATCGCGCGCGTAACAGAATTACTCTTCGGTGCCTGCGCAAGATACACGCACGCATGCGCCAGAAAATATTCTCCTTCGGGAAAACCAACGAATTCAAACGCCTGCCACGCCGACATCACTATTTGCAATGCTCGCGGATCGGCATTACCAATATCTTCGCTCGCAAAAATCGCCATGCGGCGGAAGAGAAAGCGAGGCTCTTCGCCACTCACAATCATTTTATACAGCCACACAAGTGCGGCATCTATATCACTTCCACGCATGGTTTTAATGAACGCCGAAATCGTATCGTAGTGATCTTCGCCGTTTTTGTCATAGCGCATATTGCGCTGCTTCAAGAGCTTTTCGGCCTGTTCGAGTGTGATGTTCGCACCGATTGTCAGCACCGCAACTTCCAGTAAGTTAAGCGCGCGCCGAGCGTCGCCATCAGCCATGCCAGCGATGTACGTAACCGTATCGTCTGTCATTTTAATTTTTCCGTCATAGCCATTTTTGTCTACCAGCGCACGTTTGATGATGGCGGATAAATTGTCCGCAGAATGCGGCTTGAACAAATACACTTGTGAGCGCGAGAGCAGCGCATTGTTCACACTGAAGTACGGATTTTCGGTTGTCGCACCAATCAGAATAACTGAACCGTTTTCGACATACGGCAACAGCGCATCCTGCTGCGTTTTGTTGAACCGATGAATCTCGTCGATGAACAAGACTTTGCGTTGCGAAAACAGACTGACAGCGCCACTGGCCGATGGCGCGCATACTTCTTTAATATCCTTGATGCCACTGGTGACTGCCGAGAGCTGAAAAAACGGATGATTGGTCGTTTGCGCAATAATCTTAGCGAGTGTCGTTTTCCCGGTTCCCGGCGGTCCGGCAAAAATGACGGAGGACAGCGTGTCGCTGTCTATCGCCTTACGCAGCGCGGTTCCTTCACCAATCACTTCCGTCTGTCCAAAAAAAGCATCGAGCGTCGTGGGGCGCAGCCGGTAAGCAAGAGGGGCGTTCTGATCAGCCATAGTGCGCAATCCTACCATAATTTTTGCCCGATTCTCTTAAGTTATGCATTTTCTATTCACTTTTCTTTAGATCATCCCTACTCTATTGCCACTTCGCTGAAAGACAGCAAAGCGTCGCAGATTGCCCCCAATCAATCCGACAAACGAATGATGCACATCTTCGGGACGTAGCTCAGTTGGTAGAGCGCCTGGTTTGGGACCAGGAGGCCGCGAGTTCGAGCCCCGCCGTCCCGACCACGTAAAAACGCGCGAAGCAAGTTTTTACGTGCCACGTGGCGACGAAGTCGCTTTACGTGGCGTCTTGGGCGCGTTCACGTGGCGCAGCCATTTCATACAAAAAGAGCCGTAACGACTTACTTCTAACCTTGCTAGAATGTGATTATGTATTTCGTCTATCTCATAGAAAACGAACAAAAGAAAAAGTACATCGGCTACACAAATGATATAAAGCGGAGGTTGAAAGATCATAATACGCATCAAAATAAATCAACCTCAAATGGCATATGGAAGCTGATTTATTGCGAAGTATATGTCCATAAAATGGATGCAATCGGTCGAGAGAAATTTCTCAAAGGTGGATCCGGATGGAGATACATTAGAAAGCAATTGAAGTTTTATTTCGAAGAACAAAAAAAATTACTATCATGAAAACTCCACCTATCCCCTTCGACCAATCCTATCTCCAACGCATTGATGCCCTTGAAGCTGGAGAGGAACAACTACTTCTTTTAGAGCCACAATTTTTGCAAGCGCAAGATTTACTCTTCGCCGCTGCCAAAGATTTGGGCGGATCGTTTGATTTCGATATCGCCGACATGCGCGAAACGCATATTGCGGCTGCTCTTGAAAATCACGTAAAAGGCAAAAAGATTCTAGATATTGGCTGCGGATCGACCGAAAAATACGTGCTGGAAGATACCTTCCGCGACCGCTATCCCCCACTCATGGCGCATATGCTCGCAACACTTGGGGCCAAAGTAACCGGTATCGATATTCGTCCGAATCCGTCCGCGCAGTACGATCATTGCGTGGCTGATGTAAGCCAATCATCGTGGCTAAAGACCATTGATCCGCCCTACGATATTGTTCTCTGTTTAAGTCTTTTCAACGCACCCGAAAGTCCATTTGAGCACAATCAAATTCTCTGTAAAAAACTGATGCAAGAAATCGCATCTACTATACAACCTGATGGACTGCTGATTGCGACACTTCCTGAGGAATTATTTCCGCCAAATGGTTCGATGGATGTGTGGGCAAAGAATGCTCAGGGCTTTTTGGGTGAATCAAATCTGACGCTTGTCCACTGTGGCCGCAGCATGGTGTGGGCAACGAAGGACCAGTAAGGCCTCTATTGTACAAAGCTGCTTTTGGCGCTTTGATGCGATTTTTTGCAAAAGTATGCTGGGTTCCAACGATAATCGAACCAGAAATTCTGTCTTCTGAGATGGCACCAAATTTAGTAAACGCCCTCAGAAATTGCATGAGCATTTCTCGTATATCTGCAACAACATTCGGAACATTTTTTAACTTCATTCCCTGCACATCCTTGTTCAAATCATACATTGGAAGAGAAAGAATGGTTGGATGATCTTCCTTGTCTGGGTACGGCTGCGACTGTGACAAATCATATCTCCCAGTCTGCACTTCAAACCCTTCTGATTCTAATGTCATTCGTATGCCCTTCATTATTTCGCCAAGTCTTTCTCTATTTTTTCGAATGGCAAAAGGAAGTACGGGGGTATTGAGAGCAGCGAAAACAGAGCATTGAGCTGGATACTCTGCTTTTGGATATTGACGAACTGGCGCTTTTGCAGGATTCATAAAAAAGAAAAGAAGAAAATGAACATAGAATAAATATCTATACAAATCAATAAAACCAATCTGGATCACCTATAGACCGCTGCTATAAGCTCTAGGAATGAATACATCCCATCGTGCCAAAGCTGCGGTATGTCACTCGGTGAAGGATTGTATAGCTCGAATGCTTAGCAAGGCATGATTGATCAATCCATCAATCATAGGATAACTGAACTCAAGTTTGACGAAACAAAAGCACGCGATCTTGCGACATCATTCATTCCAACACGCAAACGCTGGCAGTAAAGCGAATTGGGAAGCCGCTATCGCTATACTTGGGCAATTCCTTCCCTTTCATTGTCTATGCTCGATTTCGCTCCCAATATTATCGGTATTATTTTGTCGGTGATTGCCATTATGGCAATTGGTATGGCGTGGTATTCGCCGAGTTTGTTTGGCAAGCAGTGGATCTCCATGACGCATTTTGCCAAGATGCCGAAGAAAGAAATGCAACAGAAGGCCAAAATGGGATATATCGTCAGCTTGGTCTCGAGCATCATTATGGCGTTTATCTTCAATGCTATTTTACAGACAATGAGTGTAACGAGTGCCGGCGAGGCGAGTATCTACGGGCTTATCTTGTGGGCAGGATTTGTCGCAACGACTATTGCCAATTCGTATGCGTTCAATCAAAAGCCGCTTAAGTTATTCGCTATCGACGCGGGTTATTATCTGGCAAGCATTATGGCAGCCGGCGTACTGCTCACATCTTTCTAAATGCCTTTGATAGAGGAAAGGCCGCTTGTAGATTTGCTTTGATCAGTTAAATCTTGACTAATAAACATTTGCATTAGATAGATATATATGAGACACTGTTGCGTAACACATCACTTAAATCTTACTTTTTCGAATGCACACTCCAGATTCTGCTGCTCCAGCCACCCATAGTTTCCGCGATCTCGCGATTGCCCCAGCTATCCTCACACAGCTCGACAAGCACAAGTTTGTCACCCCGACTCCTATTCAGCATGCTGCGATCCCTGTTGCCCTAGAAGGAAAAGATGTCATTGGTATTGCCCAGACAGGAACAGGCAAAACCCTCGCTTTTGGTATCCCGATGATGCAGCACCTTATTACCCACGCAGGTAGCCACGGGCTCATTGTCGTTCCTACACGCGAGCTTGCTTTACAGGTCGAAGAGACGCTACGAAAACTCGCACCAGCTCTTGGCATGAATATGGCAGTCCTTATTGGCGGTGCTTCCATGCACTTACAGCGCCAAATGATCCGCCGTGGGCCACGTATTGTTATTGCAACCCCTGGTCGTCTTATCGATCACCTGGAACAGCGCACCATCACGCTCAAAACCGTCAAAGTACTCGTTTTAGATGAAGCCGATCGCATGCTGGACATGGGATTTGCCCCACAGATTAAAAAGATTCTGGTGAATGTCCCAGCAGAACGCCAGACCATGCTGTTCTCGGCCACTATGCCTGCCAATATTGTCAGTCTAGCAACCTCGTACATGAAGCTACCACTGCGTATAGAAGTCGCTCCAGCCGGCACAACTGCTTCACTCGTTGAACAGGAACTGTTCATTGTGAAGAAAGATAGAAAGCTGGAACTACTCGGCACACTCTTAAAAGAATATAAAGGCACTGTGCTCGTCTTCTCGCGCACTAAACATGGTGCCAAAAAGATGACAACGTCTATCAATGCGATGGGTCATCGCGCCGCGGAAATTCACTCCAACCGTACACTCGGCCAGCGCAAGGAAGCCCTTGCTGGTTTCAAAAACGGTCGTTACCGCGTATTGGTTGCAACAGATATCGCCGCTCGCGGTATAGATGTAACGGGCATTGAATTGGTAGTAAACTTCGATCTTCCGGACAATCCAGATGACTACGTACACCGTATTGGCCGCACAGCGCGCGCCGGCATGAAAGGCAAAGCTATTTCGTTTGCCAGCCCGGACCAGCGTATGGACGTTGCATCGATCGAACGCCTGATCCGCAAGCCTCTCCCACGCAGCGCACACCCGGTCCATGCCAACGAAAACTTCGATATGCACGGTAGCGGTTCATCGCCACGCAGCTACGGCAGTCGCCCACCTCGTCGCTTTGGTAGCGGAGGCGGGGGCCACAAAGGCAGCGGCAGTCGCAGCACAATGGGCGGTGGCAGACGCCGTCGATAATTTGCAATGATTCATTTATACTGATGCCATGCTTTGGAAGCTACGCATCGGCCTGTTTCTGCTGGCGGCAAGTTTAACGGCAACTGTGGCCGCTCAGTCCCCTGCCGTCTTCATCACACCCAATCGAATCGAACAATCCACGCAAGTAGAGCGAATAACAAATCGCAGTAAAAGCACCACATCAACAATACTGGAAGGTGATGGCCAAACGCTGGCACTCGAGTATTCGTCCAATAGCGATCTGGAGATTTTTATGTTTTATCTTGCTACAGACAACAGTTACGATCCCGCCGACACGGTAATTTTTTCACTGCCTGCCGGCGAGAACATGCGTGCAAATGTTGATCTGACACGCTCGGCTGGCTGGCACCCTGGCGCTATGCGCTACAAATTAACCATTATGAGCGCAAGCGAAGACCCTGTTGTCGGTTTCGCTGCCGCTGATTTTACCCCTACCACTCTAGCAACACATATCACTATTCCTGCTGAGCAACTCTTCGCCGTCGAAGTATTTTCATCATCGAGCTACCACGCACTGCGCGGTTATAAAATCTACGGCATTGCGTGGACGACTACTTTTGGCTGGGCAATTATTCTCATCGCTCTCACGCTGTGCATTCTTCGACGCAAAAAAAACGGTGTGCCTCTCGCACTTGGTTTACTGATTACCGGGCAACTTGTGTATGGACTGCGCTTTGCCATCGACGAGCTGCGCATTACGGCCGAGCATCTTACAAGTTGGTATGTGGATTTCCTGTACGACGAAGGCGAGTCGATCTACCAAGTGGCACAGAGCGTAAAACACGAATCGACGCGCGCGCTTACACACATCTACGTATGTCGCGATGGGACGGATTTCAAAGAGAAGCTGCTGCGGTACTTCACCTATCCCGTCTCCGTATCCTCTGCTGACACAGCTGCTGCCTCTGCCACTCATTTCGTCGTAATGAATAAAAAAAGCTGGTCGTACGACGAGGCGACGCACACATTGCAGTGCGATGATAGAGCATACAAGGCATCGCGTCTGCGCACATTCAAAGACGGATCGGAACTTTTTTCCCAGGACTTCCCTCCTCGCTCATGAGTATTATTATTTTTCTGCTGGCAACCAGCATTCTTCTTATAGAAGGATGGCTCATTGCTGCACTCATTCTCTCGCCACGTGAGCGACTTCTCTGTACAGCTTTTGCCTTACCCATTGCCGCACTAAGTAATGCTTTGCTGATGGCACTCTTTACACTTATATCGATTTCTCTGACCGCGATAAGCTTGCTGATCATTCACGCAATCTTGATTGGCGTGCTGGGATTTTTCACAATGAAACGAAAACATACGCACCTCGAAACTCACATCATGCATCCATCTCACGACAAAATTAGCCGCTGGAAATTACTACTCTTCATTCCATCAATCCTGATTATTTTCTCTACAAGTATCTACAGCTTCTCTCATGCAGTGCTCCTGCCAACGTTTCAGTTTGATAGCCTGACCAACTGGACCATGCGTTCGCAGATTTCGTTTTATGATCAAAAAATAGCATTCGACGATACCGAAGCTCGCGGCATGGCAAAGCCACAATATCCATTTCTCTTTCATGGCTTGCAACTCGCGATCAATCAAGGACAGTCCGTCTGGAATGATCGTATAGCGAATACGATCACATGGCTTTTGAGTGTGAGCACCTTCGCCGCTCTCTGGCTTTTGATCCGTCGCAATCGTGGAAAGTTCGTCGCCACCGTTGCCATCGCCTCTCTGTTTTCGATCCCACTTTTCTCACTCCACACCGCTCAAGGTTACGCCGATATTGTACTGGCTCAGTATTTCCTCCTCGCACTGGCAACTATTGCGATGGCAATAGATGACCATCAATCGTCATCAAAAAAATATTGGCTGATTCTCTCGGCGCTCTTTGTTTCAGCCAGTGTGTGGACAAAATCAGAAGGATTTTTCTACGGGTTATTTCCTTGGCTGATTGTCATCGCAGGTTTATTGACGACAAAAATAATCGAACGAAAAACTGCCATCATCTCTTCGGTTTTTGCACTACTGCTGAGTGCCACTTGGCCGATGTTTGCCTTGCTCAAACAACTCCGCCTAACGCCTCACAGCTCGGATACGGTTTTTGGTTTTCATCCGGAAGCACTGCGCGAATTATGGCCGGCTCTGTTTGGCCGCGGTTCGTTTGGCATCAGTTTCTTCGTGAGTATTGCAGCCATTCTTCTTCTATCGATCAATCGGAAAAGTATGAATGACCGAAAAAAAGTATTGCTCCTGCTTCTCTGGGGAATCATCTTGTTCGCAGCCATCCTCTTTACGTATCTCTTCACTCCAAATGCCCGATATTTGATGAACGCCGAAGCGTTTTATCGGCAAATGATGATGGTGCCGGCGCTGTGGATAGTGGCGAGTGGTTTCTTGATTAAAAATGATCATAAAGCGAATTACGAATGCTGAATTACGAATAAAATATGTATCGTAATTCGAACCTCGTAATTCGTACTTCGGCTCTGTTTATTGATATACTCCCACTTCATTCAATTTCTCTGTGCTTATAACCGTCATTACTCTCTCGCGCTCGC
>JAGOTD010000003.1:250199-272656 GCA_018061945.1 Candidatus Peribacteraceae bacterium | reverse complement strand
TTTTCGCGTTTCTTGCCCAGCGCATTGTGCAATTTGTGCTCGATATTATTACGTCGATTGCGTAAAAGCATATGCGCAAGCGAGGTCGTCGGAGCTCTGTGATGTAATTTTTGGCATCATAATAATAAGCAGTGTCACTCTGAGCGCAGTCGAAGAGTGGCAGCGGGTTTTCTCGGCATCATGGTTCGACTGCGCTCACCATGACACATATCCTCTCATCGTCGCATCTTCTCCTCCTCTCATCCTCTGAGTCTTCTGAGTCCTCTGTTGAGTCCTTTGTTTCCTCTGAGTCCTTTGCTAGGCTATAAAACATGAAACGCCAGTACGTCACCACAGCCATCGATTATCCGAATGCGGCTCCGCACATGGGCCACGTGCTAGAAAAAGTACTCGCCGATGTCTGCGCCCGCTGGTTTCGCTTGCGTGGTGACGATGTTCGCTTTCAAATCGGAACCGATGAACACGGTATCAAGATTCAACAGACAGCCGAAAAGCAGAAGCTAACACCCAAAGAACTTGTGGATCAAAACGTGCCGCTGTTTCAGGATTTATACGCAAAGCTCAATGTGAGTGCCGATCATTTTGTACGCACGACCGATCAAGTCAATCACTGGCCGACCGTCATCGAGCTCTGGAAAAAGCTGCAGGCAAACGGCGCGCTGGAAAAGCGTACCTATACCGGCTTGTACTGCAGCGGTTGCGAGAGATTTGTGACCAAAAAAGATTTGGTAGATGGCAAATGCCCAGACCATAATCGTGCACCCGACGAAGTAAAGGAGGAAAACTATTTCTTCCTGTTAAACCGCAACGCAGCGTGGCTCAAAGATTTACTGACAACCGATCCAACCGGTACGCGCATCGTGCCGCAGTTTCGCGAGAAAGAAACGCTCGCGCTGCTCGAACAAGGCCTGGAAGACGTGTCATTCTCCCGCCCAAAGACGAGCTTGGCTTGGGGTATTCCGGTTCCCGGAGACGACGAGCAGACGATGTATGTCTGGTGTGATGCGCTTACCAACTATATTTCGACTCTCCACTATTTTACCGATGCTTCGCAGAGAAAATACTGGGACGAGGCCGAAGTAACGCATGTCATCGGCAAAGACATTGCGCGTTTCCACGCGTTGTATTGGCCGGCGATGCTGAAAGAAGCAGGAATTACCAAGATGCCAAACCGTTTGCTGATGCACGGCTTTCTTACCAGCGAAGGCCAGAAGATGAGCAAATCACTTGGCAACGTCGTAAAGCCACTGGAAGTACTCGAGAGATTTAAAGGTGATCCAGACCCAATCCGTTTTTATTTGAGCCACGAAATCCCGGTCGGCAACGACGGTGATTTCTCGTGGAAACGGTTTGAGGAACTGTATGATTCCAAACTGCGCAATCAGCTGGGCAACATGCTCAATCGATTGCTAGTTCTTCTGAAAAAAGAAGGCGGCAATCTGGCTGATATTTCATCAAGCGCAGCTACTGAATTAACTGATCACCTCAAGTGGCAAGATTACGCGGTTGCCATGAATAATTTTGAAGTACAAAAGGCACTGGAAATCGCAACAAACTTGGTCAATCAGTGCAATCTCTACATTGATCAAAAAGCGCCATGGAAAGAGAAAGATCCAGCTGCCAAACTCAAGATTCTCACAGCGCTTGCCGAAGGATTACGTCATATATCACTCATGCTTCTCCCATTCATGCCAGCAACAGCACAGAAAATTGCGATGCAATTGAATGTGTCGTATGCAGCCAAAATGCTCGAAAGAAATTTCGTCATCGGCAATCTGCAAGAATGGGGTGCAGATACGCAGTGGAAAACCGTTGGCGAGCCTCAGATTCTCTTTCCGCCACTGGAGAAGGAGGAGAAATAGTATTGATAAAGGGTTTAGTACTAATTGAAATTAAAAGTAAGGCGAGTAAAGCGGGTATTGCGGGTAATCTGAACATTTCTATTTCAGGTGCTTGAAAAATAAGTAATCACCCACCTTACCCACTTTACGCGCAATACCCGCCTTACCCTTTTGCCATAATTGAAACAAGGCACCCTTCGCGAGTATGTATGATAAAAACCCGTCATTTTCAATTTCTTGACGGCCGTAGCTTTGCAGAGCGAAGGCTGGTCAATTCCTCATTTTCGATTATACTGAGCGCAGCTCTCAAGGTACCAACGGACGAAAGCGGACAGAATCGATAGTCTACGGTGTATGGGGGGCGACTTTATTTCTTACTTCATTTTTATGTTTGATCCATTGGCCGATCTTACCAACCCGGCATCGAGCGAAGATCCACTCGCACCAAGTTCCAATTATTCGTCTGCACCAGCACCTCGCCACAGTGGCGGCGCACATCGCGGCGGACAAAGCGGCAGTTTCGGTGGTGGCGCTCCAGCAGGCGGCGGTTCCAGCCGTTACGGCGAGGAAATCCACTCGGTTACGATCCGCGCACGTCAGCGCACGTTCTACATCGACTTAAAGCAGTCGGGTAGCGGCAAGTTCCTCAAGGTGTCCGAAAAGTCGCGCGGCGGCCAGAAGACGACCATCATTTTCGACGTTGAAGATTTGCCAAAGTTCATCGAGGCACTGCAGGAGATTCAGACCAAGCTGTAAAAATTGGTAGCCGGCGGTTTAAACCGCCGGCTACCAACAAATTCAAGATGAGTACGAGGAAACTTGTTTCCTCTACTTCTTCGGACTCTTCGAAATCCTCGAACTCAGTTAAAAACAATCTTTCTATAGTGAGAGATTTTTCATTTTTTTGACTACTTCCGCATATCCTCTGTCAAAATCCGTCCCGCTCATCGGCTTGCGGCCACTTGGCTGAAGAGACGTGATGAATAATTGTGTGTTATGTGCACAGGAAACGGCGATGCTATTTGGTTGCGCCACCACATCGGTTGCCAGAATTTTGATGTCATTCCATTTTACTCCCGGCCACGGAACGAGTGCCCGTACTTTTCGATCAATCTCCTGCGCTGTCATTGTGCGAAAATCTACGATGCCATCATCGCGCGTCAGCTTACGACAGAACGTCGCTTTGCTATCGTCTTGATCAATCGGCTTGAGTGGCTGACTGAGAGTCTCAATCAGTAACGATGCACCGAGAGCAGATAACTTGTCATGAAGTGACGCTGTTGTTTCGCGAGGATCGAGATCAATGGATGATTGACCAAGAATCGGACCAGCATCGAGCTCTCGCACCATTTTCTGAATAGTGACACCCGACTGTTTATGGCCAAGGAGAACAGCATGCTGCAGCGGCGATGCACCACGCAATGTAGGCAAGAGTGAAGCGTGAACGTTCACCGGTGCAATAATCGGGAAATCCAGAATCTGCTGCGAAAGAATCTGGCCATAGGCAACAACGACCAGAAAGTCCGGTCGCTTGGCAAAATGATAAGCTGCGAATTCTTTATTCAAATTCTCTGGCTGCCATACTTCTATCCCCTGCTCCTTCGCAAAAATTTTCACTGGCGAAGGTGTCAATTCCTGCGATCTACCAACAGGTTTATCGGGCTGCGAAATAACCAAATCAACTGAAAAACGATCATCTACACACAGAGCAGCGAGACTCGGCACCGCAAACTCCGGCGTTCCGCAGAAAATGACAGACAATCGAGCAGACATATGCAACGTAGTGTACACTCTCAGCTCAAGATTAAGAACATCCTCATTCTGTATTCTTACTTCTAGATTCTAAATTCTCGCTATGTCACACCGCGGTCCCATGTCGGCCTCCCTTATACGCTCTGTCGTTGCAAAGCACGCACTGAGTATTCCGCCGCACATTGCACACGTGGTGAGCGTGACAGATGTAGAGGTAAGCGACGATTTTTCGTACGCCGATATTTATGTCTCTGCGCTACAAAACGTGGAAGCAGCTATCAAATTCCTGAACAATAACAAAGGCCCTATCCGCAAAGAACTGAGCGGCGGCCTGCGCTCGTTTCGCCTGCCACTTCTGCGTTACCACGTCGATACCCGCGGTGAACGCGGCAGCAGAATTGATCGTTTACTTGCGGGGGAGAATCCGGATGCGAAGTAAGAAACAGAGGAAACAAAGGACTCAGAAGACTCAAAGGAAAGCTATTCAGACTCATTCATTATTTGATTTGTACTCTCATAAATTATTTCTGATGAATCCGGAAATACGTTTACCAACATTCCTTTGAGTCCCTTGAGTCTTCTGAGTCCTCTGAGTCTTTTAATTGCAAAGCAATCTAAACATTCACCCACTTCGTCATACCTATCTCCTCTTTGCAAGGTCGAAGAATTTGCAGACTGGACAGAAGTTCGTAGACTCAGTCTCCTATGTTTGACAAAGTAACAACAGACCGCGCACTCGAGATATTTGGCTCTGCCAAGCGCATATGTTGCATTTGTCACCGCAATCCGGACGGCGATGCCATCGGCTCTGTGACGGGCATGGCCTTATTGCTGGAAGAAAACTATCCGGACACCATTATTGAACTCTATTGCGTCGATCCATCTCCATCGACATTCCATTTTTTACCAGCGGCACTGCGCATCAAACACGATCTACAGCCACGCGAAGGCGATGCATTTGTGTTTCTCGACTGCGCAGAACCCAAGCTCACCGAGTATCACGAAACATTGCCCCAGCTTTTCGATAAATCACTGCCGAGCATCGTCTTCGATCATCACTTGAATAATCCCCTTTTTGGTCAGGTGAATTTTGTCTACTCCGATAGCGCGTCTGCCTGCGAAGTGGTCATCGGTTTTGCCGACGCCGTTGGCTGGGCCGTGACATCGGATTGCGCTACCTGCTTGCTCACCGGTGTGTATACCGATACCGGCGGACTTCTGCACAGCAATACCACCACGCGCGTCTATCGCACAGTTGCGCGCCTGCTCCGGCTGGGTGCGCGTCAGCAAATGATTATTCACAATGTCTTCCGCACCGCCAAGCTTTCGACTCTCCGACTCTGGGGACGCGTCCTCGAAAAAATATCGCTGTCCGATGAAGGCGCTGCAATATCGGCCCTCACCGAAGGCGATTTCCGCGCAACAGGAGCTGACTATTCGGAGCTAACCGGCGCGATTGATTATGTGAACGCTGTTCCGGGCATGAAGTTCTCACTCATTCTTTCCGAGCGTGGTGGCAAAGTGAAAGGCTCACTACGAACGTTGCGAGACGATGTGGATGTCGCGGCTATGGCCAAGAAATTCGATGGTGGCGGCCACAAGAAAGCCGCAGGCTTTGCGCTGGATGGTAAATTAACATCCGAAGTGCGATGGAAGGTGGAGCCGAATGCGAAGTAATAGTTGTTTCGCAATCCGTTTGAAAATTAAACTAATATCGAGAAAAATCCCAAACACCAAGAAGCCAACAACCAATTAACCAAATCTCCGATATGTATTGATTAAAGCTCCCCCTCTCGCTCGCTTTAGCGAGGAGAGGGGCCGGGGGTGAGGGGCGACCTTATTATGGAACAAATCCGGACTATTCAATAATCGCCGCGGGCGGGGACGCCCGCTGCTGTAGATGGTTTGTATTTATTGCAAAATACCTTCCTAGCGATTTGCGAATCGCTGCTGCGGGAATTAATAAATCGATCATTATTTGCCGCTGTCCTCCTCCGGCTTCACCTCTTCAATCTTCGCATCCTCCACCGCTTGCGCTGCATCTTTATCGGTCTTCTGCTGTGCCTGGCGTGCCATCACTTCTTCCGGTTTGGTCGTGATGATGGCATGTTCGCTTGTACTGGCAACAACCTGGATCGCCACGTGCGTATTGCCGGCAAAGAGGACTCCCTGACCGACTGCGGAACTAAGGAGTAAATACTTCTCCCCTTCTGTTAAATAGAATAACTTGGCCATGTTATCCACGCTCGCGGCTGATTGTTTGAGCAGGAGCTGAAGAGACGTGTTGGAAATAATCGGTTTGCCGTACGGAGAATTGATGAAGTCGTCGATATCCTGCGTAATAGTTGTCACACCCAAATAATATTTGCGCGCACGCTTGATGAGGCCGTAGAGGAACTGCGCCGAATCTTCGTACTGCATCAGGTTCCAGGCTTCGTCGATGACAAGGAAACGACGCTTCATGTCGCTGCGCACGCGGTTCCAGATAAAGTTAAGCACCACGTAAATCGCAATCGGACGAAGAACGTCTTCTAAATCGCGTGTCTGGAAGACGACCATTTGATTATCTAAGTTGATGTTTGTCGGCTTATCGAAGAGTCCCGAGAAGCTGCCTTCGGTATATTTCTGCAGCGTCTGCGCCATAGACTGCCCGCCATCGGTTGTCTTGAGTACGTCGATCAAATCCGACAAAATTGGCGGCTCCATATTGGTTGGATCGGGCGTCTTGAGCGTAATACCCTTAAGCGCATACGTATCCAAAATCGCTTTATCGAGCACACCTTCTTCTGCTGGCGTGATATTGCCAAGCATCAGCTTGAACAACCCATGCAGGTTAATGGCCGCACTGCGCACGACTTCACCGATTTCGGCATCGTCGCCGCGCACCGCTTTTGGCAGATCGAATGGATTGATGCGGAATGAGCTCTGCAGCGATACCGGAATAACCGCACCGCCAACCGTGTTACACAAATCCGTATACTCATTTTCCGGATCGATAACGTAGGTTTGCACGCCTTGAATAAGCGAGCGCAAGATTTCCAGTTTTACCACGTACGATTTACCGGCTCCAGATGTCGCAAACACGTTGGCATTGGCATTCGGCAAATCGAAACGATCGAAAATAATAAGCGAATCGTTGTGGCGGTTAATGCCGTAGAGAATACCGTGGTCATCGGTTAAATCCGAGCTGGAGAACGGGAAACTGGTGGCAAGCGCCTGAGTGTTCATGTTGCGGTTGAAATCCAGTTCGTCCAAACAGTACGGCAGCGTACACGTCCAGCCATGTTCCATTTGGAACACCGATGGCTTGGTGAGGATGAGCTTTCCACCGAGAATCGCCTCGATGTCGGTTTGCGCTTTCTTAAGTTTTGCCTCGTTCTCGGCGTAGATCGTAAAGTAGAAACCGATTTGGAACAGTTTTTCGCTGCCACGAGCGAGCAAGTCGCGTAGCTCTTCGGCGTCCTGCAGCGCTGCTTCCAGGGCCGGATCGCGCACGATACCGCGCTGCTGCAACATGCGGATAGACGAGCGCATTTCGGTTACTTTCTTGCGCAACATTTTGAGAATGACTTTGTTGGACGCCGGGTAGATGAACGTCGAGATATCCATCTGCAAATCGAAGTTGATGAGCTGGCTCATCCAGTTCGGATAAATCTGGCTTGGCCAGTTGTACGCATAGAAACTACGCGCAACGAGCTGATCGTTGAGCACGATCATATTACGATCAAACTTGAGGCCAGCCGGCGCAATAACATCGAGCATACGCTGCATCCCCTCTTCGTAGCGTTTGATGACTTCCATTTCATCTTTGGACAGCTTTTGATCTTCCTGCGATTTGTCCAAAATCTCTTCGACATTCTGATGAAGTCCCAGCACATCATC
The DNA here is from genome assembly GCA_018061945.1 of Candidatus Peribacteraceae bacterium. Classification (GTDB taxonomy): domain Bacteria; phylum Patescibacteriota; class Gracilibacteria; order Peribacterales; family Peribacteraceae; genus JAGOTD01. The sequence continues at coordinate 265,181 of JAGOTD010000003.1, read as the reverse complement.
GAAGACCGAAAGAAATTTCGCGCCGGAGTTGGGGTTTATGGGGTTTGGCGTGGTCATGTATGTTGGTTTAAATCTAAATATTATAGCATAAAAAAGGACTCAGAGGAAGCAAACGACTCAGAGGATTTAAAGGATTGTGATAAAAATCAAAAATAATGGCTTGATAAAGCCAAATAATGTATTTATTAGGCTCCTATTCGTAATTCATAATTCGTAATACGCAATTCGCTTCAATCTGGTTTAATCTTCAACCAAACTCAAGTGCCCCTCAGAGATGGACTCGCCAGTAACGATAAACTATGGCCATCAGAAAAAATAGATGCGGTAAGATGCGCCTACTGTTCTTAGTCTTCCAACACGCTATGCCCTCAACTTCCAAAGCTATTGCTGTCTTCTTCGATGCCCCGGGCTTCCAGGATTATCCGTTCGAACCCTTTGCCGGCAACTATTATCCGGATTCCTACGAAGAGCTGGGACGCATTCTGCTACAACGCGGCGCGGATTTTTATATCGTCCGCAGTCAGAACACCTACCTGGGAAACAATACCTTTTCCCGCGGATGGAAGTTTGATGGCACACAGTTTCGTGAGCACGATGAACCGATAACTGTTGATCGTATTTATAACAAAGGCCTGTTTACGGCAGATAAAGCGGCCCGCCTACTGAATGATGTCGAAATGGAATCTATCTGCATCAACAAATATAACACCTACAAATATTTTTCCGATCTGCAGGCCCGCAGTGTACTTGCCGAAAATCAGCAAGATGTCACAACTGGCTTGGCGCAACTGCAGACTGCCATGATTGTCGCAAAACCACTCTACGGCTCGGAGGGAAACGGCATTGTCATTGAGCCGCGAGAATCACTCGCCCAGCATCTGACTACTTTCCCCTACTTGCTGCAGGAATTTATGGATACGTCGGAAGGCATACCAGGACTCACAAAAACGATGCACGATTTTCGCATTGTCATCATGAACGGAGAGATTATAGACGTGTATATCCGCACGCCAAAAAGCGGGTCACTGCTCGCAAATATAGGACAAGGCGGCAGCTTGTTTCAGATACCGGTAGAAAAAATTCCAGTCGATGCGAAAGAGATTTTGCAAAAAGTGGAAACGCGCTTTTCACAATTTCCCACCCGTGTCTATGCTCTGGATATGTGTCGTCAGAAAAACGGCGCATGGACAATTATCGAAATCAATTCTCAGCCAGGCTTACCCGAAAGAATCGAACCGAATTTTCTCCTCTTTTTGAATACGTTGGCGGATCTACTGCTGGCGGGATTGTGATACCTATCACAGATTTCTTACGCCGTGGGCAGCTGCACATCGATACGATACATGCCGTCATCCATCGGTTCCATTTCGACGGTGCCGTGCATTACCTGCGCAAGTGCCTGAGCCATGGAAAGCATGAGACCAGCTGTACCACCTACTATTTGCCCGGTTTGCACATGACTACCGGCAACAGAATCCGAATCAATAAGCGGAAATTCGAGTGGCGCATCAAAGTGAATGCTCGTCATGCCACTCTCGGAAGAAAGCGACACCTGAATGGACTGATTATCCGCCTGCGCTTCGAGAAACACGCCAAGTAGATTCTGCAGGATTCCCTCCAGAAGTTGCATATCGACGAGAACATTCGCCACATCCGATTTGGCGACTATCAAAGTAGAGCCTTCGGCTTTGGCTTTTGCAACCAACGCATCGAGTAATAACGAAAGATCTACTGATTGGGGCTGAGCTACATACTGAGAATCGCCTGCACGCGTGACTAAGATAAGCGACTGTAGCAAGCGCGATAGCGTGTGCGCATCGGCATCGATATGAGCCAGCAGTTTCTTCTGTTCCTGCGTCCAACCCTCTTTTTCGCTTTTGTGCAAACGCGAAAGTCCCCAGCGGATTCCAGAAAGCGGGGTTTGTAGTGCGTGGCTTGCGAGTACTAAAAACTCCACCATATGCTGGCGCGGGGCTGCCGGTGACACAGAAGATTTTGACATAGAGATTTAGGAAAGATACGCACTGATTTTCGGCCACAATTCATCTTCATCCATATCGCTTTTTATGTAGTAATCTTTCACGCCCAATTCCTTACAACGCTCATCATCCATCTCATCACTCAAATTGGAAAGAATGATAATGGGAAACGTATACTTCTTGTCTTTGACGTGTTGCAACACGGCAAAACCGTCTTTACGGGGCATCAGCAAATCCAGTAAAAGTAAATTGGGGCGCGCTTCATCAATCATGGCCATAGCTTCCTCACCGTTTTTTGCCAACTTCACTTCTATACCATGTTCTTCCAGACTTAACTGAATTGTTTCCCGGAAAAAAGCATCATCTTCGGCAATAAGAACAACGGGCTTCATAAAAGGGAAAGAGAAGAAAGACAGAGCAACTACCAAGGAATTGCCCAATAATCTAAACCGAGAGCAGGTGCAAAGAAAGAGCATCGAGCGCCCATCGACAAACAACAGCATGTAGAAGCTTCTACAAAAAGATGATAAAGGTAGGCACAGGACATGCAAAAGCAAAGAGAAGCGGTTTTAGGCGCACGAAAGAAAGAATGGCCGAATAGAGCCAAAAATGTTCATACCCTTCCACAGATTTAAAAGGAGCTGAGGCGACGTGCCGCGCTGCGGATGCTTGCGCATGAATGCGACAAGCATGTCTCTGCCGGCATCTTTTTCTTTCATTTTCAGGCGCGTAGCAGAAGCAGCGGCAAATATCTCGTCGAAGGCCGGCGCACTCATGCCGGCAACCAATGGATGTGCCTGCATAAAAGCCTGAATGCCAAGCTGGGCCTCGCGCCTTTCGCTGCGAGAAAGACGGATAGCCTGAGAAACAGAGAAAAAATCGTCGAGGGAATCTGACATGGTAGGGGGAAGAATTGATATATTCTCATAGGAAGACGAACGAGAGAGAAAATTATGACTGCATAAAAATCGCAGGACTTGCTCTCTATTCGGTCCGAACTTAAATGAGACGGCTGATTTTTATTTTTCTTACAAAAATATATTTGACTTTAATAAAATATATATTATAGTAAAATTCTTTTGCTCATACCCTTCTTGCATATGTCATTTCCTTCTCATGCACTCGTTGCAAAACGTGCTGCGGCTCTTGCCATAATGACTGCGAGCGTCATCGGTATCACCGGCTTTGCTGCGCAGGATATCGCTCCGGCCCCTGCCATTCCAGTCGTTCGTGTTATTGATGGAATCTATGCCAATAAGATTATGAGCACATTCTCAAAAATCGGTGCAAAAGTACCAGGTGTCTATAGCAACGAATCCGTCGAGGCATCCGGTTTTGATTTTCAATCGTACGTCAGTCACACATGTTTCCATCCAACAGAGCGCGATGCACAATCCTGCACCGCACTGTTTGGCCCCTACGCCGATTTACAGCGAACCATGCAGTCTGGTGATTTATTTATCATGCTCGTCCGCGCACATATCCTCACCGCAAACGACGAGGAAATTGTCGCCAGCATGTACAATAAAACAATGGCGACATTGCGCGCAAAAAAAGTGGCCGCCACTATGGTCGAGGCAGCAACTGTGCAGGAAGCGCAACGCCAGGACCGTTCGAGTTCGGTATGGGACATATGCAAGTCGCAATTCGAAGATGCCGGCAGTCGCCAGTCTTGTTTTCAAAGAAATCGTCGCTTGGTAAACCGTTTCGATACGGCAATAAACGGCAACGTTCAGTAACCAATCGATTGCCCTGAAATTATCAAGCCGAGCGAAAGCTCGGTATTTTGCTATAAAAAGGCCCGCGCCCGCGAAGGGGCGCTCTCATTAAATATGAGAAATAGCACAAGCATAATTTTCTATTCATAATTCGTAATACATAATTCCTCATTCACTATCCCGCATTTCCACAGATTCAATCCAATTCGATCATCAAATTGGCGCTCAATTACTGCATCCGAAGCATCGAGAATTACTTCGCATGTTACGGCGACAGTGCCGCTTCCAAGATGTCCGCCAATCACACCAAAATCATTTTTCCCAAGCGCGATATGAATGTGTGTATACGGCTTGCCTTTGAGCAAACTGATGTTTCCAGAGAGCGAGAGGATTTCGTAATCCTCCGAGAAGATCTGATCTTTGTAAGTCTTAGATGGCAGATCGTAATACCGAAGCGTGACATCCATCGCCGCACCAATGCCCATGATCGAGCCAGCCTTGATTGAATGATCTGCAGCATACTTGGTGATGGATGCAATAATTTCTTCACCACGTTCAAGAACGATAAAATGGCGCTGATGAGAGGTGGTGGATTGCATGAGTGGAGTGTAGCAAACATTCAGAGAAGAAAGATTTGCATCTTTATTTTTCTGATAACACGCGGGTAGATACCCGCTCCCCTGCTGCAATTTTTCTCCTTCATTTTTGTATCATTTGATCCGCGCCCGAAAGATGCAATGGTATTAGCACAGCCCCAAAGGAGCAAGTTTAGCGAGGCATGGAACTGAGCGCGATCCCTAGGTAGTAAGGCCACAGAAGTAGCGCAAACACTCCTTCCCAGAAAGCCAAATGCAGATAGCCGATGGTAAAAAGCCACAGCGCAAACCAAGCTCCGCCGGTCGCACTATGTTGTTCGATACGAATTTTTTGCATGCGGCAAGCATACACGTTATAGGCATAGATGCTACGTTGAGATGTTATGAAGTAGTGCACCCGGTTTCCTCTAGCCACTGCCGAAGTGACACTACATCATTCTTGTGATGATCATGAAAGTAGGTTTTGAACCCCATTTTTGCCGGAACAATCAGATTTTTTTCGTAGTTATCAATAAAAATACACTCGTCGGCCGCGCAGGAAGCCGATGCCAAAGCTTTCTCAAAAATATACGGCTCATCTTTTCGTGAACCAATTTTTCCCGAAAGAATGATGGAATCAAACAAACTCGTAAGTTGCATTTCTGGAATCAATAACTCAAATCTTTCTGTGCCGTTATCGGTAATAATTCCAAGCTTGTACTTCTTATGCAAGCTTCTGCACAGCGCAAACATCTGCTCGTTTTTCGCTGTGGTTTTGAGCGCATCGGGCAGTAAGCCACTATCTATTTCTTTCCCTACGCACGTACAAAAATCATTCCATATATCGGCATGCTTCGCTTTTCCGGTAAGTAAAAGTGGCAGATGCTGTCTGTAGCACGCATACATATTTTCGTACGCAATATCTGGAATTGTCTTTTGAAGATTTCTGCATATCGTTCCAGATCCATTGCCGTCTATTGTCAGCACGCCGTCGAAGTCGAAGAAGATTGTTTTGATCAAAGTGCCAAGAGTATAGCACCTTACAATTAATGCGCCTGCGTATAGTTCTTAAAGTTATCGAGAATTGCCTGCCAACCCTGGCGCTGCAGCTCGAGCGTATTTTCTGTCTCGGCTTCAAAGGTTTCGACGATGTGCGTTTTATCGCCCCGGTCCTCAAAAGTGATCGCGACCGTTCTGTTGTCTCCCAGCGTGTAGTCGAGCTTTTTGGACGGAATGACCGTCGTGAACGTGCCACCGAAATCAAAACCCATACTGCCATCTTTTGCCTCCATTCTGGACGAAAATTTGCCACCTTCTTTTAAATCCGACGCTGCGCTTGGCGTATGCCAGTCTGGCGAGGCGTTATTCCACTGCATGATGTGCGTCGGCTCTGTCCAGTACTTCCACACTTTCTCTACTGGTGCATTTACCGTCGTTTCAATGGTGATGAATGATTTGTCTGACATAGGATTAGTGTAATAATTGAGTGAGCTGATTATATCCCAACTGCTCTATACGGCTACGAAAAAGAAACCGTATTCATGAAGTCATAAATAAAGTGGAGCGGGTAACTCCACAGGAGTTAGCCTCCAAGCCAAAACCTGCGTCGCATGCTTAGCGCGCTCCTTGGTTTAGAGCTTGGAGCGGGTAACGGGAATCGAACCCGTGTCCACGCCATGGCAAGGCGTTGTACTACCGCTGTACTATACCCGCAGCGAAGCCGAGACATACTAGGAAAGAAAGCCCGGTCTGGCAAGAGCTGAAGGCCGACAAATGGCCAAAAACCAATCTAGAACTAGATAGAAAGCTGTAAATCGATCATTTTCGATCAATTCTCTGCGAGCTGCAAGATTTTGCTATACTCAAATCAATCCTAAGCGGGATTCGTACAATGGTAGTACGCGAGCTTCCCAAGCTTGAGACGCGAGTTCGATTCTCGTATCCCGCTCCAGCCTTATTTTCAAACCGCTATAGCCACTCAATTTTGGCTGTTGACCATTGATGAATACACAAGATTATGTTAATAATTAATAATATAACTTTATTATTATCAAACTAAATATGAAAATTTATAACACTATAGGAATATTGTTTATAGTTATAAGCCTGAGTGCCTGTACAGCTGAAAGCAATACTCCTTCTTCAACCTCTTCAGAATCTATTTCGACATTGTCTTCATCAGTCTCATCGACGACAAATCTAGATATGAGTAATCTCTGGCACCGTTATGAAAGCAGTAACTTAGGATTGTCACTCTTTTATCCTGCTATTTACAATGACGTTAAGCCAGAAACAGAAAGTACAATTGAATTCAATAACATTAAAATATTGGGAACGGAGATTGTATTTTCTGAAAATGAAAACGGGGAAAGTGCCTCTATACGTATAATGAAAACAAAGGATCCACAAATATTAAAGTATTTAGCTACAACTACTCCACTAAAGAATCGCACTATTTCCAGTACACAGGTGCAATACTTTCAATTTGAAGGGATGGGAAGTATGAGTGGCTTCGTTTATAAAGTAAAAGATGGCTATATTGTTCTATCGTTCACCTTCCCGCCATCTGAGAAAATCATGGAAAGTGTCTTTGAGTCTATGCGGATTTATTAGCACGTCAAAAGCAGGCTCTAAGGTAGAGCCTGCTTCAGTGAAAGAAAATCTTTCACTTATTTTGCTTGAGGGACGTACTGTACGTCAGGAATTAGAATCGTTGCTACTAGCGCTTCGCTTGATAGCGCCAGAAATAGGTGTTCGGATCGTTGTACCCGTAGCCCCATGCCGACCGAGGCGTATAGCCCCAGTATTGGCCGGACCCAGAAGGATTGTACAAGACACCTGCATTCTTGATCTCGAAGTGGAGATGGGCACCCCAATAATTCGCTTGGCCGTAGCCCGTGCCACCAACGGTGCCGATCTTCGTGTACGAGGACACTAGTTGGCCAACCGTGACATTGACGGTCGCGAGATGGGCGTATAACGAGTACACGTACATCACTCGACCGTACGAGTCGATAGGAACGGCGTGCATGACGATGACGCAGTTGCCTAGACCATGATCATTGGAGCCATTGCGAGTAATGCTCCAGACCTGCCCATAGGCCGTTGCCATGGCGCTGTTGACTTGGCCATAGTTCGTCACGATGTCGATACCCGCATGGTACTGCCCTGGAGAAGCAGCATGCGTGTCGTCGAATGGGTGACTCACGTAGCCAATAGCGGCCGGGAAACGGAAGTACTCGTACTGCTGCGCCTTGGCCGACTGGCCGAAGATAGCAGACAAGACGAGGAGCGCTGCCGTGAAGGCAGCATGGCGGCAAGTGCCGCCAAGAATCCGCAAGACGCTGCAAGGCATTGAAACTCGCCGAAGATGTGTAAGACCGCCTCAAACATGCCCTCCCAACAAGGGAGATGCTAAATATAAATTAAACAAAATATGTAATATTGTCAATAAACCCACGCTAGTTCCGAATAAGCTCCCATAAGGAGCTCCAGCCTTGGCGTATTGAATGGTTTTGTAGTTTTCGTGATGCGAAAAAGGCAATTGCCTTTGAGAAACATATGAAAAGCGGTTCGGGCAGTGCGTTCAGATTCAAGCATTTTGTATCTAAAGATCTCCATTAATCACCCTCTTTCCCATCACGCTTTCTTCGCCACCGCTCTTCCATGATATGAATACGGTCATGACCAAACCCGAAGTAATGCGCGATTTCGTGCCACAGAGTTTCGCGCACAATGGCCGGAATTTCTTCCGGTGTTTTTGCGACCTGCTCAATGGATTGCTGAAATAAGGTGATCTTATCCGGCAACTGCGGGCTCATACCCTTTCCCCACGCCGTGAGCGGCACGCCTTCGTAGAGCCCAAGCAAAATCCCCTTCTCCTGCGGCGGCGCCTGCTCCTCTATGACAATCGCAACGTCTTTGAGCTGCTCACGCAATTGCTGCGGCAATGCATCCACTGTATCGCGCACGATGGTTTCGTAAGTCTGAAGATCCATATTACTCTTAAGCTTAACGCGGTTTTAACTCTTCAGATACTCCTACGAATCCTTTTCTTTTTCATTTACAAAAATAGACAGAAGATTATAATAATTGTGCAATCTAACTTTGGATTGCGGCCTTTCACCTGTCGGAGACCAAGGCATGATCATGCTCCTTCCAACTGCTACAGAAGCAGATCGAGAACAGCCTAACCTGGAGGACATTGACCTCATCCTCGGGACTGTCAACAACAGACTTCAAAACCCTGTTTTCAGGAGTCTCTTGCGACAATTATACGCAAATCCCGATGCACCTCCATCGGCACAGGACGTTGCCAGAGCAATACTGATCTTGATGGCGACCGCCATGCTCAGGGAGCAGCGCGCGGCGGCCAAGCAAGCTCCGGCTGCACCGGTCAAGACTCCCACTAAGTGGGAAAGATTCTGGGCGCAAGTCCGCGCCTGGAAACGCTCTCGCGTCAGCACCAGTTGCTGACGCCCCGCCGCCGGGTTACACCGGCGGCAATTCATCGAACACACATCTCACTTTTTCCGCTCTTCATTCTATAAGCAAAAAGGTTCATACTCCTTGGCATGACTTCTCTTTCATTCTGGCTCGATTTTGCTGGCGTATTTCTCTCACTTACCGGCTATATTCTAGGACTTGGCGGTGTAACAGTTATTGAGTTTCATGCGTTTTTAGGCCGCAAATCCAGCTACTGGACCGAAGCGACTATTCGCACGCACAAAATAACCAAGCCAATGATTTGGATCGGGCTTATCACTATCGCGATTGGATCACTCTTTCTGTATCGCAATATCGGCATACAAGATATTGCACTGCTCCAGCTTTTGCTTGGCATTCCGCTCGCACTTAACGGACTATATCTGACGCTTAAGATCAGTCCGTATTTACTAAAAAACGAGCAGGAAGGACATGCGCGAGATCTGTTGCCGGAAAATATTCAGAAGCCGATTTTCGCGGCCTTCCTCTTTTCGTTCATCGGCTGGTGGACGGAAGCAGTGTTGTTTGCGCTGCACTTGGTGATGAATTAGTAGAGACGGATACGAAGTACGAATTTCGAATCACGAATTACGCATGTATCAATATAACCGCAGCCGGGAAACCGTGTCCCGGGGGTATGATAATGTATTTCATAAGATTCTGCGGGGAGCATCTATTCTTTTGTTGCTTATTTTATCTATCTAAGAAGCTAAGTAGCTAAAAAGCTATAACCTATCTTGGTGCCAGAAATGACTTAAGCTGCTTAATACCTCGGTGAATGCGTACCGAAATAACGTTGGCTGTTTCGTGCGTAATAGCCGCGATTTCGGCAGGCGACAAATGGTCGACGTAACGCATAATCAGCACTTCACGATATTTTTTCTCCACTTTATTGAGCGTTTCTAAGACATACTTTTCGTCGATTGCCGATTGAATATCGGGCAGAGAATCGTAGCCTGGTTCCCAACCTTTTTCCTGCAAGTCTTCCAGCGAGACAGATTGCTTATCTTTCTTGCGGAATTCATCGACAATCAGGTTATTGGCAATGCGGTACAAGAAGGCGCGGATATTATCGACCTGATTCCCTTTGGCGATATATTCCCACGCTTTCATAAATGCTTCCTGCATGAGTTCCTTGCCGCGTTCGCGATTGAAAACACGAAAATAACAGTGGCGAAAAATGGCATCCGAATACTGCTCGTAGGCAGACTCAAAATCCGCGGGATGAAAGGGCTTGGCTGGAGGAGGAGTGGGAGAGGACATACGCGACGATAGTAAGAGAATAATACGTCGCTTCCCTTTTTTCTTTGTGTCTTTTAAAACAAATCTGATGGAGGCAGTAGACACAGACAGTCTGCCACGAAGACAAGCAAAAGTCTCAAAAAGAAGAGAGAAACAGGAGAGGAGAACACACTATCGTTTTGAGAAACGAAGCAAAGGCGCTCAACACTTCCTCAGCCCATATTTAGACGACTCTTACAAAAAACTCTTACAGGCAAGGATAGACAGCAGAAATAAATGTTGCATAGACTCATCGATGCACGACCTACAGAACCATCTTTGGATTGTCTTTGTAGCAGATTGATGCCTGAAAAAATAAAGTGTTGCTACAATCCGACTCGGCTATGACACCGACCACTCTTCTCGAAACCGGCAACACTTCCACTATTGCTGTGTGGATATATATAAGCGTCTTTCTGCTGGGCTTTTTAGAATCGCTCCCGTTTATCGGTCTCACGTTTCCGGCAGCGGTACTCATGGTTCTCTCGGGGGTGTGCGCATTTTTCGGGTGGGCCGATATGTGGACCATGACTGTCCTGGCCATTGCAGGCGGCATGCTGAGTAACGCACTCGGCTACGAAGGTGACAGCCTTGTTCGTCCGTTCATTCAAAAGCGACCGGTTCTCACGCAAGAAGTGGAGAAAGCCAGGTCTCTGATGACCCGCTTTGGTCTAATCAGCATTATCTACGCGCGCTTTCGTACGTATGCCCGCTCGCTCATCAGTTTGATTGCAGCAGACAACGATGTACCGCGCGTCGTGTTTTACGGCGCAAGCGTGGTGGCGCTCGCGCTCATCACCACCTTGCGCCTAGGCCTTGGCTATCTTGCGGCTTTCGTTTTGCATTTTGCCTTCTACTGGGTCACGCGTCGCGAAGGATTTATGCTCGGCGTTGTCGTGGTCGCCATTCCTACGTTCTTCCTGTGGAAATGGGCCATTCGCAAAGGCCGTAGTGCGCTCATCATTCTCTTCTCGCTCATACAGTCATCGCTGCGACTGCTTTCGCGTCATCGGTTCATCGCGCCGTTTTTCGCTCGTTATCCGTGGATCAAGACCTTCATTCATGCGCGCTTCTCGCGCACCAGTTTCTTTGGCATTCCGCTCACGTGTCTGGTCGTTGCTTTCGTGTATCTTTTGCATCTGCTGATCGTTCTCATTTTCAGCTACGCAAACAACGGTACGATTGTGACGTTCGATACGCAGATTGCCAATTTGCTTCTCACCTTCCGGACTCATCAGCTGATGAATGTTTTTTATAATATTACGCTTCTCGCCAGTGCACAGGCAATCGCGAGTATTATGATCGTGGTGACAGCCGTGCTTTGGGTAAAACATCATCGGACTTTTCTTATTGCACTCTGGCTAAGTATTACCAGTGCAACCGGCGTTATTTTTCTCTGCAAAGCACTATTTGGCCGGAATCGTCCTTCCGCGTTGTACGCTGCGTTTCATGAACCGTTTTTTGCGCTGCCAAGCGCCCATGCAACGTATGCGGCTGTGTTGTATGGAACCTTGGCGTACATCGTCTTGCGCAGTAAAAGCGTGAGCTGGCGACTAAAAATGTCTGTCCTGTTTCTGATGAGCGTCTGTATTGTGTCGATCAGTTTCAGCCGCGTGTATTTGGGCGTACATTTTGCCAGTGATGTACTTGCCGGCATTCTCATCGGATTACTGATACTGATCCTGTCTATTATTCTGAGTGAAAGCCTGTCGCAAACACTGAAACACACCAGCGTCTCGCGCAATATCAGTCGCAAGACTCTCCTCGGTCTTATTGGCTCCTGCAGCGCAGTTTTCGTGTCGGTTATTGTTGCCAGTAGCACGCCGGCATTTTCAACTCCCGACGAAGTATCGACTGTTCCGTCGATACACATGCAATCGGTTGACGATCTCTTTACCGCCTACTATCAATCCAAATTCACCGAAACGCTCGTTGGTAAGCCGCAAGAACCGATCAATATCATTCTGGTGAGTGAAAGCGATGAATGTCTGCAAACCCAATTCGATGTATCCGGCTGGGAAGTGGCGGATACGCTCTCTGCCCAGTCAACGTACAAAGCATTTCGAGCAGCGGTGCTCAATCAGGAATATCCCACCGCCCCGATGACGCCGTATTTCTACGCAAGTCAGCCGCATGCTATCGGCCTGCAACGCGAAACAGATCAGAAAACGGTGCGCATTCGGCATCATCTGCGAGTCTGGAAAACAGCATTTTCAGTCCCGGACGGGCAAATATACGTCGGCACAGCGAGCTTCGATCGCGGGCTTAAATGGGGCGGCTTCCGTCTGGGCATCACACATAGTATTGATCCGGATTTAGACAGCGAGCGAACATATATTTCCAATGATCTCACAAAAGCCGGTGTGGTAAGCAGCTACACAAAAGCAACGCTAATGCCACCAATGGTCGGCAAGAACTTTACCGGCGATCCGTTTGTAACCGATGGTCAGGCCGCAATTTTGGTGTTACGCTCCTGCGCGCACTGAAACGGTGCTTTTTTCTATGACTATCTCGATTGTACTACCGTGCTTCAATGAAGAAGAAAATATTACGCAAACGATTGCCGATGTGCTGGGCTGGTTTGATGCAACAAAAAAACAGGGCACAGTCATCATTATAAATGACGGATCAGCAGACAACTCCCGCACGGTTCTTGAAAAGCTGGCACAAACGGACAAACGCATCGTCGTCATTCATCATGTCGTGAACAAAGGCTACGGCGCTGCCATCACTACCGGCTGCGACAGCGCCACAACAGATTTAATCGGTTTCATGGATAGCGACGGCCAATTCCTTGCCGCCGATTTTGATAAACTGCTCCCCAGCATAGATTCAACTCCGTTTGTCTCCGGCGTTCGCATTCACAGGGCAGATTCGTTTCATCGCAAACTGAACTCCTATTTGTACGGCCTGCTTGTAAGCTTTATCTTGAGCCTGCGTGTCCGCGATTTAAACTGCGGCATGAAACTTTTCACACGCGAATGTTGGCAGAAAGTTCGGCCAACGCACGCAACCGGCGCACTGTTCAACGCCGAAGTCTTTTTGAATCTGAAAGCCCACGGCATCGTCTGGGCCGATGTCCCAGTCCCCCACTATCCACGCCTTAAAGGAAACCCAACCGGCGCCAAGCCCGGCGTGATTGTCCGGATGTTTCAGGAATTACTGGAGCTGAAGAGGGATCATGAAAAGAGCCTGAAGAAGAGTAGCTGATTGGTACAACCAGACTCAAAATACAGGAATGAGATTGTTTTTACGGTGCCTTTCACTATACTCTGCGCTACAAATGGGTTGGTAGCTCAGTTGGTAGAGCAGTGCCCTTTTAAGGCATTGGTCGCGGGTTCAAGCCCCGCCCAACCCACCAAAGTAACTGAGCGATCTATGAATCTATTAGACTCAATAACAGAAGCAATAAACGGAATAACTCAATCAAGCTTAATATCAGGACTTGTAGGTGGATTACTTGGATCAATGATAACAGCATTTGTATCTCTTAGAATTATGAGATTGCAGTTTCAGCAAGAGGAAAAAACGATTCGTGAAAATCGCTCCTCAGAAATTATGAAACAAATAGAAGGATCTGTTTGGACAATTCTTAATGACTACATCTATAAATTTTCATTGAATGAAAAATATGATACAGAATTCTTTCAACTTCCCGGGAGCGATGGCGGCTCAGCAAGAGCTGATTTATTTAATCGTATCTCCGAAGAAAGAATGAGGACAATAAACAGAATTCATGAAGCCGAAAGAAATCTTATACAACAAAAAGCGCTTATTGAATTATTTATTGGAAAACAAGGCGTGTTGGCATTTGATATCATTGAAAAAAAATTGCCAGAAGTTAAAGACGCTTTAGGAAAAATCCAACTAAATGGAAGAAATAGGCTCACTATTAGACCTGAAGAAGCCAAAAACTGGAAAGAATACTCTGAATCATTATCTCAGCTAAGAATAGTACTCTGGAATTATGCAAAATAAGTGAATTTTTAATTTTTTCATTATTTATTAAGTGCTCGACTCCCACTGCCACCTTGCCGATACACAATTCGACACTGATCGAGAGGAAGTGATCAAGCGAGCCAAAGACGCCGGTATAGAGACGATGATTTGCATTGCTGATTCATTGGATGAAGCACAAAAGTGTAGAGAGATTGCGAACGATCATGAGAATATTTTTGCGACCGTCGGCATTCACCCGCACAACGCTGCGTCGTACGACGAAACGCGCGATATGCCGATCATTTGGCAGATGGCGATGGACGAAAAAAAGTGCGTGGCAATCGGCGAAATCGGACTGGATTATCACTACATGAACAGCCCTAAAGAAAGCCAAGAGAAAGCCTTTTTGCAGCAACTGCTGATTGCCAAGCAGCTCGATAAGCCAGCAGTTGTACATTGCCGCGAAGCGGTGGATGATGTGTGGTTTATCGTGAATGCTGTGCAGCCGATGAAACTGGTGATTCACTGCTGCACCGAAAAATGGGACGATGTGCAAAAATTTGTCGATGCTGGTTACTATTTATCTTTTACCGGCATCGCGACGTATCCAAAATCGGACATTGTCCGCGATTGCATCAAGCACTGTCCGCTGGAGAAAATGATGATCGAAACCGACAGTCCGTACTTAGCGCCAGTCCCCCACCGTGGTAAGCGCAACGAACCGGCATTTGTCGCCGAAGTCGCCAAGTGCATTGCAGCTATCAAAGGGCTTTCATTAGAGGAAGTTTCCATGCAGACTACGAAAAACGCGAAGCACTTTTTTCTGCTCCCGTAGGTTAACGGATAGACCACTGGCCTCCGAAGCCGGGAATACAGGTTCAATTCCTGTCGGGAGCACCATGAAGTACATCTCGCTGCGGCTCGATGACTTCATGGCACCGCCTTGAAGCTGTTGAAACATGTACTTCATGTCCTGTAGTGATGCGAAGCATCTACTACAGGGCT
>JAGOTD010000003.1:174027-250099 GCA_018061945.1 Candidatus Peribacteraceae bacterium | reverse complement strand
TATACATATTAATTGCCGATGTAGAAAAGACGCCTGCTGCGGCTCGATGACTTCATGGCACCGCCTTGAAGCTGTTGAAACATGTACTTCATGTCCTGTAGTGATGCGAAGCATCTACTACAGGGCTTATACATATTAATTGCCGATGTAGAAAAGACGCCTGCTGCGGCTCGATGACTTCATGGCACCGCCTTGAAGCTGTTGAAACATGTACTTCATGTCCTGTAGTGATGCGAAGCATCTACTACAGGGCTATAGTATCAACATGTATTTTGTGTATATTCTTTATAGCGAAAAGGATAACCAGCTTTATGCTGGATATACAACGAATATAAAACAAAGATTTCTTAAACATAATTCAGGCGGCGTACCCTCAACATCTTACAGGCGACCGCTGAAACTTATCTTTTTTGAGTGTTATGCGAATAAAGATGACGCCATCAGACGTGAAATGTATTTCAAAACAACGGCTGGCAAAAAAGCTCTAAAGCTAATGTTAAGAACTACTTTACAAGAAAAATCTGAACATACGACTGACATAAAGAGAGTATAGTCTGAATACTGCTAATCTATTTCCAAAAAACCTATGACGACCGCAAAAAGACACAAGAACATGACCACCGGTATTTGGGCGATTATCTGGTTTACGATCAGCTATATGGCAATAGCCAGCCTGATCAGCATTCAAACACAGAACTGGGAATTTATTGTGTATATAGTGGTGGTACTCGTCATAGGATTAGTCACTCTCGTCGTCCATCGGTCAGTCGGCCTAAGCGTGGGAGTTCTCGCGTGTTTAAGCGCATGGGGACTGCTGCATATGCTCGGCGGCCTCGCGCACCTTCCGGCAGATTGGCCATCGGAAGGAACAAAGCATGTTCTCTACAGCTGGTGGCTTATTCCAAATTATCTAAAGTTTGATAACATTGTTCATACCTTTGGTTTTGCGACGGCGACGTGGGTGTGTTGGCAAGCAGTCAAGCAGGCGCTCGCTATTCGCGTGCCACGCTTCGGTGTGCTCACAATGTGTGCACTAGCCGGCATGGGGCTTGGATCGATCAACGAAGTGATCGAATTCATAACAACCCTAATCATTCCCAATACCAACGTCGGCGGTTTCGCCAATACCGGCTGGGATTTAACATGCAATATGATTGGTGCCATCGGCACCGTACTTATCATTTACTATTGGCCACGCCCAAAAAGAAGCAAAGCTAATTTATCGTAAAGAGAGCGACGCAAACAGGACCAGTAGCCAGACAAAAAACGTC
Source organism: Candidatus Peribacteraceae bacterium (assembly GCA_018061945.1). Taxonomy (GTDB): domain Bacteria; phylum Patescibacteriota; class Gracilibacteria; order Peribacterales; family Peribacteraceae; genus JAGOTD01. The sequence continues at coordinate 248,828 of JAGOTD010000003.1, read as the reverse complement.
CCCGTGATGATAAGGTTGCCGTTCTTGTTTTTAGCTCCCCGCAGCAAGTAACTGGCAGTTGCTCCGCACAGGAGAATGGTGATAAGCAGAATGATTTCGGATAATCCGATATTTTTCCGGTACAAAATTGCGGCAAACAGCGAGAACGTAAACGCAATCAAGCTGCCCTGCATAAACGGAAATGCGTAGGCCCGCACACTCTTCCAACGAATTTCGAGCAGAATGCAGATAACAGCTGCGTCCAAAAAGAAGATGGCCAGATACAGCCAGTTAACAAGTGTGACCACATGCCAGAGAGAAAAGCTGATCATGGCTGCGATAAACAGAAGAAGCATGCAGAGCAATATGCCCATCACAATGCGCATCGATGGCATGTGCGGATGACGCTTTTCGATAGACGCAAGCGATTCAACGTTCAAAAACGAGAGGTGCAAAACGTTTCGTCGTATCTCCAGCAAAATACCCACTATGAGTATGAGCGAACTCACTAAAAATATCTGAAGCGGTAAAACCGAAAACCAAGGAAGGACAATAAGCATAGATTTAAAAAAATATAGCAACTGTCGGCCAGTATAGCAACAGACGGGCAAAAGATAACTGGTGTCTTAGACAACCGATAGACTACCCAGATGAATAATAATGAAATACCACCTGGGCCGAATTCCTGTTAGTCTGGTTCTATGAAAGTCGCTCTTGTCCACGAACTTCTTACTATGCGCGGTGGCGCGGAACGTGTCTTAAAAATCGCTGCTGATTTGTTTCCAGAAGCTCCGATTTACACGCTTCTGTACGACGAAAAGAAACTTGGCGACTGGTTTCCCGCAAACCGTGTTCGACCAAGTAGCCTACAGCGTTTTGCGGGAATATCGACCAATCATCATCTGTATCTCAAGCACTTTCCAGCCGCAGTGGAAGCATGGGATTTTTCGCAGTTCGATCTCGTCATTTCATTTTCATCTGCATTTGCCCACGGCATTATCTGTAACGGCAGACCCAAGCATATTTGCTACGTTCACTCCCCTGCCCGCTACTTATGGGATCGCACGCATGATGTTCTAAGTACTGCTGATCACGGATTATTTGGAAGTCTTAAGCGCAGACACCTAGAAAAAATATTTCATACTCTCCGCATCTGGGACAGTGAGGCGGCCGATCGTCCCGACAAACTTCTCGCTGCATCCAAAGAAGTGCAGCGGCGGATCGAGCTGTATTGGCGACGAGAGAGCGATGTAGTGTATCCGCCGATTGATGACAGCTGGCTCGATAACACGAAGTACGAATTACGAAGTACGAATTACGAAAAGTCATTTCTCATTGTGTCGACCCTTGCCAGATACAAGCGAATTGATCTGGCAATTCAGGCATGTAACGAATTGAATCTTCCACTGACGATTGTTGGTGATGGGCCAGATAAAAATCGATTGAAATCGATAGCGGGACCAACGGTTCGGCTGCGCGGACATTTGGCACATGCAGCTGTGCGCGAACTCTATAAATCTGCAACCGCTACGATTTTCCCTGGCGAAGAAGATTTTGGCTTAGTACCGCTAGAATCCATGGCCTGCGGCACACCGGTCATCGCTTACGGCAAGGGCGGCGCACTGGAGACAGTTATCGCGGGAAAAACTGGCACGTTTTTCGATGAACCGACCGTGGAATCACTCAAAAAAGTCTTGATGGATTTTGATGCAACACGATTCGATCCGAGTGATTGTAGGAAGCAGGCAGAGAAATTTAATAGGACACAATTTGAGGCGCAACTGCGGAAGGCTATTGAAGAGTTATGATCGAATTACGATGTACGAAGTACGAATTACGATTCTTCTCAATCAAAAATTCCTCTCATCCTCTAATCTTCTCCTCTTCTCATCCTCTACAAAGCCACCAACGTCCCACCAGCAACAATCAGAATCGATCCAATAATTAAGCGCACAACATGCACTTCTTTCCACTCGGCAAAAATCCATAATCCGAGAAGAACTGCAATGAGCGTATTCATATTAAAGAGCGGCACAATGGTCGAAAGTGGTGCCTTATACTTGCTGATTGCAATGGCAATGCACGCCGTTCCAAGCCCCCACGTAATGCCAAAGCCGGTGGTATGGAGCATGCCAAGTTTCGTCGCATGAACATCGTGTGTGAAGATCAGAAAAAATGCTCCAATGATGGCAATTGTAAATCCGAGCACCAGTAAATACACGCCTGTGCTGATACCGGCCTGATTGCCCGCTTTCACAAAAATCGTACTCACTCCATACAACACAGCCGGTATCATGCCGCCAATAATGATCCCGAGTGTCTGCTGCGACATACGCGCGACGATACACTAAAAAAGCTTGGCGTGCACATCGGCCGGCGCCGGAAGTCCAAGCAACGTGTAAGCATGTTGCGTGACCACTCTTCCCTTGGGCGTGCGCTGAATGTACCCGCACTGAAGCAAATACGGCTCGTACACATCTTCCAGTGTTTCCTGCTCATCGGCGAGTGCGGCGGCAAGAGTAGAAAGACCAACCGGACCGCCCGAAAACTTTTCGATGATGATGCGCAGGATCTGACGATCGGTCGCATCGAGTCCTTTGTCGTCGATACCGAGTGCATGGAGTGTTGAATGCACACGATCGAGACCGATCATCTCTTCATCATTCACCTGTGCAAAATCGCGGATCGAACGCACGAGTCGATTGGCAATACGCGGTGTGGAGCGACTGGAAGCCGCAATGCGGTAGCTGGCATCCGGTTTCATTGGGACATTCAGAATGGATGCAGTGCGATCGACAATGCGCTGCATGTCGGGAATATCGTAGAAAGAAAGCTTGAAGTTATGTACGAAGCGATCGCGAAGCGGCATACTCATGGCACCGATTTTTGTGGTCGCACCGACCAGCGTAAAAGGCTGTAGATCCAGTCGCATCGAACGAGCTGACGGACCTTTGCCGATCACAATATCCAGCGCAAAATCTTCCATCGCGCTGTACAAAACTTCTTCGATAGCCGGACGTAACCTGTGAATTTCATCGATGAAGAGCACATCACCCGCCTGCAAATTGGTGAGGATAGATGCCAGATCGCCCGGCTTTTCGATCGCCGGACCGGACGTCATGCGAATCTGAGACTGCATTTCGCGCGCGATGATGTGCGCGAGTGTCGTTTTGCCAAGCCCAGGCGGTCCATGCAGTACCACGTGTCCCAAAGGCTCGCTACGTTTGCGCGCGGCTTCTATATAGACAATCAAGTGACCCTTTATAGCACTCTGCCCAATGTATTCTTCGAGTGTGATCGGACGCAGCGAATTCTCCATCTGCTCCATTTCCGGAGCCTCGATTGTCGCTTCCACTGCCTCTTCTTTGCGCTTACGAGCAATAGCCATACGCGCAGTATAGCAGGAGGACGATCGTACTCCCATAAATTTATGAGAGTTTTCTGGACAGAAATGTAAGATCATTTCTAAATATTAAATTTACCTATCAATCACAAACGGGGCGGCATGCTTGCCGCGGCGGTGCAATAAATACATATAGAACAATCATATGCGCAAGCGAGGTCGTCAGAACTGGATGATGGAATAATGGCATCGTAAAAAGCACGATTCTGATGTCAAAATTTCAGTGATTGATTATCTTACAACTGGGGAGCGGGTATCTACCCACGGTCGACTTCAATTCCTCACATTTGTTGATACATTAAATACTTCCAAAGATACTTGATCACACTAGAAATCCGCGGGTAGATACCCGCTCCCCATTACCTTGATCGATTATCCTCTCATCCTTGTATCCTCTAATCCTCTCATCTTCTCTTCTTCCCCTCTTTCTGCTATACTAAAGAGAATGCTTTTCGAACCAACATCCATTGCGATTATCGGCGCCAGTAGCGAAGAAAAGAAGATTGGGCACTACTTGCTCAAAAATATTTTGACCCAAGGTTACAAAGGCAAGATTTTTCCGATCAATCCCAAGCACACGGAACTTTTAGGTATTCCCGCTTTTCCCTCGATTGCGGCCGTCCCGGAATCTGTCGATATGGCCGTGATTGTGACACCAGCTGCAACAGTTCTGGAGCTGGCAAAAGAGTGTGGCAAAAAAGGCGTGAAATCACTCGTCGTTATCTCCGCTGGCTTTGCCGAACTCGGTACGCCAGAAGCGATTGAATCTGAACATGCACTCGCGAACGTCGCCAAAGAATATTCGATGAATCTGATTGGACCAAACTGTCTCGGCATCCTTCGTCCATCCATTGGACTGAATGCATCGTTTGCGCTCGATCTGCCAGAATCAGGATCGATCGCACTCGTGAGCCAGTCGGGCGCAATGGCAGTCGCGCTGATGGATGCATCGAAGAATCTCGGCATCGGCTATTCGCTCGTCGCAAGTATCGGCAACAAAGCTGATATGGATGAGTGTGATTACTTAGAAATTTGCGAGCATGACGAGAAGACAGCAGTCATCGGACTGTATTTAGAAAGCATCAAAGACGGTAAAAAATTCGCAGAGATTGCGCGTCGCATCACAAAACACAAACCGATTGTACTCATCAAATCCGGCGTCTCCAAGCATGGCGCCATGGCCGTATCGTCGCATACTGGTGCGCTTGCCGGCTCGGATGCTGCTATTACAGCACTCTGCAAAAAAACCAGCATTCACCGTGCACATAGCACTGAGGAATTTCTCAACTTGCTGCGCACACTCGCGTCTCAGCCAGCACTGCTTTCGCGAAGTGTCGCCATCATTACCAATGCCGGCGGACCTGGCATTATGGCAACCGATGCAGCGGAGCGCGAAGGATTGTCTCTGCCGTCCCTCACACCAGAAAGCGCAGAGAAACTGAAAAAGCTTTTACCCGTTGCAGCGAGTATCAAAAACCCGATCGATGTGCTGGGCGATAGTGACGCTGCTCGCTACAAAGCCGCACTCGAAACGTGCGTGCGCGATAGCAATATCGATGGCGTATGCGTATTGCTCACACCACAAATTATGACACCAGCAAACGACGTTGCGCAGATGATCATCAAGCTGAAAGCCTCTGTGCCGCTGATGCCGATTGTCGCAAGTTTTATGGGATTCGATAGTGTGCAGGAAGCTCGTCATATTCTCGCCAAAGGCACTGTCCCCTGTTTCGATACGCCGGAAGCCGCCATACACGCACTCGCGTCTCTTTTGCGATCAGCAGATGATCAAACCGATCACGATATCACTATCAATGTTGATCGATCCAAAGCAGCTGCAACACTTCTTCAGAATCAAACCGGATTACTGAGTGAAGAACTGACCAAGAAACTGTGTGAGTTGTATAATCTTCCACTCCCAAAAGCTGCGGTTGCCACAACAGCCGACGAAGCGGTGGCGATCGTCAAACAAATCGGCTTTCCCGTGATCGCCAAAATCAGCTCGCCCGATATTCTCCACAAAACCGATATGGGCGGCGTGCGCGCGGGCATAAAAACAGATGACGAAATGCGCCTCGCCTACAGCGAGATTATGGCCAACACGGCCAAGAATGCGCCGAAAGCAACAATCACCGGTATTTTGATCCAAGAACTTCTGCCAGCTGGTAGCGAGTTCATCGTCGGAGGTATTCAAGACCCTGCGTTTGGTCCGCTGGTGATGGTCGGACTTGGCGGCATTTATACCGAACTCTTCAAAGACACAGCATTCCGCCTTGCACCAGTAAAGCGACCAGAAGCCTACGAAATGCTGGAAGATTTGAAATCCTGGAAATTACTCACCGGCATGCGCGGCAGCGGCCAGTCGGATATCGACGGACTTGCCGAATGCATCCAAACAATCGGCGTTATGATGAGCGAATGTCCCATGATAAAAGAAATCGATTTGAATCCGGTACTCGTGCGCGAAGGGAGCATAAGTATTGCGGATATTAAGATTGTGATTGGATAGGCATTAGCTTATAGCTGATAGCTTTTTAGGAGATGACTTTTCTTAATACCTTAGAGCAAAGGAGCGGGATGCTTCCCCGCCCGGAAGCGGTCGGACGGGCCGCGGATTTCAATCAATATTATCAATCAGTCACTAGGACACGATGTCCCGACTACGGATATATTTGTCACATCGTAATTCGTAATTCTTAATTCGTAATTCGCCTTTCTTTGTCTATAATAGCCTCCATGTCCCCCCTCGCTATCGGTGCCATCGCTGCCGTTGTTCTCCTCTCTATAGGAGGAGTGGATTATGCGCTACTCGAAAAACCACATCAGCAAGAACTGATTGCACTGGAAAATCAGAATCCCAACACACCAACGAGCCAAGGCAGCAGTTCATCACGCACGGGTGTGAAAAAAGGAACATCCACACGCAAGCGAACAGAAATCGATGTTCCTACTCTGTTCAGTTCGCTTAGCCTCACACCTGTCGATACACAGGAAATGAGTATTCTGGGACGTGTGGTACCACCGGGGACAGCGACTCAGACAAATGTACTCCTTAAAAACAACGATCGCAGTGCACTGTTTTCCTGGACCGATTCCCCCGATAGCAAAACTCTCTTTGGCCAACTGAAGCAAAGCCTCCAGCAAAGCTTCTCGGGCCAAGTTCGCGACTTGCAAGACGAACGTATCGAACCCGAAACCGGTACATCCTACGATATTCTGCGTTTTACCGACGAAACTATCAGCCCCGAGCACATTATCTTCTTGCGTGTGCGCACGCGCATCTACGAAATACATGTGACGACCGGACAGCAGCCAACGGTCGATCAGCTGATCGCCGCTCTCGTTGCATAATGCTGAAACTTAACAGCAAACGCATCTTTGAAAGACTCTAGAGAACAGCGATTTGCGAATCGCTGCTGCGAGAATTTAAAATGATTTGATTTGGAGCTGAGATGACACTTCTCGTAATTCGAACTTCGCCTGCCCGCCGAAACTCAACAGAGTGCAGGTGGGTAATTCGTAATTCTCGTAAGAAATGCCGTTGACGGTGGGAATGTTTATGCCTAAAGTACCGCAGCTATGGCAAAGAAAGTCATCAAAATCATCAAGGCACAAGCAAAAGGCGGTCAGGCAAACCCTGCACCACCGCTGGGACCTGTGCTCGGACAAGCTGGTATCAACATCCAGCAGTTTTGTACGCAGTTCAACGACAAAACCAAGACTCGCATGGGCGAACTGATTCCAGTCGAAATCACGTTGTTCGAAGATCGCAGCTTTACGTTTATCTTAAAGCAGCCACCAGCTTCGTACCTCATTTTGAAGAAACTCGGCAAAGAGAAGGGATCAGGCACGCCAAACAAAGATAAGATCGGTACCATCAAACTCAAGGATCTCGAAGAAATCGCCAAGCAGAAGATGCCGGACTTGAATGCCGACACTGTCGAATCCGCCATGATGATGATCGCCGGCACAGCCCGCAACATGGGTATCGTGGTCGAAGACTACGAAAAGTTGAAGGCTGCGTAAGCAAACGAAGTACGAATCACGAAGTACGAATTACGATGTTTTGATGTAACAAAGTATTTCCGCAGCCGGGACGCCGCCCGCCTGAATGACTTAGAGTCGGGCAGGCGTCCCAGTAACTGATTGATAGTATTGATCGAACTCCGCGGCCCGTCCGACCACTCCAGCCCGACATCGTTCTGGCGTGTCCAGACGGGGAAGCATCCCGCTCCTTTGTTTTAAAGTATTTAAGAAAAGTCATTTCCTAAAAATTTATTTCCTACAACATAAAAAACAAAGCCACATCATAGGAGACAAAGCTGGCAACGGCTTTTGCGTGTGCAAAACAAAAAAGTAGGTAAGCTGAATAAAATATCTTTCCTTTCTGTCTGTATGAACCCCCTCTTTTACTTCAGCATCTTTCAGCCGCTGTACCTGGTCATATTACCACTGGGTATTTTCGCCGTGTTCATCGCTCTGTTTATTCCAAGCATGATGGCATCGACAAATCCAAAGCCGGAAGCCATTAGCAAGGCTATCAGCTGCTACATTCTAAAATCCGTTGGCATCGGCATGATTGCCTTCAGTGCTTTCCCTGTTCTGTACATGTTGCTCATCAACGAGCTTCTACCGCTGCAAAGTCTGCTCCCACTCGCTTTCCTCTTCCTCATTGGTGCCGGCACAGTCGTGCAGTCGAATATCTTGGTACAAGGAGTCGATGATGTCTCGGTGTCTGTCCCACGCGCAATTTTCCATCATAGTTTCGAAGTTCTTGGTGCGATTGTGGCACTCGCTTCCGGCCTTGCCATCGTCGTTGTTCCGCTCATGACTCTAAATATCAGCGGCTGGGAAATCCCCGCAAGCACACTTATCCTCAGCTTGATCCTCATGCTCAGCTTCTCGCTCCATACAGCTCCTCGCACTCGCGGCGTCAGAATGAGCAAGCCTGTAGCAAAGAAGAAAGTCGCATAAATCTCTCCTCAGTCATTTGAAAAAGCCGATAGCTGCCTATCGGCTTTTTTATTGTAACTATGCCACTCTTCGACCCGTCCGAACGCATGCGCTCACCAACCCGACATCGTTCTGGCGGATCCGGGCGGGCTCCGCTCCCTTCGACTCCGCTCAGGGTGACACGCTTCGCTTACCGCTTACCACTCATCGCTAACCGCTTCTCTGATCTCTCTCTTCTTCGCACTCAAGTACATAAAACTGCTTGCCGGAAGCCATTTGTTCCGGCAAAATGCAGTCCCCCTCGATTCTTTTAAGACAGAGAAACGAGACGTGGAAGTCCATATTCTTGGACGCTATACCACTTTCCCCCATTTTCTATGAAAAGCATGTCTGCAGCTAGTACCGTCCGTGGCGGTAAGAAATACGCCCAAAAGAAGGCGCTTATCACCAAACCTTCCTATTCTATCGCAGAAGCCTGCGAGCTTTTGACACAGGTCAGCATCACCAAATTCGATGCTACAGCCGAGGTACACTTCCGTATCGGCGCCGATATGACACAGGCCGATCAGCTCGTTCGTGGAACAGTCTCGCTGCCAAACGGCACAGGTCAGAAAGTACGCATCGCTGCGTTCGTCACAGAAGAAATGGAAGAAGAGGCAAAGAAGGCAGGAGCAGAACATGTCGGTGGCGCAGATCTTATCAAGAAGATCGACGGTGGAATGTTGGATTTCGATATCGCGGTTGCTATGCCACAGCTCATGAAAGACATTGGTAAGCTCGCAAAAATCCTCGGTCCAAAGGGACTCATGCCAAGCCCAAAGGCCGGCACCGTCTCCGACAAACCAGGCAAGATCATCGAAGAGCTCAAGAAAGGTCGTATCGAATTCAAAATGGACAAGCAGGGCAACATCCACGCTATCTTCGGCAAGGTTTCCTTTGGCGCTGCCAAGCTCACCAAGAACCTCGAAATGCTCGTGCAGGCTATCAAAGATGCACAGCCAGCTGCTATCAACACAACGTATCTCTTAAATGTCTCCATCAACCCAACCATGGGTCCTGGCATCAAGATCTCGCTGTAAATGCTCCTAAATGACGTGTTGAAAAAGAACCTTGGAAACGAATCACGAAGTGCGAATTAAGAATTACGAATTACGAATGGTCGTAATTCGTACTTCGTGATTCATAATTCGACAATCACTGACAATTTTTCATGAACCATACTTGGTTCTATACAGTAAGCATCTCCCTCACTTCATCCAACTTCTCTGTCGAAAGCAATCGCATACGTAGTTCCTTCGCGCCATCGAAACCTTTTACATAACTTCCTAGGTGCCTGCGCATTTCTAGTACTCCGCGTCGCTCCCCTTTTATTTTTACCGCCAGTTCGCAGTGTTCTAAAATACACGGAATTTTTTGACGGAAACTTTCCAAGCGCTTTTCCGGCTCCAGCAGAGCGTCCGGTAAAGCGTATGATGCAATGATCGATTCATCGCTCTCACCGTTTTTACGTCGCTCGAACGCGTCGTGAATATCGCGTAGTAACCACGGATTGCCATACGTGCCGCGTCCGACCATTACACCATCCAGATTGCCGATTTTCTGCAGTGCATGAGCAACAGAAGCAATATCGCCATTGCCGAACACCGGCACCGACACTTCATTTTTAAGTGCGTAAATCGGATCCCAGTTCGCGCTTCCCGTAAATTTATCGTGATAGCGACGACCGTGAATGGCGAGAGCTGACGCACCTGCTTCGACTAATTTTTTGCAAAATGGAATGAGTGTTTCGTGCGTGTCCCAACCCAGACGCGTTTTCACACTAACGGGAATTTTGACAGCCTTCACAGCCGCATCGACGACACGCTGCGCGATTTCCGGGTGTTTAATCAACGCTGATCCATAACACGACGACACCACTTTGGCAGCCGGACAACCCATGTTGATATCAATCCCATCGGCGCCCATTTCTTCTATCACTTTGCAGGCTTTCAGGAAATGATCCGGATCGGCACCGAATACTTGCACAATGAGCGGGCGTTCCAATTCTTTGTCGAACGACAACATGTCGAGCGTTTTCTGCGCGCCGTAGGCAATCGCGTCCGTCGACAGAAACTCGGTATAGAGCACTGTATGCGGCGCCACCTTTTTAATCAGCTGACGGTACGACGCATCGGTCACTCCTGCCATAGGCGCAAGAGAGACGACAGGACGGCCGATAGTGGACCAGTTGAGGGCCATGGATGGCCAAGTATAGGCCAAATCCCAACTCCCAACAACCAACTCCCAATTCATTCTCTCCGTCTCTATTCTTGGTAGTTGGTAATTGGAATTTGGCAGTTGCCTTTGCTTGTTGCTTAGAATCCGAAACCACGGCTGGCAGCATTTACTCCCTGGCTCCCTCTAGCGCATAATGCAACGCAATGAACTTACCCGATTTCCTGGTACCCACCGCGCATGCCATCACCTCGATCCCTATTCCGGATCAATGTGATTTTAAATACGGCGATATTCATTTCGATTGCATTCCTTTTTATGTGCAGTCTTTAACCTACGCGGTTATCAGTCTCGCAGGTTCGATTTCGCTCATTATGCTAATGTACAACGGCTTTCGCTGGATGATCGGGCCTGTCACGGAAGGCAGTACCGATGCAGCCAAAAAAGGTATTTTGTATTCTATCCTCGGACTCATTGTGTCACTGATGGCCTACGCTATTATCGATACCGTCGTTTCTACCGTTACCCAGTAATTCTATGAAAAAAGAACCACAACCATCCTTTAAATCCATTCAGATTTTAGGCACTAAAGCGCACGAAATTTGGACAAAAGCGAGGGCTGCAAAGCAAGCGCAGAAGAAGGCATCCAACACAGCGGAGGGCGCCGAAGCCGAAATGCCAGGCGCAGATCTCACCATTGCCATCACACTGTCGAGCGTTGTAAAAGCCACTCTGGCCATTTTTGCAATTTACCTCGGCGCACAGTTTCTCTTCACTATCCGGGACAAGATTTTCATTCTGTGTCTGGCATTCTTTCTTTCGATTGTCATCGACTCGAGCGTATCGTTTTTGGAGCGCATGCGTATCCCGCGCGGCTTTGCGGTGCTGCTGGTCTACATACTTTTCCTATCGGTACTCATCTTCCTTGTTGCCTCACTCATTCCGATTGTCGCGTATCAGGTGCAAGATTTAGCCCGGCTTATCAATCGCAGTGCCGATGATTTCCTGGCAACTCCCGATGTACAAATTCCTCTGGTGTCCGATGCAATCAATGCACAATTATCATCGCTGATGCACAATCTTCTGGAAGGGCTGCAAATCAAAGATCGAACCGATGCAATGACGCAGTTTGGCGCCAACCTTTCGCTGGCGGCTCAGAATTCCTTCGGCTTTGCCGTTCAATTGGCTGGTTCGGTCTTTAACTTTATTGCAACATCGATCCTCATTTTGTTCCTCACATTTTTCATTCAGATGGAGAAAGAGAAGATCAGCAACTACTTCCGCATATTCTTCCCTCGTCATTATCGCCGCTACGTGGACGCCAAAGCGGAGGCTGTGTACCTCAAAATGTCGCAGTGGGCGCAGGGTCAGATTATTCTGTGTTTCTCGATTGGCTTGATGGCCTTTATTGCCCTCAAAATTCTCGGCATGCCATATGCACTTACACTGGCTCTGCTCGCCGGATTCACCGAAATCATCCCCTACGCCGGTCCGATTATCGCGGCTGTTCCAGCTGTTTTGATCGCTGGCACACAAGGCGGGTTTGTCTGGGCGGTGATTACCATGGGTATTTACTACGCTATTCAGTTCTGCGAAAACCATATTCTTGTACCACTCGTCATGAAACACGCCGTCGGCCTGTCGCCGATTGTCGTCATGTTCGGCATGCTGGTAGCAGTCAGCTTCCCCAGCACCATTCACCCAATACTCGGTGTCATTTTGGCCGTGCCTGTCACAACGATTGTCGCCATCTTCATCGATGACTTGCGGCATATAAGTAGGAAGAAGGTGGATTGAATAAAAAGGACTCAAGGGACTCAAAAGACTCAGAGGACTCACAGGAAGTAGTTAAAGGAAAAGGTGACACTTCGTGCAAATTTTTTGTTTGAATAAGCAAATATTGCTTCCACTATAATCATGACTTCATGGTGAACATCCTTTGAGTCCTTTACAATTGTCAACAATACTCTTCTTATTGTAACTGCGACCCTCTCTGAAAAAGTCGCAAGTTTATTTCCCAACCGGACAGCAAAAATGTGATACTATAGTTTGATTCCTCTGGACTCATTAGCACTCGACATGTTAGACTGCTAACTCCCCAATTTTCTACACTACAGTTATATGCACCCATTCGACCGCTTCACTCCAAACGCCAAGCTGGCATTGCAGCTAGCTGAACAGGAAGCAAAGAATATGAAGTCGAGTTATATCGGTACGGATCATTTACTGCTTGGGTTACTCAGTATTCCAAAGTCTCTTGGCTTTTCTATTCTTACCGGAGCCGGTGTCACGCAGGAGAATATTCGCATCCTGCAGAAATCCAGCAAGAATACCGAGCTCGAAAGCGAAGGACAGAACATTAAACATGGCCTCTCTGTTGCTCTTAATACTGTCATCGAACAGAGCGTGATGATCGCGCACAAGTTCCGCCACGCCAACATTGGCACGGAGCACCTTTTGTACGCCGTTATTTCCACGGGCAAGAATGCAGCAACAGTACTTCTGGAAAGCATGCAGATTGTTCCACATGATCTTCAGGTTCATATAGAAGAGATGTTCGGACAGATCAGTCAGTTCCGTCAGCAGAACAAAAATCTCGAGACATCACTCGAGTCGTTCTTCCAGGGTTTGCAGGGCGCGCTTGTCGGTATGCAGAATCAGACGGATCCAGAAGGTCTTAAAAAGAAAAAGACTGAGGGCAAGAGCAAAACTCCCGTGCTGGATTACTTTACGGATGACATGACCAATAAAGCGAAGGAGAAGAAGCTTGATCCGATTATCGGTCGCGAAACGGAAATTGAGCGTGTCATTCATATCCTCAATCGCAAAACGAAAAACAACCCGGTACTCATCGGTGAATCCGGTGTGGGAAAAACAGCTATCGCCGAAGGCTTGGCGCAGCGCATTGCCGACGGCCACGTGCCTCAGTCACTCATCGGTAAGCGCGTGCTGCAGCTCAATATGGGCTCACTCGTTGCTGGGACCAAGTACCGCGGCGAATTTGAGCAGCGCTTCGATGATATTATTAAGGAAGCAACCGAAAGTAATGGCGAAATCATTCTGTTCATCGACGAAATGCACACTGTCGTTGGTGCCGGAGCCGCCGAAGGTTCACTCGACGCGGGTAATATTTTGAAGCCAGCACTCAGCCGCGGCGCACTCCAGGTTTTGGGTGCGACCACAACCGACGAATTCCGTAAGACAATCGAGAAGGATCGCGCGCTCGAGCGTCGCTTCCAGTCTGTCATGGTTGAAGAGCCTTCTATTCCCGATGCCATTCGCATTTTGCAGGGACTCAAAGAGAGCTTTGAATCGTTCCATCACTTGACGATTGATGATTCGGCAATCGATAGCGCAGTCAAGCTGAGCAAGCGCTACTTAACCGAACGTTTCCTGCCAGATAAAGCCATCGACGTGCTCGACGAAGCATCGGCCGGCAAGAGCCTCAAGCACAATGCCGTTATCCCACCACGCCTCAAAGAAATCGAAAAGGCACTCGAAGCCATGGAATCCAAAAAGCAGGTTGCAGTGAAAGAGCAGAAATACCAGCAAGCGCTTAAGCTGCGCAAAGAAGAGGAAGAATTACTCGAAGAAAAGAAGACGATCACAAGCCAAATTGATGGCGACAAGCGCGCACCAATCGCGATTTCCGAAGACGACATTCAAGCCGTTATTGCCCGCATGACGGGTATTCCGATCAGCCGCTTGATGAAGTCCGAAACCAAGCGCCTCAATTCGCTCGAAACGGTTCTCCGCAAATGTGTGGTTGGCCAAGACGATGCGATTCAGAAAGTCGCGCGTGCTATCCGCCGCAGCCGTGTCGGTATCTCCGATGCGCGTCGCCCAATCGGGTCGTTCCTCTTTATGGGACCAACCGGTGTGGGTAAAACAGAATTGGTGAAAGCTATCGCACAGGAAATTTTCCAGCGCGAAGATGCCCTTATCAAAATCGATATGTCCGAGTTTATGGAGCGCCACAACGTATCGCGCTTAACTGGTACGACTGCCGGTTACGTCGGTTACGAAGAGGGTGGTCAGCTTACAGAAGCTGTTCGCCGCAAGCCGTACTCGGTTGTGCTGTTCGATGAAATCGAGAAAGCTCACCCAGAATTCTTCAATATTTTGCTCCAGATTATGGAAGACGGGGTCCTTACAGACGGCCAGGGCAAGACAGTCGATTTCCGCAACACGATCATCATTATGACCAGCAACATCGGTGCCGATAAGCTCACGAAGGAAGCCGGCAAAATCGGCTTCAAGCTCGAGAAAGAAGCCAAGCGCGAAGAGCAGCTGTACGAAGAAAAGACACAGGAAGTGCTAGATGAACTCAAAGAACATTTCCGCCCAGAGTTTTTAAATCGCATCGATCAAACCATCGTCTTCAATGCTCTTTCACAAGACTCTATCCGCAAGATTGTCGGTATTCACATTCAGCATTTGGCTGCACGTCTTAAGGAGCAAGGCTACGGACTCGTGGTCGATGCCAAGGCGATCAACAATCTCGGTACACTCGGCTTCGATTCCGAATACGGCGCACGTCCGGTTCGCCGCGCTATCCAGGAACACTTGGAAGATCATATCGCCGAAAGTATTTTGAAAGGCATGTTCCGTAAGGGCGACATCATCAAGATTGTCGGCAAAGACAAGGATCAGTTCAGTCTGATGCACGGCGATAAAGCAGAGACCGAAGTGCGCGAAAAGAGCATGGCGGCGTAAAAAATAGTGATAAGTACGCAAAAGAGGGTTGTGAGCGATCACTTCCCTCTTTTTGTTGATGTACCGGAGAAAATCAATCCTACAATCCCCAGAGCGAGCATTCTGCCCGCAGCGGTTGATGAAATTACGAGAAATAGTCACCGGGAAGCTGCGTCCGGGCCCCGAAAGGGACACTTTGGGTCTGCGGGAAATATAGATCTCCTCTGAGTCTTTTGAGTCCTTTGAGTCATCTGAGTCCTTATTCCCCCTCCTCTTGAGCAAAAACCCCGTTTCTGCTATAATATTTAGATTTCTCATCAAAAATCCTATGGCAATGGAAGCTGTCAAAATACCACAGAACGTCTACGTTGAAGACCGTATCATCGGTCCGGTCACGCTCAAACAGCTAATGATCATTGGTATCGGCACGGCTTTTAGCTACGTATTGTACGCAACGGTCACGCAAGGTGGACCGGTAAGCGTGCCAGTGACGATTATGCTCTGGAGCCCGGCTATTGTGGCCGCAGCCTTTGCATTTTTGAAAGTGAACGACATCACGCTGTTCAATATTATTTTGCTCTGGATCGAGCACATGAATAAGCCGGTTGTGCGCTCGTGGAGCCCACATCCTGGCATTTCCATCAATATTGTCACACGTCCGCCAAAAGAGGAAAAGAAAACGGACGCACAGAAAATCGATATCTCGCGCAAGCTGACCGAAGTCACGCACCAAGTCGAACGCAGGCAAGAAGACTTGGCACGCTTAAGCATTCCTACACAGCCAGCAGCGACACCTCTCGATGGCGTGCAGTCTGTTTCAACTGACACACCAGCAGAGGTAAAAGTAAGCACCAAGCCAGCCGACGAAATTGCCAAGGAACCAACGCCTGTTCGCAAAGAACGTGTGCAGGTGGAAGGATCGGTGCATGGCCCATCGATCGACGGTATTTCCGATGACTTGACTGCGTTCAGTCATATTTTCTCCAAATCCGCACAATAATGCCAATACCAGCAGGCACTACCGGCGATACTGTGGACGAAAAGCCAAAGGGTCCACCTACAAAAAATACCGTGAATGCTCGCAAAACGAGCTTCATGTCCTCCACTCAGCGCTTTCTGCCGATTGCCGAAATCCGCGAAGACAGCTTAATCCTCAAAAACGGCGGCATTCGCGCGGTTCTCAAAGTTCATGCCCTCAACTTTAGTCTTAAAAGCGAAGTGGAGCAGCAGGGAATCATTTCGGGTTACCAGTCGTTTGTAAATACACTCACATTTCCGATTCAGATTCTTATTCGCTCCAGTCGTTTGAATATCGATCCATACCTGAAAAAACTGGAAGAGAAGTCGGTTGCGCACACCAATCCCCTGCTTAAGTCGCAAGCCGTGGATTACGCCGGCTTTATGGAAAAGCTCGTAAACGTGGCCGAAATCATGCAGAAGTCGTACTACATTATCGTGCCGGTCGATGCGAACGTCGCCACAAAACGCGGCCTGCTCACGCGCTTCATCGATTGGATGAGCGTGGATGATACGAAAGCCAAAGCACTGCAACGCAACCGCGACTTCAAAAACTCCGGCAAAGTCCTGCGCGACCGCGTGACTCTCATTCAGTCCGGTCTCGAGGGCATCGGTATTACCATGGAACGCTTAAAGACGCCCGAACTCGTGCAGTTGTTCTATCAAGTCTATAACCCCGAGACAAGCCAGAAAGAGAAATTTTCGACATTGCAGGATTTAAACCTGGAGAAATCAATGTTGATTTAGGAAGTAGGAATTAGCTTCTTAGCTTTTTAGGAACTATGCTTTTACAAAACCTTTGAAATCCAGGGAGCGGCATGCTTGCCGCGGCGCTTTTTCAAATACCTTATTCCCTTCCGGGACGCCTGCCCGACTCTAAGTCATTCAGGCGGGCGGCGTCCCGGCTGCGGATATTTTGAGTCCTCTCATCCTTGCATCTTCTCATCTTCATATCCTCTCCTCTGGTTCCTCTGAGTCTTCTGAGTCCTTTGAGTCCTCTCATCCTTGCATCCTCTAATCCTCATATCCTCCCGTTTGACACTTCCACAAGCCAAAGCTACAGTACGTCTCGCATCGCCCTGCTCGTGCAAGAGGGTCTGCGCCTTTATCCTTTCCCTTGCACCACATATTCCATCATGTCTCCGAAAAAAGCGCATGTCTCGATAATGGTCGAACTCCTCAAGGATTCGCCACAAGTTTTCCGTCCCCGCCCAGGTGAACTGGTCGAAGGTACGGTTATTTTTAAGGGCAAGAACAAGCTTCTGCTCGACCTCATGGGGGTTGCAACCGGTATCGTTTCCGGTCGCGAACTACGTGATTCACTCAATACATTTAAGGATCTGAACGCCGGTGAAAACGTTGCCGCACTCGTACTCGAAGAAGAGAACGACGAAGGAATGGTTGTGATGAGCTTGCGTATGGCCAGCCAGCAGAAGGCCTGGGATCGTTTCCACAAGATGGTGGAAGACGACAAAACAATGCCATTCACAGCTCAGGAAGCCAATAAGGGTGGCCTGCTTGCCAACATCGACGGTATCCGCACGTTCTTGCCAGTCAGTCAGCTCGCTCCGGTCAACTATCCACGCGTGAACAACGCCGATAGCTCCGAGATCATCAATCGCCTTTCTAAGTTTATTGGTCACACCTTCACGGTCAAAATCATTACACTCGATGAAGATTCCGGCAAAATCGTTGTCTCCGAGCGCGAGGCTATCGCCGAGGAACGCTCAAAGGTTTTAGAGACTCTCAAGATCGGCGACCGACGCGATGGAATCGTAAGCGGCATCGTTAAATTCGGTCTGTTCGTTGCCTTCGACGGATTGGAAGGCTTGGTCCACATTTCGGAAATCGCGTGGGGCCACGTCAAGAATCCATCGGAATACGCAGTCGTTGGCGACAGAGTAAGCGTGAAAGTGATCGGCATCGATGGCGAAAAGCTGTCGCTGTCCATCAAGCAACTCACGAAAGATCCATGGGAGGAAATTGCAGAGCGTTACCCGGTTGGCAAGAAAGTCCACGGCACAGTCGTTCGCTTTGCCGACTACGGTGCATTCTTGAACCTAGAGAAGGACATCACCGGTCTCGTTCACCTCACAGAAATCGCTCACCAGAAAATCACGGATCCATCCGAAGGCCTCAAAATCGGCCAGAAGGTAGACGCGCAAGTCATCAACATCGATGTAGATGAGCGCCGCATTGGACTCTCCATCAAGGCCCTCAAGCCAATCGACGCCGCAACGCTCGAGCGCATTCGCGCCGAGCAGGAAGGCAAGTTCGATAAGCCAGTAGACGAGAAGAAGGCCGAGAAAAAAGAAGAATCTAAAGAGGAAGCTTCCGAAGAAGGTTTCGTCGCTTCCAAGTCTGGCAAGAAATTCTACGCCGCCGGTTCTGCCGCCGCGAAAAAGATCGCCGAGGAAAACCGTGTCCACTTCAAGACAGAAGAAGAGGCAAAGGCAGCGGGATACGCAGAATAATCTCATCAATATAATCGAAAAAAGCCGTAGGGATTCGTTCCTGCGGCTTTTTTCGAATTACGAATTATGAATCACGAATTACGATATTGCTAATGATCCTCGTAATTCGTGATTCGTACGTCGTACTTCGTCGCGTATCGACTAATTTTTTATCTTAATATCGCTCAGAAAATGAAGATGTATATACATCACTTCCTGCCCACCGCCAGCACCAACATTGAATTGTAATTTGTAGCCATCAATCCCCTTTTCCTGTGCAAACTTTTTTGCTTTGGCGATCAGCATGCCTGGAATGTGCTCAGTAGATGGATCGATACTCGCAATCGATGCGAGAAATTGCTTCGGGATGAACAAAACATGAGTGTTGGCCTTGGGATGAATATCGTGAATGGCAATTACGTCGCCATCTTCGTGAGCAATGGTAGCCGGTATTTCGCGGCGAATGATCTTATGGAAAATTGTGTCAGGAGAAGTCATACATTCATACTACCATAAATGGCTTGCTGATGCGCAATACTTGACTTTTTAGCGTAAATAAGAGACAATAGAGGGGTTATGGACGCGCCAAAGGCTTCACCGGAAGCGGCAAAGACAGCACTAGTAACGACTGAAAAGTCGGCGCCTGCTCAAGTGTTTCAACCACAGAAGCTGACAGAAATTGTGGAGATGATCGATTTGATGGGCAAAATCAGCGAACGAATGGGCGAAGACAAGGCGAGTGATATGGGTGGCGGAAGCCAGGGATCTGGTGCACAGGCACAAGTAACCGGTACTTCTAGCCGCGACGAAGCCATTGCCAATTTGCCGGTGCCACCGAAAATGCAGGAAAAGATTATCGCGCATATTCATAGCGAAGTGCATGCACTGGATAAACAGGCACACAAACTGGCAAAATCCAGAAGCAAAGGCTCTGCGTATGCGCTCACCGAAATCTACAAAAAGATCCGCCGCCTGTCATCAGTCATCGATGAATTACTCGGCGCATCAGCCGACATGATCAAGCGTTTTTACATCGCCCTCTTTATTGACCGTCAGACACTGGGAGAGGACGGCGGCCTGCTTGCTCGATCTGGAAAATAACTTGTGTCACAAACTGCGCGACCAGTGGCGGCCACTGGATACTTTGTAGAAAGACAAGCACAAAAGGAATGACAATCGCCACAACTACCAGTGCGCCTGATGCCGACATGACACCCGCAAGAAACGAACGCCACATACTGCGCGGAATGCTGATAGACTTGCGCAAATCGCTTTCGATGCGCATCAGCAATTTCTCGTGCGCCACCGGATCGATTCTTTCTACTACCGGCTTTTTTCGTGGAACGGTCATGCGCTCATTCTCGCTGAATAAGAGATAGATGTCATCTGGTTACGATTGATAGAAGTATCAGAGCAAGTTGAAATGAAAGATGGAATGAGAAAAGAACGTAGAATATTGAACATTCTACGTTCTTCTCAATCGTAATTCGTACTTCGTAATTCGCGATTCGCTAAATAATGCCATTATCATGCTGCGCCTCGCGATCAATACCCGTAAGCGGATTTACATCGGGCACCGACATATCGGACAGAGTGGCCATGAGTGCATCGACAGTTGGCAGATCGCTTGGCGGAAGTGATTTGATCTTCCACATTTCACGTAGAGTGGCAAAGTATTTCGTGTCTTGCGACAAACGCTGAATGTACGCAGCAGCCCGAGCCGCAAAGCGCGTGTGTGGCAAACGTTCTTTTAGTCCGTAGAGGAAGGCGACAAAAATTTCTTCGCCCTGCGCAAGGCGAAGCGAGAATTGATCTTCCACAATGCTGGCAATATTCTCGGCATCCAAACCCGCGAGGATAGTGAGCTGTTCGGACGGGCCAGATGGGAAATAATGACGCGCACCGATGCGGCGCAATGTACAAGGCAAACACAAATCGGCGATGAGATCGGCGATCTGAGTAGCGAGGCCGCCTTCGGTATTGTGATCTTCGCAGACGATGAGGTGCTGTGTTTCGAGTGCAGCTTGAATGATGGCGCTGCTATCGAGTGGGCGAATACAAGCAGCGTTCAATACACGCACCGTGCGCTGCTCAGACGATAGAATATCCGCCGCCGCCACAGCTTCGTGCAATGCAGCTCCGTAACTGATGATCGTCGCACTATCGCGCTGGTCGCCGTGTCCGCGGACAATCGTGGCACGACCATCAAATTCGTAATCGGGACCGTACAATGCTTTGCCCGATGCATCCAAAAGCTGCGGGTGATTTGACCGACTGGAGAACACATAGATACTCTCTGTGCCTTTGGCGATCGTCGCCATCGCTTTCTCCGCCATAGCACCGGCTTGGTTACTGTCCCCCGCTACCCAAATTTCTGTGTGATCGAACGGGATATTCACGTAGTTTCTGTCCTGATGGGTTTCTCCGTCTTCCCCGACACTCAGTCCCGCATGCGTACAATCGTGCAAGACACCGAGTGGAATATGACCGGTATTGACATCGATGAGGCGCGCATTGGCCCGTGCTTCGTTGGTACCAAATGCTGCGAATGTGTACGTGACAGGAAGAAGTCCGGCCTGGCGCATGCCCGCAGCCATCATGTACATGTTTGCTTCGGCAACACCGACATTGATGACACGATTTGGGAACTCTTTTTCCACAACGCCAAATCCACCGGATTCAGCTAGGTCGGCGTGCAATACGACAATACGTTTGTCGCCAGCCATAAGAGCTTTAAGATGCACCGCACCAAAATCTTTGCGGGCAGCACCAGCTTTTTCGGTGATGGTACGCTTGTAGCCAGCTGGTAAATTAAAATCCAATACAGCCTTCTCACGCTTTGCCCGCGCTGCATCAAATTTTTTCTTGAACGAGAGACGCATCGGTTCCAGTTTTTTGGCGATTTCTTCCAGTGGCGCCAGCTTGAGTGAATTGAGCGCTAACTCACCTTCTTCTTTGCTGAGTGGTGTACCGTGGAAATTTTTCGTTCCCTTGTTGGATCCGTCTTCCATTAGCGGAACGCCATAACCCATCGTTGTGTAGTAGCAAATGAAAATCGGATGGCCTTTGCCAAGCAGGCTATCGGCTTTGTCGAGAGCGGCACGCACCTGTGCGTAGTCATTGCCATTTTGCACTTCGATCACCGACCAGCCCATGCTGGCTGCAACCGACGCTAAATCCGTTGCCATCGTTTTGGATGGAATGCCGCTGAGCTGAATATCGTTCCAATCGCCATGCACTACCAAGCGATCGAGCTTAAGGTGCCCCGCAAGACGCATGGCTTCCAGTACTTGCCCTTCCTGGCTATCGCCATCGGCAAGCAGAATATCGACAGCGCCGGTTTTGCCAAGATACTGCTGCGCAAACGCGACACCGAGTGCATTAGAAAGGCCTTTGCCGAGCGGGCCTGTCCCAAACGGAATATCCCCAACCCCCGCTTCCACGTGCCCCGGCAAACCACCAATCACACGGAATGTGTCTATGATAGTTTGAGGCGAAGCAAGCCGTGCATCGGTGCCATCGCGTCCAAAGAGCCATTCGAGATGATACGCCAGCAGCGACAAATGTCCGGCGCTAAAACGTAGTGGTTGATCGGTAACAGGATTTCTACGACGTGTGACTTCGTACGCAAACGTAAATGCTGAAAGCGATCCACCCGGGTGTCCCGACTTATGTTTGGTCGGTGCCTGAATACACAAGTACATGAGTACTTGATGCGCGTAGTTGTATAGCTCGACTTCCTCTGCCGTGAGTTTGGCAGCATCCTGCGGCCCTACCCACAGCCTTTCGCCTTCTTCGCTTGCCTGAGCAATGCGCTGGAGCGACATGGGAACAATAGATGGATCTTTGCCAATGAGATCGGCGACAGAGTGTGTGGTAGTCATATGGGTAGATTGTAGAAGATATAGTAGAAGGCAGAAAGGTAAGAAAGGGCAGGAAAGGCGGGAAGGTATTTTTGGCTTTCCTAAAACCCTACCTTTCTGCCTTCAAAAACACTAGATTGCGGCGATTCGATCATTTCGCTCGATTCGATAACACGAACCACGAAAAACCTTTCTGCCCTTTCTGCCTTTTCTGCCCTCAAAAACCTTCTAAACGTCCACTACTTCAAAATCGACATCTTTCTTGTGCTTGTGCGGATGCTTCTCATCTTTCATGCCCTCAAAAAATCCAATGATCCATTCCATCGCGTTATCCATCACGCTCAGCGGCTTCATGACGACAGCCTCCAGTTCTTCCGATACTGTATCCACCCGCTTGCTGACACGACGAAGATTGAGTGCAATAAGTATGAGGTGATAGAGCAAAATAATACCCATCGCCAGCGCCAAAATAGTAAGAAACGCGATGACGTCGTTGTAGGTTATAGGCATCATAGAAGTGACAGGACGGAAACTACCAACTATCCTACAAGACGTGAAACTCGACTACAACTTTCCAAACACTGCTCGCCGTATTCTCGCAACACCATTTATTGTGCTGGTTCGCGTGTATCAAGCAACTCTGTCCCCCGACCACAGCTGGCTTGCAGGTGCGTTTCCCTACGGTTTCTGTCGCCACCAACCAACGTGTTCGCAGTACGCAGTGGAGAAACTACAAAAAGAATCTCTACCAAAAGCTTTGTGGCTGATTTTCAAAAGAGTGGTGAGCTGCAATCCGTGGACAAAGGTGAGTGAAGAAAAGATGAGGAAGGTGATTGCGAAGAATTCGTAACCGCGAGATCTAGACTCACAATTCCATGTTTAATCTGTACAAACACCTATTTTCGCCTACAATCGTGCCTGCTGCGGGCGTCGTATAGTGGTTATTACCCCAGTTTTCCAAACTGGTGATGACGGTTCGATTCCGTTCGCCCGCTCCATCCAATTTGCGCCTTTCATAAACCTAGTGCTTTTGAGCTATGCAACTGAAACGCTCATAGACAGAAACTATTTGGAAAGGACAAACTGTTATTATGAAAAAGGTTACTGCCGCTTTATTGCTCACTCTTTTTCCTAGAGGGTGTACAGGGATGTCCTCAAGAAAATTACTACTGCAACAAGTGAGTATTGGAAAACTTCTTAAAATCCTTATTCTGACAATATGGTACTAACAATTTATTAATCTTGATTCAGACACTCCATCAATTATTGGAAATCTGGGAGAAAAAAGTGTTCTTTATGCATATTTTACATTTCCCCGGGCGGCAATTTATAGATCAGCAGAAGATCGCTGTTCATGCGAGAAATACGGAAAATAGGCTCCATAGATATGCGATCAAATCCATCGGGTAGTGCGCTAAAGCGCGTGAAAAACATGAGATACTGCGCACGATTATCGCAGCTGATCTGCATATCGTTTGGCAGTGGTGCATACCAGTACATCATGTCTGCAGCCGGGCGCACGCAAAGAGTGGAGCCAGTTTCAACATTGTCTGAAAGCCACTCAATCCCCTCTTTATAGGTTGATCCCCAATATTCTATCTCCAATACTTTTTCGATATGCGACGGGTAGCGCAGCCGAATCAATTCGTTCACATACGATCCTTCGTAGGGATGCACGAGCAGAATTTCATGACCAAGTGAAAGCACTATAAGCCCAGAAATAATAGGCATTACAATCGTAAAGCGTGCGGGGAAATGCTTCGAAATCAATGCAAGCAATGCATCAATTCCACAAGCTGCAATCAGCAAAATAGCCGGTACCACAAACAGAAACTGACGCATGCCATCATACCGTGCGGTTGCTGATACAATGCTAAAAGTGAGCGGGATGCCTACCCACAGCAAAATGAGAAGAGCTGCAAACCGAGTACCAGACGCGCGTATCGATCGACAGAGTACATACGTTCCAATCAGGAAAAAACCGGCGAGAAGAACGGGAGTAGCAAGAAACAGATGACCAATCGTATAGTGCCACGGCAACTGTGCCGATTCATACATCGTCCCGAAATACAGTACTTTGCCATGCCAGAATGCCTGGCCAAGAAATAACTTGATAGCAGAGAAAAATACCATCGGCCGCAGCCATAACGTTGGCCAGAGAACAAAAATAGTGACACATGTAGTAATAACTGCACTAAAAAATAGCTTCGCTTGATACACCAAAGCAAAGCGAGGCATACCACGCAACATCCAGTCTACGACAACGGCAATGAAGATAATCGGTAACAGAAATAACGCCGTCATTTTGAAAAGGACCGCGAGACCGAAGGCAAAACCCGCAAGTATCGCCGTCCGCATCGATTGGCTCTTTCGGTAAAGATCGAAACTTAACAGCGCAAAAACAAATGCTGTCAGTAGCGGAATGTCTTTGGGATTATAGTGACTGTGAGCGATAAATGCCGGATATGTACACAAAAGAAAAGTGGCAACACCCGCAACGCGTTTGGCATAGAAGCGTGCGCTCAACAGATAAAAACCGAAAACACCGATAGAAGCAGTAATCAAAATAGGAATATGCTCAGATACGACGAGAGACAAGCCAAATACTGTAGACAGTGCAGACGCAAAAAAGTAGCTGAACAAGTAAAAAGTCGGACCATAATAAAGACCATTGGACGACAGAAGGTCGAGATAGCCGGCTTTTCCAGTGCTGATAAAACGCCAGATAAGCTGCGCCCAACTGTAGTGAAGCAATTCATCCCAACTGGCACCATACGCAGAAATTTGCGTCAGCTGGATACAGAAAAAAACCAGGGCAAAAATGATTGCCCACTGAGTGGATGAAATATTTTTCACAAACCTAGTAATAGATAGTCGAATACTACTCACGAAAGAAATTGTACCTCGGTCTTGGAAAGTTTCCAGCTACTATAGCGTCAGCTTCTGTATCATTCCTCATTATTATTTTTATGCACTATTTCGATGACACCAACGACGAAGATGCAACCGATGAACTGGAGCCCGCAGAAACTGATCCGGGCGAAGATCATTACAAAGATCCCCTGATCGGGGAAGGATCAGGGGAGGAAGAAAATCCGGTGTTATAGGTTTCTAGCGCGAAGAACTGGATGACTGTATGTACTTTGCCTGATCCGGATTGACAGCGCCTTTGAGCTCCGGACGCGGATTGCGCTTTAATTCGGTTTCTAGCAACTTGCGGCAAATAGCCATGTAACCCGGATCGCCATGCACCGGGCAAACGCGTGTGCGGATTTGCAGACGAAGAGTATCGAGCTGCGACAAAGTCAAATCGGCAATGCTGGTAATACTCGACGAAGCAATGGACGAGGTAGCGCTACTGGCAACGGAAGAAACTGGTGCGCAAGGCGCAAGTGACGAGGACACGGACGACGAGCTTTTTACAGGCGTCATTCGCTCTTTCGCCTGAGCCGCACGCATACGCAGTCGGAACTGCGCTTCGGTTTCGGTCACAGGCCGCAGACTCTGAGCCTCTGCATTGCGCATCATATCGGAAGATGCTTGCACGCTTGTGGATGTCACAAGCCAGAAAAGAGAGATAGTGGAACCAATCGCCACGAGGGCAATGGCAGGATGTACTTTCGTATGAAGCATAAAAGAATATTGGTATGAAACAGTCTTATTATAGCATTTTTCGGCTGTATGCACCGCATAAATCAGCCAAAAAGCAACAAAAATCACGCATATGTTTCTAGAGTAATCCGACTGCTTTCTTTGCTCGCATGAGAGTTGCTTCGGCTATAACTGACGCTTTCTTGCCGCCGCTTAGAATAATCGCCTCAACTGTTGCAGGATCGGCTACTAGCTGCGCACGACGCTCTCGTGCCGGCTTCATAAAATCCATATAGGTTTCAAACAGCATTTTTTTAGCGTCACCATACCCCATTCCTCCGGCCAGATATTTTTCACGCAGCTCTTTTTTCTCATGATCAGACAAGAAAAGTTTATGAATCTGAAAGACAGTACACGTATCCGGATCTTTGGGTTCTTCGACTCCTTTGGAATCCGTCACGATTCCCATAATGGCCTTCTTGATCATCTTTTCGTCACCAAAAAGCGGAATAGTATTACTGTAACTTTTACTCATCTTCTGGCCATCGGTTCCTGGAACAACCGCCACGTCTTCACGAATTTGCGGCTCGGGAACAACCAGAGTGTCACCAAATATATTGTTGAATTTCATAGCAATATCGCGCGCCATTTCGACATGCTGTTTCTGGTCTTTGCCAACGGGCACAATATTTATATCGTACAGAAGAATATCGGCAGCCATGAGTACCGGATAGGTAAATAATCCCGCGCTGGCCGCAATCCCTTTCGCTACCTTGTCTTTGTAACTCACAGCGCGTTCTAAAAGACCCATAGGCGTTACGGTCATTAAAATCCACATTAACTCGGTATGGGCCGGTACATCGGATTGAAAAAATATGGTGGATTTGTCAGGATCAAAACCACAAGCGAGATAATCAAGAATAATATCGTGACGATACTGACGGAGCAACGCAGGGTCCTGAACAGTCGTAAGGGCATGCAGATCCACTGCCATCAGAAAACTTTCCTTTGCCTTAGAGACCAGCTCTAAATTCGGCTTGAGAGAGCCAAAATAATTACCAATATGCAACTGACCCGATGGCTGAAGTCCTGTGAGAATACGCATAGAACAGAATGTACAATGAACAATGGACAATTGACCATGAAACCAATTTTTCAAAGGCCATTGTACATTTTACATCGTCAATTGTACATTTTGCCCAAACATAGCTTCTCGACGAATGTTGAAACTAGTCCACTAAAGCATTGCTAGAATAATTGTCTACTGGCCTACAAGCGTCTACAATCAACTATATTATTTTCTTCTCTTTTTACTATGAGTTACACAGTAACAGCACGCGTAAAAGAAATGCTTAGCAAAATGGACATGCGCACAGGCGGCGATCTGACAGAGGCTCTCGACAAGATGGTCGAGGAAGCACTCAAGAAAGCTGTATGGCGCGCTAAGGAAAACAAGCGCCAGACTGTCTACGCTTGCGACTGTTAATCAATCGTTCGTCGATTCCAAAAAGAGCTCGAAAGGGCTCTTTTTTAAAAATTGCACGTAAGTTTCATCCTGATGAAAATGACCTATATTGACGAATAAGCCACTCATTCTTCATTTCAGCGTATTGATATACTAACAACATCTTCATTACACTAAAATTGTTCTATGGCCGCAATTACATCCGCACAAAATGGCAACTGGTCATCCACATCTACATGGACTGGCGGAACAATCCCAGGAGACGGAGACACGGTAACGATCAACCATACTGTGACCATGGACGGAAGCCGTACAGTAGGCAACAGCCCTGCAACCGATGTGGCGGTATTAACCATTGGCAACGGCAGCGCCTCAGCACGACTCATTCTTTCGACAGGAACGCTCACGGTAAAAGGCCAGCTAACCGATACACAAAGCCATGCAGCCGGCGTCACAATGAATGCGGGCACTGCTATCGTCTTTGATGCAACGGGTGCAAGCGGCACCATCAATTACTCCATAAAGATCGCAAGCAGCTACGACGGAGGGCAGTCACCGGGGGATGCCCGAGGCTGGCGTATCAATGGCACGTCGGGGTCACATTGCTCCATTTCATCAGCTGGGGACGGAACACGCAATGCGTATCATAACAATGCTGCCTTCGGTGGCGAAGGCTGCATACAAGCAACGTACTGCGATTTTACCAATATCGGAGACAGCAGTCGCAATGCACTGAATATATTGCTGGATAACCGTCAACTAACGTCCTCACTCACTAACTGCACCTTCACAAGTTGCGGCCAAATTAACGCCCCTTTCACAAACGGTGTCCCGTCTTTTTCCATGACCGACGTGACCATTGCATCCTCGCTCACCAATGAGTCCACCTCTTGGCCAATCACTACAAGCTCAGGATCGGACCAGACAACCGGAACGCGCGCCTTCACCCGCGTCGCCACTGACAAAATGATCAAAGTCGTCACTGCGCACGGAATGACATTCGACAGCTGCTATTTTGGCAATGGACTCCTGGTCACAAGCTCCAAAAACTGGACAGCAATGAAAAACTGCTTCATTAGACAGACATTCGACAATATTGCCATCTCGGGCAGCGTGACGAATTGCTTTCTTTTTTGGGACAACCCTTCCGGCAGTAATCCTCATTTTCTCGCTTCTATTTTAAACCCGCCTGCCAACACTACCTATGACTGGTCAGACAACGTCGCCTATTTTAACGGAACGAATTCCTCAGGCAACGTTTTTTTAGTTGGCTCGACGACAACATCCACATTCACGGTTAACTGTCGTCGCAATTTAATATTGCCAAATGGAGGAGGAAGCAACACTGGAGCCTTGCTTACCTCAAACGGTTCTGTAACAGCGGGGTTAGCGCTGTATATTGACCACAACACAGTCAACGTTGAAGGACAGTGCGGATTGGAAATCGGACATCTGTATACATCTGTTGAAACGCCCAATCGCTATGCATCCGTGAAATCCAATTTATTCTACGGCACTACTTCAACAGGATATAAAGCATACAACGTCGATAGCTCATCAACACAGGATTTGATGTCACCAGCAAACGTTGATTACAACGCTGGGTATCTGACAAAAACGACATCGAACACATCTGGATTTACAAATGAAGGTCGAGGGTACGCGTCAAAGTGGAGCACTACTCCTGGCGTGAACGATCTTGATGGTCAAAATCCTGTCTTTGAAGATTCTACCCGCACACTTGCTTCATGGGCGGTAACACGGGGGTCTGCCTCTTCCACCACTACCCAAAAAGAAGCCGACGCCGTTTCCTATATCGTGGCAAACCCTGCGCTCACAACATCCAGCCTTCTTCCGTACTTGAAAGCCGGCTTCAAGCCGACTAGCAGTAGCTATCGTACAGCTGCGCATGATACAGGGACTATCGGCTCGAGCAATTTCTCGAAAACATCCCGTTCACTGACAAGGCTCGCTGCTATAAGAACATCCATTAACACTCGTTATGGAATCAGTGTGTGAGAAGACAAGTTAACAACGTGCCTCTGCCTCATAATGCATAGCACTCAAATAATGACTGTCCTGAAAATTCTCCTACTTGTACACGCAAGTTTGAAGGAAGAAATTGATGCTGGCCAACTAATATTCTACACTAACAGTTATATCTTACCGTCACTTTATTCATGTCCTCGCCTCTCTCAACAGAATTACAAGGCCTGCTCAAGGGTTTTGATCGATCAGACGAACACGTTGTGATCACTGATAAAAAAGGCATTATTCTCTACGCCAACGCCGGCGCCGAAAAACACACGGGCTTTTCTAAGAAAGAAATGATCGGTCGCAAGCCGGGAGATCTGTGGGGAGGGCATATGTCGAAAGAGTTTTATACGGAGATGTGGGAAACGCTGCGGGATCACAAGGAAACGTTTATCAGTGAAATGCGCAACCGCCGGCGCGATAACACATACTACTGGCAGGAAGTTCATATTATTCCGATCCTAGATGTCCACAATGAAGCAGAATATTTTATCGGTATAGAATTGAATGTGGATGAACAGATGCACAGAGAACAACTCATTCAGGCGGCACAAGAAAATGCGCCGGATCACATAAAAATCCAGTGGCCTTTAAAATGGCTGTTTGAAAAGACAAGCCTATCTCAAAAAGAACTGTCGGATTTACAGCGTCACTATAGCAGCGAGAAAGCGCTCGATATGCTGACTGATGATCTGCTGGCGATCTCAAATGTCCTGCATGCCCATCGCCAACCAGATTCTGAGTTTTGCATCTTTGGGATTCTGCAGGAAATTATCAATGAAATAAAAGAAAGCTTTCCTGCCAGAGATTACCATCTGGACTATGACGGCAGCTCACTTATGATTCATGAGAATAAAAAACTCGTCTATGAGTTGCTACGACGCATCATCATCAATGCCGCACAATACACCGATCCGAATGCAGGAGATATCTTATTGGTCCTCTTGAAAACAGGCAGCCACTGTGTCGTACGCTGCAGCGATAACGGAATCGGCATTTCGCTACGCGATCAGAAAAAAATATTCGACAAATTTTATCGCGGTCATTTTGCCAAAAAATACCATCCGGACGGGTCGGGATTAGGGCTATATTTGGCTAAAACAATTGCGGATGTACGAGGCTGGTCTATTTCCTGTATCAGCGAACCGAAAAAAGGCGCGTGTTTTGAGGTACGGATCCCATTGAATACTAAAAATAAAGATCTGGCTGGCGTTGCATGATGTATCGATTAGTTTCGCTTCCTTAGCTGATCAAGAACATCGGTAAACTGTCTCGGCATCGGTGATTCGATAGTCAAAATTGCTCCGGTGATCGGATGAGGCATAATGACTTTTGAGGCATGCAGAAAGAAACGCGAGTATTTGAATTCCTTCGTAAACAACCGATTGAGCGCCTTATTGCCATATTCTTCATCGAGAATGAGCGGATGTTTAATGGATGCAAAATGGCGGCGGATTTGATGAAACTGACCACGCTCAATTTCTGCTTCCACAAGACAACAACCCTTAAACGTCTCTTTGACAGCGTATTTAGTCTGGCATTCTACCGTTCCGTTGCCACTGCGTGCTGGCAGTGGTGAATCGATGATACCCTTCGGTTTCTCGAACGGATCGAGCGCCAGTGCCAAGTAGATTTTGCGCCAGCCTTCGAAACGCGAATCGATAACTTTTTGGACAATCCCCTTTCGCTTGGCAAAAACAATAACACCCGATGTCTCGAAATCGAGGCGATGAAGTGGTGCAATACCCGGATAATCATCCTTTAAAAAGTTGAGGAGCGGCAGCTTATCCATACGGCCTTTGCCGGCTACAACAAGCTCTCCGCCCAGTTTGGTAACTGCGAGGAGAGTGTCGTCTTCGTACAAAATGCGTTCTTTGCGGATGGCCATAGAGGCCTACTATACACGATTTCTCGCTATTTGCTTGCCGAAAATGAGAGAGCGCCAACAGCTTTGAGATCGCTGAGGGTATGGCTTTGGACTTGATCGGCGGAAAGCGTGTACAAATTCGTGCCAATACGGACAATACGCTCCAATGCATTGCTGAATGGATACCATGCATCTGTGCCTGTGACTTTTGGCTGCGCGTGCGAAATAGTTCCTCGGAGCATAAAGCCTTTGGTCAAGCTGACGTCGTACACGTACGCACCCTGGAACGCAGGCTGAGGATCGGCTGTCGGGCTGCTTGTGGACTTCTTGTACACATTTACCGGGAAACTGAGCAGTCCTTTGTCTTTTTCAAAGAGCAACGCTTTGTGATCGGTGAGAACCGGACTTTCGGTTCCTCGGTCGCCAATTACTTCCTTGAACATCTCTTTTGGACGGCTAACATCGGACACATCGAACAGCGAGATTTTCATACCGAGAATCGCGGTATAGTACACCGCATTGTTACTGTGTACTTTATCGGCATCGATGGATGGATCGACTTCTTTTCCAAAACCGATCAAGTGTGTTTCATCGTAGGGATGCAAATAATCGCTGTAGCCTGGGATTTTCAGTTCGCCCAAAATCTTTGGGTTGCGGCCATCTGCGAGATCAATTACAAAGAGCGGATCAACGGTCTTAAACGTGACCATGTAAGCGCGCTTACCCATAAAACGCACAGAGTAGATGCGCTCACCCTTAGCGATGTTTTCCAGTGTGCCAACGCGCTCGAGCGACTCATTTAAAACGTACAAGCTATTACTCGATGCTGTCTCGGCCATAGGCGTCCAGACAGAATCGATAGTCGTCGCGATGCGGAACGTATCATTGCTTTCATCCATGGAGAACTGATTGAGAATACGGCCAGGTACAGAACCCTGCGCCTTGAGAGCAATGCCATCATCCGTTAAAGCAAATCGATACAAGTTGGTGGTCGTGCCACCATCACCCGATCCATCCCAGCTGTACCGATACAGCGGTGCTGCAACGTACAAGTTTTTAAGCGACATGTAGATGCTCTGGGCGTCCCCCAATACCACTTCCTTTCCGATAGCCGCCGTTGGCGAAGAGGTAGGAATAGCGAGTACTGTTAAGTACTGCGGCGAAGGAATATGCGGAATGATGACCACATCGCCGCAGTTGACGAGTGGCTTGTCGGTAATTTTGAGCGCGCTGTCGCTGTACTGCGGGAGCTGCGAATTGTCCTGAGCCGATGAAAGCGGACGAATCGGACCGCCCCACCAACGTAGTGCCTGATTGAGTACCAAGTACACTTTGCCACCGATCATGCGCGACGAGACTTCGCGGCCGTCAAAAGACAGCGTGCGCGTGAGGCTTGGCTTGTTGCGATTGGAGACATTGTAGAGACGCACTTGGAGTTTCTGACTGCCACCGTAGGGCATACCACCGGGTGCAATCATTTTCGCACCAAAGTTGACGGTGTCGCTATTGTACATAATCGGTGTCCACAGCGAACCGATGGCAACGAGGGTATCGCCTTGAATATAGAGTTCGGTTGGATTGAATTGATCAGAGGAAAAATCGAGTGTCGAAGCGAGTGTCAAACTACCATTGGCATCAACAGCAACAATGCGAATCTGCTTTCCTCCCTGGCGATCGACAATGTACAAATACTTGCCGTCGGTTTTCACAATATCTGCTTCGTCTACTCCTTGTACTTGCACATTGGTCACAGAGTGATCATCAGATCCGCCACCAGTTGTAGAATTGCTGAGAGTTGCGTCTTTCACCATAGGAGCCGCTGCGCCTTCCTGAGGCATCACGCCACCGTT
Organism: Candidatus Peribacteraceae bacterium; assembly: GCA_018061945.1. Taxonomy (GTDB): domain Bacteria; phylum Patescibacteriota; class Gracilibacteria; order Peribacterales; family Peribacteraceae; genus JAGOTD01. The sequence continues at coordinate 215,444 of JAGOTD010000003.1, read as the reverse complement.
GCGGTAATAGTAATCGACCGATGTCGTCTGGCTCGACTCCTGAATAAACGCCTGCAGATCTTTGCAGGAAGTCGGATGCAATACCGTATCCGATGCAAGATTGATTTTTACCTCCGGATATTTCACGTTCAAGTATCCCTTGGATGGCTGATCGGTTTTGCCTTCGCTCACCCGCCACAGCATTTCGGCTGTATCGGCGCGCGTGAGAGGCATATCGAGCTTGCTGATGTTTGTAGGAATCGCCTTGGATGCCTCGAGCGAACGAGCATACGGCTCGTACCAATCCGCGGTCTGAGCCTGCGGGTTCTGTTTGTAGGCAAGCGATAAAATTTTGCCGGCCTCGGCAAACGAAACAGTTTGATTCGGCTTGAAAATATTCCCAGCGTAACCGCCAATAAAGCCTTTGGCTTTGGCGTAACACACGTACCGACTAAACCAATCTGCTTTTTTCACATCGGAAAAACAATCGCTGGCAAATGTCGCTGTGTCGGCCTTCTGAGCTGTGAGAACCATTTTCAAAAACTCCGCTCGACTGACGAGTCGCTTTTCACCAAGCGAGCCATCGGCGTAACCGGTGATGACACCTTTTTTCTGAAGCGACGTGAGCGCCGGCGACAATGCCGCCTGCACCGGAACAGCCGGAAAGAGTGACACGACAAGCGCTGTCAGTACGGGTAATGCGCCAAGGCGCAGACGAGAAGAAAACATACAATAAAGGGGGAACGAGGGAACTATAGACCACTACGTTGCACACCAGAAAAAGGTTACAGGTGATTGCAAGCGAAAGAAGAACGTAGAATTGAGAACGATAGAACGTAGAATATCTTTTCCTACGTTCTACGTTCTGTGTTCTACATTCTTTACAGATTAGATTTTTTCCTCGCCCAATTCCCCTCTTAGAATCCCCACGCCTTCTGCCACTGCTTCATCATGTCTATTTCGCTCTGCTGAGCCGAAATAATGGCATTTGCCATTGTCTTAATTTCTGCGTGACCGGCAGAAACTTGCGCGGCCTTGGCCATATCGATGGCTCCCTGATGATGCACGATCATGCCTTCGATGAATGCTTTATCGAAATCGTTGCCGGTCTTGCCTTTGAGCATATCTGTCATATCACCCATCGTCATAGCATCGCTATGATCACCACCCATCATCATGCCACCCTCCTCGCGCATCATGCCTTCATCATCAGAGACCATCGCATGCTCCATCATCATGGTATCGCGCATATGCACTCCATCTTTCATCCGCACCACTGTTTTGTAAGAAATGCCAAAAAACGTTATGCCGCAGACAAGAAGACCCAAAAGCAGTAACCCAATCCCCCAACGCTTCAGTTGATCGGTGTGCAATTTTTTAACCGCCCAAACAACCAGAAAAACAAAGCCGACTGTCGCAGCGATCATGCCAAGCATATGTAATGCCATAAACAAAAAATACCCGGGCCAGACTAGAGAGTGCACAGAATTCATCATAAGAAGGAAGGGAAGAACAATGGAACTGTGAGAATACAGCCACTAGAAAAATTATCAAATATTTCACCTCTCAATTGTATACATGGTGGACGATCTCGCAGTCGAACCGAGGACCCGACTTCGTCAGCCCTGGCTGACTACGCCGGGCAAGCCTTTCGAATACGATGGTAAAGACTGTAATTATTGGCTGTACCACTTGATCGCAAAGCGATTTTACGTGGTGGGCAATACAAGATTCGAACTTGTGACCTTTCGAATGTGAATCGAACGCTCTAACCAACTGAGCTAATTGCCCGGAAACGGATGCTAACCATCGGCCTGGGCCGATAATTGCCCGTTTAATCTGCCGCGAGAGTGTACTATATATTGAAAGCGAAACAATATATACAGACGCCCCCTTTCCCTACTACAATACGATCCATGCTTAGGTCCGCCTATATTGTCTACAGTTCGTCGACCGGCCACAGCGAGTTTGTAGTAGACACACTCATCGACTGGCTCCAAAAGAACAGTCGCGATTTACGCGTGGTCAAACAGCGCGCCGAGAAGACGACAGAAGCCGATTTGCTGGCCGCCGATATTCTCATTCTCGCCTGTGGCACATGGAATACGGGCAACAGTGAAGGCCAGCTGAATCCATTCATGTTTGATTTACTCATGAATAAAATGAAAGCGATTGATCTGGCAGGCAAGCCATGTAGCGCGATTGGCCTCGGTGATGAACGCTACTTCTTTACGTGCAAGGCGGTTGATCACCTGACAGACTTCCTCAAAAATCATAATGCCAATCTGTTTCTCCCTCCGCTGAAAATTATCAACGATCCGTATGGACAGGAAGAAAAAATCACCCGCTGGGGCGAGGCACTGCTTGCCCAAATCGACAAATTACCTCTGCCAACTCACCAGTAATTCCACGTTCTACATTCTCATGAATCGCGTTTCCCTCAAAATCGTCGGCTCCTCGGGCCAAGGCATCAACTCTGTCGGGGAAATTGTAGCGAAAGCGCTCAAGCGCGGCGGCTACTGCGTGTTTGGCTACCGCGAATACCCATCGCTCATCAAAGGCGGACACGCCAGTTATCAGCTGGATATCAGTAACGAGGAAATCCGCAGCAGCGAAACCAAAGTGAATATCGTCATTTCGTTTAATCACCATGGTTTTGAACACAATATTCCGGAGCTCAAACCCAACGGCGTCTTTATTCATTCGACACCCAACTGGAAATTTACGGATGCCGATAACGAACTCATCAAAGCCAATAATCTGCATTTTATCTATTTGCCAATCGAAGAGATTTTAACGCGCCTCAGCGCCAAAGCGATTCTCGCAAACGTGATTCTCACTGCCTGCGTGTGGTCGATGCTTGGCCAGGAAATGGAGCCGCTCAAAAAAATGGTTGGTGAGAAATTTGCCAAGAAGAAAGATTTACTCGAGATGAACATGAAGTGTATAGAAGAAGGTTTTGCGTTTCGCGAGCGCGAAGCAAAGGACTGTGCATTGTCGCTCCCAAAGCCTGGGAAGAAATGGCAGGATCATTTGCTGATTACCGGTTCGGAGGCGATGGGACTTGGCGCCGTACATGCGGGCGTGCGTCTGTATGCGGGTTACCCGATGACGCCCAGTTCTCCCCTGCTCTCGTACATTGCCGCCATTCAGAACAAAACCGGTATGGTCATCAAGCAGGCAGAAGATGAAATTACCGCCGCACAAATGGTCTCGGGCGCCATGCACATGGGCACCCGCGCACTCACTGCCACTTCGGGTGGGGGGTTCGATCTGATGAGTGAAACACTGTCGCTCAATGCCATCATCGAAAATCCGACTGTCTTTGTCTTGGCTCAGAGACCGGGACCCGCAACAGGTTTACCGACTTGGACCGGCCAAGGTGACTTGCTGATGGCAATCCACACCGCACACGGCGAATTCGCTCGTTGCATTATTGGCGTGAGTGACGCGGAGGATTCTTTTGATTTGATGAATGACGCGTTCAATCTGGCCGAACAGTTTCAAATCAGCGTCATTGTCTTAACCGATAAGCAGATTGCCGAGGCACTCTTCACCCAAGAGCCATTTGATCAGAAGAAAGCCAAAATCAATCGCGGGCATTTAGTGACGGATGAGAAAGAACTAGCGGCACTCAAGTCTGCGGATCGTTTTGATGTGAATGCAAAAGACGGCATCTCTCCTCGTTGGTTGCCAGGTTCCGCTGCCGCAACGTACAACGCGCAGGGCGATGAACACAGTGGCGATGGAAGTATCGATGAAAGCGCACCGAACGCCATCGCACAGCTGGACAAACGCATGAAGAAACTGGCTGCACTTAAGGAAGAATTACCCGAGCCAGTTCTGTATGGCGCAAAAAAGCCGGACATTCTACTGATCGGTTGGGGCTCGACCAAAGGCCCGGTACTCGATGCACTGGAAAACGAGGCATTCGCCAAACTCAAAATCGGTTACCTGCACTTTACGTATCTGTGGCCACTCAAAACTGAGTTATTGGAAAAGCTAATGAAGCAGGCAAAGACGAGCGTGCTCATCGAAGGAAACTATCAAGGCCAGCTCGGCATGCTCATTCGTCAGGAAACCGGTTTGCAGGTGACTCATAAAATTCTGAAGTACGACGGTCGTCCGTTTTTTACCGATGAATTGATCGAGAAATTACAATCGATAATTGCATGAACCCGCGGGCGCGAACGCCCGCTCTGGTGATGTCATTATTATTCAATCCAAAGTACTAATCCTTCGACTCGCTTCGCTCGCTCAGGACAAGTCCCCTCCCTCAATTATGCCCATTCCTCTCGATGCATCACAGCCGGTTCAGATGAAAGAATACGCCAGTGCCAATCGCTGCACATGGTGCGATGGTTGTGGTAACTACGGTATTTGGACGAGCATCAAGAAATCTCTCACAGAAATGGGCCTGCATCCGTGGCAGGTGCTTCTGTGTTATGACGTCGGTTGTCATGGCAATGGATCGGACAAGCTCATGGGCTATCGTTTCCACGGCCTCCACGGTCGCGTTCTGCCGTTTGCTGCTGGAGCCAAACTTGCCAATCCCCGCTTGCCCGTGATCGCCTTCGGTGGCGATGGCGCCAGCTTCTCGGAAGGAATCGGGCATTTGGTTCATGCTGTGCGGAGTCACTATCCCATCGTGTTCGTGCTGCATAATAACGGAAACTACGGACTAACAACCGGTCAGGCCAGCTCTCTCACGCCGCAAAGCCAGCCCATGAATGCTTCGCCAAACGGCATTCCCGAACACACCATCAACTCGATGGATTTCGTCTTCTCACTCGAACCCACATTCGTCGCCCGCGCATTTGCCGGCGATATTAAACAGCTCACCAGCATCATGAAAGCCGCCATGACACACCGCGGATTCGCCTTTGTCGATGTGCTGCAGGAATGTCCGACCTACAATCACTTTGCAACGCACGAGACGCTTATGGAACGTTGCTACAAAGTAGAGGAAGAAGGCCACGATCCATCAGATTTTACCAAAGCTCGCGCCCTTGCCGTCGATACAACCAAGCGCATCTCGACTGGCATTCTCTACCGTCGCGAAGATGTCCCGAATTTCTATGAGCGCTTAACGCCACGTATGGATAAGAAGACGACACCAGTTGAGGAAGTCGACATTCATGATGTGAGCGAGTTAATGCAAAGTTTTGTCTAACAGTTGCTATAGATAATCAACAAGCCCGTTATTCATCTCGACAGTCATCGCAAAAAGCATGTGAAGATTGCTCCGCTCGAAAGAATCAAACGTACTGGCAAAAACAGTATCACTTCTCACACATACTGTTTTTTGTTGGTACTCAGCCATTACTTCAATATCTGTCCCTAGATTCGTGATTGCAAGACTTGTATACACGTGAACCGGAAGCGGAGTCATGATACCGTCAACACTCAACGACGTATCGGCAATTTCATCTTTTACTGATCGTTCAGCGTTCTCGACAACGATATCGATAAGACCAAGTGGTGAAAGAGCAGAATGTCCAACGATTTTCTTGGCAGCCAATACTGTACCACTGCCAAGTGCGAGAACAACAAGCGGGTTCTTTTTGAGCGCCACCCGACGAACAATCTCTTTGTCTAATCCTGTCGATTGCACAGAAGCGGCAAGCTCTACAACATTTCCATGCGGGATGATAAGTCCTTCAACTGTCGAAAGATCTTCGAGTGTCAGAATTTTTTTGCATGTAATGCCCTCGCCTTCAAGCAGCTTGATATGCTGCTCAAAGCCTTTTTGAAACCCAAGAACTCCAATAGTCATAGGTAAAGTATAGAGCGAGTGCTCGTCAATCCCAAGATGTTTCAATACTGATCAATGATGCGTAGGAAAACATCAACTCATGCCAGCGAAGATTTCAGTATGCCAACAAACAACTCATGAAGAGCTGTCTGGGACCGGACTTCGGGGTGAAATGTTCCGGCCATGACATTCCCTTTTCGCACGAGCACTGGCGATTTTTCGTGCATTGCCAGAATCTCGATCCCCTTTCCCACCCGCACAATTTTCGGTGCGCGAATGAACGAAACGGTGATGGGTAATTTGATTCCTTGGATGAGTAATGTGGTTTCGAAGCTATCGATTTGCGCGCCGTACGCATTGCGTTCAATGGTAATATCCAAAAGCCCGAGTGTTTCCGGTGCATTTTTTCCAGTTGCAATTTTGGCTAGCAGTATAGCACCCGCACATGTTCCATACACAACGAGGGGATGATTTTTGCTCCGCACACGACGTTTAATTTCCTTACCAACTCCTGTCGACGCCAAAAACTTCGCCATCACCGTACTTTCGCCACCGGGAATGATAAGTCCTTGAACGAGCCCAAGATCTTGAACGTTGCGTACTTCCATACAATCAATCTTGAGCAACTTCAACACGTCGATATGCTCCGCGAAATCACCCTGAAATGCGAGTACTCCGATAATCATGCGCTCAGTATACTGAATGCTGTATGGAGAATACAGAATCTCATTGGTTAACATGCCCTAAGTCCTAATCCCTAATTCCTAATTCCTCCGTCACCATCCCCGCTCCTGCATCTTGGTCGGGAGTGTCCCAATCTCGAGGCCTGCCATGGCGTCGCCAAGACCGGTCGAAATTTTGGCGATATACGCAGCGTCTTTAAAATGCACCGTTGCCTCAACAATCGCCTTAGCCATTTTCTTGGGATCTTTGGCCTTAAAAATACCTGAGCCAACGAACACACCTTCGCTTCCCATCGACATCATCAAAGCTGCATCAGCAGGTGTTGCAATGCCGCCGGCAACGAATGTAACAACCGGCAGTCGCTGAGCTTTGCGCACTTGTTTGTACAATGCAATCGGTACACGTTCCATATCGGCAAACATCTCAAGCGTCGCTTCGTCCATATCGATAAGATCTGCCATCCCTTGCTTGATGATCTTTAAATGACGAACCGCTTCGATCACGTTTCCGGTTCCCGCCTCCCCTTTCGTGCGGATCATCACTGCTCCTTCATTGATACGCCGCAATGCTTCGCCCAAATTTGTCGCGCCACACACAAACGGCACTTTAAATTCGCGCTTATTTACATGATCAAACGGATCGGCAGGTGTTAACACTTCGCTTTCATCGATGAAGTCGACTTTCAGCGCTTCTAAAATACGCGCTTCCATCGTGTGTCCGATGCGCACTTTGGCCATCACTGGAATAGAGACAGCTTTTTGAATACCAATAATCAGTTCTGGATCGCTCATACGAGCCACTCCTCCCTGCGCACGGATATCCGACGGAACACGTTCGAGAGCCATAACGGCGCAAGCACCGGCATCTTCCGCAATCTTGGCTTGCTCGGCATCCACCACATCCATAATAACGCCGCCTTTGAGCATTTTTGCGAGATCGAGACCGGTAGAATGATGGGCTTTCATAGAAAAATAGTACGTGATTATGCAGAAGGCAGAAAAGTAAGAAAGGGCAGGAAAGGCAGGAAGGTTTCGAGATTGCTATATTGAACAATCTGATCTGATGACTTTAATTCTTCACAAACTCCGGATCGATACTCAATCGACTTTCTTCGGGCAATACCTGATTCTGATACTTGCTAAATGGCTTCAGATTATACGGCATTTCGGCCGGAGACGACATGGTCTCAAAGGCGATCTGGCACACACGCATACCCGGATACAGCGCAATCGGCAGACGGTTGAGGTTACTGATTTCGAGAGTGATAGTACCACTAAAACCCGGATCGACGAAGCCGGCAGTGGAGTGAATAATGATGCCAAGGCGACCAAGTGAGCTGCGACCTTCGACGCGTACGACTAAATCATCTGGAATCGTGACCGTTTCCTGCGTGACTCCAAGTACGAATTCGCCAGGCTGAATAATGAACGGATCGCCATCGGCGACATCGATCACGCGCATGTTATTGGCAAAGGACTGAGGGTTCTTCGGGTCCAGCAGCGCACATTTGCTGTGTTCGTAGACTTTAAAAATATTACCCAAACGCAAATCCATGCTACTGGCATGAATATGCTGAAAAAGCTCTTCATGACTGGTAGAAATTTTTACGCGGCCGGATTTGATAACAGCCTTAATGTCGCGATCGGAGAGGATCATAGGAAGAGGAGTGTAACACAAAACATAGTCACGCCAGATGGAAAAAATTGCAACCCTTTTCATCGCACCAATTTTCAATTCGCTGTATACTCCTTTTCCTTATGGCGTTCACCGAAACACCTGACCGGGCACGACAATCAATCGATTCAGCTGATACAAAAAATCCAGCCGAAGAAGCTCGTATGACGCAAAGAGTGAAAGATATTTTAGGATTCAAAGAAAGATACCGAAACGTGATGAACACTACAGGCTTTGGAAGTAAATCTACTACAATTACCACACTGAAATGGCTTACGGATTTTGAAGCTACCGATGATACAGAAAACCAAAAGAGTATTTATTGGCGTGAAGATTTTATCAAAAAAAGTGGATTAGAAGTTGTAGAAAAAGGTGAGATTTTGTATGAAAAATTTACGTCCGAAATGCGCAGAGCAGCACCATACATGTCTGAAGATTCAAAAAAGAGATGGATGGACCGTTTCTATGATACTTCAGCAAAAAATAGCTCCGAATCCTCCTTTGAAACAAAATCTAAATGGATTTCAGGAGAAATGAGTAAATTTGTTGACCGATGGATTAAAGTAGTCGAAGAACGTGAAAAGATCATGAAAGATCCACGTTTTAATAATCTTCTAAAAATGGATCCTGAACTACAAAAAATGCAGAATAAAGAGGAGTTTTTGAACATGCATTACGATAAAAGAAAAAACTTGGTTGATCGCGCAAAAGCCGCATTACATTCGAAAGAAACTGGCAACGAGGACTTACACAAGCGCGCGAAGCAGATTCTTGCTGGTCCTGTAAAAGATGGAGCGATCAGCGCAGATCGTGTCGGATCACTCTTAAAACGTATTTTCGATGGCGTAAAATCTCGCAAAGAAATAGAAGAGTATTTAAATAGCGGCATTCACAACGACATTCGTCAGCGTTACCAGGTTCTCAGTAAATACGATGCAATTGCGAGCAAGATCCAAAAGCGCGGCAAAGTGCGTGTACGAGGCATGAACCTCATTCCTCGCGCAGCTTTCACCAAAATGACCTATAAGGAGCGCTTGGCATATGTAAAAGAAATGGATCTGCGATTGGTGGGAGCCAATGATATCCGCAAGGAGAATCCCCTGTTCCTCACCATCCGTCATTTGCTGGATATGAAAGACTGGAAAGCTGCATCAGAAAAAATTAAACAAGCCGAAGCAACGCGAGAAACCATGAGCGACAGCGAGAAATCCAACATTGACTCCATGAAAAATTATTTGAAGAGAATGCGGAAGGACAAAAAGGGAGCAGCTGGAACAAAAGAAAAGAAAAGTCCCATGGAAGAAGCAAATATCGCAGTGCAAACAATGAATAACACAGTACGCAACATGGATACTAGTATGCGTCCGATGGTTGAGCGCCTGCTTCGATCGTCGCATGCGAATCGCAATATCCATCAGCTACGCTGGGGAATCTATAACCGTACGTGGTGTGAAAATCGCGGATATTTGGACAACGACAAACTGCGTAAAGGAGCAAGTAAAAAAAATAGAATGCAAACAAAATGGCGTGGTGACCGAGGCCTGGATATTGGGCGCGAAGATAACCTGGACGGTACGACAGCGCACGCTGCCTATGTACGAAAGGAGGAGCATGCCAAAAATAAGCCGACGAACCTGCATCTGGATATCAAAGATGGAGCAGCAACACAAAAACTGGCAGAATTTATGGAAACTGAGCAGCCACCAAAGCGGCTGTATTGGCTGAATATTTGTGCAAATAATGATGGAAATCCAAAACCATCAGAGTGGAACAAAAAGTTTATTGCGGAGCTTACTGTGCTGCGCTCGTGTGCGAAAACAATGGAAAAGGCAGGGCTGATGTATGGCGGACTCGGCTTACCTGCTGTTTCATTCAAGAAAACAGCAGCTGGCCCGCCAATTATCAACAATTAATGAGACATACGCTACAATACTGTCAACTTACTCCTTTTTTCCCTTTCCATGCGCCGCTCCCTCCTTTTATGCACTATGGCAATCGGCCTCTGTGCGTGTAGCAATTCGCCTACTTCCCTCGCAACAGAAAACAAGAATCCTTTTACCGCGTCGCGCTATGGCGATGAGTTGGCGGATACGCTGGCCAATCTCTTTATAAGCAAAGACGCAGTCGTAGAGCAACCTGGCATGAAAGACATCATTCAAAAGAAAATAGACGAAGCAAAAACTATTGCCGACGATGCACGACAAGAACAACAAAAAGGCATGATGGGAAGCTTTATCGGCATCAAAGAAGATGTGCAGGGATATGGATTATTACTGGAGAAAACACTGTATTTTTCTTCGGATTTCCAAACGCAGCCAGGCATTAACCTGCATGTATACCTGACAAACGCCATTGATCCGCGTGATACAGCATTTCCGGATAAAACCGCTCTCGATCTCGGTGTCATTCAATCGGTCTATGGAGCGCAACAATACAAGCTGCCGGCAAACAGTAAGCCAGAAACATATCGAACAATTGTCCTGTGGGACACCGTCCTCAAGCGACCGTATTCGTTTGTACAGCTCACGAAGTAGCAAACTTTAGTAATAACGGATAAAGCAAAAGCTCCTTCGTAAAAGCGATAAGCGGCTAGCGGTAAGCGGCAAGAAATTTTGATCTGCTTACCGCTTACCGCTTATGTCTTACCGCTCTTCAGACGTAAAAATTCCAATCACAAATCTACTCGCCTTTAGAGTGGTGTAGAAGTTTGTTGCTTGAGTGCTTCGTCGATTGCGGCAGTGATTGTATCCAAACCATTGACCGGTACCTTCACTCCGTTTACAAAGTACGTCGGAGTGGAATTGACACCCAGTGCTTCGCCTTGAGCGTAATCGGCATCAACGACAGCTTTCTTGATGCCCGACTTCAAACAGCGATCGAACAGAGCTGTATCGAGCTTGAGCTCTGCAGCCCACGTGCGCAGCGCGGATGAATTGAGATTTGCCTGATTCTTGTAATTGATATCGACAAACTCCCAGAATTTACCCTGATCTGCTGCACATTCTGCTGCCTGCGCCGCTTCCATGGCATAGGGGTGAATACCCTGCAGTGGGAAATGCTTGAATTCGAAACGGATATTGCTGGCGTATTTTTCCACAAGCGGTTTGCTGATGAGCTCGTGAGCCGATTTACACGCTGGACACTGGAAATCCGCGTATTCCATAACGGTAACAAATCCATCGGCATTACCGGCTGGCGTGCGGCTAGATGTTGCCGAAAGGCCAGTGGTATCCACCGGGCCGCACGCAACAAAAGCCAAGCTGAGAGTAGCGAGAGTAAGCGAAAATCGAGAAGTATTCATGAGAGTATAAAAAGAGAAAATAACAGAGGAAGTGTAACACAGGAAAAGGAAAGGAATAGATAAAAGCTCTACGAAATATCTCAAACAAAGCCTTCGTAATTCGTCATTCATGATTCGCCTGCCCGCCGGAGTCAGCCGCAGCTGACATAGGTGGGTAATTCTTAATTCTTTCATCGTTCAATGCTACACTGCTGTCCCTTATGACTCTCTATCTCAAATATCGGCCGCAATCTCTGGATAGTGTTGTCGGCCAGGACCCGATTGTCACAACACTCAGGCAGGCAATCGAACGCGACCAGCTGGCGCATGCGTATTTGTTTTGCGGCACACGCGGGACGGGCAAAACATCGGTCGCCCGCATTTTGGCGAAGACATTTCTGCTCAAAGGAACGGAGGATCCGGTATTGCGGACACAAATTGAACAGGGAGTAGAAAACGGTTCACTGGTGGATTTTGTGGAGATTGATGCAGCCAGCAATCGTCGCATCGACGACATTCGTGAGCTGATCGAAAAAATCCAGTTTTCGCCGCTGATTGCCAAAACGAAAGTCTACGTGATTGATGAAGTACACATGCTTACCAAAGAGGCATTTAATGCGCTGCTGAAAACGTTGGAAGAGCCACCGAGTTACGCCTTCTTCATTCTTGCCACAACCGAACTGCACAAAGTACCCGACACGATTCAATCGCGTTGTCAGCGCTTTCTGTTTAAACGCGTCAAGACCGAAGATTTGATGTCGCGACTGCGCTATATCGCAACCGAGGAAAAAATTGAGGTGACCGATGAAGCGCTCAGTACCATCGCCTTTCATGCATCGGGCAGTTTTCGCGATGCCATTTCGCTGCTCGATCAACTGCGTTCACTTCCGAAAATCGATGTGACCGATGTGGAGCAGCGCATCGGAAAAACCGGCACTACGATCGTGACGACATTGCTGGAAGCAATCGATAGCAGGAATGCCCAGACAATCAGCTCGCTCGTGCGCGAGGCAGAAGATACGAATGTCCCACTCGATACCCTCACGGTCGAACTCCTCGGTCGTCTGCGTCTACGCATGCACGCCGATATAGCTCGAAGTGCCAATCCCCTGTCACATGTCCGCACAATCGATGTACTCCTGAAGGCAGTGCAAGATTTACGCTTTGCACCAGTGCCCGGACTCGTGCTGGAAGCCGCACTGCTTTCACTATGTTCAGATACTCCAATCACACAAGCTCCTCCCACTCAGTCCGTCCAATCGAAACCACCCGCACCTGTTGCTGCGAAATCTGTTACTCCAAAAACCGAACCAGTGCCTGCAAAACCAATCGCTACGAAAGAAGTGATCGCGGAGCCAGCACCAGAAGTGACAAAAGCTCCAGCTGTCGAAGGATCAATTTCCCTCACCGAAATTCGCAAAAACTGGATCAAGATTGTCGATAAAGTAAACCCGGCGCACGTACGCATGTCACTCAAAAACGCCATTGTCTCTGGGCTTGATGGCAATGCCCTCACGCTCAGCTTCGGCTCGGCGTTTCACCGCGATAAAGTGGCCGATACGTCGGCTAGCCGCGCGGTCGAAGAAGTGATCAAAGACATTGTCGGAGCTCCGCTCGAAATCGTGTGTATCATCGAAAAAACGGCACCCGCACCAGCTCCTGTACCCGCAAGCGATGTTGATTTGGCGCAGGCCGCCGAAGATGTTTTCGGATCTTTCTAATACCATGGAAGCAAAAATCGAACTCCGCCGGGCCATAAAAGAACGACTGTCGCATGTGTCGGCCAAGCAACGCGAAACCGAAAGCCGCATTATGTGCCGCACACTGGAAAAACTCTTAACGCGCGAGCACATGACGATCACCGGCTACGTGCCATTTGCCGATGAACCGGATATTGTACCATTTCTCCATTCAGCACTCGAGAAAGGCCATACTGTCTTACTGCCAGCAATCGAGCATAACGCACTCGTCTTTCGTGCAGTGAAATCGATTGATGAAGCCAAGAAAAATCCGATCACGAATCTCATGGAACCTCCAACTTCAACGCCTGTTGCTGATCGTAAAGCGATCGATCTGGTGATTACGCCCGGCCGCGCATTTACACGCAAAGGCCTGCGCATGGGCCGTGGGAATGGCGGCTACGACCACTGGATCCATGGCCAGCGAATAATCAACCCACAGACACGCTACATCGGTATTTGTTTTGAATGTCAGCTCGTGAGCGATTTGCCGATGGAAGCGCATGATGAAAAGATGAATGGCGTGATGACGGATCGAGGATTAATCGAGATGCGGTAAATAAAGCCTACAATCTCCAGCGTTCTATAATTTGCTCGCGGTGTCTCGATCAACACAAAATGAACCATTTACGATGCCATCACTACCATCATCCCGTCCCGACGACCTCGCTTGCGCAGATGATTCGTTGAACCAATAAAATGAGCATATTTTCGATTTTGCTCAATCATCAATTGCGCTACTCTGTGAGCACTTCTTTCCCCACCACTGCATGCCTTCTTTCCCCGCCCTTGCATCTCAGGACCCGGATGTTTTTAGCGCTGTCATGGGCGAAATGAAGCGGCAGACAGATGGAGTCGAATTGATCGCCTCCGAAAACTATGTCTCCCCTGCCGTACTGGAAACAATGGGCACAGTGTTTAACAATAAATATAGTGAAGGCTACCCCAATCGCCGCTACTACGGCGGTCAGGAATTTACCGATAACGTGGAGACACTCGCTATCAACCGCGCCAAGCAGTTGTTCAACGCCGGCCATGCCAACGTTCAGCCACATGCGGGAGCACCGGCCAACGTGGCTCTGTACTTTGCATTACTCGAACCGGGCGACACCATTATGGGCATGGACTTAAGCCATGGCGGACACCTCACACACGGACATCCGGTAACGTACATCACCAAGATTTTCAAATTCGTTCGCTACAAAATGAAAGACATCGAGACTGGGGAAATCGACTACGATGAAATGCTGGAAGTCGCCAAGCGCGAAAAGCCAAAAATTATTCTGGCTGGTTTTTCGGCGTATCCACGCGAACTCGACTACGCCAAAATGAAGGCAATTGCCAAGGAAGTCGGTGCATACACAGTCGCCGATATGGCGCATATCGCCGGACTCATTGCGGGTAAGGCACTGCGCAATCCATTCGATGACGGCTTCGATGTCATTACCACTACTACACACAAAACGCTTCGCGGACCACGTGGCGGTATGATTCTATGTCGCGAAGAAGAACTCGGTAAGAAGATTGATAAGTCGGTTTTCCCCGGCTTCCAGGGCGGACCGATCATGCAGATGGTTGCGGCAAAAGCCGTCGCCTTTGGTGAGGCGCTCAAGCCGGAATTTCAGGTGTATGCCAAGCAAGTGATTGCCAACAGCAAGTATCTGGCCAAGCACTTTATGGATCATGGCGCCAAGCTCATTACCAACGGAACAGATAACCACATGATGCTCATCGATTGTGTGAAATCGTGGAATCTGGGTGGTGGCGAAGTGGAGCATTTGTTTGATTCGATCGGCATCACCCTCAACAAGAACATGATCGCTAACGACACACGTAAACCGATGGATCCATCGGGCATTCGTCTAGGGACGCCTGCAATCACCACCCGCGGTATGAAAGAACCAGAAATGGAAATCCTCGGTAACTTTATGTTACAGGCCATCGAGAAACGCGCTGACCCGATTGCTATCTCTAAACTTCATGAGGAAGTGATCGAATTCTGCCGCAAATTCCCGGTTCCGGGCATTACAAACTAAACTGTATGAAACGCGCACATCAGAGTCTTCGTCATGCTTTGCACGGCCTCCACCATGCCGTGGCTGCCGAACGCAACCTGCGTTTGTTTTTGGGAACATATACAGTGGTGCTCATTCTCGCTGAAATCGAAAATATTCCGATGATCCAATGGCTGCTGCTCATTGTATCCGGCGCACTCTTTCTGGCAATCGAGCTCATCAATACCGCCCTCGAACGCCTCGTCGATACCTGCGACGAACTGTGGCGCAAAATCGATACCAAGGCAAACGGTCATCATATGGGCCTCAAACTGACAAAAGATGTGGCCTCTGCCGCTTCGTTGATAAGTCTCTGTTTAAACGTGGTAGTCATTCTCTCTATTTTCTTGCCGCTGATGGTGCAACGGATGATATAACTGTGTGCGATCAACACTTTCGATACCAATCGGTCATAAAAAAAAGCCTTACCGCGCGGTAAGGCTTTTTACTGGCTTGGTGATGAGAGAATTACTGGATGGAGAGCTGGGTGATGGTCGGATCGGTAATAGTGGCACCATTACTTGGGTTACTGAGGATGACGCTCACAGCGCGAGTACCAATTACTGAACTGTTTCGAATCGGAATAAAGAATGGCTTGGTTAATTCACCGGCTGCAAAGCTGAGAGTGCCGGTTGTCGCATCGTAGTCGGATCCTGGCAATGCAGTACCGCCATTGGTTGCGACCCCTACAGAGATCGGAGCCACGCTGTTAATGCGCGTAACGTACACAATACCGAAGTTTTGCGTCGTACGACTTGCAGTGAAGTTCGTATTACTGAAACGGAAGGATCCAGAACCAAAGACTGCGGTTTCATCGTCTATTACTGTGACATCCGCTGTTTTGATGGCTCCGAGCTCCGAACCTCCGCTTGGGCTCGAGAGAGTCAAACTGAACTTTCGGTTTCCATCGGTTGCAGTGTTACTAGCAACCGGTATCACAAATGTCTTGGTAGTCTCACCAGCGGCAAAAGTGAGGGAGCCGTTCACTGCTGTGTAGTCGGCACCGGATTTTGCCGTGCCATCGGCACTCGCGTAATTGACAGCGGCGATACCGTTGGAACCGCCCGAACGAACGACGGTGACTGTGAGCGAGGAAATATTCTCTGCAGCACCATACTGACTGGCGCTAAAGTTGAATGTACCAACAGTATTGATAGGCACAGCCGGAGCAGTAGATGATGTGCTGGAGCTGGCAGAACTGTTATACAAAATAGTGACAGATGCCTTGGAAGGATCGAGCAGTGTTGCGCCGCCTGTAATGCCACTCAATGCCAAATTGATGACTGGATTACCGACCGCGGCACTGTTATTGAAAATAGGAATCATAATAGCCTTGCTCGTTTCCTTCCCTGCAAACGTGAGCGTGCCGGTACTTGGCGTAAAGTCTTTGCCAGCAATAGCAGTTCCGCCGCTCATCGTATAGGTAACGGTGACTGTGCCTTGATTTGCACCAATACGCACAACCGTAACACGCATGTTGCCGCCATTTTTATCAACCGTGAAGTAGGGTGTTGTAAAACGAACGCCACCAGCTAACGTGACGGGAATAGAAGTAACGCTAGAGGACGAGGAAGACGACGACGAAGAGACTGACGAGCTTTTACTCGACGACGAGCTGGATTTTGCGCTGGAACGAACAGAAGGCGTGCTCGACCTTGAAGAAAGCACCGGCTGAGGAACACTTGGAACCTGGCTGATTCCGCGCATATCATCGCGCAGGCGCTTGAGCAAGACGGCAATTTCGCCGCGCGTTGCCGGCTTGTTGGGCGAGAAGTGCGTTGCATCGGTACCGCGGATAATGCCAACGTCCGACAGCTCCCCTACTGCATCATCGTAGAAAGCCCCAAAAGGAACATCGACGAATTTTGCCGAACCCTTAATAGCTGCATTCACGCTGCTGGTTGTAATAGTGCCGACAAGAATGCCGAGAACAAAGACGATCACGAGTGATCGAGAGAGAGATGTAGGTAAAAGCTTCATAGAGAAGAATTGGAAAATGAGTGCCCATTATGGGAAAAAGACGAAAAATATTCAATGCCTCTTACAGAAAACAGGTAGACTGATTCTTATAATGACAACTGCACAACCAACGCCTGCCGATGCCCCCTTCACAAAGCGATCATGTGATGTGTGCCATATTTGTGCCGGCACGCTCGTAGAAAAGCGGCTTAAATATTTCTGCTCAACGTGCGGAACTCTGTGCCAAACCTGCTGCGACAGCGAAGTGGGATAGATCAATAACAACCCATACTACGATGATGATTTTTAAAGGAAATCCTTTGAGTCCTTTGAATCTTCTGAGTCATCTGAGTCCTTTTTTAGATAGTCACATAATTTATACACTGAATAGTCTGTGCGCATCTACAAGCCATTTTGAAAGTACATTTTACTGTACAAATAATATGATCACTACATTTGCGTACTCGACTCCAGCTCTGTTACTTGCTCTCGGTAGGTTCCGTGATTATGATGCAGTGATTTGTTCAAAACAGATCAACACACAGACAACAAAAACAAACAGTTAGCTCTTTTACACCACCTAC
Organism: Candidatus Peribacteraceae bacterium; assembly: GCA_018061945.1. Lineage (GTDB taxonomy): Bacteria > Patescibacteriota > Gracilibacteria > Peribacterales > Peribacteraceae > JAGOTD01. The sequence continues at coordinate 197,736 of JAGOTD010000003.1, read as the reverse complement.
CAACTACAACTGAGAAACGCTCTCAGTTGTATCAGCACAAAGAAGGGTATTCACAAATAAAACGGCACACAGGTTGCGACTCGTCTGCTCGACCAACTACTGCGCTCGTTCCTCCCGGGCACTCATCTACAAATATTTTTGTATCATACTGGGCATAGTAACGTTCGTAGTAACTGTGACTACCCTTCTCTCTGCTCTGCGATATCGCTGCTTTCATCCGAGGTTGATGAAAGGAGTGTATCCCAACCCCACTCCCCATGGCGGCACTGATCCTTTTGGAACTTTTGCTACCTATACGGGGACCTCGCCCGGACACGAGGAGAAACAAGCGCCCAAAGCAAGGCAGAGAATCGGACCCCTCATCCAAATACAAACATCCGCTCAGTATCACGCCCTGCGGCAAGCTACCGATAGCGGAAACACAAACAAAGACCTGAAAGGGTCTTTTTTGTTATATGCGTCTCCTTCGGCTACGCTCAGGATGACACGCAAAGACATGCCAAGTGAGTGTCATGGTGAGCGCAGTCGAACAATGACTTCCGTGACGCGGCGTCCCGGTTGCGGAATATTTTGATTGCAAATCAATTGATTATTGATTACTGAGATTTTTTGATATTTGTATCTTGTATCTTGATATTTGTCTCGGATTTCACAGTCTGGTTCTTCGCATTTTCCCCTGTTTTCCCCTCTTTCTTGTCTTTCATATCCATCATCGCTTTACTCGGTGGCGGAATGCCTCCGGTCTTCTCCAGCTTGTCGCCTAATTCCTTCATCTTTGCCTTATCCTCAGTGCTAAGCACCTCGCCTAAAAACTCCTTCTTGCGGATCATATTGAAATCGTTGATCCACATTTCGCGGTCGCGCCAGGCGCGGTATTCCGGCAGTTTCATGCCCTTTTTACGTGCTTTCTCCATCTCTTCCTTCTCTTTTTCTTTCTGCTTCTCCACTTTTACCACCGCCACTCTCCCCTCTTTGGCACTCGCCATCCACTTGCTGATCTTATCCTCTACTTCCATGCGGCCTTCGGTATACCGCTCACGCGATAACGCGCGGATTTTTTCGACGCGGCCTTCGTCTTGTTCGAACTTCGGCGGAGCGAGTGTCGAAACCGAGAACGGCTTACTAGCCATACCATTGATCATCAGGCGCATGTACGCGTGGTACTTTGGCAAGCTGAGAATATCCTTTGGCTGCACCATTTCTTCCAGCTGCATAGCAAGCACCTCGGCATCATCGGAACCCACTTGGAAACTGACCATCGACCCGACGTTTCCAAAAATAGCATCTTGCAGCACCGTACTCTTATCGCCAATCAGCAGCTGCGCGATGTACTGGTTTGCCAGCGTGAGACTCAAGCGATACTTACGCGCTTCGGAAAGAATAGTTGCAAAGGATTCGGTAGCGAAGTTTTGGAACTCATCGACGTACAGGAAGAAATCTTTGCGTTCTTTTTCGGGTATATCGGCCCGGCTCATGGCATCGAGCTGGAATTTGGTGACAAGCATGGAGCCGAGAAACGCTGAGTTATCTTCTCCCAAGTTGCCTTTACTCAGGTTTACCAAAATGATTTTGCCAGTATCCATCGCCTCACGAACATTGAGCTTGTTGGCCGTTTGGCCGACAATATTGCGAATGAGCGGCACCGAGAGCAGCTGGCCGATTTTGTTTTGGATAGCGGCGATTGCTTCGGTGCGATACTTCTCCGACCACGCCGAATATTCATCTTCCCAGAAGCTTTTCACGACGTGATTGGTCGTGTGATCGACCACTTTCTTGCGATACGCATCGTCGGTAAACATACGCAGGATACCGAGCATGGAGTTACCCTGTGTTTCGATGAGGGCCAGCAGTGCATTGCGCAGAATATTTTCCATACGTCCGCTCCAAACATCGGGCCAGAGCTTGGTAAACACGGCCATCATGCCCGACGCAATCAGTTCTACTTGGTCTGGATTCGTGCAGTGGAGCATGTTAAACGACAGCGGATACATTTTATCGGCCGGATCAAACAAAATGACATCATTACTGCGACTGGCCGGAATGTAGCGCAAACACGCTTCCACCAAGTCTCCGTGTGGGTCGATAACAGCTACTCCTTTGCCGCTCTGGATATCCGAGAAAATCATATTCTCCAAAATAGTCGACTTTCCCATGCCGGTTTTACCGATGATGTACATGTGGCGACGACGATCGTCAGGACGAATACCAAAGCGATGGCGACCGCCGCGAAAGACTGCCTCACCAAGAACGGTTAGCTCTTTCTCCTGCTCGAGAAGTGGCAATTCTACCGGTGGCTCAAGCTTCTTGCTGGTCACCCAATCGATATTCGGTGTTTTCACCAGAAGGTTCGGCAAATGCCAGAGTGTGGCCAGCTCTTCGACTGATAAAACATACGGACGCAGTTTGATGCCCATCGGAATCTGGGCCGCTGTTTCTATTTTCGACATTCTAAAACCGTTACTTTGCGGCAACGAGAACTGACGGAAGCTACTGACCATTTCCTGCAATTTGTGCGTGGCGGCTTCCACAGAGCTTGCTTTGGCAATCACGCTCAAACGTACGTTGGTGCCAAACAGCAGTCGATTGGTTTTGTCGGCGATGCCAGCGACGCTATCTTCTCGCTCATGCGAGCGCTTGCCGACCATCGAAAACTCCGAGTCCACATGTGAATCTTCGGCATCATTTTTTGCACTCATCGATTCGCTGAGGAGATCGCCAGCCGATGGCACAAACGAGAACCAGGCGCGGAAACCACCCATGAGAATATTCAGCGGTAAATACGCCCACCATCGCCAGCCGCGCGCCAAATGCACAGAGGTAAATGCTTTGGCATAAGCTGGTGATTTTTTGGCAATTCCTCGGGTAAGAAGCGGCAGAAATTTGAGCACACGACGACGATACTTACTTTCCACCGGTTCAAACGCCACTTGAATGTGTCCACGCATGCCGATTTCGGGATAGCGCAAGAGAGTGGACGTAATACCGGCCATCGTATCGATATTCTGACGTGCCATCATGTCATCGAATTGCGGATGACGCTTGATGGGATACACTTCCGGATCGGTTAAGCGCAAATCGGTATATACCACCATTTCCCCTTCTTTGGCTGTAAAAATATCCTGTGGAACTGATTCTATATCAACGTCGGGGTACTGCGCATATAACTGACTTTCGATGAGTCCCGAAACCGCCTTGTGACTGCGAACATAAAAACAAATCTTGCTGCCATGGTACCCCACCTCAAAACTGATCTCCGCCTGCTCGCCTTTGAGGTAATGCAAAGCCGAAATCGCCGACTCCATCATAATAGGCCCGCGACTGACCTTGGACTTATCGTCGGGGTCAGGAAGCGAAGGGCGGATGCGCAGAAGAATGCTTTTGGCAGCGTCGATCATAGAATGGTAGATACTGTAGCAGACGAAAGACTCAGAGGAAACAAAGGACTCAGACGACTCAGAGGATTGAAGCTAACGATCAATCAAAGTGAGGTATCGCTATCCGTCCGTAAAGACGTGCCGGACTGTTTCTTGATTAAGATAATATTTAGATAGATTTATATCATCTTCCAGTCCGGCGCGTCTCGACGACCAATCCAAGCCAGATCTTGATCTTAGATCTACCCGTGCCTCACCATATCCGCCACCATATCCAAAGCGACCGTGTTGTAGCCATAATCCATACGCACAGGACCCAGAATGCCGATAACGCCACGCTGATCGCGGACACGGTACTCGGTGACCATCAGGCTGCAACTGGTAAACTCACTACACAAATCTTTCTGTCCGATGTAATACCGAATCTTGCCATCGATTTCGACTTTGGAGAGCAGTGCACTCAGCTTTTCCTCCAGCACTTCTACAACGCCACTGACAAACCGTGGATCTGCCAAAAACTCTGGCTGGCGCATAGCATGGGCTAGACCTAAATAGTAGATTTCGGACCTGTGCGGAACTGTCGCAAAGCTCACGTTTTGAATCATGTGGGAAAGCAACGCGACAGATTCGTAGACACGCTCACGATCTTTCTCCTGAAAATACTGTTCTTTGAGGGTATCAAACTTACTGCGCACCGCTTTCTGGTAATCAGTCGGCTGCATAAAGTCCTGTACATAGGTTCGGTAGCCTTTGATAGTTGGAATACGACCTGCCGAAATATGCGGTTGCTCTAAAAATCCTTCCTCTTCTAAAAACATCATCTCGTTACGAATAGTCGCCGACGACACCGAGAATTCGGCAGATTCAAGCAATTTTTTTGACCCAACAGGCAGAGCTGTTTGGATAAACTGATCGATAATAGCCTGCAAAAGCTTGGCTTGGCGGGAGTTCATACACAAATTATACCGGAAAATAGCGACGATGTCGGCAATTTTACTCAATCCACAAAAAAACCACCCGTAAGGATGGCTTTTTGAATTGATGATCAGAGTTATGCAGCCTTCTTGCTCTTCTTGGCCTTAACAACCTCTTCTTTCTCCTGCTTTTCCTTAGAAAGAGCCTGAACCTTGCGGAAGCGATCGACGCGAGTCGAAGCCATAATACCGCGTGTCTCACCGGTATAAACCGGGTGGCAGTTGCTGCAGACTTCTACCTGCTGTGTTTTAACAGTAGACGGAATTGCGTAGACGGAACTGCAGGATGTGCAGGTTGTCGTCGCGTCGGCGTGCATTGTTGGGTGGATACCTTTCTTCATAGCTGGAGGATTGTACGGATGGTCTGGGTTGTTGGCAAGAGTCAATTGTGGGGAAAAACATTCCTTACCTACCTTACTTTCTTTACCTACCTTACCTCTACACCTGTTACTTCTCTTCTTCAAACAATTCCGGCTCTGCCTGCTCTTCCCCTGTTGCTGCCGTCGCTTCCCCCGCATCGTGCATTACAACGCTCATGGAAGCCACTTTATCGCCACCATCGAGGCGCATGATGATGACACCTTGTGTCGCCCGACCGCGAGATGGAATATCGGAGAGACGCATGCGAATCGTCTGGCCTTGTTTGCTAATACAGATGAGATCGGCGTCCTCGCCTGGCTCGCGAACGTAGCCACCAACAATATCGCCAGTTTTGGCATTGAGCTGCGCAGCTTTCACTCCGCTTCCGCCACGTCCTTGCAGACGATACAGCGATACAAGGCTCGACTTGCCGAGTCCGTTTTCCATCACCACCAGCAGTTCGCTTGTTTCTGGCGTAGAGATAGCGGCAGCTTCGACCACACGATCATCGGAATTGAGGCGGATACCGCGCACGCCGGCAGCAGCACGGCCCATCGAACGGACATCATTTTCGTGGAAGCGAATCGCCTTCCCCTTCTTGCTGAGGATAAAGATTTCATCGTTGCCGGTTGTCGCAACCACCCATTTGAGTTCATCGCCGTCGGGAATTTTCTGTGCAATAAGACCACTACGGCGGATATTCTGGAATTCGGATAAGTCGCAACGCTTCACGGTTCCTTGCATCGTCGTCATAAACAGGTGCTTCTTGCCTTCCAACTTGGCCTTGAGCACAGCTGCGACTTTTTCACCTGGTTGGAGTTGCAACAAGTTCACAATCGCCTGGCCCTTCGCAATACGACTGGCCTGTGGCAATTCGTACACTGGCAACTGGAACACGCGACCGGTAGTCGTGAAGTACAGAAGATCATCGTGGTTACTGGCCGACAGCAAGCTGAGAATTTCGTCCTCATCTTTTGTCGTCATACCCTTAATACCCTTGCCACCGCGGTTTTGGGCGCGGAACTGAGCCGGGCTTAAGCGCTTTACATAGCCCTGCGTCGTAAGAGCCACAATCATCGGGGCATCCGGAATCGTGTCCTTGGCCGAAAGCTGACCAATTGCATGCGGCACAATAACGGTGCGACGATCATCACCAAAGCGCTCGCGGATTTCTTTGAGCTCTGTCTTCATGATGGCATCGACCTTTTTAGGATCACCCAAGATGGCATCGCATTCCTTGATGAATGCCTTGATTTCTTTGAGTTCCTGCTCGATTTTCTTACGCTCGAGACCAGCCAAACGCTGCAGCTGCATTTGCAAAATAGCATCGGACTGAATATCGGAGAGCTTGAATTTCTTCATGAGGTTCACCTTTGCCTCTTCTTTTGTTTCGCTTTCGCGAATAGTAGAGATGACAGCATCAATATTATCGAGAGCGATCGTGAGTCCTTCCAAAATATGCGCGCGTTCCTTGGCTCTGTCGCGATCGAATGTCACTGCTCGAGTAATGATAACGCGACGGTGATTGATGAAGATCTGCAAAAACTCGAGCAAGTTGAGGAGTTTGGGCTGAATGCCGTCGGCAAGCGCAATGCAGTTGTAGCCAAAACTCGTCTGCAAATCGGTGTGCTTGTAGAGCTGATTGAGAATTTTCTGTGGATAGCTGTCTTTTTTAAGCTCGATGATGATACGGATTCCATCGCGATCGGACTCGTCACGGATATCCGAAATACCGACGATGATCTTGTCATTTACCAGTTCGGCCATCTTTTCGATCATCGTTGATTTATTCACCTGATACGGCAATTCGCTGATGCGGATGATCTGGCGATTGCCTGTCCCCTCCTCTATTTCGGCTTTGCCGCGAATAGCAACCGAGCCGCGACCGGTAAGGTACGCTTGCTTGAGCGCCTCTTTGTCGTACACAAAACCCGCTGTCGGGAAATCTGGACCTTTCACAAACTTGAGCAAATCTTCGACTGTCGACTGTGGATTGTCTGCCAGGTGCAAAATTGCTTCGACCAATTCGCGCAAGTTGTGCGGCGGAATGTTCGTTGCCATACCGACGGCAATACCAACCGTACCGTTTAAGAGCAAGTTAGGAATGCGTGATGGCAATACCGACGGCTCTTTCTTGGAACCATCGTAGTTGGGGCGGAATTCGACCGTGTTCTTTTCGATATCCTTGAGCATTTCGTCGGTGACACGCTGCATTTTGGCTTCGGTATAACGCATGGCAGCCGCGTTGTCGCCATCGATGCTTCCGAAGTTTCCTTGTCCGAAGATGATCGGGTAACGCATCGAGAAGTCCTGAGCCATACGCACAAGTGCTTCATAGATCGCCGAATCTCCGTGTGGGTGATACTTACCCATCACGTCTCCCACGACCGCGGCGCATTTACGAAACTTAGCACTCGAGCGCAGACCAAGCTCGTTCATAGCATAGAGAATACGTCTGTGCACAGGCTTTAAACCATCGCGAGCATCGGGCAAAGCGCGAGCAACAATGACGCTCATTGCGTAATCCAAGTAACTTTCTTCCATTTCGGTGACAATGGGACGTGGAAGAATGGAGCCGATATTATTGAGGAGATTTGCAGCCTGCTGCTCGTTATTCTCGGGTTTTTTCGCCATAGTCAAAGGAAGAATGAATCAACAAAGAAGTCTCTTTTCCGTACGGAGAGTCTACCATAGTCGTCAAAAAAGCAAAGAGTCTGCTGCTGTATTGGTGCGCACAAAATTGATTCTCTGGACGACGAAGCAAAAAGCACAGAAACAATGCTCGCAATGAGGCATTTTATGACCACAATAAAACGGATACTTATTCAAGGGCACCTTACTTGCAAAGTAAACTAGACATTGGATACTGATTCTTATCCGAAAGGACGCGGTTTTGAATGACCGTGTTGGTCATTCACAGCATCAAAAGGATTTCATACTCGACTCCGAGGGTTACTGCGATGAAGAAGATCCTGCGTTTCTTTGCCGCCATCACGATGGCCGGCCTCTTCGCAACGTCCGCTTCGGCGGGGGTGGTATACAGAACAGTGGGTGACATGCCTTCCCCTCCTACCTTTGAAGGAGCGCTTGCCGTCTACAACTCACCTCTTGGTGGGCAGGCATTCGGCGGCCTCATCAGGCTGAATGAAGGGTTCGAGGCAACTCATCTGTTTTTCGACGGCGGCCTTAGCGGCGCACCCAATGACTCCGCTCATGCGCGTTTACGTCTTTACAATGCTCTTACCAGCACGATGATCACGGATACGGTCATCACGATCGACAGGAACGCTGGAACACAAAGATGGATGGCTCCCATTGATCCTATCAGCCTCACGCCTGGTTACATTTTTGTAACCGTTTCGGGAGTCGACAAAGAGTACTATATTTCCACCAACGGCGGCACGGCCTTGGCCGGAAATTCGTATTGGCTCAGCAGAGCTGCTAACCCAGGATTCAACAACTTCCTTCCCAGTCATGCTTCGGCAGGCTGGAGCTTAGGAGTGGCCCGGGTAGAAACTCTAGTCCCTGATCCGAGGGCGACCCCCGAACCCGCAACCATAGTCAGCGCCTTGCTGGCGATTATCCCAATCGTCTTGATGGCACGACGCCAGAAGAGATAATTCAGAATGGATTCCGATGATGCTAAAAACCGCACGCTGCCCTGAAGTCATTTCGACTTTAGGGCGGCTTGCTATACGCACAATCTCTATTATGCTGCATCCGATGCTCTCAATCGTCTCCACTCCTATAGGCAATCTCGGCGACATTACACTGCGCGCACTCGAGACGCTCAAAAAGTGTGACGGCATTGTATGCGAAGACACGCGTGTAGCCGGGCATTTGCTTCAGCTTTTAAGCCTGCCGAAAAAACAACTCATCTCACTGCATGGCTATTCCGATAGTGGCAAAGTCGATCATATTGTGCGCAGCCTCGCATCCGGCCAACATTTGTGCCTGGTATCTGATGCCGGCACGCCGTGCATTTCGGACCCCGGTTACGCACTTGTCTCCAAGGTACGCGAAGCCAATCTGCCGCTGGAAGTGATTCCGGGCGCATCGGCTTTTCTCGCTGCCTTATCTGCAAGCGGACTGCCGATTCATACATTTACCTATCTCGGATTCTTGCCGATCAAAAAAGGCAGGCAGACATTGCTCAAATCACTCATCAATGAAGAGAAAACAATTGTGTTCTACGAATCGCCGCATCGGATTTTGAAGACGCTGTCTGAGTTTGCACATATCTTTGCCGATCAACACACACGCCGCATTGTCATCGCGCGCGAACTCACAAAAATGCACGAAGAAATTATCGCTACAACGATTAGTGCATTGGAAGACGTTGCAAAAAATCTGACAGTAAAGGGAGAGTTTGTGATTGTGATGGAGGGACGATAAACGAATTACGAATCACGTATTACGAATTACGAATGATCTGGATACATGAAAATTCAAATCTCTGCATAAAAACCCAAAGCCCAGCCCTAAACCTATTTCCCCGGCAACACTGAACGCGGATCCATGTGTGCGCCGTTTTTTGTGATCTCAAAATGTAAGTGTGCACCGGTTGTCATGGGACCTGCGCCGTCTGTTCCCGGCCTGCCACCCGAAAGCCCAATGATTTGTCCCTGGGCAATAATGTCGCCGTTTTTAACGAGCACTTTGGAGAGGTGGCCATACAAGCTGGCATAGCCGTTACGATGACCGATGAGCACGTATGTGTAGCCTTTAGCGCCACCGAGTCTGACGTGGAAAATGATACCATCGGCTGTTGCCCGGACGGATGTTCCCTGCATAGTGGCGATATCGATAGCACGATGTGGCACGTGGAACACTTTCTGGTACGCCGTGTCGTAAAAGCCGGCAGTCACATAACCCTTTACCGGCCAGATGAAATCGGTGACACGCAGTGCCTTAAGCTGAAATGAATCATCTTTCACACCATCGATCTCTGCTTGCAGATCACTGATTTTTGTCTCCAGTTTGGCGAGATCGGCTGTTGTGATGACAATATCCTCGCGCGTTGTTTTCAGCTGAGCTTCCGCAATCGTCCACAGAAGCTTTTTACGCGTGTAGTCTTCGGCATAATCGAGTGGCACTCCTTGCTGTAAAAGCGCGAGCGTATCACGCATGCGCTGCAGGTCGGTCTGTAAGCCCTTCACTTCCGCTTCTTTGGCTGCCTGCACTTTCAGAGCTTCGGCATCCTGTCCGCTGCCTGTGAGTGCACCAACTGTCTGCAATTTTTGCGCGTACTCTTTTTCCTTCTGACTGATTTTCAGCTGCAATTCACCCACCCGCTTATACAGATTTTTATCGGTATTGCGCTTACTCATGGCATTATTGAGCGCACGCAATTGTTCGTCATCGATAGTTGTGAGTCGCACTTCTGTCGCCTGCAGCAGTAGCTTCTTATTCATGAAATCCTTTTTCTGCTGTTCGAGTGTCGCCATATCGGCCGACAGTTGCTTGAGTTTGGCTTCTTTGAGCTGTGTGTGAATAGCAAGTAAGCTGCTTTGCATAGCAGCCAGTTCATTGTCCACTTCGCTGGTTTCGTTCTGGACCTGCTGCAATTCCTGCTCGGTTAACACTTTCTGCTGCCAGCTCATATCGACAACGGCCTGCACTTCCTCAGCTTTTTTCTGCAGCGACTCATAGGTTGATTGAAGTGCCAAAACCTCCGCTTGAAGCTGGCCTTCCATATCTTCTAGGCGCAAGAGAGCCGAATCATTTTCTGTCATGTACACCGATAGTTCCGACAAAAACTGACGTCTAGCGGTAAGGAGTGCCTGACGGCTTAAATCCTGTTCGATAATATCGCCCAGCGATCCGCGCAGCATTTGACGGATGATAGAGCCACCAACCACCGGCCCGGTATCGGCCACTTCCATCTGCCGCGTGGCCACGTAGCGCACGAATGTCACGAGCTCCGCTTTCTGATCTTTCTGAATCTCTGTGTAGAAAGATTTCGTATCGCGGATCGACGCAATTTGTTTTTCCAATACCGCTATCAGCTCTTTGCGCTGCGCAATATCGGTGCGAACCTGCTTGCGCTCTTGCGTTGTTTTTAGCAAGGCATCTTGCACTTCTTTAACCGTAGAATTGTACGCTGCCAAATCCTGCTCCAACTGCGCCTTGCGCTGGCTGCTTTCGGCTGCTTTATGCAGCATGCTGTCGAACTCGGTTTTCGCCTGCGTAAACTCGTCATCTGTCGCAACGACTTGCGACGACGTAAGAGTCGGCACACAGAGCGACACCAGGAGAATGGCCAGCCAACGAGAAGAGGGAAAACGAAAATGCATAGAGAAATCCTCATATTATAGCATATTTTTGAGATTAATAGAAGTCACCCTTCGACTGCGCTCAGGGTGACACGATTGACTACGCTTAGGGTGACAAGCTCAGCTTTACTGACTACCAATACTAAACGGATAGCAATTTCATAATAAGCGCTATACGTGTGTCATGGTGAGCGCAGCCGAACCACGACACACATGTAAAGAAAGATATACAGGCAACAGCCCGCTTTTTTGCTATCATTACTTCCCATGATTCATTCACTGCGCGGGATTGCTCACAGGCTCACTCCTCCACAAGTAAGTATCGATGTGCAGGGAGTGGGTTATTTACTCACTGTTCCCCTACCAGTCTGGGAAAAAGTCGCCGAAGGGCAGGAGCAAAAACTGATTGTCCATACGTACGTTCGTGAAGATCGATTGGATCTTTTTGGCTTTCTCTCGGAACAAGATCGTAGTTTGTTTGTGCAATTCATCAGTTTGTCGGGAATTGGCCCAAAGCTGGCGCTCGAACTCTGTTCCATTTCACGCAATTTACTGATGCAGGCAATTGCGATGCAGGATGCAAATATTCTGGCGCAGGTAAAAGGTGTTGGTCAAAAAAAGGCCGAAAAATTATTACTGGAATTAAAGTCGATTTACGAAAAGCATCCGGATTCGCTCACAAGCAATAACCCGCAAACAGACAATGATGTGATTGATCGCGACGCTCTGGCCGCATTGCTCTCGCTTGGATACGATCAGAATTTGGCTCTCAAGGCGCTACAAGCCGTGTCCGCCGATCACGCGCGCACCGAAGATCGAGTGACCGCCGCACTGCGCTCACTTGCCACCAATCGCAAGATTTCTGCCGTTCGTGCGTCGTAAAGTCCAATCACGCTCTGCGTGTCCTCTCCTCTTCCTTCTCCTGTCCTATGCTTACCGTCGATATCAAAGGAACGCTCGCCAAAGTCATTACACCTAGCTACGGCATCCCTGATACCGAATTTTCCACCATCCGTTCACTCATCCGCCGCTATACCGAAGACTGGCTGACCGAACGTGAAAAGGGCGAACACGGCTGGTCGATGAATCCGTACGACAAAGACGCCATAAAACAGGTGCAAGAAGTCGCCAAGCGCGCAAAGGCCGACGGGATCAAAACTGTTGTCTGGATCGGCATTGGTGGTTCGGGTCTCGGTCCAAAAGTGATACAAGAAGTATTCGAAACACCGTCCACTCCCGAGTTTGTGATTGTCGATACCATCGATCCTCATACTCTTGCACTGCACGCCGCTCACATCGATTGGAAAACAGCGTTGATTGTAGTGGTGAGCAAATCCGGCGGCACACTAGAAACGATGAGTGCGTTCTTCGCGCTGTTCGAAAAAGTACGGGAGGTCGTTAAAATTCACCCCGGCAGCAGAGTCGTCGCCATTACCGACCCAAAAGACGGACTGCTGCGCAGCTTCGCGATGGATCACAAGATGACGATACTTCCGATTCCATCCAACGTCGGCGGACGCTACTCGATCTTCACGCCTGTTGGCTTACTTAGCCTCGCGCTGCTCAATGGCGATATCAACGCCTTTTGTCGCGGAGCCAAAGAAATGGATACGCATTGTCAGGAAACAACGCTCACCAAAAACCCGGCAGCATCACTCGCAGCTGTGCAATTTTTGCTCGATACGCGTCGCAATTATCCGATCCGTGTCATTATGCCCTACGGCGACAGGCTCCAATCACTCGCGCGCTGGGAGCAGCAGCTGCTCGCCGAAAGTCTCGGCAAGACCGAAGGCTATAACCCCATTCCTCAGGCCGCAATCGGCACGCAGGATCAGCACTCGCTACTCCAGCAATGGATGGCCGGCCCGCGCAAATCATGGCATCTGTTCGTGCGCGAAATCGATAAGCAGCGCTACGAAGTGCCCAAGAATGTCCCCGGTCCTTTTGGCTATATCGCCGGAAAAAACTTCGGCCAGCTGCTCGATGCGTGTTACGAAGGCACGAGCCAGGCGCTCACCTCGGCCAAGCGTCCGCACGCAACTATTTCGCTGCAGCGACTCGATGAATATCACTTGGGCCAACTCTTCTTTTTGCTGATGAGCGAAGTGGTGTACTTAGGCAAGTTGTATCGTATCGATATCTACGGCCAACCAGCGGTGGAAATCGGCAAACAGATAACGAAAGGGTTATTATCGAAAGGACACAATTAGGTAGTAGTTCTTAGGTTGTAGCTTTATAGGACATCTTCCATCATTGTACATTGTTCAGCCGTCGCACTAATGAGTTATGGCCGACAAGCAATTGTCTAGATATTCTTTTCTTCTTCATCTTCCGATCATCATCGTTTATACTCATCTTACTCACTAGTTCTCACTCCCCTCTCGTATGGCCAACCCAATCACCGATGCAACGTTCGACGCCGAAGTACTTAAGGCTGATATGCCGGTCTTCATCGATTTTTGGGCTCCTTGGTGTGGCCCATGCAAAGCCATGCTACCAATTGTCGAAGAGCTCGGCGAAAAGTACAAAGGCAAAGTGAAGATTGTAAAAATGAACGTCGATGACAACACCGAGGTGCCAGGCAAGTACAACATTATGAGCATCCCTACTTTCTTGCTCATCAAGAAAGGCGAAGTGGTCGATTCATTTGTCGGCGCTCGTTCCAAGGAAGAACTGAGCATAAAGCTCGATGCCGCAATCGCCGCTTAAATCTGTATGAATATTATCTTCGGTTTACTCGGCATCGTCGGAAGCTTCTTTCTGGTGGTCAAGCGCGAAGCAATCGGCGACATGTTCGGCGAGGCCGAGTGGATGCAGAAAGTCGGTGGCGTGTATAACGTGATGATCATCTGCGCCATTTTCCTCTTCTTCTGGAGCATCGCCTTTATGACCGGCACCATGGATGTCTTGTTCTCGCCCATTACCAACTTCTTCCGGCCGAGGCCAATATAAGAAAGAGTAACTGGTCATTGACCCTGTTTGATGTGCAGTCACAATAATTTCCTCCACCTGCAGAGCGTCCCGTTCCCGGGCGCGGTGTGGGAAGTGAAGCATCGGCAGTCGTACCGAGTCCGCGGCCACGAAGGGCCGCTCTGGTTTTGATACATTGAAAGAATCTGATAGATTTTACACAGTCAGTGCCCACTTGCTAAAAAGAGTATAGCCAGATACAAAATTTCCGGTACAATCTTGCGGCATCTATGTGGAGCGTATCAGCCTAGGCTGATGGTAGCCACGAAACCAAGATGCATCCGTCACCAGCGGATAGAAATAATGGGGCTGTAGCTCAGCTGGTAGAGCATCTGCTTTGCAAGCAGAGGGTCAGGAGTTCGAATCTCCTCAGCTCCACCAAATGAAAAACATTGCATAGTGAACAAAGAGAAAATTGTCTGCTTGTTAAAGCAGAATACAAATGTCTGTATTTGATTTATGATAGGTAGCATTTAATTGCCAAAATAAAAAATACATTTTATAATTATAATGATATGCCCATAACGGGTAGATCGTCCGCTTCCTTCAAATCAAGGGCAAGAACATGACCAACGTCATCTTTCAGATCGTTTTCAACCATTGCGCAGAGTGGTCCCTCATCGCACGGCAGATTACCGACAAGACCGCTCTTCTCACTAGCGGTTCCGCGTATGACAAAGCGCCAAAAAACCTCATCAATGCCAAGAACGTTATCAGCATGATTACTGCATTCATGAAGGAATGCTGTAACAATGGTAAAAATAGCATTGGCCATGTCATGCTGATGGCAAGGAGACTTGAATGGTCTAATTCACTTCAAATTCTCCTTTATACGATTGCATGTCGCGCAATACTGGAGTTCATTCATGAGCTCGAACGAGATAACCCCGATCTTCTGGAGGAATTCAGGCAGCAATATATAGAAATGGAAAGCGAGCAGGATGACGGCGGCGAAATAGGATTTGACCAATTCGTCATGATGTCCTTCTTGATGATTGAGATCAGAAAAATTGGGCAGGATGATGACGAAGAAGCCCAAAGTTGGATGATGGTTATTATCGCCAGCGTCGAGAGCATGGCATGAACATCGGCAATCGACAACTTGATGCAAGGAGCAATGTACAGCCGCCATCTACGGATGGCGGCTTTTCGTCATATTTCATTCAGATAGAATATCTATACACTGATAACAATATGAGCAAAATCATCTCCTACCCCGACTTCGAGAAAGTAGATATGCGTGTCGGGCGTATTATTGATGTACAGGATTTCCCCGAAGCCCGAAAGCCTGCCTACAAGCTGACAATCGACTTTGGACCCGAGATTGGCACCAAGAAATCGTCTGCGCAGATTACGCAGCTGTATACCAAAGAAACACTCATGAACCGGCTGGTTGTGTGTACCATCAATTTCGCACCGAAACAGATTGGGCCGTTTATGTCTGAGTGTCTTACGATGGGCGCGGCAAATGCTGATGGCCATATCGCATTACTGGGCTTTGATACTGAGCTGCCGCTGGGATCGAGGATTTTTTGAGACGTATATTGAATATTTACCATCACTGCAGTAGCGGGCGTCCCTGCCCGCGGTGATTGATCATAACCCGCCGCACCCACGGAGGGGCGCTGCTGAGTAGATATTCATCTTTCCTTGGAATTCAACTCACGTCACAATCTCCCCCACTCTGCCCAGCTTCACAGCTTTCTTGAGCTCCAAACCGATACGCTCGCCAACACTCATAGACTCGCCGTACAAGTAACCGGAATACGGCGTTGCGCGTGTTCCAGGTGAACCAGGAATACGCAAACTGACATCGAAAATCACAATATCCTCTTTGCCATCTTCGGCGACGACTGCACCCTGCAATGCAAACGGACCAACGATGCCTTTACCAGACGGATCCAGCTTTTTATCCAATTTCTTGGTCGCTTTCACAAATTTCTCACCGAGATCAAATGCCTTTTCAAGGATTGATTCTTTCACGGTACATGCCACGTGACCCGTTTCGATCATCTTGAGATCCACGTAATCCAGAGCCATTTTCTGCTGATCGGCTGTCATACGCAGGAAGCCGTCCAAATTCGTTTGTCTGCGCATATCGGTACCAATCAATTCCAATTCGTTTGTGAGTGGACTGTAGAAAAAATTAAAGTTTACCGGAGCGCCAACCACAAATTCTTCGATAGTTGCCGTACGCCAATCGGCGGATACTTTTCCTTCTTTCTCTAGTTTCACTCCTTGTGATTCGTAGTGAGCGGCAGAGGTGGCGATAAAGAATGCGCGCTCGTAACTGCGCTCGACTTCGTGTGCCTTTACCAGAACCGGACGATCGATATCTTTGGCATTCTTAAAAATTTTCGGTGT
Organism: Candidatus Peribacteraceae bacterium; assembly: GCA_018061945.1. Taxonomy (GTDB): domain Bacteria; phylum Patescibacteriota; class Gracilibacteria; order Peribacterales; family Peribacteraceae; genus JAGOTD01. The sequence continues at coordinate 181,419 of JAGOTD010000003.1, read as the reverse complement.
ACGAATACCGGCGTCATCGAGCAAACTGTACTGATTGTACGGCTGATCGCGCTCTTCCAGCTTAAGCAGTGTGCGAGAGCCGAAAATCGGGACATGGAAGCTATTTTCGACTTTGCTGAAATCTTTGAAATACACCCAGAAATAACGGTTATGTACGAAGATCGTGTTCATGTCCCGCAGCTGCTTCTGCACTTTTTCATCCAGAACATCTTCAAACTTTTTCACCGTAATCACGTCGTCGATACAACCGCGTCCACCGTGCGATTTGAAATACGTATCGTATGTTTTCGATCGACCAGCTTGTGCAATGGCAACCGTTTTAAAACCATGACGCTTGGCTCCGTGCGCGCAGTCTAATGCGCTGTGACCACCAAGAACGCCGACGGTGAGATTGGAGAGGTCATAGCCTTGAAGAAGTTGATCGATATTTATTGAATTCATAGATATAGTGTAGCGAGCAGGAAAGGTAATGAGCAATTGGTTCGAAGTACGAATTTCGAATTACGAAGTACGAGAAAATCATGATTCATAATTCGTGCGTCGTAATTCGTTTTTAGCCAAGTATCTCCTCCAGCCTTCCCTGCTCAATCGCGATGCGAATCTCGCGAGCGATGCGACGGCCAGTGCTCATGGGCACATCGTACTTTAGCGCTGTGTACGGCGAGCCTTCTATAAATGGATTGGTACCCGCAACTATACGCGCACTGATTTCGAACACGAATGTCTGCAGCTTACGTGTGATAATACTTTCCAAGCAGAACGGACCAAAGAGTCCTTTGCCGCAGAGTTCCTGACTGATTTTGACGACCCTGTCCCCCATCTCGAAGAACTCGGGGAGCATCGATTCGCGTACGACAATCGGCTGATTGCCCACAATGGTGTAGCTTGTGTGAATATTGGCAGCCAGTTGATCTTCGGCCTTAATGCGCCCGATGGAATCGGCGTTGGATTCGTAGCGACGGTCAAAGCTCATAATTTCCAGCTCACCGGTAATCGGCGAGTAGAAATAGTGCACATAGAGCGGCACACCAATAATGTATTCCTGAATGGTGTAGTCGTGCTCCTCCGGATACTTGCGATTTTTTACCTCGTAAAACTGTTCTGCATTGCGGACAACGAAGTAGCCAAAACCGCCGCCAGCACCGTGGAATTTGACGATAACCGGACGATCGATGTCTTCGGGCTTCTTAAAGACGCGCGGCATGTTGATGCCGGCCTTCAGAAGCCATTCGCGCTCCATAGTGCGGTTGCTTTCCCACTCTAAAATTTCTTTGGTTCCGTAGTACATCACTTTCATTTTCTTTACTCTGTCGGTGCCCATGTACGAAATAAACGAACCGTGGGGAATAATGATGGCATTTCTATCGAGAAGTTTTTGTTCCAACTCATCGTTCCATTCATTCCAGTCATCGACCAGAATAATTTCATCGGCGACGTCGTAACTCTTATACGCACGCTCATGTCCCCGCTTACAGATGACCAAATTGCGAATACCTTCGTCGCGCGCGCCTTTTAAAATCTGTAGCGCGCTGTGGCTGCCAATCGTCGCAATAACAATGTCTTTGGTTTTGCTAATACCAGCCGACTTCTTATGGGGCTTCGTTTTCATTTGTGGGACTATAGAGGGCGCAGCAGGATTATGCAAATGGAATGTGGAGAAGAAACAGAGGAACCAGAGGATGCAGATGAACCAGAGGAACAAAATACATCCGCAGCCGGGACGCCGCGTCCCGGAAGGAGATGAAATATTGCATATCTCGCCGCGCCAAGCATGGCGCTCCCGATCAGGAGATAGCGAATCACATCAAAAACGAAACTTTATAAAGTTCAGAATATTTTTCTAAATTTATAAAGTTTTAATGTACTCACCTCTACTATAAATATCTCTTCAAAGTCCAAAGTCCGAGTCCCCAAGTCCTCTCCCCCATCCCTAGCCCTAACCCTCTCCTCCCTGTACACTCTCGTCCGCTGGTGCCGTCGCCAAGCAGTAAGGCAGGGGTCTGCAAAACCCCCATACGCGGGTGCAATTCCCGCCGGCACCTCCATGAAGTACATCTCCGCTACGCTCCGATGACTTCATGGCACCGCCACGAAGCTCTTAAAACTGCACTTCATGTCCTGTAGTGATGCGAAGCATCTACTACAGGGCTATTAAAAGCCTTCGGCGCCACGTGCCTGCTTTTCAAAATATCCGAATGTTCCGGCACGCAGGCGTGGCGCAGCCCCCTCATTCAGAAATTATTGTAGTAACTCTAGATTTTACGTGTCACGTGGCCGCTTTAGCGGCTTTACGTGACTTGTGCTCAACGATCGCCCTGAGTAATTATAGTCATCATTTTTTATAAATTTCAACACGCAAGGAGCGACTTGTGCTTCCACAAAATCTCAAATGTATTAATTATGCGCCGCAGAAAGCATTCCGCCCCCTTAAGTACATAAATATTGATTGAACTAAAAGCTAACAAGCTAAACCCTACAAACTACCCCCTACTTCTTCACCACCGTCGCCGGATCCACAAAACTCACATTCTTCAAAATGAATCCCACTTCATTGGCTTCGGCATCGGTAATGCTGAGCGGAAACGAACCAGTAAAGGTGTAGCCAGTGCGCTCTTTGACGGCACCTAACTGATAGTATCGGCGAATAGGATTATTGGCGGCTGATCGCGCTGTAAACACATGCAGTGCCGATTCTTTGCCATCGATGTATACCACCGATTTATCGAGGAGTTTGTAGTCGGGAAGCGATGTGACGGCCGCGACATTCGCCTGACTGTAGTCGGTCGTGGTGAGATCTTGAGCCAATGGTTCCTGTGTGACAGTAACCGTATCAAACTGACCACCGCGTGGTTCGGTAACCTGAAAAGCGGTGATTGTTTCCTCGGGCACACCAAGCGCGCGCAAATTTTCGGATGAAAGGACTTTCCAGCCGGTTGGCAGACAGGTCGCAAACACGCTGTTCCAAAAAGGACTCACACACGCAACAGTCGTAGCTGTAGAGCCTGATCCACAAGCGGCAAGTGTAAGACTAACTATGGCAATGATCCACGCACGTCGCATGGCGATTATTGTATCACTGGTTTGGCGCATGCCCATGTGCGCCGAGCTGTTTTTGGCCATCTCTGCATTGACAAACTGTAGAAATAAAGCGCATAGATGCTCCAACCATTGCGGAAAACGGCATTTTTTGCTACAATAGATAGATTTTATGACACAAAAAACAATCAAAACATTCGTAGGCTCACTCGTAATAACTGCATTGATGCTGTCGCCTGTGCAACTGGAAGCAGTTGGCACCTGTCGAATCGACGCTGCAGATACCGTTGCCGGTCTTGGCAGCGAAGTAAGTGTTGCCGACTGTGAAAACGGCGGAACACTGAGTATCGAAGTTCTTCCGCCATTTGGTACCAGCTACCAGCATGTCGTCACACTCGACGCAGCGGGTAAGGGCACAACGCTCATTCCCTCGAGCGAAACACAGGTAGCGGGACAGTACGGCGTAAAAAGTAACGATGCGCGTACGAGTTTTACGGTTGTTGCCGACAGCGCCGACAGCCAGCACAGTGATGTGCGTGCGTCCGCCGATCAGATCCGCGCCGATGGCAAAGAGACTGTCACTATTACAACAACAGTGCACGACCGCTACGATAATCCGATCGCCAATCGTCCGCTCGTTCTGCTCTCAAGCCGCAGTGGCGACAGCATAGAAGCACAGTCGCGCCAGACCGATAGTAGTGGCCGTTTTTCCTGGACAGTGAGCAGTCGCGAAAATGGCGACATGACACTCAGTGCGTACGATCTTATTACCAGCTCGCGCCTGAATGCCGTTACGGTGAGGGTGGGAAATGGTACTTCCGGTTCTCTGTCGGCCAGCCTGCTCACCGCCGGACTTTCGGGTGCTGGTGGCGATTTTGGCACGATTGATCACTTCGATGTGAAACTCTCCAAAGACGCACCGGTTAAAAAGAATGAACTCTTCAGCCTCACAGTTACCGCACTCGACTCATCGAATCGCGTCGTGGAAAATTACATCAATACCGTTCTCATTACGTCTACCGATAGCGATAGCGATTTCCCCAAGAAAGGCGCCGATCCAAAACAGCCCGCAGTCGGTTCGCTCGATTTCCGTCCATCGGATTTAGGTATACGCAGCGCCCCACTCGCCTTCCGTGCTCAGACGCCCGGCGAACAGACATTTACGTTTACCGATAAAACCAATCCGGCTATCAAAGGAACGCTCACTATTACGGTGAACGGCGACGCTCTGGCAACCGGTGCCATTCAGATTTTGGATCCAAAAAACGAGGCTCAAGTAAATACCACCGATGTACTCGTCCAAGGCAAAGCCCCAAGTCTTATCAACGTTGTGGCCAAAGGCGGCATAGAAGATGCGATGGGCGAAACCGACGGTGAAGGAATTTTCCGCGTGATGGTGAAGCTCAATCCGGCTCAGCGCGATCATACGATTTTCATCCGCAGCGAAAACAAGCAGTACGAATCGGCTCCGCTGCACATCATTCTCGATACCACTCCGCCAGCAGTCGAAAGCATTACCTTCTCTCCGCAGTCTCCCAAAGAAGCGGAAAAGGCAACAGTCACAGTCAAAGCTGAAACTGGTTTGCCGCTTGTCTCCATGGAACTGGCAACCGATATTCTCACACTCAAAGAAGGAACGCCGGGAATGTACACGGCAACGTTCACAGCGCCAGCCATGAAAACGTATGACGTAAAAATCAAGGCGACTGATCCGGCCGGTAACGACGCAACGGTTCTGGCAAAGCTTTCGATCCTCGCCAAAGGAACGCCGCTTGTAGAAGAGGTGAAAGCCGAAAGTCGTCCGCAGATTGTGTTTGTCAGCTGGAAGCAGATTACTGCTGAAAAAATTGCCAAGTACAATATTTACATCGGTGATTCTCCGGATAATTATTTCTATAAACTGGAGGCTGCCAGCAACGCGACCTCGGCAACTATCAAAGGATTGGAACCAGGAAAGCAGTATGTATTTGCCATGACAGCCGTCAACACTAACGGCGATGAGAGCGCACAGAAGAGTGATCCGGTCGCCGCAACGCCGCTTGGACTAAAAATCGTTGCAACTGGCGAAGATGGCCGCATTCGTCTGGCCATTGCCGCACCAAACGGGCTGCCGCTTTCCAAGCAGAAAGTAGAATTTGGCACCGAGCCAGGTCGCTACATTTCCTCGCTTACGTTCGAGGCCGCGCCGATCATCTTTGTCCCCGACCTTATCAATGGAGTCGCCTACGAAGTGAAAGTGACCCCGATCGATCTGACTGGAAAACTCCTCTCGGAACTTGCAACAGTTATTACGGCAACTCCAACCGGCGACAGCGGCTTCCATCCTGCTCCTGGCGATCCTATCCCAGGCGGCGCGATTCAAACGCCACCTAGTACTATTCCCGACGGCATCAACGATCCTCCACCCGACTACAGCAATCCCCCATCCACTCCTCATACCGGTCTTCCGCTCACTGCACTTATGATGATCGTGATCACGACAATCGGTCTTGGCTGCGCAACACTCCTGCACCTGCGCCGTAAAAAGCAGGCGGTAGCATTCCTGCACATGATGCATCGACGCTATAAACAATAAAAATAAAGAGCTCTCAGTCCTTCACATTTCTGCCTTTTCTGCCCTTCCTGCCTTCATTGTCGATATAATAGATTCATAGAAAATTCATTATTCGACTATAACCTCTCATGTCTCTTCGCTCTCTCTCCATCGGCGGTGCGACGTACGACTTGTTTCTGAGTATGAATCCGGAGATTGAGAAATCGATCAGTGATCATAAAAAAATCATATTCGATCTGGGTAAAAAAGTCCCCATCGAGAAAATTGTCGAAAGCTGCGGAGGTGGTGCCAGCAATACATCGGTAGGATTGTCGCGTCTTGGAATGCAAGCGGCATTTTGCGGTATTATCGGCGCTGATCAATGGGGCGAGAAGTTACTGAAAAATATGCAGGACGAAGGAGTGAATACCAAGCCTGCTACGATCATCGAGAATGAAACGAGTAGCTTTTCCATGATTCTCCTCCTCTCGAGTGGCGAACGCACTATTTTGTACAATTCGGGCGCCAATGAACATTTGCAGGATGCAACATTCGATAGTGATTTTGTGAGCGATACGGACTTGGTGTATCTGAATCATCTGTGCGAAAGATCGTGCATGATCGAAGACGACTTGATCGCGGCACTCAAGAAAAAGAAACAGATCTTTCTGGCCTGGAACCCCGGCGGATCAAAATTGGACAATGGTATAGAGAGCGAACATACAAAGGAGCTACTTGCCCACACCTCCTTCTTTGTCGTGAATAAAGAAGAAGCTCTGCGCTTTACCGGCGGAAGTGATATACAAGGAGCGATGGCCAAGCTGCGCACAACCGGTGCCGTCAATATTTGTATTACCGACGGGCCCAATGGAAGCTTTGCTTCCAATGCAGACGGCTGCTGGTTTTGCCCCCCGCTCGCAGGTGTGCGCGTGCTCGATGCAACAGGTGCCGGCGACGCGTTTGGCACAGCTGCCGCATGGGCTCTAGTAACCGGCCAAACCTTGCCAAATGCACTCATTGCTGGTACACTCAATGCATCAAGTGTGGTTGAAACTATGGGAGCACAGAAAGGACTCCTTTCTTACACAGAGATCCAACTCCAACTCCGTACCAAGCCTCTCGTAACCACGCCTCTCGATTGGTAAATCCTTCTTACGTTTTACACCTCTCCCCATGTCAGACGACAATCTCATCGCTATCCAGGAATTGATTGACTCAGCTATGTCGTCACTCAAGACAGCACAAAGCCTGCTTCGCGATATTACTGGTGTGTCGGATTCTTCGCGCGAACGCTACAGCGCCAAAGCCACTTCACTGGGCCTCAGCGCCTACAACGCCGCAACAAGCAAAGTAGTGGAAGGTGTATTCGATGGCCAGAACATGGTCGATAGTAACAGCCAGACGTATCCAATTCCCGCCAACTACGCTTCCAAGAGTAAGCTTGTTGAGGGTGATGGCATGAAACTCACGATTACCGACGAAGGTAAATTCATCTACAAGCAGATTGCCCCTATCGATCGCAAGACGATCGTCGGCGTGCTTATTCAGGAAGATGGCCAGTACAAAGTACTTGCCGATGGCAAAGCCTACCGCATTCTCCTCGCTTCCATTACGTTCTATCGCGCAGAAGTTGGTGACCAGGTGACGATCCTCATTCCAAAGGGCATCGATGCCAACTGGGGTGCAGTCGAAGCGATCATCCCAAAACACCTCGCCGAAGCCGCTGCTAAAGCAGTCATTTCTGCCGACGGCACGCTCGTTCCTGCCAAAAAGACCCGCAAGAAGAAGAGTGATGACGGAGAGCTGAGCCCGCAGATGGATTA
>JAGOTD010000003.1:1497-173927 GCA_018061945.1 Candidatus Peribacteraceae bacterium | reverse complement strand
TCATCCCAAAACACCTCGCCGAAGCCGCTGCTAAAGCAGTCATTTCTGCCGACGGCACGCTCGTTCCTGCCAAAAAGACCCGCAAGAAGAAGAGTGATGACGGAGAGCTGAGCCCGCAGATGGATTAAATATTAGCTTGTAGCTTTTTAGGAGATGATTTTTTCTTGTTAATAAAAAACAAAGACAATGGGAGCAGGATGCTTCCCGCGGCGATTAATGAAATACAGATGTCGATACGCCCCGGATAGCACCAAATAATTCTACAAATGTACCTTGTGACAATTTTTCTAATTGCCGGGGCGTATCGACAAAAATTAAAATGAAATTTTATCACCATCCCTCAACCGGGACACGATGTCCCGTCTGCGAATGATTTGATGACCAACCGCGGCTAGCCCTTCGATTCAACTCAGGGTAAAAAAAGCCGCTCTCCACAATAGATAGAAAATAATCAACATTTCCTCTTCATCTTCGTATCCTCTCCTCCTCTCCTCCTCTCATCCTTTCCTCTGTTTCCTCTGCATCGTCTGGTTCTTCTGTTTCTTTTGAGTCCTCTGAGTCCTCCTGTATGCTGATCATATGCGCCTCTCTTCTCGTATTGCTCTTCCAGTTGCCGCAGCACTCGTCATTGCCGTTATTATCGGCTTTACGTTCTTCTGGCAGATACAGACATCGGTGAGCATTATCGAAAGTGGTTTTGGCGTGAATCCAAAAGTACCTACATCCGCAGCCACTTCGAAGTCCTCGTTCCTGGCGAATATTTGGGATAAGCAATCGGATTCCCTGCTTTCCCAGCGCGAAGGAGAATTGGCAGAACTACGCGGTGAATGGGACAGTGCGGAGGAACAATATAAGAAGAGCATCGCACTTGGCGGAGGATCCTCGGCCATGCGCAAGCTGGCAACACTGCAAATGCAACGCCGCAAGTTCGACGATGCCCAGACCACCATCAACGCCCTCAAGCGCGAAGAGCCGAATAACAACGACACGATGCTGCTCGACGGCCTGCTTCAGCTGAGATCCGGCAAGACCGCAGCAGCTCAAAATATTTTCACCGGCAAAGCATCGACGCCGCAAGCTCAATACGGACTGGCACTGGTGGCAATCAGCCAAGAAAAAACAGACGAAGCAAAGACGCTTCTTACGCAGGCCGTACAAAACACGAGCCCAACTATTCGCACATCCGCTCGCTTACTCCTGGATGCCTACGGCGAATTCGCTCTCTTTCCCGATAGCGGCCAAGCGCATTTGCAAGCCTTACTTGGCAGATCGCTGGCGCAGCTAAATGAGTGTGATATTGCGTTGCCACTGCTCAATAAAGCCATCGCGGCCGAAGGATCGTACCGCGATGCGTGGATGGTCAAAGGCTACTGCGAATTTGCAACCGGGCAAAATAACGAAGCACTCGCCTCGCTCGAACGTGCGTATCAGCTGGACCCCGAAAAGCCGGAAATTCAGTACTTCCTCGCACGCGTGTACCACGCACTCAAAGACACCACAAATGCCATCACGTTCTTGCAGTACGCCATTGTAAACGGCTTCCAGCCGGAGAAAGACGCACGCGATCTGCTCGCAGTCTACGCCATCGAAACCGATAACGTATCGCTTGCGCTAGATCAATACGAAGCGCTCACCAAAAAAGAGAATCCGGAATTCTTGTATTTCCGCAAATATGTAGAGGTTGCTACCAGCGTCCCAAATCACAGCGAAGACGGCTACGCAATGGCGAAGAAAGCTGCGCTCAAATGGCCGGATGATGCCAGCAGCTTAGCTCTTCTCGCCAAAGCCGCAGCCGCAACCAGTCGCCTAGAAGAAGCGCAGGCAGTTGCTCAAAGCGCACTCAAAATTGACGCACGAAACACAGACGCGCTCGATGTTCTGCAGAAATTGAATTCGACGATTGCGCCGGCGAAGACATAGACGAGCTTATAGCGATTAGCTGATTAGCTTTTTAGGGGATATTTTTCGCTATTCTTCATTATTAGCCATATCAAAACACCGCGGGCGCGAACGCCCGCTCTGGTTGTGTGATTAATTTTATCATTCCTACAATCGTAATTCGTACTTCGCCTGCCCGCCGGAGCTCCGCAGAGCGCAGGTGGGTGATTCGTAATTCGCCATCACCTTGTCATGTCATCCTCCCGCTTAAAACCCTTCTATTAATAAAAAGACCGCAAGCGGTCTTTTTATTTTTGTGTTCGCCTCCTGAGACTATCAGCGATGTAAAGGTAACTGAACGATCGCTGAGCCCTATTAGCGGAGGGGGCACGCGGGGAGGAGCCCATACTATCTGCCTTGCTTTGGTCTCTTGTTTCTCCTCGTGACCGTACGAAGTCCCCGTACCGGTTCGCCGCGCGATGCCTGGGGCTTCGGGGGAACGCTGGGGAGAAAGGGGGCGCACTTCGATACGCTCTCTCACTGTATCGAAGCGACGTTGCAGAGCAGAGAGGATGAGGGCGACGGATTTGTTGCGACCACATTTGGTCGACATCATTCTCTCTACGGATGCGAAGCACGAATTACGCTGTTCGAATGACGAGTTTTCGTACTTCGTAATTCACTATTCGTACTTCTATTGGGCTGGTGGTGTAAAAAGGATCAAGTGTGTGTCTCTATGTTTGTGAGGTGGCTCGCGAGCCGGTCTCTTTGTGTTTGTGTCGTGTGTATGTTTGTATCAGTAGTGTCGAATCTCGATTTCTTCGTGAGGTGTATTTGTTTGAAGAAATCTTGTCATTGTACTCAGGCTAATAATTTGTGCAAGTTTGTGGGCTGGCAATAACGTATAAATGTTGCAAAATGCTAGAAAAAGTGGTGCAAAATCCCCTCTTCCTCTGGCCATTTTACTGCTACTCTAAGAGCCAATATGGCTTCTAAGCGTGATTTTCTCGTGCGCATCTCACTTCTATCTGTAGCAGGGGTGCTTGGCGTAGGAGTTATGATCGTTTTGATCGCGTTGTTTGTGACCAGCAACTTCCAGCCGGCTCAAGACAGCCTTGCCAATCACATACCGGCCGACAGCACCGTTTTCTTTCTGCGTACACGCAATAAGGCGCAGATGGAAAATATCAGCGCCCAAGTGACTCGTATGATTGGGATGGAAAATAGGCCTTCGACTCCCGCAAATACACCAGTCTCCGATGCTCTCTACGAATTTGCCATTGTCAAAACCAACAGCGGCAAAACACTCAGTTGGATAAGCGACATTCAGAAAGATTCGGAAGAAGGTGCTCCGAGCGCCTCGCCGATTATTGCTGTGTCAGATGAATACATGACAGAGCTTTTGCGCCAGAATGAGACGAACGGAGGCAAAACTTTTTCCAAAGAGAGCGCATACGATCCGTTCAAACGAGATTTTGAGAACACGCTATGGCTGATGAAAACCGATTCTCTTGTTTCCACTCCCGATACAGCATCTCTCCTTCTCTCTTCTCTGCTCAAGCAATTTTCCTGGTTCGCCATGGTGACGGCCGAAAATCATGGTCAATTCCGACTGATGGACCCAGATCTCCAAAAGCTTCCCGATCAAGCCGATGGCTTTCCAGCCCAGCTCGGCTACGTAGTGCGAAATCCCCTTCTGCTCATGCGCATAAATAGAGGTGATGCTATCAGAGAAATTCTCGATGGAGCCCTCAGCGATCATGAACCTCTGTCTGCCGGCATCTCAGGCATTCTGACTGCCCGGATGCAAACCATGCTTGGCTCTCATGTCACATTCGATCTACTCGAACCTTTGCTCACCAATCCTTTTTCCTTGCAAATGGGCAGTGGCAGCGGGGCTCTGAGCTTTGGGATGCTGGCGACTGCAACAGAGGAGCAGCAACAGGAGTTGCTACAGGCGATCAAACAGGATGCGCCAACTGGCCTCATCCGTCACCTGGATTTTACGGATAACACACGCAATGACATTGTGCCGACCTCTGCTGATCAAGAACAAAAAAAGCTTAAGAACTGGACTCTTCAAACATTTGCGGCTGGCGATGTCCGCGGACCGGTAACAGTCGGCTTGTCGGACAATCATATCATTCTGAGTACTAGCGAAGCCTTGGCGCAAGCAATGATACAAAATGACTGGGCTGGCAGCACGCCGCTCATTCAGACAACAGGTACTCCTCTTATGGGCGGACTCCTCGATACGAGTTTTCTTCAAAAATCCGTTCAGACACATTTTCCGTTCCTCTTCGATACGGGGGAAAAGGAGACATGGCTGTCATTTATTCTTGGGCCCATCGCCCGCCTCCAAACCATTCTCTGGTCTGTAGAATCAGCAGAAGGCGGCATCATTATCGACTGGCGACAAAACAGCCAAGCGCACGTTGACGCATCGCCACTATAAGTGGCCTAGCGCACCGCACATTTTCCAAGTAATCTCTGTCCGCTATGAATTTCAACTTTCTCAAACCTGCGAAGTACTTTTTTATTCTGTCAACGGCGCTGACTCTCATCAGTGTCCTGCTCGTCTTTTACCCAGGCCCTCGCTTGAGTATCGAGTTTACGGGCGGAACGCGTATGGAACTTAAATCGCCAAAGCCTCTGGAGACAGACGCGGTTCTTGCGTCTCTCAACACATTCAAGCTTAGCGAGGCAAATGCGGAGTTGAACCCGACAGTCAATAAATCGAGTCAGGGCACGTTCATCGTACGTACCAAAAACTTAACCGACCAAGATCACAAAGCGCTCACGACACATTTGCAGAAAGATCTGGGTGCTATCGAGGAAGTGCAATACACCACTATTGGTCCGACAGTCGGTGCAAGCCTTAAAAATCGTGCAGCGTACGCTCTTCTCGTTGCATCCGCTGGTATCGTTTTGTACCTCGCTTTCGCCTTCCGCCACATTCCACGCAAATACAAGGCCTGGAAATTCGGTATCGTCGCAGTCGCCACCCTTCTGCACGACGTCATGGTGACTGTTGGTATTTTCGTTATCTTAAGCCACTACACGAACTTCGAAGTCGATACCCTCTTTATCACCGCCCTTCTTACCATTCTCGGTTACAGCGTAAACGACACTATTATTATCTTCGATCGTATCCGCGATAACCTAGCGGTACAGGAGCGCAAAGAGACGTTCGCGCACGTTGCCAACGTATCGGTGAACCAAGCTTGGAAACGTTCTTTCTACACAAGCTCGGCTACTCTGATCATGTTGTTCTCCCTATTTGCATTGGGAAGCGTGAGCATTAAGTGGTTCGTTCTCACTCTGATTATCGGTATTCTTTTGGGATCGTACTCCAGCATTTTCGTCGCCACTCCATTGCTCGTCTACTGGGTTGAGGGTAAAAAGAAGCAATAAACACTACTGGAATCATTAAGCCACCAAGGTGACGGAGTAATCCTTTCTGCCTTTTCTCACTTTCCTCTACGAGTCCGTAGGACTGCCCTTCTCTTCTCACTATGCACATCTCCATCGTCAAACACGCCAAGGGCCGCACCGAATGCACCGTCGATATTACAGCTGATATTCGTGCCACTGCGCAGCAGAAAGCGATTGCCAAACTCGGCAGCCAAGTGAATCTAAAAGGCTTCCGTCCCGGCAAAGCACCGGTTGACGTGCTCAAAGAACAGCTCGATCCAGAAGCGATTGTGAAAGAAACCGTGCACCAGTTGCTACCGGAAATCCTGCGCAAGGCGATGGAAGAGAACAAGCTCTCCCCTATTATGCCGCCACGCATCGAGATTGTGACAAATGACCCACTCAAACTGAAAGTCCTCTTTGTCGAAATGCCGGAGGTCAAAATCAATGCTGATAAAATCAAGATGGATACCAAGGCTGACATCAAAATCGAAGAGAAAGAGAAGAAGCAGTTTGTAAAACAACTCCTCTGGCACGATCGCAAAGAAAAAGAAGAAGAGCGCGGCGCTCAGGATGGCGATTTGATCAAGATGGATCTGACTGTTGAAGATGACAAAGGCAAGAAGCTCGACTCGGCCAGTCAGCCGGATTATCGCGTGTTACTTGGAACAGATGAAATGTTACCTGATCTTGAAAAAGCAATTATGAGCATGAAGAAAAACGAGAAGAAAACCGTCAAAATTTCGCTGCCAAAGGATTATCCAACAGTCGAATTGCAAGGCAGAAAAGCTAGCTTCCACATCACTATTCAGTCGGTTTCATCCATCGAAACACCCGAGATTACAGCGGAATACATCAAGACACATTTTGGTTCCGATAAAACGCCAGACCAGTTTATGGCTGATATCGAGAAAATGCTCGTCGAGCGCAAAGGCCGTGACTCAGCTAAGCAGCGCGAAAATGCGTTCTTCGATAAAGTTTTGAAGGAAACGAAAACCGATTACGCACCAGAACTTGTGGATAGCGAAGTGCAGGCGATGCTCGAGAATATTCAGCAGCAACTCACCAAGCAAAACATGACCATGGAAGACTGGATTAAGTCCATGAACAAAAAGCCCGAAGAAATCGCCGCCGAAATGAAAAAGTCGGCCGAAGATCGCCTGACACTACGTTTTGGTATTCAGGCACTGATTAAAAAGTCGGATATCAAAGTAGCCGATGAAGAAGTGGTCAAGCGCTGCGAAGAAGAAAAAGCGATGGCCAAAGCGCAGGGCCAAAACACCGATGACCGCGATTACTTGCCAGATGGACGCCGCTACGAGCAGATTGCCTCCGAAATGCAGGTGGAGAAGCTGATGGAGAAGTATGGGGTTTGAAAGAGGACTCAGAGGACTCAAAAGACTCAGAGGAAACAGAGGATTATTATCCGCAGCCGGGACGCCGCGTCCCGGTCTCTGAATTGATCATAGAAATTCGATTTGTCTGATTCTCTGTCGATACGGCCCGGCGATTAGAGAAACTACATCAAACTATCATTAGCAGAAGTACTTGGTACGGTCCGGGCCGTATCGACATATGAATTTCATCGACCACCGCGGCTATCGATAGCGTCCATTTCCTCCGCTGTAAGACGAGCTATAACTTTATTACCTTTGTGGCTGTATTCAAACTCTTGGACAAAGTTCAAGAGGCAGAACATTCCGACTCCGCCTTGTTGTGGATTGTCAGGATTGCCTCTATGTTCCAGCACCATTTTTTTGGTAAGTTTATTTGGATTTTTTCGCGCCTGTTCAATTTTAGAAGAAACATCAAAACCTTCACTGCCCGATTCTATTACTTGTATACATAAACCTCTTATACCAATTCTATAACGAGAAATAATAATATTATCTTTCTCGTGTTCATAAACACTATTAATCATAAGCTCTTCAAATGTCATAACCATTTGCTGTATGCGATTAGCACTTAGCAAATAATGATATGTAAGCAATGTTTTTAAGGCATCCGCAGTATGTTCGATAAGATCGCAATACATCCAATCTTGAGCTCGTGAAGATAATTCAAACTCTGATTGAATATCGCCTACTTTTTGTAATATTTCCTTTGCCCGCCTTTCAAAAGACGCTAGTTTTGACATGTTAACATAATGTATTTATTTATATATTTGTCAATTATACTGTAAAGCCTCTTTGATTTTTCTAATATAAAGAAAACATACACTAACAACCCCCTACTTCTCTATCCACATCGCCTTAACCCGCCTATCACTATTGGCATCGCGCACCATGCGGCAACCATCGCGATGAATCGTCACCGAGCCAAGTCGGGTAATGAAACCAATAATAGAGTCTGGTCGCGGCTTTTGCGTATCGACACTACAGCATTTAGCAAAACGATAGGGCATTCCAATAGGCGCTCCGTCAATTGTGATCAATTGATCTTTCTTTGGAACAAATGCTTTTTTCGGCTGCAAACGCCTCACTCCAGCTTTCTCCATGCCAATATGGCGAAAGATCGACGATGTTTTTACCGATCCCATGCCTATTTTCACCAGTAAATCCTCACGCTCATGTGGAGATTGGATCTTTCCGTCTACAATTTTTAAAATGCTCATTTCTGCATCCAATTGAGGCAGATGACGAGTTTTTAACTCTTCGTTGACTGCATCTCGTCCGCGCGTAAGAAACTCACTACGATTGTGCGAGAAGAAGTAATTTTTCAGCTTCGATCGTCCCGACGCTGTTGTCAGTTGCTCAAGCCACTGCAAGCTTGGACGCGGCGTTGCATGTGTGAGAATTTCGACAATATCGCCGTTTTCCAGCTTATGCGCTACGGGCACAATACTGCCATTTACTCGCGCACCTTTGTACTTGAGCCCCAAATCGGTATGAATAAGAAAAGCAAAGTCGAGTGGTGTCGAGCCGTCTGGCAATTCGCGGATATCGCCACGCGGGGTCAGCACATAAATATGATCGACCAGACGCCGACTATCTCCTTTCGTACTCTTGCCACGCTCTTCATTCACCAATTCCTGCTGCTGCAAAATATCTGTGAGCTGCAGGGAATACGTGGATCGCTTCACCGCTGATCCCTCTTTGTACATCCAGTGCGCCGCGATACCGTACTCGGCTTCTCTGTGCATATCTTCGCTACGAATTTGCACTTCGACCATCAGTGACTTTGGCGCATGAGGAAGGCCAATGACACACGTATGCAAGCTCTGATACCCGTTGGGTTTAGGAAACGCAATATAGTCTTTAAAGCGCTGCGATACCGGCCGCGCTAGGCGATGCAATAATCCCAAAGCCTGATAACAATCATCCGGATTTTTAACAATGATGCGCAGCGCGATAAGATCAGTGATCTTGCGGATATCAGCAACGCTCTTGAGCTGCATTTTCTGAAAAATACTATAACGATGCTTCTCTCGGGCCGTCACCCGCACTTGCATGGAATCGCGCGCAAATGCCGCCTGCAAACTGGCCGTCACTTCCGGCAAAAATTGTCCATCTTCTTTATGCAGAATATCGAGCTGCGAATCGATATTGTCGTTATCGACCGGATAAATGACCGGAAACGCCCGGTCTTCCAGCTTGTATTTGAGTGCGTAGATACCCAGACGAGCGGCAACCGGTGCAAATATCTGCAGTGATTCACGCGCAAAGCGCATGGCTGCAGCCGGCTCAAAATCTTTGAGATGTTCGAGCAGGTACACCTGCAAACATAAGCGCAACAAGATAACGCGAATATCATCGGACACAGACACGAGCATGATCTTCATGTCGTCGATGGACTTTTTCCACTCGGTCGCGTTTAAGTGCGAGAGTAAATGGAGGCGACTGACAATATTGCGCACATTTTTGCCAAACTGCTCCTCCAACTGCTGAACCGAATACTCACTGCTATGCAAACTGTGCTGCAGCAAGCAAGCAATGACGCTGTCTTCATCCGGGCAAAATTCACAGACCAGTGGAAGCATGCCACACACCTGATCTAGTAAAGGAAGGGAATGCGATCCAGATACATTCTGTTCGCCATACAGCTTTTTGGCTGTGTGATACGCTTTCTGCATGCGTTCCTGATTAAAATCAGGCAGAGCCTGCTTCAGTTGACTGAAGATTTCAGACGACGCAAATGTTGGCAAGGCAGATGTCATAGAAAAAGCGTCGCCTCATCATACGTGCCTCAAAAGCGCAGGAGAAGCAAAAAGAGGGCTTTTACGCATATCTCGCTCTGGTATTCTATTTTTATGAGATACTTTTTCATATTCTTGTCATTTTTTACAAAGAAGTTGACACAGAAGTGAATCTGACTATACTTAGCGTAAGTCCGAAGACCGGAGGTACTAGGCCCTAGGCTGAAAGTAAACCCTCCCGAGGAGTACAGCAGCGCTCACCCGGCCCCGGCTTGGTGAATCGTGCCGTGTTCCTCGCTGGTCTCCCGGACGGAGCCAGCGATTTTTGTATCTAGACGAAAAGTGAGGATACGGAGAGGATCGGCTCAGATTGCACTCGGATTTTAGTTGAATTCTTAATTCTACGTTCTCAATTCTACATTCTACGTTCTATAACTATATGGCTCTCACCCGTGATCAAAAGGAGGCCCAACTCGTTGACCTAAAGCAGAAGATGCAGGAAGCGAAATCTATCATCTTTACCAACTATATTGGTCTCACTGTCGCCGATATCAGCGATTTGCGCTCCAAGCTCAAGAAGGAAAAGGCTGAAATGAAAGTCAGCAAGAAGACTATTTTGCAGATTGCCGCCAAGGAACTCAACATGCCAGCAATCGAAGACAGCATGATCCAGGGCCCTGTTGCCTGTATTTTCAGCAACAGCGAGCCAACATCTGGTGCAAATATCGCCTTTCAATTTGCCAAGACGCACGATCAGGTAAAGCTGATTGGTGGCATGTTCGACGGCAAAATCCTCTCTGCTACGGAGGCAATAACATTTGCCACTCTCCCAAACCGCCTCACACTGCTTGGAACATTCATGATGATGATCAACTCACCTCTCACCAAGTTTGCAGGTGCAGTCAGCTCCCCTCTTACCGGCTTTGCGCGCGCACTCTCCGAAATCGCAAAGAAGAAAGAGGCAACCCCCGCATAATATTTTTTATCTCCATTTCTTATTTCTCTCATGTCAGACATTACTCTCACAACGGAAGAGCAGGCTGTTATCTCCGCTCTCGAAAAGCTGAACGTTATCCAGCTCAACAACGTCGTTAAATTCATGGAACAGGCTTACGGTATCTCCGCTGCTGCTCCAGTCGCTATGGCCGCTGCTCCAGCTGCAGGTGCTGCTCCAGCCGGCGAAGAGAAGACTGCATTCGATGTCGAGCTCACAGACGGTGGCGCTCAGAAGATTGCCGTTATCAAGGTCGTCCGCGAAATCACTCAGCTCGGTCTCGGTGAGTCCAAGGCTTTGGTCGAAGGCGCTCCACAGATGGTCAAGAAGGGAGTTGCTAAGGCAGAAGCAGAAGACATCAAGAAGAAGCTCGAGGCTGCAGGCGCAAAAATCACTCTCAAGTAGTCTTTATAATCGACAATTCAAAAAGCCCATCGTACCGGTGGGCTTTTTTTTTCTAATAGAAATGCGAAGATCAAGGAACCAAGCACGAGATACATCCCAAGAAATTGGTAATGATTGTGCCTCCGCGGGCCGGAAGCCCGCCCGTCCGAACGGATGCGCTCATCCGGGCGGGCTGCTGAAGATTGTAGGCATTATTATGAAAGAAATTTGAACGATTCGTACTTCGTAATTCGTGATTCGCAATTCGTTTTCGAATAAAAGAACCAATAACCTCTCGAGGACTACTCAATCTCTCTGCCAGCTACTTGACGAAAACACCGCTTCGTCATATACTTACCACGCAATCACCTTCGTATCTGTCAACTCGGTCAACCGATAAGAACACGAAAAGAAGGACACGATGCAATTTCTATTCTTTTTTTCTTATTTTTATGGCTGATCAACAGATCACCTGCCGCGACTGCGGTGCCGCATTCGAGTTCACCGATGGTGAACAGGAATTCTACGCATCTAAGCAGCTCGCTGCGCCTCAGCGTTGCAAGGACTGCCGCAACAAGCGCAAAGAGGAGCGTTTTGCTACACGCAAGATGTTCCCAGCTACCTGCGCAAAGTGTGGTACAGACTGCGAGGTTCCCTTCAAGCCACGTCCAGTGGAAGAAGGCGGACGCCCAGTTTTGTGTCTCAACTGCTTCAAGGCAGAGAAGAACGGTGGTGCTGCGTAATACATACGCATCCCCTCGAACTACAAACAAAAAGCCGACGCAAGTCGGCTTTTTGCTGATGCAATAAATTGCAAGGACTCAAAGGAGCGATAGTATGATCAAATCATTCATGGAGGAAGAAATAACAATAACTCATGGGCCAGATGTCCCTGATACTTCCAATCCCCTGCTTCCTCTGAGTCCTTTGAGTCTTCTGAGTCTTTTTTCTAACCAATCATCTCATTTCCAAACGCCACGTAAGCGGTGTATGCTCATAGATGCTTTCCCCTCTCCTCTATGACGTACGATGATTTTCACACTCTCTGCAATCAGCGACGCAGTATTCGCTACTTTAGTGACGAACCAGTCACAACGGAAGAAATTGAAAAAGTGATCGAGATCGCGAACATGTCACCGAGCGTCCAGAATACGCAACCCTGGCATTTTCATATCATCAAAAATGCGCAGATGCGCAAAAAGCTGATGGAAACATCGTGCTATGGCAATTTTATCGAAGGAGCCAGTGTCTTCATTATCGTTGCGTGCGATCGTACTGCCCGGCCAGATAATCAAGAAATTATCTGGAATCCGAAAGAATTGGAATACTCGTGTGCGTGTGCGGCCGAACATCTCTTGCTTGCTGCCACCACACTCAAGCTGGGCAGCTGCTGGGTATCGCTTCATCATGGCAAATCGCACGATATCCTCAAGCTCCAAGACAGCCATATCGTCATCGGCGGCCTCATGCTCGGCCATTACAAACCCGGCGAAGAAGAGCCCAGCAGCGGGCATGTACGAAAAGATCCTCACGATACGTTTACGATTTATGAGTAAGAAGAAATGAACAATGCGTCTGAGCTCAGATACAATTGTGATGCTCCAATCATTCCATTGTACATTGTTCAGCCTTCGCCCCGTGCGCGGGGCTACGGCCGACAAGCAATTATCAATGATTCATTCTGAAAAAGGCTGGCAGAAAGAGGAAGAGTGAAGGCCAATATATGATCAAAGGCGATGATTTTGGCTACATGAAAACAAAAATATGGAATCCTGGTTCAGGAAAATACAGGTACATAGTTTGGTGACGTCTCCTTCGTTCTTCAGTACACTGCATCCGATGTCATTTCAGACTCGACGCATTCGTGCAGACAGGAAGTCTTCGCTGTCGCTCCAAAAAACCGCGCTCTTTCTGGTTGCCCTTGCGCGTCCGATCGTTGGGTTGTACCGCAAAATAGAACAGCGAAAGAAGAAAAAGCGTGAACACGAAAAAGAAGAGAAGCGCGAGCGACGCTCGGTAATGTCTGTCATCAGCATCGGTCTTGCGCTCTGTCTGGTGATTTTTATTATGATGGGTAGCATCAAGCTGCTGGCCTTTGTCGGTACTCTTATGCCACTCCGTGCACCGGGAGCTGCAGCTGCAGAACTCAAGAAAGACAGCGATGGCTTTACCAATATTCTTCTGCTTGGTGTGGGCGATGACGGGCACGATGGCATCGATTTAACAGACACGATTATGGTTGCCAGCATTGATCCGACCAAAACGCACAGCATCGTCATGCTGTCTATTCCGCGCGATCTGCATTTAACGGATACCAAGAAAATGGGAGTCGGGCGCATCAACGAACTGTATCGCAATTTTAAGATAGAACTGATTCGCCAAGGCTACACAAAGGAAGAGGCATCAAAAGAAGCGATGCGCCAGCTGGCCGATGAACTCGGCACACGCCTGCACATGCAGATTCACGATGTGCTTAAAATTAACTTCTCTGGTTTCGAGCAAGCAATTGATGCCATCGGCGGCATAGATGTAACGGTTGCCAAAGATATTATCGATACCGAATATCCCGGACCCAACTACACCTACGAAACGTTTTCCATCAGTGCGGGTGACCAGCACCTCGACGGTGCAACGGCTCTTAAATATGCGCGTTCACGCCACAGTAGCAGCGACTTCTCCCGCTCGGGACGCCAGCAGCAGATTATCACCGCCGCCATTGCAAAAATGAAAGCGAGTGGATTTATCGGTAACATCGGCAATATTTCGCGGCTCTACAATGTCTTGTCCAAAAATGTCGAAAGCACCATGAGTCTCAAAGAAATGATTACACTGGCAAGCGCCGAACGTAACATGGACACCAGCCGCATTATTTCGCAGCAACTCTCGGACCAAAATGGTTTGTACGGCGGCCTCGCCGAAGCCGGCGGCTTTCTGTACACACCGCCACGCAGCGAGTGGGGCGGCGCCTCTATCCTGCTCCCAGTCAGCGCTGCCGGTACGCCACTTGGCAACTGGGATCGTATTTCCCTGTTTACCGACTTCCTGCTCCATCATCGCGATTGGTATTTGGCCAAGCCACGCATTGCTGTCTTGAATGCCGGCTCCAAGCCCGGATCTGCCGGCTTACTAGCAACCGAGCTAATCCGCTTTGGCTTTAACGTGGTGAGCGTGAAAAATTTCGAAGATAAGAAAGACGCCACTTTGGTGCAATTTACTCCCCCGCTCACGCTTTCGAGCAGTGATGCATCGGCCAGCGATATCGATGCCAAGCAAGCAACGGAACGTCAGAAAATCGCACAGGCTCAAGCGACATTCTTTGCCGCGACTCTTGGAGCGGCCCCAGCAATTGCCGCGCAAACGCTCGACCGCGAGGATGCACCAGAAATACTGATTATCACTGGAAAAGACTTTGCCTATACATCATTGCCGTCTTTACTGGCTGCCTCGGGCTCCACGGCTATTGCCCAGTAAGTACCGCTCCCCTATCCTTCGCGTACGATGCTTACCCCTCGCGAGATCATCGCCGAAGCTTGGAAGATCACGCTTATCGAACGCAGCTTGCGCCGGTGGGGATTTTTCGGATCATTTTTCGAGATTCTGCTGGATGTAAAACTCCTTATTTATCAGATCTATTTTATTTACGAAGAAGTCTATCATCACGGTGAGGCTGGATTATTCGATATCGAAATCTGGCTCTACAACGCCCTGCCGTTCTGGTTGTTTATGACAATTATCATCGCATTCCTCGTATTACTGTTTGTCGAATTTCTCATCCCAAGCTTCATCGAAGGCGCCATTATCGGCCTGGCCGCCAAATCGTACCGCAAAGAACCGGTGAATGGTGGCTTCATTCTGGGCATGTACAACTTCTTTCCACTGTTTGCACTGCACGAAATATTTTCGTTCAGCAGTCTGACGATGCTTATAACCATTCAGTCAATTCTCTGGCGCTACGGCGGAAACATGGGACCACCGCTGATGGTGATTGCCATGATATTCTGGCTGCTTTCGAACTTCTTTAAGTTCTTTTTTAACTTTGCATCCGAGGCAGTGGTGATCCAAAAGCTGAGCATTTATCACGCATCAGGAAAAAGCGTAAAATTAATTGTCAGCAATCTAAAACACCTGATGTTTCTTATCATTCTGATGGTTGTTATATCGGTACGCATTATTATCAATGCACTTGTTATTCTTCTGCTGCCAGGCATTATTATAGGAATCGGGCTATTTTTAGCGATGTTTTTAAATCCGGCTATCAGCTACGTTATTGCAGGTGTTCTGGGCATTATCCTCATTCTTATTGCCAGCTACTTCTTCGCCTATCTGCATGTGTTTAAACAGACAGTCTGGACACTGACATTCATAGAACTAAGTAAACAAAAAGATCTGGATAAAATCGAATAAGCAGACAAATATTCTCTCCGACATTCTAGAAGGGACGAAAAATGGAGAATGTAAAGATGCTGATTTTTGAAGGCAGGAAAACATTCTTTCGGTATCAGGCGATCGTCGTAAGGAGGATTTTTGACTGATGATTTGACAGTGGACATTCGTTCACCTATCCTTGGTGTACATTCGTTCCCACTCCCTTCTATGGCTATCACTGCTCACCAGCGAACGGTTCTCAACTTTATCGGGGAATTTCAGAAGAAGCATGGCTACTCACCATCACTTGCCGACTTAGCTGTCGCTTTTGAGGTAAAGAGTAAAAACTCCATTGCGAAGGTGGTGAATGCATTGGTGCTACAGGAAGAAATCGAAAAAGACCCGAAAGGCCGCATCAAAATTCTTCATAAGCACAAAGAAGAGAAGCCTTCTATTTTCTCGGCTTTTACTCTCCCACTATTTGGTCCGATCGCCGCTGGTTTTGCCGCACCAGTAGAAGAGCAGGCCGAAGAAACAGTGAACTTGGAACAGTACCTCATCAAAGATCGCTCATCGACATTTCTACTCCGGGTCAAAGGCGATAGCATGATCAATGCCGGTATTCACGAAGGTGACTTGGTCATTGTCGACCGACAGAAAACTCCAAAGGTACACGACATCGTCGTCGGTATCCTCGACGGCGAATTCACGCTCAAGCGGCTCAAAAAAGGCAACGGCAAGTTCTACCTCCAAGCCGAAAATCCAGACTATCCAGATCTCTACGCCATGGACGAGCTGAAAATCGGCGGCGTGGTGGTGGGAACGGTTCGCAAGTATTAGCGAAGTACGAAGCACGAATTACGATTCTTATGTCATCTTTTGACTTATCATTGGCTGAGCAGCAAAAAATACGATCATTTACAGATCTACGAGTGTGGCGAGAAGGACATAAATTGGTACTCATAATCTATAGGATCACTAAAACATTTCCAAAAGATGAATTATTCGGGCTTACGAGCCAATTACGTCGTGCAGCTGTATCTTTTACATCCAATATCGCTGAAGGTTTTACGCGCAATTCCACAAAAGAGAAGATTCAGTTTTACACAACAAGTCTTAGCTCGCTCACTGAGATTCAAAATCAGATTCTCATTGCCCAAGATATCGGTTACCTCAATCAAGAAATATTTCTACAAACTGCAAACCAAACTGTTACGCTTAGTAAAATGACGAATGGATTTATTTATAAGGAAAACGAAAGAACTCGTTCGTAATTCGTGATTCGTACCTCGTAATTCGTTTCCGTCCCTATGATTGCTCACATTGATGCTGACTCTTTCTTCGTGTCTGTTCTCGTTCGTAAGCATCCAAAACTTGCCGGTAAACCAGTGCTTGCCGCCGGCATGGGCGGTGGCTGTGTTATTGCTGCAAGTTATGAAGCGAAAGAGAAAGGAGTGAAGACAGGCATGCGCATATCAGAAGCACTTAAACTGTGTCCCGATGCCCTGCAAATTCCATCCGATTTCCGCGAAACCGGTCTCGCATCCGATCAAATTGAATCGATCATTGAAGAACACTGTCCGTTTATAGAAAAAGTATCGATTGATGAATGGTATCTGGATTTACGCAGTATGATCGGCGGGGTGCCTACAGATCTTTCGACCTGCGCAGAAAACCTGCGCCTCACGATACAAAAACGAACACATATTTCTGTGTCGGTCGGAGTGGGACCAAGTAAGCTTCTGGCAAAAATGGCCGGGGAATATCGCAAGCCCGGCGGTGTAACTGTGCTGACCGATAAGCCAATCGCACTCGAAAAGTGGGGCATTGAGCGTGAGACATTTTTACGAGATCGCGTCGCAGCGGCTATTCCGGGCATTGGTCGCAAACGAGTCGTTCATACCGACGCAAACGAGTGGCATACGGCTTTCGATATTGCCACTGCTGATCCAGATACCCTTATTCGCCTCTTTGGTCGCCCTGGCAGAGATATACAGCGCGAACTGAATGGAGAAGCATTATCCCTTGTTTCAGTTGACCACGGTCCACCAAAGTCGATTTCGCGTGCTCGTAGTTTCAGACCAACTGGTGATCGCGATTTGCTCTTTGCCCACGTCCTACGTCACTTGGAATATACATCGCTTAAAATGCGCCGCCAGAACTTAAGCTGCAAAGGACTCTCTATGTGGCTGCGCGATGACAAGTATGAATACGAATCATCGAATCGCAGTTTGCCGCAGCAAAGCGAAACCGAAGATCAGCTGCGCCCGTTTGTTACAAGCTGCTTTCAAAGCCTCTATCAAAAAAATCGGCGCTACACCCAAGCTGGGCTTAATCTCTGGAATCTCCTGCCTACTGGCACCAAGCAGTATTCTCTGTTTCAAGATCCAAGTATCAGTGAAAAAGACGAGCGGATGCAGCAAGCACTCGACACTTTACATACACGCTTTGGTCGCGATGCAATTACCCGTGGCGCGGCGCTCAAAGTAATAAGCGGCACCAAACGGGATTTTGATTTACCAATTTATGGGGATTAAGCAATACAGGGAGAAGTAGTCCCAATCAAATAGACTCAGGACAAAATCATATTGTATGAGTCACTGTGAAAATATATTGATCAGCCTACACGCTCACACTATACCGAGTATTAATGGCGGATCGCATCTGATCGAGCTTCGTCGTTGAGCGAGTTGATTTTGAATAATTTGATGCACCAATAGACGCTGTATCGTGTCCAGCAACACGTAATGATGAATGTGTAGGTGCGAATCCGCCTCGTACCCACAACAAAAGACCAGGTATATTCACCGCTAAATTAGATCGCAAAAGTGTGATTGTATTTGCAACTGATGCTGCCTGACTCTGCGTTGTAGCCCAATTTGCAAAATTACGAGTAGTATCGATAAATCCTGGATTAACGTTTACGTCATTCGTTCCCGGAACGCCAGAAGTGGTTGGAGTATTATAATACGTACCGATAGAATTTTGATAGCCAGCAGTTACTTCCGTCTGAGCGCCAGACGGTGCAACGGATGCAGTGTATGCACAGTTATTGGTTGCGCCAGACGCAGTAAGAGTATCGGTAGTACAAGCGCCCGCAGACCGTACCACTGTTCTAAAATGATTTCCACGAGCACTCGTATCCCAATAAAGATTCGATCGGTACAGCGGAAGAGCTCCAGCAGGGGTGGCTGTTGTTTCATTAAGCTGAACACCATGATCAGCAGCTGAACCACCCATAAAGGTGTTGTGATCGATAGATGCCCACTGTTGATTAGAGTTTGCCGAATGAGTTGTAAGTGTACAGCTAGCCTGAGCACTGTCTCCAGACCGTGGAAGAACTAAACAGTATTTAATAGTATGACGCAAAGTACTGGCAGGAGTACCGTTTGCAAGACCAATGCCATCACCGTCCCCTCCTGAGCCTGTGTACTCCAAAATAACACCATTGATAGTACAAGCCCTTGAAGCTGACACTTGGAAAAAATGGGGGTTTCCAGTCGCAAAATCACACAGCCAATAACAATGCGTAGCTGTTGGACCAGGTAAAAGATTGTCTACAGCTGTAGGCTTGCGAACAATACATTGCTCAAATTGAGCCCAGTTATAAGTATCCGATAAACTAAAGTTTTCCTGAAATAAGACTTGATAAAAACTAAAGTCCTGCACCGTGGAGCTCACGCCAAATTGTTTATCGAACGCACAACGCTTCACCTGCCTTGTGCCAGTAGCACCAATGACAGTTCCGTTCGTAACGGTATGAATACAAGAAGTACTAGCAGTTGTGGTCCAGATACAATCAGTGAGAGAAAAAATGGTATTGGACGCCATGAGTGACGTATGCGAAATTTGTCCACCAGATGTAAAAGTACAATTGGCCATTGAAAATTCATCAGGCTCTGTAGTTGAAGAAGAAAGATACGGCTGAAATGCAACGTTCGATGCATCGCCAATGCGTGTAAAATCACAGTAAGTAACACGCATAGACCCAACGCGTGTATTAAACCCTCTATTGGAAAAACGACCATTTCCACCTCCTGCATTGGATCGAACAGTACAGCGAGCAGACGAAGATCCATTGATGAAAACACGAGCATTCGGCCCGAGGGATTGAGATGGACCGCAAACATACGTCTGTGAACCAGGAGTCGTTGCTTGGCTCGCATCAAATTCGAGCGTTGAGCCCGGGTTGAGAGTGAGCGCATAAAAACCAGACGTTCGCGAAACCGCAGTTTGAGCAAGAATAATATCTCCACGCGCAATCAAAGTACCACCCGTCGTCGTACCAATAACAAGTTTACCTGTATTGCTAACGGTAATTGCCATTGTGCCGCTCGCGCCGCTAGGGCCAACGGTAACCGATGTACCATCGGCAATAGTAACCGTATGACCAGCACTTATTGTTGCAGTATCGCCATCGCCTGGTACACCTGCTTCATTCCACGTTGTTTATCCGCTAGATGCCCAGTTGCCCGTTGCCTTAGAAGTAAACGCTGCCATAAAAATTTAAAAAAATACCTAAAATTTCTTGTGACAAATATAAGGTAAAAAAATATTTATGGAAGAAGATATAATAATTTCTCCTCGATTTTCTTCAGCTTCTCCTGTGTCACAGCCAATTTCTGCGTCTCAGAGTCCACCAAAGCAGCTGGCGCCCGAGCAACGAATGCTTCATTGGAAAGCTTGGCTTCCAAGCTCTTTGCATATCCAGACAGCTTCTCTTTTTCGGCGAGCAAACTCGCCTTCTCCTTGTCTTTATCAATGAGACCCGCAAGGCTGACATGCACTTCTACCCCCTCAAGGAAGGCGCTCGCAATGTCTGTAGTCGGAGCATCTTTCACAAGTTCCACTGTACACTTCCCCATACGCTCAATGTGAGACTGTTGAGAAGCGATCAAATCCTGATTCAACGTTTTGATCATCACAGAAATCTGCTTACCCGGTTCGATCCCCTGCTCGGTGCGGATTTTGCGAATGGCGGTAATAATATCGATGACCGACTGCAGCTCTTTCTCTGCATTTTTGTAACGCATAGCAACATCAGCTATAGGCCAAGCCTGAGAAATAAGCATATCTGAACTATCGGACGATCGAATATGCGCCCATAATTCCTCAGTAACAAATGGGCAAAATGGATGCAGTAACTGAATAATTGTTCGAAGTGATTGTACAAGCAAATGTATATTTGCCTCACCTTTTGAAAGCTCCAAATACCAGTCGCAGAAAAAATCCCAAATAAATGCGTACAGACGTTCGCCGACTTCGCTCAAATTATATTTATGCAGGCCCTCAGTTACATCATCAATCAATACTTGCAGATGAGAAACCAACGCGCGGTCGGCGAGAGATAGTGAAACGTTCGATGTAAAATTCGCATCTTTCGGATCAATACCCTTCTGCTCACACTGCATCAGTACAAAGCGCGAGGCGTTCCAGAGTTTATTGATAAAGTTTCGGTACCCCGCAATTTTTTCTTCGTACAAACGCGCATCATTGCCCGCACTTTGGCCGACGATCATCGAGAGGCGCAGCGCATCGGCGCCATACTTGCTAATCATATCGAGCGGGTCGATCATCGTCTCCGGATGCGACTTGCTCATCTTGCGTCCGTCGCGCGCGCGAATCAGACCATGAAGATACACGGTTTTAAACGGCACATGATCGGCTGCTTTGGCAGGCGCATCATCCACTTTGGACAGCGTATACGTCGTCATCAAAATCATGCGGGCGACCCAGAAAAACAGAATGTCATAGCCAGTTTCCATAACAGTCGTCGGATGGAATTTCTGAAAATCCGGACTGCGGGTGAACAGTTCTTTGAATGAAACTTTTGGATCGACTGCTAACGCTGGATCGAGAAGCGTGCTCCAAGTCCACAGAGCCGCTGAAAACCACGTATCAAGCGTGTCTGAATCCTGAGTAATTTTACTATCGCAGTTTGGGCACTTCTCTAATGGTTGAACTGAAACTAATTCGTACTTCGTACTTCGTGATTCGTGATTCGCTCCCGTTGCTTTCATAGCCTCTTCGCACTTCGAACAGTAATACACCGGCACTCTATGTCCCCACCAAATTTGTCTACTGATACACCAATCTCTTAAATTATCGATCCAATGAAAGTACGTCTTATTGAAGCGATCGGGAATGATAGTGATGTCTCCATGATGCACAACCGAGTGCATGATTTGCTTGAGACTCATTTTCTGATTTTTGCCGGATGCGTCTACCCAATCGATAATCTCTTTATTCACATCGATAAACCATTGCAACTTGATCTGCGGCTCAATTGCTCCCCCACCACGACTGTTGGTCGCTTTGTTATGCACGTAGTTTTCATCGACTTTGACCAGTAATCCTTTTGCTTTCAGCTTCTCGACAATCAGCGGACGGGCTTCTTCTATACTCATACCCGCAAGATCGCCGGCGATCGGAAGTAGTTTGCCATTGTAATCAATAACCTGCTCACGCTCGAGTCCATGACGACCAGCAATCTCGAAGTCGATAGCGTCGTGCCACGGCGTAATAGTCATGACACCTGTTCCAAATGCCGGATCAACCGCTTCGTCTTTGATGACAGTCGCCTTGATAGGCCCATTGATCCACTGCGCCTCGAACGTATCGCCGTGCTTGTATTTGGCATATCGCTCGTCCTCTGGATGCATCACCACATATTTATCACCGAACTTTGTTTCCGGGCGTGACGTACCGATTTGAAACGGACCGTATTGAAATGTGTAGAACGGTGCCGTTTCTTCTTTAAAATCCACTTCTTCATCAGAAACTGTCGTCTGCAATTTCGGATCCCAGTTCACGATACGGTGACCACGGTAAATGAGGCCATCGTCGTACATCAGCTTGAATACTTCGTTCACACAGCGATTGAGTGCGGGTTCCATGGTATAACGCTCGCGACTCCAGTCGCAGCTGCTCCCCATTTTGCGCACTTGTCCACGAATGGTATCGCGGCTGTTTTCGACGAAGGCAGCGATTTCGGCCAGTAGTTTTTCGCGGCCCAGTTGCTTACGCGGATCGGCCATACCGCCTTTTTGCAAATTACGAATCACCAAACTTTCGGTCGCAATCGCCGCATGATCGGTACCAGGAACCCACAGCGCCTCTTTGCCCTGCATGCGCGCGTAGCGGGTAAAAATATCTTCGAGCGCCAACATAACTGCATGGCCAAGATGCAGCTGACCTGTGGCATTTGGTGGTGGCATGCTGATGCTGAACGCTTCTTTCTTACTGCTTGCATCGGCTTTGAATGCACCGCTTTCCTCCCACATTTTGTAGATGCGGTCTTCGGTACTACCCGGTTCATACGCTTTATCGAGCATAAATGACGAGAATGAGGACATCATAGTACCGCAAAATACCGCTGAAGGAAGACGAAAAAGAAGCGTAGAACGACAATGAAAGACTGACCCACCAATCAACGTCTACTAGAGTGTAGCTTTTCACTATGAATTATTGTGCAACTTCACTTGGCACCAGAGAAAATCGATGCATTCAGTTGTTTCGAGAAGTAGGCCCAAACCTGCGTAATTGGGGAAGCGATACTGTCGATACCTATATTGGAAAACCACTCGAGCAAGGCAATCCGGTAAAGGCAGCAATCGGCACCGTGTATGCCGGACTCAGTGGCATTTTTGAATTATCTGATTATGCACTTGCGGGTGTGATCGATCAGCCGCTCGAGCCAACGAAAGGCCTTCGCACGATTCGAGATATAGGCCAAACAACTCGTAATCTTATAGGATTACGCATTCCCAGCGCTGTTCTCGGTGTTTTGAGATTACCAGGAAGTCTCATTATGGATACCGATAAACTCTTTGGCTTCGAGCACACCGGTTAATTCGCTCAATCTATTACTCAAAACTTCAGCCGCAACAATTGAAAAATTGACGAATAGAAAAGGATTCGTATGCTCACATACATGAAACTGTTCAAATTTTTGGGCACGCGCTGTGAGTTAAGAGAAAAGAAATACTTCGATCAATTGATTAAGGAAGATCTTAAGCAGCCCAATCCTTATCTGGATGCATTGTTAACAGAAAATACAAACGACTTACGAGAACGAGCATCCAATATTATGGCTTCGCCTCAACCACTGATAGCAATCATACTCCCGGAAAGTGATGATTATATTGAGCCAACGGATGAATTAGAAATTGAAGGACTGTCTCTCTTTTTAGAACCCACCGCCGATGCACTCTCAAATTTGCGGTTCACTTGCTACGAAAAGTAAAGAAGCAAATGAATAAGCCATAAATATGTGTAGTCTATGGCAAAAAAGCTCTCGATATGCTATAATTTCGTGATCAATCAGACCAACATCCTGCTACAATCTCCTCATGCCAAACTACAGCTTCAAATGCACACAGTGCGATACGAACTTCATGAAATCCATGACATTCGGTTCCAAGGAGCTGCCAGCTTGCCCAAAATGCCGCGGAAAGACGCAGAAAATTATTACAGCACCATCCATGATCTTTAAAGGAAGCGGTTTCTACAAGACCGACAGTAACAAACAGGCAGCTCCTGCGTCTGTAAAGAAAGATGCCACTCCCCCTGTACAAACACCAGCTGCTGCACCGCAAAGCCCAACATCACAAACTAATACCAACTCACTCTCTCATGGAACCACAGCCTAAAAAATTCACACCCGAAAAACTCTCGATCTTCAAGCCCGATACAATTATCGACTTGTCGTATCAGGGTTTGTTTCTGATGTGGATTGGACTCGTGATTGGTTTCGGCATCAGCTACTTCACTCTCACGCTTGCCATGCCACTCCATGGCCTGCGAAATATCGAAGGATTTAGCCCGCTAGATACGCTGCTCAGCAGCATGTATTTCAGCGTTATCACGGCTACATCGGTGGGATATGGCGACATTGTTCCTATTGGTTTTTCAAAATTTTTGGCCAGCTCTCAGAGTATCATGACGATTTTTATTTCGGCTATCTTTGTGACCAAGCTCATCAGCTACCGTCAGGAAATTGCGCTGTATCAGGTGCACAAGCTCACATTTGAAGGCAACTTCTACAACACCCGCGAAGGATTCTTCATCATTCGTCAGGATTTTGATCACATGCTGCAGGAACTGGAAAAAGGAAATATGCCTGATGGCGAGTCATGGGAAACATTCAGTACTGCGCTGAAACAAGGCCAGAGCTTACTCGATGAGATTCTGGAATTTTATGATGATGAGACGAATATGTACGTTATCGACCTGCGACGTGAGCAGTTGTTACTGGAAGGCGTGCATCGCACACTCATGCGCTTGCATAAACTTCTTCTCGCGTTCAAAAAGCACAAAATCGCAGTCGATATGCGCCCAGAGGTATCCGATGAGCTACACAGCTTCATCCATGTGTTTAGTAATATTCTGCCGATTTGGCATGAGCATTCACCATACGAGAACTCGGATATGTTCGAGAAAATTATTCTGAAAGCGAAGGATCTGTCGAAGGAGATTGTTTAGTAAAAGAGCTCGAGGAGAACGATGAAAACGAAGAGTACGAGGATAGCTACTATTCCTCGTACTCTTCGAACTCTTAGAATTCTTCGAACTCCTTCTAACGACGTCCTCCATGTCCACCGCGTGATGGACCGCCGCGACCGCCGCCAAAACTTGGACGTGGTGGTGGAGCAACCCAACCTTCTGGTGGAGTAGTCATTTGCTTGAGGCTCAAACGTGTCTTGCCTTCGGCTGCATCGTATTCAACACATTTTACTTTGACGCTGTCGCCGACTTTCACAACATCTTCCACTTTCTCGGTGCGGCCCCAGGCGAGTTCCGAAATGTGGATCATGCCGTCCTTGCCACCATGGCCGAATGCCGCGATCGCACCGACACCATCGATGATGCGAGTGATCTTGGCATCGTAGACATCGCCAACCTTTGGCTTCTCGGTAATACCTTTGATCGCTTGCTTGGCGAGTTCCATCGATTCGCCGCTGAGTGCTGTGACGAATACCATACCGCTATCTTCAATGTCGATAGTGACATTGAATTCCTTGGTCATACGCTGAATCGTTTCGCCACCCTTACCGATAACGAGGCGGATATCCTCTGGATCGATCTGAATCGTTTCGATGCGTGGAGCGTACTGGCTCAGTTCCTTACGTGGCTCGGCAATAGCCGCAAGCATGATCTTGAGAATATGTGCGCGACCGACTTTGGATTTCTCGAGAGCGTCTTTAAAGACGGAATCGGGCAATCCTTTGATCTTGATATCCATCTGAATAGCCGTGATACCCTTTTCTGTACCCGTGAGCTTAAAGTCCATGTCGCCACCGAAGTCCTCTTCATCCTGAAGATCGGAGAGAATGACGTACTGGCCTTTCTCTTCATCGGACATGAGTCCAAGCGCGATACCGGAAACTGGAGCAGTGATCGGCACACCAGCAGCCATGAGCGCAAGAGTGGAGCCGCAGGCCGCCGCCATAGACGACGAACCGTTGGATTCCAAAATTTCGGTGACTGTGCGAATGGTGTACGGGAAATCCTCCTCCTTTGGCAACACTGGCTCGATACCACGCTGCGCCAAATTTCCATGACCAATTTCGCGGTTACCAACCATCAAGCGGTTACTTGTCTCTCCAACAGAGAAAGGAGGGAAGTTGTAGTGATGCATGTAGCGCAGTTCATGCTCGCCTTCCATGCCATCCACAAGCTGTTTGTCGCCAGGAGAGCCGAGCGTACAAGTCGTGAGACCTTGCGTTTCGCCGCGCTGGAAGAGCGCAGAACCGTGCACGCGTTTTGGCAAGATATCGACAATACATTCGATGTCACGAATCTGATCCACCTTGCGGCTGCTCATACGCAGACCTTCTTCGAGTACCAAGCGGCGCACCTCGCCCTTGATGATTTTATCCATGATTGCTGGACCATTTTTGTACAGCGTAATCAGCTCTTCGTTCTCACCGGCTGGGCCGAACTTCTCTTCCAATTGCTTGTTGGCATTGGCCATCAAGTCGTTGAAGATGGCACGGCGTGCGCTTTTGATCATGTCGTCTTTCACAGCTTTGTTAACGATTGGCAGAGCGGACTTCTTGAGGAATTCGTACGCCTCTTTATGCGCAAAAGGCTCAGCGATAGTCATCTTTGGCTTGCCGATTTCTTTTTGGATATCCGCAAAGAACTTGGCAATTTTCTGTGCCCATTTCTTACCGAAATCGATGGCACGGAGAATATCCTCTTCGGATACTTGGTTCGCACCCGCTTCGATCATCACTATGCGCTCGAGAGAAGCAGTCACAAACATATCGAGCTCGCTTTTGGTACGAGCCTCGTGTGTTGGGTTTAAGACAAGTTCGCCACCAATCAATCCCACACGAACGGTGCCAAGTGGGCCATCGGCTGGACAGTCCGATACAGCAACCGACAAGTTTGCGCCGTTGGCACACACAATATCGTGCTCGTTTTCGAAGTCGTAACTTAAGACCGTTGCAAATACCTGGATATCGTTACGCATGTGCTTTGGAAGCATCGGACGCAGTCCACGGTCGATTACACGTGCAAGTAACACGTAGTCATCGCCTGGACGACCTTCGCGCTTGCGGAAGCGACTGCCCGATATTTTGCCACCGGCGTAAAATTTCTCCTGGTAGATAACTTGCAGCGGCAAGAAATCCACACCATCGCGCGGCTTTGGCGAAATAGTGGTTGTACAGAGTGCAACCGTGTCCCCCATCTGACAGATAATGGACGAGTTGGCCTGGCGGGCAATCTGCCCGGTTTTGACGACAAGCGACTTGTCGCCGAGTTCTAAGGTATACGTACCTTTCATAAAAGAAAAAGAATGAAATAGATCATTCTTTCCAACAAACCTGAATTCCTGCGAAAGGATTCACACATCAAATCCCTATCGGGAGCTGGTACGTAAATCCAGGGGCAGAAAACTGAGTGTGGGAAAGAGCTAAAGGAAGTATAAGGGGAAGAGGCTGTAAAAGCCAGTCGGAAGAATGATCAAGAAACAAGATGCAAATGACAAAAAGGCTTTGGAAAACTGCAAACGGGGAAAATGCGAAGATCAAAGAACCAAATACGAAACAATTGAGAAAATTGAAAATAGAATTACAAAATTTTTTGCTGCGCATTGCGTAACATGGCGCCAAAAATAAGCATTAACTCTTTTGATTCCTTAAACAAAGCCATTCTTTCATTTTCGAGTATTTTATTATCTCCCATATCCAATAACTGAAGCCAATAACCTGATTCCTTTGCTTCTTTCTTGGATATTTTTACTTTCATCATAAAGTCACGTTTGCCAAGTGATTCGTTTGCCTCGATATAATTAGCGCCAATTGATCCAGACGAGCGAATAAGCTGTTTACCATCTTCAGTATTCGCAATTGTTCTCGGAATGAGCTTAACGAAGGCTCGGATCTTTTTTGCAAAAACGAGAGTTCGATTCTCTAAATTGAAATGAGGAATGGATGATTGAGTCATGCATAGAGTATAAATATACGAAATCTAGACAGAAGTCCCTATAAAGTAATTTCTTTTGCCAATTACCAATTTTCCTCAATTTCAAGCCATAATTTCTGTTCTGTGCCTAAAAAGAACACCTTCTAATTTATCCTTTATAATTCGTTTTTGTCTCGATTTTAGTTCTTAGTTATTCGTATTTGTCTCGAATTTGGTTCTTTGATCTTCGTATTTATACCGTGGAATTTAAAAAAAGGCGCCTTCTCAGACGCCTTCTTCGATATATCCAAATCTATTTCTTGAGATCCAACGCGTCGATTGTTTTCTGATAATCCTCTGGCTTGTTCATACGGAGGTAATTGAGCAGTTTGCGGCGGCGGGCAACCTTGGCCAAAAGTCCACGACGAGCAGAGTTGTCTTTCTTGTGATCCTTAAGGTGCTTCGTCACCATCGTGATTTCCTTGGTGAGGATAGCAACCTGCACAGATGGCGAACCGGTGTCCTTGTCGTGTGTACGGTGTTTGGTGATGAGTGTCTTCTTCGTGGAACGCTTGAGCGCCATAAGAATAGGGGGAATGTGGTACGAGGCTGTACAAAATGCACAAGATAAACCTCGTTCGGGCCTCGCTGCACTATTGTAAGTAACAGCAAAGCGCGAAAGTGGGCATATCATAATCACGGACACAAAATTGTCAAGAGTATTGCCCTTGTACTAGCTGTAAAATGACTGTTTTGATTCTTACAACACAAAAAAAATCCGTCTTCAAGTGGACATCCGTCCACCAGATGAGTAGGATCGCTCGCATGACTCCCCTCTACATCCTCATTATCCTACTTATTGGCGTTTGCGGCTTTATTGCCTATAAATTGATCGACATGAGCAAGCCCAAACAAGAAGACAATGCGGAGAAAATGAAAGAAATGGAACTGATGATTACACGTATGAAAGAAGCATTCGGCGCTATTTCTGGTGATGTGTTGGCCAAAAGCACACAGCAACTAGTGCTACGCGCCAATGAATCGCTTTCCAAGCAGGCAAATGTGAGCGAAAAAGAACTGGAAGGCAAAAAAAGGCTGATTGATCAGAGACTCGAAGAAATGGGCAAGTCTCTCACAAAAGTAGAATTACTGATGAATAGCTTAGAGAAAGACCGCGCGCATAAATTTGGCGAACTCACCACGCAAATCAAATCCACAGCTGAACAGACAGAAAAGCTGCGCCAAACTGCGGATGATCTCAAAAGTGCTCTCGCAAGTACCAAAATTCGCGGCCAGTGGGGTGAGCGCATGGCCGAAGATGTCCTGCGCATGGCCGGCTTTGTCGAAGGTATCAACTACCTCAAGCAGAAAGCACTCGAATCCGTCACCTCTCGCCCGGACTACACATTTTTGCTACCACAGAATTTAAAGGTGAACATGGACGTCAAATTTCCACTTAATAGTTATTTAAAGTTCATCGAAGCCACAACCGATAACGATAAGAAGATGAATAAAGATCAGTTCCTGAAGG
The DNA here is from genome assembly GCA_018061945.1 of Candidatus Peribacteraceae bacterium. Lineage (GTDB taxonomy): Bacteria > Patescibacteriota > Gracilibacteria > Peribacterales > Peribacteraceae > JAGOTD01. The sequence goes on along the minus strand of JAGOTD010000003.1, from coordinate 144,812 downwards.
ATGTGAAAGCGCGCATCAAGGAAGTAACTACGCGCGACTACATCAATCCGTCCGATAACACCGTCGACTACGTGATCGTCTTCATTCCAAACGAGCAAGTCTACGCCTTCATCAACGAAAACTATCACGCGATTTTGGAAGAAGCGATGCAGAATAAGGTGATCATCTGCTCCCCTCTTACACTCTACGCCATCCTTGCAGTCATCCGTCAGGCAGTGGATAATTTTAAGCTGGAAAAGACTGCCGCGGAAATGTACTCATTGATGGGCGCATTTAACAAGCAGTGGCAAGCGTTCCAGGAGTCTTTGGATAAAATGGGCAAACGTATTGAAGACGCCAAAACCGAGTATGATCACCTCACGACCACCCGCCGCAATCAGCTGGAAAAGCCACTACGCAAGATCGAAGATCTGCGCATCGAGAAAGGCCTGCCGATAAGCGGCGATCCGCAGTCGATGGCCGTGAAGGTAGAGACGATCAAGAAGGCGGCGATTGTGGAGAGTTTGTTTTAGGAATACATCATAAGAAAAAATCTCTACCCATCAGAGCACCCCTTTTTATTATCCTGAGTCGAATCGAAGGACGCGGGTGCGGGTATCGATCATTCCTGCAGTTTCAATAAAACCTGCATATGACTCAACGTCATCCAGAACAAAACGGCATTATGTTCATCACAACGAATACTTTTAATCGAGTACCTGTTTTTTCGAATCCTGCAAATGCTCGAGAAGCCGTTGATCATCTTTATCGTGTTCAATCTCTGCATCCATTTTTATTATTTGGATTTGTGATCATGCCAGATCACCTCCATCTTCTGCTGAATGTTCCAGAACCAAATACTATCTCCAAAGTAATGAATGTATATAAATCTGGCCTCACATTTCAACTAGGCATTAAGAAAATATGGCAGCCACGCTATTTTATGAAGATCCCCAACAATTCGTATGGCGTGCTGCAATACATTCATCTTAATCCGGTGCGAAAAGGACTCGTTGAAAATGCTGCTGATTATCCATGGTCGTCTGCTTGTGGCAAATGGGACACCAGTGATTTGATTATCTGGCCGTCGTAGGAATAATCGTCGACCGCAGTTACGAACGACAACCGCGGCCACGAAGGGCCGCTCTGATTTTTAGAGGTTTTTAGATAAAAATAGTATTACCCTCACCTTCAGAGCACCCCTTCGCGGGTGCGGGTATCGATCAATCCTACGTTGAGCCTCCGCGGCCGGGAACGGCCGCTCTGGAGATTGTAGAATGATGAATCCATTGTCACGCATTTATCAGCAGACATATGAATAAATTTCACCACTAATTTCCCTGCCAATTTCTAAAAAAATAGGTATTCTCTTTGTCCCATGACGAGTACCGAAACATTGCAGGCAACCGACACAACAAATCCTATTTTTCACCGACTCAATGACCAGCAACGTTTGGCTGTGGATACCCTCCAAGGCCCCGTTCTTATTCTCGCTGGAGCCGGTTCCGGTAAAACGCGTGCGCTTACGCACAGAATCGCTCACTTGATGGCCAATGGCGTACCAGCGTGGCAAATACTCGCCGTCACATTTACGAACAAGGCCGCTGGCGAAATGAAAGAACGCATCAAGCATTTACTCAAACTGACGAGTGCCAACGGACAGGAGCCAGATGTACTCCCCGCGATGGGAACATTTCACAGTATTTGTGTGCGTATGCTCCGCCGCGATATCGAGCATATCGGTCGCGAAAGAAACTTCGTGATTTACGACGGCGATGATCAAGATAAATTGATGAACGAGACGCTCAAAGATTTGAAGATCATGCCAGAAGATCTCAAGTCTCGTGCAGCGCTCTCGGCAATTAGTGCGTTTAAATCTGAATCGCTGAGTGTGAAGGCTGTGCAAGCCCAAGCCAGCGGCTACCAAACGCAGCGGCTGGCACAAGTGTATGCGCAGTATCAAAGTAAGCTCAAAGAAGCCAACGCACTCGATTTTGATGACCTCTTGCTGGAAACAGTGAGACTCTTAACCGAACGACCCGATATTTTAGATCGCTACCAAGAAACATGGCGCTTTATTCACGTGGATGAGTATCAGGATACGAACCATGTGCAGTATCAGCTGATAACACTCCTCGCCCAAAAATACCGCAATATCTGCGTGATCGGCGATCCGGATCAGTCTATCTACGCCTTCCGTGGCGCCGATATCCGCAATATCTTGCAGTTCCAGCACGAGTACAAAGACGCAACGCTCATCAAGCTCGAACAGAACTATCGTTCGACTCAGCCAATTTTGGATGCGGCCGATTCGGTGATTGTGCATAACCCCAACCGACCCGAGAAAAAAATGTGGACGTCCCAAAAAGACGGCGCGAAGATTGTGCTGCAGGAAGTACTCGATGAACGCAAAGAAGCGGAAGAAGCGCTCAAGACTGTCAAACAACGTGCAGCAGACGGCACACCCGCAAACGAACAAGTCATTTTGTACCGTACCAACGCCCAGTCGCGCGTACTGGAAGAAGCGGCTCTGCGAAGTGGTGTCCCCTACCGTATTCTCGGCGGACTTAAATTCTATGCCCGCAGAGAAGTAAAAGACGTCCTCGCCTATTTGCTGGCGATCTACAACCCGCAGGATACGTTGTCGCTGCTGCGCGTGATCAACGTACCAAGCCGTAAGATCGGCCAGACGACGATCGCGCGTCTGCAAGCGTATTGTAACGAACGAGGCATGAGTTTGAACCAGGCGCTTGGTCACATCGAAATGGTCGACGGCATCAATGAGCCGACGAAAGTCCGTATGGTCGCCTTTCGTACACTCATGGAAAAGTATCGCGAGCTGAGTAATACAATGGTTGTGAGTGAACTTGTGGCGAAACTGATCGAGGAAATCAAGCTGGAGGACTGGATCAAAGACGATACAGACGAAGCGCAGTCGCGCTGGGAGAACGTGAAGGAATTACAATCGGTGACACATAAATATGATGCACTCGAACCGCTCGCGTCTCTCTCGAATTTCCTGGAAGAAGTCGCCCTCATTTCCGAAGTGGATAAATTGAATGACGCGCGCAGCGACGCTCTCACACTTATGACTTTGCACTTGTGCAAAGGACTCGAATTTAAATCGGTGATTGTCGTCGGTTGCGAAGAAGGCATTTTCCCCCACTCGGCCGCGCAGATGGATAACAGGCAGCTGGAAGAAGAGCGCCGGTTGATGTATGTAGGAATGACACGCGCCAAGGAACAACTGAGTCTGATGTACGCTCAATCACGCATGCTATGGGGCAAGACACAGAATAACGTGCGCAGTCGCTTTTTAGACGACATACCCGCAACTCTCATCGAGACAAAAACACATGATACCGGTAGCAAATATGGCTGGCTCGACGCCCGCACGCAGCGCGACAAAAGCATGTGGTACAAGAACGCACCGAAAAAATCCGAGTGGAACCAAGATGCGGGTAGCGACGACGTGAATCAGGATACCGAAGATGTAAGCCAAGTGGATGTGATGCAACCTGGTACCACCATCTATCACCCAAGTTTCGGCCAAGGGACCATCAAAGAACGTCGTGGTGACATGGCCGATATCGCTTTTGAATCGGGTATGAAAAAGACATTTGCTTTAAGCATTGCACCGCTGAGTGTTGTTGAGTAATTAAATCCGTAGCGGTGAGCCATGGCTCACCGCTACGTTTCATTTTTATCGTAATTCGCAATTCGTACTTCGTAATTCGTCATCAATACCTATACAACGTTCCCTGTGCAACAGGTCCATCAAACTGAGTCCAATCAAACATTGTCGTGCCATCGTACCAAGTAATCGCACCTTCATTCAGGAAATCACCGGGGTTATTGAGCGTAATACGCAGCGACGCATTCTGGACATTCTGCAGTGTCGCAACATCTCCGTAGAGAGTAATAGTTCGTGGAGCTTCGATCAGAGAGCCATACGAAGCATCGAGTGTGGCACAGGTAATGATATCGCCCGATACAGTACACGACGCTTTTTGCGGAATGCCATCGGCTGCGAGTTTGACGTTTGTAACCGTCACGCCACCAACTGATTCGATTTGGAAGACAAGATCCGTTAAAAATATTTTCGCTGTTCCATCGGACCTGCGACCTTCAAAAGAGAATCGTCCGATTTCTCTCTGCGGACCCGCAATGAGCGTATCGGTTGTGTTGCCGGCATTGCGAATGCTGCTAATGATCGAACGGGATGTCTGGAAGCTCAAAAAATTAGCCACGGTTGCTTTATTATAATCATCCGTACTCCAGAAACCGGTTCCTTTGACAAGTATTTGATTGATGGCAATCGTCAGTCCGCTGGTACCGCCATTGTCCTTGGACGCAAGCTCGCCACGAACATAAAATTTAGTCGTTATATTTTTAGGGATAACGAAGGAATTGGATGGAAGAGTAAGAGTATAGCGGGTATTAGCACTCACAGCGGAGTCCAGGGTGGCGCGTCCCAGCAGTGTTTTATTTTCGTTATAGATGAGGAAGTTTGAAATAGTCGGCGTCGATGCCTGATTCAGATCAACCGAAATTGTTTTGACGACGAGCGGCTCCTGTTCAATAAAAACGCTGGCAGCTCCCAGTACCGGACTCGTTTCGCCAAGTAACAGGAATTGCGAGCGAATGCGAGTATCGGCCATAGGATCAAGCGGTCCGCCATATACTGATGAGGATGATGACGATGAAACAGATGATCGAGAAGATGAACTCGATGAGACCGATGAAGAGCGAGAGGAAGAGACAGAAGACGACGAGCTGATCTGCCCGCTAAGTGCAGCCTTGTATTCGTTCATCACTCCACGATCATTTGCGAGGAAATAGGCAACAAGACGAGCTGCATCACCACGAGTGACAGCAATAGTCGGAGAAAGAAGCATCGTCTTGAAATCTATATCCTGAAATGACTGATAGTACGAGTCGTACCACGGCCTGCCGACAATCGGCGGCGAATTGAGGCCAAAGGATATATTGGCGATTTTGAGCGCCTCGGCAAAGGTGATGGTTTGACTTGGTTTAAAAGAGGATTTTCCGCCGATGGTATAGCCTTTGACGACTCCGAGTTCTTTTGCCGAACACACCGCCGATGAAAACCAGTCGGTTGAGCGAACATCGGTAAAACAGTTTTGACCGGCAGGCGGAGATTTCCTGGATGCTACAAATACCATCTTCAGAAATTCGGCACGATTAATAGCGCTACTTGGCCGGAAAGAATCGCGATTATCGACTACCCCGGCTTCGGCTAGAAGCGCGACCGACACGGCAATAGCCCGATTGCGACTGATGTCTTTGAATAAAAACGCATCCGGATTGAAGGAAAAAGCGCTGGCGGTCTGAGCCGCCAAAACGGTGCCAATGGTGAGTATGGAGAGAAAAGATTTGTGCATAGTAAAGACTATAACGGGTAGACGGTCGTTCAGTTACAAAAAAACATGGCTTTTATTTTGCAATCGTTCCTGCATACTGCAGATATGCTTCGCGATACTGTTGGAGAATTCCTCCACCAAAACGGCATTTGGCTCAATAAAGACCTGGGACAACATTTTCTGATTGCAGACGATGTGCTGCAGGCAATTGTCGAAAGCGGCACTATTCAGCCAAACGATACAATAGTCGAAATCGGCCCGGGTATTGGTGTTCTGACTGCTGAGCTCCTCAAATCGGCCAAGCACGTGATTGCAATTGAACTGGATGCAAAACTCATTCCGCTTCTTAAGAAGTATACAAATATCGAGCAACCAGCAACCAGCAACAATCTAACAATCCTCAACCAGAATGCATTGCAGACTGATTTTCCAGACACGCCATATAAAGTGATCGCCAATATCCCCTACCACATTACATCGCCGCTTCTTCGTCATATTTTTTTAGAGGCTACGCAGCTACCAATATCGCTCACACTTCTTATTCAGCGCGAAGTGGCCGAGACGATTTGCGATACCGACAATGCCGGCATGCTCACCATTCTCGTGGGACTCTTTGGGACACCGCACATTGTGACAATGGTCGACCCAAGCTGTTTCCTGCCACCACCGAAGGTCGATTCGGCTGTACTGCATATCGAGTGTTTTCCACAGGCAAAAACCGATCGCGAGACGATCGAAGAAATATTCAAGCTGACCAAAATCGCCTTTTCGGGTAAGCGCAAAATGCTCAGCAACACGCTTGGCAATCTGCCAAACGGCATGGAGCATATGACAGCAGTGAGCATTGATCCGAGGCGCCGACCGCAGACGCTGAGTATTGATGAGTGGATAGAATTGGCACAAGCATTTCGTCGTCGCTGATGCGTACATCTCATATCGCAATCGGCTTTACGGTGTCTTTTCTTACGTGCGTATTTGCTCTGCGTTTCGCGCCACCCGCATTTTTACCCTACTCATTTTGGATCATTTTTAGCTGCATCATAATCGTCCTGAGCATTCTTTGCATTGTTCATCGCTTCAGAAGAATAGCAACAGTAAGTCTGGCGATTGTTTTAGGAATCGGCTTGGCCACTTGGCGCGTGAACGCAGATATTCACACGATCTATCCACACAGCATTGAGAATTTCGCTCGACAACAACCGGTCACCATCCACGGTGTAATCGTCGAAGAACCAGACACACGAGCAATGCAGACAAAATTTACGATCGAAGCGCAAACTCTGCTTACTGCGTCAGGCGAGACGATTGCTATAACCGGCCGCATGCTCGCAACCGATAATGATCAGTGGCCAGAGCATAACTTTGGCGACAGCGTCGATGTCTATGGCAAACTGGAGCGACCAAAAGCGTTTGCGGGTTTTGCGTACGACGATTATCTGAGTACCAGTAATATTTATGCAATCATGTATCGGGCAAAAGTAACGACAACCGAAGTGTATACTGCCAAAAATCAATCACTCACCGTACAATCAATTATCAACTTTATTCGATCGAAACTGTACTCGTTCAAAGAGAAATTCGAAGACCGGATTAATCGCATTTTTCCTGAACCACATGCCTCGCTGCTGGCGGGTCTGCTGACAGGTTCAAGGCGCGGGATACCAGATCACTTACTCGATAATTTTCGCATTGCTGGCTTGCTGCATATTGTGGCCATTTCGGGCTACAACATTACGATTATTATCGCCCTGCTTTCTGGCCTACTCTTTTGGCTGCCGCTGAAATGGCGCTTTGTGCCGCTGACTATCGGGATCATCTTGTTTACGATCTTCGTCGGTGCGAGCGCCTCCGTCGTGCGCGCAGCGATAATGGGCGTCCTCGGTCTTTTTGCGTTACAAATGGGTCGCGTGACCAGTATTCGTCTGCTTATTTTGTGGACGGCGACTTTTATGACACTGTGGAACCCTAAACAGCTTTGGTTTGATACCGGTTTTCAAATGTCGTTTCTTGCCGTCATCGGACTTGCCGTGTTCTCGGCTCCCCTCAAAAAAATATTCAAAAAACTCCCTGAAGCCTTTGGCATACGCGAATCGCTCATTGCAACCATGGCTGCACAAATAACCACAACACCGCTATCGATCATCAGCTTCGGCCAAATATCGCTGATCAGTCCAATTGCCAATCTGCTTGTAGCACCACTTATTCCACTGGCGATGCTCAGCGGTTTTCTCGGCATCACCCTCAGTCATCTGTCTTTTCCGCTTGGGCAAATAATGAGCTATGTATCGTGGGGATTTTTGGAAATTATCATTCGTATTGTGCAGATACTGGCGATGATTCCGTATGCGGCTCTATCGTTTTAAATCGAACGCCGCGGGAAGCATCCCGCTGCTGTAGATTGTAGGTGTTATATAAAAATCGTAATTCGTAATTCGCATAGCGTAATTCGTTTCCGATCAATTGGAACCACTCAAATCGTCCTGAATCTACCAAATATAGACAAACACCCTCTGCTTTCCCCACAGAAACACCGGCGAGCTGATCGTTTCGCTCGGTTCGCGATCTTTAAAATAAAAACCATTGGAAATGACACGCGTTCCAGGCTTGAGTTCAGCGGTAAACTTGATAGCAAGTCGCTTCATCATTGATGGCGACAGGTACAGAAAAACCACATTCGCATCCGATAAATTCTGCTTAAATAAACTTCTACAGCGAAACACCACCCGCACGCGAGAGAAGGCAATGCGAAGAATTCCGAGTAACCAAATAGTCGGTACCACCTCAAACCCAATAGCCCGTATACCTGGCTGTGCCCGCTTGGCCTCTATGAGCAGGCGAGCATCACCCGCACCAAGATCGTACACCACTTCTCCGGATTGTAGCTTCGCTGCTTTGATCATGGTACGCACAATCGATAGCGGAGTTGGTACATACGGCACTCCCCACCATAAATGTATCGCAAACGTAAGTGCCACAGCAAAAATCAGCACTGCCATAAGCAAGATGATAAGAGTGAGCAACAGATCGACAGGACTCATAGGAAGCAACAAAACGAGCAAAAACAAACACCTACTTGCCCCGTAAAGAGCAACATGACGCTACAGGAGGATATGCACTATTTCAAACTGCGATGGATCAGTGCATTACAATAATACCAAGGTACGTGAGGAATGCGCCAATGAAGACCATCAGAACGCCATGCAATACCTGCCACACCGGCGCATGGAACTTCTCTTCATCCCACGCAATGAGCTCGCTGTACTTACTTGGCCACCAAGCGATGTACAAACCTTTGATCATCTGAACCCAGGCAATAAACACGATAATACCCTCGCCGTCGCCAGTCACTACCCACTGTGTGCGCAGTGCCATGGCCGAAAAAATGGCCATTGCTGCGCCAAACAAACGTACAGCAACATCATCCTTGAGTAGCTTGCGCCGCCAGGCAATTGCCTGATCTTCGGCGAAGATCATAGGAAAGCCGAATAGATAACACAGAACGCCGGCTGCGATCGCAAAAGTGGCAATAGTCATGGGGAGAGGAAAGGAAGATTGACAGTAACTGTAACCTACAGTGCTTCTATTTTCACTACCCGCAAACGAAATTTCGCACTAAAGATATACAAAAGATGCCAGTACGCCATAGTTAGCCACTTGCTGTAAAGAGATCCGCAAGAAATTGACAAATAAGCGAGGAAACCCAATAATGCAGCCCCGACACGAACTGCTCATTTCCAAAAAAGAGAATTCTACGTTCTACGTTCCGTATTCTACGTTCTCCACCGGCCCTATCGTCTAACGGTTAGGACACAGGATTTTCATTCCTGTAATAGGAGTTCGATTCTCCTTAGGGCTACCACTCGACTCTCCACCTCGGCGGATCGCTCATCGAAGATCTTGAGTTTGTCGAAAGATGGCCTGCGGCCAGCTTTGTTGAACCTGAACTTGCACTGAGTCGAATGCCTTGAGCGAAATAATTTTAGATACTCAGCAATAAAAACCTACACCACCCTCCCCATAAAAAATTCAGGCTGCCCAACCACACCTGCCTCTTCCCGGCGCTTGATCATCTCGTCCATACTCATCTTGTGTGCCGCCATAAACATGTCCCAGCTGTCTTTAGCCGGCCAAGTATTGAGAACGACGATGTCGCTTGGATTATCGGCTACTTGGACGATCGTGGTGCTTAGTACGCCAGCTTCTTCCAGCATCGGTACATTGGCATCAAAGGCTGTTCGCCACGTGGTGTAATCCTTTACAATATGACGAGTGCAGGTGAGATACATGATGGATAGTATGCAACTACTTAAGAGTTCTTCTTGCGATGCATGAGAATAACCAATGATCCCAGAATGTTGAGGGCGAACGCACTCATCGCCATCATGGGGATGGTGATATAACCCAACCGCAAAGTTGGCGTTTTTGCGCACGACACACCAGACTCATCGCAGGGCGCAGCGACGGCTTCAGGGTTCCAGATGAGCTGGAGCTGCTCATGGTAGTGCTCGATGGAAAAGAGAATGCCAATAAGACTGAGCACTAAAATAGAAACGACAATCCCTCTATCGCGTCGCCAGAGAGCAATGGCGAGCAAGACAACTTGCGGATACATGAAAATGCGCTGATACCAGCAATCTTTGCAGGGCGTCCAGCCGGCAATATCCGAGAGAAATAAGCTGCCGACAGTCGCGATAACGGCAATTATCAGCATCAAAAGCAAAGCATGTCGATCAATCCACCGTATAATTTTATTGGACCGCTTCGTTGAAAGTTTCCACAGAAGCAGGCTTAAAAGAAACGCAATGAGGAAATCCGCAAAGAAGGTGAGCCAGGAAAGGATACTCACAACAAGCCATGTGTACTGCATATGAAAACACTATAGCAGTTGCCCTCAAAAATCCCATGTCAATTACCACAGTCATTCATCAGGCTTTCTTTACCCCCGGCAAGTCACACACCACCTTGTCGAGTGCCACCATGTGCATGGGCTTCTCTCCCTTCTTCCATTGCTCAATTGACTGGAAACAATCCATGTACATATTGCGCAAGCTGTCATCGGCGTAGAAAGCAATATGCGGAGTGGTGACAACGTGCGGGTGATCGACCAATGCCTTGTTATCGCTAAAGTTTTCCTCGTGTTCCAGTACGTCCAATAAAGCCAACGCCACCTTGCCGCTATTAAGCGCCTCGAGCAAGTCATTGGAATTGATAAGAGACCCGCGCGCTGTGTTCACCAGAATGACTCCGTCTTTCATTTTAGCGATGGATACCTTGTTGATCATGTGTTTGGTCTCTGCAAAAGCAGGCACATGCAGTGACACAATATTGCTATGTGCCAACAAGTCATCCAGCGTCGTGTAGCGCACACCGTAAAATTCTTCGAGCTCGAGTGTACGACACTGATCCACCGCGAGAATGTTCATATCGAATCCGCGGGCAATACGGGCAACCCGACGACCGATTTTGCCTGTTCCCACAATACCGATCGTTTTGTCTTTGAGTGCCATACCCCGCAGTCCGTGATAGTCGAAAGTACCGCTTTCCACCCGCGCATTACCAGCCGGAATATGGCGCAGCGTCGAGAGAAGAAGGGCAAACACGTGCTCGGCAATGACGTGCGATCCGTAGTCGGGCACATTGCACACCATAATCCCCTTTTCTATACAGGTCGGTACATCGATATGATCGAAACCCACAGAGCGCGTAAGCAAAAGTTTGAGCTTCGGCAGCTGCATCAACACTTCGCGCGGAAAAGCGGTGGTAATAAATGTAGAAATAATCTCGGCGTCTTTGCAGAGATCGATAAGATCTGGTGCTGGCAAGCCACGGTCGGCAAATATAGCATCCGGGAAATGCGACAGCACAAGTGGCTGATCCTGCTTTTCGGTATCGAAGAAAATAACGGACATGGGAATGAAGGGGAAACGGGCCAAGCATAGAACGTTACCGCCAGAAATCAATATACGATAGGTGATTATCCTGATTGCCAAGGCTCTCAGAAACAGTACTATAGGCGACCCTGTATGAACAATCAGTTCCCCATCATCGATGAACCGCAGCGCAAACGCTCTTGTGAGCTGGAAGCAAATTGCGATCCTACTGCGGAACAAAAGGAGTATGTGAAACGAAAAACCGATAGTTTTCAGCTGGCTTCGGATGGTATTTGGGCGACGTATCAGGGTGAAGGCGTAACAATCGGTCAACCTTGCGTTTTTATGCGCCTTCTCGAATGCAATTTAGAGTGCAGTTTCTGCGACGCACCGAATGCCATTCGCACCGATCGAAGAGAATATTATGAAGGCAGCAACAAAGCAATCGATCAAGTGGCATCAGAAATACAACAATGCTGGACAAGCAAAAAGGATCATCCAGATTTCCAAGGCAAACCGCGACTGGTGATAACAGGCGGAGAGCCACTCCTGCAACAGCAAAAAATCAAACGATTGCTGGTGCTTCTTCCTGATTGGGATATTGAAATCGAGACAAACGGCACGATTCTCCCTGCCAAAGAAATTCTGAAGCGTTGCCAGATTAACTGTTCGCCGAAACTTGGTAATAGTGGCATACTTGATCGCAAGCGCATACAGCTAAAAGTAATCGAAGCAATCAATGCTGCCCACAACTCTATGTTCAAAATTGTCTGCACAGGAGCAGATGATGTAGAAGAATGGCGTCGCGATTTTGAAGCACACGTAAAAATTAATCCATCAAAAGTACTGCTGATGCCAGAAGGTACAACACAGGAAGAGCTGACTACTCGACGACCCGCATTAGAAGCTCTCGCTACTAATCACGGTTACTCGATCACCGAACGATTGCAATGCAAATCACGGACAGAGATGTATCAGATTACAACCCTTTCTTCTGCGCGCGAGAATTGATGAATTCGGCCGAAAGCGACGCAGTGATAATGAGTAGTCCGCTGACAATAAGCAGAGGCGTGGGCTTAAGTGAATGCACAAAAAATACTTCGAACAAGAAAGTGATGAGAATGGAAAGATTGAACATCATGAAAGCGAGGTAACCATCGATGCGCTTAAACGCTTCGTAGTTGAGGAGCTGACCAAAGCCCACAAACAGACCGATTCCGAGTCCCAGTAACAGGCTATGCATGGTCAGCCCGCTGAGAATCGGCGAATGCGTCAGCGCTCCTACCAGCACAACAGGTGCCGTAAACAGCAGCAGGAAAAGGAAGATATGAATATTCAAAAGAGAACCGTCTGTGGAACGGAATCGTTTAATGTATTCGATTTGGCCAATGGTCATAAGGACATCGAAAAACGTGGAGATCATCGCGAGAGCGTCTCCCGCAATACTTGTCGATTGATGACTGATTGTTCCGTTGTAGACAAGCATGGAACTGCCGATTCCAGCGGCAATCGCCAGCATGAAAATGAATAAAATATTACGCGGCTCCCGCAGATAGGAAATATCCTTCCGCCAGAAAAATGATGCAATGAGCAAACCGATAAGCGGCGCAAAGTTATTGAACAGAAGGAGATTGGTTCCACTGGTATAGAGCAAGCTGGCATTCTTGAAATACATGTATCCTATTTGCCCGACGACAAGCAGAATAAAATACCTGTCGTATGGCAAAGCGAATGATACATCTAGGCGCTTGCGTCGTAGCAATCTAAAAAGGTAAATCAGCGCAGAAGGGATAAGGACTCCGATGCCCAAAAGAAAAGTCCGCAGAAACGGCGATAGATCATTCGCAGCGGTATATTTGATATAAATAGGCTCGGTCCCCCAAATAATAACTGCCAGTAAACGAATGCCGTAGCCGAGTACCTTCTGTTTTTTGAGCGATCGCCACTGAGAAGATGACAATGGTTTGCCAGCGGTTTTTTCGACTCTGGAAAAAAGAATTTCCGTCTGAAAGAATTGATATCCCAGAAAGAACAGCGAGAGAACGAAAATCGCCATCAATGGAAGGAAGCCCGACGATACAGTATCTTCACTAAAAGCAACCCGCACAATAATCAGCATTAAACCAATCACATTCAACAAAAATCCGACACCCAAAAACCACCGATCAGTACGCATGCGAACCACGTAGCGGCGTAGCGTGCGCAGCAAATAGGAAGTCGTGAGAAGAATCGGAATGAAGGGCAGGACTTGAATGAGCACACGGGAGAAGTCCCCGATTTTAGCGAGCCAATGCGGATACTGTGGCAGCAGAATGACATCTGCCAAAATGACGATGAACGACAGGCTCATGGCACCCACAAGTGCCAGCTTCTCGCGATAGGGTATAAGAGTCTGCACACTCGAAATGGAATCCTGCCTTTCGAGTGCATCGACAAAATCCGCAAAGTGCAGGCGATCGATGGTGCTACCAGACAGTGTGACAGAGAAAATGCCAGTCTTGGTATCGAAACGTACGCTGGTATGTGTGATCGATACATCGCTCTCGCGACTGATTTCGGTGAGCTGCGCGAGAATATCCTGCTGGCGTTCCTGCGCACCGGTAATGGATAAACGAAACGTATAGACACCACCGGCATGTGAGCGACCCGCAGATTTTTCGGCATCAGCCGGGTACAGAAAAAAGAGAACGTCGCGCGCACGAATCGCACCTTCGCCGATCATCGAGAGGACGTCATTGAAGTTATCGCGGCGAAAATGAGACGCGATTTCCTGTAGCACATTGCGCTTGAGTTGCTGGACCAATCCTTTTTTGTAGTAATCGAATTCTTTCTGCAAAAGCGTTGCCCCGAGCACCACTTTCTCGGACTGACTGCGATGCTTGAGCACTTCCACAATCAGGCTTCTGGCATGGCGAGTCGAAATGTTTTTCAGCCAATCAAACGTGACATGCTCGTTTTCATCAAATGTCGCATGTACATCATCATCGTCGATCAGCACTTGCGAAAAATGCACAGGTCGTCCGGAGAGCAAGATAGCCATTGTTTTTCCGGCCTGAGCATCGAGTGCACTATAGACCGCATCCAACGCTGTCGCTCCTTTGGGCAACGACACCCGCTGACCGTTGACGGTAATGGAAATTCCTTCGCGTAAAATATCGGATTCCAGCCCTTCCCAAAATGCACTGCTGCTTTCGCGGGTTTGTAAATCAATTTCCTGAGAACGAATGAGCCAATCGAATGTCGGCTGCGCGGTGCCATGGGCAGTGGAAAAGAGTGCACAAACAATCCCCTTTTCCGCCTGTTCATGCATCTGCCAAGTACGAATGCGCATTTCGATCACCTGACCGCCGGGAAGCGTGACCGATGTATGCAAACTCTTGTAACCAGTATCGCCGGGCGCAGCGATGTAATCGCGGAATTGATTACTGACTGGCCGATAGAGCGTATGTAACGATTTAAGAAGCTGGTAACAGCCGTCTTCGGTATCGGTGATAACCACAATAACAAAGGCATCGGTAACGACAGCCGTTCCTCCCCCTTTCTTGCGCAGCATTTCCGAAAACAAAAACAGATCCCGGCACTGTAGATTGATATCCGGATGCAGCCTGTCGGACTGTACATCCAGATCGCGCTGAATCATGTGAGGGATAGCCGCATTCTGCCGACACAATTCGTCCCGCAAATCCTTCCACTGCTGTCCTTGCGCCAGTAAGTACGGTATGCAAACATCCGCATATTCGCGCCGCACACCGCGCATACCAAGACGCAGAGCCAGTTTGTAGTACACATCCATGGTTTCGCGGGCAAAACGCACACGACGATCGGCTGTTGGAAGAGTACTGATGGTGCGAATATTATGCAGACGATCGGCGAGCTTGATGATGATCACCCGAATATCGCGACGCATCACTTCAAACAGGCGTCGGATCGTTTCAATTTTGCTGTCGAGAGATGTATTATCGCTGAAATCGGCCTTCGAAAATTTTGTGACGCCCTCAATGAGCAAGCTGACATGCTTGCCGAATTCCTCGCTAATCTGGCCTTTCGTAACAGTCGTGTCTTCCAGCGTATCGTGCAGCAGCGCCGCACAGAGCGTATCGCTATCTCCTTGCCAGCCGGCAATAATTTCGGCAACTGCAATGACATGGGTAACATACGGCGTACCATCGCCACGCTTCTGGCCTTCGTGAGCCGTGACTGCCAGATCGAATGCACGCTGGACACGATCGATATCATTCTGCTGCAAATAGCCGATGGCAGCCCGTAGGGATGAGGGATTGATCATCATGAGACTTGTTTGTGAGTATAGAGCGCAATGGAAAGGAGTCCAAGGAAACCGAGGAGTCCGAGGAATCCAATGAAAAGGATTCCAAAGAAACCAACGACTCCAAGGAAACCAAGGAAATTTGCTATTCGTCGGACTCTTTGGACTCCTTGGTTTCGTTGGTTTCTTCTCAGGAAGACAGTGAATCATTCACAAAAACTGACCTCGATAGCACCAAAAACCCTCAGAATATGAAAAAGGGCCCCACTAGGGAGCCCTTTAGTCATTAATCGGTGCAATTAGCAACCGCAGCCTGGACCTGTCATAAAATGAGGTTGGTAAGAAGTAGAATAACGTTAGTATAGTTTAGAACTAAACTAATTGTCAATAGTCAGATGACGAAAAAGAGGAGAATTTGGTGGTCCCCTTTTTGGTTGGCTCTGGGATTAGTATCAGTTGAAAAAGCATGAAGAACTAAGAACCAAATACGAAACAAGTTCGAGTTTCGAATTTTCAATTCAAATTTATCTCGAATTTGCCTGTCCGCCGGCAGGCGGGGTTCTTCGCATTTCGTATTTCTAATCAAATCTTCGATCAACTAACTTCCAAATTTAATACAGCATCTTCTCCCCCACACTATCGCGCTTGTATTTGCCAAATTCCGTGATGCGTACGCACTGATCATTTTTGACAACCGGCCCTTCGGTACACAGGCGAATGCCAAGCGGATCGACGGTGCAATTTCCACACAAGCCATAGCCGCATTTCATGTAGCGAGCGAGCGCCAACTGGCTTGGGATTTTGTAGTCGGCTGTTATTTCCGACACACGCTTGAGCATCGGCTCCGGTCCGCAGGCAAAGACTTGATCGATGGGACTGTCACTTTTCATAACATCGCAGACAGCATGACGAATCGGCTCTTGGCTATAGCAAGACAGAAGTTTTTCGAGAATATCGATATTGAAGCCTTTATACCCTTCCGAGCCATCGTTTGTCGCTACGTGTAGCGATACGTGCGGCAAGGCCGCAATTTCGTCTATGTAGAGTAAGTCGGCTTTGGTGCGCGCACCGACAATCACTTCCATCGTACAGCCATGAGCAACTGTTTCTTTGGCAACAAAATACATGGGCGCCGCGCCATACCCACCGGCAACGAGCGCAATGTGCTGGCCCGGCTTCCATTCGTAGGATGTGCCAAACGGACCACGCAGCCCGACTAAATCCCCCACCTTACAATTGGCAAGCGCGTGCGTCATATCGCCAACGGCAAAAAACGTAATTTTTACCTGCGCCCCGTCGTCATCAGCCACACTCAGCGGCACTTCGTCGACACCCGGCAACCACACCATGATGCACTGACCTGGCTTGGCACCAAACGAACCTTCGAACGTAAACGTGAGAACTGTCTCGGTATTACGCTCAATCGCTTTAATACGATGAGTTTTGGGGAGCCGACTCTGAAGGGAAATACGCAAGCGAGAAAGAGGGATGAGACAAAAAGAAAAATTCTACGTTCTACGTTCTACGTTCTTAACGGTATGCATTCCTCCTACCATTTGCGAAATATGATGAACACCTTCCATGGTGCACCATACTTGCAGTTCATCGACAATTTTACTGAACACATCGATTCCCCGCTCCCAGACTGCGGTTCCCACTCCTACTAGCGTGGCGCCAGCAAGCATCATCTCGAGCACATCTTCGCCAGTAGAAACACCACCGACTCCAATAATTGGCAATTTTCCCTCGGTTGCACGGTAGACATCGGCGATGCAGCGAACGGCAATAGGCTTAATAGCTTTGCCAGACATGCCACCAGTTGTATTCGCGAGAATGGGCATACGACTACGGAGATCTATCGCCATGCCAGGTCCAACGGTATTGATGAGCGTAAAACCATCGGCACCAGCCTTGGCGCATGCAACGGCAATCGCAGCAATATCGTCTACGTTTGGCGACAGCTTGATGAAAACTGGAATCTTGCCGGCATTCTTTTTGACAATCTTCGTCACTTTGGCAGCCGATTTCGCATCGTAGGCAAACGGACGCCCAAGCTCGTCCTCTACATTTGGACAGCTGATATTCACTTCCAGAAAATCCGGTTTGAGAGCGGCAATTTTTTTTGCCACTTCGCCAAATTGATCGACGGTATCGGCAACAATACTTGCGATAAGTGGTGCTTTTTTATCCGCAAGATACAGCGCAAATTCTTCCGCTGCTTTTTCCGGACCGGCATCCGGAAGACCGACGGCATTCAGTGTCCAACTCTCTGTAGAAATAATCGATGGATTGGCATGGCCTTCATGTTTACGTGGCCAAATGGATTTTGTCGTCACACCACCCGCACCATTTTGCACCACAAAATTCCAACTACTCGCGCTGATGCCCATAATGCCCGACGCCAATACCGTTGGATTTGTAAACTCGACGCCAAGGACCGTCTGAGAGAGGTTCATTGGAGGGTATCATAGCGGAAAACGAATTACGAAGCACGAATCGCGAAGTACGAGTCGTTCACATCTCGTAATTCGTACTTCGAGATTCGTAATTCGCTCCAAGTGTTCTACACTACATCCCGTCATGTCTCACTCAAAACCCTCCTGGGGTCTGGTACTTTCCGGCGGCACTGCCTGTGGGTTTGCCAATATCGGTGTACTGGAAGTATTGGAAGAAAATAATCTCAAACCAGATTACATCGCCGGCAGCAGCATGGGAGCCGTGGTGGCATCACTCTACGCACTAGGCTTCAGCGCTAAAAAAATTCATAAAATTGCAATTGGTATTCCACTTAACAAGCTCGCAAAAATCAGCAAGAAACCATTTAAAGACGGATTACACGGAGGACTCCTGCGACAAGGAATACAGGACTATCTGGAGCCATTTTTGGGCAATAAAACGATTGGCGACTGCACCATTCCATTTGTGTGTGTCGCTGGAAAAATCCGAGAGCCGGTCAGTTGGATCAAAATTCTCGAAAGCGGTTTTCACGACTACATTCGCGGCTGTGTCACGCCATATATTTTCGGTAAAAACGTTCCCATAGCTGATGCCATTATGGCGAGTTCGGCGATGCCCATTATTTTTTCCCCAATACAAATTGAGAAGAGCCAATACGTCGACATGATTGTCTTTGGCTCCATCCCCGCTCGCAGTCTGCACAAAACATATCATCCCGATATCCTCATTGCAACCGATACGAACCAGGCGATGGACGACACGATGCAGCTGCTACCCAAAGGCTGGTCGGATTTTCTGCGGGAAGGATTGCGCGAGCAGAGCAAGAGTAAAGAAATCTGTGATCTCATCATCAAGCCGGAATTACCGTATCCACAGTATCGGTTTGATAAAGCGGAGGAGTTTATTCAGGCAGGACGAACGGCAACAATTCCGCTCATTCCATCAATCCTGAAGCTTATCAATATCTGATGACAAGATTTGGCGTAGACGTTCGAACTGTGAATTGTAAGGACCAATATCACCACGCAAAATATTACCAACTTGCTCGCACGAATGCCGAAACGACGGATCGAGATCTGGCTTTACAAAAACGGCATCGATGTGACTCCGAAAAGCTTCTAACATACTCATAATCTCTTTATTGTGTGGCTGCGATTTGTGCATCAATAAGAGAAACAATGCTGCGTCGGGTGATACACACTGATCATGTTGTAATTGGTACTTCAATAAATCTTTCGCAGCAGCAAAGCGAATTGTAAGATGAATACGAGGATGGTTTATGTACTGCAAGTGCACACGGTTTACATCTCCGGGACTGGCTGTCGCTCGAAGTTTGCCTAAGAGTTCTATAACTTCTTCATCTTTCAAACCATCAATTTCTTTCTGAATATCTGCGCGCAAATCAGTATCTTTCATTGCAAAATCAGCGTTTTCATCTGAGCGGCTATGACCTGCTTGATAACCAGCCAACAATCTTTCAATCTTATTTTTCGGCCAATCTTCTACCGATTCATCGGGCCGAAGAGCAAGATAGGCAGCTCCAAATGTACCAACTATGAGTGCAAAAAATGTCTTTCGAATGTGCCGATCCAACATAGTCTTGACTGGCTCTGAGTGATCAGAACCTGAGTCTAACCGATCCGCAAAAGGTGTTTGCATGCAAGAATACTGAAAAATGAAGTAAGCGCACAGTAGTAATCATAAATGTGTTAGATCGAACAAAAGAATAAAGACCAATTTCACATTTTACAATAATATTTTAAAATATCATTTAGTGCGATACACTGAGGACACGTCACTGCTCATTCTCTTCACCGAATCGAGGTATCCAATGCATCGGACTGTCGCATGGCTCAAGCTCAACATGCCCATCGTCGTCGTGGCTGCCATCATCGACCCACTGTTGGGATTGATGGAACCCGTGCCAACCAGTACGGCGTGGCTGGGAGTGCTTGTTGCATTTCCCATCGCTGCGCTGATTCTACTGGACTTCGCCAGTCGTGGGCACGGCGCCCGCGTGATGGGCGAAGATGGGAACATGCACCTTGGTCCAAGCTTCGCAGCCGCTACACGACACACATTCTGGCATGCGGCATGGCCGCACGCTCTCAATGTGGCCTACTCACTAGGCTACACCTGCCTTTTCTTCTCGTCGGGGAAATCCCACCCCCATGTGATGGGCGTGTGGGTATCCACCGTCTTGCTACTGACCATCCTCAAAGATGCTCAGTTGCGCGCGCGTCTGACAAACTGGAAGCCATTGTTGGCACTCAGCCTGCTAGCTACCAGCCTCATCATTATGGCGTCCGTTGAAACGGCGCCCGCAGCACTCAAACGGGATCTCGGCATCTGGGAACTCGTCGCATCAAATGTCATCCTCGTAGCTCTCGGAACTGTCGTTTGGCTAATTGTCCGACGCCACAAGCTACACAGCAAATGGGCGTGGATAGTAGGACTCGGATCTTTCGCCGCCGCCTCGTGGATTCTGCGAGATTTCTCGCTACACGCAGGGGTGCTACACATTGTCGACGGCAAAGTGAACGTGCAAGCGATGTATAATCGCGCACTGATTCACACACTGGCCTACTGCGCATGGCCGCACGCGCTCAACGTATTCTTCAGCCTCGGCTTACAAACTCTGATCGAAAAAACAGGATCATTCGCCACTGCCATTGCAGCGTGGCTGGGCATGACAATTCTCGTGCCGCTTCTATACAATCTGCCACAATTTATCAGCTCGTGGCAATTCCCCATCGGCATGGTACTGATGACTACAGCGGGGTATCTGCTGTGGAAAACAAGCAAGTGAACGTTCGCCTCTCTCCTCATTGGGGGGAGGCATTTTTTGATGTCCAGAAAACTTGACTAAACACGTGCCAAAAGAAATACTAATTCGCAGAAAGGAGGTAATTATGGCACGAGATTTTCAAGGCTTCGGCCGACCCAGCTGCGGCGCGCGCGGAAGCGCTCCAAAAGCTGGAGACGCAAAATGGACGCTCGCATTGGCGAGCATCCTCGTTATCTTTCTATCAGTGATCGCCTACATTGGCCCTCACTGATCTCATCGGCTCGAGCATGCTCGAGCCGATGGTTTTTCTATGCATGATACTAATTTCTCCCAACAGCCGCCTTCATAAATGCAGCAAACAGCGGATGTGGCTTGTGCGGACGACCTTTGAATTCCGGATGGAATTGGCTCCCCACCATGAACGGATGATCTTTGATTTCGACAATTTCCATCAGCTCGCCATCGGGCGAGGTACCGGAAATCACCATCCCCGCTTTCTCGAGCGGCGCGCGGAAGCTGTTATTGAATTCGTAGCGATGGCGATGACGCTCCGAAATATCTTTTTCGCCATACGCTTCGTAGGCCTTCGTTCCGGGCTTGAGTGTGCACGGCCACGCACCAAGACGCAGTGTGCCGCCCTTCTTCTTGTCCTTAAACTGGCCGGGCAAGAAATGCACCACATATTTGGAACGATCGAGTAAGCCTTCTTCATCAAACTCTTCGCTGGTAAGGCTTGGGTCTTTCTGCGAGTCGCGGGCAAATTCGATCGCCAGAATTTGTGAACCCAGACACAGTCCCAGATACGGAACTTTCTGGGTACGTGCGTAATGCGCCGCCGCCACTTTTCCTTCGATACCGCGCTTGCCAAAGCCACTGGAGACGATAATACCCGCACAGGCCTTGAGTTCGTTCCACGTTTCTTCATCCTTCTGCTCCAGCTTTTCGGAATCGATCCACACAATTTTGGCGCGCTTTCCTTCGTAGATTGCAGCTGTCTTGATGCACTCGATCTGGCTTAAGTACGCATCATCCAAGCCCGTGTATTTTCCGACGAGCGCAATTTGTATTTCTTCTTGCGCATTGGTATGACGCTTCTCACCCTTTTCCCATTCCTGCATGTTTGGCACGACCGCTCCAAGGTTCAGTTTCTCAGCAATAATCTGTGCCATATCGTAGTTCTGAAACTTCAGCGGCACATCGTAAATGGAATGAACCGTGAGGGCAGGAATAACCGCGCGTCGCTCAACTCCACAGAAATGACTGATTTTATCCAGCAGCTCAGTTGGAATTTTCTTATCGGCACGCGCCAGAATCATATCCGGATGCAACCCGATGCGACGCAGTTCGCGAATGGAAAGCTGTGTCGGCTTGGTTTTAAGTTCTTTGCTGGCAGCCAAATACGGCAGCAGTGTGAGATGTACATGGAAAATATCGTGCGATCCGACTTCGGCGCGCAATTGCCGGACCGCCTCCAGAAACGGCTCACCTTCTATATCGCCAACAGTCCCGCCAATCTCGACGAGCATAATATCGGCGTCGCTCTTGCGCGCTGCATCGTGGATACGATCTTTGATCGCATTGGTGATGTGCGGTACGACCTGAATCGTCTTTCCCAAATAATCGCCATGCCGCTCGCGACTGAGTACCGATTCATAAATCTGACCGGTTGTAACGGTCGATAACTTGCTCATCGGCTCATCGATAAACCGCTCGTAGTGGCCCAAATCCAAGTCTGTTTCCGCGCCATCATCTGTCACAAATACTTCGCCATGCTGAAACGGACTCATGGTTCCCGGATCGACGTTTAAGTACGGATCGAGTTTTTGCACAAACACTTTAAACCCACACGATTTCATAATGGCCCCGATCGAACTGACGGCAATACCCTTCCCCAGAGAGGAGCACACGCCACCGGTGACAATGATGAACTTGGCCTTTGGTTTCTCAGAATTCTTCATACAAACACGGAAAAGTAGTGGGTAACATCTTGGGGAACCCACTCGAAAAATTTACGAGCCCGCCGAGTATTCTACTCAGAAAATGGCCGGAGGCAAGGTAAATGATTGACAAAATAACAAATTTTGTTTTTTATACAAATATGGAAATCATTCCCCATTCAATATTTGTCCCGACAGGAAAAGAAGGAGTTGATCCCGATTCAAATCGCCCGCTTCTAGCAGGGAGAATTACCTTTCATAATCTGACAAACAGTCAAATTGGACTTATAAAAGACGGCGAGATAACACAAAACATCGACTACACCGACCGAAGCGCCATCAGTCAAATCGGTATCGATACACGAGTAGATTTGAATAAGATAGAATTAATCCCAAACAGAAATAGTGCATCTGCTCCGATGGAAATAATCGCCTATGGAGATCCCAGTCTTATTGGAATCATTAAAAAGAATGGCAGCTTGCCAATGGGGCGTCTCATTCTGCCAGGAGACAATAGATCGCTGACTGCCCAGGAGATAGAAGAAGCCAGAAGCCAACAATTGCTGGCATTGCCGGAAAATTATGCGGTAGATGAAAAGGGGCAAGTACGCGTCCCTCTGGAAAATATACGTTATTTGCTACGATTACGAAATGACAAAGACCGTCAGTACGCACTCAAGCACGGCAGAAGAGGGCTTATTGGAAAACAGGCGAGAATTCCCGATAGCAATCCACTGCCTGCCAAAGCATGTACCGTAAGCGAAATAAACGTGTCTACCGGACCGTATATTGGCATTATTCAACGACAAATATTGGATGAGATCCATCATTTAGGATCGGTGGTGCTCGACCCGATGCGATCAACCGGCATCGAAAAAAATGGTCGACAAGTTGAGCTATACAATGGCAGGAACGACTGTATTGATCGGGAGAGCGTCACAATTCCACTTCGTTTTTACGCTGACAAAAAAGCAGTGACGCGCTTTGGCGGCTTCTCTCTACAGACACGAGAACGCATTCATGCGGGGGGCATGAGGCCCAGTGACACCATGCTTTCACGACCCGAATTTCTATCTGAGTGTTTTACAGGAATTGGGCAAATCCCAAACGATGCAGAATTTGCTGGGAAAATAGTGTCTATTGACGGCGCCACGTCCTTCGGATGGGAAAGAACGTATGGGTGGCATAAGCAGGGAATAACGGAAGCTGCGCGTTATGGGAAACACACACATGACCCTGCTACTCAAGAAATAAGCCACATGCTGAAAAATGACACAAGCGAAAACGGTAAAATGCTCATCACGCATAACCTTCCATCTGCTTCGCACCTCGAAGAACTTTCTGGAACCGCTGGGATAAAAACATTTGTATTCAGAGGCATGCAACTGCAAAGAGAAATATTCGACGGGAAGGAGGATCCGAAACCGGAGAGAAATTTCTATTTCGACGCAACACTGCATACAAAACTGATGGAATTAGAACGTCAGGGCTGCGAATTTATCTGGTGGCCTCGCAGCAATCGTGGCGATGAAAAGCCACGCGTCTTCTATAAAAACTTTTTTATAACACCCGACGCAAAAGACCGATACGATGTCTTTAGAAAAAATGGGACAGGTATCGCGATGTTTGGCTCCAGCATTCCAGATATTGAAAGTGTCATGCAAAACGAAATAAAACGTTTGGGGGAAAATCTCAAAAAATTAGCCACTCAACATGGTGAAATTGCTATTTTGGAAGGCGGCGGACCAGGCGTCATGCAAATGGCGAGAAAGATGGCACAAGAGCATACATTTTTAAATGTCAGTTTTGGTATGGATTTTGAACAGGTTGGCGAGCGGCCGGACTTCTCACCCGAAGCGTTATTATTTTTCAAATCTGACCAAATTGAGTACAGGCAACAGTTCTTTGAATACCTGCATACATTGCCAATTTTGAATCTTGGAGGAAAAGGAACGCTGTTTGAACTTACGTTAAGCTTTCTAAAAACAGGACTGGGAAGCAGTCTGCCCATTCCGATGTATTTATTTGACCCAATGAAAAAGACTGATCATTTCTACGATGGAATACTTAAGCAAATTCAAACTGTCACAGACGAGAGCATGTTTACAAAGCCACTCTGCCAACCCTGGACGCGCAATCTCATGATTCCATGCCGGAGTGCAGATGAAATAACCGATCATATGCAGAGTTTTATGAATGATCCTCTGGCATTCTGGAGAAGTTGTCACATTGATGAAAAGCACTTACGAATTGCATTTACAAATCATCTGCTGCTCTGCAAAAATTTGCAAATTCAGTTACCGCAATATTTGCACAAAGCAATGGAACAATTAGATGTCGGCTCATAAAAAAACCCGCCATTTCTGACGGGCTTTCTTTGAAAATCCGATATTATTTTACGCCGACTTTCTTCTTGGCCTTGGTGACGACTTTCTTTGCCTCTTTCATGCCGCTTGAAAGCATCTTTTTTACTTCCTTGCTGGACTTGGTGTAGTAATCCTTTACGTATTTTTTGCCGTCGGCAACCTTTTTATCGAGATCGTGCTCGTGAGCAAACTGCTTCATTTCCTTAGCAACTTCTTTGCCGTCGGCAGCCAAATGCTTACCAAGAATTTTTGCTGCAGCTTCTGCATCTTTTGCACCTGTCAATTCTTGTCGTAGCTTCTTGTTTGTGAGGACATAACCAGCCATAGCGCCACCAATGGAGCCGAGGAGAAGAGAAAGTTTTTTCATAGTGTGAGTTGGGAAAGAAAAGAGAGTGGCAGAAGTATAGCAGAAATAGGGTGGAAGCACAAAAAATAGGTACGGTAGGTAGTGTAAGTAAGGTAGGTATAGTAGGTAAATTTAATATCCATAGTACTTACCTTACCTACCATACGTACTTTACCTACCTTACATCGTCAGAGTGCTCCGCGTATCCCCTCCAACTGCGCCGCTGTCACTACTCGCAACAACTCTTCATCACTCGCTGATCGCACTCCTTCCACACTGCCAAAAGTTTTAACAAGCTCGATGCGCGTCGATTCCCCTACTCCCGGAATTTCGTCGAGCGCGGAAGTAAACAACGTACGCTTGCCACGACCTTCGCGCTTGTAATTGGCGAACCGATGCGCTTCGTCGCGTAGACGCTGCAACATAAATTGTGCCTGCGACTGCTTGGGAATATCGACTGGAATCGGATTATTTGGCAGATAGATTTCCTCTTCGCGTTTTGCCAGTGAAGCAATAGGAATCGTGATATTCATTTTCTGCGCCACTTCCATGACAGAACTCAACTGCCCTTTGCCACCATCAATCAGGATAAGATCAGGTGTTGAGGTAAACGACTCATCAATTTTATTATCTTTCGTGTCATACACCACAACGATTTTGCGATCCGGATCTTCCGGGCTACCCTGCAAGACAGCTCCATACAATGTTTCGATGGCCGTCGGCGGCTTCACGACGTAGCGAAAACCCATCTCGCCATACTGCGATTCTTGGATGGGATCAATAACAGCATAGACTTTTGCCTTCTTGAGAGATTGGAGGAGTTTGCGCAGAACGAAGCGCAACAATTCTTGCGACTCTTGTGAGCCTTGAGCCCACAAGTATTTAAGCTCCAGCACACCATCGAGTTTGGCGAGACAGGCGAACGCAAGAATCTGCTCGTCTTTGCGTGCCAGTAAAAATTCTTTGCACGGAAGATCGCCATCGGCAATCGGTTGCTGGTTTTCGATAATGAGTGAGCGAATCTTCTCCTGCTCATCTTTACGACCTTTACCAAACTGAAAACCTTTTTCCTTCCACTGCACTTCTTCCTTCTTGCGATCCGCCGACAAGTATCGCAGGCGTCGCGACAACACTTCTTGTAGCGATTTGTAATCGTCAATCTTTCCCGCTTTGAGCGTTTTGATATTGAACGAACGGTAATGTTCGCGCTTCGGTTTGCCACCGATAAACACGACCATACTCCCTACTGTTTCGGTGCCGCCAAGGTGCGAAATATCGTAGCACTCGATGCGCTGCGGGAGTGTGGGCAGCTCAAGCAATCGCTGGAGTTCGGCAATCGCGCCTTCGCTCTGACGTTGTTGCGATTCCCATTTGGCCTCACTTTGTTTGGCTTTCCAGTCGGCGTTCTTTTCGGCGAGGATGAGCAGTTTCGATTTCTTCCCGCGTTCGGGCACATGCAATGTCACTTTTTTCCCATGCAGGTTCGAGAGCCACTCCTCTATCGCCTCGCGCTGCTGCGGCTCTTCGCCCGTGATCACAGTATCCGGCAAATCGGCGGCGTCGTTATAGTACTGCGGAATAAACTGGCTCAATACTTCGGCTGCCGACTCCGCGTGGCCTTTGAGTGAAAAACTTTCTTCGCTGATCATTTTGCCATCGCGCTCTTGCAAAATCACAACATAGGCGTGACCGGACAACACGGCAGTGCCAATAATATCGGTATTCGCTCGCGACATATCGGACACCAATTGCTTTTCTTGCATCGACTGCAGATACCGTAAGTTATCGCGCAACTTGGCTGCGCGTTCAAATTTTTTGCTAGCCGCAGCTTCCTGCATTTGGGCTGTGATCAATTTTTCAATCTCCTCGTACTTACCCTGAAAGAACGCAATCACCCCATCAATCGAATCTCTCCTATATTGCTCCGGCGTCACCAGCCCAATACACGGCGCACTGCATTGCTTGATATGATGATCCAGACACGGTGTTGGACGATCGCGATCGATACACGTAACGTCGAGTGCAACGTTTGTTCGTTTTTCGTTGATTCGTTTTTCGTTTTCTGTTTCGGATTTGATTCTTTGATCTTCGAATTTTTTGTCATTTGTACCTTGTATCTTGTCATTTTCGATATCTATCCGCATTTTGCAGGTACGAAACGGAAAAATCGTACGCAGGAATTCAAGTGACTTTCGCAGCTCAAATGCACTCGTTTTGGGACCAAAGTACATTGCTCCATCTTTTTCCATCCGACGAACAATCTCGAGCCGTGGAT
Organism: Candidatus Peribacteraceae bacterium; assembly: GCA_018061945.1. Taxonomy (GTDB): domain Bacteria; phylum Patescibacteriota; class Gracilibacteria; order Peribacterales; family Peribacteraceae; genus JAGOTD01. The sequence continues at coordinate 117,146 of JAGOTD010000003.1, read as the reverse complement.
ACGTGTCTTGTAGCGTGATGCGCAAATACACATAATTTTTATCATCTTTCATCATAATGTTGTACTTCGGTCGCAGTTCTTTGATCAGATTCGTCTCGAGCATTAGTGCCTCTAAATCGGTATTGGTGAGTGTTAAATCGAAATCGCGCGCCTGATGCATCATGATCTCCGTCCACGCCGATCGCTTGGTGCCGTCTTGCACATAATTGCGCAGTCTGTTGCGCAGATTTTTGGCTTTGCCGACATACATCACTGTTCCCTCTTCGTCTTTCCAACGATACACGCCTGGCCCCGTCGGTGCCTGGGCAACGCGACGGCGAAGAGTGGGAAGTGATGGATTCGTGTCGGACGACATGGGAGTATGGTACAACAAAATGGAAACGAATTGCGAAGTACGACGCACGAATTACGAATGATCGTACTTCGTAATTCGATATTCGTAATTCGCTCTCCTGAGAAAGTACGATAGAATTAACGCGTGCCGACTCTTATCTCAGCTCTTGTCTTAAACTATCGCAGCCCGCAAGAAACGGCGAAGTGCGTGCTGGCGCTCAAAAATCAGACCATTGCTGATGCACTCGAAATTATTATTATCGACAATCATTCGGATGATGAATCGACTCCTATGCTGCGCGCTCGATTTCGCAGTGATCGTGCAGTCAAAATTATCGAAAGTCGCACCAATTGCGGCTACGGTCAGGGCAATAATATGGGAGAGCGCTTTGCAACCGGTGAGTATTTACTGATTATCAATCCAGATAATCCCCTGCCACCCGAGGCACTCGCGCAAATGCTCGCCGTACTTAAAGCGCATCCACAGGCCGGTATTGTCGGCCCCGCACTCGTGCATCCCGACGGATCGATTCGCCCGTCGGCCCGACCATTTCCGCGCTGGAAAGATTTGATCACCAAGCGATTACAATCGACAAAATGGCATGCCGAACATAACGCGTCTATTGATACGGCCAGCTCCACGCCGATCACAGTCGATTGGCTGGTCGGTGCCTGCTTGCTGATGAAAACATCCCTCTTCGAAGAACTCGGCGGATTCGATCCCCGCTTTTTCTTGTTTTTCGAAGATATCGATCTCTGCCGGCGGTGCACAAATCTAGGGAAATCGGTTCTCTACGCGCCGTTTATTCGCGTGCCAGATCGCAGGCAACGTTTAAGCGAAGGCGGCATTCTGTCGCTGCTGATGAAGAAAACGACACGGATTCATCTGCAAAGTGCGCTGAAATATTTTTGGAAGTGGAGAAAAGCATGAAAGTATTGTAGGTATGGTAAGTACAGTAAGTAAGGTACGTATTTTTACCTACCATACGTACGATACCTACCTTACATACCTTACCTAAACACACCTTCAGCTTGACCCCAGAGCCAAATATCACTAATCTACCTCAACTATGGACTCTATCCAACTCACTGTTTCAAAGCGTTTACCTGCAGACAAAGCCCATTTGCTGCGCAAAGGAGGTGAAACTCCAGGCGTTATTTACGGCAGCAAGATGCAGAATACGAGCATTAAGTGCTCCACAAAAGATCTGCGCTCCGTTTACGGAAAGGCTGGCGAAAGCACATTGGTAGAAGTACACATCGATGGTCACAAAGTGCCGTCTCTTATTCACGCAATCACATTCGAGCCTGTATCCGGTGCATTCGAACACGTCGATTTGTACGCCGTCGATATGGCCAAGAAGGTCACAACGCACGTGCCGTTGGTTTTTGCAGGCGAATCTCTCGCGGTAAAGGAATTGGGCGGTATCCTCGTCAAAATCCACTCCTCTCTCACGATCACTTGTTTGCCAAAAGATCTTCCACACGATATTCAGGTCGATATCAGCTCTCTCAAAGAATTCAACAACACGATTCTTGCCGGTGCGGTTACACTGCCACACGGCGTTGAGTTAAAGGATACACCAGAAACTGTTATCGCTATCGTACAGGAACCACGCAAAGAAGAAGTGGCTGAAGTGGTTGCTCCAGTCGAAGGTGCTGCTGCTCCAGGTGCCGAAGGTGCCGCTGCTGCCGCTGCTCCTGCAGCCGGTGCTGCTCCTGCCAAGGATGCAAAAGACGCGAAGGACAAGAAATAATCGCACATTACTTATTGATTGTCTTTAAAAAAACCCACTCAAGCGAGTGGGTTTTTTATTATCATCGATGAATAATCATCAAACCTATTCAGCGCGGCGGCCTGCAGCTTGCACCTTTCCCTTTCCTGTGTGCATTTCCTTGTATTTCTTGATCTGCGGCTCAAGCTTATCAATACAACGATCAACGCCGGTGAGAGCATCTGTCTTCAGCGACTCGGCGCGCAGTACTTTCTGCGGCAAGTGAACAGTAATCTGTACATTGACGCGATCGTTAGCCTTTTTTGTGTCTTCGCGCTCTGCTTCGACGCGGATAGATGAGCCTTCGTCTTTAAGTCTCTTGCAATACGTCGCCAGTTTGCCGATCTTTTTGGCGAGTAAAATCAGATCCTGATCGCTGTAGCGGATACCTTTTTCAAAATGTTCGACGTGCATGGTGGTTTTGGGTGGAAGTGAGACCCTAGTATAGCAAAAACGTGCCCCTTGCTCCACTCCTTCCAAAAAACGGCTTTTTCCGGTATAATAAGGAGAATGCCACAAACAAATACCACCACCAATCTGGAAGAAGAGATTCGCGTGTCTCGATTACTGAGAGACGACGAAAAAACGCATTGGCTCACTACTCTTGCAACTATGACTCATGATCAACGCGAGAAACTAGCGGCCATTCTCGCAAGTGCAGCCACTCTGCCATGGAATAGTGAAATGGAAACTTATGTGAAAACGAACGCTGCTGCCTGATTCTAACACCTTCTACGCTTCCTCTTTCTTTGTATGACAAATCCAGCAGAAATCCCCTCAGCATCTCCTCCATCCACACCTCCAGAGACGCCAAAAGCGCTCACGCTTGATGAGCTACGCAAACGAATTGATGCAGCAAAGACCGAAGAAGAGCATGGCCAGATTGCCCAAGAAGTGATCGCAAAAAAAAGTGAGGCAAATATAGATGCGCCGACATTGAAAAATTGGGCACTAGAACTGCAAAAACTTAAAACAGATACAATGCAAACAATAGGTGAGAAGGCAGAAAATGCCATCGATGATGTTGAGCATGACAAGAAAGTAGATCGCGATCTCGCAATACTGAATGCGCGAATACAGTTCTTGCAAGAACTAGCCAAAAAAGCCCCCGAAGCGAGCGAGAGCGACATACCAACTGCAGAAAGCTTTTTGGAAAGGAATTTTAGCAAAGGTAAAGATGCAGTCGTAAAAATGCTCACGAGTTCAAAAAATGCCACAGGCGTTATGATGGCGTCTGTCATTAGCAAACTGCCAATGTCGGCTATCTCGACTTTCGTTGATCAAATAACGATTTTCATCGCCAAGCAGATGAAAGACGTGCCGTTTATCGGCGAGTACGCCAAGAATTTTATCGCCACCAAAGAAAAGAAAATCGTCATCCGCGACATCAGCAATCTCATCAAGAAAGCCAATAAGCCAGGTCAGCAACCGAAAATTATTTTCGATGAAAAAGTATCGGACTTAGAACTGGAAACAATTAATCCGGAAGCGCTCAAAAAAACTGCTGCGCAGCTAGTTGTTGATTGTCAGAAGTTTAAAAATTTGCCGGAAATCACGATCACTGTTGCTGATTTTGCCAATCCATCCGCATTCTTGAATGCAAAGCGAATGGAGAACGCCACACCGGAAGAAAAGGCCAAGGAAGCAGCTATTGTCAAAGATATAACGGAGAAGTCTAGCATTCCACACTTGGGATCCGTCACGCTCAATACAAGCAATGAAATTGGAGCCACAAAAGCAGCTGATAAGTGGAACATCAATGTCGATGCCAGCCAGTTCAAAGACGGAGCTGCGATTTCGGGTTCTCAAGCAGACGGCTTGAAAGTGGTTCTCGCGACAATAAAAAAAGCTGATTCTCTTCGCATGATAGATGCTAGTAAGCCAACGGAACTTGCCTGGAAACCAGTAAAAGAAATGCGCATACCGACGAATATGACAGCCGATATGCTCGGAAAAATGGATGAACTATTTGAGAAGCCAGAAATTCATACAGGAATAACTACTTTGCGCATTGCAAAAGCAGCTGACTCACCAGGTGTAAATATCGTAAAGCTTGAGACGCCAACTATGCTCGTTGCGGATTCAAATATTCCTCCCGTAGCGTTCGCCCAATTCTCTAATACTGACTTAACAAACCCGACAAAAAAGTGGGAATTTAAGGGCGGCAATTGGGAACCTGTAGCTGCCTCCATCCCAACAACCCCACCCGCAGCACCAAAGCCCTAAACGGAGTAGAATAGAAGCACATGCCGCTGTCCTACTCGCAACTTTCGACCTACCAACGCTGCCCTAAACAGTACGAATTTGCGTATGTGCGAAAAATCGCGCGGCCGATTTCCCCTGCAGAAAGCTACGGTTCCAGCCTGCATAATACCCTCAAATATTGGGGCGAGCTGGAAATGCAGATACAGAATCCGGAGGAGATCAATCAGCTGACACTGTTTATGGAAGCAGCACCAAAGCCGCTACTCACACTCGATTTGCCGAGTTTACTTAAGCTATGGAACGAGAACTTTATCAATAATACTTATCCAACAGTCGATGACGCCAATATTGCCTTTGCCAAAGGCAAAGCAGCGCTCACACATTTTTTTGATTGGTGGAAAGCGCGCAGACGCGAAATAGTGGGAGTTGAAAAAAGCTTTGCAGTGGAAGTAATTCACACCGATTCCCCTCTTTCCAAGCTAAGTGGTCGCCTCGATAGAGTGGAGCGATCGGCCGATGGATTGCATATTATCGATTTCAAATCATCGGCACCCAGAGAACAGGAGCATGTGGATGAAGATTTGCAGCTGTCTATTTACGCCAAAGCAGCACAAACACTGTGGAATGAGCCAGTTGCCAGCTTGAGCTTGCTATTTTTACGCGAAGATCAGACACTCGAAATCCAAACCAAGCGATCGGAAATAATCTTAACAGATGCGATGATCAGCATTCGCGAAGTGATCGATGGGATCGAGCAACAAGATTTTACGGCAAAGCCGACCATCGAGAAGTGCAAGCGCTGTCCGTATCGGTCGATTTGTCCGGATGCAGCAGCATGAACGAATTACGACGTACGAATTGCGAATTACGAGATACTAAAACCTCGTAATTCGTACTTCGCGATTCGTAATTCGTTATTTCGGTAGGTGGTTCTTCTCACTATAGTTCTCCTGAGAGCGCAGCTTCTTGATCGCCTCTTCCAAGTCTGGGCGTAGGCGGATGAGGATCTGATGCAAGGATTCGTGCATAAAGTTTCCATCGATAATCTTCTTGGTAATGCTGACGGTGTGCTTCGACAAATGCTTTTTGAGCTCAGCTAAAAACTTGTCTGGCGCAGCGATGTACACTTCTTCGATTTTCTGATCGCGGATGACATCGTCGAGGTGCTTAGAAACGACATTCGAGAACTCGTGCAGGCGGTTGCCTTCGACTTGGTCCATTTCGACGGCTCCGTGTGTCATGCCGGTTGGCGAACCCATTTTGTCGGGTCTGTCGGTCGTTTCGTGCTCCTTGGAATCAACCTGACCGTGAGTCATAACTGTCTTACCGCCGACATCGATAATGCGGCAGTGGTGTGTATCGCAAATAAGAAGAAGCGTTGGCTTCTCGATATCTGGCATTGCGTCTGGGAGTTGGGTAGTTGTGTACATATGGATAGCATTATAGCAGAAATTTTTCTCTATTTATAGATGTACTGAGATACAAATGACACATATTTCACACTGCATTGGCACACTGTAACAAATATTGACATTATAAATTTTTAATCCATTATATATCTATGAGTATCGCAAAACTGTCATCAGATCGAATGCCACTAGGGCCGCATCTAAAGTTTATGGAGCACACAAAAAAGCATGGAAAAGCTCGAGTACGAATGAACAAAATGCTCGAAACAACAAGAAGGATATTTAATGACCGATTAAATCCTGACAAAAATAAAACGCCTCAAGCACATACAAAAAATGGCAATGGCCATACATCTGACATGCATGCACTTCTTTTCAGTCAGCCGCAATTGACCAATCCACAACCTCAAGACGTAACTCAAGAACCAATCGATGCGCAGACATATGCATACCGCATGACTGAAGAGTGGATAGATGATATGGATGCGTATGCTGTTGATCCAAAAGCTGATGATCACTCGGCATCAAACGTACATTTGTGGTAGTCTCTACCGACACTATGCCCGACTATCCCATCCTCACCCTCCGACCCGGCCGCGAAGCGCATGTCAAAAACCGTCATCATGCCATTTTCTCTGGCGCGATTGCCGGCAAACCCGAGGTAAAAACCGGTGTCATTGCCGAAATTCGCAGTCACGAAGGACAGTTTCTGTGCTACGCCACCTACAACGCCAAAGCATATATCGCGCTGCGGGCTGTGTCGTTCGAGCCCGGGGATCCACTGGAATCCATGCGTCGTACTATAAAACGCGCTGTGGATATGCGCCGGCAGCTCTTTATGGGCGAACAGACAACGGCCATGCGCCTCATCAATGCCGAAGGCGATACGCTGCCCGGGCTGATTGTCGATCAATATGGCGATACGCTCGTTGTACAGATCACGACACTTGGCATGGACCGACTGCGCAGCTGGATTGTCGATACGCTCTGGGAAGTCTGCAAGCCAAAAGCGATCTTCGAAAAATCGACGAGCCAAGCCCGCAAGAAAGAAGGTCTCGAGCCAAAGGAAGGTTGGCTGAGCGGACAAGGGGTCCCGACCATCGAAATACAAGAACGTGGACTCAAATATTTGATCTCGCTGGAAGGCAGCCAGAAGACCGGACTATTCCTGGATCAGCGTGATATGCGTGGCCTCGTGAAGCAATATGCAGCCGGAAGAACCGTGCTCGATATCTGTAGTTACGTCGGCGGATTTTCCTTGAATGCCCTTGCGGGTGGCGCTCTATCTGCGGACGCTGTGGACTACGATGGCGAAGCGCTCAAACGAGCCAAAGAGAACGTGGCGCTTAACAATATAGAAGGCGACAGACTGACAACGTACACAGAAGATGCATTCGACTTTCTGCGCCGCAAGCCAGCGCTCAAGCCGTACGATTTTATCATTCTCGATCCCCCAGCGTTCGCCAAGCGTTCGAGCGATATTGACCAAGCCAAAGGTGCGTATACCGATCTCAATCGCATGGCCATGCAAATTCTGCCGCCAGGCGGACTGCTGCTCACCTGCTCGTGTTCGTACCAGATGGATCCGACACTGTTTCAGACTGTCGTCTTCCACGCAGCGCGCCAATCCAACCGTGCTGTGCGCATCATTCATCGCCATCGTCTAGCAGTCGATCATCCAGTCAATTTATATTACCCTGAAGGAGATTACTTAAAGAGCATGCTGCTGTGGGTGGAGTAAAGAATTTTTTGATGCACAAAAAGAATGGTACAGTAACCACCTATGCCAGTCGATATCGTCGATTATTCCTTTCGGGAAGCCACAATGCGCTGTGACACGCGTGGCTGGTGGCAGCGGCTGACGAAGCCTTTTTGGGACGAAGTATTTCATGAGTGGGTCCATACTGTTTTTCACAAAAAGGGAACGATCATCGATATCGGCGGCGGGCTGCGCATCGATCCGACTCGCTCGGACAGAGTCGATCCTGTACGTCAGGTGCTATTCAATAAGTACTTGCATCAGGAAGGGATGAGCTACAAAACAACGGATTATACAGCCCAATACAAACCGGATTATGTGGAAGATATTCACAAGCTCTCTTTTGCCGATAACTCTATCGACGGTCTCTTTTGTTTGGCTGTACTGGAACATGTGTACGACCCAAAACGGGCGGCAGAAGAGATCGTTCGAGTGCTGAAAAAAGGCGGCAAAGCACTTATGTATGTTCCATATATCTACCGGTATCACGCACATCAAAACGATTATCGCGATTATTTCCGGTATTCCAAAGACGGCATCAGCTACCTGTTTCGCGATTGTGCGAGCGTCGAAATCTGTCCTGTGCGCGGCATTTTCGAAACGTTGCTGCGCTTTCTGCCGCTGCACACAGTTGGTATTTTCCGTGGCGCCGCACGCCTGCTCGATGTCTCTATTCCCGCACTACGACGTATCTCGCAAAAGCAGACCTCCGGCTATAATATACTTATGACAAAGTAGGGTACGTTCATGACTACTGATTCCTCAAATACGTCTCGATATTCTGCAAATGTCCATCGTAGGTTTCGCTGCAGTGAATCTGGCGATTGTTGTCATGCAGATAGAAAATGCAGGGCGTATCGGTGGAGTTGAGCACTGCATCGATGGAATCGATACCCGGATTCGCAATTGGCTGCGGGGGTAGGCCCGCATTTTTGTAGGTATTAAACGGCGAATCAATTTTCTTGTCGGCAACCGAAATCGGCGCCCAGTAGCCGCTACCGGTATCGCCGCGTGCATACTGCAGCGTTGCATCTACTTCCAGCGGCATTTTGATGAGCAGACGATTCCAGAGAATGCCGGCAATCAATGGCTTATCGGTTTTGCCGCCGGCTTCGCGCTGAATGATAGATGCCAGTTTGATGGCGGTATCGGCCTTAATATTCGCATCACGGAACTTTTTCACGTACGGATCAAAAGTGTCGTTAAAGCGATTTACGAAGCGCTTGGCGACAGTTGCCGGTTCCTCGGCAACCGGAATCAAGTAGGTATCCGGAAAGTAAAATCCGTCGGTTAAATCGTAGGGCGTTGCAATGGCAGCTGTCAGAAATTCTTCGCGCGTTTCTGGCTTCCAGTTAAGCGCTGTTGCCAGCCTGTCGGCCACCTGCTCTCGGCGCAGTCCTTCGGGAATAACCACCCACTTCAGCTGCGGGTCCGAGGTAAGTACACCCGCAAGCGCCCACGAGCTCATGGCTGGATCGATTTTGTAACCGCCGGACTGTACCCGCCAATAGCCACCATGCAAAAGTAATGCGGGGCCAAAGAACCAACGACCAGCCATAAAATCTTGCTTGGCTAATTTCTCTTTTACATCGGCTGATGAGGCATTCCGGCTCACCGTAAAAATCTGGATGTCTTCTGCGGATGCCTTACGAAAGCAACTGCTGATGCCAAAGATAAACAGGGCAACGACGACAGCGAGAATGATGTACGATTTGGCACGGCTTTTGCACATAACAATAGGCAGTATAGCGTTGCAGGATGATCGTGCGATTATTTCGTAGATATTTACGATTATGAAACGCAAAGCAAGAAACGGAGTGTGCAGCCTCAAAGGTCGCGTATACTTGGCCTATGACCGCATCAAAAACGGCAAAAAAGGCGAATCGATTGGAAGCTAATAGCAAACAGCATGAAAAATTAGTAGCAACAGCATGCAAGCTGATAGAAACCGATACTGATCGATCTGACTTAACGACGCTAGCCAAAACCATTGGCATGAGCCCATCACATTTTCAGAGAGTATTCACCGCTATCATGGGTATTTCACCCAAAGCGTACGCACTTGCCCTGCGAGCAAAGCGCCTGCAGACCGATCTACCAAAGAGCAAGAATGTTACGGAGGCGATCTACAAAACAGGATTTTCTTCCAGTGGCCGTTTTTACGAAAATGCACCGCAACTACTGGGCATGACACCAACTGCGTTTAAAGCGGGCGGAAAAGGAATGACCATACGCTTTGCTATTGGCGAATGTTCACTGGGTTCTATTCTGGTTGCCGCAACGGCTATCGGCATTTGCATGATCTCGATGGGTGATGATCCGGATTTTCTGCTGAAAGATTTGCAGAATCGTTTTCCGAAAGCGCAGCTGATCGGCACCGATCGGGATTTCGAAAAACTAATCGCAATGGTTATTGGATATATCGAAAGACCGGTCAGTAATCCAAATCTGCCACTCGATATCCAAGGCACCGCGTTTCAGCAACGTGTGTGGCAAGCACTCCAGAAAATCCCGCTCGGAAAGACTGCAACGTATGCAGAAATAGCGCAGGCAATTGGTCGTCCCAAAGCCGTCCGCGCCGTAGCTCTCGCCTGCGGGGCCAACAAGATCGCCGTCCTCATCCCCTGCCACCGAGTCATACGAACAGACGGCTCACTGTCTGGTTACTATTGGGGTGTGGAACGAAAGGTGAAATTACTCGAACGGGAACAGCAAAAACAAGAAAGAGAGAGACGAGCGATTGAAGGTGGATGTAGAGGTGGGACGAGCCCCAACCTTATTGCAACGATGCCGTTGCAAACATGACACCAAATGGAACGCACCAGATGACCACACTCTTGTAAGCACCAAGATCAACATCGGCAGCAATATCGTAGTTTTGATTACCCTTATTACCCTTCAACTTACCGAGATCTACAAAACCGGAGTTCACATTCCCATCTTGACTGCGAACGAGGTAAACGCTTAAGGCAGGACCGTTTGTCACGGTGAAGTCTTCAAATCGAAGGACGCGCTTTCCGTCAGGCAAAGTATAGATTGTCGCCTTGCCTGATCCGCGATGGAAACTATCTCCATCTTTAAACGAGCCGCTCAGTTCTGCTACAGGCTGCGACTCCATCGGCTCATCCATAACCGCATCCGGCATTTTCTGCCCCAACTCCTCCATTGTTCTTTTTGCTTCCATCCGCTCTTCTTCGGGCATCGATTGCACCTGCTGTGGCGTAAGAGACTCTATCTTCTCCATTTCCCCTTTCTCCGTATCGGTGAGTCCGGTAGCAAATGGAAGCTGCTCATCGACAACAGTATTCAAGAAAAGCGGCGAAAGGAGATACCAGGCAACTGCAAGGACGACAACCACGCCAAGGCTTATAAGCAATTTTTTCATAGAGTACGGGAGAAAAGTGTTCTTAATTGTAGCATAAGAAAAAGAAGGGACGACGAAGACGACGCATTCGATAATAATTCAACAAAACTGGCTGCAGACCATCCTTCGACAAACTCAAGATCTTCGATGAGCGATCCACTTAAGGCGGAGAGTCGAATGGTATGCCCAAGCGTGTGAGCTACGAATTGTTTGCTTGATTCATAAAATGATGAACTAGTACAAAGCGCTGGACCGCATTAATTTACTAAAAATCGGCTTCTCTCCAGGGGGAGAGAAGCCGGGCTAGTGATTCTTTCGACTGCGCTACTTGATTTTTGTCAGCGCAATCCATGTTGCTGTGACGACACGCACGTACTGACCTATGTAACGCGGCGGTTCATCGAGGGGCTCAATTTCCAGGCAGGTTTCGCCCGGCTTGAGCTCTGGCGATTCACCCCTTCGACAGAACATCACACGGACATTCCTTTTATCGGGGTAGACCACGAGATAGGAGATATACGGACTCTGATTTTGCATAGCCCTGCTCCGGACATTGTAGAATCGAAGTTGAAAGATCACTATATTTTATTATAAAATTATATGTTATTTTTGTCAATGGTAGCCCCAAGGAGAATCGAACTCCTATTTCCTGGATGAGAACCAAGTGTCCTAACCGTTAGACGATGGGGCCGGGAGCAGAATTACGAATCTCGAATTACGAATTACGAATAAGAAGGATTCACAATACTGCGCTGGAGAAAGAACAATACGTGTCGGGGCTGCATTATTGGGTTTTCGAGCGGGGTTGTCAATTTTTGGCTTTCCGCCTGCGCAGAAATTGTAGCCAAATTTCAAAGATACATTTGACCTACAGATCACAAACCCGCATTCTAGAGCCATGCGCACTCATGTAACCGACGAAGAAGCAGGCCAAGACAGTCTCAAGCCCAATCGTATAGAAGCACTGCACGATGCCGTATTTGCAGTTGTGATGACACTGCTGGTTCTGGAAATAAAAATACCGGAAGTCGCATCTGGGCAAGAAGCGCTGCATCTCATTCTGGAGCAGTGGCCGACATTTGTAAGTTACTTTGTCAGCTTTACGATTTTGGGAATTTTTTGGGTTGGTTTTCATGCGCAGTACAACTACATCCGCTTTGTCGATCGACCGATGCTCTGGATCAATTTACTCTTTCTCATGTTCGTTTCCCTGTTGCCCTTTTCGGCAGCAGTACTCGGTCGCTACGGCACAGAGCAATTTTCTGTACTTATCTACGGAGCCCACCTCACTATACTCGGGCTCATCAACTACTGGAACTGGACCTATGCCACCACTCATCACAGGCTGGTTGAACATAGCATCAGCGCCAAACTCGTCAAATTCATCAAGAAACGTATTCTTGTCACACCGATCGCTTCGATCATCGCACTGCTTTTTTCATTCGCCCATCCGATGATCAGCATGATCATCTTCATCATTATTCCACCATTTTACATCATTCCCGGCGGCATCGACCGGTTTTGGTTCAAACCGGCCGTGCCACACGAGCATTAAATTCTTAGCCTAAGATAAAGTACAAAAGTCCCCAACCGCCGCCTAGTACTGCCGCAATAATGAGTGCTATCAAAAGTTTACGCATAAAGAGAAAGAGGAAAAAGGAAAGAAGTGTGTGTTAAGACGCAGAAGTGATGATATTCTTTCACGAATAAAAGACTCAGAGGAAACAGAGGACTCAGAAGACTCAAAGGAATGTATATTATTCGTACTTCGTCATTCGAGATTCGTCATTCGTTAATGATGGTACCCACTCCCCCGCGCAATCATGTGCGCTCGATAGAGTTGTTCTAAAAAGACAAGCTGACACAATTCATGTGGAAAGGTCATGCTGCTGAGCGCAATTTTGTGTGAAGCCTGAGACCTAATCGCGTCCGAAAAACCATACGCACCACCGAGAATAAAGTTCATGGACTCGCCGCGATCACGAAACGACCCAATCCACTGCGAAAATTCTTGCGACGTGCGTTGCTTGCCGCGTTCATCCAGAAGTATGCACGGCTCATTTTTCTTCTCCATCCATTGCAAAATCCGCTCATGTTCTTCCTGCGGCGTTCCGGCTTTCAGGGTGATGATTTCAAAATCGCAGAGCGGATCTAAACGTTTGATAAACTCTGCGCAACCATCACTAATCCAATCCGTTTTGATTTTGCCGACAACGACGAGGGTGATGCGGTGCATAAGGCAAGATCGCAAGTAAAGGCACAAAATTTTGTGCCTTTACTTGCGTTGTAGCAAAGCAACGAGCTCAATATGCGCCGTGTGCGGGAACATATCGACTGGCTGGACCGTACGCAGTTCATAGCCACTTTTGAGGAGCGTACCCAGATCGCGCGCAAACGTGGCAGTATTACACGACACATACACAATTTTCTCCGGCCGATGCGTAATGATCGACTCGAGTGCTTGGGGATGCAAGCCGACACGCGGTGGATCGACAACGATGACATTGAACTTGTATTTGCCTCCCGGCTTGAGCTGCTGATGCAGCACTTGTTCGGCGCGGCCTTTGTAGAAACTGATGTTGCCGATACGGTTTTGCCCCGCACTCTTGAGTGCGTCTTCTATGGCGGATGGATGCGATTCGATACCCACAACTTTTTCGCAGAAACGAGCCAAATATTGCCCGATTGTTCCCATGCCGCAGTACGCGTCAAGCACGGTATCGCGACCATTCAAATCCGCCGCCTGTGCGATGGCGCTGTAGAGTTTTTCGGTTGCGAATGTGTTGGTCTGAAAGAACGAAAACGGCGAGATTTCGAATGTCAGGTCGAACAACCGTTCGCGAATAAACGGCTCGCCGACCAACGTGTGAATTTTCGGATTCTCCGGCTTATCATTGAGGCCAAAGTGCTCCACAATCATGAGTGACTTAAGGTTTGGACGTCCGGCAAACCGCATGAATTTCTGAAAGAGCGGCTCCAATTCTTTCTTTCGAGCCTGCACAATAAACGCAATCATATGCTCGTTTGTATGCACGCCACGACGCAGTAGTAAATTGCGCAGCATACCGCGATGCGTTTTGGGATTATAGACCGGAAGCCCCGTTTCCTTCATGAAACGGTTCACATCGGCAAGCAGCGCAGGCAGCTGCTCATCGTACAAATGACATTCGGTAATCGGCAAAATAGTCGACCATTCACCTGCGATATGAAAGCCCAGACCCGGGTTTTCATCAAAGTAAATACGCTGACCTTTGGCACCCGGCGCCGGTGCCGGCTTGTCTTCGTGACGCATAGTGCCGTAGCCGAAGCTCAGTTCGAGCTTATTGCGATAGTTAAAGACCTGCGGACTGGGAACAATACCAAGCACGCGACCAGCAAGTGTTTTGCGGATAGCAGGATCGACGGGCGTTAAATGTTCGAGCGTTTCGCGGACAATATCTTCCTTATATTTGATCTGCTTGTTGTAGGGCACGTTCTGCCACACGCAGCCGCCACAGGTGCCAAAATGCACGCATTTGGCCATCGTTTCATCTTTCGATTTCATGATGACTTTCTGCACCTTGGCCTCGGCGTAATTCTCTTTGTGCTTGGTGATGACAATGGCCACTTTTTGGCCAGGAATAGCGCCAGTAACGAAGACAGGTGTCGTACCGACCATCGCGAAGCCAGCTCCGCCATGAGCAAACTTCTCGATTGTGACGGTGCACTGCTGACCTGTCTTCAAACCTGGTTCTACACTTGACATAAAATGAGTTATATAGTATAAATTAACACTTTCCTTTTTTCACCTTTTAACGCCATGCGAAAGAACGTCTTCTCTCTCATCAGCCAGGTAAAAGTAGGACTGATAACCGCATGGATCGGAGTACTTTCTGTAAGCCTTCCGGTTGCCGGAATTGTAACAGCGCAGCCTCATCTGGCAAGGGAAAAAGAGGCTTCGCAGGCTGTCGCAGGAGTGTCGCAGACCCTCGATATACAAACTGCTGAGCAGATCGCACCAACGCCTCAGATAGCGGTAAACGATCATTTAGCCGCGTCTAAAAGCCCTCTTTTGGCGATTGTCGACCACGAGGATATTCGCCCGGCTGATCGCCTGTTACTCGATAAGACGTTTAGGGCCCTTCCAGCGCTTTGCCGAGATAACATTACAAATTTTTACGTCAATTACGCCAAAAACGCCCCCCGTGGCCTCAGTGGCGCTGGCGGCACTATGATGATTTCCGGCAACGAATCCGCCGATATTAAGCGCGCACTTGTCACCCATGAATGTGGCCATATCGTGGATCTAGCGGCTTTGGTGGGCACACCAGACAGCGGCAAAACAGCCTTTTATGATGGAAAACAGCCCATTTACGCCAATGACCCCAGTGTGAGCTTTTATGCGATCAGCTGGACGAGCGCCAATCAGAAGAAGAAAGGCACCCGAGATGCCGATTTCGTCTCCGGTTACGCAAAAACAGATGTTTTTGAAGACTTTGGTGAGAGCTTCGCCTTCTACGCCTTTCACAGACAGGAATTCGCTCGTTTGGCCCAGCGTAACCCCGCGTTGGCCGCCAAATACAATTGGCTCGCAGCGAACGTGTTTCAAGCCTCGCCAGTCCTCGCAACCAGCACCTACAAGCGCACGGATTTGGCCTGGGATGTCACGAAATTGCCGTATAACTGGCTCCAGTAAAGGACTCGGACGTAAGGACTCAGAGGAAGCAGAGGACTCAGAAGACTCAAAGGATCGTTGATTTTGATTTATTCAAATCAATAAGAAATAATTTGACCATCGCTTCGAATACATAACGCCTTCATTCCTTTGAGTCCTCTGAGTCTTTTGAGTCGTCTGAGTCCTTTTCTCTTGAGTCTTTTGAGTCTTCTGAGTCCTTTCTCTTTAGTCCATTCTTTTGAGTCTTTTGAGTCCTCCTGTATGCTCCCCTCATGCGCCGAATCATTATGCTCATCGTGTGGCTTGCAACAGATGCATGTCTTTTTCTAGCCGCATATGTCTGCGCCTATCTGCTACGTATAGGCAGGCTCAATTCCACCGATTTTCCTCTCGATCGCTACTTGCAAGCGGCACTGGCCACGATTCCTGTGTGGATCATCATCATGATATTGCTCGGTATTTTTCGCCTCACTCGCGTACAAAGCTCCAAGAAAAATATACTACATAGCGTGTTTGCATCCACCATGGCGCTGTCGTTTTTCACGCTCGCGTACTACTTTATCTTCAATGCCTTCTTTAGTCGCCTGCTCCTGATTTACGCGGGTATTTTTTCGGTCGTTCTCACCACTATCTGGCATCTGGCATTCGATGTCTGGCAGCGCAAAGTTCTGCGCAAAGATCCGCCAGCGTATCCACTCCTTCTTGTCGGCATCAATCGCGATACCGAGCGTATTATCAAATTACTCAATGATCGCGAATCGGTATTTAAGCCCGTTGCTATTTTGGATAGTCGTGGAACATCGGCCAAAGAAATAGCCGGCGTGCCGGTGCTCGGCCGCCTGCATAAACTGGAAGAAATAATCAGAGAAAAGCGCATTACGCACCTGATGCAGTGCGCAGAAATTGAACACACAATCAATCTGCTGAGTGTCTGCCGGGCTCATAAACTCACCTATCTCCTGCTGCCATCGGTGCTCGGTATTGTGGGAGTGAACGAGAAGAGCGATCAGATCGAGGGGCAGTCGGTGATTATGGTCGGATGAGAAGCGAAGCGCGAATTACGAAGTACGAATTACGAGCAAAGCATGTATCGTAATTCTTGATTCGTACTTCGTAATTCGTTATCGATAAAAGAATAACATCTCCATGCTACACTCTGATCAATGCAAACTTTTATTCTCGCTGGCGGATTCGCCACTCGTCTGTGGCCACTAACCGAGAAGCGTGCAAAGCCACTGCTGCCGCTTGCTGGTAAACCGCTTCTTACGCACTTGGTAGAGAAAGTACCGGCCGATATGAAAATTACCGTAAGTACCAACGGCCTGTTTGGCGAGGACATGCGCGCATGGGCCAAAACACTGGATCGCAAGAACATCGAAATACTCATAGAAGATACAGGCCACGACGATCACAAGCTCGGCGCACTGGGCGCTATTGCCGCTTGGATCAATCAAAATACTATTGATGATGACATTCTGCTGATTGCCGGCGATAACTTTATTAGTTTTGATCTCCAGAAGTTCTGCGCTCAGTATCGCGGCAATCCCCTGCTTGCGGCCTACGACATCAAAGATCTCGAACTCGCCAAGTCGTTTGGTACTGTTATTGTGAACGATGCATCAGCTGATGCGAATCGGACGATTAAAGCATTTGAGGAAAAACCGAAAAATCCGCAATCTACCTGGGTTTCAACCGGCTGTTACATTCTGCCAAAAAGCACATTCCCTCTCCTTCTCGCTTTCGCCAAAGAACATCCCGACAATATAGGAGGCATTTTTGAGGAGTATTTACGCAATAATCTGACGGTCGACTGCTTTCTCTTCTCTGAGCTGTGGAGCGACATCGGTTCATTCGACTCCTACTTGGCAACACATAAAGCAGTTGTCGGCACCAAACACGTGATTCATCCAGATACGAAAATTGATACCGATAGCCAGCTCAAAGGAAGTATAGCCATCGGCCCTAAGACAACAATCCGAGGTAGCACACTCACCGATTGTATTGTCTTTGGGGATACGACGATTGATAACTGCGTACTGGAAGATTGTATTATTGATGAAGATTGTCACCTGGAAGGCGTGGATCTGTCGAGAAAAATGCTGCGGAGAGAAACGGTTTTGCAAGAAAAAAGAATGTAGAACTGAGAACGTAGAACGTTGAATAGTATTTTCCTATGTTCTATCGTTCTGTGTTCTACGTTCTTAATGCGAAGCAATTTTTACGTCCCAGCCCAACCCTTATTGCATCAGCTTTCAACTATATATACACTGCCACAGTATGACGAAAAATCGAGCTTTCGCACTGGTCTCTCTTTCTTGCGTGCTTTTGGTATCGTGTAAAAGCGGACCAAAAACAATCAAGTACTCCATCGACCTGTCAGAAACCGGACAGCAGCATCGCATGGAGCTCATCAATGCAGCGGAGCGTGTAGCCACCCGCCGTCTGGCAGCTATCAATGCCAAAGGAACGGCAAAAGCCGTGCCCGACGGAAGCGGTGCCACTCTTTCGCTCACGGTACCCGATAAAAAGGTTGCCAAATCTATCGACGAATTGCTTGTGGCGCCTTTTTCCATCGATATTCGCACGCAAATCAAACCACTTACAGATTTCAAGCAGAATGATCCAAATGACGGCAACTGGAAAATGAGTGACATCACCAATAAAGATTTCGAATGGATACAGGTGATCGGTGATAAGGCAACCGGCAAGATCGGTGTGGAACTGGTGTTTACAACCGAAGGTCGCAAGAAGTTTGAGAAGGTCTTTACCGATTTGGCGGCTACCAACAATCGTCTCGCACCAACAACGCCAAAGTTAGCGCCAACTGCCGCGAATCCGGCTTCGCTCAATATCGGTATTTTCGTACGCAATGCACTTGTATCTGCTCTCACTCCTCAAGGCACCAAACTGGATTCCCATGTCATCATTACCGGTATCCCCAAGCCCGCAATGGCGCAGGTGTTTGCCGATGATGTGAACGTCGGTCTGCATGTCGTCTTCACTCCGCAATCTTAATTATTCTCTTCTAGTCCGCTCTCATGGCTTCAAAGTCTCGTTCTTCTATTTGGCCCGTTGTGACGATTATCGTCGCAGTTCTCTGTCTGATTATCGCGATCCCCGATACCTATAAGGCAGGTTTGCCAGGTTTCTTAAAACCAGGCCTGCATTTGGGACTGGATCTTGCCGGTGGCACACAACTAGATTTCCGTATTTCCGAAGACGAAATCAACGCACGCGAAAAGAAAGTGCAGGACGAAATCGCCACTCTCAAAGCCCAGAAAAAAGACGAAGATGTCTTACGCAAGCAGGTAGAGCTACAGAGTATCCAGGAGCAACACAGCAATCTGGTCGAAGCCATTCGTGCTGTATTGGAACGCCGCGTGAATTCGCTGGGAGTGAGCGAAGCGACGATTACACCATCATATTTTGGCAGCGAAAAACACTTACTGGTCGAATGTCCGGGTGTCATCGATGTAAATCGCTGTATTGCAACTGTCGGCAAAACGATCCAGCTGGAGTTCAAAGAAGAATTCAGCGGTCCGTCTGATGATTACGTAAAAGGTGTGCGCGAGAAAGCTGCGCGTATCGACGCATTGCTCAAAACAACTACCGGCAGCCTGCAAACAATCGGTCAGGATTTGAGCTCGGAACTTGCCGTTACCTACACAGATTCCACTCCTGTCTACGAAAATCAGCTTCCACCTATCTTAAAACCACTCTGGACAAAGAAAAAAGGTGAACCGATTTTCCGCGTCGAAGGTTCGGTGCAAAGCGTTGTGCAAAATGCGCAAGGCCAGCCAGAAGTAAAGGAATTGAAAGGTATTTACTACGCTCAAGTTCTGGAAGACAAGAAGCCAACAGAACGAGAAATTACCGACGCATCCGAAGCAATGCCTCTCTTGGCCAAGAAGTTATCGGGCTCTGTTCTCTCGCAAAAAAATGCTGTCGATATCAGTACCCTGCCAGCAAACGTACAGAAAGTTCTCACCGCCGGCACCATCGGCTCGCTGGCAACAGTCGATCTTGGCAGCAGCGAATTTGGCCTGCTCAATCTACGCGGTCGCATAGATGGCGAACCGGAAATGCCAACGAGTCATATTCTGGTAGCTTTCAAGGGCGCACCACAAGCTGCTGCAACTGTTACTCGCAGCAAAGAAGAAGCCAAAGCCCGCGCCGAAGCTCTTAAGAAACGTCTGAATGCCGGTGAGGATTTCACTACTCTCGCAAAAACCGAATCCGATGCAACATCCAAAGCGCAAGGTGGTAGCTTGGGAGTACTACGCAAGGGCACAATGCCCGCTCCAGCATTTGCCACTGCAGCGCTTGCTCTCACAAAAAAAGGACAGATTTCTGACGTCGTCGAAACATCGTTCGGTTTCCACATCATCCGCGCCGATGATGTACAGCGTATGTCTCCGACGACAGCAACGTACGAACTCCTCGCAACCAAAGGTCTCAATGCCAAATCGACAGTCGACGGCTGGAAGAAGCAGATTGATGACAAGAAAGTAACGTCCGTCGAAGACCAGATGGTTGTGCGCATTCTCTCGCTCTCGCTCGAACCAACCGGCTGGCGCGACACAGCACTCAACGGCCAGCGCTTCCGCTCGGCTGCGGTTACAACCGATCAGGTGACGAACGTGCCAATGGTCCAGATTCAATTTGATGAAGAAGGCGCCAAACTCTTCCAGCAGCTGACAAAGGCAAACATCGGTAAGCGCATTGCCATCTTCGTGGGCGGCGACCTGGTGTCTGCACCGAATGTACAGACAGAAATCGTCGGTGGAACAGCCGTCATTACCGGCAGCCGCGATTTTGAGGAAGCGCGCAAGCTTGCGCAAGATTTGAATACCGGAGCCATTCCCGCACCAATTTACCTCGCTGGACAATCCACCGTAGAAGCAACGCTTGGCACCAGCGCCCTGCACCAGTCAATTATCGCCGCGATGGTAGGCTTGGCACTCCTCTGTCTGTTTATGATCAGCATCTATCGTCTGCTCGGGGTCATGGCAGCAATTGCTTTGCTCTTCTACGTCTTGCTTCTTATCGCTTCGACGAAACTGCCAATTCTTCTTATCTCGAATCAATACGTTGTTCTTACTCTTGCCGGTATCGCCGGCATGATTCTGAGTATGGGTATGGCAGTCGATGCGAACGTGCTTGCCTTTGAACGTATCAAAGAAGAACTACGCAAAGGAAAATCACTCAAGACAGCGGTCGATAGCGGCTTCAAGCGCGCTTGGCCAAGCGTACGCGATGGAAACATGTCGACTCTTATTACCTGCGCGATTCTGTTTGTCATCGGTACGAGCATTATCCGCGGCTTTGCCATTACGCTCGCAATCGGTCTCTTCCTCTCACTGTTTACATCGATTATTGTCAGTCGCTGGCTCTGTCGCCAAATTGCCATGTCGGCCTTTGCAGAGCGCCATCACTTGTTTGGCATAAAGACTGAAGAAGTGCGCGGGCATCATCAATCATAATCAATGGATTCTCTCTCCCTCCACTCTATCGAAATTTGGACCCGTATCGGTGTTCCAGCCGAGGAGAGAGCACATCCTCAACGCGTACTCGCCTCGGTTACCATGCATATGGATCTGGGGCGCGTTTGCGTGTCCGATGATATTGCCGATAGTGTGAATTACGCCGATATTGCACACGACATTCTTACACTCGCTCAAACAGAGCGCCTGACAATTGAGCGACTGGCTGCCGATATTGCCAAGAGCGTTCTGACTCATGCAATGATAAAGTCCGTCACAGTGACTATCGAAAAATTCCCCATTCCAGGTGTGGCATCTGTGAGCTGTTCCATTACGCGGCCATGACGCAGATTGCAATCGGCCTTGGCTCGAATATTGACCCGCAGGCGAATCTGAAAGCAGCGGCTGATCTGCTCAGAAAGCAATGGCCAACGATCCGTCTTTCAAGCGTGTATGAATCGGCGCCAGTAGAACGAACCGATCAGTCAGTTTTCCTGAATGCGGTTGCGATCATTGAAACTGAGGAATCAGCGCACACAATTCTCGATCAATTACGACTCATCGAACAGCAGCTTCATAAATCCCCTCCTCACCGTTTCGGCCCGCGCACGATCGATCTGGATCTGTTGCTGGCTGGTGACCAAATCGTACCTGATCGGATTTTGTGGATGGAAGCCAAGAAAAAGAATGACCCTCAAGATCAAGCAGTCTACATCCCACACCTCAGAATGGATGAGAGACGGTTTGTGCTGGAGCCGTTGATAGAGCTTCATTCAGCAGATATGCATCCGGTTTTTAATCAATCGATTCGGTCGCTATGGGAGAAAAGCGTGCACCAGGAATGCACGAAGACGACTATTCAGCTATAATCCCGTTCCTATGGAAAAGCTCTACAAGCAGCTGCTCGAGAGTATCGGCGAAGACACAAGTCGCGAAGGACTCAAGAAAACGCCAGCACGTGCCATGAAAGCCATGGAATTCTTAACGTCCGGCTACGCGCAAAATCTGGAAACAATCGTCAACGGTGCGCTGTTTGAAGCCGATACCGACGGTATGGTGATTGTAAAAGACATCGAGTGCTATTCGCTGTGCGAACATCACTTACTCCCCTTCTTCGGCAAAGTGCATGTCGGCTACATTCCAAACGAGCATGTAATCGGGCTATCCAAAATCGCCCGCATTGTTGATTTGTTTGCGCGAAGACTCCAAGTCCAAGAGCGCCTCGGCCAGCAGATCTGCGACGCGCTGGACAGCGTTCTTAAGCCCAAGGGGATCGGCGTCGTCATCGAGGCGAATCATTTGTGCATGATGATGCGAGGTGTTGAAAAACAGCACAGCAAAGCAGTAACGAGCTCCATGAAAGGCCTCTTCAAAAAAGACCAGCGTACTCGCTCCGAGTTTTTGTCGCTGGTCCATTAAGGCTTAATTGCGTGCAGGAGCGAGGCCGGCTTTCTGTTCACGATCGATAAGCGCTTGCAGCTCCGACAGATCGCCGGTTTGCGTCAAGACACGCTCGACTTGTTCCCGACTTGTACGACGGACAACTTCGGCCATCAGACGCTGGCCTTCCGCGTAGGTCTTTTCCGGCTGATTTTCCCGATGGTAATTCATACCCTGACCAATGCCTTCATTTCCGCGAATTTCGGCATGACCTTCAAGCACGAGTAATGGATCAATTTCTTTTCCATCGATAACCAATTCGCCAGTCAATTCCCGTTGATCGCCATGGGCGGCTTCGTGTTCAGCAACTTGTTTGATCGCCAGCGCATCTTCATGTTTCTCTACCGCATGAAACATTGCCCGATTCAGCTTTGCTCCTTCCCTGCCCTCGCCGATGGTGTTGTAGCCAAGCACTCCGCCTTCCATATCTTCCAAGCCCATCTCTTCGTTTCCGTCCGTCGCTTTCTCCACCATCTGCTGTTCATTTTCTATCACTTTTCCTAACTTCGCCTTATCTAAAACCATACCAACATGCGTGCTACCACCATCGGTATTTTTGGGCATTTTTCCTTCCATCATATCGCTCATCATACGCTTGTAATCAGACCGGAAACTGCCCACAGTTTGCGCATTTTTTAGAGCCTCTGTGCGAGCCTTCTGGACAACCATTTCTTCCATTCTGTCTCTGTTTCGTGCCGGTGCTGTAAGTGTGTTGATAGCCATAGTGATACTATTATCGTCACTATTGCATCGAATAGTGTAAAGGAACGATGTGAAGTACTCATAACATCAATAAACGTCTTATAGAAGCCACATATGGCATCTATGTGAATCGAGAAATTTATCCATAATAACAGCGATTTGCGAATCGCTGCTGCGGATAAATATAATCAGCCGTCGCGCCCACGAAGGGGCGCTGCGAAATGACTGTAAATCTTTGATCAATAAAAAATTCCCATCATTCTACATTGTAAACTTTACATTCTTTTATGAGCTCGCATTCAGATCCGATGCCTGCTCGGTCTCTTTGACCATGCGCACTGCATGGCTGTCTCCGTTTTGCTGCTGACCATTGCCGTTGCCACTTGGCTTCTTCTCATCAGCTTTTTTCATGCCACCCTCGCGCCAGATTTTGTCGATGTTCACGCGGTACAGGTTGTTGTAGATTTCTAGTTCGTTGGGTCCAGCCATTTTGAGAACATCCAATTCTGGGCCGAACATTTCGCTGTAGCGGTCGCGGCGGCGGATTAAGCGGGTAGAGCCATCTGAAGCGATCATGATCATCTGTGCGCGCTTGTTGGTATTGAAGTTACTGGCCATAACGTAGCTGTAGGCACCCACATCCATAGCAGCGATAAGATCGCCGGCACGGAGTTTGGGCATTGCCATATCTTTGACGATGATATCCCAACAGTCGCACGTATTGCCGCCGATAAATACATCGTGGATACGCGGCGATTTAAACTTGGAAGCGGGCAACAAATCATATTTCACATCTGTCTGCACGAGAGCATCGGGCATAAAGTTATACGTAGAGCCATCGACGTTGATCATGCGCTTGTTTTTGCCCAGCCGTTTTTTGGCAATCACTTTCATGAGTCCGATACCAGCATTCATCACAATACTCTTGCCCGGCTCAAACAAGAGCTTAAGCGGATAGCGAAGGCCAGAACGTTCGACCAAACGATTAAAGTATTCCGGGAAATCTTTCATCACTTCAATCGGGAAGGCAACGTCTTCGCCGATAGCGGCCGGAAAACCGCCGCCAAGCGACAATGTGCGAATGCGCACGCCACGATCCTCGCAACGCTTGATCAACTTGATGAACGCACGAGCCGCTGCCTTGTACACACGCGGCTGATACACGTAGCCACCCATAAAGTGAAAACCGCGGAAATCGACATATGGACTCTTACTAGCCAAATCCACTGCGCGATCGATGTAACCGATGGGAATACCATATTTATTGCCGCGCGTGGTGTAAGTACCAACGGTGAGCATCGGATTGACGCGGATGACGGTACGGATGTGCTTTTTGAGCTTCATAGCTGTTGCCGCAATGTGTTCGATCTCTTCGATGGAGTCGGCTGTAATGGACTGAATATCGACTTTGGCAGCAAAGTGCAGATCCTGCTCTGTTTTGTACAGGTTTGTGAGTGTCATCTGACGCGGCTTGAAATCGGCCAGTAGACCCAAAATAAGCTCGCCGATACTGGAACAATCCAGTTCAAAGCCTTCCTCGCGCACAATGCGCAGGATTTCTAAGTTACTCGAACATTTCACGGCAAACTGAAGACCGATATCTTTCCCAAATACTTTTTTAAAGCGTCGGCAGTTGTGACGAATCTCACTTTCGACCATCACGTAGGTTGGCGTTCCGTATTTTTTTACCAGAAAATCGACGGGCACACCTTCGATCATCATCATTCCCCTATCGTCCTGCGACAAAAAATTCTCCCACCTGTCACGCATGTAACGCGCAGAAACCGGATGACGGACGGGTTGGTCAGCAGTGCCTTGCTTGATTATCTTAATCGGGCGTTTGCCCATTTCGTTTCAGTTGATAAAAGAATACAGATGCGAATTATAGAGAGTGAGCGAAGCAAGTAAAGAGTTTTTTTATAATACTGCCACAAAGACGAAGTACAAAAAAACGAAGTACGAATATCGAATGACGAATTACGATGTACAAAATTCTCGTACTTCGTAATTCGCACTTCGTAATTCGATACACGACTTACATAATTCATCCAAAAATATGACCTTTTAAAGCCCTAACAGAACCGCTGCAATCCACGGGAAAGCAACCGTTACATCGCTCTGGATAATCTGGAAGTAACTCTTGGTCGAAAGTTTATCCCACGTAATTTTCTCTTTACCGCCGGCACCGGAGTACGAACCGTACGACATAGGTGAGGAACCGATTTCGACAAAGCCTGCCCAATCGCGCACGTTATGATGCTGCAAATCGTGCTTGAGAGAGGGTACGACACAAATCGGGAAGTCGGCAGCAATACCACCGCCCAGCTGCAGGAAGGCAACAGGCGCGTCTTTCGAGGCGTCCATGTACCAATCGTATAAATAGGTAAAGTAATCGAGTCCCCCTTTCATGATGCTCGTTGGAAGAAGCGGATCCTTCTTTTTGCGATACTTGCCGCCGTAGGTGTAGCTGGCAAAAATGTTACCCATGGTGGAATCTTCAAATCCTGGGATAACGATGGGAATATCTTTCTCGTACGCAGCCAAGGTCCAACAATCATTCTCATTGGCATTCGGGTCTGGCTTGATACGCTTTTCGGCAAACAGGCGGCGGAAGTATTCGTGTGGGAAATAGCTTTCACCGGTACGAGCGGCTTCTTTCCACATTTTGAGAAGATGCGGCTCCATAATGCGCACGCTCTCGTCTTCCGGCAAAAAAGTATCGGTGATGCGGCGTAGTCCTGCATCGCGAAGCTCAGCTTCCTGATCGGGTGTGAGCTCGGTATAGCGGGGAATGTTGGCGTAGTGCGAGTGCGCAACGTAGCGATAGTACGACTCTTCGTGATTGGCAGCCGTTGCAGACACAAGATGCACTTTTCCTTCGCGGATGAGCTGCGCGAGAGTGACGCCGATCTGGAATGAACTGAGTGCCCCTGCGACGGTCACAACCAGCTTGCCGCCGTTATCGACATGATCTTTGAGCCACAATGCAGCCTGAAGGGTTGATCCGCCATTACAGTGCTTGAGCGTATTTTGCGCAAATGTCGTCACCGGTGTTTTGCTTTTTTTGACTACTGACGAAATGGTTTCGGTTTTGGCCTTCGTCGGCTTTTCGTGAACGATGTGCTTCTGGAGATCCGCTGATAATTTCTTCATCTTGCTGTTTTGCATACGCGAAAAGAAAAAGGATAGTGGCGCTCATGCTACACAAATTCTTCTGGGAATCCAGTATTCGTCGATAGCAATTTATTTTTTGTACACACTCTGTCTATGCGCGACCCTCAAAACGACAACCGTCACAATATCTTGATAGATAACATAAATAATACGATAGGGCCACACGCGTAATGATCGAGCACCGTCATACTCTCCTTCTAGCTTCTTTCCGGCAAAAGGATCTTTGAGTAAGATGTCGAATGCAGCCATAATACGAGCCTGATCTTTTTGCGGAAGCGTACGCAATTCTTTCTTCGCCTTATTTTTGATTTCCAATTGATACATTTTAGAGTTTTAGCTGCTTTTTAAGTGTATCAAGATCAATCGTATCTTTCGGACGCTTACCCGATTTCATTTCTTTAATACCTGCTCGTACATCTTTATCCAAAGATACATCAGACATAATTTCCAGAGTTTCCATCCATCCCTCAAATTCATCTGCGGACATCATCACAACTGGTGATTGCCCCTGAAGAGTAATCGTAATAGCCATGCCAGGTTTGGCTGCTGATTTTAAAACAGTATAGAAGTTTTTTCTGGCTTCCGTTGCTGTCATAGTTTTAGACATACGTACATTGTAACGTACGTTTGATCCGTATGCAATTAAAACCAATTCTAATTCTACATTCTCAAGTTCTTGCGGGCCGTAGATCCGCAAAGCGAAAGCTGGTCAATTTTTAATTTTCAATTACTATGAACTACACATAACCTCTCCATCTTATGAAGAATCAAAACGTCACCATCGGTCTCATCCAAATGGCCTGCAACAAATCGCGCGAGGAAAATCTGGCGCACGCCCTTAAAAAAATCGATGAAGCAGCTGCCAAAGGTGCGCAAATTGTTGCTCTACCAGAGCTGTTTCAGAGTCACTATTTCTGCCAGATCAAAAATGACAAGACTGCGTTTGACGATGCAGATGAAATCAACGGCCTGACCGCGCAGGCACTGTCCGATGCTGCCAAGAAGAACAAGATCGTGTTGGTCGGCGGCTCGATTTTCGAGAAAGCAACCGATGGCAATTTCTACAATACGTCCATCATTTTTGGCCCCGATGGAAAAACGATCGGCACATACCGCAAAATGCATATTCCCGAAGATATTCTGTATCACGAGCAGCATTACTTTACGCCGGGCAATGGCGGCTACGATGTGTTCGATACGCCATTTGGCAAGATCGCAGTCCTCATCTGTTACGACCAGTGGTTTCCAGAAGCTGCGCGCATTGTGGCGCTCAAGGGTGCTGAAATCATTTTCTACCCGACAGCAATCGGCGTGATTGATGAAGACGTCGAAGACAATATTACAGGCAACTGGCAGCAGATGTGGACAAACGCAATGCTCGGACATGCCGCCACGAATAACGTATACGTCTGTGCCATCAATCGTACCGCCAAGGAGAAAGCTATTACCTTCTGGGGCGGCTCATTCATTGCCGATCCATCCAGCAAGATTTTGGCGCACGGAAAGAATAAGGATGAAATCCTGATTGCTGAATGTGATCTATCACGCGTAAAAGCACTGCAGAAAGCCTGGCGTTTCTTGGATTGCCGACGACCGGATACATATGGAGCGATTACTAATCAATAAATGATCAAAATACGAAGATCGAAGAACCAAATTCGAGACAAATTCGATTTTCCAAGAACGAAATTTTCAGATTTCGCTATTCTCATTTAAGATTTGTTTCGTATTTAGAATTTGGTTCTTCGTATTTGCCACTCTGACTCTATGAAAAAACTTAACCTAAAACCCGGCAAAGAAGGCTACACCATGCCCGCAGAATGGGAGCGGCATGCCGCTACCTGGCTCACGTGGCCGCACGATGAGGCGCACTGGCCTGGCAAGTTTAACAAAGTCGAGCATATCTGGGCGCAGATGGCCAAAGAACTGGAGACAGGCGAAGATGTGCACATCAATATTCATGATGATGCGACGCAGAAATCCGCCGAGAAGCATTTGAAAAAAGCGGGTGCCACCGGCAGTCGCATTCACTTTCATCGTATTCCGAGTAACTGGTCCTGGGCGCGAGACCACGGACCGATTTTTGTGAAGAACAGAAACACCGGTGATGTCATTCTCACGAACTGGCGTTTTAACGGCTGGGGTAATAAGTGGAAACACGACTTGGACGACGATATTCCCGTCTTCATCAGTACCGAAACAAACCTGCCGATTGTGAATGTGCCGATGATCTTGGAAGGCGGTTCTATTAGCGTAAACGGCAAGGGAACGCTTCTTACTACCACTTCATGTCTACTGCATGAAAATCGTAATCCCGAACTGGAGAAAGAGCAGATTGAACAAAATTTAAAAGATTACCTGGGAGTGGAGAAAATCCTGTGGCTTGGCGATGGCATTGTAGGCGACGACACCGACGGTCACGTGGATGACTTAACGATGTTCGTGGGGCCCTCAACCGTCGTGACTGCGACGGAAAGCAATCCGAAAGACGAGAACTACAAAGCACTGCAGGAAAACCTGCGACTGCTCAATGAAATGACGGATCAGGATGGGAACTCGTTGATTGTGCATGAACTACCCATGCCTTCCCCCGTCATCTGGGAAGACACACGCTTGCCCGCAACGTACGCAAACTTCTATATCGGAAACGATGTTATTCTCTTGCCGTCTTTCGATGATCCGCATGACATAATTGCCAGAGAAGTGATGCAAAAATGTTTTCCCGATAAGCGCATTGCACCTATTGATACGCGAGATCTGGTATGGGGATTTGGAGCATTTCACTGCCTTACACAACAGCAACCTGAATAAATTGACCCAGCTATAACCACATCTGCTACTATACGAAGTATGGATCAGAAGATACAAAAAATTGATGACGTCTTGCCTGTATTTGAGCCGCCAAAAAACACGCGGGAGGAGCAAGGATTTACGCTCATTGAATTGCTTATCACAATCGGCATTGTCGGAACGCTTGCTGCCATTGTTATTTTAGCGATTAATCCATCCAAGTATTTAATTGCCGCCGAAGATGCACGGCGTATGTCACATGCAAATCAGATACAGAAGGCCATTATTCAGTTCAGCATCGAACATGGCGGCCAGCTGCCAAACAGCAGCAATATTCCCACATCTATTGCCAATCCTATCTGTGCGCTGGGAATCTTGGGTGATATCACCTGTGTCAGCATGGATGCACTGGTACCTTTTTACATGACAGCTCTGCCCCGCGATGGAGCCGAGCTCAATCCCAACTATACGGGATACCTGGTAAAAAAGGACGCAAAGACCGAAGCTCCGGATGTTACACCTGCACATTTGAACGAAGCCGGCGGACCGACGCAGTTCGATGCATTCTCGGCGCAAGGCGTCCTAACCCTCAATTCCGGACTCAACAAGCTACGATCATCTGTTATCGACCCGGGAGCTGGTTTTGCCTATTTTGCCGAAGGCGATGGTCCATGCAATATTCTCAAAATCCGATTATCAGATTTCACGCACGTAGATACCCTGACACTGAATTCCGGGGAAAGAAAATGTCGTGCGGCCACTATCGATACCGTCAATCATTTTGCGTACTTTGGGACAGACACCAATCCAGCACTGGTAGTCAAAATTGATCTCAACACCTTCACACGTGTCGGCGCGGTTGCAACCGGAATGTTCCAAACTCATACCGCAATCATCGATCAACCAAATGGGTATGTGTATTTTGGCGGGAATGGATCGAATGGCCCGATTGCGAAAATTCGCACATCAGATATGACGCTCATAGGAACAGTCTCCACCCCACCTTCTCAAGGCTTACTCAACGCGAGCGCAATCGATACAACCAACGGCTATGCCTACTTTGGCGCATGGACATCGCCAGCATATGTACACAAGATACGATTGTCTGATTTTACGCTCGTCTCCAGTCTGGCACTCGATGTAGGCGAAAATTCGGCTGCGACCGCTCTTGCGGATCCCTTCAACGACGCATTGTACGTCACGACCTACTCTGCACCCGGTCATATTGTGAAAATACGACTCTCTACATTTACGCGAATCGGCTCGCTAGATTTAAACACAGGAGAAGATTACATCGTTTCTGCTGCAATCGATCTGGCTCGCGGATTTGCCTATTTTGGCACGGGCACTCCTTCTGCAAAAGTCATGAAAGTAAAGCTGTCTACCTTTGTGCGCGTAGGGGTTGTTTCACTAAATGTCGGCACAGATTTTTTGCAAACAGGCGTCATCGATATTGTGAATCACATTCTGTATTTTGGAACACTCTATTCGCCAACCTTTGTAAACACAAACCCAGGACAGATTATAAAAATCCAAGGTTAGGATGAGCCACTACGCAAGCAATTTCCGCCTTTCGTATACTAAAAAGGTGTAATCGAACGGATTTTTTGAATCTGCCGTATTGTCGTCACGGCTTATTTCGCGCCACTCCACGGTATTGACAGATGGGAAATGAACATCTCCATCGACCGACGCATGGATACGGGTAAGATAAATTTTCTGCGCGATGGGAAACGCATGCCGGAATATCTCTTCGCCACCGAGAACGAACACTTCTTCCTGCGAATAATTTACATGACAATAATCAATCGCTTTATCGAAAGAATGAAATACGAGTGTGCGAGGTCCGATAAACTTCGATTCATCCTGTCTGGTGAGAATGATGTTCGTGCGATCTGGCAGCGGATGGCCGATGGATTCGTACGTCTTGCGCCCCATGATGACTGCATGCCCGGTTGTTTTATCTTTGAAATACTGCAAATCAGCCGGCATGTTCCACGGCAAACGCCCATCTCTTCCGATGATATTATCTTCCGATGCCGCAACCATGAGGGAAAGAATCATGCGTATAGAGTAGAAGAAAGCGAATGAATGTGAAAGATGGTTTGAAAAGAATGAAGAATCTAGAAGCTAGAATAATACGTCAATTGCATTCAAATATTATTTCTGAAACGTAAAAATTAATTCGTAATTCGTAATTCGTAATTCGTAATTCGTAATTCGTAATTCGTAATTCGTAATTCGCTTACACCGCTATCGGCGCCTTTATCCCCGGATGCGGGTCATAGCCAACGATTTCAAAATCCTCAAACTGGAAATCAAAAATCGAGGTGCGGCTGGAGTTGAGCTTGAGCGTGGGAAGCGGCCGCGTCTCGCGCGACAGCTGCAACTTGGCCTGCTCGAGATGATTCAAATACAAATGTGCATCGCCCAGCGTATGCACAAAATCCCCTACTTGCAGACCGCAGACCTGTGCAATCATGTGTATAAGAAATGCGTATGACGCAATATTAAACGGCACACCCAGAAAAATATCGGCACTGCGCTGGTACAGCTGACAGCTCAATTTGCCATCGGCTACGTAGAACTGAAATAACGTATGACAGGGCGGCAAAGCGACCTGATCTGCTTCTTTGGGGTTCCAGCCACTCACGATCAATCGACGACTATCGGGCGTCTTTCTGATCATGTCGATGAGCTTACTGACCTGATCCACACCATCCTTCTCGTACGTGCCATCTGGCTTGCGCGTGGCGCCGAAATTCCGCCACTGGTGCCCGTAGACAGGCCCTAAATCCCCTTCCAGTCGCCCAAAACGCGCACATTGCTCCTTGGTCGCCCATTCATCCCAAATAGTCACTCCTCGCTCCTGGAGCCAGCGTACGTCGGTACTACCGCTTAAAAACCACAGTAATTCGTACAAAATGGACTTCGTGTGCAGTTTCTTGGTTGTAAGCAGCGGAAAGCCTTTCGAGAGATCGAAGCGCATCTGGTAGCCAAAAACGCTCTTGGTGCCTGTGCCAGTACGATCCGATTTTTGAGTCCCAGTATCGAGAACGGTCTGTAGTAAATCGAGGTATTGACGCATAGGAAGGCAGGAAAGTGAGAAAGGGCAGAAAGGGCAGAAAGGTAGTAGTTTACCCTTCTCTGAAGTCACTCTCTGCTTCGTATTCGCTACGAATCATTCACGATTGTACAGATATCTCAAAAATTGAGCCTAGAAAAGATAAGAGAAACATTGACAATACACTTAATTTGTTTTATTATCAGATAACCCTTTTGACTGCTCTTTACACCATTTAGCTGCTATCCCCTTCAGCTCAAGAAATTGATTTGAAGGGGATATGCAACGGCGCATATCTCAGGCCGATTCCAGGAGAGAACAATGACGTTTTGTCAGAAAGAAAAGGATCTGACGTTCAGGAAAATTGAGATTGGGACACTTGTTGTTTACTGTGTTCAAGCCATCCTTGCGGATGGCAATGTCACAGTCAAACATTGTCAAACAGTCTATCTTGTCAGAGGAACGACAAGACAACAAATCCTGAGCACCAAGGAGTCGACCAATGTGTCTGTGACACTGGATGGCTGTCGTACTTTCTTGAAAGTTGACGGCAAAGACGTGGAGATACAGGCACAGTAAGTGGTCATGGATGACCACACCCCCCGAGCGCTGTCGCTCGGGGGGATTTTTATAGAACCGAAAAAAAGAAATTTTGCATTATAAGGCCGGCCCCTCGCAGTAGCGACGGGCCGGTGATCCTTCAATCAGTTCTTCATGTCCTGGTAAGGGGGCTCTTCGCCCACCTTGTAGGCTGCAATCTGATCGGACGACGCAAGAAGGGATGATGGATGCTCTTCCCTCCTCCTTTCACGCAGGAGCGAGTCTTGAGTCGCTCCAATGACTTGGAGCTTCTCAGAGGTCTTTTTGCCGAAGAGACGCCGCAGGAGCGCGAACAAGGATTTGAACATTTTTTCTTCTTCCTTTTGACTTAAGTCCCTTTTCCTCACGGACGCGCCTCAATAAGGCGTAACATCCGCAAGGGAAGAGACTAAAAGTCGTAGGAATCGAGAAATCTGAAGGATCATTTCTCTTTAGCCGAAGCCAAAGAGAAGTATATTCTAATTATATATTAGCTTTGGTCAAATGTATAACCACGATGCTCAACCAATATCAATTGATTACTTCGCTTTCCCCGCGTATCGCCACGCCATTTCGAAGATCTGGCTCTGTGTTTGCGCTACTTCTTTGCTTTCGATAATGACACCGAACATGTCGCCTTTGGGCGCATAGGAACAGATCGCTACTTTGTTGTCGTACACATTGATCTCGTTGGTGAAATCGAAATCGTTGGCAGGAACCAGCCGTATTTCGCGCAGGCGCTGCTTGTCCTGGCCATGCACCTGGCGACCCGCTCTATCGTCTGGCGCAATACCACGCAAATGAATGCCGCGCTTGACACGCTCGGCCACATATTCTTCATCATACTGCGGCCAGTACTGGCGCACTACAGCGGAATTAGCAAAGTTAAGCAGCTCTGTTTTGGCAGTGAGAGTATCGTCGTAGACATGTCTCATTCCTTCCCAGCCATCAAAAAACCGCACATGCGGCTTACGAAATTTGGCACCGGAAAGTGAACGCATTTCGGGCAGTGCTTTTTCCAAAGCCTCGGCACTCTTTTTTGCTTCCAGCGCAATATATTCGGGCGACACCGGTGCGTACCATTTGGCCCGCATTTTTTTCATCATCGTAAAATGCCCCATTTTGACGAGCTCTTCGAGTAAGTTATAGCTAGTAATACGATTCATACCCGTTGATTTGGAGTAATCCGAAGCCGGAGCTGAGCCCAATTGCAAACCGGCAATATAGAGCTGTGCGTGCTTGGTCGTCATACCGATTGCCTGCAGAATGTGCGAAAGATCTTTGGCCATAGGATTGCAGTATAGCAAGGTGTTATAAAAGATAACAACTGGAAACGAATGACGAATTACGACGTACGAATTACGAATTCTGTAGAGAAAAAATGATGTTGTAATTAGTATCAACAGTCTAATTTTTGTGTCCAAAAGTGAGGTTGAATGACGAAGAATGCAACGGTACAAACAGTCTGTCTGAATAAAGAACCTTTCTGCCTTTCCTGCCCTTTCTCACCTTTCTGCCTTCGTAAAAAACCTGTCTTTATTTTCTTTTCTCTCTTTACCCACCATGGCAGTCAAAACCGCCAAAGACATCCTCGAGATGGCAAAAAAACATGAATGTACCATGATCGATCTGCAGTTTGTCGATGTACCGGGCACCTTGCATCACACCAGTAAGCCGATTCACCAGCTGCAAGATATTTTAGAGGATGGCGCCGGCTTCGACGGATCGTCTATTCGTGGCTTTCAGCAGATCAATGAGTCCGACATGCTCCTTATGCCCGACCCAAACACGGCGATTATCGATCCGTTTATGCAGGAACCGACTCTCTCTATGATGTGCGATGTTTTAGATCCCCTTTCGCGCAAAATGTATGCCCGCGGCCCGCGCACCATCGCTCGCAAGGCAGTCGATTATCTGAAGAAAACCGGACTTGCCGACATCGCCTACTTTGGACCCGAAGCTGAGTTCTTTATTTTCGATCACGTGAGTTTTGATCAAGCGCCGGGTTCATCGCACTACGAAGTGGATAGCGACGAAGCAACGTGGAATACCGGCGACTGTGGCTGCGAGGAGAAAGGTAATCTCGGCTACAAGATTCGTCACAAAGAAGGTTATTTCCCCGCCTGCCCGCACGACAAGCAGCAGGATATTCGCGCGGCGATGGTCATGGAAATGGAGCGCGCAGGCATCACCATCGAAACGTTTCACCACGAAGTGGCAACCGGCGGCCAAGCCGAAATCGATATGAAATTCGATGAGATGTTTGTTATGGCCGATAAGCTGATGCGCTATAAGTATATTGTGAGAAACGTCGCTCATCAGTTTGGCAAGACAGCAACCTTTATGCCCAAGCCGATTTTCGGTGATAACGGATCTGGCATGCACACACACCAAAGCTTGTGGAAGGCTGGCAAGCCGCTGTTTGCAGGCAAAGAATATGCGGGCTTAAGCCAAATGGCGCTCTACTACATGGGCGGAATCCTCAAGCACGCACAGGCACTCTGCGCACTCTGTAACCCGACCACCAATAGCTACAAGCGCTTAGTTCCAGGCTTCGAGGCACCGGTAAACTTTATCTACTCTGCCCGCAACCGCTCGGCTGCTTTCCGCATCCCGATGTATTCGAACAATCCCAAATCCAAGCGCGTGGAGTTCCGCTCGCCAGACCCAGCTGCCAATCCGTATGTTGCCTTTTCCGCCATGCTGCTTGCCGGTCTTGATGGCATCAAGAAGAAAATTGATCCAGGTGAGCCGACCGATGCCAACTTGTACGAAATGGATCCAAAGAAACTGGCCAAAATCCCGCACGCACCCGGCACGCTGGCCGACGCGCTCGATGCTCTGGAAAAAGACCATGGATTCTTGGTGGAGCACGGCGTCTTTACGCAGGACTATATCGATGACTTCATTGCCGTCAAACGCGCAGAAGTAAGCGACGAAATGAAACGCCCAACGCCAAACGAGTTCTTTAAGTACTACGACGTGTAAGCGAAGCGGGTAACCGGCGGTTTAAACCGCCGGTTACCACTTGATTATCTTGCAACACACACACTCATTGCATGAAACAGGGGGCTGGTGGGCTCCCTGTTTTTAGAGATAACGGTCCTTAATTATATCTTTACTGTCATCAATTCCCCCCAAACGTAAACGCATATGCCTGTGCACCTTTGCCGTGCAATTTGAGAATCATCTCATGCTCACCGTAGTCACCCTTATACAGGTTATATAAATCATGCATATCAATCGTAATACTCTTACTTAGCTTCCCATCTATCAGAATATCGGCATTTACACTTTCAACACCCTCGTCGAGGCCCAACACCAAGTTCATCTCGCTACCCGTAAACCGCATGCGGATTTCGCCTTCGGGTGATTGCAATGTCTGTTGCTCTTGATCGACGAGCATCCAGTTGCCGACCAAATAAAATTTGTTGAGCTCTGTTTTAGTAGGAGCTGTATACGTATACGCCTTGGATGCATCCGGGTCGCCAAACTTGTTACCAAACACCGGCCAACTGCGCGAACCGATGTATGTTTCGGGACTCACATCACCTTTACGACCAGCTTGAACGACCTCCTCTGCCTTGCCATCCACTTTCACCCCTGCTTCTTGCAACAGGCTTTGAATCGCAAGATCTGTTTCATCGTAGGCTCCTTCCCCAAAGTGCGTGTAGCGAATGTAGCCATCGGCATCGATTAAGTATTTTGCCGGCCAGTAACGGTTGGCAAATGCTTTCCACGTTCCAAAATTATTATCCTGCGCGGTTGGGTAGGTAAGCCCGCGTTTTTTGATCGCACCCGCAACATTTTTCTCATCTTTCTCAAAGATAAATTCCGGCGAATGAACACCGATAAGCGTGAATTTGCCGGTGTCCTTAAACTTATCCCAGTAGCCCTGAATGTACGGCAGTGTGCGAATACAGTTAATGCAGCTGTACGTCCAGAAATCGACGAGCACGACTTTGCCTTTCTGGCTTGCCAGTGTGAATGGCTCGCTGTTGTGCCACGGGCCTAATTCGGTGAATTCCGGAGCGCGAATGAGTTTTGGGAGGGTAGGAAGTTTCATAGAGTTTTTGGAACTGGCAGACATAGTCGTGGTAACAGTCGGTGGAAGCGGGGCATCTGGCATTTCTTGTTTAAATAATTTCTGCTCGATGTCGGTACCGATAGTCCCAATACTAGTATTTTCAGCTAGGTACACCTGAATGCTCGTAAAAAGATCGAGGCGGAACGCGATCGCCGACAAGATCATGATGACGCCGAAGATCAATTTGATCCTCTCGGTATATTTGTTGAGTAAGCGAGCAGAAGACAGCATGTATCGTCCGCCGTAGCCAATGATGAGGAGAGGTACACACGCACCAGCTCCATATGCCAAAAGCAAAGCGAACGCTTCTGCGCCCGGTTTTTCGCGTACAAGCGTTAAAGCAAATGCCAGTGCGGGACCCGCACATGGCACCCACACTAAACCGAGTGTGAGACCAATGATGAAATACGTGATGTAACTAGAGCCAAGAGTGGCGCGAGTCTTGTTTTGTACATCAGTTCCCAGTTGCTGAATGCCTGTTCCCACTCGACCTCCTATTTCCATCGCAATAACACCAATGATTGCCGCAACAACGACCGCAGGCCAACCTTTGTCATAGAAGAACAAGGCACCCGCAATTGCAGCAGGAAATGTGATTTCGCGCTTATGAAAGACGAATCCAATACCCATGAGCAGGAGCACGTAATACGCTCCGATACGGGTGTAATCGGCGAGTGCTACAAACTGCTTCAAAACAACAATGAGAAGGAAGTTAAAGCCAACAAAACTCACAAGTACGCCGAGCACCGTAATGAGCGGTTGCCATTTATTGCGCGACGATACGGTAACACCCAATACAATCGGCACGAGCGGTAAGATGCAGGGCAGCAAAATAGTGAGCATGCCCGCAAAGAAGAGTGTAAAAAATAGGGTCATACGCTTAGAATGAAGAATTAAGAAGCTTTGAAGCGAGTAAGAAGATCTTTGATATCAGCTTCGGTTGGATGCAAACGACTGGCGACAGCGTTACCTTCGCCGTCCACAAGCACAATCGTATCGGGGAGCAGCACATGGTATTTGTGTTGCGCTGCAGCCGCAGTTGCAAAATCGGCCCGATACGTCGGCAGAATGTAAGCATTGGTGCGGTACAGCTCTGTGAGAATTGCGTTCGTCTTTTGCGAGAATAAATCGCTCGTTTCGGGTGAATAAAAGAACAACAACACTGGTCGACCAGCGCCTTCTACTCCGTCACGATACGTAAGATATGTATTCTGATCGGTATTGGGAGTGACGGCAGTGATGTCAATGATTGCAAGTGACGAAGCAAAAGAACTGGCAGAAGACGAGCTGCTTTGGGGCGAAGAAACGGACACAGTCGAACAGCCGACAAGCAAAACTGAAAGAAAGAAAAGATGAAGATTGCGCATGTAACACCATACTACTCTCAATCATTATTCTGTGCACAAGACAAACCTATGCGCGTTTGTTTTTCGCGCTGTGGGAGGATCTTTTTGCGGCAGGCAAATACGCATCTAAGCAATCGGTACACGGTGATTTTCTGGCTGTACAGAGAGCTCGACCGTGCGCGATAAGCAAGTGCGATATCTTACTCCAGTCCTTGCGAGGTGTTTGGCGCATCAAGTCTTTTTCGATTTTGGATTGTTCGGTAAAGCGAGTGAGTCCTAAGCGTTTGGCAACACGTGTGACATGTGTATCAACCGCAATCCCCTCGTGAATGCCGTACGCATCGCCCAAAACTACCGACGCAGTTTTGCGACCAACGCCCCGCAGTGTCAGCATGTCTTTCATGGTGCGCGGTACCTGAGAATCAAAATGATCAATGAGCGTCTGGCAGGTGGCTTGAATCGCCTTGGCTTTCATGCGATACGTTCCGCACTGGAAAATATCTTGTTCCAGTTCTTCCTGCGAGACAGCAATGTAATCCTGCGGCGTTTGGTATTTTGCAAACAGCGCCTTGGTGACAATATTCACGCGTTTATCCGTGCACTGAGCCGATAAAATGGTGGCGATCAAAAGCTCAAACGCATTGGTATGATCCAGTGTGCAACCGGCGTTCGGATACAGTTTTTCGAGAATGGGCAACACAATATCGACAGTAAGACGGCTCATAGCAGGAGTATAAGGGAAAATGCGAAGATCAAAGAACCAAATACGAGACAAGTCTCGAATACTAATTATCAAAAGCAAAACGATAAACTAAAAACCAGTAACCAAAAACTGCAAGACGCAAATCGCTCATATCTACCGTCATGTACTTGATTGCTTTTGCTATTCGTCTTACCCTCGCTTCCCCATGGCATCCTTTCCCTCCATCACTGTTTTTGACGTCGAGACGACCGGACTTGACCCTAAAAAAGGGCATCGCATTATCGAGATTGCCGGCCTGCGTATCGATGATGGCATTATTGATGAATCCAAGAGCTTCATTTCACTCGTCAATCCCGAACGCGATATTCCGTGGGAAGCACAGCGTGTGAATAAAATTAAAGACGAGGACGTGAAAACCGCACCAACGATCGACCAGATTCTTCCGCAATTTTTAGACTTCGCCAAAGGCTCTATTCTCCTGGCGCACAACGCCAGTTTCGATATGGGCTTTCTAGAATGCGAGAAAGAATTCTGCTGGGGATACATCGATTTACCCGAATGTCTCTGTACGTTGCAATTAAGCCGCACGCTCTACCCGCGCGAATTTTCGCATAGCCTAGATAACGTAAGTCGCAGACTTAATCTGACAATTCCTCAAGCCCGCCACCGCGCACTGCCAGACGTTGTGCTCACCGCACAAGCGCTGATGAAAATGACAGAAACCGCCGGCATCAATTCGATTGATGAGCTGAGGAAAAAGGCAAGTATTGGGCTGGTGAGAAGGTAAGATAGGTATTGTATGTATAGTAGGTATTTTACGTACCTTACTTACCGTACTTACCTTACCTACAATACCTCCTCGTCCCCTGTAGATCTTTCACAAAAATCCATTTACACTATCCCCATAGCCATCCTCCCTATCGTTATCGGCCAAGACCAACCGATTCTTCGTGCAAAAACGAAGAAGGTGCCAAAAGTGACGAAAGAGATTCTCAGTCTCATCAAAGACATGAAGGAAACAACAGTCGCTGCCAAAGGCGCCGGCATTGCCGCGCCACAGGTGAATCGCAGCGAACGCGTGTGTATTTGCATGCTCAATCGCAAACTCGTTGCGCTCATCAATCCAGAAATTGTTTCCAAAAGTGAAACGCTCGCCGTTGCCGAAGAAGGCTGCTTAAGCTTGCCGGACATCTGGCTCCATGTGCCGAGATCAGTGGAGATTCTCGTGAAGTTTTTAGATGTAAAAGGCCATGAGCAAGAACTAAAACTGAAAGATTTTGATGCGCGAGTAGTCCAGCATGAAGTGGATCACTTGGAAGGAGTGCTGATTGTCGACTATCCGCATCCGAAGCTGACAACGCCGACTTTGTAAGCTCTAAAAACAAATAAAAAAACACCTCAGCAGCACCCCTCCGTGGGTGCGGCGTTGTTAAGAGGATTTGATGAACACCGCGGGCAGGCTGCTGAAGATGGATTGTGGATAATTTTCAACGTTGATACACTTTATTCCATGGAACTCGAAACAATTATCGGCCTGGAAGTGCACGCGCAGGTAAACAGCAAGACCAAGATGTTCTGCAGCTGCGATAACGATGCATGGGGCAAAGAGCCCAATACGACCGTGTGCCCAGTTTGCATGGGTCATCCGGGCACGCTGCCAGTTCCCAATAAAGCCGTTGTCGAGAAAGCAACACGCGCGTCCAAAGCACTTAAATGCACCATCAACGCTACCTGTCATTTTGACCGCAAGAATTATTTTTATCCGGATTTACCGTCCGGTTACCAAATTTCGCAGTACTCCGATCCCCTCGCCTCTAAAGGCGTTGTGCAATTTGGCGATGGCAAGAAATGCGGCATTACGCGCCTGCACTTGGAAAATGATGC
Organism: Candidatus Peribacteraceae bacterium; assembly: GCA_018061945.1. Taxonomy (GTDB): domain Bacteria; phylum Patescibacteriota; class Gracilibacteria; order Peribacterales; family Peribacteraceae; genus JAGOTD01. The sequence goes on along the minus strand of JAGOTD010000003.1, from coordinate 76,395 downwards.
CGGAAAACTGATGCACAGAAGCAACGGATCTCTGTGTGATTATAACCGCGCAGGTACACCGCTGATGGAAATTGTGACCGAGCCAGAGTTACGAAGCGCTCAGGATGCCGTGGAATTTGCCCAGGAATTGCGCCGTATCATCATTGCAGCCGATTCTACCGAGGCAGACATGTTCAAAGGCATGATGCGCTTCGATGCCAGTATTTCCATGCGACCAAAGGGCGATACCAAACTCTATCCACGTATCGAAATCAAAAACTTGAACTCGTTTAAGTCACTCGAACGCGCACTCACCTATCAGCAAAACCAGCTCATCAAACAGTGGGAAGCGGGCACGCCGCCAACTGGCGAAACAACCGTTGGCTGGCTGGATGATGAAGAAAAGACCGTCTTGCTGCGCGATAAAGAATCCGCTGCCGATTATCGTTATTTCCCGGAGCCCGATATTCCACCTCTGGCACTCGATCCAAAATGGATAGAAGAAATTGCGGGTGCCATGCAGAAATTGCCCTCCGAAATGAAGCAGGAGTATATGACTATGGGTATTAGTGAGGCCGAAGCTATGGTGCTTATCGATCAGCCGAAACTACGATTGCTGTTTGATGCCATCAACGCCAAAACCAAAGACAGCAAGCGCGCATCATCGCTCGTTCTCACACAGCTTACCGGCTTTCTTAAACAGCAAGACAAGACGATTGATCAGGCGCCTTCAGTAGAATCGATGGTGGAACTCGCACAAGCCATCAGTTCTGGCACCATCAGCACCAATGCCGGCAAAGAAGTATTGGAAGCCATGATCGAATCCGGCAAATCCGCAAACGCGATTATTGATGAAAAAGGCTTAAAGCAAGTCTCCGATACCGGCGCCATTTTGGAACTCGTGAAGAAAGCGATTGCTGCTAATCCGCAGGCAATAGAAGGATTTAAAGGCGGTAAAGCCGCAGCCCTTGGGCCCGTTGTCGGCTGGATTATGAAAGAAAGCAAAGGCAAGGCGAACCCGAAAATGGTAAATGAGATGCTTGCAAAGGAAATTGGATAAGCAGATCCTTGCCAAAAATTTATAAATACTTATAATAATAGTATCTTTGGCTCATTTCGAGCTGGAGAACACGATCTTTCAAAGAGGTACTAGACCGATGACACAATCGAACACAGTTATGATCCTCTGTTTCCAAGAGGGATCCGACTATGGGATTTTGGTGCATGAACAAATTATCAACGACACGAAGAACCTTGCCATCACCCAATCAAGCAATCAGGCAGTCTTCGGAGCAGGGCTGCCGGACGGAAAATGGTCCATCCACATTCGCACGTGGCTTCATGACCCAGTCAACATCAACCTCGATCCGTATTCAAAAGTAGTTGTAATCGTACACGGATTGGAGCATGGAGAGTATCTCAAACCAAATTAAGATCATGTCGTCTGGCAGCCTTTCTTCATCTGAGGAAAGGCTGCAGTTTTACAAACTCATCCACCGTTGAAAGAAAATCCCGACTGCGACCATCATCAAGCTAAAACTAACGAGAATGAGAATCATAGAGCGGAATCGATGTTTGATGGCATTTTCGGCCGGCTCAAACGGGATGCCGCTTCGCCAGCTATCGGCAATCAAAATAGCCGTGCCACCGGCAATCAGTGCGGTAAACGGCTGGAAGAAGACGGCAATAACGATTTCACACACAGCAAAGATCGCAAGCGCGACACCAAACGGTGTAAACGTATCGACGGATACCAGCTTCTCTTTGCGCGACATGCCGATCATCAAACCAGCAATACTCAGAATCAAAAATAGCATTGGAGCAATCGCAAGCTGTGCAAAGAATGGCAATTGAACGGCATGCAGAATGTAATCAGGCACAATCAAAGATAAAAGCGTGGCGGCTGTCAGGCAGTACAGAAGTGGTGCAACTGCCTGCGACAAATAACGAAACGTGAAGATAAACGCAAAGCGCAGCAGGAAAATAAACACCAGCCACATGCCGATATGAGCAAACAGATACAGTGTAAATTCCGACGCTTCATCCAGCGGAGCTGTACGACTACAAGGATCTACAAATAACACGCCGTCGGTATCTGGCTGCGCGTAGTACAAGCCATTGTCATCGGCTTTAAACTGATCGGTGACAAGTGCTGGAATGCGCACTGTCTGCTTCCCCCACTGCGGGCCTTTCCAACTGTACGAAACCCGAAGTGACGTAAGATCGGTTTTCTCGTCGCGACTGATGATTTTTCCGACAAAGACACTATCCGCATTCAGAAAATCCGTCTGGTAATTAATAACCGGACAAATCGCAGCCGCGTGAGGAACGATAAAAGCAAAACAGGCTAAGAAGAGCGGAAGCCAATATCGTTTTATCTGCATAGGAATACAGTAGCGCAGAGACAGCTGAATACAAAAATTGACAAAAGCTAAAACACAATTACTGTATGCCAACCGCTGCGCAAGTTGCTGATCCGTTCGGATTGGCCGAGACGAAGCGGAAAGCTCGAAAGGCGGAAAAGAATATGTCCCCCACCGTCGATTTCGTTCTCCCGGATGGAGAGACAAAACACATCGGCCTCCCTGACGGAACGATCATTAAGATCAACGGGGAGCAAGTCTGGCCCCAGCTCACAGTCGAAGGCGCACCGCGAAACCCCGAGCCAGGACCTGACGGCCTAGAGCTCGGTGACGAGAAGTTGGCAATCGGCGCACAAGGCTATCCGTGTTGATGATCGAGCGCCCAACCGGCCTGTCGCCTCTGCGCGACGGGCTGGTTACCCATGCTTCGACTTCGCTCAGCATGACAATCCAGAGGAATATATACCACATAATTTTTTACTTCGGAACCGAGGTTTACGAACCTCGGCTGCGGTAGATTCGATATTCGCAAAAATTCCTCTTCATCTTTTCCTCCTCTCAACCCTCTCCTCCTCTAATTCGCTCTCTCAATATACGAAAACAATTCCGTATTCACTTTAATCTTATCTCCTTCGGTAATGAACAACGGCACGTTGATAACAGCGCCACTTTCCAGCTTGGCTGGCTTGCTGCCGCCCTGCGCCGTGTCGCCACGCAAACCTGGCTCAGTTTCGACAACTTTCAAAATAACCGTTGCGGGTAACTTGATACCGATGGGCAGATCGTCATACAAAAGTGCATCGCACTCCATGCCGTCGTGCAAAAACTCAACGATGTCGCCAAGCGCTTCATCGGAAAACTCGAACTGATCGTAGGTTTCCAAATCCATGAATGTACGCACACCCTGATTCGCAAACAAATACTGTACGTGACGATACCCAACGGCAGCCGGTTCGATCTTTTCGGATCCCTGAAAGTTTTTGGTGATAATAGATCCTGTCTTTAAATTCTTAAGCTTGGTCTGCATGTTCGCCTTGGATTGGCTCTTGCGACCAAACTGCGAGGTGAGGATGAGAAATGGCTCGCCGTCGATAGTGATGGCGCGGCCCGGCTTGAGATCGGTAATTGTGTACATAGCAAAGAGAATGAAAATGGCCTCCAGTCTGCCCGCTTAGGTAATAGCCGGTCAATAGAAGCGCACAATTATTTACTCTTGAGCTCGTCGCTGAACTGCTCGATTTCGATGCGGGCGATTTCGGCGAGTCCGCGCGGAAGCTTGCGATACAGGCGGCGCAAAATGGTACCGCGATTCGGGTTGCTGCGATCCTTTAAGTCGCGAATATCGGCCAGCAACTGGTTCTCTCGGCTCTGGTGAAAATCAAACAGAAGCGCGCGGCTGATGATCGTATTCACCTGCTCATCGATCTGCTTTTCGGTGATGACCAATTCCTGTCGCTGTTGAGGATCGGCCGGCATGTATTGCATGATATCGTCTTGCACTGCGGTCGTATCGATATCCTTTACTTCCGTATCTGCCAGCAACGTGGATGTTTTGGCCAAGAGTGATTTCGCTTCGGCTTGGAGCAGCGGATGCGCCCCGTCTGTGCCATCGAGTAATTGCTTAATATACGGCTGCAGCTCGTTGTATTCCGTAAGAGCAGCGGCTGTGTTTTTGGTTTTCTGCAAATCGGTATTGAGGGCAATCAGCTTATCGACCAGCACGTATCCTTCTACATCTTTTTCGTTCAGGTTTGTGTTGGGAATAGCCTTACTGACATCCAGTACCGCTTCTTTGATGGCATATAATTGAGAATCCGGCGTGGCGGTTGTAATAGACGAACTAGTATCGGCAATTTGCTTGTTGATGAGAAATTGCACGAGGTTTCCGGCACTTCCGGTAGCGAGATCGATGAGAGTCTGGCGATATTCCGACAGCAGTGGTACGGCTTCATTCTGCGTATCCGGATCTTTCAACAGAACCGCTGCTTCGTTTAAACGCGTTTCGGCCAATGCCAATTGCTTTTGCGCTCTTGCTTCGCTGTTAAACGTGAGAAGAACATCCATGCGCTCTACGGCACGTTTAACGGGGTACAGGTAGGACGTAGGAAGGATACCAGCCAATTTCTGACGACGTTCTTCTTGCAGTGTAATGATCTCGCTTCTGTGCGCACTGTCGAGAGCCAGGTTCATCTTGGCCCACTCACTCTGAAAATCAGCAACCGGAATGGCCTGTTTAAGAACGCTGTTCTTGTCGGCAGCAATGATCGATTCTCCCGATGTGAGAGCTGTTTCTTTGCCATCTTGCGAAAACAGAGCGGCGCGATCGTAGACGACTGCGGTGATGCGCTTAGCATCTTGCTTCAAAGAAATACTGGCTTCGTTCAACTCAATTGCTCCATCTACTGTATCGATCGAAATACCGTGAAATACCGCTGGAATCTGACTGAGTGCCCATATTTGTCCGCGAACCAGTGTCGCAGTCGGGCCAGCACTCACTTGAGGACGGTTCGCAATGTCGTGCAATTTGAGAGTGGTGTCTGCAGCGAGCCGCAAGACAGCATCATCGTGCATGTAAATACTGGCTTTGCTGTCGTGTTCGGTGCGCACCATAACTGCTCCGTGGATGATTTCCGGCTGTGTGACCGGTACCCATACACCGCCAATCAGCATGGAAACGGTGCCTTCGGGAATAATTTGGACGACTGTCTGCGCTTCGGTATACGGCGCGATAACAGCTAGCGGTATAATAAAACGCACAACAAACAGTAAGACAGCAAAAGATGCCGACCACTTAAGACCAGTATGGATAAACGGCGCAGCCAGCGGCTGAATGCGTGAGAGAATGCGTAAGCGAATACGTTGGCTTTGGGCAGAATCGGGGTTGGTGATGTGCGATAGATCTTTGAGGGTGTTGGCTACCTGCGGCAAGCCGATGCGGTTGAACAGTTTCATCTTCACCTTTTTTTGAAGGACTTCAGACGGCTGTACGGTACTTGCTAGATTACGAAGAAAAGACGGTTCCAAGCGCATCATGATGCGCTTTTTCATACGGTCGGACTGCTCCTTTGAAGGGGCAGTTTTGTAAGCGAGCCGACGAAGTGGATCAAAATCAGTCATGAAAAGAGGCTTTTCTGCTCCCTAAAACGATCAAAGAGGCGTTCCGTTACAGGATAACTACGGGAAAAAGTCATGTTGTCAAGTTTACTTGTCATACCTGCGAGATGTGCTGCAGGGTATGCCATGCGTTACGATTGAAGACGTGAAGCTGCTGCAGCCTCCCCCGACGTGGATAAAGGCTTTAAGATCACTTCCAGTTTTTTAAGCGCGCGATGCTTGAGAACACGGACAAAACCCTCGGTAAGTTTGAGCGCCTTTGCCACTTCACTATGCGATAAATCGGAGACGTAATGGAGGAGCAGGATTTCACGGTAATACCCAGGAAGTTTGGAGAGAGCGCCGCGCACAGTTTGTACCGATAGTTGGCGTTCGATGGTGGCCATGGGGTCGTTCCACACATCTTCGTCGACCAAATCTTCCGACACTTCTTCAAATCCGCGCTGACTTCTGTACGCATCGATCACCGCATGGCGAGCGATACGAAACAACCACGCAGAGAAAGGAACACCGGTATAGGGCTTATAGCTGTGCAGTTTCTCCCACGCCTTTACGAAAATATCAGCTGTTAAATCCTCGGCCATGTCTTCTGGAAAACGAAAGACAACGTACCGATAAACGGGTGTTAAATAGCCATCGTAAATTTTACCGAATGCATCGGTATCGCCTTGTTGCGCCTTCGAGACAAGGTCGGATAATTCCTCGGGGGAAAAAGGCTGCACTAACATCAGATGTTCAGTGTAGAAGAAAAAGGAAAGAAACCAAAGGGTCTGGTCTTGAAAAAGAAAACGGCTGAGCTGTGAGATATGTTACAAATTTTCTCGATCTTTTAGCATTATAAACCCAGAGCCGGGGTTCGCTACCCCGGCGATTGTGATAGATAGATGGCAAATCCGCTTGGGTAGACGAACCCAAGCTACGATTTTCTGAGGAATGATGGAACAATTATTTTTTATAAATTTTATATAACTTCTCTTATTCCCACTCAATCGTTCCCGGTGGCTTGTTTGTCAGATCCAAAAACACGGCATCGATGCCATCGAGTTCCATGAGCCTGTTTGTCATGCGCTCCAAAATGGGACGGGGTAGATCGATCGCGTTGGCGGTCATGGCTTCTTCGGAATGAACCGGACGTAGCACAATTGTTTGACCGCCCGACTGCAAGCCGAGGGGCAGCAACACAACCGGAAATTGCCAAATGCTTTCGTAAAGCTCCGCTTTTCGCATTTCTTCATCCACAACCGCATCAGCTTCGCGAAGCAATTCTGCACGTTGCTTTGTGATAAACGATGGCGTAACGACAAACGGCGTTGGATTTTCTTGCGACGTACAGACGAGCACGCGACTGAATTGCGGATTGGAATTCGGAATACTCGTAGCCATTTCCCAATGCACGGGCTTTGGGGCTTTGTGCTCATCAAACAACACAATCGCCTGCCGATACGTACGGCCATCGCCCTGCACGCCTACGGATTTGATTGGGAGAATGGTATGCGGAATATCCAGATCGGGGATGGATATTTTGGGCTGTACAGACGCGCCGGCGGGCGATTGCAAATTCATCTCATCTATTTGGTGGTTTGAAAACTGTACAATCCGGCGCGTCTCTATAGCCGCAGGCGCGGCCGCGCCTTCGGCGCACAATATCCGCACCCCCAACCCCGGCCCCGGAAACGGATGACGCCAGACCAGCGCATGGGGCAAACCGATTTCTTCACCCAACTCTCGTACCTCATCTTTATACAATTCTTTCAGGGGCTCGATCACGCGACCTTCATCGATCATCTGCGCGATAGCCGGCACACGATTGTGATGCGTCTTGATCTTGTCGGCATTTTTGGTGCCACCGGTTTCGATGGTATCCGGATAAATCGTCCCCTGCCCCAGCATCCAATCCGCACCTTCCAATTGCATCTTCTTAGCTACATCGCGCTGGACATCGAGGAACGTATCCCCGATAATTTTGCGCTTGGCTTCCGGCTCATACACGCCGTGCAAGCGCGCAAAGAACAGGGCCGATGCATCTTCGATATGTAAATTAGTAATCCCAAGCTTCTTCATGGCACTGTCGATGAGCATCACTTCGTTCTTGCGCATCAAACCCGTATCGACCAGCATGCCCTGCACGCGATCGGCGCCCAAAACTTTGTTGAGTAGTGTAAAAGCGACAGTGGAATCCACACCACCCGAGACAAGCATAAATACCTTGCGATCCCCCACTTCGTGCTTGATCTGCTGCGAAATATGATAACTGTAGCTCTTCATGTTCCAAGGATCGGGCTTACACAGATCGACAAACCGACGCAAAATGCCCATGCCTTCTTGCGTATGAGTGACTTCCAAATGAAATTGCACACCATAGATTTTCATCGCATCATTCGCCATTGCCGCAATCGAACAATTCTCTGTCTGCGCTGTTCGATGAAAGCCATCAGGCAAGCCCGATACTTCGTCGCCATGCGACATCCATACGGTGAGCTCGTGTGGCAATCCTTTGAAAAGAACATCAGCACTGTCTACAATTTCCAGCTGCATCCGACCGTACTCTTTTGTATGGCCAGATGTTACTTTCCCGCCGAGCGCATGCGCAAGCCACTGATGCCCATAGCAGATGCCGAGAATCGGAATACCCAGATCAAAAATCGCTTTGTCGGCCTGTGGACCGTTTTTTTCGTACACGCTCTGCGGGCCACCAGAAAGAATGATACCGGCTGCGCTAGCCAGAAGATGGGCAGGTGTATCGCTATCGCGGATTTCGGATTTATAGCCAAACCGACGAATGCGGCTGGCAATAAGATGCGCATACTGGCCGCCGAAGTCGAGGACCACAATGCTTCCTTTTGCCGATGAGCTAGAGTGGGAGGACATGTAATGAATAATTGACGTACACCAAGTATACAGGTAGAAACATAGCATGAGCCACGTTGTAAGTCAGCGAAAAAAAGAACTGAATAGTCTCCGGCAAAAAACATCAGCAAGAAACCTGATGCAATTGGTTCGCTCGAAAAACAGTCACTGCATCAGCAGACACTTGCAGACGATGAAAATACAACTTGCGGCAGAAATGAATAAGCTGATTCAGCCTGTACCAGAAGCACCGATGATCATTCGCGAATGCGCGCAGGTAGGATGTTTCAATACTAGTCGCGTACATCCAGAAATACTGAATCGATGGCTGGAAGACCATGATCTTCTGATTGAGAATTCTGATATACGCAAAGGGCTGCTCGCGCTGGCACGCATTCATTTTACTGCCCGCAATTATCTGATCATGATCCAGCTGCTTTGCGATTCGCATTGTCATAATGTACCCGATCGACGCAACTCAGAAAAAGCCACACGCAGTACGCAATCGCCGCATCTTCCCATGCGTGCAGAAGAATGGCTGAGAAACTTATTCCTAAAAGCATCAACAGCGCCCATGACTCACTCTTCCGAAGTCGAGAGAGAATAATCAGTATCAGCGTAAGAAATAACGCCAATCCTAACACGCCCATTTCTACTCCTATCTGCAAATACCAATTTTCCGTGAGAAACGGACAATTGCACGTTCGATTTGTCGGCTGCACTTGCTTGTCGCCGAGAAACACACACAAATCGGGCTGATCTTTCGCCCAGGACGGGTCGTCTTCCGGCTGCAGCATGACACACGCTTCGCTAGTCGCATTACTGGCCGGACCGACGGTGCCGATGCCAATCCCCTGCGGGTGGGCGACGATTGTTTGGAGCGCATAAAGTGGCAGCAAAAAATGTCCGCGCGACGACCCCATACGAATGCTGATAGCCGGCACAAAAATAATCGCAAGAACCGAGAAGACGAAGATCGATGTGCAGATCCCGATAACAAACGGAATGATCCGACGACTGGAAATATTACGGAGAACACCGACCACAATAATCAGCGCAGCCGCAAGCCACGCCGTGCGCGAATAGGTGAAGAAAATAGCAATGCCGATCACAACTAATGCTCCAGCTAATAAACCACGATGTGCACGATGCGAGAAAAGCCACGCAACGACAATGCTGAGCGGGAGCAGCATCCATAATCCCAATTGATTCGGCCCGCTCATAGTCGACTGCATGCGTCGCAAAGCGGTATTTTGAATGTATTGAAACGACGCAAGCGGACCATCTGGGATATACAGAGAGTGCATATCCGAGTAGCCAAGCAAGCGGAAAAAAGATGCTGGCAGCACAAGCGTGAGCAGGCCATATGCGGCAATGACACAACCAATGATGATGGTTGCCAGAAGCATCCGACGCAGCCACAGATTGCTCCACACCACACGACGCGCAAGTAAAAATATGATGAGCGACAGCAAATCGTACTTCACCCCCAGTGCAAATTGATGGAAAGTTGCCGGCAAATGCATGGAAAACAGCAGGCCGGCAATAACACACAGACCAATGATGCAGAGATCAAGCGCGTCGACTCGCCACTGTTGCTTCGATCGCACAATTTCGACAACAGTGATCAACAGAATAAGAGCAATCACCGCTTCTTTCCACAGAGCCAATAGCGTAAGCGGCGCGTGATTTTGCCCGACAAGAACGCGCGTCATAACTGTTACAAACAGCGCATGAAACGGCAGTCCGATCAATAAGATCGATGCGAGGATCTGGCGGATTTGCTGGAGCATACAGCAAGTATAGGGAAGATCAGTGAGAAATCCCAAACACCAATTCCCAACTACCAAAAATAAGAATCTTGGTGATTGGGAATTGGAAATTGGCAGTTATTGCGCAAGCCTCTCCTCTTCGCTACGAAACACATTTCCTTTTTTGAGCACATTTTCGACAGCATCGATGCAGGCCGAACTGACATTTTTGCCATACAATTTCGGCGCTTTGCGCATTTGCTCGTTATTCCAGGCGTAGGTGATGATCTCGGAAATTCGCTTGGCATCTGTCGGAGCAGCGATGATATTGCCACCATTGATGATCGATTCACTGCGGTCGGAACCAAAACGTAGTGTGACACACGGTACACCGAGCACATTCATTTCTTCCTGCATAGAACCCGAATCTGTCGCGCACACAGCTGCTTTGTTCATGGCTGCGATAACATCGGTATACAGCGCCCAGACAGGTGAATATACAAACGTAGGATAGTCTTTGACGAGCCGATCCATTTCGGCGCGCAGGCCAAAACGATCGATGGCTGCTTCGGTTTGAAACAGCGAAATGAGCAGTACTTTTTTCTTGGCCTCGATTTGCATTTTCATCGCATCAAAAATCGCCCGGAATCGCTTTTCGGATGAACAATTTTCGCGACGATGAATGCAAAAGCGCACAAAGTCACCGTCTTTCAAAACCGGATACCGATCAAAAATATCAGACTGCTTCGCGTTCTCGAGTGCCTCCAGTGTTGCATCGGCAACTGAATTTCCCACGACAAAAATACGGTCGTCAGCGTAACCTTCGGACTGCAAAAATTCTCGATCCAACTCAACGGGAGCGAGATGTACGCCTGTCGCCGACTCAGCTGAGCGTGTACAGAATTGCTCAGGATAGGGTTCCTGTGAACCTCTCAGCCAGTTAGCGCGACTCTGTAGAAATTTGTGCCAATCAGCAATTGGGAATTGGTTGTTGGGAGTTGGGAATTTCGCGTAATCGGGAGTTAAAGTTCTGATTCCTGCCTCAACATGCACCGATGCAAACTCCAGAGCGTAGCCCGCATTTCCCGCCGCCATCGCGGTTGTGGTATCGCCATGTATGTACGGGATGACAATCTTGCCACGCTTTTTAAGCTCGCTCATCACAAACCCTAGTCGTCCGATAATCTGACTGACAATTTCGTACATCACGCCACGTACATTCAAGTTAAAATCGGGTTCAACACCGAACTCCTTGAGCATTCCTCCACTCAAGTTCTCGTCATAATGCTGACCCGTGTGGCCAAGTAAAACGAGATGTCCGCGCTTCTTGAGTTCCTTATATAGCGGAATCTGCTTGATGATATCCGGCTTGGTTGCGATCATGATGAGGTGCACATGTTTTTCTTTGTCCGCAGCAATATCGTCGAACAATGATGCTGATTTGTAGGTGATTTCTTGCATGAGCGCAGTGTAACCGAGTGGAACCAGACGAACCAGAGGATGCCGAGGATTGAAAAATCCCAAGTCCCAATCCCTCTGTCCTAACCCCAGCCCTCATCCCTCCCCCTTCTTCGGTATATGTCAAAAAATTGACTATTCAAAAAATATCTTTATAACTAGGAGGTATCATTTCACCAATCGAGGGAGATCCGATGGCAATTTGCCAAAAATGCGCTCGAAGACAAGTCGCGCTCCCGATGAGCAATTCCTGTAAAACAAAGAATTGCGAGGGGGAAACCGCCTACCGCCATCAGACCCTCTGCGACGCATGCGCCGAAAAACAAAAGTGTTGCGCCTGCGGAGCATCACTCACGTGGACGGGAAGATTGAAACAATGGCTGATTGGCTTTCGCAGCTGATCGGCAAGGCGCCAGCGGACTCATCTGAGCACCGCGGCCATCTTTTGTTATCTTCTTGCACCAAAAAACCAGCTCCCAACTATGTGGGAATTGGCGTCTTGGCAGTTAGGAATTACTTTTTGTTCGGGTCTGCAAAGCTCACAATTCCCGGTACTTCGCGGATTTCTTTCTTCGTCATCTTCCCATTCTCAAACGTATACACATAGGGCGTACAAAGGCCTATTTCCATACTTCCGGCTACTTCGACACTTAAATTTTCTAAGAATTTCATCATCGGACGCAAGCTGTTACCGTGCGCAGCGATAATGATATTTTTACCAGACTGAATGTGCGGCCAGACATACTGCTTGAAAAATGGCAGTGTACGGCGCTCGCAGTCGGCCATGCTTTCGCCGTTTGGCGGTGGCGTATCGTAACTGCGACGCCATAACTTCACCTGGTCTGCACCGTATTTATCGGCAGTCTCGGCTTTGTTGAGACCTTGCAAATCACCATAGTGACGTTCGTTGAGAGCCGAATCTTTCATCGTCTCCAAGCCATCTTGACCCAACTCCTTCAAAATAATCTCCAGCGTCTGGTTGGCGCGCGTAAGACGAGAGGTAAACGCCATATCGAATTTCAATCCTTTGAGCGCCTGCCCTGCTTTGCCGGCATCACCAGCTCCCTGATCGGTAACCGGCACATCAGTCCAGCCCGTAAAACGGTTTTCCAAATTCCACTGCGACTGTCCGTGACGAATGAGAACGAGAGTATTCATAGGGTTGAGAAAAAGTAGTGGCGAGAGTGTAGCAGGACATTTGGGGCCGTAAAAGCGGTTAGCTGGAAGCGATAAGCGATTAGTTAAAAGTGTCATAGTGAGCGGAGCCCGCCCGGATGAACGCTCATCCGTTCGGACGGGCCGAACTATGATCCGAGGAACTGGCTGCCAATCCCCTAAACCACTCTTCGACTGAGCTCAGAGTGACACACTGACCGCTTGTCGCTTGTCGCTCACCGCTTTCCCAAGCCGCCAAAGGCTTGGCAACACACCAAGATTCTGCTATAATGTTTCGATATGTTCGCATACCAAAACCCACACCGGAAGAATTACCGCTTGGCAATGGTCGTTGCAGTCGGGCTTTCGTGCCTTCTGATTGCGGTTGTATCGCTGCTGGGACGTGAAGTGATGAACTTGCAAGGTGCAGCTGTGGCGCACGCGCGCGTGCCAGAAAGTGATCTCGCTGTTATTGCCGCATTGCAAAAATATCCGTTTAAGGTCTACGGCGTCCATATGCTGCCGGGCCGGGCAACGGACGGAAATCGCATTCGCTACTACATTGATACGAACGAAGGTATTAAAGTTACCCTCCTTCATGAAGGAAAAAATGGTGAGTGGGTCGCAGTCCTGGAAGAAGACGTCATGCATTCACTCAGTCCACGATCCAGTTCCAGCAGTTCATCTAAGACGAGCGAGATAGCAAAACAGTAAGTGGAAACACGACAACCGCGTTCCACATGCGTCGCCATCTTTGCGGTGCGTGCAGCAATCGCCACGCCCATTCAAAACCTGCCTTCTGCCAGGCTTGCGGCGCACGTTTTTGTTTGCCGGCAATAAAATCGAAGGCTCCACCAACTCCCATTGCCACTTTCACACTCGGCATTTTTGCCAAGTTGCGCGCGATCCATCGCTCTTGATGTGGCGCACCGTAGGCAACAAACACAAGTTGCGCCTGCGTTCTATTGATGCACTCGACAATCGACAGTTCGTCACTCACCTTCCACGAACCGGCTAACGCCCCGACAATCTGAAGACCTGGATTTTTTTTAACCAATTTTTCTTTCACCTGCTCTGCAATCCCTTCGGCTGCACCGAGCAGAAAAATGCGATAATTATGTTTGAGCGAACACAGATCGATCATGACATCGGTCCCGGTTACACGCTCCGTAAGCGGATGTTTCTGATGTTTCGCTGCCCATAGCACACCCGTACCATCGGGAATATTCAAACTGGTTGATTGCAGAATTGTAAGAAAATCGCAGTCATGGTGCGCTGCCAGAATCATTTCAGGATTCGGCGTTGCGACCATGTGCTGAGAGTCTGCGTGCAAGAATTGATCGATGCGTTCGACAGCGCCACGCAGGGTGCAATCATCCACTGGAACCCTAAGAATTGAGATGCGCTTCATACGCAAATAGCATACGATGCCACCATGCAAAGAGCAAAAATTCTCACCCTTATTGGCAGCATTCTGCTGCTTTCGAGTTGTGCTTCTCTGCCAAGTGGATCCCCTGCTTCTTCATCTTCATCAATGTCATCATCGATGAATGTCAGCACAAATAGCCTGCAATCGAGTATGCAGCCAACCAGTACAGGCGTGGAAGATCCGCCCGTTGTCATCGAACCTATTGAAGAAGTATCCACATCCACTCAAACCGGCGCTGCAACCACCGTACGCATGCTCGATGTCGGCACATTGCTCATTGGAAGCGAAACGGCAACAACAACGCTCACTGCTTTCTTGGATTACAACTGCGATTACTGTCATCAATTTGGCACGCAAGCGCTTCCAGCACTCACAAAAGGCTATATTGCAACCGGCAAGATGAATATGATTCTGATGTATCTGCCGCTTGCGCCATCCGGTATCAATGCCGCGAAAGCTGCCATTTGTACCATCGAGCAGAATACGTTTATCGACTTTCACTCCAAACTAATCGCCGGCTACCCCACAACCGAAGCATCCATGACCAAGTTGGCCAAAGACTTAAAAATGGATACGGCCAAATGGAACAAGTGTCGCGCATCCGAATTTGCTGATGGTATTCTCAAAACCCATCAGGCATTCGCCGAGAGTAAAAACGTCACCCGTGTTCCGTCGTTTATTGTGGGCGATGATCAATGGGTCGGCATTATCAGCGTGTCGCAGTGGAAGAAGAAAATTGAGAAAGCATTGGGGACAAAACAATCGTAGGAATAATAAACCGCCGCGGGCAGGGACGCCCGCTGCTGAAGCGGAGGTAATTTTTTGATACTTATTTTTTATCTGCACTCATGCTGTGGTATCTTGAATCTTCATTCGTAATTCGTAATACGTGATTCATAATTCGCCCTCTTCCCCATGCCCGAACTTCCCGAAGTAGAAACAACACTGCGCGCTATTTTGCCGCTGCTCAAAGGCAACAAGATTCTGGCCATAGAAGTCCTGCGACCGAACATGACGCTGCATAAACCAGATTCTTTGCAGATGATTCGCAATCAGGAAATTCTCACGATCATTCGCAGGGGCAAATATTTACTGATGCATTTTGAGAATGATCACACGATGATTCTGCACTTAAAAATGAGTGGCCGATTGGGGCTGCGATCATTGACTGACACACCACTCACCTACGAACGCATTCGCTTTCATCTACCAAAAGATCAACTGCTGATTTTCAACGACCCGCGTACACTCGGCCGCGCGTATGTCATCGAAACGAAAGATATCGAGACACATAGCCCGCTCGCCAAAATGGGACCCGATGCCCTTAACGTGAGTGAAGAAGTATTTCTAACGCGAGCAAAAAAGAAACGTGGCGTTCTCAAAGCTGTCTTGCTGGATCAAGCATTTCTTGCCGGTATCGGCAATATTTATGCGGACGAAGCATGTTTTGTGGCAAAGATCGATCCGCGTCGCCGTATCGAAAATTTGAATCAGGCAGAGCTTAAACGATTACACATCGGCATCATCAAAACCCTCGAAAAGGGAATCGAAAACAAAGGCACAAGCTTTTCGGATTTCTCGAATCTATTCGGAAAACCCGGCAAAAATCAGCAATCACTCTTTGTATACGGCCGCGCAGGAAAACCTTGCCTGACCTGTCAATCAACACTGCAGAAAACAACAATCGGTCAGCGGACGACGGTGTGGTGCGGAGAATGTCAACGATGAAGTACGAATGACGAATCGCGAAGTACGATCCATTCGTAATTCATAATTCGTACGTCGTAATTCGCTTCCGATCAATCATTTCTACTCTATGCTAAACTCTATCAATGCTCCTCCCCGATGCCATTTACGAATTTCTCACGCATTGCGAGATTGGCAAGTATCAGAGCAAGAAGACCGTTGAGAATTACAGGCATTACCTCAAGCGCTTCCAGGATTTTGCGGGAGCAAAAACTGCTGTCGCAAAAATCGACGCAAACCTCGTGCGCGACTACCGCTTGCACCTCCATCGCATGTACATACAGGGCACAGGCGTGAATCTGGATATCAAAACACAGCAGTATCACCTCATCGCACTACGCGCATTTCTCAAATACTTGGCGAAAAATGATATAGAAACACTCGCAGCGGAAAAGATCGAACTGCCAAAGGTGGAGCAACGCCAAGTAGAAGCACTCGAGCGCGAAGAACTGGAAGGCTTGTTTGGTTCGGTGGATATGACGCACAAAAACGGCCCGCGCGACTTGGCGCTGCTGCACATGCTGTATTCGACCGGCCTGCGTGTGAGCGAGATTTCTAACCTCAATCGCGACGATATAAGTGTGACGAAAAGCGAATTTCCGGTGCGGGGCAAAGGCCGCAAAGTGCGCATTGTGTTTCTGTCGTACGATGCGCGTCAGTATCTTAAAACGTACTTAGATAATAGGAATGATAACTTCAAACCACTGTTTATTTCCAACTCCAATCGCTCAAGCGATGATATTGTCAGCTCCGGCGAAAAGCGCAGACTGCAGCCACAATCAATCGAACGTATCGTGCGCGAATGCACCAAGCGCGCAGGTATTCTCAAGAAAGTCACCCCGCACACACTACGCCATACTTTTGCAACCGAACTGCTACGAAACGGCGCCGATATTCGCTCGGTGCAAGAGCTCCTTGGCCATGCGAGTATAACCACCACCCAAATTTATACGCACGTGACAAATGAACGCCTGAAGGAAATTCATGAGAAATTCCATCGGTAATTTAGCGTCGCTTTAAATAGGTTCCTGTATCTCCGCCAGTTTGGCTACGTTTTTTCTTTACACGAGGTCTAATCGTTAATGGCCTTGGATCAATTCTTGGCGCAATTTTCAAAACTCTTTCATCTAAATCCGACCTAAAATCTAAAGCTTCATCTTGTCCAAGTTCTTTAATAGCAAGAGCCGACATGGATTCAAAAATTTTACGTATATGAGCCCTCGCTTTATCCGTCATTTCATTTGCGGTCAAAGACTCTGCTTTAACGAGCACTTCTTCCAAGCGCATCGTGAGATCTGGGAGTGATGGACTTTCTAAAGACATAGTACGCATATTTTCGATTATTTTTATTTTTTGTCAATAATTTCAATGTTCTACACAAATATTCGAATCCTCTTCATTGGCGACGTTTGCCCCAACAGGATCTCGATATTCGCAACACCAACACCAAAGCTTTTCGACAGAAACTTCGTCAATTCTCTGTTTGCCTTTCCATCCTCTGGCACCGCTGCGACGTTCATTTTGATGGTGCCATCGTCCATCATGCTCTTGCATTCGGTCTTCGCTGCATTTGGCCGAACTTTGATGGAGAACATGATTTCCTTTTCAAGTAGAAGCCGTTTTTGGAGATCCTCGAGGATGGGCATTGAACTGATTGAGAGACCGCGGGCGCGAACGCCCGCTCTAGAGATGCAAGGAATTGTTGGTAATTGGAAATTGGAATTTGGTAGTTACCGAAGGTTCTCCTTCCTCCACTCCTCAATCTTGGCATGATTACCAGAAACTAATATATCCGGCACTTTTAAACCCCGAAACTCTGGCGGCCGGGTGTAGTGCGGATATTCTTTCTTACGACCAAATTCTTTCGAGAAACTGTCCAAATGCGCCGATGCGTCGTCGCCCAAAACGCCCGGCAAATGCCGCGCCACTGCGTCGACCAAGACCATTGCAGGCAATTCGCCGCCAGTTAGCACAAAATCACCAATTGATATTTCTTCATCGATCCAACCACCATCAATAATCCGCTGATCAATCCCTTCATAGTGACCACAAAGCAGAATGAGCCATTCGTGTTTCTTGGCCATTTTCTCAACCATCGCTTGCTTGAGTCGTTTGCCACGCGGCGAAAAATAGATGCGATGCGGCTTCATTATTTTTTCCTCCTCTCCTCTTTTCCTCCTCTCCTCTTTTCCAGCCTTCCTGCCCTCTTCCGTAATCGCCTCAATCGCCTCCACAATCGGCTCACACATCATGAGCATCCCCGCTCCCCCGCCATACGGCTTATCGTCCACCTGGCTGTGCCTGGCCTTCGAAAACTTCCGAATATCGTGGAGATTGATTTCCAAACGACCAGCTGCGGTTGCACGCTTCAAAATACTTTCGGTCAGCGGGCCTGCGAACATGTCGGGGAATAATGTCAGAATATCAATACGCATGAGCAAGATATAAGAGGTAAGATATGAGATGTAAGTACCTTCACAAAAATCAGAAGAAGTGTAACAGAAATCCTTACTTCTTACGTCTAGCTTCTTACTTCTTCTCTTCCAGCTTATCGCTTCCATCTTACCGCTGCTTCAATCCTCGCAATACCTCCACCCGCATGCCCTCTCCCCAGATCAACATCTTCATTCCGACTTACAACCCGATTGCGGTGCAGCTGCAACAGGCAATCGACAGTGTATTAGCTCAAACATGCGAAGACTGGACTCTCCTCATCCACGATGACGCATCGAGTAAAGATCCATTCCCCATTGTCGAACCGTACCTCAAAGACGCGCGTATTACCTTTCGACGCAGCCCAAAACGGCTCGGCATTGCTGGTAACTGGAATGCTTGCATGGCGCTGGCCACTGCTCCGTTTGTGCAACTCCTCTTCCAGGATGACGTGTGGCATGCGCAGTATCTGGAAAAGAGTCTAAATGCTCTCAAAACAAACCCAGGCATTGTCTTTACAGCTGCGAATCACCGCTACAAAGACGAGCTGGAAAATGCAGCCTTTGGCATCTACGACACGCTGTATCATCATAAAAATGAATGCATGCGTGATGGCGTACATAACGGCCACGAATTTCTGATGCAGTGGATCGAAAACGGTCTACGCCCGAACCTCATTGGCGAACCGAGCTTTGTCATGATACGAACTGCCACGGCCAAGACATGCGGACCGTACGCAGACAACCTGCCGCAATGCCTGGATTTGGAATACTGGACTCGCTTGCTGCAAAAAGGAGATTTATATTACTTGGCCGAAGAACTCGGCAGTTTCCGTGTACACAGCAAAGGCGCCAGTGCGCAGAACGAAATGTCCGGAGTCGGCATGTTCGATCGCCTGCTGTGTTTTGAAAAATTGATGAATACATTGCCAGAAGCGGATCGCAAGCAGACGAAAAAAGCGCTCAAGAAAAATGTGGTGATGATGATCGATACATTTTTTCATCGAGCCAAAAGCAATACCGCTGGAGCGACAAGTGCCACAACAAAAATTCCACTGCGACTGTATCCGTTGCTGATTGGTGGATTGGTGCGATATGTGATGGAGAAAAAATATTGACCGAACGCCGCGGGAAGCATCCCGCT
Source organism: Candidatus Peribacteraceae bacterium (assembly GCA_018061945.1). Lineage (GTDB taxonomy): Bacteria > Patescibacteriota > Gracilibacteria > Peribacterales > Peribacteraceae > JAGOTD01. The sequence goes on along the minus strand of JAGOTD010000003.1, from coordinate 56,977 downwards.
CTTTTGTAATTAGTTATAATTTTACAGCATTCGTGATTGATCACACGCCGCGGGCGGGGACGCTCGCTGCTGTAGATTGTAGATTTTATGAAATGCTGTAAATATTTCAGCTAAAATTCATAATTCGTAATACGTGATTCGTAATTCGCTTCTGATTCTCCTTCAACTTCTCCAAATCTCAATTCTCCTGTACCCTCCTCCCACTATGAAACTCAAAACACTTTTCGCCGATTCTGTCTCTATCGGCATCGACGCCGATCCACGCAGCCGCAAGCAGATTGAAAAAGCACTCGCTAAAGTAAAGAAGAAGGCCGAGAAATTGACAGGTGTCGAGAAAGAAATGCACGACAGTGAGCGCAGCTGGAACCCCTATTCCGACTGTCGCATTATCAATGGAACCGGCGAAGAAGACGTAAAACACTTAATGGTCGGTATCGATATCGAAACGCCAGAGATGATTTTGGCTGATCGTTTGCGCGAGAAAGGCCACAAGATCGACGCTATCTTCATTCATCATCCAGAAGGTCGCGCGCTTGCCGATCTTGAAAAAGTTTTGCCGCTTCAGGCTGATTTGCTCGCACTGTCTGGCGTGCCCATTAACCACTCCGAAGGCTTACTACGCCCACGCATGGATCGCATTTGGCGCTCTATCCACGCCGATAACCTCTTCCGCACCGAACGCGCGGCGCAGCTCCTTGGCATTCCTGCTTTCTGCTGCCACACCATCACCGATAACCTGGCCTGGAGATTCATGGAAAAACACATTTGCGAGAAAGAATACGACGATTTGGGTGAAGTTCTCAAAGCGATTGGAGAAATTGAGGAATACAAGTACTACGCTAAAAAAGGCAATCCTGCCATTCTCGTAAGTGGCTCTAAGAGCGGCCGTCCGGGCAAAATAATCGCCTCGGAATTTACCGGTGGTACCAATGGCCCCGAAGAGCTAATCGAAGCCCAGTCGCGCGCCGGAGTCGGTACAATCATTTCTATGCACGTAACGGAGAAAAGCCTAGAAGAAGCCAAGAAGCACCATATCAATATGATCCAGTGTAGCCACATGGCCTCGGATTCTCTGGGTATCAACCTCTTGCTCGACAAGCTGATGAAGAAAGAGCCGAAACTCCAAATTCTGGAAGTGTCGGGGTTTGTGAGGGTGAAGAGATAAAGCTAATTCTCCTCGTCTTCATCATCTTCCTCGGACAATGGCGGCAATCCAAATTTGGTACGAAGTTCATTGGTAATTTTTTTTGCATTGTCTGAACAATGTTCTTCAGATCCATATTTCTCTAATATGGCAGAATCGATAAGCTCTGCCTTTATCTCTTCAAATAACAAATTTTCATCAAAAAGAAATAGTTCTTTTCCTTTAAGAGTAGGTAAAATATTCAAGCAATTAATCAAAGTTGGAGGAGTCATTTTTTCTTCTAGCTTTTTTCGTATTAAAAGAAAAATATCGGCCAAAGTATCATTTTTTACTGACTCTATAATATCGGTATTCATTTTATCTATTGTTTTTTGATCTCTTTCAATCCATGTATCCAATAAATCTAGAAAATTTTTTGTTTTTGGATTGTTACGTTCTTCTTTATTTTTCTTCAAATTTTTTTTCTTTCTCTTGAGCTTATCCTCATATGCATAAAATATGTCCTGCTCTTCAAAAGCCAAATCAATTACTTCTCCTTCTATGTCCGAAATGCTGAATTCCATGATTATATTATACAACAAATTTTATATATTACAATATTTACACTCGCGATTCAAAGAACCTCAAACAAAAAAGCCCCGATATATCTTTCGATACATCGGGGCAGGAACGTCAGGGCTCACACTTCGAAGGAGGTGGGGTCTGGTTCGGTCTCGCTGCCAATGCAGCTAAGTGCAAAGAAAGCTACCATTCTCACCTGCGTCTCAAGCGAATAGCTTTTTTCTTGAGACACTGTTCGTTGCATCTTGTTCATCGCAGTGAAAAGCTCACGATGAGTGGGCTTGAATTCATCGAGAAGACCTTGAAAGTACTTCTTTGAACCAAAATCCCTCCACTGCGTCCGAGCAATTTGAATCGTTTCTGCCTTGACCACTGGCAGAAGTCCTGGCGCCGCCCTTGGCTCTAGGCCGACACAATTGAGGATATGCAGGCCTGCTTGCCACGGCAAGTCATGGGCTGGCGTCCGTCTCCAGTCAAAGTCAGTATCAAACAGTCGTTCGACCTCGAGAGCAAGAAATGTGTTGTGCTCTGACAACATACGCCAATACTGATGGAAATAATCGACAGGATTGACGCCAATTTCCTCAAGAACGTCGTTGATCGTCGCTTGGGTGGCCACGGGAAGAGTATTCATCTTCGAACCTCCGGAAAAGTGAAAGAGCGGGTGAGCGTCAGAACGTCCTGACGTAATAGTATTAAACCATAAAAATTATATTAAATCAAAAAATGCCTCTCGAATGGAAAGACATTTGCTGAGTATCGTTGTTATTTAGCAGCATCTACAACAGCCTGAAAGGCGGTTGGATGGTGAATCGCAAGTTCGGAGAGAGCTTTGCGATCGAGGACGATTTTGTGGTCCTTGAGAGCCTTGATGAAGCGCGAGTAGTTAAGACCCTGCGCACGGAGAGCGCCAGACAAACGAACAGTCCACAGAGCGCGGAATGTGCGCTTCTTAAGGCGACGATCGCGGTACGAGTTTTGACCAGCTTTGATGATAGCTTCCTTACCCTTCTTCACGGTCGAGCGCTTCATACCACGGTACCCCTTGGTCATCTTATGAAGCTTCTTGGTGCGACGGTGCCTATGAATACCACGTGTAACACGCATGATCGAAGAGGATTAAATGTTTGGGAGCAAAAGAGAGATATTGCGCTCATCGCGAGGCGACATCATTTTTGTGCGGTTGAGGCGCTTCTGGCGCTTGCTCTTCTGCTGGAGAAGATGGCCGCGACTATTGCGCTTAAATGCGAGACGGCCAGAGCCGGTCTTGCGGATTCTTTTCTTAGCGCCGCTATGGGACTTGAGTTTAGGCACAAAAAATGAGGTGAATACCTGTACGGACGAGCGAGTATAGACAGATTTTGGAAAATTGCAAAGGGAAAAGGGAGGTAAGGTAGGTATTGAAAGTAAAGTAAGTATAGTAGGTATGTATTGGATACGTACCTACCTGACCTACTTTACCTACAATACGTACCTTACCTATCCTTATCTACCTTACTTACTTCTTCGGCCGGAGAATAACAATATACTGATTCCCCTGCCGCTTCGTTGGCTGATCGACTTCTGCTGCGTCGACGAGGCTTTTGACGAAATTATTGAGCTTGGTAATACCGTATTCTTTGTTGGTCAGTTCGCGACCGCGCAGGACGATGGTAACTTTTACCATGTTGCGCTCGGCCAAAAACTCGCGCGCGCGATTGGCAAGACGGTCTAAATCTCCAGTATCGGTACGGAAACCGAAACGGATCACTTTTACTTCTGTCTGTTTGCTGTGCGACTTCTGACGCTTCTCGCGCTTTTTGAGCTGATACAAGTAACTCCCGAAATCGCCGAGCTTCACAACCGGTGGCTGTGCTTTGGGCGATACTTCGATGAGATCGAGGCCTGCTTCTTGTGCCAATTTCATGGCGTCGGCAGTCGACATTTTGGTTGCGACTTCGTTATCGTCGACGAAAAGAACCTCAAGAACACGGATTTGCTCGTTGTATCGAGGCTTAAGCCCGCTTGGAGCATTGAACGAACCTTTATGATGTTGGCGCAGAAGAGTGAGGGGAAAGAAACGAAGGAAAACGAGCCTCAGCATGCCGAAAAGAGGGTCTTAGGTCAAGGAAGAACAGGAAGTGGCTTTGGCCATCAATCACTGAAAACAACTCTAGGCAATGCACGCATACGTCATCCTGAGCATATTATTACTGTGTCATCCTGAGCGTACTACTCTGTTATCCTAAGCGGAGTCGAAGGATGCCGTGTCAATAATCGGAAAGTAATCATCCACTCGCCGTTTTTCTCGCTGACAGAATCAATACTCGCCAGTGGCAACGGCCAGACACGTTCAGTTTTGATCTTGCTTGCAACGGGAGAAAGCATACTACGAACAGTACTTAAGCCCCCCGAAAGTAACAACGTATGAACATCGGCCGCTGTTGTCGTGTCCATATCCTGCAATACCGTTTTCTCGGCTGCCTGCGGATCTAAGCTATAGCGCAGAATATCCATAAGCAGAAAAGACGAAGCCGCAGCCAAAGAAGCCGGACTGTTTTTTTCAACCTGACGCAGAAAGTCGGCACTGACTTTTGGCCCGAGAACATCTGCAATCGTTAACGTACCTTGAAGCTCAAGCAACGACAAAAACTGACTCACATCGCGCAGCGAACCACGTAAACTTACGGTTGCAGTTCGTTCGACATGAGAATCGAAAGTGACAGGTGTGGGCGCAAATTGCAGTTGATCGAAAACCAGCTGCTGCCTTCCGGCATCGATCGCTGAAATGAGCACAGGAACCGTGCGTGCAAAGCGAGCGGTGCTTTGATCTTGGGGGAAAATAGTGACAGCCGATTGCTGCTCGAGCGCTGCCAACATGTCGGTACCAGTCACTTTTTCCGCTTCGACTGTCGCCTTAAGCAATGTGACCTGTGTGCGTAAAGCCGGCAGAGCAAGGCCGACACTTAGCGCTGTATTTTTCTTGATAGCGAGTGAACGAATATGAGCAAAAAGCAGGAAGCACGACAGAATAATGAGCAGTACACCCAGAATAAACGTATAGGGAAAACGCCGATGGAAGGTGCGATTAACCATTGGCGATAGTAAGGGTGAGAGTGAACGGCGAGAAATTGGTACCATCCTCTGCGCGCAGCACCTGATAATCCGGTTCGGATACAGACATAAAAATAGGATGCTGACGCAAATTATCGACAAAAGAAGCGAGCATCTCAACCGACCTTGAGGCCTCTATCATCCGACCGGACACCGTAATGCGTCGCGTCTGCCCATCGATCTGCAATTCATCGATACGAACAGGATCGAGCCCATTGATGGCAAATGTCTGACGCACAGTACTGAGAGCATTCAGTGCCGAGCCAACGGGGACAAAAGCGGCAGCCAACTGGCGTACTTTCTGTAGTGTCGGCGTTGGCACCAGCTGATCAATACTGCGACGCTCATCAAGTAAGCGACTCTCTTCTCTATGCAAAGCTTCCTGCTCGCCTGTAAGAGCAGCGAGCGGAATTGTTGTATCGCCAATGCGAACCGGAAAACGATCCGGTGTAAATAGGAACATAAGAGCCACCATAAGAACGCAGAGGCAGCCACCAAACGTAATGAGGGGTAATCCCAAATGATGCATTGCTACCAAAACCGGCTGTTCATCCGATGAAAACGACTGAAAAGAACCCGACGCATTATCTTCGGTAATCTGCGCTGGGGCATGCGCAGTTTCCGTGTCATCAGTGACAATCCAAGTTGTACTATCGTCTTCCATAGAATCTAATGTGGGTTTTGTATGCATGTTTCCTCTTATTATAGCAGAAAAAGGGAGAAAAAGTAAGGTAGGTAGCGTAGGTAAGGTACGTATAGTAAGTATAGTAGGTAAATTGGATACCTACCGTACCTACCATACATACCTTACCTCTCCACCCCCTTCACTTCCCCTTCCGCCTACTTATCAGTATCATCCCCTCACACATTCCCCCTTTCCTATGGAAGAGCTTCTCGCAAAATTGAATGACCTGCGATCGGCTGTGAACACGGGCAAGGACTCTCTTTGAGGCGCGCGGTATTCCAGGACAAATTACAGATTTAGAGACGCAAACGCAGGCAAGTGATATTTGGAATGATCAAAAACGAGCCAATGCACTGTTTGGCCAATTGAGGGGGCTCAAAAAACAATGGGAACCAATCGTGCAGCTAGCAAACGAAGTAGCCGACATGCATGAGCTTGCAAAAGCGAGCGGTGAAAATGATGTTGGTGATTTAGCGACAGAATATGAGAAATTATTAAGTCGCTGGCAATCGGCTGAGCGCGCGATTTACCTGGGTGGCAAATATGATGTGGGTAATGCGTACTTAAGCATAACAAGCGGCGCCGGTGGTACCGAAGCTCAGGACTGGGCCAGCATGCTGATGCGTATGTATTTGCGTTTCTGCGAACGCAAAGGCTGGAAAGCGGAAATGGTTGATAGAACCGACGGCCAGGAAGCAGGCATAAAATCGGCAACGATTTATGTGGAAGGCGACAGCGCGTACGGCTTACTACAATGCGAACGCGGCACACACAGACTCGTGCGCCTCTCCCCTTTCAATGCCAAGAGCTTGCGCCAGACATCGTTTGCGCTGGTAGAAGTGCTGCCCGACATGGCCGAGAGTGACGACGTAGAAATAAAAGCGGAAGACCTGCGCGTGGATACGTATAGATCCGGTGGCGCCGGTGGACAGCACGTGAATAAAACCGATAGCGCCGTGCGCATCACACATATTCCAAGCGGCATTGTAGTCGCGTGCCAAAACGAACGCAGCCAACTGCAAAACCGTGCCCGCGCCATGGCAATGCTGAAAGCCAAGTTGCTGGAAAAGAAACTGGAAGCAGACGATGCCGAGAAGCAAAAAATGAAAGGCAGCTCTGCCAGTGCCGATTTCGGCAGCCAGATACGAAGTTACGTGCTGCATCCGTATCAAATGGTCAAAGATTTACGAACTGATACAGAAACGAGCGATACCACTGGCGTGCTCGATGGAGATTTGGATCAGTTTATTGATAGTGAGCTGAAGAGGAGAGGGTCGGAGAGGTAACGATCGTACACCTTTTTAGAAGCATTCAGGAAAAAATCTGCTACGCTTTAATGGTATGCGATCCAATTTTGCCTTCATCGATTCTCAAAATGTAAATCTTGCCATACGGGATCAAGGATGGAAATTGGACTGGAAGCGTTTTCGCCAATACTTAAAAGACAAGTATAAAATCGAGACAGCTTTTGCTTTCATCGGCTATGTGCCGGGCAATGAATCACTCTATACGTATCTACAAAGAGCAGGATTTATTGTCATACACAAGCCAACTTTGGAAATACGGAGGGGGAAAGAAGTTATTATAAAAGGAAATGTCGATGCAGAGCTTGTTTTGCATACAATGATCGAATGGAACAATTATGAGAAAGCAATGATCGTATCAGGTGACGGAGATTTTCACTGTCTGGTTGAGCACTTGCTCAAATATGACAAGCTTTTAAAGCTGATGATTCCCAACCAGCGCAAATTTTCTTCACTTCTAAGGGTCTTTGGACCTCATATGAGCTTCTTAACACCACTTCGAATTCATTTGGAAAAGAAAATAGTTGATCATAAAAAACGAGGGGCATAGGCGCGGGACGAAACCCTTTGCTTGACCCCTCATCGTGATAGCATCATGCTAGCACGGTAAAATTAGCTAGTACAGTCAAAATTGAAGGATTTGCTGAGAAACTACCCGTGACAGACTCAAAACTCTTACTACGCTTTTGCAATAAAACTGGCCGCAGGCCATGAGCGATCCGCCGCGGCGGAGAGTCGAATGGCGGAGAGAGAGGGATTCGAACCCTCGATTCCCTTTAGGGGAATACACGATTTCGAGTCGTGCGCCTTCGACCACTCGGCCATCTCTCCAATGTTGCAAGAGTGTAGCAATATTGCCAGAGCTGTCACGAGAATCTACATAGCAAAAAGGCCGACCGCCGCTGCCAAGGGGCAAGCGACGGTCGAGCCGAGAGAAAGGTTCACGCGAACATGGTGGACCGATTGTAACCGAAGTCGTTCCTCGTCAAGCGAGCGCGACGCTTTTTGAACGGAACGACGCGGGCAGTCGTCTGACAGTTCCCGGCGCGGGCTTTAGCGACAGCGCTCTGAACTTCTGCGATCATTCTATTCCGCTTACGATCACAGGCGGCGTCGAAGATGGACAATCCATCCGAGATCGTCTGGAACTGAAGACCGATTCGACGACAGAAAGCTTCATCGAGGACGGCCCCGTGAAGAGCTCCCGAGGCCTTCTCCGCGATGGCGAAAATAAGGATGAGAGTCGTCTCCAGTGCTGAACGCTGCGACGCGATTCGGGAATCCATGTTGCGAAACTCCGCTGGTCTCTCGGACAACCAACCCCCATAGCAACCGAACAAACGGCCGCACTTACTGAGGAGTGGAAAACGAGAGACAGGAATGATGTAAAAGAACAATGAGAAAAAACATACTTTAGAGAAGCCGGTTCCCGCGCGAGCGCGCAGGAACCAGCAAGCTCAAGTTTATGATTGGGAGACAATCACGATAACTTGAGCGGAAGGAGGTGGGTCATCGCTCAATTCTGTTTCTGAGCAGCGGCTTGTGCCTGCTGAGCCCGGACTTGTTCGGCCTTGCAGGCCTTACAATTCCGGTGATAGCCACAAGCCGTGCACTGCCCAGTCTTCGTCTTGATTTTGCGAGCCATGATGTGACCTCCAACTGCAATCAACTAAACCCGATTGGACCGCGAATGCGGTCCGATCCATAAAATCGGGTCAAGCCAAAAGCATGTTTTTTCTCACTGTTTGATGCTATTAAAGACCAAAAATGTACCGCTAAACCAGTACACAAATTTGATGCATAGTAAGGATGTCAATAAAACTTGCAAATGTTTGTCTAAGCAACAGCAATAAATGGCTTTGGTGAGGCCAAAAATCACTCGACGAGCGATAAGCTGTAAGCGTAAAGCAATAAGCAATTCCAATTATTCTTCCCGCTTATCGCTTGCCGGTAGCCGCTCTTCAAGTTCCATGCTGCCAGCTGCCCAAGTATGCCTTCTGCTCAGCCGTTAAATCATCAATAGAAAGCCCCATAGCCTTCAGCTGCAAGCCAGAAATGAAGTCATCGATTTCTGGTGGGAGAGTGATCACCTCATTCTTCATCTTGCCTTTGTTCTTGACCAAATATTCACACGCCAACGCCTGACCGCAGAACGACAAGCTCATTACTTCGCTTGGGTGGCCTTCGGCAGAAGCCAAATTCACTAAACGCCCTTCGCCAGCGACATACACTACGCGACCGTTGCCGAGTGCGTATTCGTCCAAGTAATGACGCACGCGACGCTTCTTGGCTTTTGTCTCCAGGACTTTCAGATCAATTTCATCATCGAAGTGGCCGGAGTTGGCAAGCACGCTGCCGTCTTTCATTTTTTCGATGTGCTCGTAGCGGATCACATTCAAATTTCCGGTAACCGTAATGAACAAATCGCCAAGAGCGGCGGCTTCTTCCATTTTCATCACGCGATGTCCGTCCATAGCTGCTTGTAGTGCGCAAAACGCATCAACTTCGGTCACAATCACCTGCGCCCCAAGGCCACGAGCACGTAGAGCCACTCCCTTGCCGCAGCTGCCGTAGCCGAGAACCACGACTGTGCGTCCGGCAATAAGCATGTTGGTGGAGCGCAGAATGCCGTCGAATGTCGACTGGCCTGTACCGTAGTAGTTGTCCATCAGGTGCTTGGTCTTGTTATCGTTCACTGCAATCACTGGCGTTTTTAATGCACCATCGCGCACCATCGAATGCAAACGGATGATGCCAGTTGTGGTCTCCTCGCAACCGCCGATCATTGTTGCAAGTAACTCTGGATGATTTTTGTGAATAGCAGTGATGAGATCGCAACCATCGTCGATAGTAATGTCCGGCTTCTGGGCAATCACTTCGTTCAAATATTTGTAGTAGTCTTCCGTTGTCTCGCCTTTGTAGGCCCACACCATTACATCCTTTTCCTCGGCTAGAGCAGCCGCAATGTCGTCTTGGGTCGAAAGTGGGTTACAGCCAGTGATGGCAACTTTTGCACCTCCCGCAACGAGCGTGCGCACGAGGATGCCAGTTTCTTTGGTAACGTGAAGCGCCATGCCGATAGTCAGTCCGGCAAAGGGTTTGGATTTTTCAAACTGTGCACGTACATGCATAAGAGCGCCCATACGTTTTTCGGCAATTTCTAAATTGAGACGACCTTGAGCGGCGAGAGTTGGATCTTTGACAAAGGAAGGCATAGTGAAAGAAGAATAGCAGAGGAGGAAAGGTTGTAGAAGAGAAGAGGCTTGAGAGGAGAGAATTTGACGAATGTATAAAAAGAAAACAGAAAAAGTCTGCACGATATCATTTTATTTTATCCTCACATCCCCTTCCTCTTATCCTCTTCTACAACCTTTCCTCCTCAAATTACAGGCAATTCTTCTCCGTACGTCGCCTTTGCGCGAGCGCGGATATCGGCAAGTGTGACGGTTTCCAGAAGTGTGCCTTCCTGCTCAATGACAAACGACGCCATAGCCGCACCCAATCGAGCTGTGTCTCGCAGCGACCATTCGGATACGAGACCAACGAGCAAAGCCGCACGCATCGCATCACCTGCACCGGTCGGGTTCATGAATAATTTCGGACTACAGGCTGGTACTTGCAGCGTCTCTTCACGTGAATGGATGGTCACACCTTGATCGCCCTGCGTTACGACAATCAGTTCGCAGACACGCAAAATATCCGGTGCGTCCCACTCCAGTTTATCGCGTGTAATCTGCCATTCGTAGGCGTTCATAACAAGGCATCGAGCACCTGTCACGACACGACGCAATTCATCGCGACTGAAAGCAAGCGACTGCTGGCCCGGATCGAAAATATACGGAATGCTCAGCGCCTGACATTGGGCTGCCGCCTGCTGCATAAGTACATGGTCGCGCGGTGAGATAATGGCACAGTCGATATTTTTAAGCAGCTCCGGTGCGGGCAACGTGCCATGCGCATCGGCACCTGGGTGAAAGAACGTGATCTGACGTTCATTGGAATCGGTTGCGATAAAGGCACTCGCAGTTAAATAGTCGCGTTTCATTTCGATCATCGACACGTCAATCCCCTGTCCGGCAAGTAGCTCAATACACTCTTTGCCGTCGCGGCCGACCGTTCCCACAACCATCGGCTTTTGGCCAAGTATCAGCATATTCCAGCTGATGTTGGTAGCGGTTCCCCCATGATGACGAGCCATACGATGGGCGAAGAATCCAACCGATAATTTTTCCAAGTCTTGACCTTTGAGTCCATCGACAAACGAACTGTCGGAATGCAGGAGATAGTCGTACGCAATGGAACCGTGAATGAGAAAGCGCATAGTGCCTCAGAGAGTACAGGCAGTGAAAGATTCTTCAAAGAGAAGAAAGGAGGAGAGGTTATAGAGGAGGAAATGAAAAATAGCGAACGTGAATCTGCCTTATTTCCTTTCCTCCTATCCTCTTTTCCTCCCTTTCCTCTTCTCATTCTCCTCCGCTACACTCTCCACGATGCGAATAGCGATTGTCGGTACCGGCTACGTTGGCCTTGTCTCTGCAGCATGTTTTGCAGAACTGGGACATGAAGTGATTGGTGTGGATATTGATGCTGCCAAAATAGAGAAACTCAAACAGGGAATTTCTCCTATTTACGAACCGGGACTGGAAGAACTGATTGTCAAAAATATCAAAGCCAATCGCCTGTCTTTCACCACTGATTTACAGTCTGCACTCCCAACAATTCAAATTCTTTTTTCGGCTGTGGCTACACCTCCCGGCGAAGGATTTCGAGCAGATTTGAAAGCAGTCTTTACCGTTGCCGAAACGGTTGCCAGGACTATTGATCACGACTTGATTTTCGTGAACAAATCGACGGTTCCTGTTGGGACAGGAAAACTGTGCGAAGAAAAAATAGCGGCGATCCTCAAAGAGCGTGGGGTAGATTTCCATGTGCCGGTTGTGAGCAATCCGGAATTCCTGCGCGAAGGAATGGCGGTCGGTGATACGCTCATGCCCGACCGCATTGTCATAGGTATCAACAAAGAAACAGCTGATCGCTACAATCACGCAGTCAAAATGATGCAGGAACTCTATCGGCCGATTACGCGCGTGGGAAAGCCGCTTGTCTGTATGACGCGCGAGAGCGCCGAAATTGTGAAGTACGCAAGCAATGCATTCTTGGCGAGCAAAATCAGCTTCATCAATATGCTCTCGGAATTGGCCGAAAAGAGCGGGGCCAATATTCGCGATATCGCCAAAGGCATGGGCCTCGACGACCGCATCGGCCCGCGCTTTCTGCATGCCGGCATCGGCTACGGCGGCAGCTGTTTTCCAAAAGACGTACAGGCATTGCTCGTGACAGCCAAAGACTTTGGCGTCGATATGCCACTGGTGGAAGCGACCGACAAAATTAACAAGCGCGCCCGCAGCCGGTTCTTCGAAAAAATTCTATCATCGCTGCCTGCACAATCGACTGTTGCCGTGTGGGGTTTAAGCTTTAAGCCAAAGACCGACGATATGCGCGAAGCACCCAGTTTGGATTTACTGCCGCAGCTCCTAAAAGCCGGTCACACCGTGAAAGCCTTTGATCCGGTAGCTATCGAGAATACGAAGAAAATTCTGAAGGCTCCGATTACCTATACTGACAATCCACTGGAAGCAGCAGAGAAAGCAGATGCGCTGATCATTTTAACGGAGTGGGATGAATTCCGCGGGATCGATCTCAAAGCTGTCGCAAGTGTCATGAAAGGAAAAAAAGTATTTGATGGTCGTAATATTTATGACCCAGAGGAAGTGCGGGAGGTTAGACTAGAATATGTGGGGATTGGGATTGCGTAAGGACTCAGAAGACTCAAAGGATCATTTGTACTTCCCGCAGCCGGGACGTCGCATCCCGGAGTTTGATCGTAGATTCACATCAAACGATCGGGGGCCCTGCCTACCTGGATGAGTCCGGATCGGACGGGCCCGACTTCTAAGTCATTGAGGCGGGCAATGCCCCTCCTGCGGATAGTATCAATTGATCAAATCTATCTATCATTCGTAATTCGTACTACGTGATTCGTAATTCGCTTACGACCCAAGCATAACCTCTGCTATTCTTGTTCCATGAAGATTTTGCTTACCGGCGCTGCCGGATTCATCGGCTTTCATACCATTCAAAAACTGATCGCGAGAGGCGACGAAGTAATCGGGTTCGATAACGTGAGTCCGTATTACGATCCGACGCTCAAAGAAAATCGCCTGAAAATTCTGCAAAACCTGAAAGGCTTTACATTCATTCGTGGCGACATTCTCGATCGCGCTGCTGTCGCCAAAGCCATGACAGGCGTTGACCGCGTTTGTCATTTGGCCGCACTTGCCGGCGTTCGCTACTCGTTTGAACATCCCGACGAATATATCGATATCAATATTACGGGCTTCTTCAATGTCCTCGATGAAGTACGAAAGCAGAAGATCAATGGCCTTATTTACGCATCAAGCAGCTCTGTGTACGGCGGCAACGACAAACTGCCCGCAGCCGAATTGGATCGGACTGATAATCAGCTCTCGCTGTATGGTCAGAACAAAAAAGACAACGAACTGATGGCGCACACGTATCATCATCTCTATGGCATGCCAGTCACCGGCCTGCGCTTCTTTACGGTCTATGGTCCGTACGGTCGACCGGATATGGCGCTGTTTTTATTTACGGATGCAATCCTCAAAAAAAACAAAATGCAGGTATTCGGCGAAGGCAAAATGCAGCGCGACTTTACGTATGTCGACGACATTGCAAACGGCATTATTGCATCGATTGATAAAAATTATCCCGAAGAGATTTTCAACCTAGGCTCCGGCCGCAAAGAAGAGCTGATGGATTTTATCAGCATGATCGAAAAAGAGTGCGGTACCGAGGGTAATAAAGAGTTTCTACCGATGCAGCCAGGTGATGTACGAGCCAGTCTCGCCGATATTTCCAAAGCGCAAAAAATGCTCGGCTACGAACCGAAGACCATGATAAAGGACGGAATTCCCAAGTTTGTAAAATGGTACAGAGACTATTACCATCTATAAATTTTACCCTGAGAGAGTGAAGCGAGTCGAAGTGTGGAGTGGTATAGGAAATATTATAACGTATAACGTTGATCGTTATTCGTTAGTTCGTTTTTCGTTTGAAAAAATCCCGCAGCCACGATTCGCAAATCGCGGTTCTGTGATGAGAGCGATAACTTTCTTATTGTACATATACCTCCGCCGCCGTCACTTCCGCTACCCGCTGCATCCCCTGCTTGAGCGTATCAGTACACGATTGTAGGCACACAAGAATGTCGCTGTGCGTATTTTTCAAAGCGTCCGAATACTTATGCACTTCAAACGGACTTTCGTACTGCCAGTCGTGACCGAAGTAGCCAACCATCAGCATGGTGCGCTGCGACGCTGTGGCATCAAATATATCCGGGCGCGCCGCATGCAGCTGGGTCATTGTCTGGCGCGGCAGATTGGCATGAGTGGTATCGAAAAACTGGAGAAAGTACGCGCTGACGCACAGAGACGAAAGAGTGCCGATAATCGTGAGAAGAATAATACTGGAACGAGACCACGTACGAACCAAGACAAACGTGCCATACAGCAGAAGTGGCACGAGAAAAATGGCGTAGTAATCGTGATACGACAGCGTGCAATACGTAAAGATGAGCACCAGCGTGGCGATGATTTCAAACCGACGCGAAAGAACAATACCGATGATACCTGTGATACCGAACACAATGCCGCCGCCAAGCACCCACAGCATGAAAGCATTGTGAGCATGCATGAGAAGGGAAAGTGATCCGTTTTCTGTCGCTGCATTGCCCATACTCGCAATGGCGAGTGGATTGATAAGCGTATACAAGCCCAAAGCAACGAGCGGAGCAAAGATGTACACAACCGCCTTCCAACGAGCAATGGACGACCGCAAGAATGCAGCAATAACAAGCGGAAGATACAGCACCGCCTGATAGGCCGTAAACAGAGACGCAAGCCACAACACTCCCAGAAAAAATGCCTGTCGCTTGCCAAGATACTCATCTTTTTCGAGCTTGATACGCTGCGATGAAGCGGCGGCTATCAAAAATAAAAAACCAGACACTGCTGTGAGCGGCGCCATCATAATACTACCCGATTGCAATATAAGTGCTGGCACCGTGAGCCACAGACAGGCGAGCAATCGCTGCAAGCGCTTATCGGAAGTAAGAACGATCACGCACCACACAAGCTGTACCAAAAGACTCGCCAGCACAATGCGCCACAGAAGTTCCTGATACGGAAACATTTTTATTGTGGCAAGTACACTGCGTGCAAGTGGCGGATGCGGGTACGGCACATTCAGCAAATACTTTGCTTCATCTGTGCGAAGTCCTACAGACAGCTGCATTACTGCCAGACAAAGTGCGTAGAGCTGCAAGCCGACGATGCTGATTAGTCTGCGCATGGCGTAAGGGAAGAATCGGCAAAGGTAAACTGAAAGCACGTTCCTGCATCCGGCAACCGTCGATGCGGCGTGTACGTAAGTGTGATGCCAGACGACGTAACGCGTGTCAGAGAAATATCGGACACAAGCCAGCCTTGGTGACCGGAAATCTCGAGTAGCGCCGTGCGAACCGATGTCTGCAACGGACGATCGATGTACAGTGGTAGAAGCGGCAACAATCGATACAGACAGACAGCACCAACGCAAATGAGAAACACGCAGAAGGATGCAAACGGCGTAATATATTTTCCGAGTGTCACATCGTAAAGATACTGCACAAACTCCAACTGCACCCGTCTGGATAATTTACTCTCGCCGGCCGTACGGACACCAAACTGCAACGGTATTTCCTCGACGGTTGTCCCCGCAGGCAAATGCACCAGAAAATCGAGCAGGATTTTAAAGCCTTTTGGGTTAAGTGATGGAAGGGATTGTTCGTACACGGACCGCGAGAGGGCGAAAAATCCGCTCATCGGGTCTTTCACACGCACACGACACAAGCGCACGGCAAGAGCCGTTGCAATACGACTAAGCGTATGACGCCGTTCATCCCACTCGCCGATGCTTCCACCTGCAATATAACGCGAACCAATCACGACGCCTTTTCCCTCGTTTACCAATGTATTCATCGTCAGAAGAAGCTGCGTGTCGTGCTGGCCATCGGCGTCCATCACTGCGAGCACATTGCCTTTAGCTGTTTCAAACCCGCGTAAAACCGCAGAGCTTAATCCGCGTTCGCCCACTCGTCGCACCACACGAACGTGCGCATCGTGCTGGCCGTATTCTTGCACCAAGCGCCAGGTCCCATCGGGCGAGTCGTCATCCACCACAATTATTTCGTACTCGATAGTTGTAAGACAACGCGAGAGTTCGTTGAGCAAAGACACGATATTCCCCGACTCGTTGAATGTAGGCAGGATAAGCGAGAACATGCACACCAAGAGTAGCCCCCCGCAGCTGATCCGGCTACTACAACCTCATTTCCAAAATACTGGAAAATGTGCTATAATATTCAGTTACTGCTCCATCATGTTCAAACATACATCTTTACAGGCATCAAAAGAGTCACGACTCGTGACCAAGGCTTTGTTGCCCTGGAATGCGGGCAGAACGCCTGGCAGCTCAGCAAACACGCCTCAGGCTGGAACAAAAATAACTACGAAGCCTGCTCACCAAGCAGAAACCCCACGGGTGGAAGTCCATCCTTCCCCCAGTACACTTGCTGCACGAAAAGCCAAATCATGGCAGAAACTTAAAAGCATCTGCAAGTCTCTCTTGATGATCTTATTCAGTCTTATAGGACTCACTGTTGCCATTATCGGACTTGCCTACGTGATAGAAAAAACATCATTTGAATCAACCGATACCACCACTTCTAGCACGAGCAGCGTTACAAATTCTGCTGTTTCTTCTGTACCAGCACCTGCCAGTAGTGCTCCGGCTGTTATTCATAAGGCAGCCGGCACGACAAGCTCGAAGAAGGCCGCGTCTTCTTCCAAGGCCTCAGTAGTATCGAGTAGTGCATCCGTTGCGACACCTACTGCCACACGTTCATCTGTATCATCGATTGAATCTCAGCTGCCAAGCAATCGCAGCGAGGAACGTAAGTTGCTGAAAGCTGTACAAGATGCCAGACGCGCGCATAGAGAGAATGCTGGTGTAAGTGCAGGAATAGAACAGTAAAGAAAGATGCAAGAAACACAGAGCACCAAAAAAAGCCTTTTGGTCGAAAAACTTCCATCACCAAGTTTATAGAAGAGCAAAGATACCAAAAAAAACTATTAACTGCCCGATAGTTAATTCCTAGCTGAGGCCCTTGATCTTCTGCTAATCTGCATCCATGCATATTCTCATTACAGGATCATCCGGAACAATCGGTACGCGGCTTTGCGAGCGACTTATGGAGGCGGGTCACACAGTGACCGGTTTGGATTGGGTGCCAAATAAATGGCAGAAAAGCGTCGATGCCATCACACATCAAATCGATCTGCGCGACAGCGCGAAAGTGCGTGAGCTGATGGAGACCAAACTGAAAGGCCAGACATTCGATGTGCTCGTGCATTTGGCTGCCAACGCGCGCGTGTACGAATTGGTCGAAGATCCCACCAAGGCACTGGATAATTTCACCACACTGTTTAACGCACTCGAACTGGCACGGTTGCTGCCGATTAAACGCTTCATTTTCGCTTCATCGCGTGAGAGCTACGGCAATATCGATGTGGAGATGATTCAGGAAAACATGGCACGCGTCGAAAACTGCGAGAGCCCCTACACGGCCAGCAAAATCGGCGGCGAAGCGCTCGTGCATTCCTACCGACGCTGCTACGACATTGGCACCGTCATCTTCCGTTTCAGCAACGTCTACGGTATGTACGACGACTCCGAGCGTGTCGTTCCCCTCTTTATCCGCCTCGCACTGGCCAACAAACCGATGACGGTGTTCGGCAAAGACAAGTGTCTGGATTTTACGTACATCGACGATACGGTGTCGGGAATTATGAAAGGCATCGAAAAGTTCGATAGTGTGAATGGTGAGGTGATGAATTTAGCGTTTGGCGAAGGCAATACTATTTTAAAACTAGCCGAAACGATCAAAGCCATGAAAGGCAGCACCGCCGACATAATTCTCGGCAAACCGCGCATCGGCGAAATCATTCATTATGTGGCTGATATAACCAAAGCACGCGAAAAGCTGGGCTATGACCCAAAAATCTCGTTCGATGAAGGTGTGAAAAAAGCCGTGGAGTGGTATGCCAAGAATACGTAAATTTTGTCGTCAAACAGAGCATTATAGCCACTAGGCAATTCATTCGTTTGCGAAAAAAATAAAAGGGCGGAAAATACTCGACTATGACAATACGAATAGATAACTCGCATCGAGATGGCAGACATCATTCTCCTCATACTTCTCTCATTTCAAGAGGAACAATATGTGAAAGCTGCGATGATGATGACGAAGATGAATACGATGACCCAGCGGATAGATGGAAAAAGGCAGGGAACCCTTGCCTAGACAACCCAAACCCTATGACTAGGTACGATATTTTACATGCTTCAGATGACGAAAATAATGTTCCAACATTAACCACATTACGACGCATAACATCTACGACAGCCATGTGCATTGCCATAACATGTGCTGGGGCTCTTGCGACAGGCCAATTGCTCCATATTCAATCTCGCAAAACTACTCCAACATTGTCAGCAAAAAACAATCCACGGCCAATTTCTCCAATGAAAGAATACACCATTACGCAACTGCAAAATATTTTCAATCTACCACCGAATGATGACACATCGAAGCCGCCATCTTTTCCAAGTATGAGAGCAGTCAATTCTACGCCTTCTTTTCTTCGTGATACTCCATTTCCAAGTTTACGTCCCACAAATTCGCCTTATCCACGACGCCAGCAATAATGTTGTCGACCGCCAGCATGGCCGTAAGCATGCTGTGATCCTGATTGTTGTAACGATGCATGCCGTTTCTGCCAATCAGGAATAAGTTTGGAATGGCATCGACGAAGTGACGGACCGTATCGATTTGATCGTAGCTACCAAAGTAAGCCGGATAGGCCTTTGGCATGCGCAGTATGCAGCCATCGAGAACGTCGCTGCGACTTAAGAGCCCTACTTTTTCCATTTCGGTGATTCCTAGTTCAATCAAATCTTTATCCGGCATCACCCATAAATCACCGCCTTCATTCACAAAATATTCCAGCCCGATCCACTTGGTATTCTTGCTGTCGGCCACCATATACGGGCTCCAGTTATTGAAAATCTGCACGCGACCAACCCGCACACCGCCATCTTGAATATAGATCCAGTTATCGGGTACGTCAGTTTGCACCGGCTTCCCCTTTTCAATCACGTTCAATTTTTTGAGAAGCAAACCGACTGTCAAAAAGTCGCGGTACTGCAGACCTTCTGCCACTTCTGTAACAAGCGCTGGTGGATGCGGTGTCATCATGCCAATCAAATGTTTGATCGGCATAGTGGAAAAGAAATAGTCACAGGCCATTTTTTTCAGTTCACCCGTTGCCATGTCTTCAACCATGACGGAGGTAATAGCGCCGTTTTCGACGTGCACGCTGGAAATACGTTTGCGCATTTCTATAGAACCACCGCATTGCGCAATCTGCTTTGCCACCACTTCCCACATTTGTCCCGGGCCAAACTTAGGGTAGAAGAAGCGAGTGATGAGACTCGTTTCGCGCTCGCGCTGCGATTTGGCAAAATCACTGCTGAGCAAGTCGCGAATCGCATGGGTAAGTGCCCGCTTGAGCGACAAGCCTTTGACACGTTGTGCGCCCCAGTCAGCCCGGATCTGGCTACACGGCACACCCCAGACTTTTTCGGTGTACGCTTCGAAAAACGTTTTGTACAAGCGACGTCCAAAGCGATTGATATAAAACGAATCCAAGAATGTTTCGTCGGCAAGCGGAAACATCTGCGCTTTTATGTAACTCATACCGATCAAAAACGTGTTGATTATGCCAAGTCTACGAGCCACCAGAAATGTAATGCCGATGGGATACGGAAAGAAGTGCTTGCGATAGAAAATGCGCGACACGCGTGGCCGCTGGAGCATCACGTTATCTTCTTTCTCGGGATCTGGAGCAGCGCGGGTGATGGACGTAGGGAGTGGGACTTTGGACTTTGGAGTAGAATGATGATGTGCAGCAGAATGACTTTTCCCATGTCCTTTGTCTTTTGTTCCATGTCCTTTCTGCGCTGGATGATCGCTGCTGAGCACTCCATCCACATGCGCTATCTCATTCCCCTGTCCTTTGTCCAAAGTCCCAAGTCCTTTTTCGACGCCATCACCACCCACCCCCACTTCCGGGCACAAATACTCCATAGTAACCTGTACCGCATACTCAATTTCATGCTGCTTGGCTGCTGTGTCCGCGGCCGGCGCACCTTGAGGCGGCAGAATGTTAAACCACCACTTCATGACGCGATCGATCTTGGAGAAAAAACGGTGACCACCGATATCGATACGATTGCCTTTGTAATTGAACGTCTGCGCAATGCCGCCAATGGCATCGGTCGATTCAAATACAATTGGCTGAATATCGGTGCGCTTGAGTAATTCGTAAGCCGTAGTAAGACCGGCAGGTCCGGCTCCGGCGATAATGGCGATTTTTTTATGGGTCATGAAAGGCAGAAAAATAAGCAACGCAGACAAATGGCGTGCAGCGAGTGTAACCGAGAAGAAACAGAGGAACCAGAGGATGCAGACGAACCAGACGGAGTATAACAAGAGCAAGTATAAAATCGAAAATTAAAGCCTGATAGCCTCGATCAAACTGAACAGTACATGACGAGCTTATGGCTTACACCGCGACGATGTCCGGTACTTGATCGACTTTTTTGAAGATAAAACCGTGAGAGAGACAGTAGTTGATAATGGCAACGGTACCCACAACAATCACTTTACCGAGCTGGTACTGCACATGCAGCCAAAGTAGTGCTGCATAGAAAGCATAACTTCCAAGGAACGCGCAAGTGTAGACCAGAATAAAGCGCATGGTCTGGGCACGACTGCGTTCTTTGTTACGAAAGGTGATGTATTTATTGAAGAAAAAGACGAACGTGATCGATGCCAAGCCGGCTGGCAAATTGGCCATCCACGGTACAATATGAAATTTCTCAACCAAGAGCGTCAGAATGCCAAATTCAATCGAAAATCCGGTCAGCCCGCAGATGCCGAATTTTATACCTTGAACAAGATGCTTGCGTACAGTCGGATCGGAGAGAAGTTTTTTCATACGAGAGGAAGAGCAAAGAACAAAATACTATAAAGATAAGGATGCAGGGGCTCACGACTCATTACTTGCCCTTCGTCACCCATCCGTCATACGTTTTCTGTAAACCATCGACAAGCGTTGTCCATTGCAACGATTCCAATGCAGGATGCATAGGCAGCACTGCAATCGAGCGACTGCCTTCGGGCTGCGTTGTATCGAACTGTACTGTGAGTGCTGGATTCACAATCTGCCGAATCTGTTCGGCAAGTTCGGCAATCGTTACCATGCCGGTTGGTGCAATGTACTGAATACCATGCACATCACTGTCGATGAGTGTGAAGACTGCTTGAACCAAATCATCTACATACAAAAACACGCGCTTCTGCATGCCGCTTCCCCACACCTGCAGCACATCTTTACTATCACGCGCTTTGACCATGAGAGACGGAATGACATTGGCGTCTTTCGAGAAAGTATCGCGCGGTCCATACACGCCAACAGGACGAACGATGAGAAGGGGGAAGCCCAACTGATGAGACGATGCTAGCCAGAGAGTTTCAGATACCGCTTTACCGAGAATGTAACCATCGAGCTGCTGTTCCTGGGCAACCGCAATCACGTCGATAGCAGGCGGAACGTTGGCGCTGCTAAAAAACGTCACACTCGTTTTCTTGTGGGATTTCATGGCATGAATAAGAGCGAGCGACATTTCTATGTTGCCGTTCATAACGTCGCTACAGTGCTTGCGGTGAAAATCGATATTGCGACGATGCGATGCCAAGTGAAAAATATGATCAACTCCTTCCAGAAGCTGACTGCAATACTCAGCTTCGCGCAAATCGCCTTCTACCCATTCGATTTCAGAGCGCTTTTTAGACAAGGCGCGATAGTTGTCCGACCGAATAGGTGCACGTACAGAAGCGCCCAGAGAGAGCAAATGTTCTACCAGCACACTGCCGACAAAACCCGTGGCACCGGTTACGACTACCCGCTTATTTTTCCAGCTTCTCGTCATAGAACCGAGAGTAGAGAAACCCCCGTCCGATTGCAATTGCACTGCATGGTTTTTCCCGGCAACCGAAGTTATTCCACACTAGCAACGAACAATGCTACAGTGACCGCATGAAAAAATTGCGTCTATACGCAGCAACGATGGTGCGTTTGATGAGCACAATGCGCAACTGGCCGCTGTATCTTTTGAATAAATGGCATCTCGCAAAAGGTGATCGCATTCGCTACCAGCTGCGCAACGGCACTACCCTCATTGCTCGCCCGTACGCTATAGAAGGCGGCGCACTGAATGATGTGTGGCTCGACCGTTCGTATGAACCAAACGATAAAGGAATTGTATTTGATTGGTCGAAGTGCACGCACATTATCGATATCGGCGCCAATATCGGCACGTTTATGTTATATGCCGCAGCCAAAGCACCCATGGCGCAGATATATACCTTTGAACCGGAGCCAAGTAACCATGCATTAGTCCAGGAAAACATGCAGGCCAATCACTTAGAGCAGCGCGTGCATGCATTCAATGCCGGTGTTTCGGCAACAACCGGCAGCCTGACGCTGTACGTTACAGGCGATACCGGCGGACATTCGGTATTTGATTACTCGCACAAAGGCACGCCGACAACAATATTCCGTTCTGCGACTTCCTGAAAATTGATTGTGAAGGAGCGGAATACGATATTTTGTACGCGCTGCCTGCCGATCTCTACAAAAAAATCGGCTTTATAGCCATCGAGTACCATCATTTTTCAAACGAACCAAGTCATTCCCCGGTAGCGCTCAAGGCACATTTGGAAAAGCTGGGATGGACCGTGATGCAGCCGAAGAAATCACTCTACTTTGCGTATCGAGCGTAATAGGAGAAGCCACATCACATATCTATAACTGTGTCCTGCAGTCATACGTGTAATACCCTGCAATAAGCCCAGTGTCGCGACAATTTTTTGGCTGCAATGCGCCGAGAGCTGTTGGCGAAAGAAGAAGATCGACATGAAATCGACGCACAGAAGCCGGTACATCGACATCTGGCGTATCGAGCTTACGAAGCAAGTCCTGATGAAAAATATACTGACGAATAGTGCCTTTGCATTCATCGAAGGAAAAATGCGTATCGAAGAATGCACGTACCGCACACACGTTACGATGTTTGGCGTAAAGATTGCCAGCGGCAAGACCAAATACGCGACCAAAAGTAGTATCAAAACGGGCATTATCAGCTGGAAAAACTGCATCCTGTAAAAGAAACCTATCTGCGAGTTCACTATCCGATGCCTGCTGATAGCGGGCATAATCGTTGAATACGACAAAATGGCTGGTAAAAACTGGGATAAGGCCCGATAGATGGAACGGCGCAAGTATTACCATTTCTCCCGGCTGATGTTGCAACCACTGGACAACAGACTTTTCACTTGCCGGAAAAAAGCTATCTGAGGCTTGCGGATAACTTTTCACTTGAGACAGCAGATTCCCGCCGTAGCTCATGACAGAAAGAAAAAAAAGAAATCCGACGGCTGCCAATTGCCAATATCCACGTAGCAATCGTATGCAAATAGCAATGGCACTTATAAAAAACACCATTTCGAACACACGCGAATAGTAGAGACCAAAAATAATATCGATACCGTGCAAGAGCGACTGATTAAGAGCGATAATTCCAGCACATACGGCAAGCATGCATTGGCGGACAAATAGATCATTCTTTCTATGCACATACCGCTGCAACACAAAAGCAGCAGCTAGTATGACAAGTAATTTGGCCTGGAGAATCGGATCCGCTGGCACATGTGTGTGAATGAGTCCGAGCCTCCGATACGTATCGCTTATAGCAACCGGGTCATTGGTATGAGCCGAAAGAGCCAGTTTGAGTGCCAGTGCGATAGCAAATGGAATGGCAAAGACAAGAATCTGCACCACATCCAAGCGACCTATTTTCCTGGTGCGCCACATATCGTAGGCCACGGCACATCCTTCAAGGATAAGAAAGTAGACGCTGAAAACAGGCTGGCAAAAGAGGAGCAAAGCAACACAAAGACTGCGACCAATCGTAAAAATCAACAAATGTCTGTTGCGGAAAAAACAGACAAAATAGCCTAAAACAAAAAGCAGCGTAATCTGAGGATTCATCGGTCGGAGTAATCCGATGGTAAAAGGGCTGAGGATTATAAAGGCCAAGCACGCACGTTTCCACGCCTGTACAATAAACGGAAAAAATAAAAAGGTTGCCAGTAAGAACGCTACTGCCGGAAAGAAAAAATTGCCGACCCACATGACAGTAAGCGTAGAAAGACCTGTCATGCGCTTAAAAAGCGCCTGTATAAGTGGGGCGTAAGTCGAGAGCGACGGATCGTTTGCATGCTCTTTGAGCGAAACATTTCCAAGCTTATGCAAATTGGAAGACCCTTTCGCTACCGTAGCCGTGTAGAAAGCCTGATCCGAAGAGGTGAGAATGGAATCCCAAGATAGATGATACCGAGCCATTGCAAACATAACACCACTGTTAATAAGGACGGCAAAGCAAATGCTGTACAACACCAGTGTCACGCTCTGCATACCATAAAACCGACGAGGAGAGAGGTGAGACATCAATAGAAGGGCAATGCGCAAAAAGTAATGACTTAAACTCTGAAGACAGATGCCTGTCAGTAGAAGATAGTATACACTGGGCCAGCACTATGGAACCTTCGATTTGCATCATCGGTCTTGGCTATGTCGGCTTGCCACTGGCAGCTGCCTTCGGGCGCAGCGGCTGGAAAACCTACGGCTTCGATATCAACAAAGAGCGTATCAAAACACTCAAAGCCGGCGAAGACTGGACGCATGAATTAACAGCCGAAGATTTACAGAAGACGGCTATCGAATACAGCAGCGATCCAACGATCATCGCCAAAGCCAATACCATTATTATCGCTGTCCCAACGCCAATCGATGCCGCCAATAATCCGGATTTAACCCCCGTCATCAGAGCGTGCGAAACGGTTGGCAAGCACATAAGCAAAGGAACTGTTGTCATTTCGGAATCGACGGTCTATCCGGGTGTGACGGAAGATATTTGTGTGCCTATTTTAGAGCGCGAGTCTGGCATGCAGTGTGGCAAAGATTTTACGGTCGGCTATTCGCCTGAACGCATTAACCCCGGCGATAAAGAGCATACCATCGATAAAATCATCAAGGTGGTTTCGGGGCAAGATGCACAGACCCTCGACTGGGTATCGATGGTCTACAGCAAAATTATCACGGCTGGTATTCATAGGGCACCGAGCATCAAAGTCGCCGAACTGGCGAAGGCACTCGAAAACACGCAGCGCGATATCAATATAGCCCTCATGAACGAAATCGCGCGCTTCTGCGACAGGCTCGGCATTCGCACCAAAGACGTACTGGAAGCTGCCGGTACCAAGTGGAACTTTCTGAAATTTTCACCGGGATTGGTGGGTGGTCATTGCATCGGCGTGGATCCGTATTACTTGGTACACAAAGCTAAAGAATTGGGCCTGCATACCGAAGTAATTTCGGCTGGCCGCAAAATGAATGACACGATGCCCACTTTTATAGAACGTCAGATAACGCATGCTATGACCAAGCAAAGCATCAGTCCTATGGGGGCGAGAATATTAGTTCTTGGGCTGACATTCAAAGAAAATGTGCCCGACACCCGCAATGCCAAAGTACATGAACTCATTCGTAAGTTGGAAAAAACCGGTGCCACTGTTTTCTGTCATGATCCACTACTAACAAATGATGCAGTCCGCTCGCTGGATATGACACCAGGGAATTTAGACGACGACAATTTCGATGTGATTGTGGCTGCTGTATCGCACAAGCAGTACCAGCAACTTTCGGCAAACGAGATAACGAAATCTCTCAAAAAAGGCGGCATTTTTTACGATCTCAAATCTCATTGGCAACCACATGAGATCGAATCGAAGGGCTACATGTATCTTTCTCTCTAATCTATGCGGCGACTTCTCGTACCTATAAGCATCCTTCTTGCCTTGCTTATTGCCATTCTACTTATGGCTCTTACACCATATGGCGGCAATGTGTCGGCATTGCTGCGCATCGACGAAACGCTCACTGGTCAGCGCGGCGCGCCCGCTGGCACAGTAGTGCTAAAAGACCCGGGCTACGATGGCATGGAATATTGGCAAATCGCCCGCAACATGCCGGCTTTCTTTCAACCAACTCGTTGGAACGAGATTACAAAAGCATCGCCAGGTTCCTATGCCTACCAGCGTTTCCTACTGCCACTGCTCGCCTTCTTACTAGCATTTGGTCAGGAAAACTTGTTACCGTACAGCTTTCTGCTGATCAATATCGCGGCGATTGTCGCAACTTTTTTTGTCATCTCCACCAAGAAGCACCGACACCTATATGCGTTTGCTCTCTGCCTCTCGCCGGCAGCAATGGTCTCGCTGCAGTTCTCACTAGCCGAGCCACTCACTATTTTTCTCATCACCACATTTCTCGTACGCTTCACCCGCACGCAGCGCATCGATTTCCCAAATGCTCTCCTGCTGTCAGCGGCTGTCATCACCCGCGAAATTAATATTCTCTTTATTGTAAGCGTTGGCGGATGGCTGGTTTGGAAACGCCAATGGAAAGATGTGCTGGCACTATGTATTCCGGCAGCCGCATTTGTAGCGTTACACGGGATCATCTATTTGATCTTCGACGAAATCCCTTTCCTCATGAGTACAGACAAACGTGCATTGCCGCTAACGGCCATTGTCGAGCTTGTATCGGGCAAACGCGGTTACAACAGATATACCCTGTCATCAATCGCGCTGTTTATCGGTTTCGTTCTGCCAGCAACCGTATGGGTGATTGTAGAAATAATACGTAAACGCACAGTCACGTTTTTGCATGCCATGTTGCTCTTTTTTCTCTGCATCATGCTTGCCATGCCCGATCATATCTGGGGATCGATCACGTCGATTGGTCGTGTTATTACACCAGTGTATCCGCTGTTTGCCATGGCAACCGCCAAGGAAGACACATTGTCGACCCGTTTGCTTGCTGCCATACTCATTGTATTAGGCCTCGCTGCTGCAATCGGTCTTGCACTTATGCCACATCCGTACACTGTTTTGTAACCATGCCTCCTTTTACGCTCTCAATTCTCGTGCCGGTCTACAACGAAGAACATACGCTAAAAAATTTGATGGATGCATTGGTCAGAGCCTGCCCCACAGCACAGATTATTTATATTGATGACGGCTCCATGGATGGATCGTACGATATTCTTAAACGCGAATGTCGCACGCAAGACAGTGTGATCACCAAGAAAAACGGCGGCAAAGGATCGGCTATCCGCGTCGGTCTCGAAAAAGTAACGGGCGCTTTTGTCATGATCCAAGATGCAGATCTCGAATACGATCCCCTGCAAATTAATGAGCTTTTGTCGCATATCAAAGATGAACGTTCGGTCATCTTCGGATCGCGTTTTTTACAGCCCAATCCCAATATTTATAAACGCTACTTACTTGGAAACAAAGCAATCACGCTGTTTTTAAATATCTTGTTTCGTTCGCACATAACCGATAGTTACACCTGTTACAAACTTCTGCCGACCGATTTGATGCGATCGCTGACACTCGAATCAAACGGCTTTGAAATGGAAGCGGAAATCTGCGCCAAGTGCCTCAAGCGCGGTATTGCAATCGATGAATATCCTATCTCCTACAAACCGCGTTCTCTTGAGGAGGGCAAGAAGATCGGCTGGCACGACGGATGGAAAGCGCTTTTGACCATGCTGCGCATTCGATTTGCAAAGCAGGCATAGCAAACCATAGAGATGTTTGATAAACGCCAGGCCGCCGTATACTCTACGTGCATGCAGCATATCAATTTTGTGCACCCAGTTTTGCGGACACCTCTTGTGCGCAAAGACAACACTCTCGTGTGCGAACAAAATGGCGACACATTCACCATTCAAAACGGCGTGCCTATTTTTGTGCCCCAGGATTTGGAGGCACATATGGAAGAAGAGCGATCGGGGCTCGTTAATACGGTCAAAACACTTCTTCGTACCTTTCCGTGGCTGTATGTCGCGCTCATTTATATTATTAGCCCGGTGTGCCACACTGGACTCTCGGCTCAGCGCTTTCTCAAACGTTTTTCAGAAAAAAGCACACTACTGAATATCGGTTCGGGTGTGCATACGTTTACAGCAAATGTCCTCAATGTCGATATTTTCTATTACAAAGGTGTAGATATCGTAGCCGATGCCACGCGTTTGCCACTCGCCGACAATTCTATCGACGGCATCATCTGCGAGAGCTTGCTCGAACATGTGCCAGACCCGAATGCGATTATGGCCGATATGTTGCGTGTCCTCAAACCCGGCGGCCAAATGTATATTGTGGTGCCATTCGTGTATCCGTTTCACGCTTGTCCTAACGATTTCTACCGCTGGTCACAAACGGGCGTGCAGGAAATGTGCAAAGGCGCAACCATCGAAAAAATCGGCGTGCGCTCAGGGCCATCTGGCGCGCTGATGGGTCAGCTAACAACCTGGGTTGCAATTGTGCTCTCGTTTGGCTGGACGCCGCTGTATAACTTGCTCTCGATGCTGCTACTAGTTATCTTTTTTCCGATTAAATTCTTAGACTACCTGTTTGCGCGCTATCCGACGGCTATTCACGGCGCCGGTCAGTTCTATGCAGTCGTCACCAAATAATGATACGCTTAAGCGCTGCTATGTCTCATACTGACTCTACTGCATCGGCTGTTCATCTGATCTCGGCTGTCATTCCGGTGTATCAGGGTGAAAAAACATTACCATCTCTGCTGGAAGAACTGCTACCACTCACGCACATCCAGCACACCAAACATCATCATCGCTTTCAGATTACCGAAATTATCCTCGTTCACGACTGCGGACCGGATGCATCGGATACGGTTATCCAAAAATTAGCTACCAAACATTCTTGCGTCCGACCAGTGTGGCTATCGCGTAATTTTGGTCAACACCCGGCAACGCTTGCCGGTATGTCGTGTTCAACCGGCCAGTGGGTCGTCACGATGGATGAGGACGGCCAGCAGGATCCAGCCGATATTGCCGCCATGCTGGATACCGCAATGACGGACTGCTCCCAGCTCGTGTACGGTAAGCCAACGAATGCGCCACCGCATGGCTTTGTGCGCAACAGCTTAAGCAAAGGCAGTAAATTCGTGGCTCGCTACTTACTGGGCAGCGCCGCTGCCGGTTCGTTTAACAGCTTCCGCTTCATTGATGGGGAAATCGCCCGTAGTTTGGCGGCCTACTGCGGTAACAGCGTGTATCTAGATGTCGCCTTGTTCTGGGTTGTTGCCAAAGCCAGCCACTGCCCCGTCACGCTGCGCCAAGAAATGGATCGACCATCGGGGTATTCGCTGCAGAAATTGATCCGGCATTTCTTACGACTGGTACTGACAGCTGGCACGCGGCCACTGCGTATTATTGCCGCACTTGGCATGCTCTCTATGTTCCTGGCAATTCTGCTGACGATCTATGCTCTCTACGTCAAATTCGCCCTGCAAGTACCAGTGCAAGGCTGGGCATCGATCGTGATTGTCGTGTCGTTCTTCTCGGGCTGTATTCTGTTTTCGCTTGGTATCATTGCCGAGTATCTGGCAGTTGCCCTCACTATTATGATGGGCAAACCGCTGTATCTTATTGCCTCCAAACCGCGTCGCCATCCACATACTCGCTCGTAAACCATGACTCCCCTCTCGCTCTGGGTGATTGGCAGAGGCGGCATGCTCGGCTCGGCTCTTGAGCGAAAAGCGAGCAATCAACTACAGCCGACACACGTGATTCGCCCGACATCGCCAATAGAATGGCACAACACACTATCTGTCGAGCAAGCCTGGAAGGACACGGTACGTCATCTTGCTGCCTCCGTACAAACGCACGGCGGACAATGGCTCATTTGTTGGGCGGCAGGTGCGGGGGTAATCGGAACAAGTGCAGATCAATTACGGCGTGAAGAGGAATACTTTGCATCGCTTCTAGCAGCCATCAGCCTGGAGCCATCGCTCCTTCATGCAAAAGGATGTGTCTTTTTAGCCAGCTCTGCCGGAGCTGTCTATGGCGATAGTCCAGACAGTGTATTAACTGAAGAATCTGCCAGCCATCCACTGTCGCAGTACGGCAAAACGAAATTGGCACAGGAAGATCTACTCACACAGTGGCAAGAAAAGAATCCTGGGAACTCCACTCTCATCGGTCGAATTTCAAACTTGTACGGTCCCGGGCAGAATGTACAGAAGCCACAGGGAATTATTTCGCATATTTCACGCAGCCTGCTGTTTCATATGCCGGTGCATATTTTTGTGCCACTCGATACCACCCGCGACTATCTGCATGTCGATGAATGCAGCTCTGCCATTCTGACGTGCCTGCGCTTTATACTCAGCAAGCCACCAAGTCGATACATCAAGCTCTTCTGCAGTGAGCGGCCGACAACCGTTGCGCAGATTGTGAGCATCTTCAATCGCATCAGCAGACAGCCGCTGCGCATTATCACGAGTGCCAATGCTCTGAGCGCACAGCATCGTCACAGCATGCGGTTTATGTCTGTCGTCTTGCCGGCTATACGTACAGAAAACCCACTGACACTGCCCGAAGGCATTGCTCAGCTGCATGACCATCAACGTTTACAATACGCCAAAGGCCAGCTGCTACGTCCTGCTATCGTGTAACGATTTTTGCCAGCACATAGCCATTTTCCTGAAACAGGACATTCGAATGATTCAGAAGATCTGTCCATGCATCGGTTTTTGTATCGAGAGGAGTAAAGAGCGCAAACTGCATGGGATGCAGGGCGATTTTTTCGTCCGTTGTGAGTGCAAAGAAATCTTTGTAAGCCTGAATACTGGCAGCAACTTCGACATCCGGAATGGCGCTGTAATCATCCAACAGCTCGCGATAGTAAATGGAATGCACGCGGCTACTGAGCATGAATCGCCGAGTCGTCGGAAACTCTTTTTCTGCCTGCTCTGGAGTCACTCCCTGCAGCCATAAATCCATAAAGTACGAATTGCGAGCGCGGGCATCGGAGGTTAAAAATCCGTTGGCATTGCCGGCAAAGTACACATCTGCTGCCGTATAGACAGCGGTGAGATCTGGCAAAATGGGTGACTGATTACTGATGAAAATAACCTGCCGGGGGCCGATGCCTTGCTGCCTAATCGCCTGCATGACAGGCGCATATTGCTGCAACTGTCCCCAATACTTTGCACTGTCGTTGTACCCGCGCTGTTGCTGCACAAAACCAAATGCGACAAAGAACAGCATGAGAAGAGATCCCAGTGCGACGCTCCATTTCTTCGGCAGATAGAGCGACACGAGACTGAAAAAACCGGTTACCAGAAACAAGCTTGCAAGCGGCTGCACAAAATACCAATGATAGTGATGCGGAACTAAGTACTGACCGGTGATAAGCTGCTGATTAAGAGTCACAATACCGGCGACCGCAAATGCAGGAACCAAGCCGAAGCCCGCCGGCATCAGCCATTTACGAAACGGAATGAGAAGCACCAAGACCGTTGCCCAGACACCAAAAACTGGTAGGCGGCGCTCAACTAAACCCTGACGCACCGCTGTCTCGGCGTAGAGGGAATTATTAACCAACTCATGCATATGAAACGCGTACGGCAGCGCTAGGAGGAAAAAAATAAATCCGAACCACACAAAATCCAGCAGACGTTTAGTATCTTTATTCAAAGCACACTGGACAAACACGCACACCAGCACGACACCCATAAATGTCCACGCATACACGTACGAATACAGCATGACAGCCGTACACATCGCAATGAGCGGCATCTGCCAAGCTTTTCGATGTGTGAGCCACGCATGCAGCAACCACACGGCAAGTAAAAACCAGGCACTACTCCACTGCGGATTCACGGGCCGCGCAAAGCGCAGCCAATCGTGCGCGTGGACATCGAACAGCATCGACATAATATTCCACGGCGAACCGAGAATGCTGCCTGCAAACAGCAGAAAAGCAACAGCAAGTAAGACCTCCCACTTTCGACGAGTAAGCGCAGTAAAAAGGCCAATAAAAAGAAATGATACTAAAAAGCCGAGCACTATGCGCGATAGAAGAAAAGCTGTAACTGGATCGAATCCAAATATTCGGCCTGCCATCGCAATCGTCCATTCCGGAAATGCCGGCTGCAGTCCCGGGGTATCTTTCGTTTCGCGATACGCATTACCAACCGACCAAAAACCATCGGCTACTTCCCGCACTCGTGCGGCGTAGTAAAACTCCTGATCGGTGGGCATAATCGCAATCCCCTGATACGGATACTGAGCATCCCGCACTTGTAACACATGCGGTAATACACAGGCAAAAGCAAACAGAGCACTACAAAGAACCACGGCAACAATCCAGAGTCGATCCTCCCGATTACGGGGAAACAGACGACGGAATGCAGAGATCTGATGCATAAAATTACAACGAAGGGCGCTTACCACGCAGACTATAGGCCATGATTCCCATGCCAAACAGAATGAATGATCCAACAAGCAAGAGTGATGCCAGTATACCGATACTCGTATTGGCAAACACTATGGCGATGATTGCGGCAATACCTGCGCACGCGAGATCCATCGCGGTGAGCAACAAAAAGAGCTTGAGCGGATTGTAGGTGGCAATCACTTCGGTAATGTACTGGAGTGTGCGTAGTGAATCACGAATGATACGCACTTTGGATTTGCCGATGCGCGGACGGTATTCAATCGGCAGATAGGTAACAAACTTACTGGTGAGACAGTAGATAAGTGTGATGGTCGTCGTAAAACTGAATCCCTGACACAAGTCGGGGAAATACGGCAACGCCTGGCTTTTGCGAAATGCACGAAAGCCAGAGTTGATATCCGGAATGTGTCGGCCCACTGTAAATTCAACAAGAAAGCGGAAAAATAAACGTGCGGGCGCCTTTAGAAAAGAATCGTATTGCTTGGTTCCCTGCCTGGCTCCTACGACCATATCGAACCCTTGCTCGAGTGTATCAACGAGTGTTTGCATCGTTTCAACCGGGTAACTTCCGTCCGCATCAGTAATGACAATAATATCATTACTCGCCATCAGAATACCGTCTTTCAGACTCTTGCCGTATCCCGCATTGGCCGGATGGCGTACCACCTGCACCCCTTTCTCGGCTGCTTTCTGAGCCGTGGCATCGGTCGATCCATCATCCACGACAATAATTTCGGCAGACGGATGCTGCGCGCGAATAACATCGATAACAGAGCCGATTCCATCCTGTTCGTTGTAGGCCGGAATAATAACGGAAAAAGCGGTCATGCCTTTGTGAAACGAGTAAGGAGTCGATTGTAGCCCAAAGCGGCAAACAATACATAACAGAAGATGACGGGCATCAAGTACCGCGGAGTGGCATCAGTCAGAATGAAAAACGACGTATTGTAGCCAATAAGCAAGACGAAGAGGAGATACTTTTTCATACGAACATACAGCCACGAAAACAAACAACCGATGTACGTACACAGTAGTGTCACGGATGCAGCGATATTATACAGGCGACTCCATCCTGCACCGACAAATGGCAAATGGAGCTCAAGAATTTCGAAAACCGAAAACCACAGGTAATTGCCAATATGCGACAGAATTTTCTGCTTGGCTTCACCCGATATTTTTGCGGCGAATGTTTGATCGAATTTTTCGGGCAGCTCGGTATGCATAACGCCGTTAAAGCTGCACGCAGAGCTGCGCCCTTCCCAATTGCGCGAGATGTATTCGGCCCACAGACACATAAACGGCTCGGTGCCGGTGACACGTACTGCTTGTTCGCCACGCACGTACAACATAACCGATACGCGCCACGAAGCCATAGACGCACTATCGCCGTAGGCTTTGTTACGCAGCACCCACACTGACACAATACTCATACAAATAAGGAAGCTGATCAGAATGTGTTTCCACGGAAATTTCTGCCACAGTAATAAGCCGACCAGAGCGAACGGAAAAAAGAGAAAGGAAAAATAACAGAGGATGCTGTAGCCGAGCGTTATACCCATTCCAATTGCCTTCATGTAAGTCGACTTACGCTGATACGAGAGAAACACAGTTGCAAACAGTAGAAGGGCGATGAGAGCGCTGATTTCGCGGTACAACGTGAAGATCGCATGAAAGACCGAGATTTGTGTGAGCAGCAAAAAAAACGCAATACCCGCTGTACGTTTGCCGGCCATTGGAACGAGCTGACGACAGAAGAGTGTGACTGCTGCGACGTAGACAAGTGCCTGCACTATGAACACCGCACGAAAATTACCGATACCGAAAATCCAATAGATAACAGCCAAAAACAGACTGTATCCTGGCTCACGCTCGGCGGTTGGATGAATGCCATCGTACGAATAGAATCCCGATTGCGCCAAGTTGATTGCCCCGCGGTTATACGCATCGGCATCACCGGCAAAGCCGTCGGCAGGCCCATAGGGAAGCCAACTTGAAAAGACGACCGCACAAAGTATGGCATACAGAACAAAGCCGATAGTGAAAACTTTCTTTGTCACCAGGCTTAAGTGTACTGCCTCATCCACTCATCGAGCCAGAGCAGAGCCCAGATGTGGTCGCTGTAATCAATTTTTGATGTCCGATATGTTTTGAGGAAAGCTTCCATTTTGACGCGGTCAAATATCGTCCAGAGCTTTGAATCTGCTGCCAGTAATCGATCGTCAACAAATGATGCAAGATTTGTTCTAAACCAATGATCGAGCGGCAAACGGAAACCGGATTTGGGTCGCGTAAGTGTTTCATCGGGCACAATGCCTTTGAGTATTTCTTTTAAAATCCACTTCTTGGATTTGCCGTGCAGTTTGTAACGAGCCGGCATGCGCGCTGTCAGTTCCAGCAGTTCGTGATCCAGAAACGGCGAACGCGCTTCCAGGCCAAACGCCATCGAGCCTAAATCGACTTTCGGCAGCAAGTCATCCGCCAAATACGAGGCAATATCCATGCTCATGTTCTGATGCAGAATTTCCTTGGCACGCTCTCTGGCATCGGCTGTACGAGCGGCGTACCAACTGTCGGTTGCGAGAAATTGCTGGCCGAAACCCGCAGCATACAAACCACGCTTTTCGTCATCTGTAAAAAAACTTAAGTACTGCAGCGAACGCTCGGGCCACGGCAGATGCATCGAATGCTCAAACCGTTTGCAGCGGTAGCTAAATGTATTGTTGGCTAGGCGATGGAAAACCGATGTACCAAGCCGTGCAAGCGCATGCACAAAGCCCGGTGCAGTCGCCCACCTGTTGGAAAAACGGAGAATAGGATACCGCACGTAGCCTGCAAAATTCTCGTCGCCACCATCGCCATTGAGCGCGACTGTCACAAACTTGCGCGATTCGCGGGCAATCAGATAGGTCGGAATGGCCGATGAATCGGCATACGGCTCTTCGTACGTCCGCACCAATTCCGGGAGTAAATGAACGATATCCGGCTCGACCAAAATAGGATGATGATCGGTACCAAACAGCGTGGCAATGCGCTGTGCATCCGGCAATTCATTGTGTGAGTCCAGAGAGCTGCCGATCGAAAATGTTTGGACTGGATGCGCGCTATGACGACTCATAAACGCCACAACCGCCGCGCTGTCGATACCACCGGATAAAAATGCGCCAACCGGTACATCGGCCACCATGCGCAAATGCACACTCTCGTTAAACGTGTGCAGAATTTTCTCCTTCCAGGTTTCGAGTGGCGTTGTTTCATCGATGTCGTAACGCAGCTCCCAGTATTTTTTCTGCTCCATCGGCTTGCCGGCAAGATCGATGATGAGCGTGGTCGCCGCCGGTAATTTCTGAATACCGACAAAACCCGTTGCAGGTGCCGGCACGTACATCATGGTAAGGAAATGATGAACAGCTTCCGCGTCCATGGTTTTAGGGCACGAGGGCAGCGTGCGCAACGCTTTGAGTTCCGATGCAAAGGCAAATACGTTACTGTTTGAAAAATACTTGAGCGGTTTTTTGCCGACTCTATCGCGTGCCAGTACGACAATCCCCCGCTTCAGATCATGCACGGCGAAGGTGAACATCCCCCGCAAGTGATCGGTGCACTGCGGTCCGAATTCTTCGTACAGCTTAAGCAGCACCTCTGTATCTCCGGTTGAATGAAATACATGTCCGCGCTCTTCGAGCATTTGTCGCTTCTGCGCAAAGTTGTAGATTTCTCCATTAAATACCAGTACCGTTTTTCCATCGGCACTGATCATGGGCTGACTGGCCGCTTCGGATAAATCGAGCACAGACAGGCGCCGTTGGGCCAAGCCGACTGAACCGTGGATGTATGTGCCGCGACCATTCGGTCCGCGGTGGGCCAGCGCGTCAATCAACACATCCAGTTGCGCTTGATCAACTTGTGAGCCGTCCAAAGTAATGATGCCAGCAATTCCGCACATGTGCTCATACTATAAGAATACGATGCGCTGCCAAGCGAAGAATCGACTGAAAATGCCTACGTGCGAAACAACAGAGTTTCCATTACACTACGCTCCATGCAACAGAAACAATCCGAGTGGGCCTGGCAATGGGACCACGTCTACGACGACAATCAGTGGCTGTTTACTGAGTGGATCTCGCCCAATACATTCGACACATTTAAAGATAAAGAAGTTTTGGACTGTGGCTGTGGCGGCGGTCAGCACATCAACTTTGTCGCGCCGTATGCTAAAAAAGTGACAGGCGTAGACTTAAACGCTCTCTCGAGTTCCAAGGAACACACGAAGAACCTGAGCAATGTGGAACTGATCGAAGACGATATCGCTGCCATGCATTTGAATCGCCAATTCGATGTCGTGTATTCCATCGGTGTTCTGCATCATACGGATAATCCGAACGCCTCATTTGCCAATATCGCCCGTCACTGCAAAAAAGGCGGCCGCGTCATTGTGTGGGTGTATAGCAACGAAGGAAATTTTTTAAATCGCTTTGTCTTAGAACCAATCAAAACACTCATCGTCTATCATCTGCCTCGTCCGATGGTCATGGGTATTGCTCATCTGCTAACAGCCCTCCTGTACATTCCGATTTATAGTTTGTATTTCTTGCCACTGCGCTTCCTGCCGTTTTTTGAGTACTTCCAAAACTGGCGTAAGTTGAGCTACCAACGCAATTTACTGAACGTCTTCGATAAACTGAATGCGCCGCAAACGTGGTTTATAACGAAAGAACAAATAACGAGCTGGTTCCCCGCGTCCGAATTTACCGACGTACATATTTCGCCCTACAAAGGGGTGAGCTGGCGCGGATCTGGCACACGTACCGTATGACGCAAACCATTGCCGTTACAGGCAGCAACGGAATGATCGGCACGGCAGTGGTGAAGCAATTGCTGAACGCCGATTTTCGAGTAATTGCGATTGTACGCACACTGCCAATAGATACTCCTCGCACCAACCTGGAGTATCGCCTAGCCGATATGCGCGACGGTAACGCCCTCACGAAAGCACTAACCGGTGCGACCACTGTTATTCATTTGGCAGCCCGTAAGTCGGATGAAAAGGACAGCCAAGCAATCAATATTGATGGCGCGAAGAATCTGGTTGCTGCCTGCAAAGCCAATGGGATCGCATCGATCATCAACATCTCCACCCAGTCGGTACGACTAAGCAAGAAGGGAATCTACGCTTCCACCAAAGCCGCGGCTGATCACATAATAATGAGCAGCGGTATTCCAACCGTCACACTGCTGCCAAGCGTTGTTTATAGTGATGATCAATCAGGCATTTTCCAGAGCTTGTTTGCTTTCACGAGCTTGCCCATTGTACCTGTCATTGGAAACGGCGAGGCGGCGTATCACCCGATCCACGTAGAGGATGCAGCAGCCGTAATTGTAGGGTGTATTGAGAAGCCACAGATTATCGGCCAATCATTCGATGTTGGTGGGCGCGAGCCGTGGACGTTCAATCAATTAGTCGATGCGGTGCTGACACTACGAGGACTACAGAAGCACAAACTCCATCTACCTATTTGGCTTTGTATATTGCTCGCCTTTGTAACGCGTTGGATGCCAAAACCTCCACTCACCCGCAGCAATGTTCTGGGGGCTGCGGAAAATGTGCCGATGAATCCTGATCCGATTTTGCAGATCACCGGCATTGAGCCGCGAACTCTCACACAAGGCTTACAGGATATTGGGCTGATGCGAAAAGAACGCGCCAAACGAGCCGAAGCCACCGTCCTCTTACGCTACATCGGTCGGTCGTTCGACCAAGCATTTGAACCATCGAGTCTACTCATTGATCGTTTTCTCATTGCCCTGTCTGCGCACAAACTGGAGACTGCCAATCCACTGGATGAATCATTCGTACAAAAACCATCGCGTCTGAGTGCGCTCGACAGTTGGACACGCTTGCGACACCCGCACTGTCACTTCCAGCAAAAAATCCTGATTGCCGCTGCGCTACTTGAATGTGATCCAGTATCAGCTGATTGGTTTCTTCCCACGCAAAAATCGATCGTGCAGATTATCTCGATCTGCATCAATACGACCATCAAAGCCATTATCTCAACTTTCATTGGATTCCTACGCAGTCTGTCACCTTCGTTCGTACGCAATGCCGGACTGTGACATTATCATTATTGGCAGCGGGCCCGCGGCCGTACATAGCGCCTATCCGCTCGTCGAAGCCGGTAAAACTGTGTGGATGATTGATGGCGGCAACACACCACCCGAGAGCATGGCGTCCGCTCCAATCGAGAATTTTGAAGACGTTAGGCGCACACACAGTGATCAATATCGCTGGTTTGTCGGTGATGATTTTTCGGGCATTCCACTCGGCGGCTTGCAAGGTGGGTTGGGTGGCGGACAGATCAGTGGCAATCGCGCCTACGCAGTACAAGATGCAGAAAAACTGCTTCCACTTTCGCTACAAAACGCACAGGTTATTCAAAGCCTGGCACTCGGCGGACTTGGTGCGGTGTGGGGCGCTGCATGTGCGTACCTCGAACCACATGAACTCCAGACAATGGGAATGGATCCGGCTGCTATAGAG
This sequence comes from Candidatus Peribacteraceae bacterium, assembly GCA_018061945.1. Taxonomy (GTDB): domain Bacteria; phylum Patescibacteriota; class Gracilibacteria; order Peribacterales; family Peribacteraceae; genus JAGOTD01. The sequence continues at coordinate 17,950 of JAGOTD010000003.1, read as the reverse complement.
AAGCACTACGATATCATCACCAAACGTATCGGCATTTCCGGCCCGCAAAGCCGAAGCGGCGTGCAGCCTCCACTTACTCCCGATTTGCATGCGCAGTTGATTCTAAAAAAAACGGTGAGCAAAAAGGATTGGCTCACGAAAAAACAGATGCTCGTGACGCAGCCACATTCAGCCATTTTGACTGAGCCACTGGGGACGAGGCAGGCATCAACGGAAAACGATATGGAGTATTGGTCCGATGCCGGCGGGAGTGTGTATCGTCCGCAAATGAGCGTGAAAGAATTATCGACACACTCGAATTTTAGCTACAAGCCTGGCTACGTGGTTACAAAATTTCGGGAAGAAAGTAACGAAGTTATTGTCGATGCGATCGAAAAAGACCACCCATCAAAAGCACTCTCGTTCACTGCCAAACGATTAATACTAGCTGCAGGTGCAGTCGGCTCCGCTCGCCTAACACTCCTCAGTCGCAATCTGTACAACACAGAGATTCCATTTGTCGGCAAACCGCATGTCTTAAGCGCCTGCTTTCATCCGGCAAGCCTCGGAAATCCTGGCCCAAAAAAACGATCGAGCCTTTGCCAATTGATCATTCGTGATGAAGTAACCCGCGACGATTTTGAGCAAAGCTGCACTCAGCTGTATAGCTATCGCTCACTGCTGCTATTTCGCTTGCTATCGTCGGTGCCGCTGGCTGCGCCGTCTGCACTGCGAATTCTTGCCGCACTGTCGCCCGCACTCGTGATTGCTGATATTCGTTTTCCAGGCTTCGTATCAGATGCCAACACGTTATCAATCCAGCAAACTGATCATCCACTTGCGCATACGCTGATCCGTATGACCGTCTCCCGTGACGAGCAATCAGCCAGACGCACAAGCCTTCGGCGTCAGCATCGAGCTATGAGAAAAATCGGCTTACTGCCTGTTAAAACTTTGCTCCTGCCCGAAGCATCCACCAGTCACTACGGCGGTACTATTGCCTGCAACGGAACTGGCGAACTGCGAACCGATAGCAACGGAAAGCTGAATGATACGAACAATGTGTATGTAGCCGATAGCTCGGTCTTTCGCGCACTACCTGCCAAACCACACACGCTGACGCTGATGGCCAATGCCAATCGCATCGGGACAGAAGTGCTCGCAACATGCTAGCCTATCGCAATTCGTACACGCGCGGATAATTTGGCGCAATCGACGGATCATCGTATCGACTGATCCATTTTGCGCTGTCGCAGTGAGCATCAAACCACACCGCACGATCGGCTGTTTCTACCAGCAAGTAGCGCACACCTAGCGTTTTCATGGCATCTGCAGAACATGTTTTTTCGGCAACTAAAACTGTGTCGAGCCACTGCGAATCGTACGACCAGAAAATAATCGGACCAATGGTGTAGCGACCGGTGTACGTCGTAAACAAAACGCGATCGCGCATCTGCGCTTCTTCTTGGGATACATCGTGAAAATCCACAGTCAGATTCCGCACGTAGAACCAATCCGAAAGCGTAGTGTGTGTCGATACCCAATTGTACAGTCGCTGCTGACTCGCCGTTACTGGCGGCAGACCCGCAAAAATCGGCGCTGTCTCCAAGCGCATTGTTGGAATAGTAAGGCGCAAACAAAAATAAATACTGCTGGAAACGAGCATGCTGGCAATCAGAATCCAGCCGCTGATGCGTACAAAACGGTGCTTGGACACCACAAACGTTTGCATCAACAGCACGCCCGCGAGCAGTGATCCAATAGTTGATGTCGTATAGAAGAGTCGATGCATTTCACCGGGAATAAGTGTGTATTGGACGAGAAACGGAATAATCAGATGCACAGAGGCAAGTGCGCAAAGGCAGAGAAAGAAGGAGGAGCGACTATGGCGCTTCCAAAAATACACCCATGCAAACGGCAGAAGTAGAAGCGGCAAACCGAAATCACGCAGAAAATGCCAACTGAAAAACGACACATGCTCGCCAAGCGATGTATAGGTAACAGACAGACTGGGACGAAGCAGGAATGCGCTGTCACTATGATCCGAGAGAACGCCACTCAAAACCCCGCCATGAACCAAAGCAATCAAACTGGCCGGCAGAAAAACAAGTAACGATGCTACAAACAAACGATGACCCGTCATTCGATCCTCGGATGACCCGCACCATAGCAAAGCGATGTACAAGCCGAGAGCGAACGGTACAGTGACGAACGCAATTTCCATCGTGAGCGTAAGAGCGAGCGCGAGCACGAAGCACACTATAATCAAGCTCCCCTGCTGACGAACCGATTTTTTACCACCGATCAAGCTGAAGAAATACAGCAGTGCATACACGAGCGGAAAACCAAGAGCCGTCGAACGATGGCCAAGGAAATTGAGAAGTGAGGTTGTAATGCCGCTCCCAACCATGGTGCCCAGAAAAGCGAACGGATGAGAAAGTCCACTGACACCGGTTTGCAAAAAAGCAAATAGACCACCCATCCACACCCAACCCGTTCCCATAAGAGCCAGTACAGCTGCAACCAATGCCGTGCGATCAGACTTAGTAAGCCGGCGAACCAGTGCGCCGGTAAAGAGCAGAACACCCGCTCCACCGATAAACGGCTGAAACAGAAATTCGATGGAAAGAGGAAGTCCGGTAAGAAGACGGAACGTACCTGCCAAAAATGCCGGCGCGTAGTGATACGCCAAATGCTGCGCGGGATTAATGGGTGTCATCACCGGAAAATTGCCGGCGGCGATGGTAGCCGCCAGCGGAAAATGCTGCCACGACCACGGATCGCTGCCCACAAATCGCGCATTTACAAGTCCGCATAAAACCAGAATGAAGCCGTAGCCGAAAACATAGCGACGATCGAGACGATCGATTGAATGTTGAGGAGTGCGCGAGAAAAACTGTAATCCAGCTGCCAGAATCGCAAGTAGTATCAATGTCACGATAACAGCCATGCGAAGCGGCAAAATGTAGCCCAGTCCGTTAGCTAAAACCAGAAAAGCCGCATTGCCAAAACAGAGAGTTGTGCCGGCAATTGCCAGTGGAGAGCGCAGATGCAGAAGATAGACGGCGACTGCAAAACCAACCCAAAACAAAATAGCAGCGTAGACAAAGCCGATTGCAATCCCCGCTAGCATTACTGGAGTATAGCCAGAGTGCAAAACAACTGACAACATTCACTTTCGTAAACCAAACAGGCCTGCGTATACTGAAACCGATGGATCAACCTACTCTCCTGACAGTCATTCCGACGTTTAACGAGGCGCAAAATATCCGCCAGTTGATTGATCGGCTGTGTGAGTTGTATCCGACCATGACCATCCTGATTGTAGATGATGCGTCGCCCGATGGAACCGGTCAAAAAGTAAAGGATGCGCAGGCAGTGCACGGCAGCCGTGTGCAACTGCTCGAACGCCAAGGCAAAGGAGGCCGCGGATCGGCCGTACTGGAAGGATTCAAACTCGCGATGCAGCAGAATGTGGATTTGATTTTCGAAATGGATAGCGACTTTTCCCATGAGCCGACCGAAATCCAACGCTTTCTGGATGCCATTCCCCACTACGACATGGTGCTCGGCTCGCGCTACTTGCCAAGCAGCCGGATCGAAGAATGGGGCATTAAGCGCACGATCTTCAGCCGGTTTGCCAACCAGTACGCTCGCCTGGTACTTGGTATTCCCATTACCGACTACACCAACGGCTTTCGCTGTTACACACGCAAAGCAATCGATGCGCTGGAAATGGATCGAATTGACTCAAAAGGCTACGTGGTGCTTTCCGAAGTGGCGTATCAATTGCATTTGAAGGGTATGAAGATTGGCGAAGTACCGACGGTATTCATCAATCGCCGCCGCGGTATTTCCAATTTAGGTTGGCACGAAATCCGCGAAGCGTTTATGTCTGTTTTGCGCATTCGTTGGCAGTACGAAGAGAAGAAAAAATCGATGCAGCAAACAGCAGTCTAATATGAAAGACAGCGACTTTTCCTCCGCCGGAGAATCCACTACACTTTCGCCATGGAAAAAGCGTTGCAACAACTAGGCGTTGGCACACTCGACTTAAGCGAGAAGGAAAAGGCCAATGTGATGGAAGTGCTTTCGAGCAGTCGTTTATCGTATGGGCCGTTCAGTCGCAAGTTCGAGCACCAGTTTGCTGTAGCTCACGACTCCAAATTCAGTGTGTTTGTAAACAGCGGCACCAGCGCGCTCTCTATTGCGGTCGCCTGCCTCAAGGAAACCGGCAATTGGCAGGATGGCGATGAAGTAATTGTCCCCGCACTCACCTTTGTGGCAACGGCCAACGTGGTGCTGGATCACAATTTGAAACCTGTATTTGTGGATTGCGACGCTACTACCTATAATCTGGACCCGACCCAATTAGAGAAAGCCATCACGCCGAAAACGCGCTGCATTATGGTCGTGCATTTGTTTGGACTCATTGCCGACATGGACCCTATTCTGGCGATCGCCAAGAAACATAATCTGCGGATTATCGAGGATAGCTGCGAAACAATGGGGGTAACGTACAAAGGCAAGAAGGCCGGCTCTTTTGGCGACATCAGCTGTTTTTCTACGTACGTTGCGCACTTGATTGTCACCGGCGTTGGCGGACTGGCTGTCACGAGTGATCCGCGCTACGCCGAAATTCTACGCAGCATCGCCAACCACGGGCGCGACAGTATTTATGTATCGATTGATGATGATAAGGATATTGATGGTGCGCAGTTTAAGCAGGTCATTAAGCGACGTTTCCGGTTTATCCGACGTGGCTTTAGCTTCCGCGCAACCGAAATGGAAGCCGCAATCGGTCTTGGCCAGCTCGAGCGCCTGCCAACCATTCTGTCTGCCAGACAACAAAATGCTGCTGCCCTGCAAACAAAACTGGCGCAGTTTAGCAAGTGGCTCCAACTCCCCCGCTTCGACGCTGCCCTGCAAGAACATGCATTCATGATGTTCCCGATCGTCATCAAAAAAGATGCGTCGTTTAGTAAATCCGATTTGGTGGAGCATCTAGAGCAGTGGAATGTCGAAACACGCGATATGCTCCCGCTCATCAATCAACCTGTCTACGCACCTATGAATATCGTGCAGACGGATTTCCCGGTTGCTGATTGGGTCAATACACATGGTTTTTACATCGGCTGTCATCAGGGACTACGCGCATCGGATCTCGATTACATCACAAACGTCTTTGCGGATTTTTTCTCGTCTCGCACTCTTTCGTAACTCTCCTATCATTCTCATGAAGAAAGCACTCATTACAGGCATTACCGGACAGGACGGATCGTACCTGGCTGAGTTTCTGTTGGATAAAGGCTACGAAGTTCACGGACTGGTGCGTCGCGCATCCACCTTCAATCGCGGGCGGATCGACCATCTGACAGACGCGCATAAAAACCTGCATCTCCACTACGGCGATCTGGGTGATTCCAATTCCTTGCTACACGTTATTTTGACGGTGAAGCCCGATGAAATCTATAACCTTGCGGCACAGTCGCACGTGGCTGTCAGCTTCGATATTCCCGAATACACCGGACAAGTGACCGGCCTTGGTACCACACGTTTACTGGAAGCACTGCGTTCGAGTGGGAGCAATGCCCGCTTCTACCAAGCCAGCAGCAGCGAGCTGTACGGAAAAGTACTGCAAACACCACAAACCGAAGATACGCCATTTTACCCGCGCAGTCCGTATGCTTGCGCTAAAGCGTACGCATTTTATTTTACGCGTAACTACCGCGAAAGTTACGGCATGTATGCAGTGAACGGTATTTTGTTTAACCATGAATCGCCACGCCGCGGCGAAAACTTCGTTACCCGCAAAATCACACTCAGCCTGGCGCGCATTCTCGCCGGCAAGCAGGACAAACTCTTACTTGGAAACCTGGAAGCACAGCGCGACTGGGGGTATGCCAAAGAATATGTGGAAGGTATGTGGTTGATGCTGCAGCAGCCAACAGCCGAAGATTATATTTTAGCAACCGGCAGCAAGACGACTGTGCGTCATTTTCTGGAAATCTGTCTCAAGCAAGCAGGCTTTCAGTATGACATCGAGGGGAAAGGCGAAAATGAAGTGTATCGCGACAAAAAAACAGGCAAAGTAATTGTCGGGATTGATCCGCGCTACTACCGTCCAGCCGAAGTGGATTTACTGCTGGGCGATCCATCCAAAGCAGCGCGTCAGCTCGGCTGGAAAGCCAAGACGACGGTTGATGAGCTGGCGTCTATGATGATGATCGCCGACTGCAAAGCGCTCGGCATTTCTCTTTAAATCCACTTGATGCGCTTGGCGCCAAACAGACACATGCATAGCAGCAGCCAGCCATGATGAAAGCGACGAATTTTCGTGGTGCCATAACTGCGGGCCAGGTAATGGACCGGCACTTCCATCATTTTTAGCTGCTGCTCTGCTCCGCCCAGAAAGAGATCGAAGTCGCCAAACGGATCGCGGCGACTGGTCATGTACTGATAATGAAAGCGCGAGAAAGCTTTGAGCGGCGACAGCACATCGACCAATTTCTGCGAAAAAAGCCAGCTAAACAGCACACTGAACATTTTGTTGCCAAACAAATTGAGAATGCGCATAGATCCTTGTTCCATCGGATATACAAGACGCGAAGCATTCACAAATTCGGCTTTGCCGTCGGCCAGAACATCGTACATTTTCGGCAGTTCCGATGGATGCACCGTGTAATCGCCATCGTAGACAATAATGATGTCGTTGGTGGAAGCCAAAAGCCCGCAGTGCAGCGCATTTGCTTTGCCGGTGCCCGTCTGCTTCATACCCCGCACCGTAACGGGGCCTTTGTACTCCGCAATCACGCGCTCGATTTCTTCCCACGTGCCATCGACGGAATGTCCCTCGATAAAAATGAGTTCGGTTGCCGTGCCAATACTTGGCATGGCCGAGACAATCTGACTGATATTGCCTTTTTCGTTGCGGACAGCGGAGACAATCGTGACTGATTGCTCAATTCTTTCCGTTGGAAGTGGCCGTGCCACAACATATTTCACGAGGGCGAAGGCTCGAAAGAACGGAAGACTGATGAGATACTTGTTACAAAACCTAGATAGGAGTGGAATCGAAAGCGGGAAGAGTAAGCGTTCACCATATTCGATAACATCGAAGCCGGTCATCTGCAGCAAGTTACGAATATCGTTTCGCGACAGCCAGTTTTGTTCGGGGAATTTAGTTTTCCAGCCCAGTTTTTCGGCAATCAAAAATAGCGGCTGCCACAGAAAATTATAATGAGTGATGATGAGATGCGTGCCCGAGTGACACAATTTTTCGCGGATCTGACGAAAAGCCAACTGTACATCAGTTAAAAAGTTGACGGTATCCAACAGCAGAACGTAGTCGTATGTTTTTGCATAATGGAGAGACTGAATATCATCCACAAAATACTCACTCGTTTTGTCGTGGCTGCGGGCAAGCTCGATCATCGCCGGCGAAAAATCGATGCCGGTTTTGCGTGCGTGCGGCAAATGAGCAAGAGTGGCGCCGGTACCACAGCCCAGTTCGATGATCGAAGCATCATGACGGATAAAACGCTTGAGCCACTTGAGACGATCGGCGTAATACACGCGATGCCTGCGGACATCTTGCGCACGCCTGGGAGCGAGCGTATCAAAAAATTGCCGATCGGAGTGGGACGATACATCCATACAAAGAATCAGCTCGCAGTGTACCGAACGAAACAAAGCACACCAAGCTCCTTCCAAATACTTGAAAGCACTTCTAGAATGCATGCCATGCACACCACCAAACGTTTTCACGATCTTGCCCTTGTTACTGTCATCGCCCTTGGCAGCCTACTGCTGAAAGCCATATTTTTCGCTGTCACGCCGATACGCAATTTGGCGCTCACATCCTGGATCATCGATGATACCTATATCATCATGAATATTTCGCGCAATATCGCTATAGGCAAAGGATTTTCGTATGACTGGATTCACTCGACGAGTGGTGCACCACCCTTTTGGACATACCTGATGTCGATCAACCATATGATCTTTCCGAAGATGATGGCCATCAAAATGACATTCATTGAGTCTGGTTTCTTCGGAATGCTGGCCGCCGTCACTATTTTTCTGATCGCCAAAAAAGTAACCGACGACCGCCGTATTGCCTGGACTGCTTTCTTGCTTTCACTTTTTAGCGGCAATGCATTCTTCGAAGCGGTAAATGGCATGGATACGTCGCTCTTCACTTTTCTGGTGATCGTAAGCGTTGCGACATTTGTAGGAGTCGGACGACCGAAAAATTGGTCAGCCTTTCGCTGGGGTGGAGTGGTAGGAGCATGCGCCGGGCTTGCGGCGCTTGTCCGCGGCGACGGTATTTTTATCATCGGTGCACTCGGTGCGTTTCAGCTTCTGTCGATTGCGATGCATACCGGACCAGAGCGTAAAAAGCATATTCAGGCACTGAGCGGCTTCATTCTGTGGGCAATCATCTTGTTTGCAATTCTGATTGGTTGGCAGGTCATGCGCACGGGCACGCCGTTTTTAGCAAACCAGATTGGTCGACGAGAACTATCACTCTCGCTGCATAACTTTTCGTTTGACCACTTCTCCCTCACACATTATGTCCGGATTGTCATCTGGAACGTGTTTCAGCTGGAGAAACTGGTGAATGTAGCAACCGCTTCGTCGGCTTTGGCGTTTGTCGGCATATTGTTTGGTTTTGCAAAAAAAGAATTGCGACCGCTGGCAAGTATTACCACACTCTACATTGTCAGCTTCTTCGGCATGCTGATTGCTTACCAGTGGTATTTCCCCGATCTCCACGGACTGCGCTATATCAACCCCGGTGTGCATCTGCTGTTTATTTTTGTAGCAGCCCTGCTGTGGTCACTACCATTTGCATCGGCAAAATTAACAAAGATCGCGGCTGTGCTCGCCACTGTGTACTTACTGATTCTGTCATGGGTTTCGTTTCGCGATTTGGTTAACAACATCGCGTGGACAAAAGGCATGAGCTTTACCGGCCAACTGACGGAGCAGGAATTAACGGACGGCTGGCAGGGAATCGACTGGATCAAGGCCAATCTTCCCGCCGATGCTATTATCGGCGTACGCGATCATGGACTCGTCGCCTTGTTTAGTGAACGTCCCATTCAAGATATCGCGGGTAACATTGATCCCAATGTCCCCTACCACGTCCGCCAGGGCGGTTTGGCTGAGTATTTGCAGTCACGCAATGTGTCGTATCTACTTATTCCCACACTGGAACAGCGCAAAGACGCCTTATACAAGACTCTCCATACGACATTACCTCTCTCGAAAGTCGCCGGCGCTCCACCGTCTCGCAACGCCACGTTGTATCATATTGATTGGGACAAACTGACTCCAGCAAAGTAATCCGCAATTGGACTGTTCTCGCCGTGCCGAGGAAAGCTATACTCGGCCCATGTGCGGAATTGCTGGCTTCACCGGAGAAAATCGCGAGCTCATTGAGCGTATGACCGCTGCCCTCGTGCATCGCGGACCAGATGGGGACGCCATTGTCGTGACCCACGGTGCATCACTTGGCCATGCGCGACTGGCCATTTTAGACCCAACTCCAGCCGGCGATCAACCTATGTGGAACGACGACCGCGACACAGTGATTGTCTATAACGGTGAGATTTTCAACTACCGCGAGCTGCGCGACGCGCACAGACTGGACTGTAAAACCGGCACCGATACCGAAGTAATTCTCAAGTTGTACCAGAAACTGGGCATTGGTTTTGTGCGCGAACTGCGCGGCATGTTCGCCTTTGGTCTCTACGATATACAGAAATCGACGTGGCATCTGGCGCGTGATCCAAGCGGCATCAAACCGCTCTTTGTGTCGTATCCGCATGGAAAACTGCACTTTGCCTCGGAAATGCGTTCGCTCATGAAAGCACTGCCAAGCAAACCTGCGATCAACCAAGAATCTCTCTCGCACTACATGCGCCTGCAGTATGTGCCGGGACCAGATACGTTATGCGAAGGCATCAGCTCGTTACCTCCGGGCACGGTACTTACCTCTACGCCACATGGCGAACGTCGCGATGTTCTGCAGGCCGATGTATCGGCTATTCATTCAAAAACACCCGGCGATTTTCGTAAGTCGTTTCCCACCCTGATGGACCGGGTTGTGCGTGATCATCTGATATCCGATAAGCCGATTGGCATTTTCTTAAGCGGCGGCATGGACTCCTCTATTGTCCTGCACCACATGGCGGCAAACAGTGTGCAGCCAGTCAAAACCTTTACCGTCCGCTTCGACGCCACCGAAGAGGAAGACGCCATGCGTTTCAACCGCGACGCCGATTTGGCGAAGCTCACCGCCAAGCATTACGCAACCGACCACCACGAAATTACCGTCACTGCCGAGATGTGTCGCGCCGTGTACAGAGACAGTGCCATGGCGATGGATCAACCCAATGCCGACTCGGTTTCTATTGCCCAATTTGCGCTCGCCAAAGAAGCCAAGCGCAGCGTAGATGTCGTCTTGTGCGGAGCGGGTGGCGACGAGCTATTCGGCGGCTATCCCCGCTATCGAGTCGCGAAAATTCTTGCAGCTTTGGGCAGTGTTCCACCCGGCCTGCGACGCAAGGTCGCACGTATCCTCGGCTATCCGCAAGATGTCCTCAGTATGCACCCAGGCCCAGAGCTTGCGCAGCGGCTGCTATGTCGGCCACTTAACGAGATTGAATCGATTGCAACCGGCACCTGGTTTCAAAAAACATGTACACAAGCATTGTTGGACGAACGATTTGAGAAATTGCATCTACACGGCGATCCAGTCCGCGAGTTTATGGAATTCGATCGCAAGCTGTGGCTCGTAGATGAATCGCTGCGTTTAACTGATGCGATGACCATGGCCAGCGGCCTGGAATGTCGCGTGCCGTTTCTCGATCCGCTGATTATAGAAGCCTCGCACGGAACCAAAGCCAATTGGCATGTCAGTCTGCACAAGACCAAAAAACTCCTCAAAGAAACCTATCGCCCGATCCTCCCCTCGCATCTATTCTCGCTCAAAAAAGCGTCGTTCTATCCGCCGCTCGCCAAATGGCTGCGCCGCGAATGCAGTCCGCTCATTGATGAAGCACTGTCTTCCAAGCGCATTGCCGAGTATTTCGATGTAACGGCACTACGCACTATTGCCGATAAACATCGCTCTAAAGAAAAATACAATCTGCACATTCTCTCCAATATCATCCAACTCGCCTTCTGGTTCGAGACAGTCTACGACGCATAACGTTACTGCACGTTTCGCGTATAGACATGTACTCCGCTTAATGCAGAGGGCGTCACATCGGTATATGAACGCAAAGACGGCGCCTTTCCCCAGACGATGTAATAATCAATGTTTTGCGACCGCAATTGTTGATCTACCTCATTATCGCTACTTATTTTCGGCTGACCGTAATAACGACCGCCGACAAACGATGAGAGATACAGCCCTTGCTTCCAGCTGTCGGATGCAATAGCTGCGTCGCGTAGCGGAAGGACATCAGCAATCGCCATTGCTTGCGCATAGAGCCCCTCGCCATCGCGAAAATTCATCGCCAATTGCCACAGTGGCAAAACCAGAAAGCAGCACCCGATACCGCATAGCAAGACTCGCATCTGCAAGCGACTGAAGATGTGATGATCGTAAAGTTTTGACACTAATGCAAACATCCACACCAAACCCAGTAATACCACGACCCACAAGTAGCGTAGATCCACGACAAACGGCAGATACAAGCCAGTAATAAGAACTGCAGTTCCGGCAAAAATACGAGCAACATGACGATCATACCAGCTGCTTTTTGTGCATGCCGCTACAAAAGAAAAGCCGATGAGCGGCAACAGTAACCAGCTATACGTCGCATACAATGTGAGTGCAGCAATGGCGTTGAGGAGGACGATTTTGATCTGATCGATGAATTTGCCCAGCGATTCAAATGGCGACCAATCTTTGGCTGCCGACTGCGTTGGATCATCCCACATGCTAGTTGCCAAAGCGTCTGGAGGCGGCAGCAAGCCTTGGGTGTACATAGGAATAGATCTGCCAAGCAGCGGATTGTAACTAGCATGAATAACGCGCGCGCTCTCGCCAACTGTCATGTGCCCTGTCTGTTTACTGATAATGGCAATCCACGGCGCAGCAATACACGCAAACACAAAGATGCTGAGTGCAAAACTCCGTGCGACAATCGGAAATCGCTTGCCACTCACCCACCAGACACCATGCAGAAAAAATAGATGAAGACAAAAGAGCGGGAGTGCAACGCTCTTGGCCAAAAATGCGATACCGCCCAAGAGTCCAATGAGAAATTGCAGACGACGCGATGTAATGGATCGCTCATCCAACGCAATCACGATATACCAGAGCAAAAGACAGGCAAGTAAGAGATCTGGGCTGATGACATCAAGCGCATACGTCAGGAGCAATACGCTTGAAACAAGCAGCAAAGGTACACGAAAAAACGGCTGTACGTTGAGCTGTCTCGCCAGTGTCCAGATAGCAACTAAAATCGCCGCCCCACACAGGAGATTGATAACGCGCACGGCCACAAATCCGGAAACACCAAGCTTGAGGAAAATTGCAATCAGCCACGAGTACAGCGGACCCCAGTAACTGCTGATGGCGGTCGCACTCCCCTGCGCATACTTTGCCGCAATCGATAAATACGAGACTCCGTCGTTATTGAGGTGATACACATAGAACGGCATGAGCGCGAAACCCGCCGTCAAAAACAACCCAATGGCCAGCAGGAGCCAGGGTGAAAAAGGCGAAAAGGACTTGTGCTTACTCATACGTCGCGCACTACTGTATCATGGCACGCACATCATGCCATCTCTTTCGCAGTACTACCGATCATTTGCCTCGATGCGCTTTATGCGTGATCTCTTCACGCTGCAGCTCGGGTCGTTTTTTTACATGGGCCTGACGTTTGTAAGCTCTATTCTCTTTGCACGCTTACTGGGGATCGAGCAATACGGCCTGTATGCCATCGTTCTAGCATTCGTAGGAACTGTCGCCACTTTTGTCAATCTTGGGCAGGGCCCGGCTCTGCTTATCTTTTTCGCCGAAGAACATGGCAAAAAAAACATGGCCGGCATGAGCGCGGTACTCCGCAATTATCTACACATCTCGCTGTTCAATACTGTCCTCCTTGTCACCTGCGCCGTTTTTGCGCCGTCCATTGCCAAGCTGCTCTATAGCAACGAATTGATTGGCACGTACGCTCGACTGCTGTTTTTGTTTCAGGCCATCGATAGTTTTAACAGCATGACGATTATTCTGCTTCAGTCCATGCGCCGCATCCGACAAAAGGTACTGTTTGAACAATCACAGAATTTTTCGGCGATTATCCTATCTATAGCCAGCCTCTTTCTCGGCTTCGGCATCAAAGGGATTTTGATCAGCCAACTTGCGGTCAGTGCGTTTTTTTTGATAGTGACCCTTGTTGTGATTCGTCTGCTGCAAATGGAGAAAGCTATTCCAGGCCTACGCGATATATCCAGCGTACGCTTTGTTCAGACAGAAGCGTATTTTCTGCAAGGACTTCTCATCGCTCTGGATAAAAACATCGGCAATTTCTTTCCGCAGGGCCTGCTATTTTTCTTAAGTTTCGTCGCACCGGCATCCACTGTCGGTATCGCACGAATTGCTACGCAGATGGCTACAGTTCCCCGCACTATTCTACTCCCGCAAGCCGGCGACTTATCGGCTACTGCATTCGGCAACATGAAATCGCAGGGCGTTCTCACGCTTCGTCGTAACATGGCTAAATTGATCAAACACGCCCTCGCCTTACAAAGCATGCTCACTCTCGGTGCAGTCTTCGGTCTGCCGATTATCATCTACATCGCTTACAGTCGCGACTATCTGAATGCGATTCCTCTTACGATTATCCTCCTGCCTCTGTCGCTCCCGGTTTCCGTATGCATTGCCAATTCATCCATTCTCCGCCTGTACCGTCGCATTCACTATTCGACCATTCAGGCCGTTGCGACCTGGGGGCTCATGTATCTGATCATCGTCGGAGGATCGCGTGTAGTAAGTCCCGAAACAGCGTTTGTTCTGGCATACGCAGTAGGCCTCACAATGCCGATGCTCTTAACCGGTTACATCTTTACGCGCTTGCTCGTAGCGAAAAACAGCGCAACGGAAGTTGTGAACTAGATGCGGCTGCGCACTATTTAACGCAGCGCATTGTTAATTGCGTAAAGTACTGACGCTTCTTGCGATTCGTGCTGTCTTGCAGAAACGGATTTCTACCAAACCACAGCGTCATAATGTTGATGAAGTAGCGCCCGATAGGCAGTCTACGAAAAAGTGCCGGGTGATAATTGAAAAAGGCATTCCAGAACATGTGATGTGTTTCGCGCATCGTGACGGTGGTAAAATACGGCGTTGCCAATGCAGAAAGCTCGCTTGGGAAAAACTCTTTAGTATGAAACGGCGCTGGTGTTTCGCAGATTTTGTACGGCGTTGTGACAACGAGTACGCCCCCGGGCCTCAGAATACGAGCAGCCTCCCGCACATGCGCAGCCGGATCATCGAGATGTTCAATAACATCGCACGACATAACCGCATCGAAAGATGCATCGGGGAGTGGAATTTTTTCCACGCTTCCGCAGACAAATTCCGCCTTGAGTCCTTCTTTTTCAAACAATGACTTGGCCAAATCCAGTCCAGCTTGCTCGTTATCGACAGCCGTAAGAATGGCACCTTTTTTGATGAGCAGTGACGACAGCGCACCATCGCCCGCGCCTAAATCACAGACTTTTTTACCCTGAATATCCCCCATCGCATCCAAGCCCACTGCGTAGCGCGCGTGTTGATGCGCATTGAACGCCACAATCGATCGACTGGTCATTTCGCGCCAATGCATCGCTCCGCTATCACGGTATTTGGTAAAGACGTACGCCATATACGCAGAGTGTAGGAACAACCGAGACAGAGGGAAAGAGCATCGAACGAAAACGGCAAGGTGGTATGATGTTGCCATACGTATCCTACACCTAACCGACGGCATACCCCCCGAAAGTCTCGGTGGCACCGGACAAATCGTCTGCGAACTGGCCGCTGCCCAGCGGCAACAAGGTCACACTGTGCGTATTCTGTGCGCGGCAACACAGCCCAAAAAAGCGCAGCTGCCAAGTGGGGTAGAAGTGCAGAGCCTGCAGAAATTGCCTGAGCGCTGGTCGCATTATCGCAGCGTCTTCGGCACAAAGCGCGCAGCCGAGGTTGCGGCAGCCGCAGAGGATTTCAAACCTGACATCGTGCATTTCCATACGGTATCGCGTCAGCTTGGCTACAAGTGGATTGCACTTACCGCTCAGAAAAAAATACCGATTGTCGCTACCGCACACGATGTCTCGCATGTCGCCTGCGGCAAAGTGACAGGCTTTGAAAAGCATTTGTGGCTGCGCGATTTCACACTGTACCGCTGGCAGTGGAATCCGTTTCGCACCTTCCTCATTCGCCGCTTTTTTCGGTCTGTACATACCACAATGTGCGTAAGCGATGCGCTCAAAGACTATCTGCATCGGTGGCAGTTTGAACGCTTAACGACTGTCCATAACGGCATCAGTGCCTCTTTCTGGCAGCCGCAAGACAAACAGGCAGCGCGGTCGCAACTCAAGCTCGATCCGCATGCCTTTTATTTCTTGCTCGCCGGACGCATTGGTCACGACAAAGGGGCGCTGACGATGATCCATTGCCTGCCACAGAACGCTCGCTTACTACTTGCCGGCGAAACCGCGATGGAACTCTTTGCGCCGATTGCCGACCGAACGGATTTTTTACCAAAGCAAACAGCCGATCAAATGCGCGCAGTGTATGCCGCCTGCGATGTGGCAGTGGTCCCCTCGCTGTGTCTCGACTGTTTTCCAACCGTGTGTTTAGAGGCAATGGCGTGCGCCAGACCTGTGATTGCCACCAGCTGGGGCGGCGCCAAAGAATCGGTTGCCGACGGCATAACCGGCTGGATTATTGATCCAACCGATGAACCAGCAAACGCCAAACGCATGCAACAATGCGCAAATGAACCAGCGACGCTGGAACTGTACGGCACAGCCGGGCGCGAACGATTTACTGCATTCTTTACTGTCGAAAAAATGGCAGCAGCTATACAGGAAGCGTACGCGCAGTGTATGCGGCAATAATATAGTTCCGTAGGCGAGGTTCGTCTACCTCGCCGGATCTATGGAACCATAAACCGATGCTACGACATCTGTTACTACAATAATTTCTAACGAGCGTAGAACTCCGCCAATTGTTCACGATTGGCAGCGAGCCACGTATGCAGCGCACGGATCCCATCTGAAACATTCATCTCGGCTTTCCAGCCAAAGTCTTTGAACGCTTTGGCATTATCGCTGATGAAAATCGGCTGATCGCCCGGGCGAACAGCGGCAAATTTCGGATCCATTTTGAGTCCAAGATCCGTCTGGATGAACGACAGAAAATTGCGCAGTGAAAGCGTGTTCGTATGTCCGCCGCCGGCATTAT
>JAGOTD010000003.1:0-1397 GCA_018061945.1 Candidatus Peribacteraceae bacterium | reverse complement strand
AAAATCGGCTGATCGCCCGGGCGAACAGCGGCAAATTTCGGATCCATTTTGAGTCCAAGATCCGTCTGGATGAACGACAGAAAATTGCGCAGTGAAAGCGTGTTCGTATGTCCGCCGCCGGCATTATACACCTGACCATTGGCAACATCGATATGCTCGATTGCCAGGTCGTAAAGGCGTATCAAATCATCAATATACAACAAATCGCGCACCTGCTTGCCATTGCCATAAATGCTTACCGGCCGACCAAACTGCGCGGCAATAAGGAACCACGCAACCCATCCTTGGTCTTCCACTCCCAGTTGATGTGGGCCATACACACACGATTGTCGAAAAACAACGGTGCGAAGTCCGTAGATACGGCCGTAATCGCGCACGTACTGATCGGCAGCGCCTTTGGAGCAACCGTAGGGCGAATGAAAATCCAGTATCTCTTCTTCGGTAATACCGTGTCTGCCATCGGTAAAGGAGTATGAGGCTTCGTGCTCACTAACCGCCACATGCTCGAGTCCTCCGTACACTTTGTTAGTCGATGCAAACAGCACGATCGGTTGATTTTTGGAAAGACGAACTGCTTCCAGCACGTTAAACGTGCCCAGTGCATTGATCTGAAAATCATTACGCGGATCGGTGACAGACGTAGTCACGGCAACTTGCGCCGCCAGATGCAGCACAACGTCGACTGCCGAAACCGCTGTACTTAGTGCTGCAAGATCCGTGCAAATATCGGCTTTGACAAACGTAAAGCGACCGGCAAAATTTTCCTCCAAAAAACGTAGATTAATATCGCAACCTTTGCGTGACAGATTATCGAGTACGATGACATCGAAGCCTTTGCGAATAAAGAAGGTAGCCGCGTTGACGCCGATAAAACCTGCGCCGCCGGTGATGAGAATTTTACGTGCGGACATGCTGCGTATACAGAGAGACAAATGCGTCGACAATACTAGACCAATCGTGCTCCTTCGCATAGAGGCGTCCCGCCTCCCCCATTTGCCTGGCAAGTACTGGATTTGATACCAGTCGATCGATGACATCCGCAATCGCATCGATATTTCCGTCTGGCACGATAATGCCGGTTTTGCCGTCCACGACGGCGTCGCGCACACCACCGGCGTCGGTTGCAATCGACGGCTTGGCGCAAGCTCCGGCCTCCAGGTAGACGATACCGAATCCTTCAAAATTATAATGCACGACTTTCGGCGTATGAACGTACAAATCGCACGCATAAAAGGTGGAAACAAGTTCATCACCCGTCTGCGACCCTGCGAACAGAACTTTCTCTGCAACGCCTAGTTCTGTTGCCAGTGCCTGCAAATACGATTGATACTCACCTGTACCGACAAGTACGTACAAAATATTTGCTGCACGCGTACCGAGCTTGGCAATTGCACGCA
>JAGOTD010000008.1:12324-38598 GCA_018061945.1 Candidatus Peribacteraceae bacterium | reverse complement strand
AACAGAACTTTCTCTGCAACGCCTAGTTCTGTTGCCAGTGCCTGCAAATACGATTGATACTCACCTGTACCGACAAGTACGTACAAAATATTTGCTGCACGCGTACCGAGCTTGGCAATTGCACGCAAAACAAGATCCTGACCTTTGCGCTCCTTTAAGCCACCGACGGTGAGCAAGATGGTTTTACCTGCATGCTGCACTCGAAGTGGTGACGGTGGGACAGTCCGATTGAAACGCTCAAAACGCACACCATTATGAATAATGCGAATATCGTAAGACTTGCGCGTATGTTTCAAAATCAAGTCACGCGTAAACACACTCGGCACTATAATTTCTTTCGCCTGCCCGTAGCACCACTCCAGCACCATGCGATCGGGAAAGCGCAATAACGGCACCACTCCGTAGGTACCCTGCGACCCCATCATGAACGGAAGACGGTATTTCTTCGCTGCCCGCGCTGCAACAAAGCAGTATGGAAAATCGAGAAGCGAGTGAACGATGGAAAAGCCCACAAGATTTGGGGCGAAGAAATAGCGCAAAAAATGCGGATTACGACACTCAAAAATATACGGCGGCAGAATGCAACGTACTTCGTAAGTCAGATGTAGCGAATCCACCAGCGCCTGCTCATTTCGTGGCAGAAACAAGACGAAATCGATCCCTTTTTCCTGAAGCGTGCGACAGTACTCAAACGTAATGTTTCCGTAGCCGTTGCGACTATCAAGAGTCGACGAAAAGAGAGCGATGCGCATCGAAGCGACTATACCAAGAAAATCAGTCTCTATAAAATAAGGCGTATAATTGTCAATTCGCACACCAAATTCCAAAGCTGATACAATCCAGCTCCTGTTTCGCGTTTTTTTCCAGTATCATCCCCGTCATGTCGCGCCCTACTCTTCTGGTCACTGGTTCTGCCGGCCTTATTGGCTCGGAGGCAGTCAAATATTTTGCGGCCAAGGACTACGATATTCTCGGAGTGGATAACAACATGCGTCAGTATTTTTTCGGACCCGAAGCGTCGACGGCCTGGAACCGGGAACAACTGGAGAAAGCGCACAAAAACTACACGCACTTTACTATCGATATTCGCGATAAGGACGAGCTGGAGAAATTATTTACCAGCCACAAGATCGATCTCATCATTCATACGGCTGCACAGCCATCGCACGACTGGGCCGCCAAAGAACCACTCACCGATTTTACGGTGAACGCGCTCGCAACTCTCAATTTGCTCGAACTCACGCGACTGCATGCGCCGGAAGCGGTATTCATTTTCACTTCCACGAATAAAGTGTACGGCGACCGACCCAATTTCCTGCCGCTCATAGAGCAAGAAACGCGCTGGGAATTACCGGAAACTCATCAGTACTATAAAGGCATTGATGAATCGATGAGTATTGATCAATGTTTGCACAGCGTCTTTGGCGCTTCGAAAGTCGCAGCCGATGTCATGGTGCAGGAGTACGGCAAATACTTTGGACTCAAAACAGGCGTGTTTCGCGGCGGATGCTTAACGGGCCCATCACATTCGGGCGCCAAGCTTCACGGCTTTCTAGCGTACCTCATGAAATGTGTAGCCAACGGTATTCCCTACACAATGATCGGCTATAAAGGAAAGCAAGTGCGTGATAACATTCATTCCGCCGATGTCTTAAGCGCGTTTGCCGCTTTTGCCGAAAACCCGCATCCGGGCGAAGTGTATAACATTGGTGGAACACGCTTTTCGAATATCTCGATTCTGGAAGCGATGGCCAAAGCCGAAAAACTGCTCGGCAAAAAAGCTGTGACGAATTATGACTCGACTCCGCGTATGGGTGATCATCAATGGTACATCAGTGACATGAGTAAATTCCAAAGCCATTACTCACAGTGGAAACAGCAGTTCAACAACGATCATATCCTGGAAGAAATTGCATCCCATGGCCATCTTCACGCATGAGTAAACATATTTTGATAACTGGCGGCGCCGGATTCATCGGCTCATTTCTGACTGATGAACTCATCGAACGTGGCGATCGTGTACGCATATTCGATAGCCTCGAAGAGCAGGTGCATCACGGCAAAGTGCCTGAGTATCTAAATGCTAAAGCTGAGTTTGTGAAAGGCGATGTGCGCAACCGAGAACAACTTGCCGCGGCACTCGATGGTATCGATACGGTAATCCACTGCGCCGCAGCTGTTGGCGTTGCCCAAAGCCAGTACGAAATCAAACGCTATACGGATATCAATGTCGGCGGACTCGCCAACTTGCTCGATATCATTGTGAATGATAAGAAGCCGGTAAAGCAGATTCTGATGCCGACAAGTATGACAGCGTATGGCGAAGGCGTACACATATGCAAAACACACGGCGCTATCCGGCCGGGACTCAGGCCAGAAAGCCAATTGAAAAATAATGATTGGCAGCTGCATTGCCCGCAGTGCCACGCTGTCGTTCAACCAATTGCCACACCAGAAACGGCGACACGCGAATCTGGCACGATGTATGCTCTCACCAAAAATATGCAGGAAGACATGCTGCTGTCGTTTGGCCAATACTACGGCATCCAAACAACCGCCTTTCGCCTGTTCAACGTGTACGGCCCACGCCAGAGCCTGAGTAATCCGTATACCGGTGTCACCGCTATTTTTCTGTCGCGCCTAAAGAACAATCAGCAACCGGTCATTTTTGAAGACGGCAAGCAATCGCGTGATTTTATTTCGGTGCACGATGTAGTGAATGCATTTTTACTAGCTCTCGATAATCCGAAAGCTGCCGGTCACATGTTCAATATCGGCAGTGGAAATATGACGACCATCGAAGACATTGCTCTCACACTCGCCAAGCTCACACAGAGCTCACTTAAGCCAAAAATTGAGGCACAGTACAGACTGAACGATGTGCGTCATTGTTTTGCCGATACCACCAAAGCGCAGTCTATTTTGGGCTGGAAACCCGCGATATCATTCGACGAAGGTATGCGTGAGCTTGTAGAGTGGAGCGCAAATCAGCAAGCGGAAGACCGTTTCGAGGAAGCGGAAGCTATTCGCAAGCGCAAGCTCCACTCCTCATGAACGTCTCCATTGTCATACCGGCCCACAACGAAGAAGCAGATATTGCAGCGACAATTGAAGGTGTACTGAAAAACGTTAGCATCGAATATGAACTGATTGTCGTACTCGATCATTGCACAGATAAAACCGAGGAGATCGTACGTGGCTTTATGGCCAAAAACCCGCAGATTCGCATAGCCGAAAACAAAGATCGGCGCGGCAGTTTCAGCAACTCCGTCATCACCGGTTTCAACGCGGCAAACGGAACAGCAATCGTGACACTCATGGCCGATAACTGCGACGACGCCACAACAATTAACCGCATGTGGGAGAAAATCGAAAACAACGTTGCTGACGTCGTTTGTGCGTCTCGTTACATGAAAGGCGGCGCCAAAATCGGCGGGCCTAGACTACAGGATATTTTATCCAGACTTACGTGCTACAGCCTAAAAATCCTTACCGGCATGCCAACGTGGGACATCGCCAATGCGTATAAAATGTATCGCACGACCGTCCTAAAATCCCTCAAATACGATATTCCCAATAACGGCACGGAATACTCGATGGGGATTTTGTACAAAGCCTATTTCAAAGGCGCGCGCATTACGGAAGTACCAACCACCTGGCGCGGCCAATCAATTCCAGTCGCCGACGAATGGAAAATATTGAAACGATTTCCGGGGTATTGGTATTGGTATAAACGAGCGATTGAGAAGAAAGAACAAGAATAAATTCGAAGATCGAAGATATAAATACGAGACAAACATCAAGATACAAGAAGCAAATCCCAAAAAATCTCAAAGCAATAATAATCAGCCACCAAAGGGCGGCGTGCGCCACAGGTGGGGGTTTGTTGGCGGGAATTGGCGCACTGCTCTTTCTTTGGTCCTTTCTTTGTAGCCAGACAAAGAAAGGACAATTTTTGGCATCAATCAACCATGACTCATAAAAAATTAACGATCCTCCTCAGGCCGCAAGCAGCTTCACAATCCGCTCCCCTGCTTTACCATCCCACAGCGGTGGAACAGTGATAACCGGCGCAATCGGTGTCACGGTGTAATTCAAAACGAGCTTCCAATCACTATCATCTTCCAGATCGATGAGCACATTGCTACCGCTTTCGATGGTTGCGGGCCGCTCGGTATTTTTGCGCAGAGTAAAACACTTCTTGCCAAGCAGTACGGCCTCTTCTTGTATACCACCCGAATCGGTAATGATAAACGCACTGTCGCGTACCAGGCGCAGAAACGGAATATAGCCGAGTGACTCAATAAGAAGTACATGCGGCGGAATATCGGGCATCAGCCCAAAATTTTCGAGCGCGGCTTTGGTGCGGTGATGCAGCGGCAAAATGACCGGATGAAACTGGGCGATATCAGACAGAAATGTGAGATTGTTCTGTAGCTGCACCGGATCATCCACATTGCTCGGCCGATGGAGAGTGGCGACAACGTACGATCCTTCCACTTGCACCGGCAGTGGCTCGGTGCGTATGAGCGGCAGCATCCGGATGAGTGTATCGATCATCGTATTTCCCACAAATTCGATGGTCCCAGATTTAGCTTCCTGCTGCAGATTTTTCACCGCCGATTGCTCACTACATAGCAAAATATCTGCAACGGAATCTATTTCTCTTCGATTGTGTTCCTCGGGCATCGACAGATCGAATGACCGTAGACCGGCTTCCACGTGTGCTAATCGAATATCGGCGCGCTTGGCCGCAATCGCACCGCCAACCGCACCATTCACATCGCCATACACAAGCACTGTGTGCGGCTGATATTTTTCAAAAACCGGCCCGAGCGCATCAGCGGTTTTAGCAATAACCTCTTCGCGTGTGCCACCGTGAATACCCAAATTCTCATCGGGCATGGGGATGCCCAGTTGACTAAAAAAGATATCCGAAAACAGCGGGTCGTAGTGCTGACCGGTGTGAATGATGACGTGACGGATATCGCTTCTACCAGATTGGGCGAATGCATGATGCACAGCTGCCAGCTTCACAAAATTTGGCCGCGCCGATGTAATACTGATGATGGTCTTCACCCCTGCAGTGTAGCAGCAGACAGTATACGTCGCATACGTTCTATCCACGTATGTTCCTGCACGCGCGTCTTGGCTTGCGCTGCTATTGCCCCCGCAGCGACCGGATGCAGCAAGACTGATTCGATGCCATCGGCCAAAGCGCGAGTGTCGCCAGCTAGCACGAGCGTTGCAACGGTCTCATCCAGAATATCGCGCAGTGGCGGCAAATCCGCACTCACAATCGGTTTACCAGCTGCCATATATTCGAACACTTTGAGTGGCGACGTATCGCGCCGGTAAAACGGATGATCGGTACTCGGCGCCGGATAGACGAGAATATCGCAGGCAGACAGCAAAGATGGGATATCTGCGTGATCCATAAAACCGGTAAAGGTGATGTGCGGCGCAAGAGTGGGGCTCACATTCTCTTCAAACAGGCGCTTTGACACATCCGGCCCACCGGCAATAACAGCATGAAACGGTGTACGTTTTCGGGTCAACAGTTCGAGTGCGCCGACCAGTTCGGGAATGCCCTTGGAAAGTCCCATCGATGTAAGCTGGCCAGCGTAGCCAATAAGCGGACGATCCAGCGGCAGTTTCCACTGTGCTCGCACATCAGCCATTGATCGCACCGATGCGAATGGCACTAGATCGACGGCGTCGCCTTCCACGATAATTTTTTCGGCCGGCACCCCACGTGCAATGAGAGCGCTGCGCATCGGGCTGGTAAGCGCCACAATGAGTGTACAGTGCTTAAGTTGGCGTACGAGCCCCAGACTCCAACGAGGAATCGTATGCAGCTCCACCACTAGTGGTATTCCTGTTTTGAGTAGTCCGCCAATCAATTGTGGCGTGCGTGTGTAAAGCAGATCAAAGGCGTGGTCTGAACCCAGTAATTTTTTCTTGAGTGCGCCTAAAAAAAGCGCAGTTGTCACTTTTAAACCGATCACACCCGGCGTGAGTTTGGATGCAATACCGTCGAACGAACCAAGCGGATGAAACCCGACTGCATGGGGCAAACCATAGTAGCTGTGAAACGATGCTTCCACCGGATTGATCCGAAACGGCGCAAAGACACTCACGTCATGACCAAGGACAGAAAGCGCATTCACTACTCGTGCCACCTGATGCCCGTGAGCACGTTCATTGGGGAGCCGAACATTGGTGCAGTATGCTATGCGCATGCCACAATGGTAGCTTCGTAGAGGCATAATACAAGATTATCGCGCAACAGACACTGCTGCTTACAGATCTGATGACATGCCCTAAAAAATTATCTACACTGCATTGCATGCGCCGTACATTTATCAACGATAGTAAAGAATAGTATATTGCCTCTTTTTATTATGCAAAAGCCAAAAATTGGCATCGTCGGCCTGGGTTATTGGGGGCCAAATTGGCTTCGCAATTTCGCAAGTCTCGACACCTGTACCGTCGCCTACGCCTGCGACATGTCGGATGCCCGCTGCAAGAAATTTGCCGCCCTGTACCCGGCTATTACGTTTACGAAACACTACGAAGATCTTCTAAAAGACACGAGTATTGATGCGATCGTGATCGCTACTCCAACATCAACTCACTTCACACTCGCCAAAGCCGCACTCGAACATGGGAAGCACGTACTCGTCGAAAAGCCGATGACCGGGAACATCAAGGAAGCAGATGCTCTTGTACAGCTGGCCAAAAAACACCGCAAGTTGCTACTCGTCGATCACACATTTTCCTATACGCAGTCGGTTGCCAAAATCCGCGAATACATCGACGCCAAGAAACTGGGGCAGTTGCTGTACTTCGATTCCACCCGCATCAACCTGGGCATTATTCAAAAAGACACCAATGTCTTTTACGATCTCGCTATTCACGACCTTACTATTCTGGCAGCTGTAGCCGATCTATCGGACATAACCGAAGTGTACGCCACCGGCCATTCGTACTTTGGAAAGACCATCGAAATGGGTCACGCACATCTCACCTTCGCCTCCGGCTTTTCCGCTCACATTCACGTAAGTTGGCTCTCACCGGTTAAAATTCGCTCTACGCTGATTGCCGGCAAGAAAGCGATGATTGTATACGACGACACGCAGCCCTCCGAAAAAATCCGCCTGTACGACAAAGGGATTGATCGAGACGATACCAAGCCAGATCCGTTTTTTCCCAAGTATCGCAGTGGGGATGTGCTCATTCCGGCACTGCAGCTGACAGAAGCCTTAGAAACCCAAGCTAAGCACTTCGTCGAGTGTATTCAGGGCACCGCTAAACCGCTTGTTTCAGCCGAAGATGGCCGTCAGATGATCAAGATTCTGGAAGCCATTACGCAGTCGTGTATCGAGAAAAAAATCATCAAAATGAAGAAATAGGCCAACTTGAGCGATGCATCTTAAAAGCATATGCGCAAGCGAGGTCGTCTGATCTTTTCGCCTGAAACAATGGCATCGTGGCCAGCATTTCTCGCGACCGTTAAATTATAAAATCTTCTTCCCCGCCGTCATTGACCGCGCCAAAATCGCACCCGTAATCGCGCGAAACAATCGGAAGTGGTAGCGAACGTAGCGCCATTCGTGGATAAACGGCACTTCGTCTTGTACGAACAGATAGCGATAACTATTGAACAGAATCTTGAGCGACAGCGACAGCATAATCGCCGGCTCGCGAAACAGAATCCAACGAAAATAGCGGCCCCAGCTATAGCCTTCGGTCTGTATTTTTTGCACTTCCAGAAAGATATAGCGATTATCCTTACTTACAAGATCTGCAATAGCCGGAAGCGGGAAGTAGAGGGGATTGCTGGTTATTATTTCGGTAAAGGTGGCATCGTACACGTACTTTTCGTGAACCAATTTTCCCGGCTGTAACGTGCAGCCGCCAAGTCGATTGTGGATGCGCGGCATGACTTCCGGATACAGAATTCCATGCCGTTTGATTTTGCCATCTATCACCGGCAATCGTGGGAATTTGATGATCACTTTGCTGTGCGCTGTCTTAAGAATCTCGCCCACTTCATCTACCAATCCATCGGACAAAAACTCATCTGAATCCACATACAGTACCCAATCGAAGGCGGCATCGGCACGCTGGCGCAGGCGCATTTCGGTAAAATCTTTCACTCGCACGCTTTTCTCGGCGGTGTTGTATTGCGGCAGAACGCGTGCGCCGTAGCGCTTGGCAATCTCGACTGTATTGTCCTCGCTATTGGCATCGTGAATCAGAATCTCGCCAAAGCGCGATAAATTTTTGAGGCACTGGTCGAGCGACGGCGCCGAATTGCGCGTAAGAATAAGCACCGAACAGGGAATCTTGTCCGCCTCCATGAATGTAGAATAGCGCAAAATAAGATGATGGAGGAGATCATGAATGAATCGTAATTCGCACTTCGTGCTGCGTAATTCGTTCTCCGAAACTATAGAAACTCTTACAATGATCTTTCATGGAAATATTACAGTACAATTTCCCAACTCTCACGCCGCACCGGTTTCATGCCAAAGCTCTCCTTAAAGAAAAATAATCCTTCGTTCACCTTCTTGCCGCCATCTTCGGTCGAAACACCCAAATGCAATGTATCGCGCTTTTCGACGATGCCTGTACGAATAATCTCGGCGAGAATCAGATGTACAGGGTGATGTTTCTGATACTCATAGTTCTGGGCAATGTAGAGCGTATAGACGGCTTTACTATGAAGAGTGATCGTAAGAATACCGCCCACCATAGTGTCGCCATCGAATGCGGCAAATAGGCGCAGATCGCCGCCAAGTAATTTTGCTAATCGCTCAATTTCTTCGCGTGTATGGGTGGGATGAGCACTATGACGCGCGGCCAGAGTGGTTTCCAGAATAGTCCAGAATGCTGTGATATCCTCACTAATGTGAACAGTCAGTCCACTACGCTGCGCCTGACGAACAGCGTTGCGACACTTGCCCGAAAACTGCTCCAGCATGGCATTGTCTGACCATCCTCGCAGATCAATCGAGCCATCCATTTCGAAACGCGTCACGATTCCACCTCGTTGATAGAGCCAATATTCCGCGTCGTCACTAAACTGGGTACGTACGCTGGCTGGCGTCAGGCGAAGCATCGAGAGTGATGCGAATTTTTCTGCCCGCGCATACTCGATGAGCACATCGATAATGATGCCGGTATCGGCAACTGTTGCATCGGGATGCAGAACTAATCCGCCATAGGACGCGCCTGGATGCGACGCTAACAGAGTGCGATCACCATCCGTTCGTTCGGCGGCTGGTAACACCGCTCTCAAATGCGGACCATCAAAAAATAGTAATGAATGATCCTCGAATCGATCTGCAGGGTGATACGCCAAAAAGCGCCGAGTATGAAACACCGTGCCATTGCGCGAGGCAGCAACGAACGTTTCCCACTGCTGTTCATGCGATGATTGAAAGCGGACAACCTGCATTAGGCAGCGAGAAAAGAAGGTCGATCAAGAGTCATGCGTATCGTAGCGGAATCAGCCGCGGCTGACGAGTCGGCCACTTCGATAAACCCTACTTTCTTATAGCTTGCAATCGCCCGCGCATTTACCTTCAAGACAGAGAGATTGATCATCTTATATCCTAATTCGTTGAATCCATACGCCAAAAGTAAGCGGATGGCCTGCGTGCCAAAACCTTTTCCTACAAATTCCGGATGCCCGATAGTAATGCGAAACATCGCTGATTTTTTTGCTTGATCAATATCCACAAATCCCCCGTTGCCGATGAGCACACCATCTGGATGTGTCACAATGGAAAATAATTTCCGATCGTTTCTCGCTTCCAGATTGGCAAACCATGCAAGTTGATCCTGCATGGTAGGCACATGCGGATTATCGATAAGTAAGCGAAGTTCCGCGCTACCAGCAAGCCACTGCTGAAAGATCGGCTGATCATCGGCAGTCATGCATCGCAACGCAACGTCCGAGCCGATGGCGAGATACTCCGATTGCACGCAATCAGCTTACCGCTTACCGCTAACGGCTTACAGCTCTTTTCGTTGATTGCTTTTCACCGACAAGACTTCGCTCTATTCTACAGCCATGCCCGTCCCCTTCCTCGACCTGCAAGCCCAATATCAATCCCTGCGTCCAACGATTGATGATGCCATGCAAGCAGTATTGGATTCATCTCAATACGTCACCAGTCCTTTCACGACCACTTTTGAACAATCGTTTGCCCGATATTGCAACACGGAGCACTGCGTTGCAGTCGCTAGTGGAACCGCCGCATTAGAGCTACTGCTGCGAGCGTATAACATCAAGCAGGGTGACGAAGTGATAACCGTTGCCAACTCCTTTTTTGCAACAGCCGAGGCGATTGCGATGGTCAATGCAACGCCCGTACTGGTGGATTGCAACGAGCCAGATGCGCTGATCGATGTCAGCAAGATTGAAGCGGCAATCACGCCAAAAACGAAAGCGATTATCCCTGTGCATCTGTATGGCCAGTGTGCCGATATGGACGCGATTCTCGCCATTGCCAAACAGCATAGTCTGATCGTGATCGAAGATGCCTGCCAGGCACATGGTGCGCTGTACAAAGGCAAACGCGCGGGATCGATGGGCGACGCTGGAGCATTCAGTTTTTATCCCGGAAAAAACCTGGGCGCATACGGCGAAGCCGGCGGAATTGTGACAAACGACGCAGCCATCACAAGGCGCGTACGCATGATTGCAAGCCACGGCATGCCACAAAAATATGTGCACGATTTGATTGGGCGAAACGATCGCATGGATGGCATTCAGTCTGCTGTTCTTTCCACCAAGCTCCCTCACTTAGACATCTGGAATACCGCTCGCCGCAAACATGCTGCGCACTATCGATCGCTATTAGCTGATAATCCGAACGTGACAATTATCAGCGAAAATAGCTATGGCGAAGGGGTCTATCATTTATTCGTCGTTCGGATTGCCAATCGCGATGTCGTGCAGAAAAAATTGACCGAGAAAGGTATTGGCACCGGCATTCACTACCCCGTTCCCATCCACAAGCAGAAAGCATTTACCGACCACTGGAAAGCCGGTTCGTTTCCGGCGACCGAAAAACTGGCAGCCGAGATTCTTAGCTTGCCCATGTACGCCGAATTAACTGAGTCTCAGATTCAGGAAGTGTGCGCCGCTCTCACGCAATCGTTATGACAGATATCTATACCATCTGCGGCTGGGTTGGAGCGATTATTCTTATCGTCGCCTTCTTCCTGCTCAACTTTAAGTACCTACAAATGGGACTGACATATGAAATACTGAATATTATCGGCTCACTTGGCATCGGTATTGCTGCTTTTCATACCGGCAACATTCCAACGGTCACGCTACAAATTTTTTGGGCCGGCATTGCATTGGTGATGATCTTTCGAGGATTCCCGAAAAGCGGCAAACACCGCTATCATCGACATGAAGAAAAGATGAGTCATGATTGATCAAATCAACGCGAGAAGCATCCCTCTCCCGAGATCAAAAACTTCTCACATGCATGCCTATTTTCACAATATCCACAACACCCACCTTACCCGCTATACCCACAATACTCGCCTTACTTCCCCTCTTTCATATACCCATCCATCTTCGCAATCAGCCCGTCTAAGCTGTGATTTTTCGCAACAACTTCATACATGTCATCGCCGGAAATCGGCGCTTTGTCTGCGTACTTCTGCACAAATACAGCAATCGCTTCGGGTGTATCGGTTTCAGGCGCATGGGATAGCCCGATGGCCTGTGCGTTGCCTTTAGTCGTGACTGGATAGCAGCCGCAGGTCATCGCTTCGAGCATCGTCTTATCGATCGTCTGCGACGCCATATTGAGAATCAATCGATGCTGAGCGTACAAATCGGCAAGTTCGTTCATCGGCTTGGTGCCGTGAAATATGACGCGATTATTCAGCTTCAATTCACTACTCAAATCTTTCATTTCTTTCGCATAATCGGCCTCCGCGTCGATACCATAAATATCGAGCGAATAGTCTGGGAGCAGTGTCATTGCCCGCAGAATTAATTCTAGTCGCTTCGACCGACTCAAGCGATGGACGACGAGCAATGTACGTGAATCTGCTGCCACATTGTCGCACTTTTTCCAGACGTCTACATCGATCCCATGTCCCACAACCACTTTCTTTGGCGAGCCCTCGAACTGCGGCAAACTTTGTGGTGTCGCGCAGAAAAATCGTTTGCCGTATAACCCAAGCATCTTGAGGCCAAACTGCATTTTGTAATGGGTGTACCACAAGTACACGGGGATTTTTTTCATGATCCACACCGGCGCACCGATGGCGCCCCACACCGGCGTCATATGAATAAAGACGCGGTCGTATTGTAAGTGCGAAATGAGTTTCCAGAACGTGAGAATCTGAGAAAATTTCGAGGCTCCTTTCTCTTTACCAAGCGACAGCACTTCAAAATCGTACATCGCATCGGTTGCCTCCAAGCAAATCACTTTCACCGTGTATCCGCGACGCATAAACGCCCGAATCCAGAGAACCGTAAATACATCCTGGCCATGAAGCTTCTGCGTAATAAAGAGGAGCGTCATGATTAGGAAATCGGAATATCAGCTGGCTCCTCGGTAGGCGTTGCTGATGTCGTAGGTGGCAGTGGCTTATCGGTTGCAGGAGCAGCAGGTTCCTTTGTAACCGTTTTGTCGATCGCAGCTGATTT
This sequence comes from Candidatus Peribacteraceae bacterium, assembly GCA_018061945.1. Taxonomy (GTDB): domain Bacteria; phylum Patescibacteriota; class Gracilibacteria; order Peribacterales; family Peribacteraceae; genus JAGOTD01. Next base: position 25,904 of record JAGOTD010000008.1, on the reverse strand, counting down.
CGAACTAATCGGATTATTGGTTACTGCAGGCACTGCAGCCTCGACGATGTCAGATTTGGAAGATGCTACCGGCGTAGAATTTACTACGACAGGCGGCGGAAGTGGCGACTGAGGAACAGCCGAAGCAACTGCTACTGGCAGCACAATGTCAGCTTTCGTTTGCAATGCAGGAGTGGATGCAGGTGGAGTTGCAGGCTTATCAGCTGCAACAGATGGCGAAGATGCTGATGCAGGCGCTGCAGCTGGCACTTGTGCCTGAGAAGAAGCTGGTGCAACTGGTACAGGCTGATCGGAAACAGGCGGGAGCGTGTCGACCGGTTTGACGACCGGCGCAACTGTCGCAGATAGCGTTCCAGCCTTGTAGGTACTAGGCGATTCATCTGGCTTAAGTGCAAGACTTTTGACAAACAACGCATATTTTTCAAGCAGCGTATGCTTCTCAAATTTATTGATAATATCGCGCGCATTGGTGCCCATTGCTTTACGCAGCGGCGGATCGTGGAGCAGATGATCAACCTTGATGACGATATCCATTTTATCACCCGACAAAAACATGCCGTTATAGCCATCGCGCACGATATCGGGCATCACACCGACACGAGTGGTGAGCACCGGCATGCCGCATGCCATCGCTTCCAGCGACACACGCGGACCGCCTTCGCTCTTGGAATTCTGAATGAAAATACGTGCCGTCTGAATCGCATCCATCACTTCTGTCTGAGTCGGCAACCACCCGGTAAACGTGACACGCTCGAGCATGCCGAGTGCTGCCACGCGTTTTTCAGCTGCCTGTTTCAAAGGCCCATCACCGATAACAATGAGTGTGACGCGCGATAATCCTGCCAATGCATCGATCACTTCAAGCAAGCCTTTGTTTTTTACCAAGCGCGCACAGAAAGCGATGTCATAGCGCTTATCGACTTTCTCGGCTGGCCGCGCGACTTCTTTGTCTAAATAGAACGACGGCACAACCGAAATTTTCTCGTATGGCACGCCCCAACGCATCAGTAATTTTTCCATGGAGTGATTCACCACACGCACCTGGGTAGCCGTTCGGACATCGTATTTCATATAGATGCGCGACATAATGCGGCCGATGAATTCGGCGAGAGAGGCCGCTTTCGGATACCCGACAATATGATGAATTTCGAGCACATACGGAATATTCGTTTTCTTCGTGAGCTTCTTCGCTCCACGGCCATTGTAAAACGGTGCGTATTCATGAACCGTCATTACCTGATGTCCATGCTCTTTGATGAGCTCCTCGCCTTTTTTCATGATGAAATCGGGTTGCGAGAGCAGTCCCTTAGACGATGGATGAAAATGTACATTTCCAAATAGCGGCTTCTGCTGATACTGGTACAAAATGGACAGCGACGAATAACCCCAAATCCGCGGACAGATAATGTCGATACGCTCCCAGTGCTTCGAAAATTCCTCCAACATATGATAAAACGCCCCCTGCTTTCCATTCAGGATTGATCTATCGCCGGAGATCATCAATAATTTCATGCGTGAGATAGAGAGTGGAAGATCATGAGGAGTTTCATAGTCGAGAAGTCTGAGATATTTTACAGGGATTCAAACAGAGATACGTGGTCACTGGCAACGGTACGCCAGCTTCGCTCCACCAAAGACAGAGCCGCAGCGGTGGCTATCGATTCATACTTGGTCTCTATTGTACGGATTCCATCGATAATGTCATCTACTGAGAGCAGTTTTACGACATGCATGCCAGCGGATAATGCAGGGCTCAAGCCGGTTTCTCGGGTAAGGAGAATCGGCAAGCCATGTGCACGGGCTTCCAGCGCTGTATTAGGGCTGATTTCCGTGAGCGAAGGCAAAATAAGTGCATCGTGATCGGCAAAGGCTGCAATCTTCTTTTGGCCATGCACAGGTGGATGAATGTGCACGCGCGACGTTAAGTGTAAAGACTGAATAAGTGAATGGAGCGTATCAGCCTCCGGCCCATCGCCGATGAGTGTAAGATGCACATGGGGCAGCTTGTGCATGGCCTGCAATAAAACTGGCAAATTCTTAAATCGGACAAAGCGACCCATAAACAGTAGCTTGAGCGACTCGTGGCGTGCGTGTAAAACCGGCTTAGCGGTTGTTAATGCGTTTTCTATAACCGATACAGTCGGCAGTTCATTGTAAAATTGCCGATAGAGACGCTGTTGAAAGGCAGTCGAGAAAACAATTGTATTAAACGTCTTCAGCAATCTTTCCATAAGGAAATGTGGCAAGCGGAAGGATTCTTCGCAGGTGTACCACTCCTTGAGCGTGAGCAAGCTGCCGTTATCCGTCGCCCGTTCCCACAAAAAATCTCCGCCGAGTCGTAACACTTTCTTCGGCTTTTTGAGCTTCGCGATCATGATCGGCACGCCACAGCTCACCGACGAAAATGCGTAGAGAACATCAGCATTTTTTGCGTGCTTTTTCAGCTGCTTTGCATACGCAAACCAACGCAAAATCGGCAGTCCCAATGCTACTTTTATCACCGTCCAGCCCTCTTCGTGCAGCTTATCCTTTTTCTGGGCATAGGTGAGAACTATGACTCGGTGCCCCATTGCCGATAATTCTTTGGCCAATTGATACGAATACGTCGCCGGACCACCGATATCGGGTGGATAGATGCCGGTAGCAAGAATAATGTGCATAACGCTTTTTTATTGTAGCCTAGAGAGTCAAAGCTTGCATGGAACTGTCTATACTTGATTAATATTTATATTATTTTATAATACATAACATGGAAGCTGAGCAAATCTTCGAACAAATGCTAGATCAAGAAGTTGATTTAATGGCCTTATACGCTGCAGAAACTATTGAAAAGAAGCATTTGGCATTTATAAAAGTGCTACGGCAGCTCGTTGATGAAGTAGGGCACTTAGCTACTTTTCAAGAAATCATGGGCCACCTCCCACAGCTAACTGCATTGCAGCAATTAAATAAAAAGAAACGTGATGCTGAATACTCGAAGATTTTGCAGTACTTTGTAGAATATAGCCTACGAAAAATGAGCGCAAAAACCAAGCAAGATATTTATCAAATACTGGCAAAACTCAATATTCAGGTAAAGAATATTGTCCTCGCATTTAAAGAAGCTATCGTCGATACCACTCGACCGTCTGCTTTAACCCCTGCTCAAAGCTTACAGCCGGTTTCCAACCAAGCGCATGAGTTTCCGACGAATCCAGAGCATAACGCCAGTCATGGCCCGGGCGATCCGACACGAACGACAGTAGACTTTCCGGTTTTGCCAGAAGCGTAAGGATATCGCGTGCGACTTCGATATTTTGCCGTTCGAAGTCCGCCGAAATATTGTAAATCTTGCCGTCTTCGCCTTTAGCCAAAAGCAGTTCGATCGCGTCGGTGTGGTCGGTTACATACAACCAATCACGCTTGTTTTTGCCTTGGGCGTAAATAGGAATCGACTGATCAGCGAGTGCATGACGGATGACAGTCGGCATAAATTTTTCACTCGCCTGATGCGGACCGTAGTTATTGGTGCAACGCGAAATGCGCGCGCGGATGCCATAGGTACGAATGCCTGCCAGCAGAATCAAATCCCCCGCTGCCTTACTGGCTGCATACGGCGAACTGGGCCTCAGCGGATCGGTGACAGTATTGGGCGCCTGTGTATCGGATAGATCGCCATAGACTTCGTCGGTTGAGACATGGAAATACAAAACGGATGGATGTTTGCGACAGACGTCGATCAGACTTTGGACTCCCATCACATTCGTACGCAAAAAGGATGTGGGATCGACAATGCTTCGGTCCACATGCGACTCCGCCGCAAAATCCACAATCGTATCGATTGCATGCTCTGTCACTAATTTTTCAACCAGCACGCTGTCGCAAATATCGCCTTTTACAAAAGTGATCTTCTCTTTCACTGGCGTCAAAAATGCCTCACTTGCCGCATACGTAAGCGCATCCAGAACAACTACTTTGTCATGCGGATGAGACGCGACATGCCGAAGGACAAAATGCGAGCCGATGAATCCGGCACCGCCGGTAATGAGGAGATTGGGCATGAGAAAACGAGGTGATAGTACAGTAAAAGAGGAAAATAGGGTAAGGTAGGTATTGTAAGTATTGTAGGTCAGGTAGCTTACTCTACTTACCATACGTACCTTACTTACCTTACCTACTTCACCTCCCCATGAAAGGAGTTCTCATCTGCGGCGGCTCTGGCACACGCCTTCGTCCTCTCACCGAGATCACGAATAAAAGTCTACTACCTGTGTACGACAAGCCGCTCATCAACTATCCGCTGCAAATATTACTGGATGCTGGCATCAAGGATATTGCCGTGATTACCGGCCCCGAGCACATGGATCAGATCGCCAAGTACTTGGGATCTGGCAGTCGCTTTGGCTGCGAGTTTTCGTTTAAGGTACAAGAGAAGCCAGGCGGTATTGCTCAGGCACTCGGGCTCGCCGAAGAATTTGTAGATGGCGACAATTGCTGCGTGATTCTCGGTGATAACGTCTATTTCTGTGATCTGGCTCCGACTATCAAATCTTTCAAGAGCGGCGCTCATCTCTTCCTCAAGGAAGTGACCGATCCGCAGCGTTTCGGAGTTGTGGAAGTAACAAAAAATGAGCAAACGAATAACGAATCAACAGTCCGAATCCGATCAATCGAAGAAAAACCGCTCAAACCAAAGAGTAACTTCATCTCTACCGGTTGCTACATCTACGATCATCGCTGTTTCGACATCATTCGGAGTCTCAAACCGTCACCACGAGGCGAGCTAGAAATTACCGATGTGAGCGATTGGTATGTGCAGAAAGGCGACATAACGGGAACGATTCTGAGTGACGAATGGATTGATGCCGGAACGTTTGAAAGCCTCTTCCGCGCATCAGAGATTGCACGGCAACGCCAACTACCCACTTAATCCATGAACCGAACCGTCACCCTCGTCGATATCAACGGCAACCCGCAGGGCCAATGCGATATTCTGCAAGCACACACTGGTGAAGGCAAACTGCACAAAGCGTTCTCGGTTTTTGTGTTTAATGCCGATCAATCAAAAACGCTGCTCCAAAAACGCGCAGCCGGCAAAATGCTCTGGCCGGGCATTTGGGCCAATACGTGTTGCAGTCATCCGTTTGAAGGAGAGATGCCAATCGCTGCCGGCAGTCGCCGCTTGGTGGAGGAAATGGGCTTTCGGTGCGATTTAACCGAAGCCGGCGATTTCGTCTACCGCGCACTCGATCCATTTGGGAAGGGCGTTGAACATGAACACGACACATTGCTTATTGGAACAATGGATGAGAATGCAATCATCAAACCGAATCCAGACGAAGTGATGGAGTGGAAATGGATGAATGTACAAGAATTGATGCAGGATTTTACCGATCAGCCGCAACTGTATACGCCGTGGTTGGTGCAGGGATTGAGCATAATCTTAGATACTACCAATCATCAGTAAAGACGCTCCGGCTACTCTCAGTACAATCTTCTACACAGCTTGATCAATAATGAAAACACAGTCCGGAGCGTCTCGACAGCCGCAATCCTCCAGTTTTATGCCTACCCCTCTCCACATCGCCATCATCCCCGACGGCAATCGCCGCTGGGCCAAGCAGCACGGCATGTTGCCGTGGAAAGGCCACGAGAAATCGGCAGAGAATTTTGAATCACTCGTGGAATGGGCCCGCAAAAATCCACGTATATCTACATTCACGCTCTGGGCATTTTCGACCGAAAACTGGAAGCGCGACAGCGCGGAAGTACAGGCGCTCATGCAATTGTTTTCTAAGTACCTGACGAGCAAACGCGAATCGTTTATGGAAAACGACATTCGATTTACGCATACTGGTCGGCGCGATCGATTATCCAGTGCACTAAAAAAATTAATCGAAGATATCCAAGCGCAGACAAATGCCAATACTGCTCTTACTTTAAATATAGCTCTCGACTACGGCGGTCGCGACGAAGTGGTGCGGGCAATAGACAGAATTCATGGTAGCCGGCGGTTTAAACCGCCGGCTACCACTGGGACAAAACCCCCGGTTACCACGGAGATTGATGAAGCAACTATTCGCGCGCACTTGGATCATCCAGAAATTCCCGATATGGACTTGATCATCCGCACCTCCGGCGAAATGCGCACCAGTAACTTTGCGCTCTGGCAAAGCACGTACGCCGAGTGGATGTTCGTCGACACATACTTTCCAGATTTTGGAACGGACGATTTGGAAAAAGCGATTGAGCAGTATGATGGGAGGAAAAGACGGTTTGGAAAGTAATGAGGGAAAGATGGCTGAGTGGCAATACGAAAAAACCAACGCCGCGGCCGGGAACGGCCGCTCTGGAGATGGCTTGTAATGATTGGCGAAAGATTTCAACCTTAGCTATTGCGCTGTTTAATCACGACAACGAGCGATCGTAAAATATCAGCCTTTTCATCAAAAATTTTCAATGCATCTATCGCCTTCTGTACTTCGAAATCTGCTCTCTTCTTCGTCTCATCAATACCAAGCAATCCTGGAAATGTCATCTTCCCGATAATTGCATCTTTCCTCACTTTCTTTCCAACTATCTCAGTCGATCCATTTACATCCAGTAAATCATCCGTCATCTGAAACAAGAGTCCGATCGCTTCGCCGTACAGTCGCAAGGCATTTTTCTGATTCTGCGATGCACCAGCAATAATCGCACCCATCTCGATAGCCGCACCGATTAGCGCACCTGTTTTACGAACATGAATAGATTCCAGCAATGCCAAACTTCCCTCTTTTCCTTGCGCGAACAAATCATCAGATTGACCACCAACCATGCCGGCAACACCCGCAGCTTTCGAGAGAGTTCGAATGCAGTCGCGCGAGACGCGGGGATCATCGATCTCCGTTAGCACTTCAAATGCGAGCGTGAGCAATCCGTCACCAGCCAAAATCGCCTGCCCTTCGCCATAGACTTTGTGGTTCGTCGGCTTTCCTCGGCGCAGATCGTCGTTGTCCATTGCAGGAAGATCATCGTGAATGAGTGAATAACAGTGAATCATTTCGATAGCTATCGCTGCGGGCATAGCCGCATGGATCGATCCACCACAGAGCTCGGCTGTGAGTAATGCGAGTAACGATCGAATACGCTTGCCGCCGCCCAGAAGACTATAGACAATTGCCTCTCGCAAAGAATCCGGACATGTTTGCTGATCAATTGCCTTCGTCAAAGCTATCTCAATCTGTGGAATCAGATCGTGAGCGCGATGGCTGAACAGTGATCGGTCGATCATGAGATTATAGTATCACGGGCGTCGCGCCCGTGAGGAGGAATTACAATCAGCCACCGCGGCCTGTCCGACCGCACCAGCCCGACATCGTTCTGGCGGGTCCGGGCGGGCAATCATGCGGCACCTTAGATCTAATCATCCCTATCATCCTCGCATCTTCGTATCCTCTCCTCTGAGTCTTCTGAGTCCTTTGAGTCCTCTGAGTCATCGTCTATACTTCGTCCCTGTGAAAATCTCTAACTCCTTTGCTCCCGGCAAAATTATCCTCAGCGGTGAATACGCTGTAGTGTTTGGGCATCAGGGAATCGCTGTGCCAACAACTATCGGCATGCTCGCAACGTACGAGGAAAGCCCCGGTGCAAAATCGCTTGGCATTCACTGGGAAGGCATTCAACCCACCAATGAATGGCGCGAGTTTTTAGATGAGATACTCAAACGCATCGAAAAACATCGCCGACCTGTGCGCGGCGTTCTAACTATCAAAAATCATTTGCCGCTCGGCAAAGGCCTCGGCTCATCCACCGCACTTATTATTGCCGTTTGCCGAAGCATACTGGGCACCGAGTGCCAGAAAGAAGCGAGGTCGATCGAAGATTCCTTAAACCCCGGCCATAGCGGTATCGATTTTGCCGTTATATGGGAAAAGACCCCGGTATCGTTTACCAAAAAAGAGGGACCAAAGCCGCTGCAACTCGATCATTCACTCCTCCAAAATGCCGTACTGATCGACACCGGCAAACCAGAACAAGCGACACCCGAGCTGGTTGAGTGGGTCAAAAGCCGCGAGAAAGAATGCAAGAAAGCTCTCGAAATAATCGGACACTGTTCGGATGAACTTATGAAAGGATCAGATCTAGCGAACGTTCTCAAAAAACATCACCGCGCTCAAATCGAACTCGGCATTGTGCCAAAGAAAGTCCAGAAGCTCATCAGCGAGATCGAGAAAGCGGGTGGTGCAGCGAAAGTTGTCGGTGCGGGTGCTAAGAGTGGTGGCGGTGGCATGGTACTGGCAATCGGTATCACGCCAGTGCAACTGCGTGCAATGCACGTGCAATCAGCGCTGATCACGCTGTAATTTAAAACAAATGCTGATCGGTAAGATGCGCGCCTTTGCCTGGTTTATTGACTATTGTGTCGCGGACAAAGTCCAATTCTTTCAATTTCGCCTGGACTTCCGCTTCATCTTTTTCTTCACAGATAAGATGAATATCCTGGCCTGTATTGATGGTAAAATAGACAGCCAAGCCTTCTGGGCGCCATTTGTACTTGATCTGACGCATAACTTCGATTGTTCCTGATTGCAGATAAATCAGACCAGACGTAAACATCATCGCATGCAATTCCAATGCCTCTTGCTCTACTAACTCCCCAAATTCTTTGAAATTTTTGCGAGAAAGAATTTCTTTGAGACGTTCATTTTTCTCTTTCATCCCTGCGACACGAACAGGGAAAAATGGATTTTTGCCAGTGCTCTTCTGCCCTTCACTTGTCGATACTTCTTTACGTCCGGTGCTTACAATTGCCACAATATCACGAAGTTCTGGCCAGTATTCCGGAGCAAAAATTGTTTCGGCAAATGACTCGTCACTCGTGTTGCCATCTCTCCATTCAACAATACCACTTGGAATAGAGCGGCACGCAGAGCCGGATCCCTGACGCGCCAAAATAGACAATTCTTTCGCGTTTAAATCCAAACCTGCTGCCTTTGCACCTGCCACAGTGAGTGCGGCAAATCCCGATGCAGAAGATGAAAGCCCGGTACCGGTTGGAAAGTTATTGGTACTTACTACTTTTGCCCGCAATGCAATATTAGCCATTTTACGAATGCGATCTAAGTGCTTTCCAACCCGTGACTCTTCTCCCTCTTCCACTTCTCCATTGAGCTCGAAAGAATCTTCACTTAAGACGTCATCAAACTGAACAGTTGTATGTGTAATTAAATCACTCAAAGCCATAGCAATGCTGCCATTTTCAGGTAGTCGTAATACCTCATCCTTTCTACCCCAGTACTTCGTAAAGGCAATATTGGATGGGGCAAGTGCTGATGCTTTCATATAATTATAAGTGAAGTAAGTGCCTTATTGTGCCAATGAAACGAAGAACGAGCAACAAATCACAAGCAGATGATTACTTCTCCACCCGCACCCCCTCCACGCCCGTTTCCACTTCAATCACTTCGCCCTCTACATTTTCGATCGCACTTGACACAATCTTGTGCCGATCTTTCGACGCCAACGCAATCATACAATCCCCACCACCCGCACCCGACAATTTAGCCCCAAACGCACCGGCTCCGCGCGCTGCCCAGATCATTTCGGACAGCTTGGAAATAGACACGCCGAGGCATTCGAGTAAGCCTTGATTCGTATTCATCAGCTCACCAAGAGTCTCCCAATCTTCCTCGTCCAATGCTGTTTTTGCATGCTCAACAAGCGCACCCATCTGATCGTAAATACCTGCAATCACGGCTGGATATTTCTCTGCTTTTACTTTCACCTGATCGATAAGCGTGACGGTATCAGCCTTGATACCGCTGTACCCTATAACAAGCGGAACCGACGATACTTTGCAGGGAACTATTACTGCGCCGCCGTTCATAAAGAGCAACGTTCCGCCGTACACAGCCGCTGCAATATCAAACCCAGAACCTTTGCCTTGTACGTCTAACACAGTTTTGTAAGCCAGATCGAAAATATCTTTCTGTGCTTGTTTGATGTGCAGTAATTCAAAGAGCGCCTTTACAATACAAACGGTCGCAGCCGAGGAAGAACCAAAGCCAAATGTCGCCTTGAATGCCGAAGACATGTCGATGGAAACACCCTGCTTGAGCGCATGTTTTTCGGCAAAGTTTTTGACAGCCATTTCCACAAACCGCGCGCCCTTTGGTATTGTTCCTCCACCCAATTCAGTGAGAGGCTTTTGATAGGCATGAACCTGTACGTCAGCCGCTTCCAACTTCAATATTTGCTCAGGTATCAACGAAACCTTGGCAGTCATACGCTGATTCACAGCCGTGACCAAACATGGCTTGCCATAGACGACCGCATGCTCGCCAAGGAGAATCAGTTTACCAGGAGCCGAGACGGTTATGGAGGAATGCATGTGGAAAGATAATAGAGAATCGGAGACGAATTACGAAGCCCGAATTACGAAGTGCGACACGCTGGAATCGAAGCGTAGAGCAATGTACGATTCTTCTTGTCGTAATTCTCTCTTCGTAATTCGTACCTCGTACATGGATCTTCGCGCTCTCCCCGACGGCCTGACTCCCGCACAGCGTATCGACGAACGCCGCAAGCGTATCGAAGAACAATTGGATATGGATGTGAAGATTCTCAAGCCTCAGTCAAAGCTCATCGGCCAGGCTGATGAAAAAAATTGTGAACAAATGTTCGGACATATTCCGCTACCAATCGGACTCGCCGGACCTCTAACAATTCAGCAATTTAGTAACCAACAATCCGCCACCATCTATCTTCCTCTTGCCACCACCGAAGGCGCGTTAGTCGCGAGCGTGAATCGCGGTTGCAAAGCGCTAACCGAATCGGGTGGCGTGATGACGCAATCCATTCATCATGGCATCACCCGCAGTATTGCGTTTAAAATTACGGATGAATCTTCATCGCCGATTGCCGAGATCAATCATCATCAAAAGCAGTGGAAGGCAGCAGCCGAAAAAACAAGCGGGCATCTAAAAATTCTACGCTACGACATTGATACACAAGATGAGTATCTCTTTCTGAATATCGCTTGTGCAACCGACGAAGCAATGGGCATGAACATGGTGACCATCGCAGCACAGGCAGTCGGGCAGTGGCTAGCCGAATTCATTGATGGTCTTCAATTCATCACCGTTGCCGGAAACGTCGATAGCGACAAAAAGCCGAGTCAACGGACACATTCCCAAGGCCGCGGGTACGAAGTACGAGCATCCGCACACATTCCGAAAAAAGTGATCACATCCATTCTCAAAAGTACGCCGGAAGCGATGCTGGAAGTAGCCAAAGCCAAGCTGGAAGTCGGCTCCGGCATTGCGGGTGCCATCGGCAAAAACCTGCACGCAGCCAATATGATTGCAGCACTCTACTTGGCAACCGGCCAAGACGCCGCGCACGTCGTCGAAGGCTCGCTCACCGATACGACTATTAAAAAATCCGGCGATGGCATCGATATTTCTGTACGCTGCCCAGCGATTCTCGTCGGTATCCGCGGCGGCGGTACCGCACTACCCGCGCAGTCGAAAGCACTAGAAATTATTCTCAAGGAAAAAATGGATCTGCATCCGTGTGCGCAGCTTGCGGAATCAATCGGTGCCGGCGTGCTTGCCGGCGAACTCTCGCTTCTTGCCGCTCAAGCAAGCCACATGCTCGCAAAGGCGCATGGGAAGTTGGGACGGTAAGCTACGACGTACGAATAGGGAATCATGAATGAAATAACAACTTACTGGATGGAGACACAGTTGTATTCTGCATGATCTCAGTCCGCAGTCCTAAACCTATAATTGTTCGACGTGACCCTTCTTCTGTCAGCGGCAGAGTTCCATGCGGTATTGTATCTGTTCCCCGCATGACATACAGATCGCCCGCTTGTAGCGGCACCTCCTGATACAGCGGACCTCGCTCTGTATTGCGCCCAATGCTAAATACCAGCTTTCCTCCTCGATCATTTTCCTTCGGAGTTTCAATCAAGAGTCCGACATGAACATCGAATAACCCATCATCTTGATGAATGCCCTGATGATCACCTGGCTTTTGCAAACTCATGACTACACAGCCTTCATTGTCGTCAGGATACGCATGAGCAGGAATGCCAATCACTCCACTTACAAAGCGTCGCAACTCATTCGAGAGCATAAGAGTGGAAGTGATACTTGCATTCGTTTGCAATGCCACTTGGCCAACTGTCATCATTTTTCGGAGAGTACCGTTCAATTCCAGATCTCGACGTTTGCCATGATTTGCCAAAACAGTAGCTATCTCTTGACGAATTTGTTGTATGCCAACTTTTGTCAGAAAGTTTGGAAAAATCTGAATAACATCAGATGGCCTCATACGAAATCCCTTTCCTGTCCTTTCACTGAGCGGAAGGTACTTCGATTGAACATAATGAGTGATTACCGAAAAATTCATGCCGCTAGTTTATTAATACAAAACAATTAATCTATTTTTTCAATAATTTTCATAAAAATTAACTTTTGTGTTAAAATTTTAGAATGAACCCCATTGCAACAACTGTAGAAAAGATTGTCATGCGCTGGCCGCTCGTCGAAGAAGGGCTTGCGCGAGGCATTTTAAATCTCTCGGCTCTCGCGCGAGAAATTCAGCCGGAAGTAGAAACTCTCCAGATGCAACCTGTCAGCGAATCCGCCATTATGATGGCGCTCAAACGGATCGGTCAGAAGTGGAACAAACACGAGAAGAGCATGCGTCTCCCGATAGATCTGAAAGACATCACACTGCAGACGAATTTAATGGAATTTGTTTTTCATAAGCCCACCCACCCAAACCAACTGCATCGATCGCTCATGGAACTGATGGAAAGAACAGATGAGACAATGAACTATTCGCAAGGACTGCACGAAACAACCGTTTTCGTGAAGAGTCATCTGGAAAAAGAAGTGGACACTGTCACCAAGTACGTCGCCCATCTGAAGCGGAAAATGCATAAGCTCTGCTCGATTACCGTTCGCATTTCACAGGATACCGCTGCCATTGCCGGCGTGTACTACTACATTCTGCGCACATTGGCGTGGCAAAATATCAACTTGATAGAAGTGCTCTCAATCGATTCCGAGCTTGTCCTGTTTTTTGAAGAAGAAATGGTCGATAAAGCATTTGCGGCCATAAAGGCAATTACGTTCAAAAACCAATCATAAAAGAGTTGATACCGCACCTTTCTGCTATACTCCCCCTCTCCCAAGTCCAAATCCCTTCGTCCTCACCTATGCACACCGCCATCCACGCCTTCGGCCGCTACATTCCCTCTGCCCGCATCACGGCGCAAGCAATTGCCACTCACTGGAACCGTGGAACGGAGCAGGCGTCGGGGCTTGGCATCATCGAGAAATCCGTGCCCGAGCGTGACGAAGATACGTTTACACTGGCATGGGAAGCAGCCAAGCAAGCAATGGAAATGTCCGACATTTCTCCAGAAGACATTCAAGCCTGTTTCGTCGGCTCCGAAAGTCATCCGTATGCCGTAAAACCGACAAGCGCGATGCTCGTGAGTGCGCTCAATCTCAATCCCTTTTGCCACTGCGCCGATTTGGAATTTGCCTGCAAAGCCGGCACGGCCGCCATGCAGATTGTCTCCAGCATGGTTGCGGGTAAGC
>JAGOTD010000008.1:0-12224 GCA_018061945.1 Candidatus Peribacteraceae bacterium | reverse complement strand
CCGACAAGCGCGATGCTCGTGAGTGCGCTCAATCTCAATCCCTTTTGCCACTGCGCCGATTTGGAATTTGCCTGCAAAGCCGGCACGGCCGCCATGCAGATTGTCTCCAGCATGGTTGCGGGTAAGCAGATCAAATACGGTCTGGCCATCGGCTCCGATACAGCGCAGAGCAAACCGGGCGATGCACTGGAATATTCAGCTGCAGCCGGCGCTGCTGCTTTTCTGATTGGCGCATCGACTACGAAAAACCCTGGCCTGTGTCGCATCGATTCCACGCTTTCGTACACAACCGACACACCAGATTTCTGGCGCGGTCAGCACGACAAATATCCGTCGCACGCTGGGCGCTTTACAGGCGAGCCTGCATATTTTCATCACGTTGAAACAACCGCCAAAAAAATGATGGAGGAAGCGAACTTGCAACCCGCAGATTTTGATCATGTGATTTTCCACATGCCCAATGCCAAATTCCCTGAGCAAGTGGCCAAGAAATTAGGATTCACCAAAGAACAGTTAGCCGTTGGTTTTATCGTCCCAACCGTTGGCAATACCTACAGCGCCTGCTCACCGCTCGGTCTCACGGCTGTTTTGCAGCTGGCCAAAAAAGACGAACGGATACTACTTGTATCGTACGGTTCGGGCTCTGGCTCCGATGCGTTTGTGATGACGATGATGAGAGATGGCGTGGCACTTCCACCCCTCAAACAGGAAGAGACGAGATTGGATTATGGCCAGTATTTACATAGGACGAAGACGCTCGCGTAAAACTTAGTGCATCAATATATTCAAGCCTATCTGTGACGCTTTTTGTGCCGCATGAATTCCATATACTACGAGCATGCGCTGCCTGATTGATTCAAGCCCTGCTACAAGCTCATTATATTCAATATCAACCTCCCTCACTCGTGCAATATCGATTCCATTGCTGGTAATGGCTGCTTTTTCTTCATCTAAACATTCAATTAATGAATAGACCCTATCAATTTCCACCAGTAAACCTGCGCACTCATCTTTCGAAAGTCTATTTGATAGCAATGCATCCCCTACAGCTTTTTTAAGGCTATTTTTCGCTCGCGGATTGTGAGGGCAGCCTAAAATGTTAGCAGTGCTCTCTGCGGCACACGGCATATGATCTGCTCCAAAATTATGATGCCTGATTTCGCAGTCTGAAGGCTTTAAAGCAGCCAGCTCCTCATATACATTTTGCCCTGTTTCTAACATAATTATATTATAAAACTTAATTAATATAAGTCAAATACTATCCCAGCAAACTATCGTCATTCGTTGTATACTTCGCCCTACCTATGCGTGACACAGTTTATGTCCTTGGCGGCGGCCAGACGCGCTTTGGCGAGTTGTGGGATACAAGCCTAACCGGCCTGATTGCCGATGCTATTTCGCATGCCATACAGAACACGGGCATTCTGCCAACGGATATCGATACGGTCGTGGTTGGCAACATGGTTGGCGGCGAAACAGCGGAGCAGGCACATCTCGGCGCCATTGCCAGCGGCTGCTTGCCGCATCATCCTCCGGCTCTGCGCGTGGAAGCTGCTTGTGCCTCGGGCGGACTTGCCATTCACACAGCCTGCGCACTGCTTGAAAGCGGACGTGCTGGAACTGTTCTCGTTGTCGGCGCCGAGAAACTCACGGATGTTGCCGGAGACATCGTCACCCAAGCTCTCACTCATGCATCACACAGCGAAAAAGATATTCCATCCGGCCTTACGTTTCCCGGTATTTTTGCCCTGAGCGCTCAAGCCTACATGCATCGCTACGGCCTCACGCGCGATCAGCTGAGTTTGGTCTCCGAAGCCACACACCGTGCTGCTGTCAAAAATCCGTATGCGCAGTTTCGCAAAGAGATTCCAGCAGGAGTGATTTCGAAAAGCGCGCCGGTCGCTGACCCTCTTCGGCTCCTCGACTGTTCACCTATCTCCGACGGCGCAGCCGCTGTCATTCTCTCCACCACCAAAAAATCCGGCGTGCGCATTGCCGCATCGCAGCTTGCAACCGACAAAGTGAGTTTGGCCGAACGCTCCGAAATTACATCATTTCTGGCTACAAAAACCGCGATGGATCGCGCGCTCAGCGAAGCTAATTGGAACAGAAACGATATCGATGTCATCGAGCTGCACGACTGTTTTTCTATTGCCACCCTCATTCATTTGGAGGACATGGGCTATTGCGAAGCAGGGCAATCGATCTCCTTGTTCGAACAACGCATGACCGATGTCACGGGCGATTTACCTGTGAATACCAGCGGCGGACTGAAGGCTTGTGGCCACCCAATTGGCGCAACGGGAGTGAAGCAAATACTCGATATCTGGAAACAAATTATGGCCTGCGCCCCGAATCAGGTGGCGTCGGCACACCGCGGTCTTGCACACAACGTCGGTGGCATTGGCGCCACCTGTACTATTCATCTTCTCGAATCCTGCTAATCCCATGACAAGCAATATCCCCGCCCTCAATCGACGCATTAAGCAATTACAAAAAGAACCACTGCTCGATGGAACGATTCTGAGCTATACCACTATCGCCCACCCGCCAGCTGGTTTTGGCACCGAGCCGTATCACGTCGCACTCATCCAAAAAACGGATGGCACGAAAGTCTGTGCTCAGCTGACTGGCAGCACTCCGCCATCTATTGGAGCGCAAGTACAAGGACACATGCGCCGCATCCGCACACTGCCAAACGGACTACATGTGAATGATGTAAAATATGAAGTGATGGCCACAAGGCCAGTTTCGCAGCCACAAATCCAACACTACATTCTGGCACTTTCTGGCCCATCGGGAGTTGGAAAATCGACGGTCATCCGTTCATTCCTGAAGATGTTCTACCTCCCAACCGAGCAAGTTCCGATCTATACAACGTGCAAAAAGCGCAAAGGCGAAACGGAGCCGCTCGTACATATTTCGGAAAAGAAATTTAATCAGATGATCGCAAGCGGTGAAATAATTGCGCATTCAGTACAACTCTCGGAAGGCGGACAGTGCGGCTACCGAAAAACTGATATTGAAAAACTCTGGAACGAAAACAAGCTGCCTGTTGTCGTTAGCGATATCGAAATTCTCAAAGGATTGGCACAGTCGTTTAGTCGTCGCAGTATTTTAAGCTGCGGACTTCTACCTCCCGGCAAAAGCCGTCGTAGCCGCTTGAGCGCTCTGCTGCACCGTCTGCGTGGCCGTGGCCGCGAGACGGAAGTGGAAATCAAAGAACGGCTGGTTACAGCGCAATCGGATATGAATGCCTTCGATACCTACGCGCATTTGTTCGATCACTTACTGGTCAATGACAAGCTGGATGTCTGTGTAGAGACGATTCAGCAGCTGGTGAGAAAGCCATAGAAAGGACTCAGCCTTCGAGGCCCTCAGGCCCAGAATGGGATGACTCAAAGGATTTAATGTACAAACAAGATCATGCCGGTATTCCAATTAAAATTTTACAAATAGGGAGCGGGATGCTTCCCGCGGAGTTTAACGAATTACGAGGTACGAATTACGCTCGCCAAATATTCGTACATCGTAATTCGAGATTCATGATTCGTAATGCGCGTACAAAAAAAGCCGAACTCCTTACGAAGTCCGGCTTCTCTCTTTTAATGGCGTAGGTATTACGCAGGCATTACGTTCGCAGCGCGTGGTCCCTTTGGAGACTGTTCGATGTCGAATGTAACTGCCTGGCCTTCCTGAAGACCGTCGAAATTGCCATTGCAGGCAGAGAGGTGGAAGAATACTTCGGAGCCGTCGTCAGCAGCGATAAAACCGAAGCCCTTTTCCATTTTTTTCTTGATTGTGCCGGATGGCATAGAGAGTGGAGAAAAAGAAATGAGAATATATGACGAGGAAGTATACCCTGTTTAAGCCAAAAGCAACAGCAAAAAGGTTGCGATCAGCAATTATGCGATGGCTAGATGCCAACTAGCGCATAGAAAAATCATCTTTCTTCTGAGTCCTCTGCTTCCTCTGAGTCTTCTGAGTCCTTATCTTCACTCATATAAATGCGCATACAGCTGCGCAATATGGCTCCAGTCAAATGCCTTGGCATGTACCTGCGCCGATGCTGTTACTCTGGCTCGTAGCTCGTCGTCACTGAGCAGTTTGAGCATCGCATGTGCAGCGCTTTGCTCGTGATCCGGCTCTACCAAGAAGCCTGTTTGGCCATTTTGAACAATATCGGGGATACCGCCAACTTGTGTTGCCACCACCGCACAACCAGCCGCCTGCGCCTCGATAAACACGTTACCCAGCGCCTCGCTGCGCGAAAGAGCGCAAAACACCTGTGCCATCGCATACTCATCGTAGACAGCAGTTGGAGGCAGTTTTCCGAGGAATGTCACCCGATCGGCAATATGCAACTCCTTTGCCAGACGCTCGAGTTCCTGCCGCTTGGAACCATCGCCGACAATACGCAGGTGAAGTAGATCGCGAGAAAAGGGCTTGGGCGACTTAGAATAGACCAATGCATGAAACGCACGCAGCACCGTATCGACGCCTTTCATATCCTCCAACCGACCGACAAACAACACGCGACCGGCCACGCGCTGGTGAAACTTGAGAGCATCTTGCATGGCCGAAAGTGAAACGCCGTTTGGAATGATATGCACTTTCTGCGTGCGAAATTTCTTCGCCCGCTCACGCAGAACGGAACTGATAGCTGTAAGTACCTGCGCACTACGGTGAATAGGCCCAAGTAGAAATGAGGTATTGGTACTCTGGAGTGTGAGAATGCGCTTAGGCTTCGAGACAAACCACCGGCAAAGCATCAATCCAAAGCCAGCGTAGGACTCGAGCACCGCATGAATAATGTCTGGCTTGAGTTGTCGGACAACTCTCAGTGCCAGAAACGGAAACAGGAATTTATCAATCTTGCGCCCGATCCCGACACGAATAACGCGTACACCCGATCCATCGAGCTCTGTTTCGCGTGGCAGCGAGCGATTGTATAAGCCGGTAACAATCGTGATGTCGTACTGCTTGGCCAAATGCTTCGACACTTCCTCAACCATCGCCTCGGCACCACTGCGAAAAGGCGAGAGAAACGCCGAAAGAATCACAACCTTTTTCATTGGAATGATTGTACAGGGCGGGTGAGGGCTAGGGCTAGGGCGGAAACGAATTACGAGATTCGAATTACGAATTACGTATTACACTTATTCGTACTTCGTAATTCGTGATTCGCAATTCGTCTCTGCTTCTTTGATTACTTCCCACCCACCTCGAACAACTTTCTATATCGTTCCCCTACCACTTTCCAATCAAACATTTCCATAATTCTGGCGCGCGCCGCTTCGCCCATCATGTGTCGCTTGGCCGAATCATCGATGAGACGACGCATGTGCGCGGCAAGCGCAAGAACGTCGCCGACTGGAAACAGAAAACCCGACAGGCCATTCTGTAACAAAAACGCATTCCCTCCAACATCACTCGCAATACACGCACAACTACTGCTCATGGCTTCCATAAGGGCATTGCTCAGGCCTTCGGAATAGCTGGGGAGGACGAAGATATCGGTTTCCGATAGCAGAGACGGAATGTCGTCGCGCTTACCTGCAAAATCGATATGATCGCCGTACTCGCGCACCAGCGGATGCCCGTCTTTGTACCAACCAACCACCTGTACATGTACCTCTGGATGAGTCTTTTTGATGGTCAAAGCAGCCGCAACAAAATCATCTACCCCTTTAACAGATTCTAATCGGCCAACGTAGCGAATCGTCAGCTGCTTGTGATCCTTGGCTCCATACAGCGAAGAATCGATACCCGTTGGAATCACCTTCACCTTATTCCAGACCCCCATATTGCGCAGTAGCGGCTCTGGCTGCGGATGAAAGAACACGATGCGATTTGCCATCAGCATAATCAGCCAACCGCCCGTCCACGCGTAGATCGCACTACAAAAGCGAGCAATCTTGCCACGCGGCCACCACGTGATACCAACCAGCGCATCAGACAAAAGCATCACTGGGTAACCTGCTAATCGTAATCTGATGAGCGAAAACGAACTCCAGAACAGGATTTTATTCACGACAATGTGATCGGGCTTCAGTTTTTTGGCGAGTCGCAAAGCAGCGCCACTAAACCCAAATGCGATGCCATAATTCCACGGATCACTCAGAAAGAAATCCGATACCCGATGAATGGTCAAAGTCTCACTGACCTTCTCCGATTGCACTCTTTTTCCAAAGTCCAAAGTCCTAAGTCCTAAGTCCTCTACAGGTCCCATACACAGCACATGTACCCGATACCCAAGCCGCTGCCATAATTCAGCCAATTTAACCGTCGAGACCATCCAGCGATGCTCTTCTTTCCAATACGGGCTAATGAGGAGGATTGTTTTCATGCGAGAGTGAATGGGGATAGCTTAGAACAAGCCAAGAAAAGAACCAAGATACAAGATGCAAATGACAAAATTTCCCAACTACCAATTCCCAAGATTATAGTCCCGGGGAGGCAAATGACGAATCTTGAATTACAACATATGAATATCTGGCACGCGTAATTCGTGATTCGTACGTCGTAATTCGCTTCCGTCCCAACCCCCTCCCTACCCCTTCTTCTCATGATGCTTTTTCTCAATCCCTGCATCATTCAATGCCTGTTCCTGAATGAGTTTCACAATCCGCTGTTCCAGCTCTTCAATGCGAACAACGAGATAAAAAAAGCTGAAAAATAGAATACCAATCGCTGTAAAGACAGCAGCATTTTCGTTGCGCTTGATACCCGTAAAGTCGCTTAAGTAACGCAAATTCGACGGGAAGATGGAGATGAATGCAATGCCAAACCAAAAGAGCGACCACAGACTCGCTTCCCAAATCGTCTTCTTCTGACGGAAGACCAAATTCCACGCGTACAAGACCATCACGAGTGAGAGCAGCGGGACAATAACTTGATAGGGAGTAATATCAATCATCGCAGGAAGGAACGAACTAAAATCTTGGCGGCCGTGCGTAGCCCATTGGCAAACGACTGACCTTTGGCAAGCGTGTATTCCGAGTATACCACTTTCGAGGGTACCGATACGATTTTCCAGCGGTACTGCGACGCCTCGCGAATAATCTCGGTACAAAATTCAAACCCTGGCATCTTCAATTGCACCTGTTTAAGAGCATTTGGCCCAAAAACCTTAAAACCACACTGTGTATCGGGAAGCCACAAACCTGTTACGGCAAACGTGAGGAAATTGCCAATGCCATTGGCCAGCCGACGAATGAACGGAATGTTATTTTTCTGACCGAAACGATTGGCAATGACCAAGTCAGCCTTTTTACTGTGAAGGATTTCGAGCAAACGCGGAATATCCTGACTATCGTGCTGGCCATCGGCATCGAGTGTGATGGCGATTTCGTAACCCATTCGACGAGCCGCTTCTATGCCTGTCATGGTGGCAGCACCCGCACCGCAGTTTTTTCGGTGCGCTACGACCAGTGCACCTGCTTTTTTGGCAATCGCTGCTGTTTCATCGGTGGAACCATCATCAACGAGAATGACCTGATCGACGAATTTTGTAGCGGCGACAACGACGGGGCCGACTCTCCCCGCCTCGTTGTACGCCGGAATAATGGCAGCAGTACGCATTACGGCAGGAGAATATAAGCGATACCATTGCCCGGGTCATACACCATCGTCTCCAGACCAATCGTCTGATTGTTGGCAAAGTTGATAAAACCATCGACTTTTTTATGTAGCGATCCGTTAGGATCTTTTTCGATAGTGGCGGTATTCGTATCAAAAATGATGCTGTTGAAACCAAGTGCCTTGAGACGTTTGAGAGTGAGTGCATGATCCTGCTCCTGATTGAGACAGTTAAAGACATTCAGCTGATGGTCCGCAAGCGGCAGAATTTCGCGATTTTTAGGAATGAAATACGAAATGAACGTTCCCATGCGATACGTATATGGCTCATTTGGCATGCTTGCATGACGATCCAGCACGCTCTTGGTAATGTCGTCGTACTGCGGAATCGTCATTTCGCGCAAAGCCTGCGCCGAGACTTTGCCAAGTGGATACTCGAACAAATTTTTCTGCGTATCAAACTGCCAGAAACGATTCACCATACAAATTGCAATGCTGAAGAAAATCAACACTGTCATCAGCCACTTATTCAGCTGATCGGGCGCACGGGCGACCAGTGCCTCCAGCCCCACTGCGAAGCCAAGGAACATGCCAAGGCCGTACCAGGCAATGCCGTTACCCACAAACATCCACTGCACCAGAAACACGAGCGTTCCTCCAAAAAGTAAACGCAGCCAGAGCGAACTGCGGCGCCAGAAATACGGCAGAAGAAGAACAAGTGGAAACAGTAGCAGAAGCGGAATAAGCGTGACGTAATACCCAACCGCATCCAGGTTCATCACCTGGCGCCACACCAAGGTAATGTAATGCATAATGCTCTTATCGAACCCCCAGTAACGATCCAATTCTTCCGTCCGTGCCGAGCTTTTACACGCCGGATCATCCATGTTTAACTTAAGCTCTTCAGGTAGGTAGCGCGTAGGATTGGTAGGAATCGGATCACTTGCTTTCTTTGGCTCAATAACGATATTCGGCGCAGTACCGTCAAAAGCCTTCAGGGCACTATTGATACTAAGGATCTGGACCGATGGAACGGTGGTCAGGTTATACAAACCCCACGGCAACACAGAGACGAGAATGCCGGCAGTGAGTACACCGATACTGGTAACGAGCTGGTACTGCTTGCGCGGATATTTGTACATTGCATACCCTATCAACCCCGCACCAACAATCAGCATGGTTAGCAGAAACATATTTTGTGACGGCGCAATAGACAGGCCGGTATAGGCGATAATCTGCTTGAGATCGAGTGGGCCGAATTTATTGAGAATAATAAGACCAAGTACGCTCGACCCCGCAAATCCCCATACACCGTACAGCGACCCAAGCAGAATGGATCCGATCATGAGGATAGACAAAATGGCAGTCGGCTTCATGCCAAAGCTCAAGCCAGCAATCATACCTGCCAAGAAAAGCAGAGACAGATTGCGCGGATGCGTCATGTGCCCTGTTGCAGGCTGGCCATCGTCTGATTCACTTGGTATACCGACTGCGTACACAAATGTGAGGAGTACTGCAACCGTACTGGTAAAGAAGACCGCATTGTCGATCTTCATGTCCGCAAACGAGAAATGCCCCACCATCGGCAGAAAGTAGTAGAGCATCGTGGCAATAAGGCCGCTGCCTTTGCCAAAATATGTACGGGCAAATGCGTAGACCGACAGTGCTGCAAGTAATCCAGCTGCCCAGTTGATTTCCATGGCAAATGTAGACCCGACAATATCCCAACCTGTATCGGGCGTAATGCCGAAAATCAAATAACCAATCGCCGAGAGAAATTCCCACTGAAATTGCGACATGGAAGGAATGAACGATCCGTAACTGGCAAGTAGACGCGGGCGGTTTAAGTAGCTGCCCAGATCATCCCAGCCGATGGGGAAGGGCCGTACGACATTCAGGAAATTGAGCGCCAAATAGCTGATGATGAGCCAGCCCAGTAACACCGTCATATTCGACGGACGAACATCGACAGACCAACGCGTCTGCCAGCCGGCTTTGAGCCACTGCCACGAAAAGGGAAACAGGACAAACGGCAAACCAAAAAAGAGTCCCCCAACCAATATACCGTGCAGCAGTGAGACGAGCGACAATGCGTACAGAACTGCAATCCACATCAATGTCCCCAGTGCAAACGCGGTGACAAGCTCAACGAGCAGAGGTAGCTGAAGCGGACGCAAGCGCCGGATGAGCCACAAAACCAACGATCCTGCAATCAGGAGATTAAAAAGGAACAGGAGGACAAGGGCAATCTGAGTGCCGGCACGCGCAAATAAGCTCGCCTGCATGCACAACGGATAGATGTTGAATATCTTGGCGCCGTTTTGCGTGCTTCCTATTTGGGCTAAACACTTTCTGTCTTGTAGCGATTTGTAATTTGCCTGCAACGCAGCGAGTCCTTCTTCGCCCACTCCCGTATACACCTGCGGCAGCGGCTCGTAGAACTGACGCGTGGGCGTCGCCTCTTTCCCGCTGTTTGCGTTATACACGCTGCCGAAGGAAAAACAGGTGGCAATAAGCCAAACCGACAGCGCAAAAAAGACAATGAGCAGAATGGGGCGCAGCGTGACTGTGTGCTCAAATTTTCCGTTTTTATACATGCCATAAAGCATGACTCCTACCCACGCGAGAAGGGAGATAAGGACATATCCGCCAAACGGACTGCCATTGAGAAAAAGCGCACTGATAAGCGGCACAATCGCAATACTCCCGCGACAGAGAGAAACCGATAATTTCACCCCCGACCCGCACATTGCATCCAGCGACTTAAGATCGTCCGGTTGCATGAATACAAAATTGTGTGCCGGAATGCCAAGATACACAATGAGTGTATAAAAACCCCACAGCAGCGTCAGCACGAATAAGCTCAAGCTCAGTATTTTGATGGTGCGATGTGTCATATAAGGAGAAGAGTAGAGCAAAGTACGAATCTGCAGAAGAAGAAACTTGCCGAAAGCCGTCGTATTGTACAAGAAAATCCTCAAAGATGAGAGAACAGCCCTCTTCTGCTACACTATCGGCTATGGACCATGCTTTAGACAGTATCCGCAACGAATTCCCGATCCTCTCTCGTACATTGGCCGGGCGCCTGCTTGCGTATCTGGATAACGCAGCTACTACACAGAAACCCATCTCGGTCACGCAGACAATGATCGAGCATTTGGCGTTACATAATGCCAACATCAATCGTGGCGTGCATTTTCTGGGTGAAGAAGCAACACTTGCGTATGATCAAGCGAGGAAAACAGTTCAGCAATTCATACATGCCCATCACACACACGAAATTATTTTTACCCGCAATGCAACGGAGTCGATCAATATCGTTGCAAGAAGCTGGGGGGAAATATTTTTACAGCCCGGCGATAGCGTTGTCTTATCGGTCATGGAACATCACAGCAATATTGTTCCGTGGCTGCAACTCAAAGAAAAAATTGGTATTCACCTTAAATGGATTGATGTTGATACGGAAGGAAATCTTGATCTCGATGCCTATACGCAAGCGCTCAGCGATCAATCGGTCAAATTGGTTGCCATGACAGGACTGAGCAATGTCTTAGGATCGATGACGCCACTCAAGAAGATAATCGCACAGGCACAGGCGGCCGGCGCGCTCGTTGCTGTAGATGCGTCGCAGTTGATTGTGCACGAACCAATTGATGTCCAGGATCTTGGCTGCGATTTTTTGGCTTTCACAGGACATAAACTCTACGGCCCGACCGGCATTGGCGTTCTGTACGGCCGCACATCACTGCTGGAAAAAATGCCGCCGTTTCTCGGTGGCGGCGATATGATTCAAAGTGTCACGCGCGACCATTTTACTGTCGCCGAACTGCCACGCAAATTCGAAGCCGGTACGCCTGCGATCACGGAGGCAATTGGCCTAAGAGCAGCAATACAGTGGATAGAAAAAACAGGACTTGATGCGATCGCCAAGCACGAACAATCACTCCTCGCTCACGCCCAGAAAAGACTAAGCGAGATCGATGGACTCACTATTTTTGGACCAAAAAACAGTGCACAGCGCCGCGGACTCATCAGCTTTACCATCGACGGAACACATCCGCACGACATCACGCAGATACTCAGCGACAAAGGCATTTGCCTACGCGCTGGCCATCATTGCACACAGCCACTGCATGAGCATTTGGGAATAACCGCGACGACAAGATTATCGGTTGCTGCCTACAATACGATGGAGGAGATTGATGTGTGTGTAGATGCGTTGGTGGAAGCACAGACACGCCTTGCGGCGTAACTACCAAAAACCAAAGACCAATTCCCAATTCTTTGTATTTTTCTTGGTAGTTGGCAGTTGGCGTATTGGTAGTTTTCTCAGAATCAATCTTCATCCCAATCCCGCTCTGCTACTATATATCCATGGACCTTTATGCTGAAAACATCCTCGATCACTACAAGCACCCCCGCAAAAAGGAGTCGCTTGTAACGGCATCTATCAGCCATGAGGAGAAGAATCTGAGTTGTGGCGATGCGCTGAAGATTGATCTGATGATCGAAAACGACGCGATCAAACAATTCGGCTGGACAGGCGACGGCTGCGCCATCAGCCAAGCAGCGATCTCGATACTCTCCGAAGAGCTGGAAGGAAAATCCGTGAGCAAGATCGAAGCGATGACGCCAAAAAATAT
>JAGOTD010000002.1 GCA_018061945.1 Candidatus Peribacteraceae bacterium | reverse complement strand
CTTCCTTTGCCAAGACGAAAGGCTTGGTGGAACAAGAAGTGGCGGTCATGCGCACTGCTAAACCTGCGCGCCGCGTGAAATCCGAAGGCTCGACATATCAGCAAACCAAATTGCTCATCGATCAAAAACTCTCGATTGCTGATATTGCCGCTAAGCGTGATATGGCGCCGAGCACGATTGTATCGCACATCGAAAAACTGCATGCCGAAGGCCAGATTCATGATATTGACTACTTGCGACCGCCAGAAGAAGACTTTGCAATTATCGCGAATGTGCTGAGAGACGCCGAAAGCGCAGCACTTGGTCCGGTATTCGAAAAACTGGAAGGGCGGTATACGTACGAAGCGCTGAAGATTGTGCGGTTGTTGTTAGTAAAAATTTCTTGATGTAAAGTTTTTATGCAGCAACAAGCCAATTTTAGAATAAAATCGAGAAATAAATGGACACTACATTGACATTGGATATAATTATGGCATGCAAGAAAGATTAGAGCCTTCTGTTATTTCTGCGTTAGAAGATGTGGCAAACGACAAAATTGAAGGGTTTTCAGAAATGCTTGAAGCTTCGATTGCAGCGTTTCGAATAGTCTCTATTGCTGACCAATCTCGAGTTGAATGCCGGTCCGCTATTCCAGGAGCCAAAAATGCGCAAATAGATAGTTTTGTTGCACTAAAAACATTAGGTGTATTACAAAGTACTCTGTCTAAATTAGTTGGTGAGGAAATACAAAGTGCAAATGCCGACCAAGATTCGCAGCGAGATGATTTACAAGAATCGATTCAGAATCTAAAACTTGGTACGAGGCCAAGCCGATCTATGCCTATAACTGAGATTGAAATTGATGATGAGACAATCCGGGAAAGTTCCGAGGATTATTTAAGGAAGCAAAGAAAACTCGATAAGAGAATTGGTCAGGAAGGAGCATTAAACGGTAATGTAACTGATGAAGATGTGCACAAGGCATTTGAAAAAGACCTGGGCTATACTGAAAAATTCGAGAGAGGCCCTCGCCCATTAGAAGTTTTTCGCGATAATGTCATTGGTATCTGTAGAGATATAATTGCTGCTTGTGATAATGATACTCGACTAGAGACTGTTCTTGCGGCTGGCATTGCAACGCGCGCAAGTGTTAATTCGCTCATCGAAAACATTTGGTCATTGGCGGATAAGCTCCCCGCGCCATCGGACGAAGAATAGAGTCCTATAGTTGCCTCACAAACTCCCCTGCCCTCTCGATATCCTGCGGCGTCAGTCTGTGCCCGGTTTGCTGCCAGAATTCCTGCACATTGGCACCAGCTGATTTCAAAACATCGATGAGTTTTTTCGTACTTGCGGGGAGAATCATGGTGTCTTGTTCGCCGCCACAGATCAAAATTTTCTTGCCTGATAGATTCGGTAAATTGTCAGGAACAAACGGCACAGTTGGCCGTAGCAATACAGCTGCTTGAAGGACACTGGGATTGGTCAGCAATATGCTTGCCGAAATATTAGCGCCGTTGGAATAGCCAACGGACACCACTTGCTGTGCATCAAATCCATAGTGAATACTCGCTTTCGCAACAAAATCACTTAGTTCATTTGTTCGTGTGCGCAGATCATCCAAGTCGAATGTGCCGTCTGGAAAGCGGACGAAAAAACGGAGCATGCCGTTTTCCAGCACCTTGCCGCGCGGACTTAAAATATTTGCTGTCGGATCAATCTGACTGCCAATCGAGAGTAAATCATTTTCGTCACCTCCAGTGCCATGCAGCAAGAGTAATGTGCGAGGATTGGTTATATTTTGTGCCGGCTTGAAAACGTGAATGAAGGAAAGATTATTGTCCATTGGGCTGAGGAAGTGGCGGAAGCATGGAGGAAATTAAGACGCGATCTTTTTCCATCCACGGAGGCAGCTGCAAACTGGTACCCAGTTTTTCGCGCGGTTCATCCACGGTAAATCCTGGTCCTTGGGTGGCAATTTCAAATAGTGCGCCACCCGGCTCACGGAAATAAATGGAGTGGAAATATTCGCGGTCCATGACAGGGCTTGCGTTGTGACCGTGATTCGACAGCGACTTGAGCCACTGGACTTGCGTTGCATCGTCCTCCGTTGCAAGCGCGATGTGATGAATGGAGCCGGTGCCCATAGTCGACGCGAAATAATCCGGTGCACATTTTAAATCGATATACGTTTTGCTGTTCTCGCTAAAGCTGTAGCGAAATGTGCCGAGCTCCTCTTTTTTCTGAATCATATTCAGCTCGCTCGTCAGGAATTTCGATGTCTCTTCGAAGCCTGTTTCAAGTAGTGTGATGCCATGCAGCCCGCGTACGGCATGCTCAACCGGCACCGGTCCTTCGGCCCAAGCGTCGAAGGTGCGTATTTCCGGATCAGCAACGAGTTCGACCGTCATGCCGTCGGGGTCTTTGAGTAAAATAAATTTCTCGCCAAACCGCTCGAACGGTCCAAGTGGCGGTACGCCTTTTTCCTGCAAGCGGTGTAACCAGTAGCCAAACGACGCCTGCGGAATAGACAGTGCAGCGGCAATGGTTTGGCCGGCACCAGCGCGACCGGCGTACGCATTTTTCCAGATGAAGAATGTTAAAATAGTGCCAGGCGTTCCCACTCCGTCGCCGTAGTACAAATGATACGCAGACGGATCATCAAAGTTAATCGTTACTTTTACGAGACGCAGCCCGAGTATATTCGTGTAGAAGTTGTAGTTACGCTGCGCATCGGATGCGATGGCAGTAAGGTGATGAAAGCCGAGAAGATTCATAGGATTTGATTAAAAAGGGAGTATAGCATCGTTTTATTATCTGAGCCGAAAAATCGCTTCTATTTAGCCATTGGCCTTATTAGCCATTGACCTTTATAATCGCCGCAATCTATAAAGTCCTCATTGGGGAGTCGCCAAGCGGTAAGGCAGGGGCCTTTGAAGCCCCCATTCCATGGTTCGAATCCATGCTCCCCAGCCAGAAATATCTTACATAAATCCTACAATCTCCAGAGCGGCCGTTCTCGGCCGCGGCGGTTTAATCAAGCCGTCATTTGTGGCGCAACACCGCGGGCCAAATCCCAAGACCGCGGGCGCGAACGCCCGCTCTGGTGGTCATGGGATTGATTCGGTTAATGGATCGGTAATGCTTATGCTTTTAATGAATCATCCAACCTCGTCACATCGTATCGTCCGCTTGCAGATGACCAAGGATATTGCTCAGCTGCAGTACTCAATCCAGCTTTAACTGGATTTTGATCGATGTAATTCAGTACTTTCCATGGGTCATTTGGAATACGCAAATCATAACGCGGCTGCCACAAAGTCCCTGCCCTATTTGATGTGCAAGGCCCGACTTATAGGTATTCATAATCTGTGAAATTGTTCCTGGCGATGGAACATTTAGAAGAAAATGACAGTGGTCGGGCATGATGACAAATCCAAAGAGGAAAAATGGATGCAGTAGTTGCGCTCGATAGATTTGGTCGATTGCTTCCTGCGCGAATGCAGGATTCGAAAAAATCGGCAATCGGTCACGGGTATTTGTCGTGATGAAAAGTGGCCTGTCGCTACAGTCGATAATGCGTCGTTTGACCATAGGCGGTGATTGTACAGGACGATGTTTTCGTATAATAATCCGAGACTGCGGGTAAGATCCCAAGACCGCGGCCGGGAACGGCCGCTCTGGGGGTGGATGGGTATTGTGTATTCTGGAAAATATTCAACATTATTATAAATCCTACAATCTCCAGAGCGGGCCTTCGGCCCGCGGCGGTTTAATCAACGCAGATTTTTTTGGTCACCGCGGGCGCAACGAACGCACCAAGACCGCGGGCGCGAACACACCAAGACCGCGGGCGCGAACGCCCGCTCTGGGGGGGGTATTTTTTTATTCCTTCTTCCCTCCACCCTTCCCCTTCTTCAAAAACTTCTCGCCGAGTGTCGCTGTTTCCATTTCCTTCGTTGTCGTCAAAATGATTGCTGGCAATTGTTTCATAGTCGGAGCAATCGCTTTTATGTCTTCGTCGGTCAACTTGGAGAGAACCCATGCAGCCAAATCGAATCCTTCCGGCTGACGGCCTATGCCCAGCCGCAGCCGCGGGAAATCTTCGCCGAAGGTTTCGACGATGGATTTAAGACCGTTATGAGTACCAGGTCCGCCGCTCATGCGCAGGCGGTAGGTGCCAAGCGCGATATCGATATCATCGCAAAATACGAGAATCTGCGTTTTGGGATTGAGCTTGTAGAACTTCACTATCTTCGCAATCGCCTCGCCGGAGCGATTCATGAACGTAGTTGGTTTCACCAGCAAGCATGCTCGCTCATTGATGCGTGCTTCCTGGACGAAGCTCAAAAACTTGGATTGCTTGTCTTCCCACTCCCCTTCTCCGTACTTGCGCGACAATTCATCAATCGCCAAAAACCCCATGTTGTGGCGCGTCTGTTCGTATGTTTTACCGGGGTTTCCAAGGCCGATGAAGAGAAATTGGGGGCGCACGGGAGAAATGTAGAATGTAAAATGTACAATGTACAATGAAAATTAGAAATTCGAAGAACCAAATTCGAGACAAATCATAATTGAAAATTTCGAAATTCGACATTGTTTCGAATTTAGTTCTTTGATCTTCGTGCTTTATTCATCATCCTCTGTTTCATCTGCATCGTCTGGTTCTTCTGTTTCCTCTTCATCCTCTTCCTCAAATCGTTCGCTATTCATGCTGCCGGCGACAAACTCTGCCAAGATATTCTGCACTGTCTTGGCATCTTTCAGGTTCTTCTTGTGCATGTAGGTTTCTAGGTTTTCCAGTATTTTCGATTCGACCTGTTTGGGGTTTTTGACAAATGGCATGCTGATTTCGCTGCCGGTTGATATTTTTTCGAGTGAGAGTGTGCCAATGCGGAAGATGGTGGGCAGAATGCCTTTTATTTCGTAACTGGCAGCTTCTATATCGCTGTACAGAATGCGGGCAGACGTACGGTGAAACCAGCCTTTCCATTCTAGGTCGATCACGCCTTTGTTTGTAATCAGCCAGACGTCTAAGTAGTAATCTAAAAAATTGCGAATCCACCATATAACAGCTCCCACACTCAAAATCGCCACTCCGTAGAATATGAATTTATCGCGCATCGACAGAAGTAGCGCCCATAGCAAGACGAAGATAACAGTCGGAAGAATCAGATCTTTTACTCCCACCACCCAATGCTTATGCACGACAAGATGAATTTTCTCATCCTCTCCCAAGTGCTGCTTAAAGAAGAATTTCTCGAGCATGGTGGGTAGTGTAATGGAAAAGAAAGAGACTGTATATCTGCGTCAATTGGACAAGCGAAATACGAAGAACTAACTGAGAAATTCTAAACAAATTCGAATTTGAAAGTTCGAAATTCGAGCCTGTCTCGTATTTGGTTCTTTCATCTTCGAATTTTTACGCAAAACATTTAGAGCTTCCACCTATCTTCTGCTATACTCTTCCCGTATGCCTTCCCCTTCCGCTACCACTCGCAGTCTCTGGTTTCATGTGTTCGATGTCATTCTGAATATTGCCATTATTGTGGCTATTGTAGGCACGATTCGCACATTTATCGTATCGCCGTTTCAGATCGAAGGGCACAGCATGGACCCGACTCTCGACGACCGCGAATACATTGTCATCAACAAGTTTCGCTATCTGATGGGCAAGCCGCAGCGTGGTGATATTGTCGTGTTTCGTCCGCCAACCGATGTAAGTAAGTTTTACGTAAAACGTGTCATTGGCATGCCAGGCGATACAATGATTATTCGTGATGGTTATGTCTTTCTGCGCGATAAAGTGAAAGGAGATATTAAGCTTGAAGAACCGTATTTAAACAGCATGAATGCCGGTCGTACATTTATTTATCCAGTCAATAGCGGCAATCCGGCCGAAGAACTCTTTACCGTGCCAGACGGTCAGTACTTCCTGCTTGGCGATAACCGCCAGGGCAGCTTAGATTCACGTAGTTTCGGGCATTTGGGCAGCAAAAACACGGCTTACATTCCGACGCCAAACATAAAAGGAAGTGTGTGGTTTGTGGCCTTGCCGATTACTAAGATTCATGCATTTGAGCCGCAGAACTATGGGCTCTAGAAAGTAAGGTAGGTATTGTAAGTAGTGTAGGTATGGTAGGTAGTTTCCTTGCATTGAACTATCTAACTTATAAGAGATTTTTACGTACCTTACTTACCTTACCTACTATACCTACCTTACCCTAAAATTTGCCTTGCACATTCCCTGCCCTTGGCTCATACTACGCGTAGAAGGCCGCGAAGGCCTTTTTCCCTTACACCTTTATGAGCGCTATTACGTCATACATCACCGGAAGTTTGGAGGAACTGCGCCATGTGCAGTGGCCGACTCAGCAGCAAGCTGTTCGTCTTACTCTCATTGTTATCGTATTCATTGCTGTCAATTCCGCCATCTTCGGTCTTATCGACTTCGGTATCTCCAAGTTCATCAGCGTCACTCTCTAACCTCTCTTCTCTATGGGAAAGCAAGATCCGTCAGCGGGTAGAAATTGGTACGTCATCCACACCTATTCCGGCTACGAAGACAGCGTCAAGAAATCTCTCGAGCAGCGCTCGGAGACCCTTGGTATGACCGATTATATTTTCCAGGTTGTTGTGCCAAAAGAGAAGCAGATCATCTTTAAGAAAGGTGAGCCAACAGAAGAAGAGCGCAAATTGTTTCCCGGCTACGTTTTACTCGACATGATCGTGACAGACGATAGTTGGTATGTGGTGCGTAACACGCCAAACGTCACCGGTTTCGTTGGTTCCGGCAATATTCCGGTTCCTGTTACACCAGAAGAATTCGGCGTGATTGAACGCCGCGTTGGCGAGCAGAGTGCGAAGTACAAGAGCGACTTCCAGGTTGGCGATCTCGTTGTCATTATCGATGGACCATTCAAAAACTACGAAGGCGCAGTCGATAGCGTGGATGTTGATAAGGGCAAGCTCACGGTGCTCGTTCTCATCTTCGATCGCGATACGCCAGTTGAATTGGACTTTACACAGGTCAGGAAGAAATAGTTTCTGATTGTTCAATTGTTAGATTGCTAAATTGTTGGCTTTGCTATAAACAATTTAGCAATAGAGCCATCTAACAATTTTAATCAACTTTTAATCACGAAGTCGGTTTTTTATGCTACACTCGGCACGTTCTTTCTTTCCTTTCCCTTTTTATGCGTACAAAACTCGTTTTCCTTTCTTTTCTCGCGACGGTGCTCGTACCGACAAGTGCATTTGCGCTTGAAGGTCTTGGCCGCCGCGTTAACGTTGTCGGTGTTGTAAAGTCTACGCAATTTACTGCTGTGCAGAAAGCAGATGGCAATGGTGGCATTTTGCAGGCTCTCGCTGCCAACGGTCAGATGGTGACAGTGACCATGGATCCGTACACCAAAGTCATGCGCGAAGGTTCGTCGAGTCGCAGAGAGCTGAAGACAACCGATATCGCCAATAACATGCAGATTCGCTTTACGGGTGTGCGCAAGGGTACAGCCGAAGTCGCTGCGTCGCTCATCATTATTCAGAATATCGAAACAACGCCACAGCTCACCATTCACGGTACGATTGTTTCCATCAATCAGTCCTCTATCACTGTTGTTGGTAGCAACGGCGCTGTTGTGATGTACGACATCAATGGCGATACCGAGATTAATATCAACTATCAGGTATTCGGCATGGAGGCTTTGTCACTCATCGGCAAAGATGTGTTCATTTCGCTCAATCCACAAGACTTAAAGCAGGCGAAGATCTTGCGTGTTACGGCCAAGGCCAAGACGAATACGATCTACGACGGCAACTCCATTCGTTAGTTTTAAAATTATCGATACTAAAAGAGCATCCAAACGGGTGCTCTTTTTTCGAAGTACCCACCTACGCTCTGCGGAGCTTCGGCGGGCAGGCGAATATGAATCTCGAATTACGACAAGTTCGTACTTCGTACTTCGTAATTCGTGATTCGTTTCTGCGCTCGTGAATCCATCACCAATCCAACGCTTAAAAAGAGTGTCTGCATACTTTGTGTGACAATATACGCGATGGCCAGGGCGTAGATGCCGTAGGTGCTCACCAGTAAGTAGCCGGCCGATATACCACAGGCGGCGCTGAGAGCTGTTGTGATGGCAGGTGTGAGTGTATTTTTCATCGAGTAGAATGCGCGCAGGAGAATATGATTGACTCCTTCAAACGGGACGGCAATGGCGTAAATAAGAAGCGATGTTTGGAAGACCGAACTGACAGCCGGTTGCAAATGCAAAAGCCACGCCGCAACGGATGTAAGCAGTGCCATAGCAATGGCTCCCGGAATGGTGAGGGCGAGGTTGAGCCCAATCCCCTTTTTGATGTAGCTCCAAAATTGCTGCGTTTCACCTTTGGCATGCGCTTGACCGAGCAGTGAGAAAATGGATTGAGCAATGGCGATGCCCGCAATGCCGGGAATAACCGACTCAAAATTACTGGCAAATTGATTGATGGCAACAATTCCGTTGCCAAGACCAGAGCCCAGACGATCGATCAGTAAGAGCTGGAGTTGCAGCGCGCCGAGCGCCATCATGCGTGGGATAATCAGCCAGCCCATTTCCGCTACATCCGCATGTAAAAAGCCGGTTGTGGGCAGCATAAAACGAAAACCGCTTTTATAGGCGCCGTAGAGTCGGCCCATAATGTAGGCAGCAGTACCGATCACAGTGCCGTACATCACTCCAATCGGTCCAAAGTGTGGCGTGAGGAAATAGATGCCGCCAATCGTTCCAAACGCCCAGATGATTGGGGTGATGCCGTAGATCCAATATTTTTGGACGGCGATCAAATATTGGCCGAGAGTATTACCCAGTACAAATAGCGCATTGGTGATCAGTGCAAAGCGACCAAATTGAATGTAAAGCGCCAGGCTTGGCCCAGTGAATTTGACCAGATACGGTGCAAGCATCGGAAAGAACAAACCCGTAAGTAGAATGATGACGCCAAAGACGGAGCCGAAAATAACGAGGATACTGCAGGTGACACGGTTCATTTCATCGCGCCGGTCGTGTGCCAGGTGGCTCGCTAAAAATGGCACGAGAATCACACTCAGCGAGCTCATGACAAACAACTGAAACAGTAGATCACTCGGGCGAAAGGCTGCAATGTAGACCGATGCAACACCGATAGGATCATTCTGAATCGGAAACATCACCGAGAATGCACGGTCGCGCAGAAATCCGCAGATAGATGCGGCAAATTGTGTAACAGCCAGCACCAGAGCGCCACCGGCGATGCGTTTTTGCGAGAGGAATGGGAGGAGGAATCGTTTCATGCTATCGATTGTAGCGCGATGAATGACTGAGTACGAGCGAAGGGTAAGGTGGGTATTGTGAGTAAGGCGAGTAATAGCAGTTTTTACCCACCTTACCCGCTTTACTCACTTTACCTTTTTCTCCTTTCTGCTATTTTTCACGTATGACTCCCTCCCCTACTCTGCCGTTTGCCACGATGACCGATGACGAGGTGAAGGCAGCGCTTTCCAAGCATCGAATCGGACTCACCGTTGAAGAAGCGCGCAAGGTGCAGGAAATGCTCGGGCGTCCGCCGACTCTTACCGAGGCGACGATTTGGGGAATACAAGGTAGTGAACACTGTAGCTATAAGTCCAGCCGTCGGTTTCTCAAACAATTTTTAACCGACAGCTCACATGTCATTTTGGGTCCCAAAGAAGACAGCGGCATTGTGGCCATTACCGACGGGCCTAAGGGCAAGCGTTGGGGAATCGTCATCAGTCATGAATCTCACAACAAGCCATCGCAATTAGTTCCCTACGAAGGATCGGCAACCGGTGTCGGTGGTTGCGTGCGCGATGTGGTGTGTATGGGCGCACGCGTGATTGGCGCACTCGATAACTTGCGTCTTGGCGATTTGCAGACACAAGAAACACGGTCCATTGCCTCCGAAGTGACACGTGGTATTGCTGGCTACGGCAATCCGCTCGGTATTCCAAACCTGGGTGGCGACACGATTTTCGATGCAGCATACAACAAGCAGTGTCTCGTAAACGTTGTGGTCGTCGGACTCATGCGCGAAGATGAAATCATTCATAGCTACGCGCAGCAAGAAGCCGGCAAAGCTGGTTACGACATTATCATCGTCGGTAAAGCGACAGACCGCAGCGGCTTTGGCGGCGCGTCGTTTGCGAGCGTGACTATCAAAGAAGAAGACAGCGAGCGCAATACGGGCGCAGTGCAGGAGCCCAATCCATTTTTGGAACGTCATCTGCTTGCATCCAGCTACGCACTGTTCGACAAGCTCGTACGCGATGGCCATTTGGATAAAGTGAGCTTTAAAGACTTAGGCGCCGGCGGAGTGGTGTGTGCATCGGTTGAGCAAGTGGCACCTGTCGGCATGGGTGCGATTGTCGATCTCGATAAACTGCATAAGGCAATTGCTGATTTACCGGCTGAGGTTGCGGCGTGCGCCGAAACGCAGGAGCGCTTCTGCTGGATTTGTCACCCGAGTCTCACCGCCGATATTTTGCATCATTACAATGTGACATGGGATTTGCCGAGTGTGGCCGAAGGAGCGGCTGCCACAGTTGTAGGGAAAGTGACGGAAGACGATACGTATACGCTGCTGAGTAACGGCGAAAAGGTTTGCTCTGCTCGTAGCGAAGACATTACATCCGGCTTGCAGTACGTGCGGCCCACGAAAGATCCGCAGAAAACTTTCACCGAGCCGACCATTACATATACCGATGGATCAGTCGGAGTTGCCGGCAAAAAGTTATCGATCGAAGAAATTTTTATGGGCATGATTGGGCATCCATCGCATGCCAGCAAAGCGGATATTTTTAAGCATTACGATAAAAATATCATCGGCAATGGCGTTATAGAAGCCGGCGAAGCCGATGCCACAGTCATTCAGCCGCTACGCGATATCGCTCGCTATAGTTCTGAAGAAGGTCATTCATCGTGGGAACTCACTGAGGCAGAGGCAAAAGTGGGGGTGGCGCTCGCGTCTGGCGGCAACGGTCGTTACGGTCGCATTTCTCCGTATCTGCAAGGTGTGAACGCTGTCACCGAAAATATCTCGAATATCGCAGCGGTTGGCGCCACACCACGTGCATTGTCCGACTGTCTCAACTACGGCAATCCGGAAATCCCCGAGCAACTGTGGGCACTGGAACAAGGCGTAAAAGGCATTGCCGATGCCGCCAAAGCGATTGCACTCGACGGCGAAGGGGTGCCGGTTATCAGCGGTAATGTGAGTTTGTATAACGGCGGCATCGATCCAAACGGAGTGGTGTGTTGCGTTGGCGTCATGCCAGACGCGCAGAAAGCGATCACGATGCAGATTAAAAAAGTCGGTTCGCAGATATTCCTGCTTGGCAAGCGCAAAGACGAATGTGGCGGATCGGCGTATTACGATGTACTCGAACGTCTCACGAAATCTGTGCCAGACAGTTTGCTTGGCAAAAATGTGCCGACACCGGATTTTGCAGTACTCAGCTCTCAGCTGCGATTCATGCGCGAGGCAATCGGCGCGTCGCTCCTGCTCTCTGCTCACGATATTTCTGAAGGCGGATTGCTCTTGGCACTCTACGAAATGACATTGCCCCAGCGCAAGTGTGGCGGCGATATTGGTTTGCAGATTGATATGGCTTCGATTGTCGGGTCGCTGCGTATCGACACAGCGCTGTTTTCCGAGACAGGTGGTTTCGTGCTCGAAGTTGCGCCAGATCAGGTATCGGCCATCAGCAAGTTGGCAGCAGATCATGGTTGCGAGCTTCTGCCCCTTGGTAAAACAGTAGCAGAGCCAGTCATAAAGATCGCATCGGGTTCAAGCCAGATTCTCGACCTTTCGTTTGCGAAAGTGCGACCAGTTTGGGAGAATGCACTCCTCACGGCATTGAACGGCTAACGTCGTCGTGTCCCGATCGTCTTTCTCCACCTTCGTATGAGACTCACTCGATCACTCTTTGTTACTGTGCTTTGTCTTAGCATCGCATCGGTTCATTTACTGAATATTCCAAAGGCGCACGCCGACTTGCAGGCGTCCATCAGCATCGAGCAAGTTTCTCCGGCACTTCTTGGCACATGGACATTTTTCTCAACTGATAACACGACAAAATCCAGCAAAGACAAAGGTGTTGATGCAAAGAAAACAGCATTCTCTTTTCGGCAATTTGGTCCTGTCACTCTGTCCATCAAGCAGCCGGCTGGCATGAAAAGTACAGTACTCATCTATCGCAATGGCAATTTGGTCAGTACAAAAGATACGACACAAGCGACTGTTACCCTCTACCCAAACGACACGTTGCGTTTTCTCATTCGCTATAGTTTTTCCAACGTCGGAACGCTCGGTATTACCAGCATTCCAACCGGAGCGCAGCTCACTGTCACGGGCCCCGATGGTTTTGCCGCAAAAGCACGCGCACCCTATACCTTTAAGAATTTGCCGGCCGGTAAGTACACAGTTATTGCCGACCAAGCGAAGGGTTGCATGACTTCTCCACCGTATAATCGGTATGTTGAGCAGGACAAACGTGTCACTCTCACTATCGATTTGCCGTGCACTGCAAAGACAGGGACTGATATTATCATCGAGAACAGCCGCCAAACCAAGCGTGCTATTCAAGAAGCGGCGAGACTGAGAGAGGCGCTGAGAGCAGCGAAGAAAGGCAGCTGATCGGTCGAATTACGAAGTGCGAATTACGAATTACGATACTATCCGCAGCTGGGACGCAGCCCGCCTGAATAATTTGGAGTCGGGCAGGCGTCCGGGGGTTCGATCATTTTTTGTGGTATTAATTCTTACTTCGTCATCAATTCCGCGAGCTTTGAAATATTCCCCGCTCCCATCACAATCAGCAAATCGTTTGGTTTCAACACAGAGGTCCGAAGCAGAGATTCGGCTTCTTGCAGTGTGGATGCATTGATGACGTCGCAATTGCTTTTTGTTCGAATATCATTTCCTAGCTTGATCGGATCGGCTTGAGCTTTTTCGGTATCGGGGCGTGCATCGTAAATACCGGCGAGAACAAGCACATCGGTATCTTTGAAAGCAGTTGTAAATTCATCCCACAAACGCAAGGTACGATCGTGCGTGTGTGGCTGGAACACCGTGACGAGCCTGTGGTTTGGGTACGCTCCACGCAGCGCAGCAAGAGTCGCACGGATTTCGGTTGGGTGATGGGCGTAGTCGTCGATAATTTCGATGCCGGCGATTGTTTTGCCGCGCTTTTCCATGCGGCGCCATGTGCCGGTGTAGCCACCGAGCGATTCGATTGCTTTGTTGCCGTCTAGGTTTACATACATCGCGAGCGCTAGGGCGAGTTGCGCGTTTTGTTGCATGTGTAGGCCAGGCGTACCAAGGGGAATGAGTGGCTGCGTATCGGCGTCGAGCAGCATGCGACCAGCTTTTTCGACGATTGCGAC
The DNA here is from genome assembly GCA_018061945.1 of Candidatus Peribacteraceae bacterium. GTDB lineage: Bacteria > Patescibacteriota > Gracilibacteria > Peribacterales > Peribacteraceae > JAGOTD01. Next base: position 306,217 of record JAGOTD010000002.1, on the reverse strand, counting down.
CGACTGCGCATCATTACCATGGGCAATGACCGGTTTTTCCTGGGGCAGTTTTTGGCAGAATTCGACAAAAGCTTGAGCATATTCTTCGTACGTTGGATACGCATCGTAGTGATCGCCATCGGCGTTGGTTAGCAAAATAGTCTGTGGCGAAAGAAAGTGAAACGAACGGCGATATTCACAGGCTTCTACCACCCACAGATTTCCCTTTCCTTTGCGCCAGTTACGGCCGCCCAGCTCGCGCATTTTGGTGCCCACAACGACGTTTGGGTCCAGCCCGGCATCGATCAGCATTTTTGCAACCATTGCGGTTGTCGACGATTTGCCGTGTGTGCCACACACACAAATCAAATCCGTTCCTGCAGTCATTTCACCGAGTGCCTTAAAATACGATATCTGTCGCACTCCCCTCTTGGCCGCTTCCATTCGTTCTGGTGCTGACTCTGGAATCGCTTCAGAATAGACCAGTAGTTCACAGCCTTCTGGAAAAGCGCTGCCATCTTGTTTGAGGCTTACCTGTATTCCTTGAGATGTGAGATCTTCTATCAAAGCCGAATCATTTTTATCGCTACCCGAAACTGTATGCCCAGCCGCATTCATATGCGCTGCATACGCCGAAAGCCCAATACCGCCGATGCCACTACAGTGAATAATCATGAATAAAATGTGAAAATGTACAATTGACAATGTACAATGAAAAGCGCGGTTTTACGAGTAGCTCGACTTGATTCTTCATACTGCATTCTTCATTCTGCATACATGTCGTACCACGAGGTAGCGCCGTTCCCCAAACGTTTAACGATTATGATCGGTTTATTTGTGGTGGGTGGTATGGCGTTCGGTCTGGCGTTGTCGTACTACAAAAATACATTGTTTGATCAGCAGCTCATTTCCATGCAGGATCATAATGATCAGCTCAAAGAGCAAATTGATAAAGGCTATGGCGATTTGGAGTACTACAATTCGCTGCAGTACAAAGATAAATATGCCAAGGAGAATATGGGCCTGGTGAACAATACCGAGAAAGTGCTCATCATTACGCATGCGACGCAACCGGTTGTGTACAACAAAAGCGAAGAACTTACGCCGGAACAAAAACAGGCCATCTACGAGGAAAACTTGCGCAACATCTCCACTATCGATCATTGGATGCTCTACTTGTTTCATCATGAGAAAATTGATGATTTGAAGGGCCGCGCCTGACCCATCACTTTCATACCACTCCGCGTTTGGAGCTCTACTTCGTATATTTGTTTGCGTGAGAGCTGTATTTTTGAATCAAATAAACGCTCCGCGGTACAAAGCAAAATTGAGAGCAGTACATGATCGAAAAGATAATTGTTTGAAAAATGAGTATGGTGATTGCAATTGCCACGCGGACAAGGCATACTGGGCGCCTCGACGCGGGATGGAGCAGCCCGGTAGCTCGCCAGGCTCATAACCTGGAGGTCGCAGGTTCAAATCCTGCTCCCGCAACCACGTAAAGCCGCTGCGCGGCCACGTGGCGCAGCCAACCGGATCAGACAATCAAAATATCAAAGCAGGCTTTACGTGTCACGTGATCGCGAAGCGATTTTACGTGACTTGTACTTAACGACCGATCTGATTGCTTTTAACCACGTGGCGCAGCCAACAGGATCGATTTCGAATTACGAATTTGGAAGTACGAATTACGCGAATTGTTGATCGTAATTCGTGATTCGTAATTCTTACTTCGTATTCCGCCATTTTATCTTGCAAACCTCTCTAACATCCCTATAATGCCTCCGCTATGGCAACAAAAAAGGCCGGCGGGTCTACGCAAAACGGCAGAGATAGTTGGTCCAAACGACGTGGCGTTAAGCGCCACGACGGAGAGATCGTCAATGCCGGAGAGGTTCTTATTCGTCAGAAAGGCTACTGGTATCGCCCAGGCGATAACGTATATGTAGCTAAGGATTGGACACTCCATGCCGAGGTTCCAGGTAAGGTTTTCTTCTTAAAGAAGCGTATCGAGAAGTTTAACGGCAAGCGCGAAATGGCTACGATCATCGGCGTTAAAGCTGCTGCGTAAGTCATTTCATCACTTCGATTTATAAAACGGTTCCTCTGGGACCGTTTTTTTTATTTCTTTGCAATCAACAGAGCTTTTTGCAGTGATGTTACTGCTTTTTCTAGTTCTTTTATGCGAATAGTCTGTTGCTCTTTGAGTCGCTTTTCGTTGATAGTGAAGCCCTTCACAATATGCTGTTTGAGTATCTGCGTTGCCCAAATACGAAATTGAGTTCCTTGTTTGGAATTGACCCGATAGCCTACCGAAATAATCATATCCAAATTGTAATAATCAACGTTATAATTTTTTCCATCCTCAGCAGTTGTTGCATAATTTGCAACAACTGATTTCCGCTCAAGCTCCTTATCTTTTAGGATATTTTGAATATGGCGCGAGATGACGGATTTGTCTCGTCCGAATAAGCGGGCCATTTGCTGAAGACTCAGCCAAAGGCTTTCTTTTTGCAATCGTACTTCCACCTGCGTTTTCCCTTTGGCAGATTCGTACACAATCACTTCTCCCATCGGATGAACGGCTTTTTGGCGTAGTGCAGGCATGTATGAATGCTAGCAGATGAAACCCATCTAAGCAGACACATTGTATTGCGGCTTCCTATTTTCCCTCGATGAATAATCTCTGCATGCTATGCTACTACCCACGGGCCAGTAGCTCAGGTGGTTAGAGCTCAGGACTTATAAACCTGCGGTCGGTGGTTCAAGTCCACCCTGGCCCACCACGTAAAATCGCTGCGCGGCCACGTGGCACCGCCTTCATCAGACTTTTTACTGCTGTTTGCTCTCGAGATACTCTTCCAATTTCTGAACAGCCTCCGCCGAGGTAAAACGCTTTTTTATATCCGGATGCAAAAAGCCGCGTACAATACTTCGTACTTTTTCGTCCTCAATTTCTGCAAGCGCTGTTTCCAGTTTCTTCGGATCATCCAGATACTTTTGCTGGATGTCTTTGTAATAGGCAGACAGTTTCTGGATTTCTTGCGGTGCAATAGTGCTGACAGACGGGCGATCCATCCAGGATTTTTTGGTCAGCAAGTGAAAAAGTATGCATCCGACACCGTACACATCAGTTTTTTCTGAGGAGATTGTCGTATCGCCTGGCATGTGATTGAGCGATTCCAGAGGCAAATACTTCAAGGTGCCTTCGGTATGATTTTCTTCTATGGAGCTTGCAGGCGTTATTTGTCTGGCAAGGCCGTAATCGATAATAACAGGTTCACCGCTTGCGAGCACACGAACGTTATTTGGATTGATATCGCGATGGATGATGCCGCCTTCGTGCATTTTTTGCATCTTTTTCATCAGTTGCAGAATGAACGGAAGTGCGTTTGCACCTTCTCTTTCTTGGTTCATCCTCGAGCTGCGCAAAAATGTCATATGCATAGTGTCCGGCCGGCTTGCCAGAACCTCGGGAACTGCTGGATCAATCCGGATTGCTTTTCGTTGAATTCCTGCCTCTGTTTCCAGGTCATGTCTATTGTCTATTTTTGCCAATTTAACGATACTTTTTTGTCCGTTCATTGTCGTAATCAGGCATACATCGTAGGCGATGCCTTGCGAAAGTACGTTGATTCTTGTGATGGTAGAAGCGTTGTCATACGGCAGTACATCTCTTGATTTCTCATACATCTCATTCAAAGGCAGGCTGGCAACATCTTTCCGCTGGGCATTATTTTTCCGATATGCCTGCGTTTCAAAAAATTCCATCAGCATTCTGACAGTATCTTCTGGAAGACCGAGATCTTTTAACTTTTGGTGTTGCAGGCGTTTGATGCTAAATGTCGTGAGAGGTTTTTTTGTCTGAGTTTCTTTATCCATGACAAAATTTGGAGGTGTGGCAGCGGCTAGTATGCCTTCCAGAATGAGCTTCTCATCGTCAGGTAATTCTTCTGTCTCGGCTTTTTTGAAGAGATATTTACGTACGATGATGGAAAGAAATTCAGTCGGTATCTCTTTTTGTTCGAATAATTGTTCAATTAATCGGTTGATAGAGAATTTTCGCTGTTGAATATTGATCTCAAATTCATCTTTGAATTCCTCGGATCTGTTGAGATGTTGCTCATCATGAAGTGATTGTAAATCTTTCATCAATTCATCAAAAGCAAACATATTGCGGGCATCTATCGTTTTTTCTTTTGGCTGTGGATTGGGATCGATAGAATGTGGATCAAGAGGCGCATGATATGTTCCTTCGTCATTTGATTCAGGGTCTTTCGATGATGGAGAGGGGTTTGAAGGCATGGAATGCAAGATAATAGTTTCTCTCTACGCAGCCGTACATATCTGTTTTACTTATACTGCTCCGGCACCATGAGCTCCATGCCTTTCGCGTCGACGTATTTGAGCATCTGGGAATGCCAGATGGGTTTGGCGTAAGTCGAGATAATCGGCTTCTTTGTACTGGTGCCGTCAGCGCGTGTGATGGTTTGTACCCAACCGATTTCGCGGTTGCTCAGCGCGCGGATTTCGCCCTTTGGACGGTTTTTGCTGATGGAGAAATAGGGGCCTTCAAGCAGGGATTTGCGGCCGTCATCAGTGCCAAACAGCTGAACAAGAACCGTATTGCCTTCGATATGTGACTGAATGTAGAGATCATCGGGTGTATCGTTTTTGAACCGGAGATTGACGGCCGTGTTCTTGCCGGCAATATCAAAAGGGAAAACAGTCGCATCCAAGCCTCTGCCGTACGGTTCGTAGTGATCGACGTCCAGACTATGGTTGCGTCTTTCGACAATCGGCAATCCGGCAAGAAGTGCTGCGCGATACAGAGTCGTTGCCGACTGACAGATGCCGGCACCTGGTGTAAGAGCGGCGCCACCACCGAACAGGCCCAAATCTTCCTCCCAGCCTTTGGCGACGGTAATAGGAGCATCGAGAGCTGGAATGAGGGAGAATGTGTCGCCCTTTTTTACGAGAATACTTTTGATGCGCTCTTCGATCGCTTTATACACATTGTGCGTTCGTCCAGGAGCGGAGCCGGCAAAATCCGAATAGCCTGTTGTAAGTAATCGAAGTGTTTTGACTGTGCCATCTTCGGCTGTCATCGTCACGATTGGCTGTACATATGGCGCATTGATTGTGAGTGTGGATTCGTTTTTTAAGAGAGCGTTTGTAATCGCAGTCGCTACTTCTGTTGCATTCAAGCTAAAGCCGGCTTTTGCTAGTCTGCTTGTCACTGGGCGTAGCACTTTGTTCTTATCGGTTTCGATACTCAGAATCTCGCTATTTTGTACAAGCGGAATACCGGCAATACCGTTACTTGCAATTGTCTGTTCAACCGCTTGGGGATCGATACTTGTTTTTTCTGACCACATCCCTTTTTCGGTATGAATCCACTCCGGGTGATCTTTGACGGCAATCATACCTGTTGCTGTACGCGATCCATCTCTAACCGTCACAAAGAGGCTGAGGCTCGTGAGATCTGTTGATGGCGTTATAGGTGCTGGTTCCAGTGTTTCAATCACTGATGTTGTGCTTGAAGCGATAGTAGGTGTCGTAGCAGGTGCTGCATTATGGACCTCGTTAAGCGGTTGAAGCAGTCCCCTCTTCTCCGATGTGCTTGTCGCAAGTGAGAGTGCAAGAACAAAGAGCACCGTAATCATCAAAGGAGCGATAACACGCAATGACTGAATGTTTCGCTTTTTTCGATAAATTTTGTGATAATGAAAATGCTTTTTGTGTGTGTGGTGTTTGTTTGACATTTGATGATATTATACTACATTATTTACAAATATGCAAATATGTAATATTATAATAAAAATGCAAGTAGTTGTATTTCGGCTTAAATAAGCCAATATCAACTAAATCAGATAAAAACTGTAGGTGTCCAACCCCCCCCCGCTATCAATAGAAAATTTTTGATAATCAGCGTGTATGTATAAAAAAAGAGCCACCGGAGTGGCTCCCTTTTTTCTTTCCTGTTCCTGCATGTCTAAAACGTACTATACGGAGAGTAGATTAAGAGTGAATTAAGGTGTTATTTGCTCCGTCAGTTATTTCACTCTTGTTAAGAAATCCTTGGCCTCCTGCTTGGTCGTCACTTCTTTACGAATTTGTGCATCTAAGAGTTTTTGCATCAATTCGCCGACGCGGGCGCCAGGTTTGATGCCAAGGAGTTCGATAATGTCGTCGCCACTCAGCAGTGGCTTCGGAGGCTTCGGGTGACTGTTGAGAAAGCGATTGTAATCAGCCACTATCTCATCGTAGAGCTTGAATTCTGATGGCGTCGTGCCGGCGATATCGAGCCAGAAGATGTGCAAGAGTTCTGGAAACCACGGGTGAAAATACCAGTGTGCTTTGCGCTCGTCGTTCATGTCGGCAAATGAGCCCATCATCATGTGATGATCGATAATCCAGCTAAGTTTATCGATCCGCTTCTTTGGCATCTGCAAACGCGTCATGGCTTTTGCTGTCAGCTCTGCCGACACCGTTGCATGATGATCGAAGCGAATACGTTCTTTGAGTGAAAACGTCTGCGCTTTGCCGCAATCGTGAAACAGTGCCGCAATGCGGGTGTCAATCCCCTGATCTTCTTTAAAGGAACGAACGCATTGCAGCGAATGTTCCCATACGTCTCCTTCGCGATGATAGTCTTTGGGCTGAGGTACGCCTTTACACGCATGCAGCTCAGGCAAAATATATTGCAAGATCCCCAGTTCCCATAAGTCTTCCAGTGCGCGTGCCGGATTTGGACATAGCAGCATTTTTTCCAATTCCTGCAGTTGGCGGCTACCCGACAGCACTTCGCTCATCGAAGCTAATTCTTGTAATGCACGGTAGGTATCTGGGTGATATTGTCCGTCGAGAGTCGCTCGAAAGCGTACGGCTCGTAGCATGCGCAGTGCATCGTGCTTGATGCGGATTGCCGGATCACCGATGAATGTAATCAGTTTCTCTTTCAGATTGGCTTCGCCATCGAAAGGATCATAGAGTTCACTCGAAATGGGGTTCCAGTAGAGCGCGTTGATGGTGAGATCTCGTCTTGCCGCATCCTTTTCGCGCGTGCCAAAAACTACTGATTCCGGATGGCGTCCGTCCGATTGTTCGTCATCTTCGCGGAATGTTGTGACTTCTATTTCTTGATTTTGGATTTGGACGATAATACTTCCAAACTGCTTACCAATATCTTTATTTTTTGGGAACAGTTTTTGAATCTGATTGGGTAGAGCGTTCGTTGCAATATCAATTTCGTAGGGAATCTTCTCAAGCCACATATCGCGTACGCAGCCGCCCACCCACCAGGCTTCGAAGCCGGCATCCAGCAAAGTCTCAGCGATTTTGTAGGCAGCTTGGCCTTGAGAAGTGGCGAGAGTCTGGGTGATGATGTTGGGAGAGAGAGGCACGGAGGGGAGGTATTGTAGGTAAGGTAGGTAGTGTAAGTATAGTAGGTTATGAGATTATAGATGAATCAAAGTACGTACCTTACTTACCTTACCTACAATACGTACCTTACCTTTTCAATTTCTTGTACATTTTCTCAAACGCTCCGCTGCCGTGTTTGAGCATCGTCGATCCGCGTGTGATTTTGCTGATGGATATGCCAAGATCTTCGGCTATCTGACGCTGTGGCTTGCCTTCGATAAGCTTCTGAATGAGCTGCCAGCGCTGGGCGAGGTCATCAATTTCCTGTGGCGTGAATATGTCTTCCAATACCGTCTTTGCTTCCTTCTCGTTTTCGATTGCTGCGAAAAGTGCGAATAGTTCTTTGTAATAGCGAGGAGGAAGGGTAGACATAGATAAAGTATACGGGAAAAGGGTTAGATGAAAAGTATTGGAAATTCGAAGATCAAAGAACCAAATACGAAACAATTTTTAAAATTCAAACTTACAAACTCGAATTTGTCTCGGATTTAGTATTTAGTTCTTCGTATTTTTTCATTTATATCAATATTCTGAAAATTTCCGCTATAATCCCCCTATGCTCTCAATCGCTGTCGCCGGTGCGCCCATCCTTACGCCTAAACCAGGTGGCACACTCGAAGGACTCAAATACGCGCATTCACTTGGCATTCGTGCCATGGAACTGGAGTGGGTACAACAGGTTCCGAAAAACCCTGAGCGCATGGCTGAAATTCGCGCTCTTGCCGAAGAGTTAAAAATGAATCTGACTGTGCACGCGCCGTACTACATCAACCTCAATTCGCCAGAGCCTGCTACTCTTGCTGCCAGCAAGAAGCGCATTATCGATGCCCTGAGTATGGCAGAACTCTGCGGTGCTAAGTCTGTGTGTGTGCATGCAGCTTTTTATCTAAAACAAGATCCGAAAGATGTGACCGAACGCATCAAGAAAGCGACCGAAGAAATATTGAAGGACAAGAAGAAATTATTCCCACATGTGAATCTTGCGTACGAAACGATGGGCAAGCCGGTGCAGTGGGGAACGCTGGAAGAAGTACTGGAAGTGAGTAAAGAATTCGGCATCTACCCAACAGTAGACCCAGCGCATTTACACGCGCGCTACAACGGCAAAATCAATTCGACGGCTGAATGGAACGATATGCTCGATACCTATCAAACATATCTCGGCAAAGAATCACTCAGCAATATGCATATGCATTTTTCCGGCATTCTCTACACCGAAAAAGGCGAACGCAAACATTTGCCGTTTGCCGAGTGCGATGCGCCGTGGAAAGATTTTATTGCCGTACTGAAAAAGCGTAAAGTCGGCGGACAATTAGTTTGTGAATCTCCAGCGATGGAGGAGGATACGGTTTTATTGATACAGGAATACGGGCGATCGTGATTACGATCTTAGAAAAGTAAGGTAGGTAAGGTACGTATAGTACGTATGGTAGCTGCTGACGTTCTAGAAATATCTGATTACGTACTTTACCTACAATACCTACCTTACCTACCGTACCGTCATCGTGTTATTATAACTTCACTTCTCTCCCCTCTCCCCCTATGAACATCGCCATCAACGGTTTCGGTCGTATTGGTCGGCAGGCGCTTCGCATCATTATGCAGAGCCATCCGGATATAAATGTTGTGCTTATCAATGATCTGACAGATCCGGCAACTCTCGCTCACTTGTTTGAGTACGATTCGTCGTTTGGCCACTTCGACGCTCAAATGCGCGTTGAGGGCGACAAGTTTAAGACCAAGCATGGCGACATTACGATCACTGCACAAAAAGATCCTTCACTTCTGCCGCACAAAGATCTAAAAGTTGATGTTGTGTTGGAATGCACAGGATTTTTTACGAGCAAAGAAGGTGCATCGGCGCATATAAAAGCAGGCGCGAAGAAAGTAATTATCTCCGCTCCTTCCAAGGATGCAGTCGATGGCACGTTTTGTATCGGCGTGAATCATGAAACATATGATCCAAAAACGATGAACATCATTTCGAATGCATCGTGCACCACAAATTGTTTGGCGCCTATGGCCAAGGTTTTGAATGATTCCTTTGGTATCGAATACGGTTTGATGACGACGATTCATAGTTATACCAATGACCAGAACTTACTCGATCTTCCGCACAAGGATTTACGTCGTGCGCGAGCTGCGGCGGTGAATATTGTTCCAAGCAGCACCGGTGCCGCCAAAGCAATCGGGCTTGTGATTCCGGAGCTGAATGGAAAGATGAACGGTATGTCGATGCGTGTACCTACGCCAACCGGTAGTATTACCGATCTCACTGTTATCACCAAAAAGCCGACGACCAAAGAAGAAGTGAATGCTGCGTTCAAGAAGGCATCCGAAGGAGCCATGAAAGGCATTCTCGGTTACGAAACCAAACCACTCGTTCTCAAGGATTTTGTCGGAGATCCGCGTAGTTCGATTATTGATGCCGAGCTCACGCAGGTAATCGGAGGAACTTTGGTTAAAACATTCTCGTGGTACGACAATGAGTGGGGCTATAGCAATCGTTTGGTTGAATTGGCGGGGTATGTGGGAGGGAAGTTATAAAAGGAACCAGAAGAAACAGACGATGCAGATGAACCAGAGGAATAGTAGCCAACACGTGGATCAGAAATTAGAATCTGCAATAATCAAAAGACCGCTCGGGTGAGCGGTCTATTTGGTATTAAATACATCTATTACTTCCTTCTCTGTATCCGAACCGGTACATAGCTGTACGCAGGCTTTGGACTGAATGTTGCAATGAGTTTGCGGATTGCGCGGGTGAGGAGCTTAAAAAGCATACGTTCGGCGGGAAGGAAATACATGTGTTTTGTATGTGTCAAAATCGAGAGTGAAATCTGATTATAGTCACACCGAACATTCCGACAAGGAAATAGTCGGGAAAATTGTAAGGATGGTCGGGGTTATTAAAAAGCTTACGACAAATGGTTGATGATATTGGTTTTTAGATGCCGGTAGTAGTATTTCCAATTTTAGGCATGATTGATATTAAAGCTTACAGACCTTCAACCATGTCGCCTGGTCGTGGCATAGATTGAGCTGGTGCGCGAACTGGATTAGCTGTTTTTGGCATTACAAAAAGATAGAGAATCTTTTAAAGGCCTGTGGTGGTGTTTCCTGGCTTAGGCATAGATGATGTAGAGAGTATAAGTAGCAGCTAAAGCTAAGGCAAGAAAAAGGGCTGAATAAATAGTACCATTTTTCTTTTCAAATGATCGTTGGCCAGCCTTTGCAGCTGCCTCTTGAATAACATCTGCAGTTTCGAGTAAGTAATGGTGGAGAGTGGAAATCTTACCTTCTTTTGCTAGATCTATATCATACCGAAGATCAATAGCGCCACCTTTAAGAACTTTTGGTCGAATGGTAGTAAGTGAAACTGTAAGAGATACAAGTAATAGAGCGCCGGCAACTATCACGACTATAATTGGAAATTTTACTGTTACTAGCAGAGAAAGGAATGATCCTGAAAATCCTATAAGTGCGAGATTATATTGATTGATTCTTTCTATCATCTGTAACTCCTCATCACGTCGTTTTTCCGCTAACCGAATCATCTCGCGAAGGACTTCGATATCGTCGGCCGTGTGATGAGCGTGCGTGGACATTGGAATGTAGAGCATACCCAGCAAGTATTTTGTGATCAATCAAGAACACAGCGGCAAGCCTCGGCTTGCCGCTGTGGAGATTTTCCTGCTAGATCCAGCGAGGTTGCGGAACCTCGCCTGCGGACGGATTATTACTTGTCATCATCTTTCTTCTTCTCATCTTTCTCATCCACTACCTCGGCGTCGACGACTTTTTCATCTTTCTTGTCACCCTTTTCGCCTGCCTTGGTAGCTTCGGCTTCTTTCTTCTGGGCTTCCTCGTAAATCAATTTGCCGATTTCCTGTGCTGCTACTCCTGTCTCTTCTGTGAGTTTTTTGATTTCCTCGGCTGTCGCATCTTCTTTCTTAAGTAAGTCGCGCAGCGCATTCATTTTTTCATTCACCTTCTTCTTGGTGTCGTCGTTGATCTTGGCGTCGTGCTCGCGCATTTGTTTGTCGAGCGAGAAGATAAGACTGTCTGCTGTGTTACGTGCTTCGATCAACTCTTTCTTCTTCTTGTCGGCATCGGCGTTTACTTCTGCGTCTTTCTTCATGCGTTCGACTTCTTCTTTGGAAAGTCCGGTCGAACCTTGGATGCTGATGTGTTGCTCTTTGCCCGTGCCTTTGTCTTTGGCTTTCACATGCAGCAGTCCGTTGGTATCGATATCGAATGTGACTTCCACCTGTGGCATGCCGCGTGGAGCGGGCAAGATGCCATCTAAGATAAATCGGCCGAGGGATTTGTTGTCGGCGGCCATTTCGCGCTCGCCTTGGACGACGTTGATTTCTACCGATGTCTGATTATCAGCCGCGGTCGAAAAGACCTGGCTCTTGGAGGTTGGGATCTTCATGTTTCTCTCGATGACTTTGGTTGCGATGCCGCCCATTGTCTCGATACCGACAGAGAGCGGAATAACGTCCACAATCGTAATATCGCGGTTAATATCTCCGCCGATTTGACCAGCTTGGATAGCGGCACCGATTGCCACCACTTCGTCCGGATTCACTCCTTTGTGCGGTTCCTTTCCAAACAGTTCTTTTACTTTGGCCTGGACGGCTGGCATGCGTGTCATGCCTCCGACGAGGACTACCTCATCGATCTGATCCTTGGAATAGCCTGCATCTTTGAGTGCGTTCAAGCAGGGCTTGGCTGTGCGTTCAATCAAATCCGATACCAATGCTTCCAGTTTCGAACGCGCCAGTTTGACTGTCAGGTGCTTAGGGCCAGTCGCATCAGCCGTAATGAAAGGCAGGTTGATTTCGGTTTCGTTAGCCGAGCTCAATTCGATCTTTGCTTTTTCCGCAGCTTCCTTGAGGCGCTGCAGAGCGATTTTATCTTTCGAAAGATCAACACCCTGGTCTTTTTTAAATTCAGCTAGGAGCCAATCGACAATTGTCTGATCGAAGTCGTCGCCACCCAAATGCGTATCACCATTCGTCGACTGCACTTCGAAGTGTCCGTCACCGGAAATTTCGAGAACCGTGACGTCGAATGTTCCACCGCCAAGGTCGTAGACAATTACTTTCTCTTCTTTCTTCTTATCGAGTCCGTACGCGAGAGTGGCAGCAGTTGGTTCATTGATAATACGTACGACTTCCAGTCCGGCGATTTCGCCTGCTTCTTTGGTCGCCTGGCGCTGATTATCGTCAAAATAGGCTGGAACCGTGATAACCGCTTTGGTGACTGGCTGGCCCAAAAACGCTTCGGCGTCTTTCTTGAGTTTCATCAGCACTTTGGCGCTGATTTCCTGTGGGAACATATCTTTGCCGTTGGCGTTGATCACTGCGCGTCCTTCTTTGCCGGCTTTTACCTCGTAGGGAACCATTTTGGCGTCCTTTTCCACTTCCTCGAAACGGTGACCGACAAAACGTTTGGCTGAGTAAATCGTATTTTTTGGGTTCGTCACAGCCTGACGTTTGGCGGCAATACCGACGAGAACGTCGTTGTCCTTAAAGGCAACAATAGACGGCGTGGTGTTATTGCCTTCGGCATTGGGGATAACCTGTGGTTCCCCTCCTTCGATGACTGCGACACAAGAGTTTGTGGTACCAAGGTCGATTCCGATAATTTTGCTCATAGTTTGGGTTGGAAAAGTATGAAGAACAACTCTAATTTAGCACTCGGTATTATAGAGTGCTAATGATATCTTGGTCAAGATCTATCTACATATTTTAACCTGAATGTACAAAGTGCTATTGCTGATGTATAGTAACGTAGTCGAATAAGTGTTATTCTCTAGAGCAAATTCTCGATTTTGAGTTTTATAAATTACATCTATTCAACGTTCAACGTTCTACGTTCTCGGTTCTTCATTCCTCCTTATGTTTATCGACGAAGCAATCATCGACGTAACTGGTGGCCGCGGTGGCGACGGCTGCGTTGCGTGGCGCCGAGAAAAATATGTGCCAAATGGAGGCCCGGATGGTGGTGATGGCGGACGCGGTGGCAACATCGTGCTTATGGCCGATCCAAACAGCGATACGCTCAGTAACTTCGCGAGTGCCAAGCGTTTTAAGGCAAAGAATGGCGACAAAGGTCTTGGTAAAAGTTGTAACGGAAAAGGCGCCGAAGACACCATTCTCTCAGTTCCACCCGGAACAATCGTCACGCGATTCGACCCCGACAACATCGATGCGCCAGGCGAACTACTCGCCGATTTGCGTGTGAATGGACAAACAGTGGTTGTTGCCAGAGGCGGCAAAGGTGGCTTTGGAAATGCGCACTTTAAATCTTCCATTCGTCAGGCGCCAGATTTTGCCGAGCTTGGTGAACCGGGCCACACGCAGCATGTAAAACTAGAACTCAAGCTGGTTGCCGATGTCGGCATTATCGGCTTTCCGAGTGTGGGGAAATCGTCACTTATCGCGACTGTTTCGTCGGCCAAGCCGAAAATCGCGGCGTACGAATTTACGACCCTCGTTCCAAACCTCGGTGTGGTAAAAGTCTTCGATCGCGAATTTGTGATGTGCGACGTACCAGGAATTATAGAAGGCGCATCGGAAGGCAAAGGACTTGGTGATCAGTTCCTCAAACACATCGAGCGCTGCGGCATTCTCGTACACATGCTCGATATCAACCGACCGGACATTGTGGAAGATTACAAAACCATCAGAAATGAACTCAAGGCCTACTCCCCTGCTCTGGCCAAAAAGAAAGAGATTGTTGTGCTCAATAAAATCGATCTTGTGGCTGGCGACGCCAAGCCGTTCATCGATGAACTCAAAAAAGCCAAGATCAAGGTTTCTGCCGCCATTTCTACGTCTACCACACAAGGAATTCAGGATCTGATGAAATTATTGTTGCCACTTGTGCTCAAGGCCAAAGAGCAGCGCGAGCTGGAATACACCGAGCAAGCATCGGGTGATACACTGCCCGTTTTGCGTCCGCATTTGGAATCCGATTTGATGGGCGTGTATCGCATCGAGCGCAAGGACAAACGCATCATCATCAAAGGGCGTCGCCTGGAACAATTTACCAGCATGACAAACTTTGGAAGCACATCGGCTGTGAACCGCTTTGTCGACGTTGTCGAGCGTACAGGACTCCTTAAAGCGATTAACAAAGTGCGTACCGACGGCGAAAAAGTCTACATCGGCAAAACGAGAGTCGATGAGCAACTCTTCTAGTGCTATGATTTCGGCCATCACGCTGATCGTATGCACGTCACTCCTTTTTTGACTATCTCGCCGACTTTTACGACATTGTCATTTTGGTTTCTTCTAGGTTGTGCATATATCGTCTATCTTCTGATTCATCGCAAAGTGTTTTTGCGAAATGTCTTTCTGCTACTTGTGAGTTATGTCTTTGCGATAGCGTGGGATTGGCGCGTGCCCATTGTTTTGTTTGTCTGTACTGTCACGAGTTTTTTCATTGCACTTTTTCTTCATCGCCTCCAATCGGCGCGTTTCAAGCATGTCGTTTTATCGGTTGCTGTAGTGGGCTACATCGGCGTGCTTGCGTACTGCAAATATACGAATTTTTTTCTGGATAATATCAATGTCCTGTTTCGTTCGATAGGCTTGCGATCATTTGCTCCAGGATTTTCTGTTATTTTACCGCTCGGATTATCGTTTTATATTTTTCAGATTATCAGTTATCTGGTAGATATTGCGCGCGGTAAGCAGCTTCCGACGCGTGACTTTGTGTCGTATGCGTTGTTTCTGGCGTTCTTCGCAAAATATATTGCCGGTCCCATTGAGCGCGCAGGAAACTTGCTGCCTCAGCTACAGACAGTGCAGCACGTTACCAGAAAACATCTATCGCTGGGTTTTTTTCTGATTATCTGGGGATTGGTGCAAAAAGTAGTGATTGCCGACAATGCCGCAACGTACGCAATATATTCTCTTCTGACACCCGAACTTATCAGTGCCAATTCCTTCACGATTCTGCTGGCTCTTCCCTTGCAGATCTACGCGGATTTTTCCGGTTACAGCGATATTGCCCGCGGCATTGCGACGCTGTTTGGTTTTACTCTTTCAAGAAACTTCAACATGCCGTATCTCGCGCTCAGTCCGACGGATTTTTGGCGCAGGTGGCACATCAGTCTATCGCAATGGTGTCGCGATTACATTTATATTCCGCTCGGTGGCAATCGGCTGGGTTTTATTTTTACCCTGCGCAATCTTTTCCTGACCATGCTCATCGTCGGCTTGTGGCATGGAGCCAGCTGGAATTTTATCGCGTGGGGCGCGTATCATGGCATGCTTTCTGTTGCCTATGTGCTGAGTGACAAATATGTTTCGCCCGATGCATGGTACGCAAAAATTTTGCGCAAGAAAGTCGTTGCAGGAATACTGTGGTTTATTCTCGTTTGTATCGGCTGGGTGATATTTCAGAATTTTTCGTCGCTGCCGTTTTGGAGTGTCTTTGCATCGCTTCGCTTCTCGATTGGTACGTTCTTTCCGTACATTCTCTTCTTCTGGATGCCGATTGCCGCCATGCATGTCCTCGATCTGCACTATAAGCAGAGTGATAGTATTGCTAGTCGGTCAATTGTACTGCGTGTAATTTTTATTACTATCTGTCTCTATTCACTCATTTACCTTACTCCGTTTAAGCACTTTGATTTTGTCTACAAACAATTTTGATGAAAAAATATTATCTTTTTTTGTGGCTGATGCTCTTTGCTTGTTTGGTGGTGATGACAGAATATGGCATCGTTAAGCTGTACGACGCGTTACCATTTGAAGGAGCAGAAGATGTGCGCTTGATGCATCGACTGACAAAACTGAAAGATCCTCAGTCATACGATGTGCTCATCTTAGGAGATTCGAGTGCGACGAATGGAATTGATCCGCAAATTATCGAGCGTGTAACCGGACTTTCTGCTTACAATCTTGCCACCTATCGCAACGTGACCGCTTACGCAGATACAACACTACTTGAGCGATATCTTCGGTATCATCAATCTCCAAAAATTATTATTGTTGGTCGAAGTATCCATATGTGGCACCAAGTGCAGGCTCGCGAAACGGTTTATGAATATTTTTTTAGTCCGCGAACCATGCATGATGCTTTGACCGATTATCCGCTGGCTTTGGAGGAGCGCCTCACCATATATATCTCTCAGCTGTGGCCATCTTTTAGGCTGGCGTACTCTCTGAAGCATCGCTTATTTGGAGTGCAAAAAGACATGGCAGCCGACTTCTCTGCATTTGAAAGGCATAACGGTTTTGTGCCGACCTTCGGACGTATCAAAGAGGGCAGTCGGATTGAAGCGTTGCAAAAAAATGCAGATTCCATACCTTCTGAAAATACATCACTTCTGCAGTCAATCTGTAACTTGGCAGTTGAGCATCGTATTCAGCTCATCTTTGTTACCACGCCTCATGCGCCGTCCATTGGCTTCGATACGACGAACGATCCATTTCCGCCGTACTATGATGAATTTATCAGTGAGTCGTTACGTTCTGTATCGCCAGAGTATTGTCATTATCTTACAAATACCCCGTTTGCAGATGCAGTGCATTTAAGCGATCCAATTCACTTGAACGCAACGGGTTCAACACTTTTTACCACACAACTTGCCAATAGGCTTCTGCCGTTTCTTTCGGAATCGGGTTCTGTAATGCAGATGAAACAATGGTAATTCTTCAGGCTATCACACAACTTCCCTGCCTCGCGGGTATAGATTTCTATTTATCTATAAAATTAGCCCGAAAATCCGCTTGTGATTCGCGTGCATCGGGATCTGCCACATACAGAGTGGTAAATCTTTCACGCGTCGATGTGTGTGGTGTTATGTGAGGATACTGTAAGGCTTTTTTTATCGTAACGATATTTTGTTTATGATGTTTCGTTTGATCATCCTCATTTAAAGGAACTTGTAATGGAAAGAGACGAGGAATGCCGAAATAGCTAGGCTGCCCCTTCACCAGCTTCATCACCATTGTTATATTTGCTGCTATGAGCAATTGCATATCGTCGAGCTGCCTTGAATCCGTAAATGCAATAAGGCCTCGAGTCATCGGTGCTTTTGTCGCGTTTGAAATATAGGAAAACCCTGTAGCAGAGGGGTCCACTGTTACAATCAGATCTTTTGCGCTTACTCGTCTTGATCTTTTTAGAGACAAGAAAGACGCTTCGCCTTTCGCGTTTGTATGTAGCTGATATTCAGTTACTTCTGTTTGTATTCCCAGTTCTTCTGCAGTGATATCCAATAGAGAGCGCACGGTATCAATTATTCCATCAACTCTCTCTGCGTATATTTTTTCGGATGGATCTGGGTTTTGCGAATAGAGACTGTCAAAGCCAGCTTCTATCGGACGAAGGATCGCAATATCGCAATGTGGAGTTTTCATGAATTGAATCTAATTCAATTGTACCATTCGTCAACTATAAACACGGCAGGCATTTAAGAAAGTGATTGCAATACGGAAAAGTCCGTATTAGTGGTTCTGGCAGAGAATGGCGCAATGCCACATTTGCCAAGCCAGACACCCAATGCTAAAGTCTCCCCACTCCATTGTGGCCCGGTAGCTCAGTGGTAGAGCGCTGCCCTGAAGAGGCAGGCGTCGCCAGTTCAATTCTGGCCTGGGCCACCAATTGACTTAATTATAAAAATAGTATAAAAAATACACATGGGAGTTTTGCATGAAATCTGCTCGGGTCAGGAAATTCGAGTTTTGTACCCGGACATCGCCCAAACTGGAGGGGTTGGGCCATGTATAGCAATTGGTATTTTAGATACCAAAAAGCGTATCGGCTATCTAATTCATGAATATCAGCTTACTACTCCAGGGATGGAAAATATTCTTTTAAAAGAAATTCGTGGAGCGCCTTGCAAAGAAGATTTAAAAGTTGCTCTTGCGGGAAATGTCCCATCAGATCGAGAGTCAATAGAAATATGTGGATTAGATTTTGATGAATATCTTAAAGAAGTTAGAGCACACAGCAGAGTATTGCTAGAGTTGCTTATAGCTAATGGAGTTAGTAGTAAAAACATCCAAAACTTCCTTGTAGATCATCCTGCTCTAGAGTCATTCGAAATGACTATCGATACTACAACGAATGAAATTATAGTTATTAAAGAGGAATCTTATTGGGAGGAAGAATAAAAAAAGTTCTGATTGCTTTGACCACGAGCCACCATTTAATAATGACAAAGTGATCCATCAATAGCCTTTTGAAGATTTACGTGTTCTGTTGATCTTTACTGTTTTTCCAGCAGTGCAACGGAGCCGTTTCCAAAGAGAATCAATCTTGTCGCGTCGTAATTGGTGAGCGCATCAATTTCTGATGGCGCAAAGGGATTGCCGATGGCTGTGCGCTGCATGGTGTTTAATTTGTAAGACGTAAAGTGTCCGGTCGAAATGCCGCTGATAACGGTAAAGCTGCCAGCGACATACAAGTTTTCATCATCTGTCAGAAGATGAGAAACGGTGTTATCCGGATTCGGTGTCCAATTTCTCTTCCATACCATTTCGCCATTTTGATTGGTGGTATTGCCGGCTGGATTATACTTTTCCACAGCTGCCAGATTTTGAATGGGCACATCCGTCACTTTGAAATTCCCGCCTGCGTACAGCGTGTTTCCGTGTATCGCAAGAGACCTAAATTCTGCCCCGTCATCGCTCATTTCCGGTCTCCACGGCAGAATATGTCCGCTCGAATCTATTGCGGCAAGATCGTAGGATGTGCCGCGATTCAATTCGTTGGCGTAGAATGTGCCGCCTACATATATAACCGAGGAATCGAGCGCGATACTGCGGATGATATTGGCCCTCGATCGATCGATGCCGCCGTCAATTTGCGGAGTGAAATTGGTATCGCGAGTCCACAAAGACATTCGCATGCCCATCAAGCTCAAATCCTGAAACAGACCCGTCTGCGTTCCGAAATCGTTGCGACCGAAGCGCCCGCCGATGTACAGGCGATCATTGGCGGCATCGACTGCAAATGCGTAGATACCACTTGTGCCGCTTATGGCATTGCGCAGCGGCATCTTGTTTGTTTTCAGTACGCCATCAGTCCCGATAGCGGCGGCAAGCAAGCGAGGCTGTCCGCCGACTGTCGTAAACGTTCCTCCGATGTACGTTATAGAATTATGGACAGCAATCGCGTAGACCGGGCCGTCGGTTGCGATGTCCGCACCCCATGGTTTGAGTCTGCCGGTTACCAGATCGATGGCGGCCACGTTTGTGCGGGCAGCGCCGTTAATTTCGCTAAATTCTCCCCCGAGATAGAGAACGTTATTGTCGATGGCGGTGGCGTGCACATGGCCTTGTAGTGTATAGATGGTGCCGCCGGTTGTATGGATGGTGAACTTTTCGTTCTGGGGATCATCGGATACGATTTCGATTTTGCCGGTTGGTACAGAATACGGCACGTTTTTTTGTCCGACGGTAAACGTCGTCGTTTCCCCTGGTTCGAGTATGATGGTTGTGACGTTCTGAATGAGTTTTATATTGCCAAGCACTGTCACCGGGTAGACGTCGATAATTGGCGAACGCAGATTCAACGTTGCGTCGCCAGCGTTCTTGATGATAAACGTTTTCTGACCCGGATGCTCGGTATCGTTATAACCCATATCGCGCGTTTGGCCGTTTGTGAGCTTCAGTGTTCCGTCGTACACTTCTAGCGTTCCGGCTGGAACGCGTACGATACCTTTGAGTGTATAGGTGAACGGGTTTTTGCCCAAAACATTGGTTCCGATACTGAAGGTGGTGGAGAGGTTTGTAACGGCGGTAGCGTTCAATTTTACTTTAAACGATGTCACGCTTGCCGGTTGCAGTACAAATGAGGTGTTGGTCGGATCGATGGTAAATCCATCGATATTTTCTGGTAACGCAATCGTCAGCACTCCTGTCCCCGGATTGCTGATGACAAATGTTTTGGTAACGGCGTTGCCAACATTCGTCGACCCGAAATCAACAATACCCGTTTCAAATGCAATATTGCTTCCGTTTTGCGTCACCTGAATTTGCGCCATCAGCATCGTTGCTTTTACTCTGAACGAGAATGTCGGGATTGTCTGGACGTTTGTGGAGAACTGAATAGAGCCACTTATGGTCGTTCCAGGCGTACCGCTGAGCACCAGTGTCACTGTCTTTTTTTGTAGTGATGAGATGATCGTCGGACTTGCAAATGGCTCCTTGAGGACAAATCCTGCTGGCACTGTAAGATTCGTAATCGATAGATCCTGTGCGCCGGTATTCTGAATATCAAATGATGTTTCGGTTGGGCTATCTGGATCCGATGTTCCCATGTTGATCAGAGATCCTTGCGCAACCGATGCATTGGCAAACAAGACGTCCACATTCGGTCCGCTGGAAATCACTGTTGCTTTGGCAGTAAAACTAAATGGATTGCGACCAGCCACATTGGTAGGGAATGTAATGAGAGAGGCGTAGTTCGCTATTGCGTTGGTTTCTATGCTTACATCGAGCGTTGTTGTTTCCCCTGGTTCGAGAACAGTTTTTCCAAACGTGCCGACCGTAAAGATCGGTCGTACGATAATCGTCGGTCCGATTTTCAGTGGTGCTGTGCCGATGTTCTTTATGGTCAGTGTGCGCGTTGCTTTGACGTTCTCGGGCACAGAATCGAAGGCCATGCTGCCGCCTTGATCAACAATTGTCGTGCCGTAGAGCACCTGTATGTTCGGTGTGCCGCCACTTGGATCCACAGCTGGCGGAACTTTAAGCAGACATTCCAAGCGACATACGCTTGTCTGCTGTCCGTTATTTGCTCCATCATCACACTGTTCATCGGCGTCCACGACTCCATTGCCACAGATGGCAGTTGGCGAGCCTTCTGTCAAACAACTGCTGCTGCAACCATCGCCATTTGTCAGGTTGCCGTCGTCGCACTCTTCGTGAATTTCAAGCACGTTGTTGCCACACACCGGATCAGTCTGGCTCAGTTTACAATCACCGTTCATGCATGCGCACGGAACATCTTCGCCGAGAAGTGTTGTCGTACCGGCAGCAATGTCGCGCACAAAAATATTGGCGAACGAGCGGATGTTGCTGGAGGCAGAAAAGAACGTGGCAATATTTCCGTCATCGCTGATCGAGCCGTATGAGCTGTACCGTGCATATTCTATTTCTCCCAAAGTAATACTTACACGAGCAATTTCTTTCTTTACTCTGTCGTATCTGTAAACATCCAAAGCTCTGTTTGTGTCGCCGCTGGTTATATTTGCCGCTACCGTTGAAAAAAGAGTATATCGTCCGTCGAAACTGATGTCGTGTACAATGCTGGCATAATTTGCAGGAACGCCTCCGCTTGATTTATCAACCAATTCCCGCTGTCCGCTCCTGCGATCATACAGATAGGTATGCTGATGCATTTCGTCTATCTCCGGCACAAGACCGGCGGAGTCTGATACGAATGCGACAACATTGCCGTCGTCGCTTATGTGCGGAGTGCGACTGTAACCGAATTCTTCATTGACGGCTCCGGCACTGACGGTTTGCGTTTTCTGTGTCTGGCGGTCGCGGATGTAGACATCGGTTCCAGATGACCGGATATGTGCGGCATCGAGCGACTCACTGCCCATTGACTGGAATGCGACATATCGACCATCGTTACTGATGCTTGCACGCGAGCTGTCGTTTGTGCCGGGCTGACCGTCTGGAGATAGACTTTCCATTGTCACTTGTCTGGTTGCGATGTTGTACACATATACCTGGCTCCTGTTGAGCGAGCCGGCTGGTGCGGAGAATGTGACGAACGTTCCATTGCCGTTAATGGAGACATCCGTCGTGTCATGGCTCAGCTCAGATTGTGGCCGTAGGCGCAAGATGGATCCGTCACGGGTATCAAGGAGAAATGCATCTTGCACGCCGTTTGTATCACTACTGACCAGATCGCTTGCCCGGGAGAGGAAGACGACGAAGCGTCCATCGTCACTGATCGATGGCAGATCGCTGTTTCCATTTGCGCCGGGTGTCAGCGGGAATGTCTGGTTTTTTTGCCGGTCAAACAGGTATATATTTTTGTAAGTGTTTTTTTCTGGCGGTTGTGTGAGATTCGATGCTTCGGACTCAAAAACAATGAACCGGCTATCCCCGCTAATGCGTGCATTGATACTGAAGCTATTTGCTGTCTCGCGACAAACCGATGTCGACGGAATACAAATGCTCGGACTACCCTGGCAGATGAATCCTTGCTCAACAGTGCATTGCAGACTGCAGCCGTCTTCGTTGATGCCGTTTCCGTCGTCACACTGCTCGCTATCATCTTTCCACTCATCACCACAAATGGCAGGCGGCCGGATGCTTAAGATCGTCGCTGTCGGTTCATTGACAATAAAAGCGTAGATGCGGTTTTCCAGCAGGATGCCATTGGCAGTATTGTGGCGTGGGCCCGAGGTTTTAAACTGGATGTTATTGAGTGTTTCAAAATTATGAATATCACTGGCCAGGCGACTGTTTGCCATCCCCTTTTCAGAGACAAAGAATTCGCCGGGAAAACGGGCGCTGAATACCGGTTCATTGCGACGATCTTTTTCCAGCTGCGCATTTGGGGAATAGACGTAGCCAAAATATTCTTTGGTCTGATTGCCATTCGCCGCGCGAATCATGGCATCGAACGGCATGTTGTTTACACCCGGCGGCACAAACACCATATAGATCGAATCCTGCGCCAATGACTGGGCATTGGCATCCTCAAACGTCACTTTGTAAATTGGGATTTTTAGCGCGTTGGTTCCAATTTGTACCACTGTTCCTTTGAGCGTACTGCCTCCATCCGTCTTTTTGGTTGTATCGAAGGGAAGAGGAATATCATCGGTAAAAATCGTCTGTGGCAGGCCAATTTTCTGCTTTTGGGTAGTAGGAGCAGAGGTGAGCGAAAATGTGACAACACCAGCCACCATTGCCAGCGACAGTGACGCAATGAACAATTGTGTTTTGCCGATTGAGGAAAGTGGGTTTTGTATGGGTGTAAAGAGTTTTAACTGAATATTATACCAAATTATTGATTTTTAAGCAAACTGACAATACGGCATTTCATCACCTGTGTAAGTCTGTACTGCGAGTCGCGTCTTCTCTGTATATGATTTTCTCTGTTTTATTTGCGCCTGATGATGAAAATTCGACCGCTGCTGGCCAACCAGGAGGTACGTCGTTGTCATTCCTTAGAAGCTTTACGTCTGTAGAATGTTGAAGTTACTTGCTTTGTATTTGCTTGTAAAAATGCGTATGACAATGTCTTGTTTTCCTGTTAGACTGGCTCACTCCCTCACTTCGCTTCCTGGGAGTTTCCTATGAGAAAAATTTCTCTTCTTGCAGGCGGTCTGTTTCTGTTTATCACACTGGTTGTGGGCGCGGTACGACTATCTGGATTACTGCATAGTTTTATGGCGTCGCCGGCTAATATTTTACTGAAAGACAGCGAAGGGCACGTCAATATTCTGTTACTTGGCGTGGGAGACATCGGCCATTCCGGCGCCAATTTGACCGACACAATGATTGTCGCCAGCCTCGATGTAAACAATCCGCCGAACATTGTGTTGCTGTCCATTCCGCGCGATCTCCTCTTTTTGGATGCCAAGGGCATGTCTCAGGGCAAAATCAATAGTTTGTATGCGGATTACAAATCTCGCTATCGTTACGAAAAAATGAACGATGCCGAGTCGTCGCGTAGTGCACTCAAGGAATTGTCGGCAACCATCAGTTCTAAAGTTGGTATTTCTATCCCGTACTACATCAAATCCGATTTTACAGCTTTTACACAACTTATCGATTCTGTCGGCGGACTGGACGTGAATGTACCTAAGCGGATTGTGGATTACACGTATCCACTGGAAGAAGGCAGTGTTGGCATCTACGAAGTGCAAGCGGGCCTGCAGCATATGAGTGGAGAAGACGCGCTCAAATATGTGCGTACCAGACATTCGTCGACCGATTTCGATCGCTCACAGCGCCAGCAGCAGATACTCCAACTTCTGTCGGAAAAAATGAAGAAACAACTATCGACCAATCCCCAGAATCTTTTAGGCATTTTTGATATTGTGAAAAACAACGTGGAGACAAACTTCTCTACCGATGAATTGATCGCGTTGGCGCGCGGTGCACGCGGACTGAGCTCGGAGAGATTTATCACCATGCAGCTCAATTTCAATTCGGGTGGCAACGGGGTAAAAGCCGAACCGGGTGGGTTTATTTATGCGCCACCGTTAAGCGAATTTGGCAGTGCAGCCATTCTTCTGCCTATTGCCACATCGCCGAAACTCGACAGCTGGAGCGCTATTGCGACTTTTGCACGCATGCTCACTGGCAAGCGTGACATTTACCTAGCGCATCAGAATATTATCGTACGTTCGACTGGTGCTGCTTATGGCGTTGCATCGGATCTGGTGAGTGAAATATCTCGATACGGATTTACGGTGTCCGAGCAGAAGGCGAAGCGAGGAGAAATATTTGCGTCCAAACCTACGTCGACTCTTTGCTACAGCGCAGACCAAAAAGCGCAAAAAAACCCTGCTTTGTATTTTTCATCACTGCTTGATATTCCGGCAAAAGAATGCGACGGAACCGGCAGTGGCATTGTTATCGAACTGGGGAAATCGTATAAATTTCAGCCGATTGTCCTCTTGTCGCAAGATACGCCGCCTGCTGCGTTATCAGAGTAATTCTTGTAGATACCGCTCGCTTCACCAATGCGTTTACATCGGGTATTAACAACGAGTTTCAGACTCGCTTCGTTTATTGCTGTAAATAAAGGCAAAAGTATGGTATAATATTTCAAATACACACACATTTTCGTAATGCATCCTTTACTCACCCTCCAGATTCGGCAGTTGCTCGGTGAGAATCCAGCGTTGATACGTGAGCTTGCGCCGTTATTTGAAGAAATAAGTAAAACGTATGTACAGCATGATAAAGATAAAGAGCATTTTGATTATTTAAGCGACCCACGGTCGTACGAGCTCAATGAAAATTATCAGTCGCTCAAGCAGCAGGCCGAAAACTCGGTCAAATTTCAGAAAGCGGTCGAGTCTTCTACCGATGGCATTTGTATTACGTCGGTAACGGGGCAGATGGTCTACACCAATCCGACTTTTGAACATCTGTTCGGTTTTTCGCCGCACGAGGCGCTTGGTCAAAATATTCGTAACTGCGCATCAGCCGAAACAAAAGATCTGGTGCTCGAATCATTGTCGCAATCGATTGCCAAAGGCACAGCATTTCATAGCGATGATATTGTCTGTATGCGCAAAGACGGCAGCACATTCTGGGCGGATTTCATTCTGTATCCGGTGCTCGATGCCGGGAAAGCGTCGTTCATGGTGGTAGCGCTTCACGATGTTACGCAGCGCAAGACGATCGAGCAATCTAAAACTGAATTCGTCTCACTCTCGTCGCATCAACTCCGTACACCACTCACGGCTGTTCGTTGGATTCTGGATATGTTCGTCGGGGGAAAGAGCGGCGGAACACTCACGCCTGCTCAGCTCGATCTTCTGTCCGATGCTCGCACCTACACGCTACACATGATGGAAATGATTTCGACGATGCTCATGATCTCGCGTATAGAAGGCCAGAAAATCGAAGTGGATGTGAATCCGTTCCCGATTGCCACTCTTCTCGATGAGCTGAAAAAAGAGAACCTGTTCTTATCCGCCAAGAAAGAGCAGAAGCTGATGATCGGTTGTGATGCCGACCTTAACATCATCACCGACAAAAAAATTCTCAAGGAAATTCTCACCAACCTCATCAGCAACGCCATCAAATACACGCCGAACAAGGGGCTCATTCACTTGGCAGCGTGGAAAGATGAGAGCAAAATTCACTTCGAGCTGCGCGACAACGGTGTCGGTATTCCGACCTATCAGCAGCAAAAAGTATTTACCAAATTCTATCGCGGTGACAACGTCGTACAAAATCAAGTAGAAGGAACGGGGCTCGGGTTGTATCTTGTTCGTCAGCTGACAGGCCTGCTCGGTGGGACCATTCACTTCACGTCGGAGGTCAATAAAGGCTCTATCTTCTCTCTTACTCTTCCCGCTTCCCCACTCTTCCATGTCTAAGTATATTCTGGTTGCAGAAGATGATCAGCTTCTCCGTAAGCTGTACGGCATCAATCTGCAAGCCTCTGGTCGCGAGCTGGAAATTGCAGAAAACGGCGAGTTGGCCATTCGTGCCATCGAAAAGCGTCAGCCGGATTTATTGCTTCTCGATCTCCTGATGCCGATTGTTGACGGATTCGGCGTGCTTAAATTCATTCAGCAGAAAGCTTACAAATTTCCGGTGATTGTGCTGAGTAATCTGGCGCAGGATGTGGATATGAAGAAGTGTTTGGAACTGGGAGCTAAAGACTTCTTTGTAAAAGGAGATATGGATTTATGGAAACTGGCAGATATCGTAAAAATGGGATTGGGGGAAACTGGTGAGACTGATGCTAAAACTGCAGCAGTGTAGGAATAGCATTCATTGTGTTTATTTTATATGTCATACAAACCATCTTCAGCAGCGGGCTTTTTACCATGAGTCAGTCGAAGAGCCGGCCTGCGGCGTTGTATTAAAACAGATTATTAATTTCTAGGAATGATTGTATGCCGCGGGCAGAATGCCCGCTCTAGAGATTGTAGGATTTTTTGATTAAATGATTAATATTTTTG
Organism: Candidatus Peribacteraceae bacterium; assembly: GCA_018061945.1. Taxonomy (GTDB): domain Bacteria; phylum Patescibacteriota; class Gracilibacteria; order Peribacterales; family Peribacteraceae; genus JAGOTD01. The sequence continues at coordinate 279,159 of JAGOTD010000002.1, read as the reverse complement.
CTGTTTGTATCTTGCCCGCCTGAATGATTGAGAGTCGGGCAGGTATCTTGGAATTTATCTCGTATTTAGTTCTTTCCCGCCCGGATGAACGCCATCCGTTCGGACGGGGATCTTCGTTATCTTTCAACACTAATCCTCACACTCTTCACCATCCCCTTCGCGCGCAATTCAACGGTGTGATTCCCCTCTTGCATCAGCCATTGCGACCGAAAAGCGGGAGCGGTTCCTTTGCTTACTAATTTTCCATCGACATACCAATCAGCCGTAGCAATATCGTCACTCGCTTGACCCATCAATAATACTTGCTGACTCACGGCTGGAATAAGTGGATCAATTTTGTAGCTGTCATTTGGATACGGCCGCAGAATTTCGAGCCACGATTCTCCTGGCTGATGCTGCGTGGACTGCGCGCACAGTGGCGAGAATTCGCGTGGCGGAAGCGGATACCGATTCGCTCGCGCCCATTGCAATAACTCCGGTGCAAAATTGGTAAAGACTCGCTCCTCCACAAATGTCGCATCGCAATTCTCGCTGGCCTTGAGCCCGTTGCGTTTATCGATTGCGATACGCTGGTAGATCGTATCGAATTTTGTCGGCTCCGTACCAGCTATGAAATGTTCGGTCATGCGCTGTTTGCAATCATCGGTGGGAAGTAATCCCGACAGCATACAAATGTCGCGATCGATAATGTTCGCAGGCTTAGTAAGCCACGTACGTGGCAAATAGCGGGTAGCTTCCAGCATCGCATCATGAAAAATCGGGCCGGCGCCTGTGACACCCGATGTCTGACGCATTGCCGAGTTATCGGCATTCCCAACCCATACGCCAACAATACGATCGGGTGTAAAACCGACAGTCCAGTTATCGCGTGAGTTGCGTGTGGTGCCGGTTTTTGCGGCAACCGGAAAATCGAATTCCAGCGGACCGTCTTCGCCAAATTCCGGCAATCGGGCCTGATTGTCACTCATGATATCGGCAGTCAGCCATGCGACGGATGCCGGCAGTACTTGTTCACCTTTTTTAATCGGGTCAGACAGTAACATGCGCTCATGAAGCGTTTCGCCCTTGCGTGCGAAAATGCCATACGCGCGCGTGAGTTCCAAAAGCTTCACTTCACCGTCGCCAAGCGTGAGGGCCAATCCGTAGTGTTCAGCTGTTTGCGTGAGAGTCGTAAGGCCAGTTTTGCGGAGGAATTGCAGTAGCGACTCCACGCCTATTTTTTCCAGTACTTTCACAGCGGCGATATTGTACGAATTGGCGAGCGCAGTGCGGTAGCGCGCAAGACCGTGATAACCGTAATCGTAATTGCGCGGAATGTACGGATTGCCGTCTTGCGTGAAAAATTGTGTTTCGATATCGGCGACAGTTGTAGCTGCTGTATCCCCTTTCATAAAGGCGAGAGCGTACGTAAACGGCTTGAGTGCTGAACCTGGCTGGCGCGCCGAGACGGCCACGTTCACTGCGCCATCGTGCTCGGTATCAAAATAATCGGCCGAACCGACCATTGCCAGAATATCGCCGGTATGCGCATCGAGCACAACCACTGCGCCCGCTGTGACGTTTCGATCTTTGAGTTTCTCAATATGATTTTTCACAGTGATCTCTATTTCATTTTGCAATGGCAGATCAAGCGTCGTGCGCACTTCGCTAGGCAGTGTTTGCGGATCAAGTTTCTGCAGCACCCACATCACAAAGTGTGGCGCGCGAATGGAAATAACATCCGGTGCCAAGTGCAGCGGTTCGGCCAACGCATCATCCATTTCCTCCTTCGTAATCACCTTCGTATCGACCATCGCCTGCAAGACAGTCTTCATGCGTCGCAGTGCAGCGGGGAAATTCTGAAACGGATCGTAGTTACTTGGTGATTGCGGAAGTCCGGCCAGAAATGCCGTTTGCGCAAGTGAGAGCTGCGACGGATCTTTGCCAAAAAACGTGTGAGCAGCCGTCTGCAGTCCATACGCTTGATGTCCGAAATAGGCGGTATTGATGTACTTGGTGAGGATCTCGTCTTTGCTGAGAACAGTATCGGTTTTGAGTGCCAGAAACGCTTCATAGAGTTTGTAGAGATACCCTCGTTTGGTCGGATGCAGCACCGATCGCACCAATTGCTGAGTGAGTGTGCTGCCGCCCGATACTATCTTTCCAGCTTCGATATTCTGCGTAATGGCGCGCGCGGTTCCGCGAATGCTCACGCCACTGTGTTCGTAAAATGTACGGTCTTCCACCGCCACAATCGCTTTGCGAAAACGCTCCGGAATTTCTTTCGTACTGAGCGGAGAGTTGGCGTCGCCGCGCCGCAATTCGTACAGGAGCGTTCCATGACGATCGAGAATACGGACAGAAGCTTGTTTGTTGCTTCCTATTATTCCTTGAGGGAGAGGCCACAAAATGATCGCAAGAAGAATCGTAATCGCACTGATCATAATGATTTTTTTCCAGTGCCGGAGGCTTGCGAATTGAAAATGTATAATGGAAAATTGATAATTGGCAGTCGTAAAAGCAGAAACATATCTCGATTATTATTGGCATTGAGCGTAGGCAGACACCAGCGACTCAGTCGCTGGTGTCTGCCTCATCGTTACTTGATATCAAACCAGCTGCCGTCGGTCTGACCGAAAATTTCGGGGTAGTACATTTGATACGCGCGCGCTGGGCGGTAGTGGAAGTGGCCAGGAGTGGTGGCGCGAACTAAGTATTCGTATTGATAGACGCCGGTTGGCAGGTAGTCAGCGAACAGGAAAACCTGGTCATCGCGGAATTCCTTGTGCGTAAAACGCCACATGGCGTTGGCGATATAATCGTCCGTCCAGCCGTACCAATAACTGTAACCGTAGTTGGTGGTCGGCTGATTTACTTCGCCGCTCAGCAAGTCTGTCTGCGATGTCTGCAGCGACAAATCGATTGCCTCCATACCGGCTGGAAGCGGGCTTTCCACCGCAACATACTGGCGATCCTCGGGAACCGTAATCGTGAGGCGAACTTTGTATGTATTGCCGACACTTACCGTTTTTGCGCTGCCTGCAATCGGTTCCATAGTACGGCTGATGCTGATGCCTTCATCGGCTGCTGGGAGATCTTTGTTGGTATAGAAGTACGACAGTACCGCGTCGTAGTACATTTTACCGGTTCCCTGCTTGGCCAAGTTCAGATCTACTTCTTTGCCACGTGCCAATTCGGTAATCGATTTTACTGCTTCTACGCGCTCGAGAATATTGGTTTTCCCGAAATCTTTCTTTAGGAGATTCTGACCGCTTATATCGACTGTGGCTGTAAACTTTCCATCGAGCTCTTTGGTCATGTTCAGGTATTCCATGAGTGCGAGCAGAGATGTCGTAGTCGACTGCGTTGTATCCCAGTGATACTGATTGCGCACAGAGAGTAAGTAGCGAACGATACGAGGAGCAAGAACGTTCGTCGGATCAATGCGCACCATTGCCTGCAATACCTGCGATGTCGTGCGGGTATCGGTGTTCATCAGGTACGCGTAATTTCTGGAACTGTCTTCTTCGAAACGGATACCACGGTTATCGGCCTGAGCGTAGGCGAGAATTTCGGTCATCAGAGTGGCTGCTTTTTTATCGGTTGCCGATGTCTTGGCATTCTTAAGTGCCATTGCCAGCTGCGCCTTGGAGAAGAGTGGTAATTCGTTTCGCTTGTCGTACACAGCGTTCATCATACTCACATCATTCTGACCGCCTTCAGATAACACGAATAGAATGTATGCACGTTCCGCTAAGGCAAGGTACGGAAATTTGTCACTGTACTCAGCATTCGGATTGGTCGCATTTGGGTTGTGCAAAATAGTCGTAATGTAGTCTCTGGCGCGCGACAGGACGTTGGCATCGATCGTGTAGCCAGCCGTCTTCGCAATCTGTAAGCCGTAGACGATATAGGTTGTGAGATACACGTTGCTTCTGTCACTGTCTTGCCAGTACCCAAAGCCGCCATCGCCGCGCTGGAAACCATAGAGCTTCTGCATGGTAGTCGAAATTGTCGTGTCCAATTTCTTCTGATCCATAATATGGAAGGCTTCGAAGCCCTGCATTTTTGCCAGAACAATATCCGGCAACACGCTCGACATGGTTTGCTCGGAACAACCGTACGGATACTGGAACAAGTATTCCAATCCTTTCGGTAAATATGATGCAATCGTTGGTGACACAGACACAGAGAGCGTTCCGTGCGATGCATCTTTCGCACTCGGTATCAGTATTTTTTCGGTCTGATTCGTTTCGGTCACACCCGAGGTTGCAACCGCTTGAGGTGTGCCAAATTCATAGACTGGAATCGATTCTTCTATCTCATCTTTGCCGCCAGCCGCCTCCGCTTTGAAAACGAACGTCGCTTTATTTGTGACATCGATCGCAACTGGGAATTCCACTTTCGTCTGCTCGTCTGGTTTGACCGTCACTTTCTGCGTCGCACTGCCTTTGATTGTAAATCCTGTGCCTTTGAGCGAGACAACAAATGTCTGCGTTGTCGGCAGGAAGTTATGCACAATCGCTCCCAGTTTTGCCTCGTCGCCAATCACCGCAAAGCGCGGACGAACGGGACGCACGATGACATGTTTGGTCTCCAGGAATGTTCCGTCTTTAGCGCCAAAGCGACTGTCTTTGGTGTTCGCGATAGCGAGTAATTGCCAGGTCGTCAGGTTGTCGGGCAGAGTGAAGGTGACTGTTGCTTCACCTTTGTCGTTGGTGAGAATCGTCGGGTTCCAGAAGGCTGTGTCTTTCAAGTTCATGCGCTTGCGCTCCTCTGGGTCGCCACCGCCACCGCCTTTAGAACCCGGTTTGAATCGTTCGACCAAGTACATGAGCATGTTGGAGGTACTCACACCCAGCGAACGTTCGTAGTAGAAATGGCTCATCAAGTCGGGTAGCTGGAAACCGGTTAAAGCCAGCACGCTCATGTCCACAACACCCAGCGACGTTTCTGCTTTCTGCGGCTTACCCTGCCAGTCTGTCACTTTGATGGTGGCTGTCACTTTTTCACCAGGCAGGTAGCGCTCCTTATCAACTGAAACGGCAACATTCAATTTTTTCGCTTTCGTTTCTATCGCTAATTTGATGTAGCCGATTTTGAAAGCCGGCATGCCGGTATCGAGTCCGGTTTCGTCGAACGTTTCGCCCTGTCGTGGTTTGATAATGACAACCGACACGTACGCGTTTGGCAGCAAATCCTCCGTAATCGGGATTTCAATTGGCAATGCATTGCTCGTAATATCCACAATTTTCTTGGTGACCACACTCTCGCGCTCGACAGTTACGAGTGCTTTGACACCTTTGCCCTGGTATGGGGATTTGACGAGCAGTTTGGCAATATCGCCAACGGCGTACTCGGGCTTATCGGCGACAATCGCTATGCGATCATTATTGGAATGCGGCCAGTTGTAGTACGTATTCGACCAACTGTAGAGCGAGGTTTCCGAGACTGTCTCGCGACCGCCTTCGTCTTTGGCGACTGCGGCAATCACGTATTCACCGCCGTCGTTTACTGCAATTTCCCCTGTCCCCTTTCCTTTCTCATCTGTCGTTACAGAGATCTGGTTCACAAACGTATCTTTCTTCTCGTTGTCGTAGTAGAACTCGCCATCGACACCTTTCTTGCGGACTGAGTTCCACTGGCGAGTCGACAGCTTGAGCGTTACTGCCTGACCTTTTTTGGGCGTTCCATCTGGATTCAGCGTTACAACACTCACCTTTGCTTTGCTGCCTGGAGTCACCACGTAGTCATCGGTTTTTACTCCCACATACACATTGGTTTTATGTACGACAACAGACGAACGATTGCTGACGATTTGATTATTGGCATCGGTGATATCTGCTTCAATACTCACGACCTGACTTACCAGATTGGCATCGATATTGGCCGGGAAACGGATGCGCAGATGACCACTGGCATCCAGAGTTCCTGTGCCTTCGGTTATGTTATTACTGCCTCGTTCACAGTTCATCCAGCACCAGCCGTCTTGTGTGCCAAACGAATACCAGCCGTTGCTATAGTCATATTTATTGAAGTAATAGTCCGTTGTTGTCGCGCGCCACTTTACCGTCGCATTGGCCATCGGCGCACCGAAATAATATGCACCTTCTATATCCGCTTCGATCACTTCGCCGTTTACGTATTCTTCTTTTGCCGGTTTCACTTCCACGCTGTATTCCGGTTTCCGGTAGGCCAGCACCGAGAAATTGCCGTAGACCGAATTGGTAAGTACGTCATCTCCATTGCTCAAATCCGCTTGCACATAGTAGTAGCCAAGCTCGGCTGCGTTTGCCAGCACGAAGTTATCGTTAAAGCTTCCGTACGAATTAATCGGCAATTTCTTATTGTACACGACATCGCCTTTCGGATTATAAATTTTGACGTCGGCGGAGTAGTTGGCAGGAATATTTAGTTTGCCGTTCAAGTCCATCAAACGTGTCATGGCCTTGAAGTAGATGGTATCCCCCGGGCGATACAGTGGACGTTCGGTATAGAGGTACGACTGTACTTCAAACTTTCGGCTGGGGTCGCGCACGTAGCCCGAGACGCCATCGAAATCGTATGGCTGAATCCCCTGGTTCCAGGTGTTGCTGACAAACGCGAAGTCGCCGTCTTTTTCGGCAGTCACCCAGAATTGCTGAGCGTACGATGAATAGTTGGTCGTACTGATCAGTTGATCGTACGGAATATTCGCTTCGAAGAATCCATTGGCATCGGTTCTGCCGCTTAAGACAGTTTTATTCTCATAGTTTACGTAGTTGACCACTGCACCACTTACCGGATTACCAGTTTGAATATTGGTGACCCACGCCAATGTGCGCGTACCCGAATACTTGAGTGTGATCGCCATGTTGGTCAGTGCGAAGAACTGATAGTTCTTGATCTTCTCTTTTTTCGACGTGATAACAGTGCTTTCATCGTAACGGCCCAAGTTCGGCTGTGAGACTTCCTTTGCGTATTCCGGCGCACTGATGGAGAGAGCATAAATACCCGAACCGAGTGTCTGGCCGACTTGTTTCTGCACGTCGAACGTCGTCGCTTTCCATTCATCATGCTTAGCTCCGGGCGGCACTATGCTCCAGGCTTTGTAGCTGTTCTTGCCTTCCAGAGTCACAGGCGGGTTGTCCCAGGAGTTCGTGCGGACTTGCTGATAATTGACGAAGTCGGCAAGGCTGAGTTTGGCAAACTCAAAATCCACTTTCGAAATGTTCACCGAATTCACGTAGTACACCGGTGGACGCGTCTTTTCAAAGAAACCGAAATCTCCTTTTGTGTGGAAGAATGCGCGCGGCTCCATCTCACGCGTTTTTTGCTTGAACGTATACGGCTTGGCGAGTTTCTGACCAAATGTATCAGTCAGTCCTGCTTTGATTGTCACGGTGTACTCGGTGCTCGGCTTTAGAGTTGGTGTGAGCGAGACGTAGGTGGTGCCTCCTTCATAATCGTCTTCGGGCATAGTGAGGTCTTTCCAATCCTCTGGCTCTGGGGAAATCGTTATAAACGGCTTGAGATTTTTGGTGAGAATCGGATTGGTGAACGAAAGACTGATGCCACCATTTAGCGTGACGCTACCAGTTGAAACCAGTAAATCGCCGGCTGTTGTAAACGACAGACTGTAGTCTTGTGTGCTACCTAAGTTTCCGCCTTTGCCAACAATATTGGCATCGACATGAACATTATACGCGGTTGCAAATTGCAAAGACGCAGCCGGAACGATGACCAGTTTCGTTTGGTCTTGTACGGCTTTGCCATTCTCTTCTGTCGTACCATAGCGAATGCTGCGAATAGCAACCGGCTTAAACCCCGATGGAATAGGTGTTGTGGAGGCTGTACTGCTTGTTGACTCGGGGCTTGCAGGCGGAAACTGATCATTGCGGATAACAGAAGAAGACATTTGACTGGTATTGCCGGCATAGAGACGAATTTTTTGTTCGGCGCTCTTTACATCCATCGGTTGATTGTATTGGAGCGTAATGTCCGTTTTTGGCCCAATAAACGAAGCGGCATTTTCGGGCATGGTTTCTTCTACTGTCGGGCGGATCGTTTCAAAGCTCCAGGAAAAATCCTTGTCTGTTGCATCGCCGGATGCAGTTTTGATACCAGCCGGAACCGATACTGTATATTTGGTAGAGGGATTGAGTCCGGTCTTGGGAATAAATTCTACGGTGGTGGTACTCAGCCAATGCCATGTGCCCTCAACTGGGGGAGAGATGGCAACCGGCCAATCGGTGAATTTTTTCTTGCTCGCTTCACCCTGCACCTGCGTAAGTGCAATAAGCGGCTGATCGAAGATCATCGTGATTTTCGATGTATCTTTTATATCTTTTGTATCCGATGCTGGAAAGTGTGCAACAACCGCTGGCGCGCCAGATACTTGGAAAGTGAATTTGATATCGCGGCCTAGCAGAGTGCCGTCTTTTTTCTTGGCATTGCGCGTCACTGTAAAGATGTAGTCTTTGCCAGTTTTGAGTTTCTCGCTTGGGCGAAACACCAGTACGCCGTCGCGCCATTCCATAGAGCCACTTACATCAGCCGGCTTACTGAGCTCGCTTTCGGTGCTCTGCTCATCCATCAGTTCTGGAAAATTCATGCGCAGTTCACTTGTAGGGCTTACGCGTATGGTCTGGCTGTAATTGAACGGCTGCATGCTTTGTTGCTGCAGGTAGATGCCGACGCCAATGGCGCCGAGGATACACACGGCAGCAATTGCACCGCCAATTTTTAATCTTGCATTGGAAGATGTCTTTACGGAGGCAGCTGGAACTGGTTTTTCTTTTTTAGGAGACATAGTGGAACAGAGAAAGAAATGCAGAGGCACTATACGACGATGATGGTTGAATGCACAGACCACAACGCATAAGTGCGCCGTTTGTATACACGCTTTTTCTGGCAAAGTTTTTAAAATAGTATGTGAATACTTTTTTAATGATTTCGCATTAGAAAAAAATATCAATGCCCTGCTCATTTCAGTCCATAATTACGTCTGTTATTGGCTGTTAATTCGATTCATTCGATTGAAGATTTACAGAGCTCCCCTATAATCGCGTTCGTTCAGTTTCCCCTTCTCTATTTTCGTATGTCTTCCTCTTCCAGCTCTCATCATTCGGAAAATAATGTGTGGTTCGGCGTTGCTATGGTTCTTATCGGCATTATTGTCGGATACGTGTTTGCCATGGCCAGCGGTCGTGGTTTTGGTATGAATGTACAGGTACCCAATGCGCCTTCGGCTCCAACCGATGTTCCAGCAGCCGTAGGCGAAAGTGCCGCTGCCAAAATGACGCGCATTGCAGCCGAAATCGGTTTGGATCCCGACGATTTTAAGACATGTGTGGATAGCGGTAAATTCCGTCAGACAGTGCTCGATCAGCAAGCCGGCGGTTCCAGTGCTGGTGTGGATGGAACCCCAGGGAACATTTTGTATAACATGAAGACGAAAGCAGCTTGGCTCATTTCGGGCGCTCGGCCGATCACCTCTTTCCAGACAGCGCTGGATGACATGATCAAAGATCCAAACGGCAAGCCATCCGATGCATCCATTACCGTTGTCACAAACGTTGTTCCTGTCGATATTGCAAAAGATCACGTTCGGGGCAATACAAAGTCAGATATCGCTCTCATTGAGTATTCCGACTACGAGTGTCCGTTCTGCCAGAGAGTGCACCCAACTTTGCAACAGCTCATGTCGGACAATACCGATAAGTTGATGTGGGTCCATCGCCAGTTCCCACTTCCGCCCAATATGCACCCGAATGCTCAGTTAATCGCCGAAGGCTCCGAATGCATTGCGCAGGCAGGTGGCAACGAAGCATTCTGGAAGTTCACGGATAAGATGTACGAATAGGTACGGTAGGTCTTGTAGGTAAGGTAAGTAAGGTAGATGAATGTCGAGATTATAAATCCATTGGATGAGTGATTAATTGCATCACTCATCCAATTTTTGAAACCTACCATACCTACTTTACTTACTATACGTACCGTACCTCCCTTACCTACACCGTAAACATCCCATCTTTAAATATCACTTTCTTCGAGCCGTCCTGTAAATACGCGGTGACTGTGCGATCTTCGGTGGAGATGATATCGGTGTGCTCGGGCGAATTATTAAATCCCCAGGATTCCCAGTCCTCATTTGTGGGAGTTGCCGGATTGCCAATGTAACTATCGCGGTAGGCGCGGCCGAGAGCAATGTGCGTATTACCAAATTCGCCGCCGACGTTTTCGTCGAAGAGCGTATTGGCCATAAATTTGGTGATGCGCGAAAAGCGCTTGTCTGTCAGCGAAAACTCGCCGATTTTATCGGCATTCTCGCGCTTGATCATCGACTGCAATACGTTGTCCCCTACTTTGGCGTTGGCGTAGGTCAGTTTGCCGTTTTTAAATTCCAGTGAAATATCGCGCAGAATATTGCCGTAGCGAAACAGCGGCTGATTGAAGGCAATTTTTCCTTCACAACCCCGCCAGTCCGGCGAAATAAATAGTTCGTAACTCGGAATATTGCGGCAGCTTCCGCCAAGCCACCGGCGGTTTTTGCCCAGTTGAACGAATAAATCGATCCGCTCCGCTTCGACGTGTACTTTCTCGATTTGCAGTGCATCTAGGTTGGCCTTTACCCGAGCTTGTTCTATTTGCATGCGACGCCACTCAGTAATCGGATCCTCGGCATCCAGGTAACACCCGTGAATAATCTGATCCCAGTACGCCTCCAGTGTCATACCGGCTTCTTTGGCCATACCTTCGGTGCCATAGAGCGCTAGTGTCCAGGTGAATTTGCCCGCACTTTCTTTGTCATTCAGCCAGTCGCGATACTTCTTGCGGGCGTCCATCGCTTTAAACAGACGCTCTGGATTGATGTCTTTGAGCTCCGATGGATTGACATCGGCAATAATGGAGATTTGATGATCAATCAGATCTGCTTCTGCACGTTTAAATGTTTCGGGGAAGAACGTCAGCTGCTCATCATCAGCTAATTCAAAAAACATGCTATCGGTTTCTGTGGCGATAAAATGTAGCTTTGGATGCGCCCTGGATTCCAAGATCGCTCGTTGAATTTCTTTGTACAAAGGTTTGGCAACATCGGGGATCACAGCCTGTACCACTTCGCCTGGCCTTACTCCTTCTCCACCATTTAATGCGAATTTGACCAGTACATCCGCATACTTCGCGAGAATGGGCTGGGGAGGGATGTACATAACAATTGGTTGTGAAAAAATGAATATTGGGTGTGGATACGGTTGGCTCCTATCTGGGAAGACGGTATACTTACGTCTACTTTTTCCTTTGTCTCACACTTATGCGTACTATACGAACCGCTCTGGTTTTTTCAAGTCTACTTGTTGTTATCTCCTGCAATGGTCAAGCAAATGGAGGAGCTACCGCCGGCAGTGAGACATCTGTCAGTTCTGTCATGTCTCAGGCAACGTCTATCACCCGCAATGTCAGCTTTGTCGGCACTGTCGATCAGCTAGGTGCGTCCATTTACATGCAGGGAACGCATAAGCTGATGCTCGATGACGGTCGCTTCATCATTCTTGAATCGGCAGGAAGCAACTTGGATCTCGATACCTACATCGGCGCAAAAGTACAGGTACGAGGTTCCAGTGAGCCAACGGTAGAAGCCGGTGGCACGTTATTGCACGTCGAAGAAGTCATCAGTCTCGAAAGTTCTTCTAGTAGCAGTGTCGCAAGTAAGCCAAAAATGTGTGGCGGTATCGCAGCATTCCCCTGCGACAGCGGGCAGATTTGCGTCGATGATCCGACGGATTCGTGCGATCCTCTAAGTGGTGGTGCAGATTGTGGTGGTATTTGCGTGGTGCAATTGGCGTCTTCTGCATCGTCGGTCTCCGAGTTGGTCGAAAGCTCGTCGTCTGTTTCTTCCTCGAAACCGCCGGTACGAAGTTCTTCATCTAGCTCCGCAGTCAGCTCATCTGTTATCAGTAGCAGCATCGCGTCTTCCTCGTCGGCTGCCAGCTCTGTGCCAGTTGATGCTTCCAAAGAAGAGCAAATTGTAGCGATGGCAAAACTCAATTACGGCTCCGATGCTCTGTGGACGCAGCGCTACTGCACCACTCACATCAGCTTCTGCACTCCTGTTCACAAGCAGTGGTACTATCAGTCATTTGGCACCTCGGCAGGTTCGCTGTGGCGTGTGGAATTCGGTTTTGCCGATATCAATCAGGCCAATGAAGGCATTATTCAGCTCAACCTTGTCTCCGGCCTTTCAGCGTCCAAAGGCGCAAGCGACGGACAGGTGGTTGCAAACGGTTCAACTGTAACCGGCTACAAGGATTGGACGGACGGACGTCACTTCGAAGTGACAGGCGATGCCAGACTGCAAGCAGCTATCAGCTACATGATTGCTCACATCGATCCGTACGCTGGCAAGTAAACGCCTTCTTTCTGTCTTTATGCCTACCTACGCTTATCGTGCTGTTGATCAGGACGGCAAAGAAGTGCACGGCTCTCTGGATGCACCCGATACTATTGCCGCAAAGACAGCCATCGAAGATTTGCATTTGGAACTCATCGATCTCACCGAAGCGATGCGCATCAAACAGCCGACTGCGCAGCCATCGAGCGACATGATCACGTTTGCGTTTGAGGGAAAAGATGTAGCAGGCTCACAGCACCGAGGGAGCGTGCAGGCGGCAACCAAGCGGGAAGCATTCGATAATCTGTTTCATTCGCAGGGTTTGCGACTCAGTATGCTTGCACCAGTCGGTATGCCTGCATCGATAGCGGATGACGAACTAGCGCAGTGGCAGGCAGTTGCTGTACCTGTTGAAGCTGCCACCTCTCCATCCCCTCCTGCCAAGCCTCTCACCTACGAGGATCCACCGGTATTCGTAACAATTCCCGAAGACACGCAAGTATCATCCGGTTCGCCAGAGAAATCAGCTCCATTGGAGACCTCGAATCTTGCAACAAAGTATGCATCACTCTTTTCGACCTTACGTTTGTATGCCGGCTGGCTTCTCGCCTGGTACGGATTATTCGTTGCCTGTGGCTATTACACAAATGTTCGCATGCTGCCCGTCGATATTCCGGCAGCCGAAGGCTTCTTCTATTCACCACTCATTTTGAGCTTCATTCTGGCGATTTTCCTGTATCTTATCCTTCATTCTATTCACCGAGCGATGTCGGGAAAGTTCATTTTAGGCGGAGCACTCAGCGTTGTGGGTATTGGCTTGTTTTTTGTGTTGAGGATGAATTTGGTGTAAGGACTCAGAAGACTCAGAAGAAACAGAGGACTCAAAGGATTGCAGCTTAAACAAGTCAGATACTACTGGCCGCTTTTGAGAAACAATCACTCATAGAAATAATCTCAAATTTGAATGTTGTTTCACAAAATCCTCTGAGTCTTCTGAGTCCTTTGCTTCCTTTGAGTCTTTTCTTACAGTCCCAACTGCTTTCTAATCTCATCTGCTTGCGACTGTTCTTTCTGCTTGGCGTTCTGCTGTATGTACAGCGACTGCAGATCTTTCCAGTCTTCGGCGTGTTTCTTTTCGAGCGACATGAGGTGCTTTAGGTGCTTTGGTGACAGAATGCTGAATTTGGTGCGCTCTTCCTGCAAAATCTTTTGCAGTTCATCGATCTGAAACTGGCTGAGCTTTGGAATAGCCTGAATGATGCGCCACTTTTCGTCGCGTGTAAGGGAAATGGATCCACGAAGTAGTGTGAGGAAACCCTGTTCATCAAAATTTGTTTCTGGGTGAGCAGGTACTACAATATTCTGATTGTTGAGCGTGTTCATAATGCTCGCAAATCGGTAGTTTCCGATTTCGGCAAGAATCTTGATATCTTCATCATCGTAACCTGCTTCCTTCGTAGCTGGTGTGCCAACCGGTGGCGGTGGCGGACTGTTGTCTTGTGGTGGTGGAGTAGTTGCGTCATCCCCTGTTCCTGCTGCGGCTGCAGCACCAGACTGTGGCGGAGGCATTGGCGCGCCGCCAAAAACCTGCGTTGGGTCGAGTCCTTCGTTTGGCACTGGATCGCCAGGACGTGGTGGTGTTGGTGGGTTGGTTCCGGTTGTAGCGTCAGCCATAAAAAACGGGGAAATTGATCGTATCTTACCAGTACAATTGCTTTGTACAAGCTAAGATAGACTACGGTATTACCAATCTGAGCATTCATAATCTCATTAGGCGAATGAATTCTTGACACCTCATATAACTGGCAGTAGCGTAATGCTCAATATGGTTAATAAAGTCAAGTCTGAGGCAGAAGGGGTAGGTGATCAGATCGCGCGTTTGACCAAGCGCGTTGAATCTATGGAAGCATCTTTTAACTCTATTGATCGTGTTTTAAGAGCCATCTCCGACAAGCTAGATATGCTCTTAGATCAACATGCGAGGAGAACTGAAAATATAATTCACAAGCTCAGCGAGAAGCAGCAAGCAGTTTTCAGCGCAATTCAATCCATCCCAGGTCGCGATGAAACTGCGCGGCTGGCGGCCCAAGTTGAATTACAAAAACTGAAAGGAGATACTGCTTCCGAGGCTTTTGCAGAAGCATTGAAGAAAGTTTTAAAAGATCGACAATGGGGTTTGTCCTCGTCTGGTGGTGAGCCGGCGGCTCCACTGTGGCAGACTGACGATTCGTCAACTGGAGGAGTGATCCGTTTGTTTTACAGGACGAAAGACACGAATCAGCCAACTTACGGAGAGCGGTATATCGTATTGCCTGCGTTTTTTATTGTAGATCGGCCTGATGGTAGAAAACGCCCGAAACCTACTAAAGACGTTTGATTGTCTGAATTTATTTCTTGAAGTTGCTAATTGATCTAATATGAATCAATCAATTACTGGTGTTATTTTAAATTCTCAAGTGAGCGTATTGCATACAGCGCAATCCCCGTTGCAACCGACACATTCAGCGATTCCTTTTTGCCCTGCATAGCAATGTGAGCGATGGTGTCCGATGCTTTGAGTAAATCCTCATTCACACCCAATACTTCGTGACCGATGATCAGGCAAATGGGCTTATCGGACTTAAGTGTATTGATTGCGATACTCTCATCATTCTTTTCGAGTGCGACGATCATAAAACCTTCCTCGCGTCGTTTCTCGATCACTTCCAGCGGATCTTTGGTGTAGCTCCAAGGAATCCATTTTTCTGCCCCCAGAGCGGTTTTCGAAATCTCTTTGCGTGGTGGCTGGGCGGTATAGCCTGTTAAATGAATATGATCCACGCCAAACGCATCGCCAGTTCTGAAGAGTGTGCCGATATTCCAGATCGAACGGATATTGTGGGCGATGAGGACGATGGGTTGGGCCATTGGGGTTAGGACTTAGGACATGGGAAATGAAGGTATTCATAATTCGTAATTCCAGATTCGTAATTCGCTCTCACGTTCATCGTAATCAGCCGATCAATTTACTGCATACTTTCAATCGTACTAGCATGTGGATTACCAAACACTTCCAGCAGTCCCGCGTTCATCACCGCTGCCTGATCCACAGACCGGCAGTCATAACATACACCTGTCTCACTCCCCTTTCCAAAACGTGCAGCGCCGGTATCGGGTTCGTTGCGGCGGAGTAGTGAAATACCAGCAAGGGGCTTTTTATCTGTCGGCTGCAGTTCCTTCTTGCCGCTGTTCCAGCGGTAGAACTGGCCGTCTTTGCGAACGTAGGCAATTTCTTTATTGGGGTTAAAAACCGATAACGTCTCGAGAATCGCTTCCATTTTTATGTCTGATGGTGCGATGTAGCGATACTGTTTGAGCTTGAGATTCGCATTTACTCGATGAGCAGCTGCTTCCACTGTTCGCTCTTCGTTGTTGGTAATAATGGTATCGATAAAAATTTCGAGTGGTCTTGGCGCGCGATTGGCTGGCGCAGCACTTTGATAATTACTCGCAATCGATTTTGCTGCAACTTGTGCGTTTTTCTTCTGCTCGATCCAGCGTTTGGCAGACAGGAAATAGGCGTCGCCAAGTGTTGTGCGTTCTGGGTGTGGCATAATGGCGATCACATTTCCCTGTGGATTACAGATGCCAGCAATACCACCCGTTGAGCCGTTTGGAGTAATAGGCGCATCAGCCGAGACGTTGCCGTTGGCGTCGCAGTAGCGAAATGCCACTTGGCCGTTTTCTTCGAGCGCTGCGATCAAGTCAGGGTCTTTGGTGACAAAGCGTCCTTCGCCGTGCGCGATGGGAATATGCATGGCACCCGTCCAGTCGGAGGTCGCACATCGATTGCGGTCACAACTGGGCGTGATCCACACCCATTCATTTAAAAATCCAGGCGATACCCACGCATCTTTTTGTTTGATGGCGTTGTGGGCGAGAGACATCCGTAGCTTATCGCCAAGTGGTACCAAACCGCTTTCGATCAGTACTTGAGCACCGTTACAGTTACCGATAATCACTTTGCCTCTGTCGGCTTCGGTGTGCAGAAACTGAAACAGCGGATCGCGCGCGGCAACCATGCCCGAACGTCCGCGATCTTCGTAGCTGAAGCCAGCGCCGAAAAAATAGCCATCGCAGTCTTTGAGTTTTTCGACTGAATCATTCCAACGAAACAAAAATGCATCGAAGCCGCAGCGGCGGAGTACTTGAAGATTATCAATTTCTCCGTTGCTACCGGGAAAGAGTGGAACAGCAATTTTTGGCTTGGTTGGCATAGGGGCAGAATACAATGGGCAATAGCCGAGATACAAGAGGCAAAATTCGAAGATCAAAATACTAAATCCGAGACAAATTCTAATTTGGAAATTAGAATTTCTAGCTTGTTTAGAATTTGGTTCTTTCCCGCCCGGATGAACGTCATCCGTTCGGACGGGGATCTTCGTTCTTTCCTAGACCGTCATCACCTCTGCCTCCTTTTTCTTAGCCAATTCTTCGACGAGCGCATTGGCATCATCGACATGCTTTTGTAAGTCTTTCTCGGCGCGCGCTTTTTCGTCTTCGGCATCTTCGTCGGCAAGAGCGGTATTCGCTTCTTGGCGCAATTGGCGAATCTTAATTTTCGATTGTTCGGCTAGCTGACTTACCACTTTCTTTAAGTGCAAGCGGCGTTCTTCGGTCATTGGTGGAAAGTTGAGGCGGATGACGACACCATCATTCACCGGGTTACTGCCGATATCTGCCATCTGCACCGCTTTCTCCACCGCTCCCAAGACAGACTTGTCCCATGGCTGAATGACCATCGAACGGGCGTCTTGAATGGACACGCTGGCAACTGCCTTCATTTCCATCATCTGGCCATAGGCTTCGACCATAATATGTTCGACAAGCGACGCATTGGCGCGGCCGGTTTGTAGCCGAGAAAATTCTTGCTTAAGGTGTTCAATCGCTTTCTGAAATTCTTGCTGAAAGATGGTAATGGCAGGGTTGGTCATATGAATAGATAGTAGCAGATTGATGGCTATAAAGGGAAGAACGTATAGCGAAGTACGAATTTCGAATCGCGAATTACGAAATGAAATACATCGTAATTCGTACTTCGTATAGCGTAATTCGATACCTAATCCTTCACCAGCGTCCCAATCTTCTTCCCCTGTGCTGCAGCCAAAAACGCTCCTTTCTTTTCGAAGTTGAAGACGACGATCGGCAAATTCTGTTCCCTGCACATACTAAAGGCGGATTGATCCATCACCTTCAGGTTTTTTTCGATTGCTTCCTGGAACGAGACTTTGTCGTACTTTTTGGCGTTCGAGAATTTGTTCGGGTCTTTGTCGTAAATACCATCCACGTTCGATGCTTTCAAAATAATGTCACATTCCAGTTCCAATGCCCGCAGAGCGGCGGCGGAGTCTGTTGTAAAGAACGGATTGCCTGTTCCACCAGCGCAAATGACGATTCTCCCCTTCTCTAAGTGACGCTCGGCTCGACGGCGTACATACGGCTCAGCCAGTTGTGGGACATCCACAGCCGAACACACGCGTGTCACGGCACCCATGGCTTCTAGTGAAGACTGCAGTGCAACGGCATTCATGATAGTTGCAAGCATGCCCATGGCGTCGCTCGCTGTACGTTCAATGCCGCTCTCGGTTGTATCGCGGTAACGCCAAATGTTGCCAGCACCGATCACCACTACAATCTGTGTTTTGGTTTTTGCCACTTCTATAATCTGCGCGGCAATGGCGTGGAGTTTTTTGTAGTCGAAGCCAAAACCGTCTGGTCCAGATAGTGCTTCACCGGAAACTTTCAGTAGAATGCGTTTGTAGGTTGGCATACTTAGGATTGAGGAGAGGGAGGCTCGGGAGGAGGGTTTGGGTTGGGGCTGGGAGGATGAGGGTTAGGGTCGGGGTTAGGGCTAGGCATCGCTTGCTCAGTTGATTGTACAGGATTTTCGGGTGGTGTCTGCTCTGGTTTTTTTTGAGCAAATGTTGCCATGATTTTTTTCCAGGTTTCTTTGATCGATGCCCATCCTTCTGTCATCACCTGGCCAATGCTTTTTTCGCCGCGCGACAGCGGACCGACAAACGGGACATCAGCGTAAAGGCCATTTGCTGCATTGATAAAACCTATCAAGTTTCCGGCTACGATGATCAGAATAAGAAAGTGTCCGATGAAGGGAATCAGCCAAATAGGAATACTGATGATAAACAGGATCATCGCCTGCTTGCTGTGGTAGCGGATGAACGGCGAATCTTTGCGCGCAAAGAAAAGAATGACTGACAAAATCCACACGTAGCTGAGTGCGGCCATATCTTTATTCGTTGCAATGTCTTTGAGCTTGGCCTCTTGGTTACTTGGAGGAAGTGTGTCCATCTGGGGTACTATAGCACATCTCAAAAATACGTATACACACAAAGAGAGCACCTTTTCTAGGTGTGGTTGGCAATAATCATCAGCTTTAGTGATTTTACGTGGTGCCCTGGACAGGAGTCGAACCTGTGACCTCGACCTTAGAAGGGTCTTGCTCTATCCAAACTGAGCTACCAGGGCATAGAAACATTGTAGCAGTCTCGGGAGCTGGAATACATAAGACAAAATGCTGATTGGAAATAATCTCTAAACAGCGATTTGCCCGCCCGGATGAACGATCATCCGTTCGGACGGGCGAATCGCTGCTGCGGAATTTGTAATAGGTTGCTTTAATGTGTTTTACTTCTTCGTCGGATACAACCTTCTGCGCACAATTCCGATGCCGGCTGCAGCGCCGGAGGCGAGGAAGATGACAAGACCGGGGCCGGATTCGGTTTTTCCAGGTGGCGGAATATTGGTTGGGATTTGGTCTGGTGGATTATCGATTGGTGCGGCGCCCAATTCTATTTCGCAGGTTGGTGAGCAGCGATCGCGAGACAGCTGATTGCCGTCGTCACACTCTTCGTTGTAATCCTGCACGCCATCGCCACAGCGTGGGTAGGTACAGTTGAGGCGACAAGCCGAAGGATGCGTATCGGAATTATTAGAACCATCATCACACTGCTCACTAAATTCTGGTTCGACTGCTCCGTTGCCACAGTGATCGCTTGGGGCAATCTGACAGGTGTTGGTGCAGGTTTGTCCGGATTTACCATTGAGCTGTTTGCCAAGGTCGCATTGTTCATGCAGTGCTGTCTGCAAGACGCCGTCGCCACAGGTGCCAACTGCCCAGCGACATTCGGCGGAACACGAATTACCGTTACGGCCATTGAGTGGACCGTTATCGCACTCTTCGCCGGTATTCAGTGTGCCATTGCCACAGCCTGGCAATTTGCGTAGCTGGCACGTGACAGTGCAGTTGCCGTTTGGTAGTCCATTACCCGAGCCGTCGTCACACTGCTCACCCGGATCAATATGCGTGTCGCCGCAATATCTGGCGCTTGCCTGACACGTTCCGTTCACACAGATGCCGGCGGTACAATCCGGATTGGAGGCACAAGCGATACAGGTACCATTTTTACAGACGCCGGTTGCACACTGAATGGCGGTTGTGCAGGACGTGATGCCAATGGATGCCTGGCTGGAAGACCGAGAACTACTAGAGCTGCGACTTGAGCTACGCGAAGAAACTGTCGTAATGGCTGACCAGCTTGAAGAGGTGCGAAGTGAGCTGGCACTACTAAAGGTAGGAAAACCGAGAGAGGAGCTACTACTGGAACGACTGGAGCCAGCCGAGCCTTTACTCGATGTTGAGCCATACGAACCGGTAGAAGAACTTCTTGATGACTGGAGGACGCAGACATTCAGACAATCATTGAGGGTATTGAACTTTGCCAGTCCTGGCTTGCAGCGATACTCGACAGATCTGCTGCTACTAGAAGCAGAAAGTGCAGAGGAATTTGAACTGTTCGAGGCATTACTCGATACACTGGAAGTATTTGAACTGTTTGAAGCGTTACTTGAAACACTGGAAGCATTTGAACTGTTCGAGGCGTTGCTGGATACACTCGAATTTCTTGAGCTATCAGAAGCGTTACTTGAAACACTGGAAGCATTTGAACTGTTCGAGGCGTTACTGGACTGACTAGACCCATTGGAAGCTGTACTCGCACTACTGCTTCCCCTGCTCCCTTCCGATGAAGTGGGTGGAACTTGAATCGGGGGAGTTTGTGTCGACTCTGAGCTGGTCGCAGAACTAGTACAGACCAACGTTGGGCAGCTACAAATCTCATTAAGCAAGACTACGCTGCAACCACTAGGTATTGGAAATATAATTTGTGTACAGCTGGGACAAGAAATCGGCGGGCGAGAACTGGGAGCACTCGGAGGAGGGCTTATGGTAGGCGGGACAATGACTGGAAGAATGATGACAGGAGGAGAAATGACAGGTGGGGTAGCAGTACCGCCACCAGTTGTTCCAGTCGTCCCTACACCAGTTGTCCCTGTGTTTCCCCCAGTAGTTCCAGTCGTCCCTCCACCAGTAATTCCCCCAATACCGCCAGTCGCTCCATTCCCTCCTGTATTTCCTCCGGTAGTAGGAGGGGTGAATGTTCCGTTATTACCTGTTCCCCCCGTATTGCCATTCGTTCCGGTTCCTCCTGTATTTCCTCCAATTCCCCCACCGATTCCGCCGGATGTTCCAGGTGAAGACTTAGAGCATTCATTTTTTGGTAAGCACAATGTTCCTGCGTATGTTCCGCCACCTCCATCTATTGGACATCGATATTTGCCGCCTACAGGATCCCATGTTCCTAGTTTCTCGTCACAGGTAGTGCACACACAATCCTTATTATCTTTCGCATCTGCTCCGCCACAACTAACAGGTGGCGAACCATCTGGTCTGCAAGAACAGGTTTTATCTTTTTTTATTTTTTCCGGGGGGCAAGCATCCGCTTCGCATGCATCTGTGCATGCCTTTTTTTCAGCCGTGGGCCTAGCCATACTATTACAACATACAAAACATGCTTTGTAGTCCCCTACGCCACGACATGCTCCCACCACCCCCGGCGGTCCCGCTTTGAGAAAAAGTAAATTTCTTCCGGTTGCTTGCCATATAATTACCACTGTCACTCCTAAGAAGAGAGCTCCAAGCCCTAGTCTTGCCCATACTGATGCAAAAATATTTTTCATGAGGCGGTAGCCGGAACGCATACTTGGCCGCTTGTGTCGTCACATCCGCAGTACGGCAGATCTTCGTCGCCTGTTGTAACCGACGAACTAAAAGAGGAGAGAGCGCCTGTTCCGTTGGTTGGGCACGCCATAGTGCAATCCTGCATGTTGTTAAACGACACTGCTGGATTCTGGCACGTGCTGCCGTTTAAGTTTTTAAAGCCTTGTCTGCATGTTTGTCCGATGCCACTTAAGATATCGCAGCAATAAATTGTTTTGACACAACTGGTTTGGCAACTGCCGAGAGTCGGGAAACTTCCGCCGCCGCATAGAGCGCCTGCTTCTGTTGCGCGACACGTCGGACCGTTGGGGTCGCAGCAATAACTATCGCCCAGAGCCGCAGTAAAACTTCCGCCGTTCCATCGAAAGCCGGTAGAGCCGGCCAATACAACGCCCAAGATGCAGCCAAGGAAAAGGCCGACAACCACTCTGGTGACACGCGAGGAGATGGACATGAGTAGTAAGGAGGGTAGCAGACAGACGATTTTTTTCCAGCGGAGATTTGTTTATGACTTGTATTATCTGTGATGAATTATGTATTACCTTTTATAAGAATGATGATAAGAGAATTCTGCGGGCTTACGAACTTTCGGATGACGCACTTGTTATTCGTTGATACGTAATCAAAAAATTCACAATTGAGATTTCTAGGTAGACTCTTGTATAGTGCCTGCCATGCAAACTTCTGCCAGCTTTCACAAACGATCATCACTCTTTTTATATTTAGGATTCGTCATCGTCGCGTCGTTTTTCACGTATTTCTTCAATTACTATCAGCCACCTGCAACGTTTTGGGATGAGCCGTATCACATTGCCAGTGCGCAGAAATACTTAAACGGTGTGTACTTTATGGAGCAGCATCCGCCGTTTGGAAAACTTCTTATAGCGCTGGGAGAAAAAATCACCCATCCTAACAAAGTCACCAATCAATTCGTCGATACCGACTACGCCAAAGAAGTGCCGGCAGGTTTTTCGTACGTCGGATTCCGCCTGTTTCCAAGTCTGCTTGCGTGGCTTACAGCGCCGCTCCTGTTTCTGATATTTTTCCTTATTACCAAAAATGAGGCCAACGCCTCGCTTTTAAGCTTCCTGTATATTTTTGACAATGCCCTCATTGTGCACGAGCGCGGTGCCATGATCGAATCCACGTTGCTGTTTTTGTGTACGGCGATGATTCTTTTCTTCCTGTTGCTGCTCAAAGACAAATGGAAACCGCGGATGTTTTGGGCCCTATCATTCGTGTTTGGACTGATTTTCGGATTGATCATGACCACAAAACTAGTCGGACTTGTCATGATTCTGCTGTTTCCGGCACTCTGTCTGCGCTTGTGGCCAAAAAAGAAGAAGATTGGTACGTTTCTTTTGCTCTCTGCTGTGGGCTTTTCACTCTCCTTCGTTGCGGTTTGGCAGACGCATTTCGCACTCGGAGCCAAGATCCAGCCTAAACTGCCGGATAATGGTTACTATCAGGCATCGGCTTCCTACAAGAAGATTCTTACCAATCGCACTACCGCTTCACTGCTCTCTTTTCCGGTGATGATCAGGGATTCGATGAAATTTGTCCGCCACTATAATGCAGGTGTTCCACGCCTCGATTTGTGTAAGGCCGATGAAAATGGCAGTCCGTTTTTCTTCTGGCCGTTTGGTGGCCGCACCATCAACTATCGGTGGCAGTCGGTGAGCGATTCCACGTATCGGTATCTGTACCTTGTACCGAATGTTATTGGCTGGCTGTGCGGAATCATTGGTATTTTTGCCTGCTGCGCGATTCTTTTCGGCTGGTTGTTTCTGCCGCTTAAAAAGAAACCCGATCATCTGTATCTCATCATCCTGTTCTCTGCATTGTATTTTGGCTACATGTTTGCGATCAGTCGATTGGACCGCGTGATGTATTTGTATCACTACTTCCTGCCCCTTATCTTTAGCTACATTCTGTTTGCCCTCGCGTTCGAAAACTTCCATGTTTTTGCGTCCAAAGTGCTCACTGAGCACAAACGCGGCATTATTTTGACTATTATCGCTATTCTCATCTTTGGGTGCTTCCAAATATACCGGCCGTTTACCTACTACGAACCAATTATGAATGCTCAGGTGCGGCGGCGGGCTATTTTGCCGCTTTGGGAGCTGACCTGCGTCAATTGCGCCAAGAAGAGTACGTTGGTGGTGCCGACGAAATAAAGATTGAAAGGACTCAAAAGACTCAGACGACTCAAAGGATTGGGAGTATCACAAACATCTTGCCCGTGAGTCATTGTCATTTCTTCCGTCATGGGTGGGACGCTATAGTACATATTCCTTTGAGTCTTTTGAGTCCTCTGTTTCCTCTGAGTCCTGTCCGCCTGAGTCCTCTACTTCCTTTCAGTCCTTTATCCTGCTATCATGCGCGCAAATTTACCCCCTTTTTTGCTATGCGTTTTACAAAAATCACTGCAACGATCGGACCTGCAACGTCCGAACCTGCTACTCTCGAACGTCTTATTAAATCCGGAGTCGCGGTTGCGAGACTCAATTTTTCCCATGGTAATCACGAATCTCACGAGAAAGTGATTACTACTCTTCATGATATTCAAAAGCGCAAGCGCGTTGCGATCATGCTCGATACAAAAGGCCCAGAAATCCGCACAGGTGACGTCACTGCACCTATGATGATCGAAAAGGGTGACGAGATTATCTTTACTCACAAGCCAACAGGCAAAGAGAAACTACGCGTCGTCAAAGTCGATTACGACGGACTACCTGGCGATGTAAAAGACACGAAAGTTATCTTGATCGATAACGGAGCTATCGAGTTCCATGTTACATCCATCAAAGGTGATGCTGTTACAGCCAAGGCACTCGAGCCGGGAAAGATTGGCTCACGCCGCCACATCAACATCCCTGGCGCATTCGTCAGCTTGCCATCGTTTACCAAGAAGGATTGGACTGATATTGAATTCGGTATCAAGCACGATGTGGACTTTATCGCGACGTCGTTCGTTCGTACCGGCAAAGACATTCGCGAACTTAAAAACTTCCTCAAGAAGCACAAGAGCCAGATCGAAGTGATCGCCAAAATCGAAACGCAGCAATCTCTCGATAACCTTTCGGATATCATCGACGAGTCCGACGCTATCATGATCGCTCGTGGCGACTTGGGTGTGGAAACTCCCTACGAGGATGTGCCACGCATCCAGGACGAAATCGTTCTTGAGTGTCGCAAGAAGGGCAAGCCGGTCATTGTGGCAACGCACATGTTAGAAAGCATGATCCAGTACCCGATGCCAACGCGCGCCGAAGTAACAGACATCGCACACGCCGCTATGAGCCAGGCCGACTGCACCATGTTGTCGGGCGAAACTGCCGGCGGTATGTATCCATTTAAGTGTATGGATGCGATGACGAAGATTTTGGATGCCAACGAAAAAATCGACACACTCGAAACAATGCTGACACTGGAAGAAGAGCCAACAGATTACAACTCCGCCACTCGCTACCAGCAGGCAATGTCGGCAAGTATCCTCGCACGAAACACGCAAGCCGATGCCATTATCGTTATTACAAAGCACGGTCGCACGGCAAAAGCTGTGAGTAACTGGCGCCCGCTTATGCCGATCATCGCTTTCACCGATTCCGAAAGCGTTGCGCGCAGACTCATGCTCAGCTGGGCAGTTGATCCGTACTGCATCCCCTTCTTCGCCGACCCTGAAAAGACGGTAAATGAAGCGCTCATCTATGCCAAAGACCAGAAATTAATCCGCAAAGATCAGACGGTCATCATTGTCTCCGATATTTTGTCGGGTAAGACACCGGTCTCGAGTATTCAGATTCGGAAGGTTTTGTAGAGAAGAAACAGAGGAACCAAAAGAACCAGACGATGCAGAGGATTGATGTATGACCTACATCAATCCTCTGTTTTTTATACATTACTAAATTCCTCTGGTTCATCCCATTCTGGGCCTGAGGGCTCATCAGGGCCTCGAACGGCTGCATCGTTTGGTTCCTCTGTTTCTTTATTGCATCATGGTCGCTGCCTTCGCAATCGGCACTTCACTTTTTACATACTTCTGATTTTTCAGTGGTGCCATTGCCTGTATTTTCGGATCAGTTTGAAAAGTGGCAAGAGCCTGGGATTTCGCAATATCGGTATTCAAAGTCTCTTGCTGAATAAGCAGCTGATTACGTACGAATTCGAGTGAGCGCAGTTTATACCCTTTGGTTGCGTTGAGATTATGATGAAACAAAATAAGCAGTGCCAAGATGACAATGAGGGCACCAATCGTAAAGAGGAGCAATGCCGTGCTGGACATCATCAAGTTCCCAAGCGAGCTACGCTTTGAGGAAGCAGGTGATGATGGAAAGGAGGCGGTTCGCAAGAGGATTAGAGGCGGAGGATAGCGCGCAGATGAGCACTGCGGGCGCGAGGGTTGTTCTCGATTTCTTCATCAGTCGGTTTTATGGCGTGACGCGTAAGGAGAGAAAAATTTGCCGGGACTTTGACAGCGCCAGTGTAGTCGTCTTTCTCCGGAGTGCAGAGCGCTTTGAACGCTTGTTTGACGAGGCGATCTTCCAGTGAGTGATACGTAAGGATTGCCATACGCCCGCCGGGTTTGAGAAGCTTTGGGCCAACGGATAGTAATTGCTCTACGGCTAGCATTTCGCTGTTTACTTCTATGCGCAGGGCCTGATAGATCTGCGCCGTGACTTTCTTGGCGTCGCGGTTATACAGAGTGTCGATAATCGCATTCAGATCATCTGCCGTACGCAGAGGTTTTTCTTCTCGCGCTTCGAGAATGGCTGTCACGAACCGGTGCGTTTTCGGTAGTTCGCCGTAGTTTTGAAAGACCAGTCGTAAATCCTCTTCGTTATATTTCATGAGGACATCAGCGGCAGTAAAACCTTGGGTATGATCGTAGCGCATATCGAGTGGTGCATTGCTGCGAAAGGTAAAGCCACGATCCGCGAGATCGATATGTGGAGAGCTTAAACCTAAATCCGCAAATATCACGTCAAATGTCGCTTGCTCAGCACCAAGACAATCGGGTAAATGCAGAAAATTGGTATGGATGAAACGAATGCGACTGGAAAACGCAGCGAGTCGCTCTTTCGCCACAGCCATATTGCGTAGATCTGCATCGAGTGCCGTGAGCGTGCCGCTCTCCCCTGCTGCCTCGATCATCGCTTTGCTGTGTCCGCCCAGTCCGAGCGTGCAGTCGAGTATGCTATCTCCAGACTTGATTTTTAGAGTATCGAGAACGGTAATGAGAAGGACCGGAATATGATCGGAATTCTCGTGTAGCATATAAACATTCTCGCTCAAAATGCACGAAAAGTCACTGAGAACTGATTGTACAAATAATTTGTCTGATATCAACTGTTTGAGGTTGCGGGATTGGCAGAGACAAGTGTTCTGCTACAACAAATCAGAGCGGCTCTTGGTGGCCGCGGTTGGCAATCATCGCAACAACTTTTTTTGCTAGAATTTGCCATAACGCAATATGCATACAATTGATAAATGTGATATAATACAATTATGAACAAGGAATTTGACAAGATGCATTCTGACGATCTCGTCCCTTTTCCTCAGGTGCATCATGGACTTGAAGACATGCTAAAAATTGGTGCAACAGCCGAGCAACAAAAAATCGCTGCAAATGTCCTGCAAATATTTCTCCGTCAGGCGATCAGGAGCTCTTCTATGTATAACCAAGCTGAGAATGGAGAATCGGTCGCTTCTTTTCCATGGAATGTTGTGAGTCTAGCTCAATTGGCAAAAGAAATTTTTACAGCATATGGCGGCAATATTGTTGCATCAAAAGCAGATGTTACAGATCTGACACATCAGTCTTCAAAACGAACTTTCATGATGGTTTCGACTGTAAGCACTAAAGATGGTCATCAGTTTGATTTTGTTGAGAATGTTGTTCATGAACTCATGAAGAGACTGCCGCGAGCACTGGAACATTTAGCTGCTGGCAGAGAGCCGGAGGATTTGATTGTTTACACGCTTGGTAATCCAGCGAATGAGCAAGGTAAAGTCAGCGCATCCTTTCAAAATAATGTGCAAGCCGATCCTTTTGGCGCGTATGGGAAATTATATGCTGCATTTATTGAAGAACAGTTGAAGCAAGATGCTGCATTCGAAGGAGCTCGTCGAAAAGATATTGAGGTGTATGGCACGTCGATGGGTGCTAGTTTTGCAGCTGCTACTGCAGCAGAATTGTTGCGTAATGGTATTGCAGAACAATCCGGGAACAGAGGCAACAAGCCTCAGCTGCACGTAAAATTGATAGCACCTGTTGCCATCAATCAATCAGCTTTGCATGCTGTTCAGGTTATTGTTGGTTATCTAATCGATGGAGTTTTAGAGCAATTTAAAGCGGTGGTACGAACAAATAACAAGCATATTCCTGCGTTTAATGATGCAGTTAAAAGCACAACTGGGTTTCGTCCTCAAATGGATCCCGAACAAGCTAAGCGCAAGAATTTAGTCATTCGTGATGTTATTTGGGGACTGATGAAGGGCCGAGAGATTGATCCGACGCTGCGTACTAACATAGTGACTGGTACCGCAGATCTAACAATGACAACACCAGGTTTTGCTCTACAAGCTGCAAAACAGCAAAAGAAGAGTCCGGATTCACTTGGTGCATATACTGTTCCTGTCCAAGGCGCATCAGCATCACGTCAATTTGCCATCAAGATGATGCACGTACCACCATTTATGCGCGAAAATGAACTTAAGAGATGGCAGGAAGTAGCGAGATATATCGAAACTATGCAAAAGAATGTTTCAGCTCCATAGAGGTAAAATCCTTATTCCAATCCCCGAATCATAAATTGTTCATAGCACTCCATCGTCTGCTGCGCTTGGCGTTCGATCGTAAACCGCTCACGCGCTTCTTTCATAGCCTGGCGCTCAATGATCGCGCGTTCGTCGGATCGAAGTAGCGCCTGTTCGATGGTTGCGGCACAATGATCTGCGTCGTTCGTTTTAAACAGCAAGCCTGTTTTGCCGTGTTTAATAATACTGCGCAGCCCTTCGCTGTTACTAGCGACCACTATCGTTCCAACCGCCATTGTTTCGGCGGCAACCAAGCCAAAACCTTCTATGAGCGACGGAATAACGACAACGGTAGCCGCCTTCATTTCCTTGCGAAAAAGCGGATCGTACAATTTTCCCAAAAAAACGACCGAATCCTGTAATCCATTACACTGTACAAAACGCTCTAATTTCTGTCCGATGAGGTTTTCACCAGCTAAGCGCAGTTTGAGCCTTGGGTATTTGCGTGCCAGTTTGACGAATGCCTTAAGCAGCGTCCAAATACCCTTACGCTCCTCCAATCTACCTAAAAACGTGATGGTATTACCGTCTTTTTGCACCGATTGATCCGGTGCCAATGGCCCGAAATCGATGCTATTTTCGATGACACACAACTTATGAGCAGGGATGCCGTACAGCATAGCCAGAGCCAATTTGGTGTCATCTGATACGCAAATGATCTTATCGGCGAGCATGTAGGTTCTTTGCTCAAGTTTTGCCATCAGTCCTTTCCACCAATAACGCGGTGTATTGGGTTTAAACACGATATTCATTTCCTGTCGGTACGTATGGTGCGAGGTCACAATCAAGCGGCAGGCAGGCTTGCGGAGGACAAAAACGCCTCCAGAGCCACTATGGACGTGCATAATGTCGATTTGGTGCCTTTTAATGAGGCGAGAGAGGGCAAAATAGAGGCTCAATGAAAACATGGGGCAACCACCCTTCTTTTTCCACCAAAATCTGGCGATTTTCGGTACATTTTTCGCACTATTTGAACTTGGTGAAAATACGAGGAATTCGTGATCTGTATACCGTTGTTTCATGGCGTCAAACAGTGCTTTTACACTGCGTCCAAGCCCGCCTATGGGCGGATCAAAGTCGTAGCTGAAAACACCTATTTTCATAGAGTACTAAATAAAGGTTGTCTGTATAGACTTCCGAATGTGAACTATTGTATACCCCCTCCCCGCTCTAACGGAAGAGCAAAACGGCCTGTTTGGGGTGTTGTAGGTCTTGACATAACTAGCAATGAATGTACAATGCTGTACTTTGGTTTTATCCATTCCAAGGTTTATCAGTGTGGCACTGATAGCGCTGGCGCTTACTCCCCTCTCAGCTTTTGCTGAGGGACTAGAGCAAAACGCGTTTTCCATACCCGGCTATTTTTTTGAACGATCGCTCAGCGAGTGGCAGCCACAGAAGGGCGATGTCTTTGTTGCTGATACCCAGAAAAATATCGGTTATCTGATGCATGCAAACGGAGAATATGTCGGTATGACTATTGGTTCGGGTCAGCGTAAGGTGGTTCGTTACATTGGACGCACGTATTTTGCCGCTTCTCCAGAGGGTCTTTTCCATGTCTATAAAAAAGAGAGGCAATATGGTGATCCGGTTACGTTCGACAAAGACGGAACATTCTTCCGGCTCATTACAGATAGAGGTGAGCGCACAGCGTATGGGATCCATAGCACGCTTTACATTGATACAGTCCTCAGCCGCGACCGCGATGCTCGCTATGCCAGCATGGGCTGCATTCTTACCAATCGAGATGTGCTAAAAGCTATAGAGAAAACTGTAGCAGTGACTGGCGATATGCCGGTGATCATTACCGAAGGTCTACAGAAGTGGGATAGTGAATTTGCTAAGTACATACAGGACAAGAATGCGATATTGGCGGTGAGGGGGTTCTAGAGGATGAGAGGATGAGAAGATGCGAGGAGGAGAGGAGTTTTTACGTCGAAAATATGCGTTGAGTAAAGCTAGCAATCTTATAGATAATAAGAAATGAAAGAAGGTTCATCGGAATAGAGAAGGCAACTATTAAGGGTCCTAGAAAGAAACCTTGAACAGCTCCCCATTTCAAATATGCAATCATCGCGTCGTGTGATGGAAAGTATCCAGCTTGCATATCATGATAAATCCAAAGCATTCCGCAAAGAACACAGCTGATAAGTGCAGAGAGGAATGCAATGAAAGTAATTTGCAGCCACTTCATCTTTTGAGAAAATTTTTTTCGTACGGCAACTATCCATACTGCATTCAAAAGAGCAAATATGAATGAAATAATAGCAATGTACTGTAAAGGATGTTGGTCCGGATACATGAACATACGATAGAGATATGCAATTGGCCGATAATTATGACCGAGCAGACTATTGAGAATAAGCCTAAGCACAAAAAAAAGAGCCGATATTCCAATAAAGCTCGTAATAAATGATAATGACAGAATGGCGACAAGCCTTCGCAGCCTCGACCAAGAATGTATACGCAATGAATTGAAGGACGCAGAACAACTATGACCAAGCATTACTAAAGCCTATAGCAAATGATGATAATCATCAAAGATAATTCAGACTATGAGCAAGCGATAGTGAGTCGAATGGAGATACAAGCCACGTAAAGCCTGCGTGATGTTATAATTGCCTGATACTTTTGGCTGTGCCACGTGGCGCCGAAGGCGCTTTACGTGGCGGAGAGGGAGGGATTCGAACCCTCGAGGCCTTTAACAGCCTGCCACGTTAGCAGTGTGGTGCTTTCGACCAGCTCAGCCACCTCTCCGTGTAGGGCGATTATACGCAGGTTTTAGATTTTTCATACTGGAAAAGTGCAGTGATAGGAGAGCGATAAAATGAATGACTCTGCTATCACTCTTTAACTTTCGACGTCTTATTCCTCACCCACTTGGCGATTTCAAATAAGGTGAATGCGGCAAATGCGCTGGCAGTTACTACTCCCCACATACTAATAGACAGGGGGACGACGAAGAAGAATTTGCTTAGAGG
Source organism: Candidatus Peribacteraceae bacterium (assembly GCA_018061945.1). Classification (GTDB taxonomy): domain Bacteria; phylum Patescibacteriota; class Gracilibacteria; order Peribacterales; family Peribacteraceae; genus JAGOTD01. The sequence continues at coordinate 247,895 of JAGOTD010000002.1, read as the reverse complement.
AGTGGCAAGGAGAAGAACTTGTAAGAGAACCGTTGCGACAGCAGCTGCGACGAGCCATGGATTGCCAAAGGGTGATCGTTCGAAGACGGTATGGCGAACGCGTGTCGAGAAGGCAAAGAATATCTGTAACAGAATAGTTGATGTCATGGCAGCGGTCTGAGCAAGTGGCAAACCGTATTCGTTTTCCAGCAGGTATTCAAACAAGATAAGTACCATGCCGGCATTCAGAAGTCCCGCAACAACAGTGAGAGAAAATTCGTTGTGCAGAATGTGCTCTCCAACCGGGCGTGGCGGTCTGTTCATGACATTCTTGCCACCCTTCTCTGCGGCGAGTGCGAGTGCTGGTAAGCTGTCTGTGACTAAGTTGATCCAAAGAATATGCAGCGGAAGTAGGGGCAGAGGGAGACCGAACACAAGGGCAAAGCTGATGATGAATACTTCGCCGATGTTGGTACGCAGAAGAAACGTAATGAACTTGCGAATGTTATCGTAAATCTTACGACCTTCGGCAACTGCATCGACGATTGTCGCAAAATTATCGTCGGTTAAGACCATTGCTGCCGACTCTCTGGCGATATCGGTTCCGCGCTTGCCCATGGCAATACCGACGTGTGCGCGCTTGAGTGCCGGTGCATCGTTTACGCCATCGCCGCTCATGGCCACAATGTGACCGTCTGCTTGTAGGGCTTCGAGAATATCGACTTTCTGTGTGGGTAACACACGGGCAAAAACAGACACGGTTTTCAGCTTTTTACGCAGTTCATCCTTACTCATGCTTAGCATTTCTTTTCCTTCTATCGCGCCACTTGTTTCGATGCCGATCATGTTTGCAATGCTCAAGGCAGTTAGCTTGTTATCACCGGTGATCATTACGGTACGAATGCCGGCGCGCTTGGCCGTTGCAATTGCTTCTTTTACGCCCTTTCGCGGAGGATCCATCATTGCGATGAGTCCGACAAACGAGAGTGTGTCGGTGCCCGGATACTGGACAGCGCACGCCAAAACGCGCTTGCCCTGCAGGGCATAATCTTCGTGAATTTTATTGATTTTTACCATGTCCTTGTGGCTGGTCATGCCCATAATCACTTCTGGCGCACCTTTGTAAAACTTGATTGTTCCTTCGTCTTTTGCGTGGCTGGTTGCCATATATTTTTCTTCCGACGTAAACGGCACATCTTCAAAGTGAATAGGCAGACGCGGGACTTGTTTCTCTTCTGCTGCAACCAAAAGCGCGATTTCTGTCGGGTCGCCGATATCCGGAAGTTCGGCTCTGTTGCACGCTGCGGCAATGGTGAGCAGCATATCGTTATCGTGCTCCTCTACTGTCCACAAATCTGTCACGCGCATGTGGTTTTCGGTCATGGTGCCGGTTTTGTCGGCGCAGATCATCGTCACGTTGCCGAGTGTTTCGATGGCGTCGAGTCTGCGTACCAGTGCGTGTTTACTCAGCATGCGTTGTACACCGAGCGCGAGACAGATGGTCACAATCGCCGGCAATCCTTCTGGCACAGCGGCAACCGCCAAGCTGATCGCCGTAAAGAGAAGATTGATGAGCGAAATGCCGCGAACATACCCAACACCAATCAGCAGGATACAAATGACCAATACGATGAGCCCGATCTTGCCGCTTAAGTTCGAAAGCTTTACCTGCAGTGGAGTTTTAGGTGGCTTCGTATCCATTACGAGCTTTGTGAGTTTGCCGATTTCTGTGTGCAAACCGATCGAACGAACCACCGCTTCTGCCGATCCGCGTACGACAGTGGTTGCCGCAAAGATCTGCTTTTGCGAATCCTCTTTCCCTTTTAAGTCCTTTTGGCTGGGCATTGATTCGCCTGTCAAACTCGACTCATCCACCGCAAAAGAAGACATGCTAACGATATCGCCATCGGCTCCGATTTTGTCCCCTGCTTCTATAATGAGCAGATCACCAGGGAGTAGTTCGCGTGATGGAATCATTTGTGTCTTGCCATCACGGCGGACTTTTGCTTGCGGAGCTGTAAGTTTTTGTAGAAGAGCAATGGAATGTTCGGCTCGACGTTCCTGAAAGAAGCCGAGACAGGCGTTGAGGATCACGATTGCCAGAATCACTATCGCATTCGTCAGTTCACTTTGATTCACATGACCTTCGGCAATGAGGGGTACGACAATGGAAATTGCAACTGCACCGAGTAGGATGTAAATGAGGATATTGTTAAATTGAGAGAGAAACTGCAAGAACGCCGAGGAGCGTTTGTGTGGCAGTTCGTTGAAGCCGAATTCAAGGCGCTTTTGTGCGACTGTTGCGGCGTCTAATCCTGTAACTTGCATTTTTGATGGGTGGGAAACGGAAGTATTCATGGCCGCGAGTATAGCGTAGAATTTTCAGGATTATGACTGATTTTGTTCTCATTTATAGCACGACCGCTACCGAAGCAGAGGCTCGCTCGATTGCTCGTGTGGTCATACAGGAATAACTGATTGCATGCGCAAATATCATTCCGTCGGTTATATAAAAACTTACACGTGCATCGAAAGCAAAAATGTCGTATCCTAGCCTCGCTGGAGAGGTGGCCGAGTGGTCGATGGCGACAGTCTTGAAAACTGTTAACCCTGTAAGGGGTTCGAGGGTTCGAATCCCTCCCTCTCCGCCACGTAAAGCCGCTAAAGCGGCCACGTGGCTTGTGTCTTCAATCGATTCGTTCGTTTTTCTGATCTTGCTAGAATAAAGATATGTATTTCGTCTATCTTCTAGAAAATGATCTATTGCGAAGTCTATGTTCATAAGCTCGATGCACTTGGTCGAGAGAAATTTTTAAAGAGTGGATCTGGATGGCGATACTTAAAAAAGCAAATCACTCATTATCTTACCGATCAATAATTACTGTTTTACTTAATACACCGGAATCAAATGACTCATGATCATCATGCACACGAGTAAGCCAAAGAGAAGTATTTGGGACATATGTGTTGATTTTTTTGTGCGTGTGTACTCAGCAAGTAAGTAGCCAATGCCAAGAGTTGCCGGCGCGATGTAAATGGCTTTGTTCGCCAGCGAACCAGCCCATGGATTTTTGTAGATGTAGAAAATAAGTGCAAGAATGAGCAGTGCGGAATACGATAGCAAAAGCAAACCGAAGCGTTGCCATACATCATTCTTGTTCTTCTTACGCAATTGCCACAAATGCATCGCAAATCCACCCAGTAAAAGGAAAGGCATAAGAGTGAGGTATACAGTACCGATTATTCGAGCGCGTAGCGGAACGATGATTTTACTGCCATCAATTAGCCACTGATCCATGATCCAGACATCTTTCCAAGTATCGGCAAGACGCGCAGTAGTCAGGTCACGAAATTGTATTCCTTTCTTATGAACAGTAGTAGGCCCAAAGAGATTTGTAACAAATACAATCCGATCACTGTCTCGCTGCGCGCGCGCTTGCTTTTGGGAAATCGCATCAAAATGATTAGTATTGCTTGGCAGCCACACGCCTTGAGTTTTGTAATACCGCAGCGAGTAGTACGGAAAGACAAATATTAATGCTATGACGATACTGCAAATGGGCAGCCATAATTGGCTATAAGGAATACGTTTTGAGAGGAAGAAAAATACGAAGAGTGGAATGGGTAGAAGCAAAATGCCGGTAAATTTGGTGAGGAGTCCGGCGGCGACAAATACGGCAGTGAGAACGATGGTAAGCAGCTGATGTGCAAACGATGCGTTTTTCTTGAGCATCAGCATCTGTATTGAGTAATACAGAACACCGCTAGTACAAGCGAAAATAACGCTATCCATATTCACGCTGTACGACAGAAAAATGTTAAGGGGAAGCGCGTAGACAATGTAAAGAAAAGCAATTCCTTCGGGCTTGGTGAGAAGCTTGAGCAGTCGAAGTGTTGCGCGGAGAAAAAAGAAGCTGATGAAGATGGCTAGTGCAGATGTCAGTTGGACGCTACCAATAATCGGTGTGCCCATCAGAAAAAACAGCCGCGCGATAAAAAACGCAAACGGCGGATGATAACTGTAAAACGTCGCGAAAATATCTGTGTTGAACGTCGTGAATCGAATGGTCGAAATCATATCGATGTGCGGTTTCCAGTCGAAGCCAACCGCTTGATTCCACATTTTCCAGAGCAGCAGACACTTTGCGAGGACAAAACACAGGCACAGGATTTTTTCAATTGGGATCCATTCGGATTCTACCGCTGCCTGGGAAGACGCATGTTTTTTCGACATGAGATTTATGAAAGCCATTTTAGAATGCGGATAATCCCCATCTTTGCCGGCTGCTTATGAGCAGACACATTCGTTCGCTTGCCGAGAGTTTCACGATGTGTGTTGTAGTACTGGTAGGCTTTCCAGAGCATTTGTTCGTTGGTAAGAGTGGGCATCCAGCCTAATTTTTGCTTGATTTTGCCGGTATGGAAAACAAAGTCGCTTGCTATCATCTTATATTGGTATGGACCAAGCGGAGACAGTTTTAGCGTATGGGCAATGCGCATTGCCAGAAGTGTAGGCGCCTTGGGGACGGCGACGGTTTTGGCAGCGGTACCGGCCTTTGCAATCACAGAGCTATAAATTTCCTGAAACGAGCGCACATTGTCGGAGCCGATATTGAAAATATCAGACTGATTATAATTCAGCGCGCGCAGACAGGCGGCTGCCAAATCCTGCGCGTAGATAAATTGATACCTGTTTTTGCCACCACCTATCAGCCATACTTTCCGGCCTTCGTGAATGAACTCAAATAGAATGCTCAAAAGCCCCAATCGCCCTTCATCGACAATCGTCGGGCAGCGAAAAATAATGACAGGGATACGATCCGCATAGGACAAGAGAATATTCTCGGAGGCCAATTTGGATTTGCCGTAGAGCTCGACAGGGGCTGGAATATCGTCTTCGGTGACTGGTCGATTGAACGCTGTCGCCCACAGGCAATTTGTCGACAGGAAGATAATTTTGCAACTGTATCGAGCGCAGCAGTCGGCAATTACCTGCGTGCCGTCCACATTGCAGCTCCAGAGAAAATCCTTTTTGGCGCCCACATGCGCCAAAATCGCCGCACAATGAAATACGGCGTCGAATGAATGAGCGGAAAATACTTTATCCATTAGTGCAGTATCACGGATATCTGCCTGCATTGTTTGCAGCTTCGGATGTGTGTAGGAATCGGGCTGCAGATCAATGCTCACGCACGTATGACCGTTTTCGATCAGCGCCTTTTTCAAGATATCCCCAAAAAAGCCCGCTCCACCCGTTATCAGAATATGCATGGACAGGATTTTTGCATACTTCTGCTGATGGATAAATAGCAGCTGCTGTTTCGGCTGAATGCAGTTTGTCTTCCTCTATGGTACTCTGTCGGTGTCCTTTACGCCTTTTTTGCGATGAAAACAGCTTTACTTATTCTTTTGTCTCTTGTCGTCATTACGGTCTTTTCGTTGGCGCTGTTTATTTTTGTCCGTCATTGGAAAATACAAAATAGTGATTTGCAGCGCAGTTTTCTGATGGCGACGGTGCCATCACCACTACCCGACGGCTTTTACGCTGGTACAGTCGATGGCTGGAAATTGTCGTGGAAAGGCAAGAGTTTTTCGGGCATTACCGAAACCGGTATCAATGAGTTCTCCGATGCATCGGGCTCCATGCAGAAATATCCGTTTAAAACTTACGTGACCAAAAGCGTTGTGGATCCGACCAAAGAAGTGTTGCGCATCGATTATTCGTCGCGCGACAATCCTTGGTGGGTACGCGGTGTTGTGGATGAAATTGTGGAAGTAAAGCCGGGCGAGTATTTGGGGAAAGTCTGTCTGCGCATTCTGCCAAAAACATCCGTCGCCTTAGGGTATTTTCATCTGAAAAAATAATATGGAACTTCCAATCCCCTACTCTCCTCCGATTCGTTTTACCTCCTCGCCTGTTGCAGGTGCTGGTCGCGGGAAAAAGCTGAATGTGCCGACCATCAATCTGGATTTGCACACTGTTCCAAGCTCTCTGCAACACGGTGTGTATGCCTGTCTTGTGTCACTCGATAGCGGCAAAACATGGTTGCAATCGGCCACACACTACGGACCGCGGCCGGTATTCCAAGACAGCGTGTCGTTCGAAGTGCATTTGCTCGATACGACTGTCGCCACTGCGCCAAAGTCCATCCAAGTACAAGTGATCGCCAGGCTGCGTGATGTGCAAAATTTTCCCGGTCCAGAGGAGTTAAAGGCGGCAATTGCTCAGGACATCAGCCAGACTCGTGCTATTCTGGGCAGTGTATGAAAAAGATTCTTAATGCACTCATTCCCAACACGCATCCGATCCGACTCGGCTATCACCGGGCCAAGGGATCGCTTGCGGCTTTGAAGGCCAAGTATCCGGCTTCGAAATTGCGTGTGATTGCTATTACCGGCACCGACGGTAAAACATCGACGGTTGCCATGACGACGCATATTTTGGCAGCAGCTGGTTTGAAAGTGGGCGCCGCATCTACGGCTTTTTTGCAGATCGGCAACAAGCGCGAACCGAATGCGACGCAGAAAACATCGCTCACGGCAGATCATATGCAATCATTTTTAAATCGTTTGATTACTGAGCACTGTGAATTTGCCGTGCTGGAAGTTTCGTCGCATGGCCTCATGCAAGGACGATTCAATGGGATTACGCCCGAGGTTGCGGCTATTACCAACATCTCGCTGGAGCATTTGGATTATCACGGCACGATGTCGGAATATATCCTTGCCAAGGCAATGCTCTTCCATCGCTTGCGCGGAAGAGGGACGAAAGTGCTCAATGGGGATGATCAGACGTTTGCGCCGTATGCGAATATTCCTTCCAGCAAGACCATCATCTTTTCTCCTACGTCACAACTAACTTCGATTATCGCTGGCACGTCATCCACTACCGCAACTGCAACGATTGATGGCAAGCAGTATTCACTCGTTCTGCCGATTCCCGGTGTCTTCAATCTGTACAACGCTCTGTGTGCCATTGCCTGCGCGCAGGCTGTCGGCGTCGATCCAGCAGTGAGTATCAAGGCACTCGCTTCGTTTGCCGGTGCGCCAGGTCGTATGCAGCAAATTGATGTTGGTCAGCCGTTTTCTGTGTATGTTGATTTTACTGTCACACCTATCGCCTACGAGCGAACTCTTACGTCGCTGCGGGCGGCACTCACACCTGGTGGCCGCTTGCTTGTTCTCACGGGAAGCTGTGGAGATCGCATGCCCGAGAAACGCCCACTCGTGGGGAAAATCTGCAGTGAGCTTGCCGATATTATGGTTGTCAGCAACGAAGATCCGTATACCGAAGATCCGGAAAAAATTATCGATGAAGTTCTCTCGGGCGTAAAAAATCAGCCGATTATTGTGGGGGCCAAAAATTATCATTCATCGAATGCCAAAGCGTGCGTCCGTATTTCCGATCGCTTGGAAGCGATTCGCTTTCTTCTGTCTCAGGCTAAATTCGGTGACATAATATTGTTTAGCGGCAAGGGCGGCGACATCACCATGATGACAAAAAACGGCCAGATTCCGTGGGATGAAGTGAAGATTGTGACAGACGAATTACGAAGTGAGAATCAAGAAGATAGAAGTAAGAATTAAGGATAATTCAATCAATATTTCCCGCAGACGGGACGCCACGCGATTGCTGTTTGATTGAAAACCGCGGGGAGCAACCCGCTCCCTAGTAGTCGTAATTCATAATTCGTGATTCGTACTTCGCTTTCTGTAGATCCATAACCCAATTCCAATCAAGATAATCGGCAATGTATACATCTGACCATAACTCAGAGAAATTGGGCCGACTGTAAAAAATCCAAACGGTTGCTCGCGAAAGATTTCGACGATAAATCGCAGACAGCCGTACATCGTCAAAAATAGTGCAGTGGTAAAACCTGCCGTGTGTTTTTTCGCTGTCAATTTCAAATGATAATAACAAGTGATCGCAATCGTGAGATCCTTAAAAATGGCATAGATCTGCGTTGGATGACGCACGCCGACAACGCTTGGAAACTGCATGCCCCACGGTTGTGTGGTCACCGTTCCGTACAATTCGCCATTGATAAAATTCCCCAATCGACCGAGTGCGAGGCCGATTGCAACGGGAACGACAATCACATCGAGAACTTTCCAGATACTGATTTTTTTCTTGGTACAGAACATCACGAGTGCCAATCCAACACCGATAAATCCGCCGTGCGAAGCCATGCCACCGTGCCACACCGCCAGTATTTCGAGTGGATTTTTTAGATACGTTAGAGGTTCATAGAGCAAAACATACCCAAGTCTGCCGCCGATCAGGACGCCCAAAATGATATGTACGACAAGTGAGCTTTGCTCATCGTCGCTCAGGGAAAGATGGCGATAGTGTTGAAGTTTTTTGAGCAGCCACGCACCGATCAAAAACCCGAGCAAATACATAATGCCGTACCAGTGAATGGAAAATGTGCCGATAGTAAGGGCGATGGCGCGTTCTGGGAAAAGATGAATCATGGATATGTCTGAGATAAGTGTAGTATCAAAACATCAGATTGATTGCTATGCTATCACCCTTTCTGGCACTTCGATATCTTTCTCGTATGCGAATTCTTGGTATTGAAACATCGTGCGATGAAACATCGGTTGCGATCGTCGAAAATGGACGTACAGTTTTGAGCTGTGCGATTGCTAGCTCACTTGCCGATTTTCAGAAAACCGGTGGTGTCGTGCCTGAATACGCGGCTCGCAGACAGGTGGAATGCATGACTGCGTGTTTGCAGAAAGCACTTACCGATGCCAAGACAGAATCATCAGCTATTGATGCAATTGTTGTCACCCGCGGGCCGGGATTACTCGGATCACTCCTGGTTGGCACAACAACGGCCAGAGCATTGGCAGCAGTGTGGCAAAAGCCGCTCATTGGCGTACACCACACGCTGGGACACTTGAGTTCAACCTGGCTCACGCAATCAACTGAGTTGGAATCAGAGCCGCAATTTCCGATTCTTACACTATCGGTGTCTGGTGGTCACACCGATTTGTGGTATCGCACGAGTCATACGAACGGTCAGCGTGTAGGTACTACGCGCGACGATGCTGCCGGCGAAGCATTCGACAAAGGCGCAACACTACTCGGTCTCCCCTACCCTGGTGGGCCAGCACTGGCCAAATTGGCCGAAAGTGGCGCAGAAGATGCGTACGATTTTCCCTCGCCGCTATCCAAAGAAGACACTGCTGATTTCAGTTTTTCGGGACTCAAGACATCGCTTAAATATCTGTTGCGAGACTTACAAAAGGAGGGAATTGATATCAATCAGTTAGGCATAAAAGCGTCGATCGCAGCGAGTTATCAGTCGGCGATCTGTCGGCATTTGCTTGCGAAGATTGCGGTTGTACTTGAGCGATATTCCGACATTCGAGAATTGCATGTTGTCGGCGGTGTATCGGCCAATACGAAATTACGCACCGAAGTATCGCGACTTGCATCTCAAGAATCTCTGGTTGTGCGATTTCCGACACTAGGAATGTATAGTACCGACAATGCCGCGATGATTGCGGCGGCTGGATACTTTTTACTGCAGGAAAAACCAGAACTGGCTGATCATCCATTTACGACCAAAGCGACTGAAAATGTGGAGCAGGTGTTGAGTTAATGAGAAATCATTCATTTCTCCCATAAGTTTCATTGGGAGTTGGTACTTGGAAATTGGGAGTTTACGCTTACATCGGTACTGCACTCAAAGTTGGCAGCAACGCACCGAGTAAGATGGCGATAACGCCGAGTAAAGCAACGACTTTCACGATAGCAGGCTTTTTCATTGGTCTTATGGAGAAACGGAAATGACGGATCTAAACGTGTCTTTCGTTCCGTCTTTTGTGGTCGCAGAGAATAGTACCACATACTCGCCCGGATCCTTAAATACGTGTGGCTCAGGATTTTGCAGATCGCTCTGAGAATTGTCACCGAAGTCCCACAGCCATGAATTGAAGGCACCGGTTGTGCAGGTTGTATCAAAGCGAACAGAAAGTGGCGCCTTGCCTGTCGTGCGGCTTGGCACAAAACAGGCGCGTTTGAGTGGTGCGCGGACAATCAGTGTTTTGCGGGCATTGTAGGTATTGCCCGATGTTGTTTGTACCGTGAGCGAAATATTGTAGGTGCCGGGCTTATCGTAAAAATGTTCGATGCGCGAACCCGAGAAATTGTTGCCGCTGTTCCCATCGCCGAAATCCCACACGAATCCCGTTACATCTTCCCCCGGCCGGATAAAGGTATCCGATGCATCGAATTTTACCGATGCCGGCGCTTCGGGTGTAAGCGGATCCATGGAGAACGACACAACCGACGAGGCTGGTTGTACGTTTACTGTAATCACTTTGCGCAGCACTTTGTAGTCGGTGTCGTGCGCGATCAGCTCAATTTTATATTTGCCTTCTTTGCGATAGATTGCTTGGAGACGGGTGTCACTCGAAATTACCTCGCTTGCATCGGGCGCGTCCCATTGGAAACTGATGAGTGGCTGAGAAGTGGCAGGCGTTAAATCCAGTGTGAGCGGTACTTCGCCGGTAATGGTATCGCCTTGCACCGTCGGCTTGCCTTCGAATGTCAGATCGTTTATGGAAAGCGGTGTGGTCACACGCACGAGTTTGGTGAGCTTGGCAACTGTTCCGCTCTGGGAGCGGATAAATGCCGTAGCCGTATAATTGCCGACTTCGCGATACACATGCTCGACTACTTTTCCTTCTCCGTTTTTATTGTCGCCAAACGTCCAGCTGAAATTGGCAATCGGCTCATCGGTTTTGATCGTGAACATGACAGGAAATGGCGGCGGGCCAAGCAGCGTTGTCGGGTTACTTTCGAGTGTGACCGGAAACGGTGGCTTTGGTGCATCGACAACACTGAACGTGCGCGAGAGTTTGAGTTGTGTCTGATTCGCGAGTGATAACGTGACGGTTGGTGAAACCGTTCCTAAGCGACGATATGTAAAACTTGTCTCGAGTGCGGTGCCGGTTGCATCGGTATTGCCGTCGCCATCGAGATCCCACTGCGCGTTTTTTAAATCTTCCTTTTTAACAAACAGGTGAGCGACGCTGAAATTCACCGGTTCATCGATAATCACCGGTGACGGTTCGACAGCGAAGCTGTCTTTTTTGATTGTCAGTCGCAGCGAAATTTTCTTCACCACCCCACTCGTCATCGTTACGCGCACCGACGGAACGTAGTCACCCTTGAGTCGGTAGAAAAAAGTCGCCTGCGAATCAAAGTTATCCTGATCAATAATGCCGTCATTATTAAAATCCCATTGGTATTTAAGCGGTGTTAATTTCTGTTGCTTCAAAATGGCGGAGGCCGAGGTGGTGCCAAACGTTACCGTAATCGGCGCGACTAAATCTTTTTCTTCCGGGGACACAATATCCAAGCGTAAAGCCGGTTCCTGGCTGATCAGAAACACTGTACCAGCGCTGATAACAATGAGCGGCAATTCTATAAGGAAAAGGCGCAACATGGCATTCGTCTGCATGCGCGGTTTATCTTTGAAGTTCGCGATACGCAGAAAAGCAATGAAGCCGATGCCTAGCCACACCATCGCTCCAAGGCCGTAGAACACGATGCCGGCAATTTTTACATTTGCCAGGCTGGCGTCGGGAGTCGGAAAGATCGCCACAAGAAAAAGTGCCGGCAGAATGTATGCAATTGCCAATCCGATGAATAGAAAAACAGAACCGGAGAGAATCGGTTTTTTCTTTTGAGGAGTTGGCTGCTGCGACTCTGGGCTTTTTGCTGGCTCAGGAAGCGGCTCTGGCGCCGGTGGCAGAATTCCATCTAGGGATGGAATGAACTTTTGGTCGGGAGACATAGAGCAGATACCTCCTCAGTATGTCGTTTTTTGGCTCACTCAGGAAGTAGCGCAGATGGCAAAATGGTGTGAAACATACGCCACACTTCGCTTGTTGCGTTGCGAGACTCTATTGGCAGCAGTAAAGGCAGTTGTTCGTTTTGATGCGACAGGCGAATATCCATGCTTGTACTTATGTGACCGGTTTTTGTAGGGATGTCGGCAAGCGACCAGATAGCGCGTTTGAGCAAAAACGTCTCTGCATCGATCCATACTTCTCCCATAGGCGCTTGTGGCAAACTGGCCGCAGTTTCCCCGAGGGCAGCGGCATCAATATGCACATAATAATGGTAAAGCTTTTCATTCCCCTCAGTCACGATTCCGTCATCGCGATCAACGACAACCGATTCCAAAATAGCGGTGATGATAGTCGGATCGGGTGTTTGTACGAATGTTTCTTGCTCTGCACTGTTAGTGTCGGCATCGGTCATTTTCCACCATGTGCGCAAGAAAGGGGTGGCATTGAGTGCGTCATTGGCCAGATCAAAACTCGCGGTGTTGTAGCGCACATACCACAATGCCGGCGTTTCCATGGCAATATCCATAGTTGCGGCGATCGTACTTAGACCATTTGATTTCTGCACACGCCTCGACATACTTCCGCTTCCAGACAGGGACTGAAACCACGACGCCGTATTGGCGGCAAATTGCAGCTGTCCCTTCTCTTGCGTTTGACCTGTGAGTTCATATTGGAGATTCACCTGCATACGTACGTTTTCTATTTGGGCATTTGCATGAACGGACCTAGCCAGAACATCTTGCGGTACAGCCGCTTGCTTCGTGCCTATCGCTGAGCAGCTGCACAATGTAAAAGTGACGAAAGCCGAAGCGAAAACGAAGAGTCGCATAGACAGAGGATACGCAACTTGTCAAAAATAATAAACAGGAGTGCTGTTAGCGCAGGCGGATATCGGCTGTTTCTAGATCCGATTCCTCTTGCAGAAGAAACTGTACGGTGCGTAGTGCAGAGCCTGTTACTCGGCCTTTGAGAACGATGGTTTTTACGTCTCCGCGTCGTAAAATATAGTTGGGCGTAAAGGTAAGATGCACGGTCTTGCCATCCAAATGCCCCGCAATATTACTGATAGTTTCGCCAGCAGATGTTTCCATACGCAGGTCGCTAAAATTGCTATCGCGCGCGGTTCCGTCGTTGGTCAGTGTAATACTTTTGAGTAGCGAATCACTCGTGCCGCTTGCCGTAAGTTGCAAACGGGCCAATGCTTGTGTTGCGCCATAGCGCAAATTTCCGCGCAGAGGCAGATAAGTGACTGTTATTTTTCCAGTAGTGCCGCCGGCAACATTGGCTACGGTACTTTCCTCTGTCTCTGTAACAAGCGTTATCTCGCTCGCAGTTGTCTGCACATCATTTTTAGTCTGGATACTCACGCCATGCTCCCCGCCGCTTTCGGCATCGGCATCAAAATCGGCAGCAATGACAATGGACTGCTTGGTGCATGCAGCAACAGTGAGTGGCTTCATGAATCTGATGGTTGTTTTACCGATCTGATTAAAATGCCCGCTACGCGTTATTCGTTGGTAACCATTTAACGCATACACACTGCGAATATCCTGCGCATTGCCAAGACCGGTATGCGTGAGCGTGAGCGATGCGACCTGAGTGTTGCCGGCGCCACACGATGCTTGAAATGACAGAGTAAGCATGGGCACCCGAGAAGCGCCTCGAGGAAGAGAAGCGGGTGCAGTGGACTGGCTGCTGATTGTCAGAGTTGTTGGTGATTTGGTTGTAAGCGCTGGGCTTGAACCAATAGTTGCAGCTAGAAGAACAGGAAGGATAATCATGGATCTATTGTACGAACAACGGCGGTATTTCCTATCAAAAACCGAAGTATTTTACCAGCTGCTGCTGCCTCCGCCTCCGCCACCAGAGCCGCCACTAAAACCACTGAATCCCCCGCCACCTCCTCCACTTCCTCCCCATCCGCCTCCGCCCGGACCCCAGCCGCCACCTGCCCACCAGCTTGTTGGGCCACGTTTGTGATAATTCTTGGAAATGAGGAAATCTAAGACCAATCCCAAAATAACGAAAATGGGAATCGTAAAGAATAACTGAAATAAAACAGATAACGCGATACCCGCAATTCCCCCGAATACTCCGCCAAGCCACCACGATTTTGTCCGGCTCATCACCACAATCAGCCACTGAAGGAGTATGAAGCCAAAGAAGAAAAGTGACGGTGAGAGAGAAAATGATTCTTGTGTATCGTAGCGGTCGGCGGTGTACTCACCACCGATATGCTTCTCGAGCGAATCGACTGCCTGGCGTATGCCTTCGTAATATTTGCCGTCACGAAAATTCTGCTGCATGTCTTTTTCGGCAATGCCGACTGCCGTCGAATCGGTGACAGCTCCCTCTAGTCCGTACCCTACTTCTATACGAATCTTGCGATCGGCATAGACCACGAGTATCAGAATGCCATTATCCTTTTTTTCATCTCCAATTCCCCATGTTCGCAGCGTCTTAAGCGCTGCATCTTCTAAGATTTCATCATTGAGAGAATTGATGATCAGTACGGCAATTTCATTACTTGTTTCAGCTTTGTAACGTTCCAATTCGGCGGCTAGCTGCGCTTTTTGATCGGGCTTGAGCAGATTGACATCGTCCGTCACAAATCCGTCATTTGGTGGAACGGTAAATTCGGCTTGGGCTGTGGGTAGCGAGGAAAGTCCCAGCAGTAATGCCAGAACTATTGCCCCCATATATCGGCCGATGAAGCCCGAGTGATGCTGGCACATGAGCGAAAAGATTATTGTTCAAAATCAACTGTCGGTGCCGTTTCGGAACCGGGAGTCGACTGGAAGAAGTCCTCTGCGTTAAACCCAAACAGACGGGCAAAGAGCGCGCCGGGGAACGACTGCACTTTTACGTTGTAGCCTTTGACGCTTTCGTTGTAATCCTTGCGCGCAACCGAAATGCGGTTTTCGGTACCGGTAATTTCTGTCATCAAGCTGGCAAATGATGCGTTTGCTTTGAGCTCTGGATACGCTTCGACTGTGAGCATGATACGGCTTAAAGCTGGCGTAAATGCAGCATCGAATTCCTGCGCTGCATCAATCTGCTGACCTCTGTCTCCGACATTTTTCGCCTGAGCCCAACCGCTGCGTGCCTGCGCAATTTCGGTAAACGTTTCCTGTTCAAATCGCGCATTGCCTTTGGTTGTGGCAACGAGGTTTGGAATAAGATCGAAGCGACGCTGATACTGTGTTTCGACTTGCGCCCACTGACCATCGACATTCGCTTTGGCGGCAATGAAACCGTTATAGCTACTCACAAGCCAAAGACCGAGAACAACGACGACACCCAGGACAATAAGCCATGCAGATTTCTTCATAAAGAGGAGAAGGAAAGAATGAGTTCGAAGTATAGCACAAGCCTGAACGAATCACGAATGACGAAGTACGAATTACGTAATAATTCCATAGAAAATTTTCAGGACATTTACCCTCTTCGTGCTTGAGGCCCAAATGTTCCTTAGAGCGGCTGGGCTTGTCGGCCGTAGCTCCTTGAGAGCGTAGGCTGATGAGGGACGCTGGCAGATTCTATAAGTTATCGCGCCCGCGAAGGGGCGCTGCTGATTTGTTGATTAATTTTCAACCTAAACTGCATTGACTTGTTCTTCCGGCGCTTTTTGCACGAACCATGTTCCGATCAGTTCGCTTGCGACTATCAGAGCATCGCGCTCAAAAAATGATGATGGAAGCACGGAGGAATTTTAGGCATTTTTCAGTTCGTGAAGATCCTTCAAAATATCTCCGGCATGCGTGGTAGCCTCGATATTCGTATAGATTTTTCGTATATTGCCCACTGGATCAATGATAAACGAAACACGTTTTCCAAAACCTTCGTTGGTTGCCTCGTATGCAGCAATCACTTTTTTGTCCGTATCGGCAAGGAGTGTAAAAGGAAGGTCATATTTTTTGATGAACTCCTGATGACTTTCTGCGCTGTCGGCACTCACGCCAATCACATCAATTTCTTTTTGTAATACTGAAAAATTATCGCGAAAACCACAGGCTTCTATAGTGCAGCCAGGTGTGTCATCTTTCGGGTAAAAATAGAGCAGTACCCATTTGCCAGTATAATCGGCCAGCGAATGTTTTGCGCCATGTTGATCGACTGCTTCGAATGCCGGTGCCGGTGAGTTTGGGGTGAGGGTGGTCATAAGAAGGACTCAAAAGACTCAAAGGAAGCAAAGGACTCAGAGGAATTTAGATATATCCAAAGTCTATAGCCAATAACAAAGACGCGCCATAAAAGAAGTGATAAAGTTTCTGATCCACTCTTAATATAACCAATTGTCAGGTTATCTATAAGGAACGATCCTTTGAGTCTTTTGTTTCCTCTGAGTCCTATTTTTTGCCCCATCTCCACTTCGGCTTTTCACCTGTTGCGTAACAAATCGCAATGAGCGTGACGGTGGCGAGCAGACACATGGCAATCCAGTTGATGAGCGTTGCGTCGACGGATTTTGTTCTGTTGTCCACTTCAAAGAAAGAAACCATCACAAAGGCCACATAGATAAGGATGAGAACCCAACCTTGCCAGGTAGCGGGTGTCCAACCCCAGCCGTAAGTTTTTGCCTTAAACCAAAGTGGCTTTTTCATAGGTACCTAGTATGAACCATGTTTTAGACTTCGACAAATTTCTTTTTTTATACCGCGAAGCTTTTATAAAGAAAGCGAAGTGGTATGCGACTTATTGCGAAAGAGTGTCACAAACAAGAACCATGCCAGCAGCGTGAAGGCACCCGATACCATGATCGGCAAGCTGCGGTCGATAGCTACAATAAAACCTGCAATGATTGGCGGAATCGCTTGGCCAAGAGATTGAATCGATTGATTGATACCAAGTGCTTCACCCTGCGATTCCTTACTGCTCAAACCCGAAATGATCGCTGTCATATTCGGCTGGGTTAAGCCATTGGCCACGGCAACGAACGGCAAAACCATGTACAGATATATTGCTTTGTCTGGAACAAGTAGAACAGGAAGAGCTATGCCTAAAATGAGCGCAGAATACGAAAATATCTGCGTGGGAGAAAAGCGGCGCGAAAGCGGCCGGATGATAACTCCTTGAGCCAGAGCAATCCAAATACCAGCATAGGCAAAGATGTCACCGATATTCGACTGCGTGAAGCTGAATTTATCGTACAGAAATACCTGAAAAAATTGTGTGAAGAAGTTAAATCCAAGTGTGAGGAAAAATACGACGATGAACATCGTGCGCAAATTCGGAATTGTGAATGCTTTGGCGATATTGTGAAAGCCTGTGAGCAAGCTCATTTCGCGTCGCACAGAGGTATGCAGTGTTTCTCGGAATCGCCAGATGACCATCAAAATATTGATGGTACTAAGTATTGCTGCAAACCAGAATGGTGTCGCGTCGTTAAACCAGCTCACAATAGTCGGATCTGCCAGTTTGCCGCCGATAAATGGACCCAAAATAAAGCCAAGGCCAAATGCCATACCAACAAGCCCGAAGTTGCGTGCTCTGGATGTTTCATCGCTTTGATCGGCAATCGCCGACATCGCAATCGAGATATTGCCACCGGTAAAACCATCCATAATACGTCCGGCAAACAGCAGATAGATATTTCCCATTACGATTCCCATCGCAAATATCACGTAGCCAATCACTGTTCCGATAAGCGACACGACAAGCGCCTTTTTACGCCCTACTCTGTCCGACCAGCCGCCAAGCAGTGGCGCGCCGAAAAACTGGGCCAGCGGATACGAAGCCAAAAGTATTCCCAGAATGATCGAACGAATGTTGTCCGGTGTTGCTGCGGGCAAAATTGTGCTGGAGTGATTGAGGAATAACGGCGCAAAAATTGGTATGACAATGCCAAGACCCACGAGATCTAAAAAGACTGTGAAGAAGATAGTTCCAAGTGATAGTTTGCGTTTAGGGTTTGATGTTCCGGGCATTATATAAAGGTAAGGACAAAATGGTTGAGATATCTACTATAGAGATCCACTGCAAAAATTGCGATGGGTTTATGTCTATGGGACATATGCTTTAACATATTCTTACTAGTCAAATTAATTGACATAATTCAAATTAAATCTATAATGCTATAAGTTACGATCCACTAAACCGTTTTTAGGAGAATGCTAATGATAAGTGATGCGCTCGCTCCTACAGAGTTCATTTTTTATTATTTGCCCGGATCAAGTCGAGTGATGACTATCGAGAGTCGCGATAGAATCGGAAACTTCGCTGGAATCGAGATCGGTTCGATTCCAGTTGGTCCCGATGAATCAGTCGGTGACGTTCTATTCATCGGCGATTCGTTCGCTGCTGGATGGAATGATCAGCGAAAACTTGCGAGCGATGTTTTCCAGGTCAAAGTCACCGAACTTACTGGCCTCGCAAAGCGCGCCTACGACGAAGGTCGAAAGGCAAGAGAGCGAATGCCACCAGAATCTCTGAAGAACACGTTTTTTCATTCTGCGAAGCCTAAGAAGGCTAAAAAAGTTGTCGCAAATGGGTCGTAATATTGCTTCATTTAGTTGAAGTAGCCACAACCATCCCTCCAGAGTCGCAAGACATTGGAGGGATTTATCATTGTTTCATTGAATAACAGAAATGGCTAATACCGTAACTTGGTCGGAGCGACTGGATCCTTCGTGTGCTCACGACAAGCTTGAACCAGCGGCCTCCCCGGTGCACAGTGGCGCTCTACCAACTGAGCTACGCCCCGATAGAAAAATCATATTCAAAATGATTACCTAAACAATCAATCAATTTCTACACTTCAGCAGTAGCCCTCCGTGGCACAGCGGATCTGTAAATTTTATGGTACCGCAGTCAGAATGCCTGCTCCCTTTATTTTGTAAATTAGTGTGGTTAAATAGCATTATTATACAATATTACAAATATAGCAAGTCATGTAATCTTGTCATTCAAGGCGTGTTTAATGGTAAGTAAAAGCCACAATTATACATTTTGATACTTATTTATGAACAATCAAGTTGTACAACAGATACTAGACACTTATTTGTCTCAATTTACAATCACTTGCTTTCTATTATTTCCCACTCAGCATGAATTACGTGAGAAAGTTAAGAAACAGTATTTCTGTGCCGCTCGTCTTAGCGCACGTGGCACTCATCGCATTCGTTGCGGTCGCCATGATCCTCTCCATGCCAACGTTTACAGCGTAGCTTTGCTTGCTGGTGGTTGCGTTGGTTTTTTGAGTGGGACCGGAGGTTTGACTATGGTCAAAGCGCCTGCTGCCACGATCTTTCCGGGTGTTGCTGGGTTTTGGCTCTGCTCCTGTGTGACCATCACATTTTTATAGTTGGTCAGATTTTCCATACTTTCAAACTTGAGGCCGTGGCGCGCATCGTTAAATGGCGCGAAGAAATCGCCCATCTTGATCCAGTCTTTCGATGAATCATCTTGAGTCAGCCAGCCGATGTAGTACGAACCTTTCGTGATCGGTACATTTAAGTTGAGAGTGATGACTGTGGCGCCATCGGAAAAACCGTAGCGATAGCCAACGCCGTTGGCGCTATTGCCATCCACGCCAGAAATCGCGCCATACGAGAATGACTCCTCGGTTCCGTGAATCGGATCGACCAATTCATCATTCGTTTTCGTAATAGTACGAATCGTATCGGTTTGCAGGACGGTCGATGTATCGGCTGGGGTTTTGTTGCACGCAACAAGTATGAGAGCGGTTACAAGTATGAGTGAAGAGCGGCGCATAATTCAGTGGTAAGAAGAGGGTAAATAGTATGACCTGCCTTGATTGTTTTCGTCCATAGACCTTTATGGTAGCCGGCGGTTTAAACCGCCGGCTACCATATCTTTACCAGAGGCTACCATATCGTTTACCACAATATTCCCGATGGCCGACCAGTCTCCTTCGCTCGCTCCTGCGTTGCCTTTTGCATGACACTCACTGCCAGCTCTTCGTATGCCTCACGCTCGTCTGGATACGCTTTGCTCATGACATGCGACAGTTCGACGAGCGCTTCCACATTGGACGACTGTGCAATGAAATGCACGTTATTTTCAACGGCCAGCTGATAGTCATTCATCAGCGATTCTATCTCTTTGCGTTTATCATCCAGCATGGCTCGATCGGACTGCTCAAGAAATTGAACGTAGGACACTATGGTGGATACATCGTTGTAGCGCAAAATGCCGAAAGCTCGTTTGTAGCTCTCCCGTGGAGACATGTTTTGCGCTTCCTCGCTATTGCCTTTCAATTTCCAGGCGCGGCCATCTTCGATGTTTTGCTTCATATACGCCTCTATGTTCTCACTCGCCTTTTGCATTTCTCCGCGCTTCAAGTGCAAATTGGCAGTGCTTAAAAGCGTGTCTCGTGTAAACAATGATTGCGTCGTCGCATCGTAATAATCCAGAGCAGTTTGCATATCGCCAGCCGCTTCGGCGTGGCGGCCTTTAGAAGAAAGATACAGATAGCGGCCTTCGATGATCAGTACAGAAAGAAGAATGACTGCGACCAAGAGGCGTCCGGTATGTTCAAATGTCACCGCATTGGATTGCAGTGTTGCCTCGCGTCGCAGTGCAATACCTGAGCCAAGACCGGCAAGCACCCACAGTGGCAACGATATGCCGACAAACTGCAGATTGTAGTCGATCATGTTATGTGCCAAGACACCGGCGATAGCGACAAACGATGCCAGAACAAACCAGCGGGTAGTTGTGTCATGCTGTTCGCGTTTCGATGGTCGAAGTGAATGTAGATGGAGGCCAAAGACAATCAGAAAGATCAGTCCGAAGAAGACAGCGGCCGGAATCCCCCGCTCCATTGCAAGTTTTAAGAGTACGTTGTGTGGATGATCGGTCGTTGCCAGAATATCTTGCTGCAGCTGTGGCTGTACAAACCGGAAACTGTACGGACCCCAGCCGAGAAACGGATGAGCTTTTGTGAGTGTCGTTGCTTGCTGCCAAAACTGCGAGCGCTCCGAAACCGACGACGCCTTTTCGGCAGAGGTGAACGTTGCTTTTTTGATGACAGATTCCACAGCATACGTTTGAGAGCGAATGGAATTGATGCCAACAAAGAGAATAACTGCGGTGAGAGTGGCAGTTGCAAGAACGATACCTGTCTTCTTGATGGGCAGTTTCAATCGGCCAAATACCATAAGACATGCGCTGAGAACTAGCTGAACGCCCAATGCCAGCAGCGATCCGCGCGAATAGCTCAGCAGCAAACAACCCAGGAGCAATCCGATCGTGAGAGATCGAAGCCAGAATGACGAGCCGGAAAGTTTGGTAAGAGGCTTGGACCATAGAGTCCAAACGAGCATCGGCCATGCGAGGAGGACGAATTCCCCCCATGCATTTGGCCAGTAATCGGTATGAAATCGATAATCAAAAAATGAGCCGACAAAGCGGCTGACAGGCTGAAAAATATACACCGCAATACCTAAGGCACAGGCCAAAAGTACGGCCACAGAAATCGTTTGTGCAATACGTGCTTCAAGAGAGTATCGATCGACATTATTCCCCGAACGCCGTAGTGCCCAGAGGAAAACAAGCGACAGGCTGATAGTCTGCAACACTTCATCCAGTCCGTAATTCATGGTGGTTGATACTACAAAACTGAGCACGGTCCAGACGCACCAAGCACCTATCAGCAACAACAGAACCATGGGAATTTTCTTGGATGGTCGGCTGCGCAGACAATCGATAGTAGTGAGAAAAATTGCCAAAGTGCCCACCATCCATGTGGCATCGACGGCTTTTCCGCCTTTCCAGAGAATGAGAATCGCGATAGATACACAGAGAGCAATTTTTTCGATGTTAAATCGTGAGATGCTGAGCATGATGTGCAGTCTAGCGTGAAAGCATTTGAGGTTCTATCAGCTTTTGACAATAGTCACTTATGAACCGCAGGTGCGATTCGCAAATCGCACGGTGCACAGCGATTTGATAATCGCTGCTGCGGGTATTGATTCGAATGAATTCTATTCATTAGCAAGTATTCGCTTGTCCGTACGTCAACGTAGACATGACTATTTACTTTGTTGTTCTTACACTGGCATGACCTCGCGCTTAGGCCCATTTACTGGCGCCCAATCAAGTATTTCTGATCAGGCTGATGGCATATCGATAAATCCTTGTTGCATATCCAAATGCTGATGCGTAAGTGGCTTACCATCTGTCGACCAAAGTGTTACGTCCCACTCTAGATTTACTTTTACATCGGGCGAGGTATCGGAAATCAGCGTTAATTCTAGGCGATCACCAGCTGCCAAATTGATAGGATCAAGCAGCGGCAGAAAAATCTGTTCCCAGTGCGTGGGGACATCGAAGGGACTGGTCGACAGTTCTACTCCTTTTATAAGGTGTGCATTCCACCAGAGCGCAAAGCCATAAATGGTTTGTTCCTGACTGGACTTCCAACTGATTGTCGCCTGTCGCACACTTTCATTCGTTTGCGAGAAATCGATGGTGTCCCACAGCTGAACGGCATGCTTCTCGTGCATCAGTTGATCCGGCTTGATGCTTCGTACATACATATTTTGCAGCGAAATATTTTTAGCTGCCGAGAAATCGAGATCATAACCAATTGCATCCCACACGTTCACACTTTCCCATACTTCTTTCGATGTAACAGGGCACGCAAACTGTTCGATTTTTCCTGGAATAATTACAGCGCCTTTTTTTAAGAATCTCTTGGCATCTTCGACTGATTCGATGATGTTTTCTTCCAGCGCATAATTGCCGAGCGTTTCGGATACCAGAACATCTGCTAGAATTTTGGCTTCTGATTGTCCCGAATGTTCGTGATGAAACTTCAGATTCTCAATTTTATTGATCTGTGCGAGTTCCTGGCATAAAAGCATATCTTCTGATTGCTCAAACAAATGACATTCTTTGGCTCCGAGTCTCGATGCAAGAAAACTTAAGAAGCCTGTTCCAGAACCGATATCGCAGACAACGCTTTTACCCGGAACAATCGATTGTTGTAACGCTGCATAAAACGCATCGTTACGCCCTGTATCGCCGAGGATTTTGCGGTGTAGTTCGAGCATAGCGACAGAATCGTAGCATAGAGAAGGCTTTTACCTGAAACAGTAAAAGGAGCTGAAGATTTTACGGGCCTCACTCCGGCGCTGATGCGCCACCTCTCTCCCGCAGGGAGAGAGGAATCTTAAGAAATATTATACTTGAAAATTTTTATATACTTTCCTTCTCCTCGCAGGAGAAGGTGGCCGTAGGCTGGATGAGGTCCGTCATGAACATTTACTTTCCTCCTCCATTCTTCAGCAAATGCAACACTGCTCTTTCTTCTGGCTTGAAAAATTCCATGTCTCCTGTTTTGCCTGACATTTTGGCAAACACAACATGTAGCGAACCTTCGTGATAGGCTTGCAGTACAACCGGATGAACGTAGTAGTTTTTGCAGACAGTTGGCGTGTTGCCAAGTGTCTGCGACACGCGCTTGATTGCCTCACGGATTTTTTCTTTTTCATCTTTCTGCGTCGTAAAAGCGCCAATGTCTTGCAGATGCGATGCCATGAGGACAGTCCCCTTCCAGGTGCGATAGTCCTTTGCCGTGTACTCATCGCCGAGGACCGATTGCAGATACGCATTTACATCCGATGAATCAATTATCTGGCAGTTGCCGGTATCATCAATATATTCAAACAAGTGTTTTCCTGGTACGCGCTGGCATTGTTTCACGATTGTGGCTAATTGCTTATCAACAAGATCAATAGAATGTATGACTCCACTTTTACCTTTGAAGCGGAATTGGAGCATGTTTCCCTCCACAGTTACATGTTTATTGAGCATGGTTGTCAGTCCGTACGACTGATTATCTTTGGCATATTCTTTGTTGCCAATACGGATAAGAGTTTTTTCTAGCAGCGAAACAATCGTCGCCAATACTTTCTCTCGTGGCAGACCTGTTTTGCGTAGGTCGTGACTGATTTGCTCACGAATACGCGGGAGTAGCTGCGCAAACGGCACGAGTCTATGAAATTTGGTTAGATTGCGAGTCTTGTTCCACAGCGGATGATACCGATACTGCTTGCGACCGCGTGCATCGATTCCAGTTGCTTGCAAATGTCCTTTGTCGTTGGCGCAAATCCAGACATCGTTCCAAGCAGGCGGAAGAACGAGACTGCGAATACGTTTTATTGTTGCAGGATTTTTCACTCGTTTACCATCGTGGTCGATATAGGAAAATGCTTTTCCCTTCTTCATTCGGCCAATACCTTTGTCTGTATCGGACGTATACATAAGTCCAACGAGACTGGCACATGTTCTTGGCTCACTATATATATCTTGAACGCTTTTCTTTGTGATCAATCGAATGAGCTGTAGTGATACCTGATCAGTTTTTGGCAGTTGATCACTAAAGGAGTGGCCTTTGCGAGAAAGAACATTCTTTGCTGCCGATCGTATGTATTGGTATATGTGTTTCATGATCTCAATGCAATATTATACAATAATATAATATAAAAAGCAAATACCAGACTGGCTTGTCATCCGCTACTATGCAATAAATGGCTTCATTTACACATTTTTCGCGCAACGGTATCGTTCTTCCTATAGAGCAAGCCGTTATCTCTACCTTCAATATTTCGTATGCGTACGGTTTTGGCGTGTACGAGTCGATCCGCGTTGTACGTGGCACTGCCTATTTTCTAAAAGATCATGCGAAGCGGCTGATGCACTCGGCGTCGGTCATCGGTCTCATTCATTCTTATACTGCTGATGACATCGAAAAATTTGTGATAGAACTCGTCAATCAGACATCTGTTGATGCTTTCAATATCAAAATTCTCCTGATTGGAGGAAGAAAGCCGGAGGATTGCGAACTGCAGATTCTGCCGCTCTCGCCCGTATTCCCCGAAAAAAAGTGGTATCGAGATGGCGTGCAAGTCACATCGATGCGCTACGAGCGATTATTTCCGCAGGCAAAAACACTCAATATGCTTGGCAGTTACATCGCCTACGACAAAGCAAGAAGTGCCGGTGCATACGATTGTCTGCTGCTCGATCACACAGATTGCATTACCGAAGGCACGCGCACGAATTTCTTCGCATTAAAAGATCGTGTGATTGTAAGTCCACCACTGGAGCAAATTCTCGATGGCATTACGCGCATGCATGTATTGGAAGTAGCCGCAAAGCATGGCTACTCGGTCGAGCATCGCTCTGTTCCACTCAGCTCCATTGCGACATTTGACGGCGCATTTCTTACCAGTACATCATCAAAAGTACTGCCGATTTGCACCATCGATACTTTTTCATTCGATGCGATTCACGGCGATGTGATGGAGCTGTCGAAATATTTTGAGGAATTTTTGAATACAGTATAAAAATACGAAGAACCAAATGAGAAACACGAAACAAATTCTAAATTTAAAAACTAGAATTTCGAAATTGTTTAGGGCTTGATTCTTTGTTCTTCGAATTTACTTTTGAGATTGCTTCACTGTCTTCAGATTTTTTTTCTTCATCCGCGCTTGCCCGATTCCTTCTAGTCTATGGCTGAGTGGCCCAAGGAGAACAATCGCTGCAACCGAGAAAATGGAGACAAAGATCGCAAGCGAAACAAAGCCTGTTCCTACCGCCATGCCAACGGCTGCCACCAGCCAAATATCGGCAGCTGTTGTCAGGCCGAGTACTTGTGTTTTGTGATGCATGAGTGCGCCGGCACCTAGGAAGCCGACTCCTACTACTATTTGAGACGCAATACGACTCGTATCTGTACCGCTGCCATCAAATGCATAAATAGAAAGAATAGTGAACAAGCACGAGCTGACAGCGATGATCAAGTTTGTACGTAGTCCTGCTGGCCTACCGCTTAAATCTCGTTCAATACCGATGATGGCACCCAAAAAACCGGCTAGAAATAATTTCCCAAAAAGATCCCACGGCATATCAATAAGAAAGTTCATAGTTGAAAGTATAGGGATTTTTTTTGTCAGTGGATGATAATCTGCTTTGCATGCAAGGAGAGTTAGTATTTGACATATGCTAAATAAGTATTAAAATGTATATAATTTCTCATGTCCCTATGCCTACTCGTCGTTTTGCACCAGAACTTGAAAATCTCGAACCGCGAAAGCTGTTGAGCACGGTTTCCATAAACCCTTCTGTATCTCCAGTTGCCATTTCGGGCATCCAAATGCAGACATCCCAAAGAATGCCAAAGATAGATATGTCAGAACATCATGTAGATATTCAGACCCCTGTTATAACGGTGCAATTGCCCAAGCGGCCGAACCAGTCTTTGCCTGCGATGCCTACAATGCAGAGAACCGTACATATTTCGTATGCTCCAGATTGGGAGAAGATTGACTGGAGTAAGCCACCGGAAATTTTCTGGAATAAAATTACCAAGCAGGAGTGGGCAACTGTGCCAGCGAACGTTCTTAAGAAGCTTCCATGGAAGTCTATCGATCCTTCCATCATAAAAGATTTGCCATGGGGCAAGGGCATGCAAGGCACCATGCAAGAATGTCTGCCTGCCGATGTTCAGAAACAATGCGTGTCTGCAACAACTGTCACGAAGCCAGTTGAGATACTGCACGATGAGGCATTGGAAGATTTGGATATGGATGATGCTACGGATCCGGATAACGTATTTGACGATGCTTTGCGCACTATGCGTAGCGATGTGGAGCCAGAAAGTTCTACTCCAGCAATCGCATCAACAGTAGTGCTATCGGCTATTGCATTGAACAACATGAGCGTTTCCAAGCCTTCACCTGTAGACACTGTTCAGGCCGATCAGCCTCACCAGAATACTAAAAGTTTTTTGGGAAGAGTTGGTTCCTTCTTAAGTAAGCTACGACGCAAGCGTTAATATTTTGCTTTAGGCGAAGGAGGCGGGTGCGCGAATTACTGATATCTCGCCACACCTTCGCGGATACATTGAACGTTTTCTGATTGCACATATTTAGACAAAAGCTCACAATCCATAGTCTATGGAACTCAACACTCTCACTCCCGACGAAGCATACGTTATAGAGCAGAAAGGAACCGAAGCGCCATTTACCGGCGAGTACGATAATTTCTATAAAAAGGGAACGTACATTTGCAGACGTTGCAATGCAGAGCTTTATAGGTCTGATGATAAATTTGATGCCGGTTGCGGTTGGCCAGCATTTGACCAAGAAATTCCAGGTGCCGTAAAACGCATTCCCGATTCCGACGGCCATCGTATCGAAATCGAATGCGCCAATTGCAATGCTCATTTAGGGCATGTGTTCGAAGGCGAGCAATTGACTGATAAAAGTACGCGTCACTGTGTGAATTCGCTGAGCATGCGGTTTGTGGAGGCGAAGTAGGGCCTCATCCGGCCTACGGCCACCTTCTCCTGCGAGGAGAAGGAACGTTGTTTTTAATTTTATGTGAGCGAATTTTAAGGTGTCATTGCGAGCGGAGCCGAGCCATGACAGTAGTTAATTGAATCACTCTTCGACTTCGCTCAGAGTGACACTTGTTGCTTCGGAT
Source organism: Candidatus Peribacteraceae bacterium (assembly GCA_018061945.1). Lineage (GTDB taxonomy): Bacteria > Patescibacteriota > Gracilibacteria > Peribacterales > Peribacteraceae > JAGOTD01. The sequence continues at coordinate 220,580 of JAGOTD010000002.1, read as the reverse complement.
GTATTGGCAGAACAAGTGCATCGAGAAGTGGATCAATTCTTAGCACTTCGCCTCTTCGCATTCTTTTTTTGGATGATGAACAGTGCCAGAAAAGAACTTACGAATACCACTCCACCAAGTGCGAGTGCAAAAACTATGCTTACTGCTTGGTCGTAATGCTTGGTAATACACGTGACGGTGCATTCGGTAAATTCTCTGGTATCGGTAATAAAAAAGAAGACAGCACAAGTACAGGCGATGACAAATGCTGTAAGTGTTTGCCGAGCGATTGAGTGTTTGATGGTTGCAGACATTATGTAAAAGAAGATTTCGGTGAGGTTTTTCCTATTCTTATTGGCTTCGCCACGTGGCGCCAAAGGCGCTTTACGTGGTGCCGATGAGAGGACTCGAACCTCCACATCCGTGAGGATACACGCTCCTGAAGCGTGCGCGTCTACCAATTCCGCCACATCGGCATAGTTCAGATCATCAAAAGACCAATTTATACGATTTGCGCGCATACTGTACTGAAAATATTGGCAGGTGGGAAGATAGTTATTGCGGATTGAGTCTTTTGCGATATACATTGCACTTTAATGAATGTCGCCACTCTGCATGAGGCTGCAACCATTCCTTACGAAAGGATAGAAAGTGATCGACAAGTGCATTCAAAAACAAGAGTCGGAAAAGTGATCAGCCATACTGCCTATGCTGCATTTTTAGTCTGCAGCTCATTTTCCTGTCATCTGCCAAAATTTGAACCGACGCCCAAACAAGCGTTGGCGATTGTGGCCTCGGATATGTCATCTTTATCTGCGGTGTCCTCTCCAGAAGAAAAGGAGGCGGAATTGATCGATGCTATCGAAAATTGCATAGCTCATTGCACAGTTCCCATGCTTCAGCCGCTTATCACATTAGTGCAAAAGAAGGATCTACAAGCGCAAGATGTTATTAATGTCATAGCGCTTATAGAAGATGCGAATGTAAGAAGATCTTTCCTGCAAATCATTCAGCTTATCGGAGATAACCCTGATTATCTGGATACTGCCTTGCATCATTTGAAAGCCAGAGCCAATGCCACTGTTGTATCAGTCTCTTCATTTACTAATATGTTTCGAAAGGAATCGACGAAGAAAGACGGACGACCGATTATGACAATTGCACAGAAAGAATTTATCGAAAACATGCATCCATTGATCTGCGAATTTCTGAAGCAAGGAAAGCCAGGAATTGCCTCATTGTTTAAAATAGTTGCTGAAAGTTGCAAAAGCGAAAATGCGACAAAATCGAGTATGGCAATGCAATAATGATTCCTATCTTGACGCTGCTACATTTATGATTACAATTCACTAGCACTCACTCATTTAGAGTGCTAATATTTTACTATTCTTCTACTTCCATTTTCCCATTCTAGCTATGCCAGCGAAAGATGATGTACAGCTCGCCGTCACTGTCGAGCCACTTGGCGACAGAGTTATTATCCGCCCACTCGAAAAAGAACAGGTATCGGCTTCCGGTATCGTTATTCCAGAAACAAGCTCCAAAGAAAAGCCACAGGAAGGAGTCGTTATCGCTCTTGGTAAAGGAGGAATTATGAATGACAAAGGTGTTGCCGCTTCCGATCCGAATAAATTCTTAAAGCTTGGCGATGTTGTGTTGTTCGGCCGCTACGCTGGAGACGACCTTAAGCTGAAAGACAAAGCAGGAAAGGACGTCGAAGTAAAAATCCTCCACTTAGATTCTGTTTTAGGAATCGTCAAATAATCCTCACCCTTAACCCAATCCCTAACCCTCAATATTATGACTAAGCAATTATCCTTCGGCGACGACGCTCGCCACAAAATTATCCTCGGCATTCGTAAGCTTGCAGACGCTGTTCGCGTCACTATGGGACCAAACGGTCGCAATGCGCTTATCGCCAAAAGCTACGGCGGACCGACTGTCACCAAAGACGGTGTCACAGTCGCCAAAGAAATCGAACTCGAAGATCCATGGGAGAACATGGGTGCCCAGCTTGTGAAAGAAGCTGCCACCAAGACCAACGACGCAGCCGGTGACGGTACAACAACTGCAACCGTGCTTGCAGAAGGCATGATTTCGGAAGGACTCAAATTCTTGACAGCCGGTGCCAACGCTATCTCCATGAAAAAAGGAATCATGAAGGCAGTCGAGGCAGTCGTTGCAGATTTGGACAAACAGAAGAAGACGATCAACTCTAAGGAAGAGTTTGCGGCTGTTGCCACTATTTCGGCGCAAGATGCAGAAGTGGGAAACATTATTTCCGAAGTGATGGACGAAGTCGGTTCCGACGGAGTTGTCACAGTCGAAGCTGGTCAGACTATGGGAATGGAAAAGGAATATGTGGAAGGCATGCAGTTCGATTCCGGTTACATCTCTGCGTACTTTGTCACAGACACTGCACGCATGGAGGCTATTTACAACAACGCTTACATTCTTATTACAGACAAAAAGATTGCGTCTATTCAGGAAATTCTCCCGATTTTGGAAGAGCTCGCCAAGAAAGGTCGCAAAGAAATTGTTATCATCGCCGAAAATATCGAAGGCGAAGCACTTACGACACTCGTTCTCAACAAGCTCCGCGGCACGTTCTCAGCAATCGCCGTCAAAGCCCCAGCATTTGGTGACAGACGCAAGGAGATGCTCAAAGACATTGCTGCTCTTACCGGCGGACGCGTTATTTCGGAGGAAGTCGGTTTGAAACTGGAAAACACCAAGCTCGAGGATTTGGGTCAGGCGAAGAAGATTGTTGTGACCAAAGACAACACGCTCATCGTCGACGGTATGGGTGAGAAAAAAGATATCGAAGCACGCGTAGCCGAAATCAAAGTCGCCATCGAAAACACCAAGAGCTCGTTCGATGTAGAAAAGTTGCAGGAACGTCTGGCTAAGCTTTCTGGTGGTGTAGCTGTTATCCGTGTCGGTGCCGCAACGGAAGTAGAGCAGAAAGAATTACAGCACCGTGTGGAAGACGCACTCTCCGCAACCCGCGCAGCAGCCGAAGAAGGTATTGTTGCCGGTGGCGGTGCAGCTCTTATCCACGCGCTCAAGAGTCTCGAAAAACTCAAGGGTGCAACCGAAGACGAGCAAATCGGTATCGATCTCGTTCGCATGTCACTCCCCTATCCTCTTAAGAATATCGCCAACAACGCTGGTCTCGAAGGTGCTGTTATTGTCGAGAAGGTAAAGAACGCCAAGGAAGTGACGCACGGTTACAACGTTGTAACAGAGAAAGTCGAAGATCTCGTAGCTGCTGGTGTTATCGATCCAAAGAAAGTCACACGCTCAGCATTACAGAATGCAGCCTCTGTTGCTGCCATGTTCCTCACTATCGAAGTAGGAATTGTCGATGCTCCAAAGAAGGAGTCCGGCGCTCCAGCCATGCCAGGTGGCATGGGAGGAATGGGCGGGATGGGAGATTATTAATCAGAAATGAGAAACAGATAATAGGGATCAAGGGAAACCTTGATTCTTATTTTTTGCATTCAAAAAATTCTACAGTCAAATATTCCTACAATCAGCAGTAGTGGGCTTGCAGTGGTCTGTAACTAGGCAAAATAATCTATAAATTTTCCTATTATTGCTGGATCTTCTGTTATTACTAAATTGTTCAATGAAAATTTTGCAGCTTTTAGTATTTTGTCAGTCATTGGATTGATTACACTTGAATATCCCGCAGCTATACACATAAATCCAGCATCTTCATCGCCCTCCCTGTATTCCTTTCTAATTGCTGCAATTCCATTTGATAGAGAGAATAAGTTTCGTAGATCATTTTTTGTTAAAGATTTGGCGTTAATGTATGAATTGCTTCTTAAATACATCATCATCAATTGAATTCCTGCTCTGACTGCTTCTTGATTTCCTTCAATACCAATTACTATCGCCCTTTCAGTTCCAGCCCATTTGTTTAGTGGGTCCAATTCTTCACTTAATACTGTTTGATCAGACTCCCTATTTTCATCAGATTTTAGCATAAAAATATAATAATTCATAATTCAATTATGTCAATTATGACAATCTTTTATCTTATGACATACTGCTACTTGTGAAAGGCACTTTCATTGTCCTCGAAGGCCCCGACGGCGCGGGTACTACCACCCAAAGCCAACTTTTGGCAGAAAATTTGCTTGCAAAAGGGATTGATGTAGTTCTTACCAATGAACCAACCGATAACGAAATCGGCAAATTTATTCGTCAACAACTTGCCCAAAAGACCATTCCCTCGCCAGAGGCACTACAAATGCTCTTTTGTGCCGACAGAGCATTGCATGTCAAAACCGTCATTCAACCTGCTATGAAGGCTGGAAAGACCGTTATTACCGACAGGTACATGACATCGACACTCATTTACGGAGCAGCACTTGGTATCGATATCAAATGGCTGGAACGGCTCAATGTTTTGTTTCCAAAGCCCGATATCGAAATCTTCACGTTACCAGGTTTAGACGTGTGTCTGAGTCGCATGCAGAAGCGCAAAGAAAGCGATGTGTTCGAAAACGTGAACTTTGCCACCACGATCTATCGCCTGTACGAGGCTATGGCAAGCCAAAAGAACTCTGTTTATATTGTCGACACATCGAAAGAGAAGCAAGAGGCTGCGCAAAACATCATGCAGCTGGTCGAAAACATTGCTTAATACCAAAAGAGGGATACCATTTCGCGAAATCCCACCCTTTTTTTATGAGTCTTTCCCTTCTTCGTCTTGAACTTGAAATGCCTTTTTCTACGCCGACCGAGGCAGGTGATCGAAATATTAGAAGTATGAAAGAGATTTTTTCTTCAGTTCATGCAAAGGCAGTCGATCTTCTCAATAATGTATTTGGCGATCCTGCTTACCAACAAAAACTTGTTGATAACAGAAAGCAGCATTGGCCTTATGTCTAACATTGGCTGTTCGATTGTATTCAATTCGCGTATCATTGAGCCATGTCCGCAACAATCCTCTACGGAAAGCCGGCTGCCGATGCTCTGCTCGATTCGCTGAGAACAGAGGTAGAAATACTCAATCCAAAGCTCGTGGTCGTGCAAATTGGCAATGACCCGGCTTCCTCGAGTTACATTAAGCAGAAAATAAAGAGTTGTGATGCAATTGGCATGCGACATGAGCATCGACATATGGATAACGGCACGTCGCTGGATGAATTGCTCGATATGATCAAAGAGTTGAACGAAGATGCCGACGTCTCTGGTTTTATTGTGCAATTGCCTCTTCCGCCACATTTGCAGCCACACGTGCCAATTATTATTCGGGCAATTGATCCGAAAAAAGATGTGGATGGATTTGGTGCGTACAACCTTGGCAAAATGTTTCTGTCACCAGAATTCGAACACCTGCCACCGGCAACGCCTGCCGGTATTATTGAACTTCTTAAATTTTATAAGATCGAAATTCAAGGCAAGCATGCAGTTGTCGTTGGTCACAGTAATACGGTTGGCAAGCCGCTCTCTGTTATGCTGCTCAATCGCAATGCGACTGTCACAACCTGTCACATTTACACCAAAGATCTGGCAGCGCAGACACGACAAGCTGATCTCTTATTTTCGGCGACAGGGGTTGCTGGGCTGATCAAGAAAGATATGGTGAAGAAAGGTGCAGTCGTCATCGATATCGGTATTTCCAAAACAAAAGACGGCCTTACCGGTGATGTCGACTTTGAAGCTGTCAAAGATATCGCATCAGCAATAACACCGGTTCCAGGTGGAGTCGGGCCGATGACCGTTGCGAGTTTAATGCGAAATTGTGTGGTGGCGAAGAAGAGGCAAAGTATCTAAATAAATAATTATTTATTTCTGTCTATACTTACAGGTGATTAAATTTGATTTATGAAATATAATGCGTATAATAATTTGCTCAAAATTGTATTGACTCTTAGAAAATCTACTCTAAACTGGCGCGGAATCAATTATTGACACGTCCATCAATACATTGGTTCGCTAGTCGCAATTGAGCGATTGGCAAAGTTTCACCCCATTGTTGGAGTTAGTCCATGACACGCTTCTTTCTCGCAGTGCTTCTGTTTCTGAGCCTCGGGTTCGACACGCAGGCTGGGGGCATCAATTCCTCTGCTCCTGCTACTGAACCTGAATCAGAGGCGCTCATCGAAACTGCTGTCGATGAGTTGTCAGAATGGTTCGAAAATCCCCTTCAGGCAGCCATCGTCATCTACGATGAGGCGATTGGTGCCCAGGTCCGGTTTAGAACACGTTCAGCCACCATGTGGTACGCGTTCTACTACTCCCCCGATTTTGAATCGGCAATTGAGTTCCAAAGAACGTACCCCGCTCCGGGAAATCGACTCAACTACTGGGTCTATGGATTGACGCCGATGTACTCGGCACTCATCTACAACTCGGATGCAGTTGTGGTGTCCAGCATCTACCCGTTCAAGGTCTCGAAGCTCAATACGACCAACGGCACATGGTCGACGCCAAAGAACTACGCTGCGGGCAGCACCGTCGTCCTTAGCGTTTCGACTACTGCATACGGTCAACTTCGTGTTGAACCGTTCACAGCCTCTGGACAATCGCTTCCTCCGGCGTATGCCGTGACGAACTGGTATGCTCCTGCGCAATGAACATGATTTCTATCCTTGGATAGCAATCGATACCCCCGACCACACTGTGGTCGGGGGATTTTTTTATGTTCTAACGTTGATGTCTACTTCGTATTCCCCTTTCAACTCTCTCAAAGATATTGCATCAGCAATAACACCGGTTCCAGGTGGAGTCGGGCCGATGACCGTTGCGAGTTTAATGCGAAATTGTGTGGTGGCGAAGAAGAGGCAAATGGCTTAGTAGCGCTATTTGAGTTAATGCGTATATCTATCTTTATAGCTATACGAAGAGTGGGATGGAAAAATGCATCTATCAATTTCAATTATAATTTGTATTTAAATTTTTAATGAGTATAGTATATGGCTAAATTCTCTTGATTTATAAAATAATTAATATATATTTGCAAGTGATCAGTAGCTTGCAACTGGTTTCACAGCGTTGTGAGCCAAATGCTGCTGGTCAGGTCTGTCTCTTAAGAAAGAGAGACAGTACTCAGGGATGAGACACGCCGAAAGGCGGAGTCTCCCATGCAACGCTCGTTCTTTCAGAAGTCGGTCGGAATGATGGTCGTGATCGCTGGCTTTTCATTGGTCAACGTGACCAAGGCACAGCAGCCTCCGATTGTTGCCTGGGGGGAGGATCAAATCTCCTCCAGCAACATCGTCGTCCACGCGCCGAAAAACACGATCTACGATGGATTCGTGTACGGATTCGAGGGGTACATGGGGTATCTGAATGGAGTGTACCAGTTCCTTTACACTGGGAACGTATACTTCCAGCCTCAGACCTTTCCTCTCTCGCCGTCGAGTGGCGTTGGTCGGTACTGGGCACCGTATCACCTCCACAAGGCGATCGTGCGCAAGCCGATTGAGGTTCAGTTCAAGATCCTCAAGCCAGTTCAGTTTCGTATGAGGTATCCGAGCGGGGTCTACAGCCCGTACCAGCCTCTTATGACTGGTGCAACGTACGGATTCACCTTTACTGGCACCAGCCAGTATTGGATCGAACTGAACGACGCTAATGGTCGCGTGACCATCATTCACTACCTTCCCTAAAGAACTCCAATTCAATTGAATTGGGATACTCCTACCCTCGCGGGTAGGAGTTTTTTTGTACCTGCATACTTTTTATGGGAGTAGATTCCATCTCTTTTTGCCACTTCGCGTGACGATAGTTTGTATGACCAAGTCGTGCGCTGCCTGCTTTTTCTTGGTGAAGAAAATAAACAGGAATCCGGCATATAATGGACCAGTGGAAACAAATACTTTTACTATGTAACGACCCAAGGCGCGTCCGAATGAAATCCGATGACCATGTATATCGCCTACTTTCAAATGATATATTTTTTTGCCTGGCGTTGCCTGCCATTTTGAACTTTCGAAAACAGAAAAATACAGCACAGATATAACCAGTAACAAAAGAAAGAATAAGAATACGTGTTCGTCTAACGCTCGAGGATACTGCCAAAGAATACCTTTTGCGATGATCCCAAAAATGAATGAGATAAAGACTCTGTCGACAATATTGGCGGCAAGTCGCAAAAGAAACGATGCGTAGAAAGGCCCATGTGCGCTATCTGACATGAGCCGTATCCTACCTATAGATTGAATGGTGAAGCAAACGTCTATTTCTTGTTGCGCTTGCGATCCACTTCCTTGAGCATTTTCTTACGCAAACGGAAATTGATTGGCGTCACTTCGACAAGTTCGTCGTCTTGAATATATTCGAGCGCCATGTCGAGTGTCATAATGATTGGCGGTGTAAGACGAATAGCTTCGTCGGTTCCGGATGCGCGCACGTTACTGAGTTTCTTCTCTTTGGAGATGTTGACGATAATATCCATTCCGCTTGGCGATTGGCCGATGATCATGCCTTCGTAGACTTGTACGCCAGAGCCGATGAAGAACGTCCCACGTTCCTGTAGCTGCCAAATGGCATAGGCAACCGATTCGCCGTTTACACCCGAGATAATAGAACCGGTTGTGCGACCTGGCAGTTCGCCGACGTATGGTACGAATTTGTTAAACGAGTGTGTCAGGATTCCGTTACCGCGCGTATCGATAATAAATTCGTTGCGGAAACCGAGGAGTCCGCGAGTTGGGATATCGTAGGTCAAACGCGTGATACCGTTTTTGGCTTCCATATTTTGCATGATTCCTTTGCGGCGACCGAGCTTTTCGATAACGCCACCGACGTGTTCGTCTGGCACTTCGATGTACGCAGTTTCGAGTGGTTCCATTGTGACTCCTGCCTCTTCGTGCATGATTACTTCTGGGCGAGACACAGCCAATTCAAAGCCTTCGCGACGCATACTTTCGATAAGAACACCGAGGTGCATTTCTCCGCGACCAGAGACACGGAACGAGTCGGTGCGGTCGCCGAATTCGATCTTGAGTCCGACGTTTGTCTCCAGTTCCTTTTCGAGACGCTCACGGATATGACGAGTGGTAACAAGCTTTCCTTCTTTACCGGCAAATGGAGAATCATTGACGATAAAATCCATTGCAACAGTTGGCGGATCGATTTTGATCATCGGCAGTGGCTCGATGCCATCGCGATCGGTAATGGTATCGCCGACGTAAACATCGGGGAGACCTGCAAGCAGAACGACATCGCCTGCTTCTGCTTCTTTTACTTCCACCTGACGCACGCCCTGATACACGAGAATTTTAGAAATGCGGCCGCTTGTTTTGGTGCCGTCGCTCTTGAGAACTTGAACCGGCTGATTTTGCGTGATTTTTCCATCGGCGATACGGCCGATTGCCATGCGTCCGGCAAACGGATCGTAGCCTAAGTTGATTGGCTGCATGCGCAGTGGCTTGGTTGCATCATTTACACCCGGCTTCACCTTTTCCATGATCAAATCGAACAGTGGGTTTAAGTTTTCGGAAGGATCTGTGAGCTTTTTCTTGGCAACTCCGTCGCGACCGATTGCGTAGATGTATGGGAAATCCAGCTGTTCGTCGTTAGCACCAAGCTGAATGAACAAGTCGAATACCAAGTTCAGCGCGCGTTCTGGATCGCTACCCGGACGATCAATTTTGTTGAGTACGACAATCGGCTTAATACCGATTTCGAGCGACTTTTTGAGCACGAAACGTGTCTGTGGCATCGGGCCATCGTAGGAGTCCACAAGCAGCAGCACACAGTCGCACATACGCAATACACGTTCTACTTCGGATCCGAAGTCGGCGTGACCAGGAGTATCGACAATGTTGATCTTTGTTCCTTTATAAGAGATGGAACAGTTTTTAGCGTAAATAGTGATACCGCGCTCCTTTTCCTGGTCGTTGCTGTCCATCACGCGTTCGTCGACTGCTTCATGCGTATTGAACGCACCGCCTTGGCGCAGAATCTGGTCGATCATGGTTGTCTTGCCATGGTCGATGTGAGCGATAATGGCGATAGTGCGAAATTCCATAGTGCAGTCAAAAAAAGATAGAGACTGAATGTCCGTGCGATTAGCAGGCTGTCAGTGTGTAAAGTTGACATATTCTAGCGATAAAACCTACTTTGTACAGCCATTTATGGATCGTGATGAGCAAAAAGGCAGTATTGTGATTCACTGTATGAATAATCTTGATCCAAAGAGCATGACTATCGAAGATGACACTGATCTTCATGTGATTTTCGATGAGAAGGAAGCCAATAATGCTCTAGCTGAGCGATTAGCTGTAATCCTCAAAGCTCAAATGAGAGTTGTTGAAGCGTTACGACATACTTGCTTTTTAATCATGCAAACACACAAAATGAAAAAAAATGATTAAAAATAACAGTTTTTCTGCTAAATATTACCTATTTTGCATCTATTTTCTTGCAAAATTGCAAAATCAGCCTATTATTTAGCCGTGGTCCACCTCCCACATTTAGTTCGGCTTTCCGTTTTTTGCGGCCAAGTCGTGCTTTGCTCATTCTACATTTTAAATTTTACATTCTAAATTCTTATGTGTGGAATTATTGCCGTCTCCGCCTTCCGTGATGTTATTCAGGATTTGTACGACGGACTCATTGTCCTTCAGCACAGAGGTCAGGATGCGGCCGGTATTGTGACGTACGACAATCAGTTTCACTTAAAAAAGTCGACCGGCATGGTCAGCGAGGTGTTTCATGCCAGTTCATTGGCTCGCTTGAAAGGCTCAATGGGAATCGGCCACGTGCGTTACCCGACTGCCGGTTGTTCCAGCGAATTCGAGGCGCAGCCATTTTTCGTGAACTCACCGTTTGGAATGGCGTTGGCACACAATGGAAACCTTACAAATTCGGCCGAGCTCGCCAAAGATATAAAGGAGAAGGATTACCGTCACCTCAATACGACTTCGGATTCCGAAGTCCTGCTTAACGTTTTCTCACTCGCTTTGCGTAAGACGCGTCCGGATAAACTAACAGCCGATCATATTTTCCGAGCTGCAAAAACAGTGTTCCGTAAGTGCCAAGGCGCTTATTCGGCTGTCGCTCTCATTGGTGGTCATGGCATTGTCGGTTTCCGCGATCCGCATGGTATTCGTCCGCTGCAGCTGGGAAAACGTAAATTCGGCTTGAAAGAGGAATACATGCTGGCATCAGAAGATACTGTTTTCAAGTCTCTCGATTTCGAATTTGTCCGCGATGTGCAGCCGGGCGAAGTGGTGTTTATCGACAAGAATAACAAGTTGCATTCTAAAGTTGTGAAAAAAGGTCAGCTCAATCCGTGCGCGTTCGAATGGGTGTATCTCGCTGCGCCAGATTCGACTATCGACGGTGTCAACGTCTACAAAGCTCGTGTACGTATGGGCGAAGCGCTCGCTAGGCAGATTAAGAAAGCAGGTATTCAGATCGACTCAGTTATTCCGATTCCCGATACCGGACGCCCTGCCGCAGCCGGTCTTGCCGACAAGCTCAAAGTTCGTTATCGCGAAGGATTTGTAAAAAACCGCTACATCGGTCGTACATTTATTATGCCAGGTCAGGAAATTCGCAAGCGCAGTCTTAACTTTAAGCTGCATCCGATCGAATTGGAATTTAAAGGCAACAGCGTCTTGCTTGTCGATGATTCGATTGTACGCGGCAATACCAGTAAAAAGATTGTCGAAATGGCGCGCAAAGCCGGTGCAAAAAAAGTGTACCTCGCTTCCGCCGCACCACCGATCATTGGGCCAGATCCATACGGAATTGATTTGCCAACGACAACCGAACTCATTGCTGCCGATCATACCATTGCCGAAATTTGCAAAATTATTGGTGCTGATGGACTCTTCTATACAACGGTCAAAGATTTGCACTGGGCTATCAAAGTCGGAAATCCGAAGATCAAAAAATTTAGTGACGGATGTTTCACCGGCAAGTATCCGACACCAGAAGTAACGCCCAAACTGTTACGCAGTATGGGGGTCGGTCGTAATTCAACGAGAGACCAATACAATAAAGCCGAAAGTCAAGACAATGCAGAGCAGACGAAGATGATGGCTTTGGTATAGTAGAACGCATATGGCCAAATTAAAGAAGCTTCGCAGCGTTCGTCCGACTCATGCTCTCTATGGAATATTGGCTCTCATTGTGGCCGTCGAAGGGCTATCACTCCTTCTGTCCGATGGTTACGCTCCGTTTACAGAAAACTTACAGTCAGAGGTGGTGACAACCATTCCTCAGCCGAAAGTCTTTGTCGACAGATCGGGTTTTGCCATGCAGTACCCCGAGTCGTGGGGCGAGCCTCGAGAGCGTGTAGTGGAAGGCGTCGATCAGTTCCAGTTTGGTCAGCCGGTCACTGTGATGCATGTTCCCCTTCTCGATGATTCGCATCGTGTGCTCACAGTCGATGAAGCAGTGAGTAAGCATGTGCCCGGAGATATCGCAAATAAGGAGCCAATGAAATTCAATGGCATGAATGCCACACGCATCACGTACAAGGACAAGACCAATCGTTACGCAATCGTCGTCAATCCCACACGTTCCAACAGTCAGAACTTTTTTATCGTGCACGTCACACCATCCGAGAACAAGAATGACGCAAAAATTATCGATCGGGCATTGCAGACGTTTGCGTTGCTGCGAACATAAGAAATGGCTCAAAGGATTTCGGATGGTGAAAAATTAAGTCCCAATCAAATTACTACAAATCCCCGCAGCAGCGATTCACAAATCGCTGTTATCGGTTATTTGTATAGTAAATGTATGCGCAAGCGAGGTCGTCGTAGCGAGTGACTTAAACTATGGCATCGAAACGATTGCGTGTTATTAGAGATAGTAATCGAATGGTGAACTTGAGATATAGGTAACCGGCGGTTTAAACCGCCGGTTACCGGTGTATTCTTTTTGCTTCTTTGCTATTCTGCCATCATGAAGATCCTCCTTATTGCCAATGGTGCCCGCGAGCATGCTGTCGCAGCCGCTCTTAAACGTAGCAAACACAATCCGGATATTGTTTCCATCTGCACGTCGAATAACCCAGGCGTTCGTTCGCTCAGTTCACAGATGTATGTCCATAGCATTATGGACTTCGATTTTGTAGTCGAGACGGCTAAGAAAGAAAAGCCTGATTTTTGTTTTATCGGACCCGATGATCCAATCGGTGGCGGGCTGGCTGATCTGCTCGAAGCGATCGGTATTCCGTGCGTAGCGCCAAAAAAAGCGTTGGCACAAGTGGAATCCAGCAAAGGTTTTACGCGAAACTTAATGCAGAAGTATAAGATTGATGCATCGCCAAAGTTTGCAATTTATTCATCAGCTGACGGCATTTCACGTGAAGAACTCGCGCTCGAAATCGACAATTACTTGCGTGACGATTTAAGCGGAAATTATGTGGTGAAGTACGACGCACTTAAAGGTGGCAAGGGTGTCAAACTCAGTGACGAGCATTTGCATTCTATTCAAGAAGGAGTCGACTACGCACTCGAATGTATCGATGAATGTGGAAAAGCCCGCCCCGATGGGATCGGGCAAGTAACAATTGAAGAAAAATTAGTTGGTGTAGAATTCAGTTTCTTGTCATTCGTGTCTGGCGACAAAGTAGTTGATATGCCAGCTGTACAAGACCACAAACGCGCATTCGAAGGCGATACTGGCTCCAACACCGGCGGCATGGGAACGTATACCGATGCCAATCACTCACTCCCCTTTCTTTCTTCCGAAGACATCGAACAAGCAAGAATTATCAATCGCCGAGTAGCTGCAGCGCTCATGAAAGAATGCGGCGAGCCGTATAAGGGAATTTTGTACGGAGGATATATTGCCGTAAAAGACGGCATTCGCGTGATTGAATTCAACGCCCGCTTTGGAGATCCGGAAGTCTTAAATCTCCTTTCGCTTCTTACATCGGATTTTGTGGATATTTGTTTGAGCATTATAGATGGCTCACTCTCTGAAGATCTCGTTACATTCGAGAAAAAGGCAACTGTCTGCAAATACATAGTGCCTAAAAGCTACCCAGATGCCAAAAACGAGAAAGGCGAATTGCTCACGCTACCAGATGCAATTCCTGACGATATTAAAATCTATTATGGCGATGTGTCTCAGGATGATACAGGAAAATTACACCTCGGCGGATCACGCAGCATCGGCGTCGTCGGAATCGGAGGTACCATTGAAGACTCTCAATTGCGATGTTCCAATATTTGCGCTGGTGTCGAGGGCCCCATTCGGTATCGCAGGGATATCGGGACTAATAAGCTCCTGGGAGAGAGAGTTGACTCTCTTCGTCGTATTAGAAGGTAGATTGTCTGTTATCCCAAACGGGTTTTCTTTCTTCGCATTATCACTAGCTATTGCTTCTTTGATTACTTCCTGTAACAGCAGAAACTTAAATGCTGAACGCTGTTCATCTGTTGCATTCTTAATTCTCTCACTGATTTCATCTTCTGTAAGTTTATCTATCCCTTCTCGCAACGGCATTAGTTTTTGATTTGCAGTTTCTATCGTCCATTGTAATGAGGCGCTTCGATTCGGAGGATAATTAATAGACATCGTTGTAAAAAATAACAACTAATAAAATAAATTGCGCGAGCAGGTTAAATGAACGCCTTGCTTGAGTCAAGACTTTTAAGAGTTAATTTCCGTTTAAATCCGGAGCTAACGCGAGGAGTAGTTTACAACTTTTTCAATAATTCTTGCTCCTGATAAATTTTGAGTGCACTTATGAGGTCGTCCAATTCCCCTTCCATCACTTTTGGAATATTCGAAAAATTTTGATTGATGCGATGATCCGTAATCCGATCTTGTGGAAAGTTGTACGTGCGGATTTTTTCACTTCTGTCGCCAGAACCCACTTGTCCGGCGCGCATGTCGCCGCGTTCTTTAGCAAGACGCTCCTGCTCCGCTGCATACAAGCGACTGCGCAGTAAGCTCATAGCAAGTGCTCGGTTTTTTATTTGGCTGCGTTCGGTTTGGCAGGCAACCACAACTCCTGTTGGAATATGCGTGAGACGAACGGCACTTTCGGTTTTGTTCACGTGCTGGCCACCGGCACCGCCGGCACGGTAGGTATCGATACGTAAATCTTCGTTACGCACTTCCATATCCACTTCTTCGGCTTCCGGCAGAATGGCAACAGTTGTCGTAGAGGTATGCACGCGACCTTTATTTTCGGTTGCTGGAATACGCTGAACACGATGCACTCCGGATTCGTATTTCAAATCGCCGTAGACACCATCGCCTTCTATACGTGCCGATGCTTCTTTTATGCCGCCGGCATCGGCAGCCGATGTATCCATCAGTTCTACTTTCCAACCTTTGTTCTCCGCGTAACGTAAATACATTTTGAGCTGCTCGGCTGCAAACAATGCTGCTTCCTCGCCACCAGTTCCGGCGCGCACTTCTAGAATGACGCTTTTCTCATCGTTCGGATCGCGAGGAACCAATAAACGCTTGAGCTCGTCTTCCAGACGCTCGATTTTCATACGCGCAATACTCGCCTCCTCTTTAGCAATCAGGAGTAAATCTGGATCATCTTTTACATTCTCCACTTCGGCAATAGTGTCTTCGGCCTGCTTGTATTCTGCGTATTTTTTGGTAATCGGATCGAGTTGTTTAATGCGTCTTGAGATTTTCGCTACTTCTTTCTGATCGCCGTACACGGCCGGATCTTGCAGTTGTTTCTGCAAGTCGTCGTGTTCCTGTACAAATGCTTTTACTTTGTCGATCATGGAAGATGGCAGTAGCGGGAATCCAGAATAGAGAAATATTGCAAAGTGCACAATTGGTGAAACCTGTCTTCTTCATTCTGAATTTCGCACGCTTGCAGTCATTCCTACTGCATTTGCATGAGAGGTTGCGGCTTGCCTACAGGTTTGTAGAGTTCTGGGTCGATCGTTCGCTCGAAACACACGTTTCCTTTGGCGTGCGCCCAGTTCTGGGAATACAAATCTCTAGAAATCGGCAATGCCGGCGTCTGGGAAGATGGGACAGAAACTGTCGCAAAATCTGCACACAGCTTGAACGTGAGTGGTGATACGATAGAGTATTCATAGCTCTTACCTGTCTCCGGATCAACCGGTGATGCGTAGCCTTCGAGCGGATTTTCTAAATCTTGGAGAGTTGCCGGAAGCTGCGCTTTGTTCGTCCAGTAGTAGACAATTTGATTCTGAATCTGACTTAAATCGTTCGTGCGACGTTCATCCAGACGTGCCCGGCGCTGATCAGCTGGCGATCCAATCAGAAAAAACCCGGCAACAATACTTGCAATAACAACAACTGATGCGAGTAAACCTGCGACGCGCGCAATGAATCCACTTTCAAAATCAGTTCTGCGTACGTCCCAGAAATAATAGCCAAACATACTGCCAGCAACACCCAGAACAATCAGCACTTTTAAGGCAAAGCGCAGCGTAATGTCTCCATCAAGCAGTCGGTACACAAGCGCAACAAGATCGCCGATGACCGTCACGGCTGCAATAAAAAGCGTAAGATAGAGCAGCCATTTGCGAATGCGATATTCGGCCTTTTCCTCATGCAGCGACAAATCTTTGTTTATGAGCCACGACGTAAAGAGAAAGACCGGAAACATAATGACGAGATACGCAGTCGACCATTTGATGCCGTCTAAAATGCCGTAGCGAGAATAATCGAGGACATCGGGCAGCAAGTAATTTACATACTGAAAAAGAAGAGCAATGAGACTGATGACCGATCCGTAAAGCGTCACGATAGTCAGCAGATGCAAGAAAAAGTCTTTCGCACCCGATGGCTTGTGTGAGACAGTAGTTTTCATAAGAGAAGAGGGAAGGAGAGGCAATTATAGCAGATGAAAAATGATTCCAACGTTACTTTTGATATATGTCATTGGATATGTAGACGTATTATTGCTACGCTTATTACCTATGTCTTCCAAACCTGCTTTCTTTTATCACCTTAAGCGTAGTCTGTCTGACACTACCTATTATCAGGAATTGCGCGGAAAATCTTTCTGGTTTTCACTCAAGTATCTGTACTTTCTCTTGCTACTCGTAACACTTGTGACTTCTGTCATTTTGAGTTTGAGCCTGGCAACAATCATCGGTAAGTCACCGTTGTTTGTGGAAGAAGTAAAAAGCTATTTGGCAACCGCGTATCCAGCCGAGCTGAAAGTTGTCGTGAAGAACGGAGAATTATCGACCAATGTACAAGAGCCTTACCTTATTCCGTATCCTGCTAAATTGATGGAGGAAGTTGAAAAAGAGAGCCCGCAGTACGATCGCTTTATCACGATCGATACCAAAGCAAATCCGGATAATTTTGCCGATTATCACACTCTTATTCTTGTTACAAAGAAGTCTATTGTCTATCCGGATAGTCAGAGTAAAGGAGCATTCAAAGTACAGCAGTTTGATGATGCTGAAGATATCACCATTGATAAACTGCTTTACGACAAGCATGTGACCAGTAATTTGTATTATCTGGATTATATTCCGTCCGCATTGAAGTACCTGATTGTCGGATTACTCATTGTATGGCCGTTTTTGGGCTCGGGTCTTCTCCTTCTTTGGAATCTTTTGTACTTGGTGTTTGCAACGTTACTCGTTCTCATTGTGGCATTACTCTTGCGCAAAGATGTGTCGTACGGAGAAATCTATCGTCTCTCGATGCATGGCATGACGTTCTCTGTTCTCTACTCGCTCTGTCAGACCATTTTCGGTTTCCATGTTCCGTTTGCATTTACAGCAATACTAGTTATCTGGATGTTCTTTGTCCTGCGCGATATGCCAACGATTGCACAGAAACATGCGACTGTAACGCCAACTAAGAAGAGGGCAAGAAAGAAGTAGGTTTCGTTGCGCTGTAGCCAAAAAATACGTACTATCTGGTGCCATGCGCATTCTCCTTGCGATGTCCGGCGGAATAGATTCCAGTGTCGTTGCTCACATGCTTGCAGGGCAGGGGCACGAACTGATAGGCGTGCGCTTTACCCTATGGAGCGATCCTCTTGCCCCACCGCTCGCGCAAATTTTGCCGAGCAAATGCTGTAACACGCAGACAGCGTCAAGAGCCAAAACTGTCGCTGCAGAACTGAAAATCCCACTTCATATCATCGATTTAGAGCAGGAATTTAAGCAATCGGTCGTCGATCCTTTTTTGGCCGGTTACAAGCAGGGCCTTACACCCAATCCGTGTATCGGCTGCAACAGGAGTATCAAATTCGGTAAGCTTATCGAACTTGCCGATCAATTTGGCTGCGAGAAACTGGCAACGGGTCACTACGCTCGTATTGCACTGGAGCGACTGACAGACGGATCGAACCGTAGCATTCTTTTGGAAGCGCTCGATGCAACCAAAGACCAGAGTTATTATTTGTATGGAGTTGATCAATCGGCACTATCGCGCGTGCTGTTTCCGCTCGGGGGAATGCTGAAGGAAGATGTCTTTGCACTCGCAAAAGCGTACGGCGTACCACTTCCGGAAGGCTACAAAGAGAGCCAGGATTTGTGTTTCTTTCCCGAAAAACAGCCGAAGGAATTTCTCAAGCGTCATTTACGCGACTCTCTTACACCCGGGCCGATTGTCCGTCGCGATGGTGTAGTGGTCGGAACGCACGAAGGATTGCCACTTTATACCATCGGACAACGGCGTGGACTTAAAATTGGCGGACTGAAAGTCCCGCTCGAGGTAGTTGCGAAGGACTCGGCGCATAACAGTTTGATTGTATCGACGAAAGGTTCCGAAATGATTGAGAGTGTTACACTCCAAAGTGTTCGATTTTTGTCGTGGAGCCCGGAACCGAATGTGCCGGTATCGTTTGAGTATCGCAATCGTTCATTGTGTCCTAAAAAGCGCGGTCGATTGGAGTTTTCGGGTACAACAGGCTCGTTTTTCTTCGATTCGCCTCAGCCACCGCAAGCGCCCGGGCAGTCAATCGTCCTGTATCGGGGTCAGGAAGTGGTGGGAGGAGGGGTTATTGCGTAGATATTGAGCATCATATCGAATTGTTGAATTACGATGCGTCTGGAAAGCGGGTAGCGGTAAGCGGTAAGTATAAATTATGCTCTAAAAGCTAACCGCTAGCCGCTTATCGCTTACCGCTACTTGACTTGTGTGTGTATGGCTTCAAGAGCCTGTTTATGGTATAATTATGAGAAACCTTCATGTCTCTCACACACCCACACCTCAACCGGGCTTGTTATGACCGCGATGGCAATATCGTTATTTTGCCCGATGACGTCATTCCTATGGAGCCAGATGTAAAAGAATTAAATGACTCAGAGGACTCAAAAGACTCAAAGGATATGTTGATTTTTGCTCATACGGTAAAGGATGAGGATTGCTGTACGCCATGGAATGCTGTATCGGAAAATGTATTTGTGGATCAATCGAAACTGGCAGAAGTGACAGCCGATCCTGATCTGATCATTCAAGAAAATCCGCACCCTGCACTTCAC
This sequence comes from Candidatus Peribacteraceae bacterium, assembly GCA_018061945.1. Classification (GTDB taxonomy): domain Bacteria; phylum Patescibacteriota; class Gracilibacteria; order Peribacterales; family Peribacteraceae; genus JAGOTD01. The sequence continues at coordinate 201,207 of JAGOTD010000002.1, read as the reverse complement.
TCTATTTCAACTCATACCCATAACTGGATTGAGCAAACGCTCAGCGAAAGCAAGCGCCAGTATCAAGCTGTAGCCAATCAGGGTGTAAGCAGCTGGCAACAGACACTCAAAACTTTTCGGCAAATCCCTTCACAAGCCCAGACGTTTCTCGTACGCTCGTCTGCCATCGCCAGCAAACCTGTCACCATTGGCAAACGCAAGAGGCAGAAGCCACGATCAAAGTTGACTCTCTTCCTTATCGACACCGTTCGCTTCGGCGGAACGTTCGCGTTGATCTTTGTCACTCTGTTTGTCGGTATCAACTACCAAAGCTTCTGGCAGATCGCCAAGGCGGATTTAGCTCTCGGTAATGACATACAAACGCAGCACGCGCTCGCCGATATTGTCGGCCAGCGCAGCTTGGCATCGCCGCTGACTGCATCGCACGTGTCGTATCAGCGCGATGATGGCAGTTTGCTCGCTCATTTGTCACCAGTGGGGCCGCCGACAAATCGCATTATTATTCCATCACTTGGCATTAATGCGCCGATTGTAGAGCCGAAAATCGATGCGCTTGTGTCGCAAAACTGGGTGCAATTTGAAAAAGATGTGCAGGCTTCTCTGCTACAGGGAGTGGTGCATTATCCGGGTTCTGCGCGGCCTGGACAGACGGGAAACGTGTTCCTCACGGGTCATAGCTCGTTTTATTTTAACGTTGCGAGTAACTACAAAGAGATCTTTGCGACTCTTGGCAATATTCGTGTTGGCGACACGTATTCGTTGTACCATAAAGGTGATTTGCATCAGTATCGTGTCATCGAAAAGTTCGAAGTGAGTCCCAATAACGTATCTGTTTTGGATCAGCCGCTCGATAAGCGTCTTTCGACACTGATGACCTGTACGCCGGTTGGGACCACGCTGCGCCGCCTGATTGTGCGTGCCGAGGAAATAGATCCTGTTACCGGTGAAATCCTAAAAGTAGGCCAGCGACCAAGTGAGCAGCAAGTAAATCCGGTGATGTTGGATGAACTGCCGATTTAGAGCTAGGTATTGTAGGTAAGGTAAGTATGGGATGTAAGGTAGGTAGTTTTTTAATACCTACAATACTTACTATACCTACTGTACGTACCTTACCTTTCTCTGCTTCATATTTAAGCAGTCAATCGTTTTGGTGTGCGTATCCTACGTCGATTCCTGCGCGCGAAAACTATACCGCAAAAGCTTCTGGGTCATAAATTTGGCGTTATCAGCCGAGACGTTTTCAATTAGGAGACCTAATACAATGAAGATCGCTCCAAGCATGTGATGTCTGCCGATTGTCTCGTGCAAAATAAGTGAGGCAAATATCATACCTGAAATCGGCGTGGCATTTTGTATGAGTGCCACACTGGTAGCAGGCAATTTGTCTAAGGCTGAGTATAGTAAACTAAGATTTAAAAAGCGTGAAAAGAAGGCGAATGTAAGCAGTGCTGCAATACTTGCTACCGGAAATACTGATAGTTCCGGATACAACTGCGAGCCGAAGATCGCGCCAAAAACCGAGATTAGGAAAATCCCGCTTATATTGCGAAGAAATAGGGCCACTTCCGGGTGAATACCGATCAAGTATTTCTTAAACAACACTGTTCCAAGCGAGAAGACTGCGCCAGCCGCTATAATGAGCATGTCGCCCATATGAATACCAAATGACTCTCCGCCTCTGCCAATGGCAATAATTCCAATTCCTATCGCCGCAATACCAGCGCCTGTAAGCTGCATTGGACGTAACTTTTCTTTAAGGAGCAATCTGCCGTACAAAAGTATAAACAACAGATCAACCGACGATAGCATGGCAGCATTTACGGCTGTTGTATTTTTCAAACCTGTAAACCACAAATATGGCGCAATACCGGAGTTTAAACATCCGACTACAATACCGATAAGCAGCTGCTTCGGTTTCAGTTTGGATAGTAGCTTGATGAGTGGCAGCAATCCGATTGTCACCACCACAAAGGCCGCAACAAGGCTTTCGGTTAAAATAAGCAGCGTGACTGGCGAGAGGAATTCTGTGAGCCCCTTGGCGAGTGAGCCGTATGTTCCATCGAACAAAACTGAGCCTATGGCAAACACATAGCCGGTTTTTTCCAAAGCATGCAATTGCTTGCGATGGCGCAGTGTGTACGGTGAATGTATGTGTTTCACATGTATATTATAGCATATTTATCAAATATTAACAAAGGCTCACTACATCAATATTGAATCTGGCTGCGCCACGTGGCGCCGAAGGCGCTTTACGTGGTGCCGAGGGTGGGAATTGAACCCACACATCCGTTAATGGATAAGGGATTTTAAGTCCCTCGCGTCTACCATTTCGCCACCCCGGCACACGCAAATACTATAGGAAGGCAGAAAGGCGAGAAAGGGCAGTCATCAATCCATCTCCCCTACCAAGTTCTTCTCCATCAATTCCTGTACTTTCTTTACGGAAGCAGTTTGATTGAGGGCCCACATCAATTTGACCACCGCGCATTCGTAGGTCATGTCTTTACCAGAAATCACGCCAAGTTCTTCCAACTGCAACTGCTTACGGAAAAACTGAAGATCGATAGAACTCCGTAAAAGCTGGGAAGTAATAACGAGAGGAATTTCCGCTTTGGTCACTTTGCGCATCCAGGGGAATAGTCCCTCGGGAAGCATTCCAGGGCCATACGCACGCAGAACAATGCCATGTGGTTTTACCGCAAGCACGGCATCGAAAAACTTTTCCGGCATGCCGGGATGCACCGTTATAGACACGACATCCGGATCAAAACCGATTGCTTCCGACAATACGCGTTTGCGACGCACAAAGCGGTTTGGGTGCTGCATGGTCGTCGCATTGAATTCGGCAAGTGGTGGGAATTTTGGCGTATCGAATGTCTGAAAAATTGATTGTTCAACTTTCTTGGAACGCACACCGCGCAGCACATGCGGGCCGAGTACAACGCATACTTCTGCAATATCCAATTGAGCGGCGCGAATGGCAAAAGTCAGGTTCATGCGACCATCACTTCCCAGATCATTTAAAGGCAGCAGAGAGCCGGTAAACACAATGGGTTTGCTCAGGTTTTGCAACGCAAAAGCAACGGCACACGCGGTATAACTCATGGTGTTGGTGCCATGAATTACCACAAACCCCTCGCACGAGTCGTATAAATTCGTAATAGTATTGCAAATATCCACCCAATGCGACGGCGTCACTTCCGATGATCCGACATTTGCCAGCGAATGAAAATCGAGCGCTACTTCGCGTTGCGCTTCCGGAAGAAAACGATGAATTTCGGAGAGTGATTCTACAGGATCTATACGACCTGTTTTCTGGTTTTGCACCATGCCGATGGAACCGCCCATGTACAGTACTGCAATTCTTGGTCGAGCCATATGAGGGAATGATAGCACAGATCGGGTGATGGCAATTACTTGAACGAAAGAGCGGTAAGTAGAAAGCAGTAAGCGAAAAGCCGGCTGTATTTCTTATCGCTAACCGCTTGCCGCTTATCGCTTTACAAATCAATCAGCCTAATTGCCAGTTTTGAACTTGATGCTACACTGACTAGGTGCAGTTTTTGCGTACCACCGTGCATTTTCTGCGAAAAATAATCACCCAAAGCTTTGGAGCGTTGTTTGGTCTGGCATTATTTACTTTTGCGATTTGGATCTTGCGTCAGAAACTCATACTTCTGCATTCGCATACACTGCTTGCAAGTATCAGCTCGATACCGGATCACCGTATTTTCATGGCGTTGCTGTTTACCTGTCTGGACTATTTTATTCTCACCTCCTTCGACAGTCTTGCGCTGCGATTTATCGGTCATAATGTGCAGTATGCCAAAACAGCAATGACTTCGTTTTTGTGTTATGCATTCGGACACAATATCGGCTTTCCGATGCTCAGTGGCAGCACTGTTCGCTACCGGCTCTACTCGCAATTTGGACTGTCGATAAAATGTATTACAGAGGTAATCGGTTTTTGCACGCTTACCTATTGGCTGGGTTTTTTGACGGTCGGTAGTGTCATTTTTTTGTTTCGACCGCTGCCTATCCCCCGCTCTTTTCACATACCGCTTGCAACAGCGCAGCCGCTGGGCGTTCTTTTTTTATTCCTTCTCATTGCATTTATTGCGTGGAACCTTATTAGCAAAAAACCGATTACGCCGGCTAAATGGCAATTGCCGAAGCTGGATACGGATCTGCTTGTGGCGCAGATTGCGGTTGCATCGCTCGAAATTATTTTGGCGGCAAGCGTACTCTATTCATTGCTGCCACCGGGTTTACCATTTTATCTTTTCTTTAGTATTTTTCTGCTCGCTCAATTGTCGGGACTTGTCAGCCAGGTTCCGGGCGGCATCGGTGTGTTTGAAGGAGTGATTCTACTGCTTCTTCCCGATCGTTTTAGCACAGCGTCGGTGATGGCATCTCTCATTGTGTATCGAGCTATCTATTATATATTGCCGCTCATAATCGCTATTATCGTGTTTGGCGCTCATGAAATACGACGACAATTACGAGGTACAAAAACCATGTGATCATCGAACAATCACCGTGTCTTCAATGCGCATGCCCCACTTACCCGGGAAATAGAGACCCGGTTCTATCGTAATTACTTCGTTTTGGAGCAATGCTGTTTTTGGCATACGCTTAGTCAAAACAACGCCTTCGTGAATTTCCAGCCCGACACCATGGCCCAAGGCGTGGCAGAATTCTTTTTCGTAGCCGTCTTTTTCTAATTCTCTGCGAGCAAAGCGATCGAGAGCCGACACAGTCACTCCCGGGGCAACGAGTTTGGTGACCGCATTTTTTACGCGCAGAAGCGACGTATGCGCCTTTTTTTGTTCAGGTGTTGGGTCTGCCGTAAAATACACACGGCTGTAATCGCTGCAATAGCCATTGTAGTGCACGCCGACATCCACTTGCACCAAATCACCTGGGATAAAAGTACGATCTGTCGGTCTATGGTGCGGCGAGGCCGTGTTTGTTCCAAAGCCGACAATTGTTTCAAATGCCATGCCTTCGGCTCCGAGTTCATGAGCCATGGCGCAGAGCTTCCAGGCAATTTCTTTTTCGGATACGCCTAATTGAAGCAACTTTGGAACCTTTGCAAGCATCGTTTTTGTAATCTTGCACGCAGTCATAATTGACTTCAATTCATGTTCGGATTTACTTCGTCGCCAGAACTCAATTGCATTTACCGATTCCTTCCAGCGAACTTTTGGGTACTTTTTACGCAGCTTGTTCCACTCTGAAAGCGTCAGTGTTTCTCCTTCCACAGCGCACGAACGCAGGCGCAAAAGGTGTTTTTTAAGCTCCTCACTATGCACGACTCGCACGCCAGGCAGCGCGGACTTACGCGCATTCTCCACATAGCGATCATCCACAAAAACAGTAATGCCAGACGATGTTATAAGCCCATAACCGACAGATACCTTAAGACCGGAGAGATACCGTATATTGATCAAATTTGTCACTAAAAGAGCCGAAATATGCGATCTTTTTAGTACTTTTGAAGCAGAAATAGGATTACTGCGCTTACTCTTGCGCGAAACAGTCATGTGTGCAGAAAGAAATAGACTAGAAAAGAAGATGATTTTCTGCTATTATAGTATGATATTTTCCCTCGCCACTATGCAAAACTCATTGACGACCAGCAAAGATACACGAACGACATATCTCCGTAGAATCGTCATAACGATTCTTGCCGGTATCGGTATCGTGCCACGCGCACACGGCGCATCGTTTGGAGAAGGGGGAGACTTTTCCATTCTTGGTGGCCTCAGCTATGTTGCAAATCGACTTGGTGGAGCTGGTATTATAACCAATCGCGGTTTGCGCGAAATGATTTTGAGCGTGCTGGCAGTCGTTTTGGACTACGTGACACTCTTTGCAATGATTACCGTGATCAGCGCAGGCTTATACCTGATTTTTAGCAACGGCGACGAGGGCAGCAAGGACAAGGCCAAGAAAATCATTATTTACACTGTCATTGGTCTTGTGGTAATTGTTCTGTCCCGAGTCATTGTCGTTTTTGCCAACTCTCTTCTTTCGTAATGATACGTCTTGGGTTCGTGCTTCGGCTTGCCTACTCTTTGACACTGGCTATGAGCCTGTGTGTTCTGCCGGCTACTGTTTGGGGCCAAGCCTCTGCGCTACCATCGCTCACCATTCGTAGTGGACAGACGATCGAGCTTACTGTTGATACTTCTATCGATCAGCCGGATTTCAGTTGGATTCTTACGAAAGATCGTACGTTCATCAATGCACAGCGCGGTCGTTTTTTTCAGACACGCCAGACGGTTGCAGGAACGTATACGCTGGATATAAACATTCAAGATCAAAGCCGCACGCGAACCGAGTACTACACGTTTCACATAACAGTGGCCGATACGCCCGATTTGCAAACATTTCCATCGGGTAGTGGCAATCAATTACAGGCAGTGCTTTCTACCTCTCCCGATGTACAGGCTGGCTACATTCATGTTCCATCCGAAGGCGGATTTGTCATGTTCGATGGCAGGCAGTCACTTGGAAATATTACGCAGTATAATCTAGATCTACAAAACACCGTCGATTCCAATGGCGATGGGAAGTTTGACAATGATTTTGATACCATCGGTACCTATAGCCAGCAATCGGGCTCACCGCTTGCAATTTTTGTACGGCCGCTTACATCATCGCGCGCAGTCACGCTTCATGTACAGGATTCTTTTGGCAATACGGCCATGCAGCAAGTGCGCATAGCGTTTGACGGAACAGCTCTATCGGTTCCTCAGCCGGAAAAAAGCGGCAGTTTTACTATCGAGCGCAGCGGCCTTACAGCCGGATTTGTCTCGGATGTTCCCATGAATCTTTTGCAGAATTATCAGCTGCTCTATGAGTGGGATTTTGGTGACAACGCCAAAAGCCTCCTCGATGCGCCAACGCATACATATTCGCAGCCAGGGCAATATACAGTATCACTTGTGGTACGCGATCTTGCGACCACTCAACCACTATTTTCCGATTCCCAGACAATTACTCTTAGCATTTCGTCTGCTCCAGTGTCTTCGACTGCATCGTCGGTAGCATCGCCGTCCATCAGTTCTTCCGCCACCACGAACCCGTCTTCGTCCTTTTCGTTTGGTTCGATTGGAAATTATGTAAAAGTCGGACTCATTATTTTCTTTATTGTCAGTATCGGACTCATATTATTTGCCCTTCTTTCGTGGATTAAGCGCATGACAACCGGCCGTCTGCAGCAAACACTGGAAAAAGTGGAAGATAATTTATTCAAGCCAGAGAAAAAAGCAGATGTTGTCGAAGCTGTTTCGGTAATGCCGCTCAAGCGAGAAACCGTATCGGTTCCTTCCCAGTCGGTAAGTGAAAGCGTTATTCAAAACGAAACATCGAAGACAGAATTCCGTTCCAAGGATCGGGATAATTCCGTACCACTGGCCAGCAGCGGGCCAGTACCAGCTTGGCTGAATAATACGCCGACAGCACCTGTCGAAGATGCAGTCACTTCAAATAAATCTGAGCCACTGGCGCCTCAACCGAATCTTGAGGAATCTGTTCCAGACTGGCTCAAGCCTGATGCAGTTGCACCTGTAACTACAGGGCAAGTGACTGCGGCGAATCCGGTTGTCGATGCAGTTACTTCCGAGCCTGTCCCAGAAACTCGAAGCGATGCGCCTGTTCCCGATTGGCTTAAGACTGCGTCTGCGCACTCTGAAAAATCATCTGATACTTCGTCGGTCCCTACACCGACATCTGTTGCCGCATCGGAAGTTGATGATCTCACTGGCTTAAATGAGACAATGCTGAGCGATCCACAGGCTACGGCTGAGTGGGCAATGGAACCAGATAAACAAAAAAACGAATCAGAAAATAGAGAAGAAGCCGAAGTGAGCGTACCTGAACCCGATGATTCACAAAATTTGATAGCAGATGTGGCAGATGCTCCATCAAACACAGAGCCACCCCGGCAGTCTGCACCTCAAACGGCTCCGGCTTTGCCAAAACCTGAGCAGGTTGTTGCAGCTCCTTCCGTCAAACCGCCTGTACAGCCTACTGGTCAACAGAAAACGTATCAGGCCGGGCCAAATCCAATGCCACGTCCAAATGGTACGCAGATTCCCGGTCAGCCACAAAATCCACCAACTGGCTTAAGCGCGAGTCAAAAGCGTAAGCGTCGTCGCAAAAAGAAGCAGGCTGCTCTGCAGAATCCTGGAACATTGGGAACTTCTCCAGCTGCACCCATCATTCCTGTCATAAAACCTGCGATAGATTCCCCGTCGCTACCAAAGCCTGCTCCTGCTACTCCTTCCAAGGTTTTCGAACCTCAAACAGTCAAACCAGTGCAGCCAGTTGCTGTGGCTTCCTCGCCGCCAGTCATTGCCCAATCTACTGCTATGACTCCAGCTGCAACTCCAATAGCTGATCAGCAAACTAAAGTACCCGATGCGAATCCTCCACTAACTCCATCTGCCGTACAGCAAACTGCACAACCTGTGCCAGAAGTAATGAAGCCAGACGTTGCCCCACCAGTTTCGGCTTCTCCTATTGAGCCAGTAAAAGAAAGTCCGGGTCAGCCAGTAATTACTAAGCCGATTGCTCAAGTAAATACCCCTTTTGTTCAATCCGAAAGTCCGACTGCGCCGCCTGCTCTAGATGTACCAAAAGAAGTTGCCGCTGCCAAGCCTGATTCAGTGAATGAAAATGATTTGCAAAGACAACCGGACGATACGCCGATTGCCATTATTCGCGCCGATAGTATCTAATAGTAACTGGGGCGACCGATGGGACTCGAACCCACGACCCTCTGGACCACAACCAGATGCTCTAACCAAGCTGAGCTACGATCGCCATGCGTTTTCATCACGAGTGGAGTGCTCATATTAATCCGTGAGCCTCGGCATTATACTGAAATTCCCCTCTCGATCTAGCCAAAATAATCTCTTAAGAGAGCTCGTTATCTCTCGTAAATACGTTTTGAGCTATGAATGACGTTTGAATGGACCAGTCTCGACAAACTCCTTTTGTACTGGTACACTCCACCACTACTGTGAGCTTTATTTTAAGCCAATTTCCTCTTTTTTATGGCCGAACTTAAATACCGTTCTCCCAAAGGTGTCCACGATGTCCTGCCGGTGGATCACCAGTACATGACCTATATCAAGAAAGCTGTGCGTCATCGCGCACGTCAGGCCGGATACAAGCGTATTGATCCGCCGATGTTTGAAGAGCGCGCATTGTTTGAACGCGCAATTGGCGATCATACCGATGTAGTCGAAAAAGAATTGTTTGCCGTCGGTCGCAAAGGAGAAACAGATTCAGCCGATAAAGCCTACGCTTTGCGTCCGGAGTTTACAGCCGGTATTTGTCGCGCGTTTATCGAACATGGTATGGATCAATTACCGCAGCCGGTAGAGCTGTATGCCATTGGCCAGTGTTTCCGTTATGACAGACCACAGAAAGGCCGTTACAGACAGTTTCATCAGTTCGATTTTGAGGTGATTGGTCTGAGTGATCCATCTATCGATGCGCAGATGATTCATGTGCTCGTCAAAATATTCAATGATCTCAAAATTCTCGACCGTCTCACATTGCAGATCAATAACATTGGCGCGCCAGAAGATCGCAAGAATTACGTGCAGGCACTCAAAGACTTCTTTACCGGCAAAGAGCGCAACTTGCCAGATATCGATCGTGCACGCTTGCAAACCAATCCGTTGCGTTTGCTGGATTCCAAAGAGGAAGACACGCGCATTTTGGTAAAGCTGGCACCAACTCTCGATCAGTTTATCGGTGAAGAAAGTAAAAAATATCATGCCATCCTACTCGATTACCTCGCGACTCTCGGTATTTCGTATATAGAGAATCAGCAGTTGGTTCGTGGGTTGGATTATTACAATCAGACTGTGTTCGAATTTTGGGATAAATCGACAGGTGCTCAGAATGCAGTTGGTGGTGGTGGTCGTTACGATTACCTCATTGAACAACTCGGGGGCAAAGCAACACCAGGAGTAGGTTTTGCGGTCGGCGTGGAACGCGTTATTTGGCACATGCAGGAGGCAGGAGTGAAAGCTCCGGACAAAGATCAAGTCGATGTATTCGTGGCGCAGCTAGGACCCGAGGCCAAGAAAAAGTGTTTGTCGCTTGTAAGTGACTTGCGAGATTTGGGCATTCATACCGTTGGAGCACTTGGCGAGGCTAGTCTTAAGAGCCAAATGCGCCTTGCTGATAAATTCCAGGCACGTTACACCTTGCTACTTGGTCAGATGGAAGTGAAGGAAAACACCATCATCCTGCGCGATATGCAGGCCGGAAAGCAAAAGCAGATCAAGTTTGATCAGGCCATTCCACAAATTGTGGAGCTGATCGGCGCCGACAAACTCGACACGTACTCGATCACCGATAAGTTGGGTGAGTTTGCGGATCCAGGGGTGTAGAACTCGAAGTACGCTATACGAATTACGAAGTACGAAACCTTCGTAATTCGTGATACGTAATTCGTTTTCGAAGATGTAAAAACTTCAGTTAAATTTAGACGTTTAAATGTCTAAGTTCTTCACTCCCTTCGCGTGCGTCTGGATAAACTTCTTGCGTGGAGCGACTTCGCTTCCCATGAGAGTCGTAAAGACGGCATTGGCTTTTTCGGCATCTTCGGTTGTAACACGCAGCATTACGCGCACAGTCGGATCCATGGTCGTTTCCCACAGCTGCTGCGGATTCATTTCTCCTAGACCTTTGTAGCGCTGAATATTCGGGCGCTTGGCTCGTACAACTTCTTTTGCCTTACCTTTTCCTTTGCCTTTTGTTTCTGGCTCACCTTCCTCTGTTTCTGCAACATCGTCGGAAACTTCTTCTTCGGATTCTTCCTGATTCTCCAGTTCTTTGGCATCAATCCCCCACTCCTTTAAAATCTTGCTCTTTTCGGCTTCGTTAAACGCGTAGCGAGAATCTTTTCCAAGGCTCACTTTAAAGAGTGGTGGCTGTGCGATGTACAAATGGCCGGAATCGACCATTTCCTGGAAGTAACGGTAGAAGAACGTAAGAAGCAGCGTGCGAATGTGTGCACCGTCGACGTCGGCATCGGTCATGATGACAATACGAGCGTAGCGCAATTTGGTTAAATCTTTCACTTCGCCCACTCCCATACCCATGGCGATAATGAGCGATTTAATTTCGTTATTGGCGAGCATTTTATCCAAGCGCGCCTGTTCAACGTTGAGGATCTTTCCACGAATCGGCAAGATAGCCTGAAATTCGCGGTTGCGTCCTTGCTTGGCAGAACCACCGGCAGAATCTCCCTCGACAATGTAGAGCTCACACTCTTCCGGATTTTTGGAGCTACAGTCGGCCAGCTTACCTGGCAAAGTCATACCTTCTAGTGCGCCCTTGCGGATAACGGCATCGCGAGCGGCGCGGGCAGCCATACGAGCGCGAGCGGCGAGTAAACACTTGCCAATGACGTTGCGCGCATCTGCTGGATGTTCTTCCAAGTACTGAGAAAATTTGTCGTTGACCACGCTTTCGGTGACAGACTTCATTTCGGCGTTGCCGAGCTTGCTCTTCGTTTGCCCTTCGAACTGCGGCTCGCGAATGCGTACGGAAATAATGGCAGACAAGCCTTCGCGCACATCTTCTGTTGTCAGGTTCTCATCTTTTTCCTTAAGGATCTGCTCTTTGCGCGCGTAAGCGTTGATAGTACGTGTGAGGGCGGCCTTAAAACCGGTCATATGCGTTCCTCCTTCTATAGTGTGAATGTTGTTACAGAAAGAGATTGATTGCTCGGCAAAGGCCTGGCTGTACTGCATCGCGATTTCTACAAAGCCATCTGGCGTGTCTTTTTCAAACCAGATTACTTCGCCAATTGGCTGCTTGTCCTGGTTTAAGTGACGAACGTAGGCTGCAATACCACCTTCGAACTGGAAGCGGTACAAGCGAGTGAGATTTTTATCTTCCTCCGGACGCTTTTCGCGCTCATCCATGACCGAAATAGTAATACCGCGAGTCAAATACGCCTGCTGACGGAAATGCGCCAACATGGTGGAAAGACTAAATTCGAGCGTATCGAAGATTTCATCATCCATTTGAAAGGTGATTTTGGTGCCACGCTTCTCTGTTTTGCCAACTGCTTTTACATCGGCTTTTGGCTTGCCGCGTACGTATTCCTGCATGTGTACTTTCCCTTCGCGATAGACTTCTGCCTTTAGGTAACTGGAAAGCGCGTTTACAACCGACGAGCCCACTCCGTGCAAACCACCAGATACCTTGTAACCGCTATCGTCGCCACCAAATTTACCACCAGCATGCAGAACAGTCAGAACTACTTCCAGAGCGGATTTCTTGGTTTTTGGGTGAATATCGACTGGGATACCGCGACCGTTATCTTCCACACTCACCGATCCGTCGCTGTGCATCATAATAATAATGTGGTCACAATGACCGGCCATTGCTTCGTCGATAGAGTTATCGACAATTTCGTAGACACAGTGATGCAAACCGCGTTGGTCGGTTGAGCCGATATACATGCCCGGGCGCTTGCGGACGGGCTCTAGACCTTCTAGAACCTGGATTTTATCTGCGCCGTATGAATTATTTTCAGAAGCCATAGTGCATCTAGTGTAAGGATGAATGCAGCCTCTGTCTATGCTTGCAGCACCTATTTTATTGCTTGTAGCAGCGATAAAATTGACTTATTGAATATTTAATGAATAGTATACTTTAATAATTTACCTAGAAAATTGTGTAAAATATTAGAAAGATGGATTAGAATTATAAAGTAAGTATTTGACAATAATTATAATTGTAGTATATTTACACTTGTGCAGTCATTCAGATTGTACACAACGCTCCTTTTACACTTCAGGTCATCCTTCCCGTCTCAACGAGTTACTCTACAGTAATTGGTTGAGACGGGATGAACCGCCTCCGAAGGGCCGCGACGGCCCAAAATTTTAAAGGGGAAGAAAATGGAACGATTGAACGTCGGACCCGACACCTCGGGCAAGACCTCGCGCGAGGCTGGAACGCCCCTTCATAGGGGGCTCGACCAGCCCCCGATCGGCGTCAGTGACTCGGGTGTTTCCGCCGAAACGCCGTATATTCCTGGTAACGTGGTCGTGTTGGAAAAAACCCCGGGGCCAAGGAGGCCTGATGGGCCATGGAATGGCTACGGAACAGCGTAAAAGGAGCTTCCGGTCTCGTCGCACTCATTGTGCGACGAGCCGGGGCTTTTTTAACATAAGCGGGGGTTTTGCTTTATTTGACAAATTATCTCTTGATGTTATTAGACAATTGACTATACTATACGAAGTTCCGCTTTGGAATGGACACCATGGTATGGACACCAAGTGGAACGAATGCGTAAACCTTGGAGGGTTTACAATGCTTGTTCTTAGCCGCAAGGTGACCGAGAAGATCATGATCGGAAACGGGGTTGTTGTCACGATCGTCAAGATCGATGGCAATCAAGTCCGGGTCGGCATCGAAGCCCCTGATGAGGTGCTGATCTACCGAGAGGAGATCTTCCCCACGGCAGGCAATGGCAAGCAAGCGACCAAGCAGGTCGCACAACAACAACCGGTCAAATCGACGCCTCCTCCTCTCTCAAGGGGAATCCGTCGAGCGGCCAAGCAGAATCACTCTGGGAGCAAGTAATTTTGTTCCCTACACAACCAAAGCAGCGTTCTGTATCTGGAGAAATCCAGCCATATAGAATGCCATGGGCGATCGAACTGTAGCTTACGCTGCACTTTAGATCGCCCAGATTTTACGAACACGGGAATCTCTTGCCGCTAAACGTTTTTCCAGTACAATTTGCCCACTATGCCAACTTCAACCACTTTTGTAGACGACGAATCTATCCTTATTACGAAGGAAGGCTTAAAGAAGCTCAAAGAAGAGCTCGATGGTCTTAAGACCAACAAACGCAGTGAAATTGCCGCTCGTCTTAAAGAGGCTATTTCCTACGGAGATTTGTCGGAAAACGCAGAATACGAAGAGGCAAAGAACGACCAGGCGTTTATCGAAGGTCGCATTTTGGAACTCGAAAATCAGATCAAGAATGCCAAGCTCATCACAGAAGGGGCGTCCATGAAGACGAGCAAAGGAAAAGTAATCGATATCGGATCAACAGTCACAGTTCGCAACAAGACCGACGACGATGAGCCCGAGAGTTACACAATTGTCGGAAGCATGGAGGCAGATCCACTCAACCACAAAATCAGCAACGAATCCCCTATCGGTAAAGCTCTCCTTGGTCACGAAAAAGGTGACGAGATACATGTAGACGCGCCGGCTGGCAAGTATACGTATGAGGTACTAAAAGTAGCGTAAGCGAAATCCGAAGGACGAAGAACCAAATTCTAGACAAATTCGATCTTCGAAATTCCAATTTCAGGCTTGTTTCGTGCTTGGTTCTTTGATCTTCGTATTTTCAATAACCATTTCTTCGTCTATTCTTTCTCCATGGCTGATTCCGCTCAACAATCTGGCGCAGGGTCTGTAAAAATTCCTGCTGATGCGCAGACCAAGTTTGGTCCATTGGTTCAGCTTATTCTTGAATCCGAAAGCATGAATAACGAGGAGCGACAATATTGGATGAATATTTTGCCCGTTATGACGCCAGAACAAATACAGAATCTGGAGGAGATTTTAACGAATGAAAAAAATCAGCTGGCAGCTATCGATGCCAAGTACACTGGTTCATCTAGCGCAGAAACTGCTCCGCAGAAAAAGGTAGAAGATATTGCTGCCGAGCGTAAGAATAAGCGTGAACAACGGGTAAAAGCTGAAAGGGAGCATCAGGACAATGAGGTATTGACCGAAGAATCCATTCTGAAAAATATTCAGAATATGTAGAAGCGAGGTTGTAACTTTTTAGCTAATTAGCGTGTCGCTCTTCGACCCGTCCGAACGGATTCAGCCGGGCGGGCTCCGCTCAGAGTGACACGCTGACGTTAGGTATTTTTTTCTAAATTCGTGATTCGTACTTCGCAATTCGATTCAGCTATAGGCAGCACAGAATCAGTCTTTCCGCTGCAATCATCACCTCTTGGGGCTGTTCTACCGTGTATTTGAGCTTTCCGGATTTGAGAGCGATATCTGTGCAGGCAGCAAAGGTAACAAGTGTGCGAACTTGCTCTTGAGTGAGTGACTTGCACAGAGGTAATAATCCGCGAACGCTTAAGAAATGCATACCTGTTTTGGCTGAAACGTCGCTCTCTTTTCCTTGCGCTTCTTGCAGAGCCATCCAAATAGTCGCGATATTTTTTACAGCGTTGAGCAACACAACCCATACACCGTACGGATCTTCCCCTCTTTCGTAGCGATGGGCTAAAAAACGAAGCGCGCCCGCAATATCTTTTTTACCAAGTAGATCTGTGAGTTTCCAAATGACCTGTTCGCCGGAAGGCACGCAGAGTAGATCAATGATAGCAGGCGTAAGCGTGCTTTGAGGCGCCATGTATGCGATCAGCTTCTGGATTTCATTCGAAAGTAATTCCTGATCTTCCCCGACCATATCAATGAGAAATTGAGCACTCGTTGAAGGACATTGAATAGCTGACTTCTCGCATTCCTGCACAATCCAGCCAAGCAACTTGGCAGGTGGCAATGCATCGAATGTTTTGATTGTCACAATATCTTTAATGGCTTTATACGCGACTGTGCGCTTATCCGGTTTTTCATCGATGATGAGTAAGACACAATTCGGATGAATTTCTGCTGCAAGTAGTTGAATTTGTTCTTTGGTGGCTTTTGGAATTTGATCCACGATAACCATTCGTTTTTCTGCCAAAAAAGGCAAAGTTGCGACGACATCTAAAAGTTCGGTTGGAGAGGTACGCGCACCATCGAGCCGTTCGATAGTTTCGATACCGTATTTTTCCTGAAAAGCATCGCGCCAGCGGCCAATCTCTTTGCGCAGTGCATAGGAGTTTTCGCCGGTGAAGAGGAAGATATTTGGGTTCACGGCACGAGTATAGCATTGATGTACTGCTGAAGAACGTAGAACGATAGAGTCAGTCGTTCTTGTTACAATAATCACTCTTCGACTCCGCTCAGAGTGACACGTTTTTCTACGTTCCTCGTTCTATCGTCCTGCGTTCTTTATCAATTCAATCAAAATATTAAAATATACTTAAATATATAATTAATATCTTGTCTACTACACACCCTAGTCCAAAAGTGGTGTTTTATGCTATAATAGGTGGAAATGTTCACACAAAAAAAGCACATTCTTCTCCGGGTTCTCACGTCCATTGTGACAGCATTTGCCATGCTGATAATGGCCTACCCAGCTACAGGGCAGACGACAAGTCCGCTGCTTACGTTTGCGCCACACTGTATTTTGCCGCAGCGTTCTACTTGTCCTCAGTATTCCATACAGAATGCTCAGACACTGCAAACCGATGCTCTCAAGGCGGGAGACATTCTGGATATTGATATTGTGTTGAAATCGAGTAATCCACAGGAAATTTCTACGGTTCGTAGCTGGGTGGAATACGACCCAGCCACACTGGAAGCTCGCAATATCGAGCTGGCATCGGCATTGCCGATCGCACTTCCGGGCGAACAATCTATCGATGCAAAGACAGGTGTTATCAAAATAGGAGGCGGAACACAGGGTAAGTTAATAGAAAATGATGTGGCAATTGCTCGTATTACGTTCCGCGTTTTATCATCGGCTCGTCCTACGTCGCTTCGTTTTCATAATTATCTTGCAGACGGTACAGGCGAAACCAGCGTGATGAAAGTAGTTGGTACTACCAGCACGCCTCTTCTTTCCATTGCGCCACCATCGCTTACAATCGCAGTAGCAGGAGGCATGCAATCGAGCGCCATTACTCAGATTTCTTCCTCAAGTACCTCTATTGCATCCAGTGTTTCTGGTCAGCAATCGACATTCGGCTTATTGCAGATTCAAAATCTGCGCGTCACGACTAAAGATGCCAATCTATTTATCGGCTGGGACGGACTGCTTTCGAGCCAGCTTGTTGGCTACAACGTGTACTACGGCAATACATCGGGCCGCTACATGCAGCGTCGCAGTATTCAGAAAACATCGAGTAGCTTGGTGCTGCGCGATTTAGAACAGGGCAAACAATATTTTATTGCTGTTCGCGGATTTAATGCGGCGAACGAAGAAACTGCGTTTAGCCAGGAAGTCGGTGTTGTCGTGGGGCGTGCCGAAACATCCACTGCTCCGCTGAGCGATACCACGCCGATTGACCAGCCGCTCATCAACGGAAATCCGATTCAGAATAATGGTGGTACTCACGTAACAAATTCGGGTATTGGAACAGATGTCGCTCTTATCTGTCTTGTTTCAGCTTTGATCGGCACCGCGTTTGCCTGGCGCCGTCACTCTCTTGCCTCTTCTCAACTCTAGAATGTATAACGCTCTCGATTCACAGTGGAATACAACCGACGGACCTGAAAAACAGGAACCAGCGTCGGTACCTCCGACCAAACATTCTAGCACCGTTCGCATAGAATCCGTTGCTGAGCCAACGCATGATTACGTTCGCGTCGATCCGTCTGCCCGTCCTATCAATCTTGCAGCTTTTGCTGGCGTGGGCGTGGTGCTTTTGCTTGGAGCCATGTTCTATTTGGGTATCGGTAATTTGCGCGGCGATTTAATTCCACCGGAACAAGTGGTTATTTTACGTGCAGACGGTTTTACTCCAGATACTCTCACACTCGCAGTTGGCGGCCAGTTCAGTCTGAAAAACGATTCAGGCCAGCCACAGGTGCTCAAATCCGATACACCAAACGGCCCTATTACAACGCCGCAGATCCTGTTCGATGCAACACCGGTTCTCGTAACAGCCAGTGCCAGCTTACTGCCTGGAACGTATGAATATTACTCCGAAACAATGTCGGCCGAGAAAAAGCTGACTATTATTGCAAGTATCAGCGGCAATTCCGCATCCAGCACTTCCAGTACGCAGAGCGCGGAAGTGACAGCTATCGATGATTTCAGCATGATTCCGATTCCATTCGATATCGCATCAACAGACTCCACTCCGTCTTCTGTCTCTCCGTCATCTTCGCCTTTTACGTACGGCGGCACAGAATCATCTGTATCATCGTCTGCTTCGAGCATTGCTACTATCAAAGCTGTTTCTGATGGAGATAGCGGGAACGTTGTTTTAGATTTAACGCCTACTTCTTCGTCTCAGTCGTCGCAAACTCAGCAGTTAAGCGGCACGCTGCCTACCAATGCACTAACAGTTGGCAACAATAAAAATACGGGAATATCGTCCTCTAAAACCACATCCAAGCCTCGGCCTGCTGCGTCGAATCAGACAATTATTAAGCCGCTGCACAATGCAGCTACCGGCCCGACCGAATGGCTGCCCATTGTACTGACAGTTGTGTTCTTCGGCTGTATTTCGCGCCGGATGATGCGTGCATCGTAATATCGACGGATTGCATTTCTCACCATGATTGTTTACTCTGGTGCCTCCTTTTTTCGTATGTTTGTCGATCTTTTTTTGCGCATTGCTCCGTTGTATTTGCTGATAGCTGCCGGTTTTATTGCCGGACGTTTCGCGCGTGTCAAAAAGGAAAGTATTACGGCACTCATGCTGTACGTTCTTGATCCGATTATTATTTTCTATGCAACGCTGACTGTGCAGATAAACAGTCACACCTTACTGTTGCCGCTTGTGATGTTTGTGCTTGGCACAGGCTTATGTTTAGCTACGTACGCTGCCAGTAAATTTTTGTGGAAAGATGCGCATCGAAATATATTGGCTTTCTCGGCAGGCACAGGCAATACCGGTTATTTTGGCTTGCCGATTGCCGCTGCTTTGCTTGGCGATTGGACGTACGGAACAATTGTCCTGTGCATGATGGGACTCGTCATCTATCAAAGCACCATCGGTTTTTACATAACGGCCAAAGGCCACCACACAGTGGGTGAGAGCATGCAAAAACTTCTCAAGCTTCCGGGAATTTACGCGTTTCTTCTGGGCATAGCGGCGCAAGCAATACATCTTCATCTACCAGTTGCAATCGATACTCTCTTTCTTCAGTCCAAAGCAGCCTATGGCATTTTGGGTATGATGCTCATCGGACTTGGTGTTGCCGATGTGAAGCGCATCGCGATTGACTGGGTGTTCACTATTTTTGCCTTTATTTCAAAGTTTATCTGCTGGCCGCTTGCCACTGGGTTTTTTATTTTTCTCGATCTTCATCATCTGCATCTTTTTACTGCCGCCACTCATCAAGTGCTTTTGTTTCTGTCGATCGTTCCCATGGCTGCAACCACTGTGGTGTATGCAACAGAACTTCGTATTGAGCCACAGAAGACAGCGTTAACTGTGCTCTTTAGCACACTCGTCGCGGCTGTATTCATTCCTGTTTTTGCAGCGACGTTTATTCTCTAAATTCCAGCGAGGAGAGTTGTTGCTGAGAATTATTTTGACCGCGACAGGAACTTGAGCACAACATAACCGCTTCGACCGTCTTGCAGCGTGATATGCGCCCATTCGCCGACCTTTTCTACGAGAACGACAGCTGTTCCTGTTGGAAGCTCGAACTGACTGCCACTTGTCATAGAAGCATCGCTGCGTACTTTTACCGGATGATTGATCACCCACATGTCGCCAATCATTGATGCGGAAGAAACAGAAGAAAATTGTGGCGCTGATGAAGAAATCGATGATGCGGAACTTGCTGGAATGTAACCAGCGGGCAGCAGCAGATACTTGCTCAATGCGAATCCTTCTGTGCCATTCTGTAAACGAATTTTTGCCCACACACCATTTTCTTCCATCAAATCGACAACTGTACCTGTGGGTACTTGCAACAAACTTCTGTATGCCATTCCCATGCCACTGCGTACATTGATTGGTTGCTTGACTAAACGCTGATTACTCGAGATATAAACAGCAGCTGAAGATGACGAAACAGATGATGATACACTTGTTTGAGTAGCAGAGGATGATTGATCATCACGTGCAACAATACTGCTGCTACTGGAACGGATCGGGCCGCTGAGGAGCGACAGGATTTTGCAAATCTCGGCGCGATTGATGTAGCCGTCGGGATTGATGGTATTGGTTTTGGCATCACCTTTCATAATACCGGCTTCGGCCAACGTTTCGACTGCTGCGTAGTACGTATGTGTCGTCGGCAAATCCGCAAAATGCAAATAACCGCGTGGTGGTGCGGGTTTGGATATTTCTATAATAGTCTGGGCAACCGCACCGCGCGAAATGGGCGTATTCACATTTAGACCCTTTCCATACACAGTTAAATCCATCGCTTCGGCAGTTGCTACATATGGCGCGGCCCACGTATCGATTGCCGACAGATTATATGGCTCGCCACCAATTTCTGTGTTCGTCATATTCATAATCATCGAGAGCGCTTCGGCGTACGTCACTCTATTTCCTGGCCCGAAATACCCGTTCGATACGCCATTTGCATCTTTGTAACCCGAGGCAAACCCTCGCTCCACTGCTGTCTGCACGTACGGCGCAAACCAATCGTTTGCCGATACATCCACAAAAGATTTTGGCGCGCTATCTGTAGCAGCACTGGTGATAGTGACAAGTGGCATCCAAACAACGAGAGACGACGCAAGGAGACGCTGAAAAGATTGTTTTTTCATAGTGAGGTGCAATAAGCATTCATGATACTCATATGTTCAGCAATGAGCTATCCAATGCGAATCAATTTATGGTTGGATCAAGTGATAATGTGTAAAAAATTATGACTCAAGCGTGAGATACCGACGCAATTCATCAACTGGCATATCATCACCAAGCGATGCCAGCAACATTAGTAATACCAACAGTGGATGCTTACTTGGTGTAATTTTATTTACCATACAGTACTGAGCAACCATTCCTGTAAATGTATTAAACTCTTCTGTGTTTGCTTGATTTGCTAACACCAGAAGTTTTTGCTCAGATAAAATGGAAATTTTTTCTGCTCTCTCATGTATTTTTGCATTTCCATCAAATAGCTTTTCAAACACGAAATTTGATTCGTCATTCCAAATATCGCTGATACCAAATTCTTCAGCCATAGCTTGAATTCGATTAGTATCTTGCACATCTGCTATTTCCAAAGCATTTTTCTGCATCACATCGAAAATTTGTTGCTGTAAATCGGAATCTACTGCCATCTTTCCATCAAGTAATTGCAATATTTTGCGTCGAATAAGATACCCATGATCGATGATATTGCTTTTTTCAACAGAAAACAAAAATGGAAATTCCTTTTTTAATATTTCCTGAAGCGGTAATAGTGACAAAGCTTCGGCAAATGATCTTTCGTTTGCTGTCCTTTTATGTGCCTTTATCTGTGTACCTTCTGGACCTTGCATGTAAACACCTGTTTTAAATAATGGATCGGATGCTTCGAGAATTATATGGCTACCTTTATTTACAGAAGCTAATTGTTGTATTTTATCAATCATCTTCCCTTCCATATCTTGCTGAGTTGATTTTCCACCGTGATAGTAGGCTGACATCGAAAGTACTCGATAACAAATATGATCGAATATTCTTCTATTTTCATGAAATGATTGTGGCGTTAATTTCGACTGAGGAATGATCATATTTTTCAATCGCTCGCGAAAGTCATTTACTAAATCACTCGTTGTAATCTTTGGCGTTTCAATTTTAGTTCTCCGAAAAAGCGACGCGGATCCATGAAACGCATTTATTAATGCAGCATCATATGTAGCGTGATCACTAGGAACTAAGCGCGAAGTGCTCATAATAGAACTATTCTATAATAATTCTGTAAATAGTACATATTTTAAAAAACTGATAAAAATCGGTATGCACGCGTGAGATTGTATAAAATGGTGGGCCGGGCAGGATTCGAACCTGCGAAGGCATAAGCCGTCAGATTTACAGTCTGATGCGTTTGGCCACTTCGCTACCGACCCACGGTAAGCGGTGAAAGTGTACTGATAGACACTCATTATTTCAATTCAATCGAGCCAGCTCGCTTTTTACTCAAACCTGAGCGCCTCCATCGGACTCAGATTCGAGGCTCTGCGTGCCGGGTAAATACCGAACACCAAGCCTGTGCCAACGGCCATGACTACTGCAAGTAGTACAGATGGTATGGAAAGCACAAAGCTAAAATTGCCGAGCACTCTATTGGCAATAAGTGAGATAAGCCAGCCAAGCGAGCCACCTATAAGAATGCCAACGATGCCACCGGAAACTGTGAGAGCAATTGCCTCAAAGAGAAACTGCAACAAAATATCGCGTCTGCTGGCACCAACAGCTTTACGCAGCCCGATTTCTTTGGTGCGTTCGGTAACGGAGACGAGCATGATGTTCATGATGCCGATACCGCCAACGAGCAGCGAAATGGCCGCAACAAGTGACAAGAAAATAGTCAGCCCGAGCGTGACGGAGCTCACGATAGAGGTAATTTGATCGGCGGAGCGGGCAATGAAGTCATCTTTGTCCGGATCATTGAGTGGATTGGTGATCCTGTGGCGCTGGCGAAGGAGCTGCGTGACATCTTCCTTGGCTATCTGCTGATCGCCGACTGTTTTGACGGTGATATAAGAAAGATACGATTGGCCTGTTGTCGCTTTGGCACTGGAATACGGCATAACCACCACCGAGTCGAGTTCTGCAAGGAGTGATGATGCGGCTTTCTGTAGCACGCCAACCACTGTAAACGATGATCCGCCTATTTTAACCACTTTACCCAGAGCATTCGAATTGCCAAATAAATCGGCTGCCGCCTGCGGACCGATAACAACCACAGATTTTGCACCGTCTTCATCGGCTTGCTCCAAAAGACGACCGGCATCGAGTTTGAGGGCATAGTTGGAGAACACAACGCTATAACTCCCTAAAATAGTCGGAGAAATCGACTCTTTGCCATATTCCACTTTTTTTCCCACCATAATAACCGGCGTGGTGTCTGTTACAGTCGAAAGACGTTTAACGGAGAGATAATCTTCGTACGTAAGTGAATCGAGCTTGCTACCGGTGCGTTCAAAGCCAACAGGAAAAATATCCATGGTATTGGTGCCCACCGATTCAATCGTTGATAAAATATAGTTCTGAAAACTGCGACCCATGCTCACCATAAGCACAACCGACGCGACACCAATAATGATGCCAAGAGCTGTCAGCATGGAACGGGATTTGTTCACCGTTATGCCGTTAAATGCCGTTTGGAGAGTATCTTTGAGAAGCATTGAGAGAATGTAGAACTAAGAATGTAGAACGTGGAATGAAAATTATTCGTATCGCAGCGCTTCGATCGGATGTAAATTGGCTGCCCGTTTGGCTGGCGTAATGCCAAAGACAAGACCGGTAATAGCAGCCATCAAAAATGCGGCAATCATAGATGGAACCGAGATGGCAAAGGTGTACGTACCTAAAAAATTTCGTACAACCATTGCTGCAACGTACGCAAATCCCACGCCTAACACCATGCCGATAATGCCGCCTATGGATGTGAGTAACACGGATTCGATGAGGAACTGTCGCAGTACATCGGCACTTTTGGCGCCGACAGCCTTACGCAACCCAATTTCACGCGTTCGCTCGGTAACCGATACAAGCATGATGTTCATAATGCCAATACCCCCGACAATCAGCGAAATGGTGGCGATAGTGGTAATGAACATCGTCAGACCGAGTGATACACCGCCGAGAATCTGGCTGGCTTGCTCGGATGAGCGAATGACAAAATCATCTTTCTTTTCGTCATCTGTCGGATTGTCGATTCGATGCGTGCGGCGGAGAAGATACTTTACATCGTCGAATGCAATATCAAACTTTCCTGTTGCAAGCATAGTCACATAATTCAAGTACGGTTGCTTCGTCACATCTTTCGCAACTGCAAATGGTACGTAGATGCGATTATCAGCACTTTGAAAAAACTGTGACCCGAGAGCTTTCGTAACACCGATGACGGTAAAATGATCATTGCCTACCTTAATTCGTTTGCCGATTGGATTTGTCTGGCCGAAAAATTTATCGGCAACTTCTGGGCCAATCATCGCCACCTTAGAAGCTCCATCTATATCATCGGATTCCAGCATGCGACCGGATGTGACGGACAATTCTGTATTATTAAAATATTCCATTGTGATTCCAAGCACCTGAGGATTGCCCTCTTGGCTACCAAAAGAAACTTTGCCTGGTATAAAAATAACCGGAGAAACGCTCGTTATCGTTTTTAATTGCCTGAGCTGGTCTAAGTCACTAAATGTGAGACTATCACTTCCCGCTCCTGCCGACCTGCCTTCCTGCTGCCCTGGAAAAATAATCATGCTCTGCGTTCCAAGGCTGCTGATCTGGCTCAAGATAACTCCTTTCATGCTAGCGCCAATCGCGCTCATAAGTACCACTGCCCCGACTCCGATAATAATACCGAGCATCGTGAGCATCGCCCTCGACTTATTGGCCGAGACGGAGCGAAATGCGATGATGAAGGTATCGCGCAGACGCATGGGGAGAATGTAGAATTCAGAATTGAGAATTAAGAATGGATTGAGCAGTTTGTTGATTCGTCTTTCGTTAGTTCATTGTTTGTCTCGAATTTGGTTCTTTGTTCTTCGAATTTATATTGATAATTCAATACTCTTATTTAAGTTGCGAATGATGTTCTGCAATCACCCGTTTAAAGTCCCGCGTATCGGAGGCGATTTTTCCATCCAGAATATGAATGATGCGCTCGGCGTGCTGTGCGGTTTTCTGTTCGTGCGTAACTAAAATAATGGTGTGACCTTGTCTGTGCAAATCCTGCAGTGTTGTCATAATCTGAACGCCGGATGCCGAGTCTAAGTTTCCTGTCGGTTCATCGGCGAAAATAATTTTAGGATTGGTGACAAGCGCGCGGGCGATTGCTACGCGTTGCTGCTGGCCACCGGAAAGCTGATTGCTGAGGTTATTCACTTTATCCGAAAGTTTTACAATATTGATGGCATCCAGCGTGCGTTTGCGGCGCTGAGTTTCCGGAATGGTCGGGTGATACAGCAGCGGCAAAATGACGTTATTGAATACGCTCGTTTTCGGTATCAGGTTAAATGACTGAAACACGAAACTCACGAGAGTCGCGCGAATTACTGCCAATTCATCATCTTCCATACGAGCGATCGACTGGCCCTGAAAGACATAATCGCCTTTCGTCTGAGAATCGAGAAAACCCAGAATGTGCATCAGTGTGGATTTGCCGGAACCCGACGGGCCCATAATGGAGACGAACTCGCCTTCGTTAATTGTCAGATCAATACCGTGCAACACACTCGTTTCCACATCGCCGTTGAAATACGATTTTTGTAGGCCGCGCACTTCGATGAGTGGCTTGCCGGCGTGCGATGGATTATGATGATGAACGTTCATTTATTTCTTGGTAAGAGTGATAACTTTTTCGCCTTCTTCAATACCGCTGATAATTTCCGTGTCGCCGCCTTCGCCTTCCATACCATCGACGACGGTTTTCTCGGTGACTTGATTTTTACTGTCGAGAACGCGAACGGTCTTCTTACCGTCATCAGCCTGAATGATAGCGCGAGCCGGAACTTTGATGACATTTTTGCGCTCACCTGTGATGATGGTGGTATCGCCAGACATACCGATTTTCAGTTCGGAATGCGGATACACGAAATCGAGACGAATACGATATTTATCTACACCGTCTACTTCTGTAGGCGCTGAATCAATTTCGCTGACCATCAGTTTAAACGGCGTCTTTGGGAATGCATCGAGCTTGATGGATCCGCTATGAGACAAAATTACTTTCGGTACATCGATATCGGATATGAACATTTCTACGCGGTATGGCGACGAGCCGAGCATCGTGATCGATGGGTCGGAAAGCGGACGGATTTCGCCGGCTTTTGCATTTACTTTCGTTATGATGCCATCGACTGGAGCGGTCAAAATAGTGTCGCGATACTGCGACGACGCTCTGGCCAAATCGGCTTGAGCCTGACGCACACGCGCGACTGCTGCGTCTATATCGGTCTGGCGAGCCGGAGCTTTCTTCAAATTGAGCTGAGCTTCGTCGATACGAAGCGACGTTTCGTAGGTGGAAATATCGGCCTTGGCACGATCTTTGGCTCCTTGCAAAGTGCTGATGACACCTTCTTCGGTCGTAATCTGGGTATCGTAACTTGCCGCACTGTCGCGAAGAGACTTGATTGCCGCGTCCAGAGTTGCCAGAGCAGACTGCACAACTGTTTTTTGCGCTGCTAGTGTCGACTTGTGTGTTTCGCGTCTGTCGGGTGTAAAGTAGCCGTTATTTGGTGTAGATGCGATAAGATCGTAGGCTCGGTTAACAATACTTGCAGCTGCAGAGACAGACATGCGCGCATTTTCCATACTTGTAATCGCAGTTTTATAGTCGGTCGTATTAAATCCCGATGTCTGCAGCAAGCCGATTGCCGATTCGGTTTGATTGCGTGCGAATTTTATTTGATCGAATTCGCTACTCGGATTTTTGGTCATGACGTCATTGACATCATTTTCACTGAAGACTCCTTCTACAGCACGCAATGCTGTTTTTGCTGACGACAATTGCTGGGAAATAGTGCTATTGGTGGTTGCAACTTGACCGGATAAACCGACAATCGCCTGTGTCTTGATTTTTTCGAGTTTTTGTTTTTCGGATACCAGATTCGTTTCGGCAGTAGTCAATGATGATTTAGCTGCTTCGAGAGCCGCTTTCTTGTTATCTACCTGAGCCTGCGTAATGGCGATATCCTCGGGTCTGGAACCTTCTTGGAGCGCGCGCAGTTGCGCCACTGCCGACTGAACGTTGGCAGAAGCAGACGCAACACCGGCACCCAAACTGCCCGAACGAAGCGAAGCAAGCTGCTGGCCTGCCTTTACCTTGGCACCTTCTTTGACAAATACTTTTGCGACAATATCGGTGGTGGGAAACTGCAATGCCAGGTCGCGGTCGGAAATAACAGTGCCGACAGCCTCCACTGTCTGGCGCAAATCGCCGCGAGTGGAAAGAGCGGTCACATATTCGGGTGGCTTAGGCTGGCTTAAGGAATAGACTCCCAAGATGATAAGGGCAACAACAACTCCGGCGAGAATGAGCCATTTGCGATGCCAGAGAGCAGAAAAAAACTTTTTCATAGATCTTTACGAGAAAGAGAAGTAAGCAAATTTTTATAGATACGGACCATCTGTGCCTGATCCTCGTCCGAGAGGAGAGAAATTATACCATGCATCATTTGTTTTTTTTGTGCAATTTTTTCGAGGAGCA
Source organism: Candidatus Peribacteraceae bacterium (assembly GCA_018061945.1). Classification (GTDB taxonomy): domain Bacteria; phylum Patescibacteriota; class Gracilibacteria; order Peribacterales; family Peribacteraceae; genus JAGOTD01. Next base: position 174,003 of record JAGOTD010000002.1, on the reverse strand, counting down.
TTTGTTTTCCTGCCTGCGTCATTTTAAGACGAACAAGTTTGCGGTTGGATGCATCTGTAAGACGCTCTACCCACTTCATCTTTACCAAACGGTTGACGAAAGACGTTGCAGACGGCGCCGAAACCTTCATAAACGTCGCTACTTCTTTCATGGTAATTCCTTCGTGATCGGCGATGAGGGAGAGAGCATGCATCTGCAGCCAATTCATGGATTTGTCGTCTTTATCCATACAAACCATCATCTTGCGCATATGGCGCGTGACTTCAAATGTCAGATCGATGAGGTCGTTTGAATATTTCATAGATAAATGGTACGTTTCTAAAATAGTTAGATACACTAATTATATATTGTGACAAATAAAATGTCAATAAGCAAGAACTTAGACGGTAAGTGATCACTGAGTCTGTTTGATGGCAGTCACAGTCATTTCATCCACCTGCAGAGCGTCCCGTTCCCGGGCGCGGCGTTGCAAGCAAAGCGTCGGAAGTCGTACCGAGACCTCGGCCGGCCCGTCCGAACGGATGCATTCATCCGGGCGGGGAACGGCCGCTCTGGTTTTGATATATTTTTAAAGAATGTGAATAGATTTTGCAGGGTCAGTGACCAGCTACCTTAGACGAGCGATAAGCGGTTAGCGGTAGGAATGTTTAAGAAATACATTAAATTATGATAATGTAGTGATTATCTAAAAAACTTCCCACTTATCGCTTATCGCTTTCCACCTTTAAAGCATAAAGCGCCTCCTTCACCGCATCTGCGACAGGCAAAAACGCCATAGCGGCTTTTTGAATCTTGTCGCTGCGAATAAGACAATTGCTGCGACCAGTTATCACTACATCCGACAATTGGGTGACTGATAATTGCTCGAATGCATGAGCCGGATCAACAATCTCTTTATAGAGTGTCATTATTTCAAAGGGCGAGAATGTTCCGGGATTTACCGCGTTAAAGACACCTGTCTCACGCTTTGAGATGAGTATTTCCAGAGCCTTCAGGAAGTCCGGTATATAGGTAAGTGAATTTTGCTGATCGAGCACTCTCGTATATTTTTTTAATTTCATGATGAGATTTCGCGGTTGTTCAGTGCCATCGAATGGCATGCGCAGTCGCAGCTGCAGAACCGAAAATTCGGCGAGCATTTGATCCGACCAGGCTTTGCTGCGCGAATAAAAACTGCCATAGAAATTGGGCGCATCTGTCTCGTCAAATCCCCTACCATTGTTATCGCCTTCATAAATACAGCCAGAACCGATATGTACCCAGTAAATGTTGCGCTTGGCACATTCTCGCAGAAGATTGAGTGGACCCAAAATATTGCTGTCGATGGTTTCCTGTTTGTGTGTTTCGCACCAATCCACATTGGGCCGACCGGTTTTGCCGGCTGCGTTGATAACAACCGTCGGCTTCACTTGATCCAAAATAGCAGCTACAGCTTGCGCATCAGCAATGTCTGTAGGCGGCGTTATAGCGTGCGGATACAGTGTTTGTAAGTACCCTCCTATATAGCCGCGCCCGCCAAAAATAAGAATTTTCTCCATGAGCGCATACTAACACAGACATGAAGCTGATTACTACGCTCGGCCGCGTACTATTTCTTTCCAAATCAAAAAATAATTACAGCACTAATGGTAAATATTGCAATTTTGACAATTTTTGATGAGTGAAAAGGACTGCACAAAGCTCATTTCTTGCGATATACTACTCTCCATGCCGAAAGTCCGCCGTAAGACCAAAGTAAAACGTCGTAAATCTGCTGATTCTACTTTAGAGCTGCAAGACCATACACGCAGGCAGGTGACAGCCGTTATCCAAATTGCTCTCGGAGCGATTCTTTTGCTGTCACTGACGAATAAAGCTGGCGTTCTGGGAGCCTCTATTTCCGAGGGTATTGTGTTTATGCTCGGCTCCTGGGGGCTTTTGCTTCCGACCTTCTTTATTCTGTCAGGTGTTTTTCGCCTGCTGGCCAAAACACCGAATATAGAATACAAGCGTCAATTTGGCCTTATTTTGCTACTCGTATCGTTTTTAGGACTCATTGCATTACAAGCGCCGCTCGAGGAATTTGGCAATAGTCGCGATCAGCTGGCAGGAGCAGTCGGCTTTCTGGTCGCATTTCCGTTTGTCATGCTCTTAAGTAAAACTGTCGGTTACGTTGTCCTTATTTCCGTCTTTTTTGCCGGTTTGTTTATCGCCTTCGAACCCAATATTCCAGCGATTATGGCCGCTATTACCGGCGGAGATTCGCCATTCGAGGAAAAGAGCCGCAAGCAGATTCGCATGAAAGATGAGAAGAATTCTCATCAGCAGGAACTACCGTTTTCTGCCAAATCACGCAAAGATCTGATTGAACAAGATGATGACGACGTGGCTCCGGATCTGAATATCGTTCGTCCTGCTTTTGCCGATAGAAAAATTGATGACTCCGATAGCAAAGCGAAAGTGTTGCCCAAAAAACTCACAAATTTATTAGAAATGAAAGACACGCGCTTTGAGGAGTGGAAGTTTCCAGAACTCGATTTACTGGAATCCAAGCACAGTCAGCTGACGGTGAATGATGAAGAACTGAAAGAACAAGCGGCACGCATAAAGGAGAAACTCAAAGAATTTGAAATTGATGTGACCATGAAGGACGCGCATCCTGGCCCGACTGTCACACAGTTTACTCTTCAGCCAGCCGAAGGAATCAAGTTGAGCAAAATCGAAAGCCTCAAAGATGACTTAGCATTGGCACTCGCAGCACAGAGTTTGCGTATAGAAGCACCGATTCCGGGCAAGGCGCTTGTGGGCATAGAAATGCCAAACGCCATTCGCTCCACTGTCTATTTGCGTGAACTGCTCGAGTCCAATTCCTTCCGCAAATCCGAATCCCCTCTCACTATTCCCCTCGGTCGAGGAGTTTCTGGCGACGCTTTCGTTGCCGATATTCAGGATATGCCGCACTTGCTGATTGCCGGAGCCACAGGCGCGGGTAAATCGGTCTGCATGAACACGTTTCTCATTTCGCTTCTCTTTCAAAACGCGCCACACGAACTCAAGTTTATTCTCATCGACCCTAAGCGCGTTGAGCTGATGCCCTATAACGGCATTCCTCATTTACTTACACCTGTCATCACCGAATCCGACAAAGCATTGCAAGCACTCCGCTGGGCGCTGGCCGAAATGGGGCGACGTTTGCATCGGTTCTCGGAAGCCGGCGTGCGTAACATTGCAGAGTTCAATGAGAAACAACAGAGTGAAGATCAGCTCTTACCACGCATTGTGATTGTTATCGATGAGCTTGCAGATTTGATGATGCGCCAGCATCGCAAGGACACGGAAACGATGATTGCACGTATTGCACAGATGGCGCGCGCCGTTGGTATGCACCTCATCATCGCAACGCAGCGTCCGAGCGTCGATGTCGTCACCGGTCTCATTAAAGCCAATATCCCCACGCGTATCGCGTTCCGTGTCGTGAGCAATATCGACTCACGTACGATCTTGGACTCTATCGGCGCCGAAGATCTGCTGGGCAAAGGTGACATGTTGTACATGACTGCCTCTACAGCTAAACCTGTTCGTATTCAGGGAATCTTTATTTCTACCAAAGAAACAGAGCGTGTGATCAATGCCGTCAAAGTGGCCGGTGGTGGCATGCTGACAGAAGAGATCACACTCGGCGAAGGCAACGAACCTGGCGAAGGAAGCCACTTGCATCAAATCGATTTGGACGCCGATGATAACGGCGGCGACGACATGTTCTTCGATGCCGTTCGTGTCGTACAGGAAACAGGGAAGGCATCGGCCAGTTTGCTTCAGCGTCAGCTAAAAGTCGGCTACGCTCGCGCGGCGAGACTACTCGATATCATGGAAGAGAAAGGCATTATCGGCCCATCCGATGGCGCCAAGGCTCGCAAGGTGTACATCGATAAATTGGCAGAAGGAGAACCGGCTAGCCAGCAGCAACAGATGTGACAACTATGGCTTCGTTTTATTTTCCGCAAACCGCGCGAGAGTAGTGCGAATGTGGTTTCTATACCTCGCAGCCCTATCCCGAGTCTTTTCTTCCGGATTATGTGCAGATGATTCGACGTGTCTTGTAGAGGGTCCTTCCTGAATCGGATCCTGAGATTTCATAACAGGATTGGTGGTGGAAGAGTAAGGGCAATTTTTCATAGTAAGTGATAGTATACTCAATTAAAATGCACGCAATGCAAATTCTGTTCGCCTCCACCAACAAAGGCAAAATAATCGAGATTCAAGAATGTCTGGCCGGAGCAAAAATTGAATTACTAACTCTTGAGGATTTCAATTTGGACTCACATGATGTGCATGAACATGGATCGACGTACGAAGAAAATGCTCTCATAAAAGCGCGCTATTTCTTCGAGAAATCTGGTGTTCCAACTTTTGCTGACGATTCTGGGATTATTGTCGATGCCCTCAAGAATGAACTAGGCGTGCAAACACGGCGATGGGGAGCCGGATCAAAAGCGAGTGATAAAGAGTGGATCGACTTTTTTTTAGATCGGATGAGTCGTGAGCCGAATAAGCGCGCGAGATTCATTACATGCATTGCGTATATTGATAAGCAGAATATAACTCATATATTCGAAGGTCATTGCGATGGGATTATTACCAATACAGTCGAAGCCGACTATTTACCTGGCTTGCCAATATCCGGCTGCTTTACACCCGACGGATTCGACAAAGTCTTCTCGGCTCTGTCCGTGGACGATAAAAATCGCATAAGTCATAGAGGAAGGGCAATGCAGGGGTTTGTAAAATATTTAAACTCAGTAAATTAGCTTGGCTTCTTCTTGTCTACTGTAAGCCATTTTTAGTGTTGCATTCTATTACTGTTGTTTTTATGAACAACAATTTGATTGACACATGTATTTATATCTTTAGATTAACTCTAATATTTTTCCTATAAATTTATGAATTCTACTACCAAAATGGCTAAAGTGACTTTGTCTGACATTGAAACGAGAATCGATGCAGCACACATTAGTGGCTGGACATATGAGGATCTAGAGCTAGCGAACGCTGTTGAAGAAACAGGCCTTACCATAAGAGAATGGATGGATAGAGTTCGAGAAAATTATGATGTCGAGGATGATCTTGAGAACGTAAATAGGACAAGTGATTCTGCTGCAAATTTTTTTAGAGCTGCTGTTCGTGAGCAGTTTAGAGATATTTTTAACGGCAAAACTGGCCCTAAGCAAAGTCCTTATATTCAAGCTCAATCATCACTTGCTGATTAAATGAGAGGACTAAAATCCAGTGCCAGAATCTTCGCCCAGACTTTTCGAATCAATTCCTTAAGTTCATGTACCTCAACATCAGGAATTTCGAATGTAAGACGTTTTGGTTCGTGATCTTGTTCTCCGATAAAATCGAGGGTGAATTCTGTGGCTTCGTAGCCGCCGAAATCTGGCGAGATTTGCGTGAGTAATTTATAGAACACGAGTTGACGATACGTCGATCCCCCGTAGTCTTCCTTCACCTGCTTTTCGGTTTTCGGTGTACCGGTTTTGTAATCGATAATATGCACGTTGGCGCCGGTTTCGTGATACAGATCGAAGCGGTCAAGAATCCCCTTTAAACGAATATCGTCCAATCTGCCTGAGAGTTTCTTTTCGAGTCCTCCGATAATAGGAGCTATGGTAAGCCATTCGCTGTAATATTTTGGCAATGCGTTATCGCCAATATGCAGCCACAGCCTGCGATCACGCTCAGTGAGTATTTCATTTTTGATCAGTGCACTGCGAAATGCATCCATGAATGGATCCAGTTGCAACGGTTCGTTTTTCTGTACCGATCTTCCCCAATCACGCAGAGCGCTATGTACGGCAGAGCCGTAGGCGAATTGCGGCTGCTTGGCTTTGGGCGAAGAAAGAAGATCTTCCCAAAGGAACTTCTGCGGATCAGCTAAAAAGTTATTGAGTGCGGTAACAGACAACTCAAACGTTTCGAGCTTTTTGCGCAGATACGTCTGCAGCGCCTCGTCGATATCGATATGAAGTGTTGGCCTGAGCAATGTCGCCGCACTTGCAGGATCACGCACGTCGTATTTCTGTTCCGGGAGTTTGCCTGCTTCGGCGAAGAACTGCGACGGCGAAACATCTTGCTCGCGGTCGCCGCGTGTAATGCGCTCCGGGCAGCTGAGAAACAAATACTTTTTAGCACGTGTAAGAGCGACGAATGTCAGACGGCGCTCGTCTTGGAGCGACAATGAATCATCATCGCTTGTTGAAAAGAGTAGATGATCGGGAAGCGCGAGCGAGGCGCCACCTCGTTTGTGATCCCAATGCTTTTCACGAAAGTTGCTGATGAACACAGCCTCAAATTCCAATCCTTTTGACGCATGCGCTGTCATGAGTTGGACAGCATCGTCTATCATGTGCGGAATGGCATATGTAAGGCGTAATCCGTATTGATCGCGGTAGTCGATATCACGCAGTAAATCAGTAAGTCCGTAATCCAGATTTTCATGACAGCGGGTTTTGATATGCTCAAAGAATTCTTGCAGCGCAATGAATTCCAGTGGCATCACTTCTTCTTGTAATAGGGGAAGTAAACCTGATTCTCGTAGCAGCTTCTCGGTTAGTGCTGGCAATGTTAATTCCTGTTTATTGCGTTCATGAAGAGTGAGAATGAGATCGCGCGCGCGTAATAACGCATCAGAATTTCGCAGTGCCAATGCTTCGGCTCGGCTTTCGGCTTCTACCAGAAAATCGAGGAGTGGACGCCACGACTTGTCATCATTCTTGCGTGCATAGTTTTCTTCGCGGCTTTGCGCCCACAATGCTCCCAGATCGGCTGGGTGACAACCGAGTGAGGGAATACTGAGTGCAGCTGAGAGAAAACTATCTTCGGTTGGCTTGTAGACTGCCTTAAGCAATGTGAGTGCCTCACGCACTTTCGGTTGTTGGAGCAGATCTAACTTGCCGGTAATTTGTGCAGGAATACCGACAACCGAGAGCATTTCATGAATCGGAAAGAGTTCGTGATTTGTGCGCGTGAAAATCGCGATCTCGCTGTAGTCGACTCCCTGTTCGTGCAGGTCGTTTATTTTCTCGGCGATGGCAAGCGGCTCCACGGCGTCCGATACTGGCCGCATGAGAACCGGTGAAATGCCATCAGGGGGGATGAGTCCTGAATGAATATTTTTTTCTACACCCGGTACTTTACCAACGAGTCGATCAGTATTATTGGCAATCAGCAACGCTGCTGCATCTAAAATTGGCTGTGTGGATCGATAACTTGTATCGAGCGTGATAATCGGCATACCGGAAAAGCGGCGGGTGAATTGCAACATGCCTTCGACGTTCGCACCCTGGAATCGATAAATCGCCTGATCGTCATCTCCCACCACAAAAATATTTGGAATCAGACCAGAGCCTTCGGGCGGAGTCGTGAGCAGTTGAAGCAGCATGTTCTGCGCGCCGTTGGTGTCCTGATATTCATCGACCAATATGTACTGGTACCGCTCCTGCAGACTGGCAAGCAGCCAATCTTCTTCCTGTAACGCTTTGATGACAAAGAGCAGCATGTCATCGAAATCGTAGACGTTTTTTTCTTTGAGTAGTTGCTGATAGTCCGTACATAATTCGACAAATTCTTCGTATTGCTTGGCCATACGGAGATTACGCTGATGTGTTTTAGTATGTGGCTTGCTCTTGGTTTCCATTTCTTCTCTGTATTCTTTTGCCACCTTGCGCAACTGATCCACCGAAATACCTTCGCGCTTTATTTGGCTTACTCTCGATAAAATATCGCCTGTTCGATCGTAGCGATTTTTAGGGCTCACAATAGCCGCCGACACGGGTAGTTTGTCGATGAGTTGATTCATCAGCTGATACTGCTGGACTTGTGTCACATGATTGATCTGCGCAAAGTCGTCGAAAACTTCCGGGTGCGATTGCAGGACTGTGTTACAAAAACCATGGATTGTTGACACATTCACGCCGTACGCATCCGGCCCGATCAAACTTCGTAAACGTTCGCGCATAGCCGTCGCACCGCTCACCGAAAAAGTGAGACACAGAATATTGTACGGCTTCATCTGTGTGCGCTTGAGGATATTGGCAACACGCATCGAAACCACCTGTGTTTTTCCGGTACCCGGACCTGCCACTACCATAACCGGCCCTTCGATTGTCTCAACCGCCTTCTTTTGTGCTGGGTTTAAGCGGGCGAATTGTGTGTCGAAAGTGGACATGAATGGAGTATAGCAGAGGGCCTTAAAAAGGACTCAGAAGACTCAGAGGGCTCAAAGGAAACAGAGGATTTTTTATAATCTCTGTTTCCTGGCTTTGTCGAATATGTATCTCGATCTTCTGAGTCCTCTGAGTCTTTTGTTTCCTTTGAGTCCTCAAATATCAAGGTTCTTACCTCGTCCTCATATCCTCCATCATGTAGGCACAACGATCACACTTGTGGAACGTTTTGCCTCCCTGGTGGATTTCGACGAGCGTGCCTTTGCGACATTCTGGACAGAGGTTACCCGATACGAACGATGGGAGAGTAAAGTTTTGTGGCTTACCGGTGCCATGTTCGCGGATACAGGCCGAACGTGGATGATCGCGCAGCTTCTGCAAGACTTTGGCTTCGATCTGACGAATACGTTCGCGTGTGACGTTGAATTCCTTGCCCACTTCTTCGAGTGTGTGTCCGATACCATCTTTGAGACCAAAGCGCATTTCGACGATCTTGCGTTCGCGTGGTGTGAGATACTCGAGCATCGCGTGCACGTTCTCTTTGCGCAGCTGGCGGTTGGTGGCATCGAATGGGTTTACGGCCTCTTCATCCTCGATAAAGTCGCCGAGCTTGCTGTCTTCTTCGGAACCGACTGGGGCTTCCAGCGAGATAATATCCTGGCTGATTTTCTGAATGTGACGCACTTTCTTGATATCCATTTCCATTTCGACGGCGAGTTCTTCGACCGTCGGTTCGCGACCGAGTTCCTGCACCAAACGACGCTGCGTGTGCGTGAGTTTATTGATCGTTTCAACCATGTGAACCGGAATACGAATGGTACGAGCCTGGTCGGCAATCGCGCGTGTAATTGCTTGGCGAATCCACCACGTGGCGTAGGTCGAGAATTTGAAACCACGCTCTGGATCGAACTTTTCGACTGCGCGGAACAAACCGATGTTTCCTTCCTGAATGAGATCGAGGAACGAGAGTCCACGACCGATGTATTTTTTGGCAATACTCACGACCAAGCGCAGGTTGGCTTCGGCTAGCTGCTGCTTGGCAGAGGCGTCGCCTTTGCGAATACGGCGAGCGAGCTCCACTTCTTTGCGTGCATCGATAAGTGGCACGCGACCGATTTCGGACAAATACATTCGCACCGAGTCGTTACTTATTTCCAGCAAATCAACTTCGCGCTCTTTTTTCTTTTTCTTGTCTTTGTCGGCAGCAGAGATTTTTTCCTTGATGCCGATACCGGCGGTGGCAACTACTTCGAGCGATTCATCATCGCTATCGGATGCCGTAATGGCGCCGCTGGAAGATTCGCTATCTTGTTCTTGTGTCGTCTGATTCTCATTTACTTTGCGCTGCCAGATGAGCGTGTCTTTTACGTCGATAACATCGATACCCAAATCGACGAAAAGCGTATAGACCTCGTCGAGGAGATCGATATTTTCTTCGGCATTCGGAATCGCTTTGAGCAATTCCTGATGCGTGACATAACGCTGTTCGCGACCCTTTTTGACGAGATGTTTTATCTCGTCAGGAAAAGCCTTGAGATCGTCGTCTGTCGGTTGATGAATGAAACTTCGTGGATGAGATGCCATAAGGTAGAGAGAATATAGAGAGGATTTGGCGCAAATACAAGGACAGAACGACGCTTAAACGCCAAAGGTTACAACTTCTGGCGCGTTTAATCGACTTTGAAGTATAGCAGATGATTTTGTGACGCTCAAAATGGCTTGTACTAGAGTAGTAGACGGGAATTGAGATGATTTCTATCGAAGTAAGACCCTGAACAATAACTAAAGCGTATCACTCTGAGCGCAGTCGAAGAGTAAACACTCTGTCATGGTTCGACTCCGCTCACCATGACACTATTTTCTGACTACTCGACCATCACATCCGCACTCGACATTTTCTTTGCGAGTTGCAGTACTGATTGATACTCCGATAGCAACCCCGCTTCATCCTCCAATTTACCGCTACTTCGAGCCGATTTCATGCGGATGATGATGTCCGATTGCTTCTTCAAAATCGCATCTTTATTGGCGCCGGTGCACATTTTCTTCAGTTCTTTTTTTGCTAGATCTTCTGACCAATGACCAAAGTTTTCTTCGCAGTACAAAGCCAATACTTGCATTTGATGTTTCATTTCTGTGGATGCATCGATCGTCGCAATGATTTTCTGGGCGTTTCCCTTTGGTTCTATGTAGGCCGATACGAAATTACGCACTGCTTCCCACTCGGGCCGTTCGTCTGGAATCAGTTCGGTGAGTAATGCTCCGTGCATCGGATAATTCAATGCGATGCCGATGCAGAGTTCATAACGCGAAAATGGCGATTGTTCGAGCGGGGCTGGAGCGTTTTTGGGTGCGGTATGCGACGCATTGCGCCAGCGATAGAAATCGGCGCTCAGCTCGCTTTCGATAATACGGAATAATCGCGAGGCTTTTTCCATGTAGGCTCGCAGTTCGATGGAACTGCCAAGTGAATTGAAAAGCGGGAATAGTGTGTCGGCGATAATGTGGCGGCCAGACGGCTCGAAGACGGTTTTATCGAGCGCCAACTGCGCGAGAAGGCCATCGAGATATGGATCATTGCACTCGGATACAGCTTTCTGAAAACCGGCTGCGTCTTTGAGAATCATTTCGTCCGGATCTTTGGCAGGAATTGCCACGGCTTGTACAGCTACTTGCTGACGACTAAGAAGCTGAAACGCTTTTTCGGCGGCGGCTTTGCCAGCGCGGTCTTGATCTAAACACAACACAACGGTATCGCTATAGCGCTTGAGGAGTTTGACGTGATCGTCAGTTAATGCCGTTCCACACACGGCAACAGCATTTACAATGCCCGCGCGGTGTGCAGCGACAACATCGAAGTAGCCTTCGACGAGAACGACCTTTCGGTGTTTGCGCATTTCTTCCTTAGCTTGAAACAATCCGAATAAAACGGAGGATTTATGATACAGCGGACTTTCGGGCGAGTTTAAATACTTGGCGTCATCATTTGCCTTGAGTGTGCGGCCACCAAAGCCGATTATTTGACCGTAGACGTTCATGATGGGGAACATGATGCGCTCGCGGAAGCGATCGTAAATGCGCTCTTCGGAAAGTTCTTTTTGGACACCGAGTCCAGCCGTGACAATTTCGCTACGACTAAAACCGGCTTTGAGCAAATGATCGTACGTTGCAGAGAATGAATCCGGGGCGTAGCCAATGCGAAAAGTAGCAATATCGGATTCTGTAACTCCACGATCGGTTAAATACTTCATGGAAGTAGCCGATGCTTTGAGTGATTGCTGAAAAAAAGCACATGCCGCATCGAGACACGCGCGTAGTCGCTCTTTTACATCCGGTGCTTCGGCTGGAACGTACGCTGTTTTTGCCGGCAACTGCACGCCCACTTTTTCGGCAAGTTGCTTGAGGGCAGTTGGAAAATCGACGTTCTCTATTTTCTGAAAAAAACTGAAAATATCTCCGCCGGTATTGCAGGCGAAACAGTAGCCGATTCCTTTATCTGGCGAGACGACAAAACTTGGCTTCGTGTCGTTATGAAACGGGCAAACGCACACAAAATTGCGGCCTTTTTTCTGCAGCTGACAGTACTGCGCTACCAGCTGGTCGATGGGGAGCCGAATTTTGATTTCGTCGCGAATATCCATGGGAGGGTGAGTATAGCACAAACTCTTACTCCACTTCCTTTATTAATTCGATCGTATAATCACCATTCAAAACCTTAATCACGCAATTAAACGTTTGTCCTGTAATTGCTTGAATAGGAAGCTCTAGTCGAGGAATAAGTAGATACAATCCGTTGCCTATACTGATATCGACAAATCCATGAACTTCGCCCACAACCGTTGCCTGTACATCTTTTACGTCCTGATCTACTCGTAAAACAGAAGGCCCTGATTCTTCACTTATTTGGCTGGAATGTAACATATAAGAACATTTACACATCAATTTAGCAAATACAAGACATTTATGAAAGTTTTTTAATTATACATCTGCACAATTTCGCGGGGCAATCGATTCAAAACCTTTCCATCCTTTAAGACTCCACGACAAAGTGGAATGCCATCTAAATACAAAATAATATCACCGTTTTCGGCTGTGGAATTCTTCGGTTCAATATTCTGACCACGCAGCATCGCCTTCATTTCATCGTGATCCAGATTCACGATTTGTTTCGTCGCTTCGCGTCCGCGCAAGGTAAGAATTTCCTGCGACACGCGAACAATGTTATCACCAGCATCGCGACCAAACGGCATTCCAACGAGGTACGGACCCGATGGCATCGCAAAATCGGCAATGGCATTGGTTGTAATGAGCATGCTTTCTTTGTTCTGGAACAATAATTCATCTTCCCGCACGAACGATGAGCCGTACCAATCTTCCACTGAGTTTCTGAATGCCTTTTGGCGAGATCCTGGCAAAATTGTTTTCTGAAATGTTTGCGGCATTGGCAGTGTGACTCGATCTTTGGTTGCAGCTATTTTGCGAATGAGCACAGAGAAAAATCCTTCGGTGTCGTAGGTTTGGGGCCAGAGCCTTAGGCAAGGGATGAGGACTTGGGAATTAGGACTTAGGGATTTTTGCACTTTGTAAGAATCTTCAATCGCTTTAGATACATCAAAACCATCTTCCCCTAACCCAAACCCCAGCCCCAACCCTTCTTCCCTCGGATCCACCACCTCAATCTGATCCGGAAAGCGCCTGAGCATCTCCAAAACCACTCCTTCGTTTTCTTCGGGCGTAAGTGTGCAGGTGGAATAGACAATTGTTCCACCGATTTTGGTGGCGTGAATGGCGGATTCGAGGAGCTCTTTTTGAATCTTGCACATTTTCTCCGTGTTATCGGCAGAGCAATAACTGAGCGCATCGGAGTCTTTGCGCACAGTGCCCTGCGCTGTACACGGGGCGTCGCACAGAACGCGATCGAACCGACCGGTCATATTCTTGGCAAACCACTGACCAACGTGACGCGTGATCATGACATTCACGACACTCGATCTTTGCAAATTGGAGCTGAGGGCCCAAATGCGCTTTTCCTGGACGTCGTTGGCAACAATCACTCCCCTGCCCTGCATTGCAGACGCAATCTGCGTAGTTTTACTCCCAGGTGCTGCACTCATATCTAAAATAGCTTCGTCAGGCTGAGGGTTCAGCAATGCAACCGGCAACATACTGGCTGCCTCCTGAATATACACATGACCGAGAATATGCAATAAATCCTTGCCAAGTGCTTCGCCGCGATCGGCACGATCGATGTACAACCCTTCGGCACACCACGGAACCGGTGTCATCTGCCAGCCCTTTTTCTCGCCCCAGCTGCGTACGCCTTCCACTGTGTTTTTCAGTAAATTTACACGCAAACTTTTGCGCAATGATTTACTGCTCCACAGCTTAAGCGCTGGAACATCAGTAAAAGCCGAATATCTATCGAAGGGATGCGACATTGGCCGCCAGAGTAGCAGCTTTACGGAGTCGCGGGTAGATACCGGCTGCCTTATTTTTTTTCATGCGCTTTTCCCTCTCCCTTCTTATATCTTTGCAGCCACCTCTTCTTTACGCCTCTGTCTGTGAACAATGAGCAGGAAGCCCATGACTGCGTTGATCATAAGCAGAGGAATGACAACGAGCCAATACCATGGCATGCCTGCTGGCGCAGCGCTATGCATTGCTGTCTGCGCTGGCGTTTCAACCTGGATTTCGATGAGTGGCAGCTTCACATGCACCGCCGAATCTTCGGTTAGATTAATTTTGGCCGGAGGCTCGACCACCACTTCGCGCGTTTCAACGGTCTTGTCATCGATATGAATTTCGATGTGGTGTGTACCGACCTCGACATCGTGGAATGTAACATCACCGGCATCGTCGGTAATGGCAATCTTGGGAGTCGAGAACAAGATAACCGGTGTCTGGCGATACGGTACTCCAAACGATTTCAGAATATTGAAGCTGAGTTCACCGATCACAACTTTATCATTTTTCATTGCGATCGTTGTCTGATACTTCTTTGGAGGCAGAGGACGATCCAGTGCTTCTGTCGCAAGGTCTTTTTTGATCAATAATGTTTTTGCCTGATCTGATAACGAACCGATACCGCTGACTGTTTCCAAAGCAAATCTGCTAGTCGAGACGTAGGCAACCGCAACAACGCGATTGGTCGATGTGACAGCTGTATCGAGTGACATTCCCATACGATCAACAGATGTACCGACTGTCATGGCAATGGTGTCGGCTGCCGCGTTCAATGAACCAGCGACAAACTGGGTGCTCGTACGGAGAGTCGAAGCGATGGACACCGCTGTGTCCTGGAGAGCTTTTCCGCCCGTTCCAACTGTATCGGCAACTCCCTGTAACGCTGTATTACCAACTGCGGAGATCGCCATGGCAACCTGGCGAATCTGCATGTCGCCTTCGCGGATGTTGGCAGCTATCACTTCGGCAGCAGCGCGAATATTTTTGTTGTTATCGACGAGTGCGACGTTCAGACCCGAGAACATAAGCGATCCTGTGGTGCGTGTACTGTACACAGCAAGCGCCACTGTCTTGTATGAAATCGCAAGTGAGTTTGCGGTAGCAACGGCCGCATGGGTCGTCACATCAGCCAATGAAAAACCAAGGCGATTACCGGCCGAGGCGACGTTATTTTGTGCACGTACTCCAAAGCTTGCAATGCGCGTACCAATGGCATTTGCCCCTGCAGCAATGCTTGTGGCAGCTGTGCGAAGAGTCGATGCTGTCATATCAATTGCTGATTGAACAGTCTGTTGTGTCGTTTGTACACCAGCAGAGACGGACTGACGGACTGTTTGCACTGTGTCTTCTGCCTGTTTTTGAATATCGTTCCATCGATTATCCAATGTATCTGCGACCGTCTCAGTCTGCTGGTTAAAGATAAATTCGGTGGTATCTTGCGCGACAGAAGCTGCCGGAAGAATCGGCTGTCTCGAGACGGGTAATCGGTTCCATGGAACGCTACTGGCACTCGATGAGGAAACACTACTGCTTGAGCTGCTGCGTACGCTACTGCTGTTTGAGGAAACCGACGACGAGCCTCCTCCGCCTGTTTCGTCAATTTCCGGCTGAATAACTATTGGTGTATACCGAATGCGTGAGCCTCCGGTTGGGAGAGTGACTGTTGATGAAGAGACTCCCCCTTCGGAAGACGACGACGTCGATGAGCTCGAGGAACTTGTGACAGGAGTGAGGATGTATCCAAAGCGTTGAATCTTGAGCTGTCCACCCGTACCGAATGTCACGATGCGGCTATTGGAAGACGTGGTAGTGTAACCAGTCGGTGGCGTAATAACGAGAATAAAGCTGCCGCTGCTCGTTGGTAGATTCGAGAAAATATAGGAGCCGGTGCTACTCGATACTGTTGATTGGTCCACTGTGCCGCCAGTTCCCGAAAGACCAGTAAGCGAGAGAGTGGCACCAGAGAAGATGGTTGTTTCGCCGACATCCTGCACCGCATTTTCATTCGCATCCACATAGACCGTTCCGCTGAGTGTGGATGCCTGCACGTAACCGAAGTGCACATTTATCAAACTGTTTGCAGTGAGAATATTGCTTCCAGAGGAGTTGAAGCGTGTACGCAAGTAACCAGCTGGCAAGGTATTGGCTGTGACAGCCACGGTGTAACCGGAAGCGTTACTGAGCAGAGCTCCCGAGAAGAAGTACTGACCAAGCGAGTTTGTACTCGTTGAGCGACTGAGCGTTGCCCCTGTTTCGGTCTGGCCGTTGAGCGTGACTGTGACAGTGGAAAGGCCGACTGATTCGGTTTCATTTTTTTGGCTGTTGCCGTTTTCGTCGTTAAATACAACTCCCTTTATTGTGCCAGTTGATGACAGTCGTTTAAGGCCGAACAGACTCATCGATGCATTTTGACCAACTGCAATGGATCGATTGAAACTGCTTGCCGTTGTTACCTGGTAGCCACTTGGAACACTGAGCGCGACGGCATAGGTCGTATTGCTTGTTGGAACATCCTGAAGGGTAAATGATCCGGTGCTCGTAGTTTGACGAGTAATCGAGAGTGAACCACCGCTTGCTGTTAAGCCAGAAACCGAAATTGTTGCCCCGCTGTTATACGTCGAATTTTCGCCGCTATCTTTGACGCCGTTGGCATTGGTATCAATAAAGATAGAGCCAGTCATGGTGCCGTACCAGAAGTATCCGAAGTTGGCGGTTACAGCCGAATTGCCCTGAGGAATGGTAACTCCGGAATTCGTGAAGTTGGTTGCGCGATAGCCAGATGGAATGGTATTCGTAGTAACGCCAAATGTGTACTGGCCAAGGCTTGGAGCGAGGCCCGAGAAGAGATAACCACCTGTGCTGCTTGTCGTAGTCGAACGATTGATCGTGCCGCCGGTTGCCGTTGTGCCAAGGATCGTTGTCGTTACACCGGAAATACCGGTAGTTTCGCCAGTATCCAGGCGACCGTTATCGTTTGTATCGATATAGACTTTTCCTGTTCCAGTCGAAGGCTGCACGTAACCGAAATTGATTCTTATAATCGCTCCGGTTCCAAGCACATTGCTGCCAGACGAGTTAAAGCTTGTACGCAAATAACCGGTCGGCGCCGTTCCACTGTTCACAGTGATGGTATAACCCGATGTATTGCTGATAATCGAACCGGAGAAGAAGTATTGTCCGAGTGAGTTCGTTGTTGTACTTCTACTCACCGATGCGCCAGTTGATGTTGCACCAGTTAAGAGAACCGGAATAGATGCGAGACCCGTTGTTTCGGATGCGCTTTTTACACCATTACCGTTGAGGTCGTTAAAGACCAACCCGAGAATTGATCCTGTGCCAGTAGCAGGTGCAATAAACGACCAATTGCTGTTATTACCAGCATCGACGCAACCTTCGGATGTTGCCATACAGACGAGAGTTGCACCGCCCGATGCATCTGAATCTTTTACATTCAGGTAATCAATGGTTTGCGTACCTGCATCTGAATCGAGCAGCAACCGAGCACCAGATCCTGCTCGAGTGGAGCGAAGTGACAGTAGGTTAGAGGAGGCACCGCGAAGTGTCAGAGCACCGGAGGCGGATTGGCGAGAGGAGTAATCGAGGAAGAGCGATTGAGCTGAGCTTACCGTCTTCGAAAGATTGTTCCAGAGAGTGGAACCGGACACTGTCTGCGCAGATGAACCGTCGAGAGTGACTGTTCCAGCACGTTTGGTAAAATCTCCGGAGTTCTGTACGTTACCGGCAATGTTGACGCTGTAGTTGGACGCCGATACATCGAGCGTCGAACCGTAGATTCCCAAGTTACCGTTTACATCCAGGTTGGATGCCAGAAGGAGTTTGCCCGAACCGGTTGCCGGGTTTCCCTGCGCGAGCGCTCTTATTTCTGAAGCGCTAAGCACGCGGTTATAGATGCGGGCTTCATCAATATTGCCTGCGAATTGCTGATTGTAAGACGGAGTCCCGCCGTCGCCAAGATTCGGACTGCTCAACTGATTGCCGATTGTCATGGTCGTCGTCAGGCTCAGCGCGCCATCAATATAAATACGTGAGCCATTTGTTACGCCGCTTTGGAACGTGAAGGCTACAAAATGCCAAGCATTGTCGGCAAGATTCACGTTCGTCAATCTCTCTGCGGCTCCGCCCCAGTCATACACTGTCAGGTTATTTCCCTTCAAAAACAGTCCGTATGCATCTTGCTTGGTAATGATTCCGCGATATCCGCTGCCGGCATTGCCAGTCTTAAGCCAGGCCGAAATTGTTCCTGTACTTAATTGCACATTCGTAGCATTCGACATAACGACCCGATCATCGACTCCGTCAAATTTTAGCGATTTATTATTTAAATAGCGTAGCGCCGGGAGCGAGGAGCCGGACCATACGGCTCCACTGAGTACTGATCCGTTATTGGCACTTCGAGAAGAATCTTTGGCAACGGCCCCTGCCCCTTCATCCAATTTCCAGTAACCGACCAGTCCATCGTCGATAGCAAGATTATTAAATGAAGATGTTTCGTTGACGGTCTTTGACTGCGCACCTGTCGAAAAAAGAAATGTTCCATTGTTATGTGTAAATGTTCCGGCAGTGCGCGTATACGAACCCGAAGCGGTAAGCGTATTGGATGTCGCCGTAAATGTTCCGTTATCAATACTGATATCTCCCATTGTCTGCGTGGCCGTGGAGCCAAAGAGTGTGCCACCGGATTGTGTGAATTCTGTTTTTATCACCATTGCCACGTTGTTTGGCCGCAGCGATCCATCCAAGTGCACTTTATCGGCAGTCAATATTCCGGCCAAAGAGAGAGTTGCTCCCGACCAGATGTACAACTTTTTGTCGGCGACAAGAGAAATCGCACTAGGCGAACCTGAGACAGAATACAGAGAAGAAATATCTGTGTCGCCATTGTTATCGGCAATGTTGAGTGTGGCGGCAGAAACAGTGGCGTTTCCGCCTGTACCCGTTCTGACAATCAGTTCATTCTGGTAAAGAGTTATACCTGTCATGCTGCTACCCGAACCAGTAGATATCGTGACTGCTTTTTCGGTGTTGTTGTCTAGATATACGGTCACAAGAGTTCCTCCTGTAAGTGCCGAAATGCCTGTTACAGAATAATAACCATTACTATCTGTGACAGCATTTCCGACAGCTGCTGCGCCGTTAATTGACACCGATACCGTCTTTCCAGACAACGGCGTTATTCCTTCGTTGGAAAATGCGCGACCACTTACAGAATAGTTAGAAGAAAACGACCAGTTGCTGTTATTACCAGCATCGACGCAACCTTCTGCTGATGTCGTACAGACCAGAGTTGCACCGCCCGATGCATCTGAATCTTTTACATTCAGGTAGTCAATGGTTTGCGTTCCTGCGTCTGAGTCCAGCAGCAACCGAGCACCAGATCCCGCTCGAGTGGAGCGAAGTGACAGTAGGTTAGAGGAAGCACCGCGAAGTGTCAGAGCACCGGAAGCGGATTGTCGAGAGGTATAGTCCAAGAACAATGACTGAGCTGCAGATACCGTTTTAGAGATATTGTTCCAGAGAGTAGAACCGGACACTGTTTGTGCAGATGTTCCGTCGAGCGTGACTGTTCCAGAGCGTTTGGTAAAATCTCCGGAGTTCTGTACGTTACCGGCAATGTTGACAGCGTAATTTGATGCGGATACGTCGAGTGTAGAACCATAGATACCGAGATTTCCGTTGATATCTAAGTTAGATGCCAGAAGGAGTTTGCCCGAACCGGTTGCAGGATTACCTGTTGCAAGTGCATTGATTTCGGAAGCCGAGAGTGCACGATTGTAAATGCGAACATCGTCGATTGAGCCGTGATGCGGCAGGTTACTGTCTCTTGTTCCGATTTGCAGTGATTGGCTACCAGCATCAATGTTCGTTGAAAAACCAACAGTACTCACGGGTGTTGCCGCTTGCGCTCCATTGATAAACAACTGCAATCCAATTGCATTATTTGCCCTGTACACACCACAGACATGGCGCCAAACTCCTGCAGTCGCACTATTTGTCGCAGTGTCGACACGAGTTGATACCAACCCGGGTCCTTCAATATAGAAAGTATAGATATCAGTTTTGGCAGTTAACCCAACTTCATCACGGAAAAGTAATATTCCCGGACTGGAAGTTGCTCTTTTATGTATGATTCCCTGGTCAATTGCATCCGATAGGTGCTTTACCCAGGCACAGACGGTAAGCTGCTGAGCTGTATCAATCTCATCGACATCGCCAATATTTACATAATCGTTATTCCCATCAAATCGCAGTGATGTTGGATTGTAGAACTTACTAGAGTACAAGCTGGACCCCGACCAAACCGGATCGCTTGTGAGCGTTCCGTTATAGCCGGAACGACTGCTATCTTTGGCAACTGTTCCGACTCCTTCATCAAATTTCCAGTAACCGATCAGTCCGTCATCGATATTCAGGTTATACACTGGCGAAGTTTCGTTGAATGTTTTTGTCTGGCCCTGTGTCAGAAGATTGATCGTTCCTGTTCCAGACGAGAATGCACCGCCTGTACGCAGGTATGAACCGGAGATCGTAAGCGACTGGCCGCCGTCAAACTGCAATGTTCCTCCGCTTATGGTGAGCGTTCCAGACATAGTCATTCCCTGTTTGCTTGGCCGGAAAATAGCGGAGCCTGTCGAACCCAAAACGATGTTCTGATAATTCGGCGTAAAGTTTTTAAGCCGGAGAGTCTGGCTTGGCTCGGCGTAGTACGTTGTTGCACCGCGGTGAATAAAGTCCGGACCGCCGGTAATTGTTTCTGTTCCTTTGAGTTTGAGCGTTGTACCGGTTCCAACTGTAAATATGTTGTTAACGGTCAAGTTATAGCCATTCAAGTTCAATGTGCCACCTGTCAGCAACAGATTCTGGTTCGTGGTATTTAAAGTTAACGCACCCGACAGTGTAACCTGCCCCGACGGCTTAGCAATAATCAGCGAGCCGCCATGAAAGACGCTCGATCCCTGCCTTATGATAAACTGAGTGCCGGTGCCGCTTAAACGCACAGGCGCATTTCCTGTTAAGCCTACTCCAGACTCCAGAATATTTCCTTTCACATCTATTATTCCGCCTCCGTTGATAATGGCATTATTGGAGAGAGTCAGTCTTCCGCGTATCGGCAAAGTTGATCCCGTTTGAATTGCGATTCTCCCGGATGTTGCGCCTGCAAGAGATGCATTGAGAATGTAGCCGGAGCCTGCGAAATTTATAGTAGCTGTGTTGCCGCTGGTGGGCGTAAATGCAATAGATCCAGTAGACACCATGGTTGTCCCTGCTGCGACTGTGAGACCTCCTCCCATAGTAAAACTGGCATTTTGCATAGAAAAGCTGCCAGACAATAATGTTATCCCCGTATTCGTACTATAATTATTTCCAACTGGCATTGTGAGCTTTCCTGACGATTTATTAATGGTAACAAACGCATCCGATGTAGATCCGCCAACTGCCCAGGCTTGGTTGGCACTACCCGAAAAATTTAAGAAATATGCTCCCCCGTCCCACGTGGAATTATTTGTAAATGCTGCTTGCACATTGAGAGTTCCTGTTTTCAGCTTACCATTCTGTAATTGAGCAGTACCAACTGCTGTAATGGTATCACCTGTACCGATTTGAATGTTGATGGCATTGACACCAGTGTTCACATGAAATCCGCTAAATGTTTCGGTGGTTGGCACATCAATAGACGCAGTTCTGGGTGAAGTAAATGATACAGTTCCGGAATTATGTGTAAACGTTCCCCCGTCTCGTATATAAGAACCCGACACAGTCATAGTTCCGGATGTCGATATAAATGTTCCGCTATCAATAGTAATATTTCCTATCGTGCGGGTACCGGACGAACCAAACAACGTTCCACCCGATTGCGTATAATGGTTACTGAACGTTAAGGCAAAGTTATTCGGTCGCAGCGAGCCCTGCAAATGTACTCTGCTGGCTGACAGTGTGCCGGCCAGACTGAGTGTCGCACCCGTCCAGATAGACAGTTTTTTGCCGGCAGCAACAGTCGTATTATTGCTCGAAATTGAGTACAAGGCAGAAATATCCGCATCAGCATTGTTATCGGCCACAGCCATCAGGGCAGTACTGACTGTTGCATTGCCGCCGGTACCAGATTTTACGATTAGCTGGTTCTGGTACAAGGTCATTCCTGTCATTGCCCCGCCGGATCCAGTCGATACCGTCACCGCATCCTCTGTTTCATTTTCCATGTACACAGTGACAATGGTGCCACCAGTCAAAGTCAAACCTGTGATTGTGTACTGTCCACCGGCATCTGTAACAGCCGTGCCAGCCGCCGCGGCTCCATTTAGAGAGACGGCAACTGTTTTGCTAGCAAGAGGGGTTATACCTTCATTGGAATAGGCAGTACCTGTAATACTGACGTTTATAGCATCGTTAGCGATTTGCCAGCTTCGGCTTTCTTGCGCTTCGGTTGCATTGCCGCGCAGCGAAAGTGGACCGACCAAATAGAATTGCGGCGAAATATCGGGCGCATCATATTGGTAAGCAAATGTCGCTGTCTCTCCGGCGGCCCACAATCCTGTCCAGGAAATAAGCGAACCTGTTCCTTCCTGCTTTGTAATCACTGCCGATGAATCGTCGGAACGAACGGTAAATTCCTCGGGCAGTATATCGGTTAAAGTACCCGAAAACTGCTCATTGAAACGTACGACAATCGTCATGGGCGACCAACCGAATGGATACAAGCGAGTGGCAGCAGTGCGCCGTATGGAATACGCCAAGTTACCGGAGACAAGAATGGAGGACGTGATACTGTGAGTGCCGTTGGGCGTTTGCGCCTCGAGTGTCAGTGAGTATGTTCCGGCCTGGCTGAGCAACAGATCGGTCTCGAAGTCCGGTGTTACCTGCATCGAGTTTTTTGTTGAGCAAGCTGATGAATTCATGCGGATACTGCCATCGGATGTTTGCATCTGCATCGTCGATCCGTCTGGCTTTTGTACAGTCAATGTCACATCTGCATCACAAACCATTTCGCCATCATCATCCAGCACGCCAATAGCAATATGAGCAGTTTCGCTTGGGCTATAAGTATCTTTATCCGGATTCATCGCTAATACTCCCCAAGCAAATTCCTCTGTCTGCGTTGTCACTTCTCCAGTCAGTGGATTCGTAATCTCTACTTCCAACAGGTACACGCCAGGTGTAAATGATTGCTCCGGCTCAAGTACCAGGACAACTGAACCGCGTTTAAAGTGATAGTTTGGATAGAGCACTTTTCCATTCTTGTCAGTCAAGCGAACGGTGATAATAGGATTGCTGTCGACTTGGGCTGCTTCCTGCGTATCAGTCCATACAAGAGATGAATCCTCGGACATTTCGGCGGAAGAAACTACTGCCTGGGCAATATACTGCTTGATATCACTGTTACTCTCAACGCTTGTAAGAACCGATTTTTCCGCTGCATCGACGGCTGCGGCATTTACCTCGACCGCTGCTTGGAACACGGTTGCGTCGTCCACGCTTACCACTGTCGAGTCGCCGCTTGCGAGTGTGTCGAGAATGTCGCTCACGATATTCTCGACAATCGATTGCTTTACTTCTTCGGTCGACAATACATCGAGTGCCGTTTGCACTGCCTCGTCTCGCGACACGGTCTGCGACACTTCGGTTTTAATAGAATCGTTGACGTCGATGTTCGCCTGAACCTGGCTCTGCATGGCATCCAAACGCGGCGCACCAGTATCGGAAGATTCCGAAATCTGCTTGAGAGTATTGACGCTCACCGTATCCTCGGTTACCTGCTTGGCAATTTCCCCTCGAGCATGATCGATGATTGCCTTGGACATTGCGTCCTGAATATCCTGCGCATTCACTACCGAACGGACAATTTCTTCCAGCGCCTTTTGATCTTTGAGCGTTCCATCTGCGCCAACCGAAGGATCGTTGTGGGCGATGGATGTTTCTACAAGCGTAAACGACGGACTGTCGGATGCTTCGTAGGCCAGCTTGCCATCTCTGCTTTCCAGTGTCAGGACTGCTGGCGACAATACAACATCACTCACGCTCGACACACTGCTTGAGGAACTGACAGATGACACTGGTGCATGCACTTCACCAGATGCTTCGGACTGCGCAGATGAGCTAATGACCTCTGCACCAGAACCTGCCGACGATGAGAGAGAGCCGCTACCGGTTTCGAGTGCACCACTGCCCGTTAGTACCGCTCCGGTCTCTGCATTCACGATTTCGTCTGCTGCTCCATGATCCTGGCTTTCGGAGGAGGATGAATCTATTTCGTCGAGAGAAGAGCTGACCGATGAATCGGATGACGTCTCTTGAGTTTCAAAAATTGAACCAGTGCCAGACGAGAGCATGTGAAGTATTTCACCCGATGACGCTGCCGCTCTGGTAATAACCGGAACAATAATCACCATCGCAATCATGCTCAAAATGCCAGTTAGAATTCTCTGAGGAGCTTTTGGCAGGTACGGATGCTTTTTTTCAACCGACGCCAACGACTCTTCTTCGACCTTGAGACTATTAACGATTCCTTTCCACTCGATTGTGAGCACCATCAGTGTAATGAATAATACCGGCGATACTAACAAGGCAACCTGCAAAGACATTTCGCCTCGCAAATATGAGTTCCAGGTATTGTTGAGCAAGAAAACAGTAATAATTACAATATTCAGTGCAAATAACGATACTGTCACTACGCCGTGAAGGAAATGATTGTTTTTCATTTTTTTGTGTTTCTAAATATTATACCATATACAGTCATTTCTGCCCTTGCCCTAGATAATAAATACTATAATTGGTCAAGTATCAGACTTTTTGGCTTTTGTTTGCTATTTATGGTTAGTTCCTCCGCTCAATCATACATAAATATAGATATATTATAAAATTTATTGATCGATTAGTCCTCCTTCGCAAATTTTGAAGACATTCATTTCCAAATGATTAGACAACCAAACTAACGAGCTTTCCTTTCACGTAGATTTCTTTCTTTGGTGGCTTGCCTTCTAGGTACTTCTGGACGTTCTCCTGCGCTTTTGCCAAAGCCAACACTTCTTCCTGCGAAATATCGGGGGCAACAGAAAGGCTCGCGCGTACTTTACCGTTTATTTGGACCACGACGGTGATGGTATCGGTTACAAGCATTGCAGGATCGTAACTTGGCCATTTTTGATCGACAACAAACCCTTTGGAGCCAGTCATCGACCAAAGCTCATCGGCTAAGTGAGGTGCCAAGGGGCCGAGTAAGAGAGCAATAATTTTGGCTGATTCAAGAGAAATTGATGGCTGTTTTTCAATGAGATTGAGCAATTCCATCAAGCTGCTGATGGCCGTATTGAACTGCAACTTCTCAATATGCTCAGTTACTTTTTTGACAGTCTCATGCAACTTAGCCAAAACAATTTTATCATCACTTACCGCTACCCGCTTATCGCTTACCGCTTTTTCAACTTTCTCACTAAATAGCCTATGCATTCTCGTCACAAATCGATCAATACCTTTTATACCTAAATCATTCCAGTCGCCGCCTTGGGTAAACGGACCCATGAACATCAGGAACATACGGAACACATCGGATCCGTATTCATCTACAAATGTATCTGGACTGACCACATTACCCTTGCTCTTGCTCATTTTGGCGCCTTTGTTGGTGATGAGTCCTTGATGCACGAGCCGCTTAAATGGCTCATCGTGACTGACAAAACCAAAGTCCTTGAGCGCCATCATCACAAAACGAGCATAAATGAGGTGCATGGTCGCATGTTCCGGACCGCCAACATACATATCGACCGGCATCCATTTTTTCTCCAGAGCTGGATCGACGAATTTCTTCTCATCTCCTTCCATTAAATATCTCAAATAATAAAAGCTCGAGCAAACAAAGGTATCCATCGTATCAAACTCGGGTCGCCAGCCTTTGCCAAAGATTTTCTCGGTTCGGTCGATAAATTCCTTGGAATACGTGAGCGGCGATTTGCCAGTTGGCTTAAATTCGACGTCTGTTGGTAGCAGCCATGGCAAATGCTCCTCTGGAATTGGATGCGCGTTGCCCTGCGGATCGTACACAATCGGAATCGGCGATCCCCAATAGCGCTGGCGCGACACGAGCCAGTCGCGGAGGCGGTAGTTGATAATAGATTTTGCTTTCCCATTCTTGGCCAGATCATTCGTAATGCTTTGACGTGCCTGCTTCGACGTTTGACCAGAATATTGAGCAGAATCAAAGAGAATTCCATCATCGGAAAAACATTCTTCCAATGCGCAAATTTTGGAATCATCTCCAACTTCAGGACGAATGGTTGTTGTAAGTGGAATGCCGTATTTCTTTGCAAACACAAAATCTCTCTCATCGTGTGCATCGCCAAAAACTGCACCGTGTCCATAACTAGCAATCACAAAGTCTGCAATCCACACTGGAATTTTTTCGTTGTTAATGGGATTGATCGCAAAACTGCCAGTAAAAACTCCCGTCTTATCTTTTTCTAAATCAGTTCGTTGCATCATTGTTTTCTTGGCGGTCATCTTTTTGTACTCATCCACAACCTTCGCCTGCTCGTTCGTTGTAAGTACATCGACCAGCGGATGCTCTGGTGCTAGTACCAGAAAAGCCGCACTAAACAACGTATCTATGCGTGTCGTAAAGACTGTGACTGATTCTTTTCTATCATCGAGAGCAAAAATAACTTCTGATCCTTCACTCCGTCCGATCCAGTTCTTTTGCATCAGCTTGGTCTTTTCGGGCCAATTGAGGCCATCTAAACCATCCAACATTTTCTGGGCGTATTTTGTGATCTGCCAGAACCACTGCTTCAGTGCTTTCTGCTCTACTTCCGTTCCACATCGCTCGCACTTGCCTTCCGCCACTTGCTCGTTGGCCAACACCGTCTGGCACGACGGACAGTAGTTCACATTCCCCTCTTTCTGGTACGCCAGTTTGTTATTGTACATCTGCAAAAACAGCCACTGTGTCCAACGGTAATACTCTGGTTGGCTGGTGTTTACCATCTTGTCCCAGTCGTACATGGTGCCAATACGCTTGAGCTGCGTAATCATCGTCTGCACATTGGCTTTTATGGAAAGATTTGGATGCACACCGGTTTTAATGGCGTAGTTTTCGGCAGGAAGACCGAATGCATCGAATCCCATCGGCGCAAATACATCTTTGCCTTGCATGCGCATAAACCGGGCAAAACTATCGCAGGGGCCATACTGATACCAGTGGCCTACATGCAATTTATCTCCGCTTGGATACGGAAACATCACGAGTGAGTAATACGGATCTTTGGCATTTTTGAAATCCACCGCATGAACTTTCTCCTCTTCCCATTTCTTCTGCCATTTGGCCTCAACGGTCTTGGAATCGTAGATGGTAGACATGCGAGCATGGTAGCGTTTTCGCAGATGCGAGAAAATAGGAGATACAGATGCTGGAGGATGGAACTGCACTATCTTCAAAGCACCTATTTCCCGTAGCAGCGATTCACCTGCCCGACTCTCAGTCATTCAGGCGGGCAAATCGCTGTTTTCGATGCAACATTGCGATTTGCAAGTCGCAACTGCGGATTTAGGAGGAATCAAAATAGCAGGAAAATAATGCAAGGAACCTACAATGGCATAGGAATGCGCCGAAAAGCCTGCTACACTGCTGTGCCATGGCCAAACTTCCAACTGTCGCCATCATCGGCAAGCCCAATACGGGCAAGTCTACGTTGTTTAACCGATTTATCGGTCAGCGGAAGGCAATCGAAAGCGATATTGCCGGCACCACGCGCGACCATATTGCTCATAAGGTCGAGACAGATCAGGTGGATTACATTTTGCTCGATACAGGCGGAATGGGAACCGGAACCGAAGATAAGGAGTTTGAGGAAGATGTGTACGAGCAATCGCTTCTGGCACTGCAATTCGCCGATGTCATCATCTTGCTGATGAACGGCAATAGCGACATGACAACCGACGATCACCGGATTATCGATGTACTACGCAAACGTAAGCGCCGCCATGTACCCATCATTCTCGTACTATCGAAAATGGATAACCCACGCGAAGCCGATGATGCCAAAAATCCGTACTATGCTCTGGGCTTAACCGACGATATTATCGCTCTCAGCTCGTTTCACCGCATGGGCTTTGGTGAATTGCAAAAATCCATCGAAGACAAACTCTTGGCACTGCACTTTGCCAAGGAAGAAAAGCCAACCGAAGAAGAGAAAAAGGCCCCGCGTATTGCCATTATCGGCAAGCCGAATGTGGGCAAAAGCTCACTCATCAACGCTATGATGGCCGATCCGCAGCGTGACAAATCACCACTGCTTGTGTCCGACATTGCAGGAACCACGCGCGACGCTACCGATACGTTCATCACCTACGAAGGCCGGCCATATGTTCTGGTAGACACCGCTGGTATTCGCAGACAATCGAAAACAGAAAAAGAAGTCGAACGTTTCGCCATGATGCGCACCATTACTGCACTCGAAAGCTCGGATATTGCCGTGTTGGTGCTCGATGCAACCGAAAACATGAGCCAACAGGACAAGCGCATTGCCAGCTTGTGTGTGGATAGCGGCAAGGGATTTATTATCTTGCTCAATAAAATTGATTTGCTCAGCACAGAAAAAAGGAAAGAGAAAATCGACGAAGTAGAATTTGCATTACGTTTTTGCAAGTTCGGTAAAATTCTGCCTTGTTCTGCTAAAACGCGCGTAGGAATTGTAAAGCTGTTTGATACTGTCGATGCTGTGCAGCGCAACCTCGTCCGTCATATTCCCATGCGCGAACTCAAGCGCTGGCTCGACCGTGTTGTCTATGGCCAGCCACTGGGAGAAATCTCGCGTTGTAAGTACATTACGCAAGCCAACGAAGTACCGCCGACTTTTGTCTTGTTCGTCAAAAATCCGAAGCAAGTTGGCGTCACACAGCTGCGCTTTTTAGACAACCGCATCCGCGAAACGTTCGGTTTCGAAGGCGCACCGATTCGCTGGATTACCAAGACAACCGAAAATGAAGACAGGAAGAAGAAGCGGAAGATTAAATAATAAATTGCAAATTATGAATTACGAATAAAATCAAAAATTCATCT
Source organism: Candidatus Peribacteraceae bacterium (assembly GCA_018061945.1). GTDB lineage: Bacteria > Patescibacteriota > Gracilibacteria > Peribacterales > Peribacteraceae > JAGOTD01. The sequence goes on along the minus strand of JAGOTD010000002.1, from coordinate 145,269 downwards.
ATAATTTGCATATGCCTGATTCATCTGCCCTACCCAAACTCCCCGACCGCTTCACTCTTTGGAGTATTATCGGTGGATTTGCACTGCTTCTTCTTGCCGTCTACGGAGCGTCGCTGAGCAATGGGTTTGTTGCATGGGACGACACACTCCTTATTTACTTTAATCAGACAACCCACGGATTGAGCTGGCCGCATATTGTGCAGGCATTTTCACGCTACGATCCGGAACTCTACATTCCTCTTACATACATCAGCTATCAATTCGACTACACCATCGCCGGTCTGGCGCCGTGGTTCTATCATCTACACAATCTGATTCTTCATGCAATCAGTTCTGTTCTGGTTGTCTGGCTTGGCTATGTGCTGACCAAGAATCGATACGTTGCGCTGACAACCGGCATTTTGTTTGCCATTCATCCGCTCAACACCGAAGCGGTTGCCTGGGCCAGCGGCCGCAAAGACACGGTTTCCACACTTTGGTTTCTGGCTGCGGCTATTTTGTATATCTATTATCGCCACTCATCAAAGAAAAAATATTTGCTCTACACACTCAGTATTGTTGCCTTCGCAATCGGATTACTCGCTAAAGTGATGATTATTACTTTGCCCGCTGTGTTGCTACTCATCGATTACTTACACAATCGCAAATGGTCAATTGGCGTAATCGTAGACAAAATTCCCTACGGCATTCTCTCGATCATTTTCGGCATCGTGGCGCTCTTTGGGAAAAAAGATATTTCGGCTGCATCAACACTCAGCGAAAAGTTTTTGATGGCTGGTAAAAGCACTGTTTTTTACATCGAAAAAATATTTCTGCCGATCAATCTGTCCGTCATCTATCAATATACAAAACCAATTACACTCAGCTCGCCGGATTTTTACATTCCGCTTATCCTCGTTATTTGTTTGCTGATTGCAATCATCATTTGTTTTATCAAAAGACTGCGAATGGCAGCATTCGGTCTCAGCTTTTTTCTGATCACGGTTATTCCCACATTCATCAACTTCGCGAAAGCCGGATCTCTGTACTACGCATCGGATCGGTACGTTTACATTCCGGCGATCGGCATTTTTCTGCTTGCCAGTTCGACACTCTACGAATTTTTCCTGCGACGTGCTCATGGCGCTATGCATGAGCGGCAGCTGCAAACTCTGCTTGGCGTCACAGGAGTCGTCATTATCATTCTTAGCGCACTCACCTTTCGCCAGTCTCTGGTGTGGCGTAACAGTCTCACTCTCTTTGAAAACACAGTGAAGCATTATCCAGATTCCTCCACCGGACACTTTTTGCTCGGTGCCATGTACGAAGAAATAAAAGAAAACGACAACGCACTCAGAGAATATAAGCTGGCATTGGAAAAGGAACCGCACGCCAGCATTCATAACGGGATTGGCAGCATTTTGCAGAAGAAGGGGGACTTGATTGGTGCCGAGAAAGAATTTCGTACAGCGCTCGAAATGGATCCTATCAACGGCCAATCGCATTTTGCGCTTGGCGTGTTGCTCAAACTTAAAAACGATGAAGTCGGGGCCGAACGTGAATACCGCGAAGCGCTGCGCCTGGATGATCAGTACGTTGCGGCGTACAACAATTTGGGGTCACTGCTGATGGATAGAGGAGACTTAACAGAAGCAAAGCAGATGTTTGAAAAAAGCATTCGCTACAATCCGGATTTTGCCGATGCGCATTTCAATCTTTCGTCCATTTACCGTCACGATGGCGATATCGACAATGCCATCAAAGAATTGAAGGAAGCAATTCGCATCAAGCCAAAATCGGTGGATGCGTACATCGCACTCGCCGATATTTATGTACAAACCGGCAAATATACGCTCGCACTCACAAATCTCAAACAAGCCTTGGCTCACGAGCCGGCAAACGCCGATGCAAAAGCGATGGTAGCGGGAATGGTGAAGGCGGGAATTCTAGGCACAAAGAACGAATAGCGAATTACGAATCACGAAGTACGAAAAAATATCAATTTCCGCAGCGCAGGTTCCGCAACCTGCGCGGTCCGGCGAGGTAAACGAACCTCGCCTACGGTAAATTTATTTTTTTGAAACAATCAATAAAGGCATTCGTAATTCGTACTTCGAGCTTCGCAATTCGTCATCACCCCCTCAACCCCATTTCTTTGTGATCCTTCACGCGGCCATCTTCGTGAATCGGCAGCGGATATTGCTCGACGACGAGCTCCAGTTTATCAAGCAGTTTGGTAACATCATCATCAAAGACCATGTTCGGTGGCATAGTGCGAAAACACAGTTGCTCCACAATATATGGAATGGAATTACTGATACCGCCGGAGTTCGTGATGATGCCGGCTGGCCGACCTTCGTCGTAGGCAATGGTAAATTCGTTGAGTGTGCCGATGCCACCACCGATAATGATGATGGCGTCGCTGGAGCGAATGTTGATAATGTCGCGCTCCATAAAACCCATACCGGTGAACATAATAATGTCGTGCTCGTGTGGCGACAGATATTCATTGATATGTTCGTATTCGGAAAATGCTGGCGAAATACCGATAGTGAGTCCGCCGGCTTCTTTGGCCGCAAGCATGGCATCATTTGGCAAGCCCGGACAAGCACCGTTAATCAGAATATGACCACGCTTGGCGATTTCTCGACCAAGCTCGCGCGCTTTCTCGCGTGCAATGGGGTTTTCGATCTGCGGGCCGCTGGCCGAACCCATGACGCCGAATTTGAGTTTGTGCTTATGTTGCATAGTTAGCAGAGAATATCATGCGTATTTGCTTTACGCATTTGAAAGAGACGGAGAAAGTACTTCTGATTCACACAGAGATTTAAGTGGAAGGGCAATGTCGGAGGCAATCGATTCGCACTTTTCTTTGGCGTGTGTGGCGCGTGCCAAACAGTACGCCATAAAGTCGGCGGCGGATGGCGTTTTAAGAGTTTTGCCCCCCAGTATGCGCTCTTCGAGCACAGTGATAGCAATTGACTTACACGAATCTGGATCGGATTTGATGGCTGCAAACTGGGCAATTTCGAACTGCTTGCGAATATCTGGCTGCAACTCCACTTTTACAATGTCGCGCCAGCTTTTTGCGTTCTTGAGTGCCTCGAGCGCGGTGGCGCTATAGGTTGTAGCCAAACTTTGCACATCCTCCAATTGCTTCGCTGCATAATTTACTGGCGCATTTTCCGCAATTGCCTTCGTTGTGATGCCTGCTATCCACTCTGTCAGCATCGAGGCGGTATTTTCCCAGTTTTTCACAATGGCATCGGTTGTAGAGGCTGGACTTTGGATTTGATCCGCATACACCTTAAAATCGCCGGTTGTCGGCGGAACAAAGGCAAGTGCCAGAAAGACAAAGACAGAAGCCGAAATATAGAGTGTTCGCATCGAATTAGTATACCAGAAATTCTTTGGTGCTACAATGCGACAGTTCCTTTATTATTCAATTTATTGCATAAAGCTACTTAGTATGAGTGTCTTGCTCTCAGAGCCAAAAAATGTCGCAATTCAGTCAAAATTGGAGATAAAAAGCAGCCTTTTTAACGAGGTTTCTCTTTATTTAGAGCAATCAGGCTTTTCTAATAAAGGAGCACAAGTAGAATCACGACGTCATCCACGCGTTGCGTTTAAACATAACACACTGCCGATCAGGATTTTGGTCAGTGACACGGAGGGTGATGAATCATTTGTTTTTGCCTCACTTGAATGTAAAGGCAAAGAACTTTGCGGACTGCGGATATCGCGAGATCAAATCGTCTCATCGCTGGATTCTCTTTTGGAATGGAAATTGAAACTGAAGATTTCCGAATTGGCGAATAGTAAAGCTAAAGAAATTGATAAGTTAATGCGTAGAAACGCAAAGAACTAGATAGTGCTAGCGTAAATATCTGAACTTATTTTCGTTATGCTCATCGTTTGTGCGTGCGTAATGAATACGTCCCTGCGGATCGTGTAAGTAATACCAGTACTCACTGCTTTCGGGTTGAAACGCGGCCAGAATAGCTGCTTCGCCCGGATTGGCGATGGGACTTGGCGGCAAACCAACCGATTTGCGCGTGTTGTACGGAGAATCCGCATTCAAATCTGTGAGAGTAATGGCGGCTGTGGGTTTGTGCAAGAAATAGCGAACGGTTGCATCTACACCGAGTAACTGACGCTCGTTGTAACGCTTCCAGAGAATGCCAGACACAATCGCTCGTTCGTCTTGGTGCCGCGTTTCTTTTTCGATGAGCGAGGCCATGACCATTATTTTGGCAAACGGCTGCGCATTGTCCTGTATATCCTGGGCATATGTTTTGACCACACGTGTATCGAATTCCTGCAGCATTCGCTCAATCAATTTCTTGGGTTCGTAGCCAGCTTTGGAGACGAAATACGTATCCGGAAACAAATATCCTTCTACTTTGGAGCCGATTCCATTTTGCTTGGTACCGATATTTTTCTGCGGCACAAACGCAAAGGCCGAAAAATCACAGTCGAAAGCGCAGGTGAGAAAATCTCCTGGCTCACCCAGACCTTTTTCGACGAGCAGATCATCGATATCGGCAACAGTTCTGTCTTCGGGAATGGTAATGGCCATATCATCGGTTTTACCAGTTGTCAGCGCAGCTAGAATATCGGCAACCGATTGACTTGGCTGAAGCTCATATACTCCCGCTTGCAGCTTCGTTTGGAGCTTACGAAGGCCGACGTACCATTTGAACGCACTGGCCGAACGAATAAGTTTTTGATCGGCGAGATTGCGCGCTATGCCAGCAACAGAGGTACCTTTCTCGATAGTGATGGAAACGGGCGTCGCATCTGCTGAAACAGGTCTAAGGGCTTGCCAAAACCATAGGCCAAACGCAAGTACGAGGAAGCCTGCGAGAAAGAGAAGGCGTTTGATCATAGAATGGATAGGTCGGTAACCGGCGGTTTAAACCGCCGGTTACCTAATTATATTGAGTTACGCAGCTTTCTGCTCGGGTCCACCTAAGCCCATTTCGCCCATGATTCCCTTCATTTTCTCGGCCGAAACAATCTGCGCTTTCTTCATAGCGCGATTGAGGGCATCCATGACACGGGCGGCAATCTGCTCACGCGGAACATCTTCCGAGATAGTGATGCTGATAATCTCCTGTTCGGCAGACACAACGACTTTCACACCCGAAGCCTCGGCTTCGACGTGAATATTCTTCAGCTGATTTTTCACTTGCTTCGCCTGCTTCTGCAGACGGTACATATCGCGCATTTGAGAGAAGGATGACATACGGCTATCCTACCAAAATTGAGGGGAAATAACAGCGAATTACTCATGAAGCTTATACAATTTCCCCATTTTTTTGATCATCCCATCTCTTTCTAAAACACTCAGTAGCGATGCAAGCCAAGATTGATGCTCATCAGCCCAATCCAACGTAATGACTGCCCCGATTTGGTCGAGAGTCATACCTTTATGCGCATCGCGCAAAGCTTCCACAATACGACCACGGAAAATACGGTTGGGAATAAAAACCGAACCTACAAGCCGGCCAGGTTCCTGCTTGGCGATTTTCTTTTTCTTACTTTTCATTGTGAGTGACGATTTGCGAGCTCCTCTTTTAGCGATATGAAAAATATCCCAATTCTGGTTCGACTTCGTACAGACAGCAGAACCAAAATCCATGAGCGCCGCATGCCAATCGGCTGTTGTGCCGGCGTTTGGTTGCTTGAGTGCAACGTTTAATACTTCATCAGCAAGTTTAAGTAACTCTTTATCTTTCGTTTCAAACTCTCCCTCTTCATTTTCCGGACCAATAAAGACACGATGCAGAATGCGGCGGATGTTGGTATCGATACACGGCGTCGGCAGGTTGAACGCGAAGTTACGGACAGCCGCAGCAGTATACGGACCAATGCCTTTGATGGCGATCAGCTGATCGTATTCTTTTGGAAAAACTCCTTTGTGCTGATCGACAATGGTCTTCGCAGCGTCGCGAAGACGAAGTGCGCGACTGTTGTAGCCCATGCCGCGCCACGCGATAATGACATCTTTATTCGATGCTTTTGCCAAATCTTTGATCGTTGGAAACTCACGCAGAAATCGCTTGAAGATAGTTTCAACACGCGATACTTGCGTTTGTTGTAGCATTACCTCGGAAACGAGAATCATATAGGCGCGTTGCGTATCGTCGGCAATGTCTACATCGCGCCACGGGAGTGTGCGCTTATGGCGCGAGAACCAGTCCCAGATGTTTTGGCAAAAAAGAGATGAGCGACTGGCGATGTTCATATCTACATCATAGCAATTTGTTACGGCAGCATCTCTTTGCATACTAACTCTTCTTTAAACGCTCAGGTGCTGCGTATGGAGGTTTATTAATCCAAGGAATTGTATCTAATACATCTCTTGTGATAGGACCGATTTTCTCATCAATCACTCTTACCTTTTGTTGATTTGGATCAGGTGCGGACTTTCCTTCATTCGTTGGTTCTAGGGCAGATAACTCAAGTTCAGGGGGCATATTTTCTATGGAGAGAATAAAGCTTATACACTCTATCTATTTTTATAATTCTTCTCAACTACCTTATAGTTCCACGCAGAATGCAGATAGAGCAAATTAGGTAGAAATTGATTCAGTTCAATTTTTCAATGAAAAAAACACGCAGGTAACCAATTTGATTCTAATGAACGATCCCGATTCTGTCTTCAATTTCCTGATCCACGAATACTTTTTTGCGACCGTACTTCATGCGGCTATATTCTTTGATGAGTCCGCCGAGCTTTTCATTGCGCTCCGATTCGTCGTAAATAGTTGCCAAGCTAAACGGACGCGAAGTGGTGTTGTTGATATTTAGTTTCACGTAACAGTTGAAGTTGGGGATACCGATGACATCTTGTTCGGATAACACAGGCGCAAATTCTTTGGCCATGTACTCGGCATCTTCGGCACCGATTTTAAAGCTCATGATAGTACCGACGTTACCGAACACAGCGTCGCGCATTTTGGTGCTGGCCTGATCGTACGCCGCCGTTTTCCCGACAAGCTGACCGATATACTGGTGCGCCATAATAAGACCCAATTCGTACTTACGCGCTTCGGACAAGATCGTTGCGAATGCGTCGGTAATAAAGTTCTGGAACTCGTCGACATACAGATAGAAACGCTTGCGATCGCGCTGCGGTACGTCGGCGCGGCTCATGGCCGCCATATTCACTTTATTCACGAAGATGAGACCAAGTAGCTGTGCATTGACATCGCCGATGCGGCCTTTGCTCAAGTTGACCAGAAGCACTTTGCCGGTATCCATGATTTCGCGGATGTTGAATGCGCTTTTTGGTTGACCGATGATATTGCGCATCGTCGTGTTGGTAATAAACGGACCGAACTTGGCCGAGAAGTACGGAATCATTTCTTCTTTTTCACGCTGACCAGTCTTAGCGATTTCATTCGTCCAGAAGCTACGCACAACCGCGTTCTTGCACTTGCTTACTTTGTAGCGCTGGAATTCATCGTCAACGAAAAGACGTGGTACATCGATGAGTGTTGCGCCTTCGTCTTCGTCATCCATCAGCGTAAGACAGCCGTTTCGGAAATAGTGCTGAATGCGTGGACCGAAGATTTCGTTACCGAACAGTTTGATAAAAATTTCCATCGCGTCCAGTGACGCGCGGTCTTTTTCTTCGGATGTTTTTGCTTCGAGCAAATTGAGTCCCATCGGGCGTTCAGTGTCGGCTGGGTCGAACACAATTACATCTTTAGCTCTCTCTTTAGGTGTATGAGCCAATGCGTCTTCAATAAGATCGCCGTGCGGATCGATGATACAAATACCTTCGCCCTTCGCAATATCTTGGCGCGCCATCCAGTTGAGGAGCGCCGATTTACCCGAACCGGATTTACCGATGATGTACTGATGACGGGTGCGATCGCCATCCAAAAAGTGCACTTCGGTTTTGATCGCGCGGTAGTTGTTAATACCCAGCACAATCCCCTGCTGCGGGGCATTCGGTGGTGGCGGCAACACTTTGTAGCGGATCCAGTCGATGACCGGCATGGTGTTATAGCGGCTGTCTGGAAAGTGAAAAACGGACGCCAGCTCTTTTTCGACCATCAAATTGGTCTTATGCAAAAAGCCGTTGATCCTATGTTTCCAAAGCGGATAGATAAGATACTGATTGATCCATAGCGGCATGAAATCAACAATCATGCGGCGGTTTTTAAAATAATTTCCATACTGATCTTTAAACACGTTGAAGGCGACTTGCAGGTTATTGGTTATATCCTGCGCACGATCCCACGTTTTAGCGGCTCCCAAAATACGAATGGACGTATGAAACCCGCTCATACCGGCTTTCTCACCCATGCGTTTGTAGAGCTCTTCTTCCGGCTGAATCATGCGGATAAATGAATCACCACCACTGGCGCCGGGTGCATTTGTCTTGTCGTCACCTGCGAGTGTCCCGAAAATATTGCCGATCATTTTAAGCCCGGGAATTTTATCGAAGATGGTGGTCTTTTTGCCCTTAAAGCCAGATGTCGCAACGGCTTTGGCTTTCTTTGCCCAACGTTCGGTAAACACCGGTGTAATGATAAGCTGAATCGTCGCTGTCTCGTCGGCTTCCAATTTGCTGAGCACGTTGGTTAAATCGTTGAGCGGATCGTCCTGCATGTGATCGAAAAAACGAAACGGATACGCCTCGTTCTTCTTGCCGATCATGTTGTAACCAACGAGCTTGTAGCCCTTCGGCCAGATTTCGGGCGTTTTCTGTAATGTCACTTCGGCATTGCCATAAAACGACGTGATCTGCTTTTCGACGATGGATGTGAGATATTTCGGCATCAGCACGTAAAACGTGATGAGTCCGTTTTCCAAGAACAGTTCAAATGAAATAGTGATGTAGCGGAAAATCCAGAAGTGAACAGTTTGCCAGAACGTGAGTTCTTTCACTTCGTAGAGCGCACGAAAGAGCTGTTCCATGACGGCGACTTTTTCCTTAAAATCTTTCTCTGTGCGCTTTTCCTGATCCATTTTGCTGTCGCTACGCGGCAGAATGACTTTCATGGAAACAAGTTTGTCGCTTTGGTACCAGGCATACGTGAACCTGAATGTTTTGATCGCTTCCTGCAACACAAACCATCCAATTAAAATGATTCCGATATTTTGCACTGGATTTACCCGAACCCAGTTCCACGCAACAATCCAAATATCCGCACCAGCGACCCAACCGATTAACTGGATAATCAGGAGGACAATGGGCCAAAAAAGGAGACGGAGAAAAGTAACCAAGAGAGTATTAGATAATCTCTATAGTATACCATAAAGTCGACGCATTGAATAGCGCTGGAAGGGGATGTGGATTCTGGTAACACATTGAAGAAATACCAACTACCAATTGCCAACTACCAACTTTAAACAAGCCTTGGTAATTGATTTTTGGGCTTTGGGAGTTCCGCCTAAGCGGTCTTCTTGTACTTCAGCAATCCCTCAACCATCTCTACAAGCGACTTGATAGTCATATCCTTCTTCACAAAATAACCATCGACGCCAAGTTTCTTGGCCTTATCGCGTGTAGCCTGATCTTCGAAGTTTGTGATGATAATGACCGGGAATGGGCGCTCTTGCTTTGGCAACTTCTCGAGGACTCCAAAGCCGTCGAGTACCGGCATATTGAGATCTAGAAGCAGAAGATCGGGCTTTTGCTCTGCAACCATGGTGACTACCTCTTCACCGTTGGCAGCGGTACGGATTTGATAATCCGAATTTCCGAACTTACGGATATACAAGTCGCGCAAAACTGGGTCGTCTTCGGCGATGAGAAAATTGCATTTTGTATCCATAAGACACATTCTACCAGAGAATGTGACAAAAACCAAGATCATAAATTATACATACACTCAAAATTACATTTTTTGCATTATAAACGCACTACTAACTTTTAAAGGTATAGAAAGATCGAGCTAATTTGGGACAACGGTGAAATTCGCCCTGCAACCCCACATTGTGTTATCTACAACAGACCAAAGTGTCCACACTTTAGGCTGGTCTGCTCCAAAAGAGAGAGAACTTCCTGTGACTGGCAAAGTGAATGTATAATCATATTTTTCGCCTGGAGCGAGACCTTTTGGTGTTTGTTTCGCAAAAATATCTGCAGGATACACAAAGTTCTGCGAGTATTTTACGACATCTCTCTCTCCAAAATTCTCATCATAATAAATAGCTTGAATATTTGGATAATCAAGAGTCTGGGTCGAAACTACCTCCTCTCCAACATTCTCATAATGTGCGATTACTGAAAGAGTGTCTCCAATTTTTACGGTGCTAGGACTTATATCTAATTGAGTGCACAACGGTGCAATTGCAGGTCGCGCAACTGTCATTTTAACAGTTTGTGCAATGCGCAAAGAGCCAGCATTGAGATTTAATACAAAGCTATGTGGTCCTTTTGGGAGTTTATTATGAGTCGGATATACATACACAATAAAGCGGATAGTTGCCCCAGCTTTTACTTTTGCACTAGAAGTTGATTGCATTCCGAATTGAATTTGATCAATCTTTAGATGATCTGCAAACTCACCGGAAAGCGTCAATGAACTTTTGCCAAGTGTTATATCCTGTGGTGTTGCGTTTAGAATTGTCCCATGAAGCGCTATAGAGCAGTACGGGGATGCTTGGTCGCACATAGAATTGTATCGATCTATTGTCCATTTTGTGTCATTCACGAAAGCCATAAAGTCTGGACCAAACGCCAATACTTTCAACATTGTTGCAATAAATGAAGCCTTTGTTTTTTGGTCGATACCAAAGTGATTGACACCTTGTTGCACCATATCAAACCTCAAAGGAATTGATTGAATTGTGCTTGGAACAGTTTGAGCAGGTACTACTCCTTGTATGGTCACTGTTACTGTCTGGCCTGGCGCAACATTGGTTGGCAAGGGCCAACGATTGGCATTATTATAAGGGTTTTTCAGAGCAAAGGACGCGTCGTCATTCACTGTTGATACTGCAAAAAGATTCATCTGATTTGTATCACCAGCTATCCACATTGATGTTCCTGTATTTTTAACGACAAGTGAGGCGGTAAATGGATCGCCAGATGTGTAATGCGTCTTATCGAGGGTAAGGGAAACAAATTGAGCCGCATTCATTAGTGCTGGAGCAGAGGAAGTCTGACCGCTTGTCGTACCACCAAATGGATTACTGAGAGGATTTCCAGGCGCTGCAACGGTGACAGTCAATGGTACTGCTTCTCCAAACCATTCTATGCCCTCTTGAACCATTCGCAAATTGATGGGATACACTCCAGGGGTGGTGGGGGCAACCAAGCGCACAATGAAGACCGCAGTACCATTTGGAGCGACTGTCGCGGTAATTGGCGTCCGAGTCGCAGCCTGACCAAAGGTGAAGGCATTTGGCATATTCATACCAAGCTTATAGTCCGGAAGAGTCCATTTTTTTAGCAGCTTTTTGGTCTTTGATTTATTACCCATTGCAATAAAAATTTCAAACTGTTGTCCTGGTGTTACAACCTGCTTATCTCCATGGCCAGAATCGTCAATTTTTATGAGCACTGCATCATTCACGGGGCTGGGTACCAAGGCTGCCTGCTGATTTTCGATTGAGCCAAAATATAATCCAATCGAACCTAAAACAAGTGCAATACCAATCGACAGTGTCAGCTGAACATTCTTTTTCGCCCATAAGACGATAGAATTATTACTGCTCATAAAGTATGAAGGAAGTTACTATATATTTGAGAATCTCACTATTATAGCATTTTTTCTCAATTTTTAGAAGAAGATACTTCAAACAGGCCTTTCGACCTGTTTGCATGAGAGAATTTTGAGGTGCTTAACCCAATGCCAAGCGCAGATATTCCGTTACTTCTGCCCCTTCGAGCATATGACCGACTGTCTTGCTCGGGTCTTTTACGAAGGCTTGCGTCACAAGTGCGTTCTCTTCGCGGAACTTCTTTTCCTTGCCAATCATGATCTTTTCCAAAATCTCCGGTGGCTTCTTGCCGGCGTCTTTGGCCATCTGCTCGGTCCAGATTTCGCGCTCCTTAGCGAGAAGTTCTGCCGGAACATGCTCTGGCATTTTGTACTGAGGACTCATGGCAGCAGCGTGCATAGCCGCATCGACTGCCTGCTCGGTTGTGCCTTTGGACAGCCCGATCACCACACCGATTTTGCGGTTACTGTGCACGTACGTTCCAATAACGGGAGCGGACAGAATCGCTGTCTCGCCAACCGAAATGTTCTCGCCAAGCTCGAGCACTGCAGCTGGGACTTTTTCGCTAGCCATAGTCTCAAAACCCTCTGGGCCTTTTTCGTGGAGAACTTGCGCAAGTGCTTGTCCTACTTTGATAAAGTTATCGGAACGACCCACGAAGTCTGTTTCGCACTTGAGCATAACGAGAGCAGCTTTTTTTCCATCTGTAGAGATAAAAATGCCGCCTTCGCTCTGCGTGCGATCTGCCTTTTTAATAGCCTGAGCCTTGCCTTTCTTGCGCAGAATGTCGATCGCCATCGACTCATCGCCGTTGGCTTCTTCGAGAGCTTTCTTGGCCTCGAGAATGCCGGCGCCAGTGCGCGCGCGCAGCTGCGCGACTTGGGAAGCGGAGATTGTTGTCATAAGTGTGGGGGAAAGGAGTTGTTGAGCGGGTGAAGAAATCTCTTTCTTCAGGGAAGCGATAAGCGTGTAGCGGTAAGCGGTAAGTATCGAGAGCTGTATCCTAAGAAGCTAATCGCTTACCGCTTATCGCTTCTCAAGAATTATTATTCATTCTACTAGTTTGCGTCTTTCTGACCAGCCTCTGCAGCCTTTGGCTTGGCATCCTGCAGTTCGCTTTGAATAGCATCGAGGATGATTTTGATGGATTGCACAGCATCGTCATTCGCTGGAATGAAGATTTTGAAGTTATCTGGATCGGCATTGCTATCACAGATTCCATACACTGGAATACCAAGCTTGCGAGCCTCCAACACGGCGACGTGATCGCGTACCGCATCGACAACGAAAACGGCGTCTGGAAGGCCAGTCATGCTCGACACACCGGACAGTCCGGCATCCAGTTTGGCAAGTTCCTTACGAAGCGCTGTCTGCTCCTTCTTTGTATACTTCTCGATTTCGCCAGTCTTAAACGAATTCTGCAAATCGAGGTAATAGCGAATACGGTGCTTGATGGTTGCCCAGTTGGTGAGCAAGCCCGGCACCCACTTTTTGGTGACAACTGGCTGATGAATACCCTTGCTGATGTGTTCGATGAGCAAGAGACTTTGTGCCTTGGTAGAAACGAATAGAATCGTTTTGCCAGATTTCTGCAGGGCGCGCAGCTCGTCGCAGACTTTCTTGAGCGCATCGTGCGTCTTTTCGAGGTCGAAAATGTGAATACCCTTGCGAGTACCGTAGAGAAACGGCTTCATTTTCGGGTTCCACTTTTCTTTGCGGTGACCAAAGTGGCAGGCGTGGTCGAGGAGCTCTTTTGGGCTAGGTATAGCCATAGAATTAGAATAAAGAATTAAGAAGTACGAATTATGAATAGAGAAGATCTTCGTAGATCTTAAGGAAACTGTCATTCGTAATTCATAATTCGCGATTCGTAATTCGTGCAAGCAAGACTGTACAAATGCGACTACAAGCTATGATGAGGAAATCCTTAGATCAAACTTCTAACGTCTTTTCACCCGTAATGCGGAGGGAATCCGGTTGAGTGCCACCCCTCGACAAGCTCGGGGTAATCCTCTTAAGGATCAGGACCGCGGTGATCAGTTAAAAGCGAAGTGGCTTATTTATACGCGAAATTGGCTTTATATGCAAATCAATACGCTAATACTAATAAGCTGAAGGTGAATTTTTACCTGCAAAATCATTCAAAGCCTCAGTCAGATAGTGTGTAAATGGCTCATTGGCACCCCTTATTGATCTCTCATCAACATCCTTAATCTTGTCTTCTGGGCCAGATAAAATCACACGCAAGCATTCACCTCGACTTACAAAAATATTCTCCATAATAGTTGTTATGCTGCGAAAATCGGCTGTGTTACCTTTTGGATCTTCGATCCGAAGTATTACACCAAAAACACTTAAACTTTGTCCAATATCAACCAATCGTCCTATTGGACGATTATGTAGGCCTTTTGGATCAGTAATAGAAATTGAATATGCTTTCTCCATCAAATTAACTATACAATAAAATTTTTTTATTACAACTTACACAGCAATCCCAACCTCTTCTTCCAGGCGCTTCACGCGTTGCTTGATGTTTTGAATATCATCCTTATTTGCACCAATAAGGTCGTGGCGAATAGTTTCGACAGCAAGGTCGAAATGCGCTTTCATTCTTTCTTCTGATTGCACAATTTTCTCATCAATATCTTCTCTTAAATCTTCTCGTAAGTCATAAAATTTCTGCTCAAATTGACCAATCATACTCATCAGAATTTGTATATCTTGCTGAGTAGCTGGTGGGTTATTCGAATGAGCCGATGTTTGATCATCTTTTATCATGAACGCCTACGGTATCACTGTGTCAATTGTTGTACCAGTGTACCAATGGACACCCGCTCTTGCTTGAGCGTGTCGCGATCGCGAATGGTGACTGTATCTGTCTCGCCCTGCGCTGCGTCTTCGCCGAGCGTGCCAAAATCCACGGTAATGCATTTCGGCGTGCCGATTTCGTCCTGGCGGCGATAGCGTTTGCCGATAGAACCAGTCACATCGAAATCAATCGTTAGATCAGTTTTATCCAAAAGCAATTGATACACTTCTTTCGCTTTCGCAGTTAAATGTTCTTTCTTGGATAACGGCAAAATGGCAACGTCGACCGGTGCGATTCCTTGCTTGAACTTCATAACAATGCGTGTTTCGCCGTTTTCGAGCACCTCTTCATTGTACGCGTCGAGCAAGACAGCAAGTGTCACGCGATCGGAGCCGAATGATGGCTCCATGACGTGCGGAATAAACTTGCGAGTCGGTACATCTGGATCGGTGTATTTAAGTTCCTGACCGCTAAATTTCTCGTGTTGCGACAAATCGTAATCGCCACGATACGCGGCGGCAGCACAGAGTTCACCCCAACCGAACGGGAATTTGTATTCGATATCGGTTGTGCCTTTGGAGTAGTGCGAGAGCTCGTCTTTTTCGTGATCGCGCAGGCGCAGATTATCTTTGGCAACGCCGAGAGTGTCGGTTATAAACTCCCAACTCATTTTTTTCCACAGTGCAAAAATATCTTCCCACTTGGTTACTTCCGGATCGAAGAAATACTCGATTTCCATTTGTTCGAATTCACGCGTGCGAAACGTAAAGTTGCCGGGTGTAATTTCGTTGCGAAACGCCTTCCCGATCTGTGCAACACCAAATGGCAAGCGCGGGCGCATGGTATCCATCACGTTTTTGAAATTCACGAAAATTCCCTGCGCTGTTTCCGGACGCAAATAAATATCACTCCCCTCTCCTTCTATAACACCCTGCTGCGTTTTGAACATCAGGTTGAAGCGTTTGGCATCGGTCCAATCAATAGAGGCACACGCCGGACATTTAATTTTCTCGGCCATCATCATTGGCTGAATTTGCTCAATTTTCAAAACGGCAACTGCTTCTACACCGAGTTTTTCTTCGAGCAATTTATCGCCGCGAAAGCGCTGCTTACATTTTTTACAATCAATAAGTGGATCGGTAAATGACCCCACGTGGCCGCTTGCTTCCCACACTTTCGGGTTCATCAGAATCGCTGCATCGAGCCCGAACATATCGGTGCGACTGCGCACGAATGTTTTCCACCACTGCTTTTTTACCCGATTTTTCAGTTCTACACCCAGTGGTCCGTAATCCCACGTGTTTGCCAAACCGCCGTAAATATCCGAGCCCGGAAACACGAAACCTCGACGTTTGGAGAGGGACACGATTTGATCGAGTGAATTAGCTGGCATACAAGCAAAGTATGAGTGAGATAGAGACTGTCATCCTGAGCCGCGTCGAAGGGTGATCGAGAGTGGTGGCGGGCATGGAGTGAGTAAGGAAAATGCCGGATTATGCTAGCAGGTAGCGTAGAGAGAAGGAAGATGTACCCCATTTTGTCGGTCATTTTGAGAGATTATTCTAGGCATGCTCACCTACTGCGCTGCCTGCAAGCTCTTAAGAATCTCTGACATGATTTTGATGTACAGCGCGTGCTCTTTGAGTGTGTAGATGTGACAATCCGTGACTTTCTTTTCGAGAATCGGGTCAACAATCTGCGTCACAACGAAAGTGATGCGATAGACATGTCTGGCTCGTGGCCAGGTATATTCGTAGCGCAATTGGCAACTGCTGCCATCCTGCTCGGGAAAAGCAACGGCATCGGATGCGAAGCCCGAGGCCCTGCCACTATCGCTTATCGGGACATCGTCCAGCTGCTTCCAGATTTGCACCGGGTGATCGTTTGCTTCGATACTTTTGTCTTTTATGTTAAATCTCTCGACATCAATTGAAAACTCGACGGGAGATGATTCTTTTGTTGTATGTTTATAACGGTACAAATCCGGACTTTGCTGATCCGAAGAGATGTTGTGACGACCCGGTTGCAAGTACTGCGGAAAGGCGAACGAAAAGCCATTGCCGGCGTATGTAACGTAGGAAGGCAGATCGCCTGGTGACAACGAAGTTGATTTTTTGTTATGCGACAACCACATATCGGTTCCCATAATTCCAACAGCGCTAAGAATGACAAGAATCGAAAGGCCGCTGCGGGAAGCTGATCCAGCCATAACTGACCAATATGCTACCAGTTGGCGACGATAATTGTTAGGTTTTTGGCTTTCACTCAAGGTAAAAGAGACGCGATCTATAGTTTGATCAGCAAGATGATGATCCTATTTTCTATTACTATCAAATATGGTATAATAATACATTAACACTCACACAAACACACACCGGCGCATTGCCTCCTGTCGTGCGTTTTTGCAACGCTACGAACATTTTGTGGGAACACTCACGTGTCTGGCGATTATTACCAGCTGCACGATTATTGTAGATACACTGGCTACGCAGGCTTATTTTATCGACGATTTTGCATCGTATGCGGGGCCATGTTTGCAGCAGAAAAATTGTGCGTCGACTGTCTCATCTGTAAAAAAAGGTAATCCTCAGATAGTCCATTATGCAGCTTCAGCGCTTTCATCCAGCGCTGCATTTCGCTTAGCCGACACTGTCAGTCCATCGAATCCTGTTCAATCGCAAACACAACTGCAACCTATCGATACTCCTTCCAATGCAACATCGCGCCTGACACAGACAACGAATGTATCTGAGGCTATTCAGCCAAATGCGATCAATCAGCAAACAGCTTCATCTTCATCTGTATCTGCAACCCAAGCTGTGAGAGAAAATTGTGCGCCACTTTTGCATACGTCGTATCCGGTCGTCAAAGTACCAAATTGGGGAGCTATGCATACGCCCAGTGAATGGAATCGCAGTTACAGTCAAATGACAGCTGACGATTTTGTGGCAATTCCTCGCTATGATCTCTCGGTTTTAACCAAGCCGATGAGCAGCTTCACATCGCAAAATACTGATGAATCGATTGCGGCCATTACGGCAAAATTGTTCTATTCCACACGGTATTTCGGTTCGTATAATATTGATGCCGGGCAGTGGACCGGAACTCATGCAGCGCTCGACCTCAAGCTAGCCTTCGGCACGCCCATTGGCGCACTTGGCGGCGGAACTGTAGCAGCGACGGGTACAAAGACCGATCTAGGCAATTATGTGATGATTCGTCACTGTACGTCACTCGGCGTTTTTTATTCTATCTACGGCCATTTTGATACGGTGTTCGTGAAAAAAGACCAGAGCATTACACCCGGGCAAACTATCGGCACAGTCGGCATGACTGGCGAAACGACTGCTCCTCATCTGCATCTTGCTGTGGACCTAGAAATTCCAGGCGAAACGACGCATCAGCCCTACAAGCCACACTCACTGCCAAGTAACATTGAAGCGAAGGCAAAATCAATGCATCCACTGGAATTCATTGCACTGTTTCGCACCGGCGATAACTAAAAAACGCCCTGCGACGGGCAGAGCGTTTTTTCATGACTGATGTAAAGAAATTATTGTCCGCAGAATTGAGTGTCTTGCAGAGCATTCAGAACAAGAACCCTTGGCAGGCCCAATTGAAGAGCAAGTGTCATTGCCACCATTTCCTGAGCAGGCAAGCGATAGGACGAATTGTATTTCATGGTCTTTGCCATGCCGCAGATAGCATTCTTTTGATCGGACGAAATATCGGCGAGTGCCATACGCGCGCCTCCAAATGCCGGAGGAGGAATACTCGACATATCCCTGGTTATAAAACGGATAATGGCAGAAAGTACATTTGTTTCATGCCCCCTGGATGAACCGCTGTTTTGCGAAGTACCCGGAGCCGGTGGATTGAAATTCGGATTGATGACGATAATAGGAGCTGATGATGAAGATGAAGACGGAGGAGTGGGCGCAGGAGTCTGCGGCTCGGATGGCGCACTGCTGGAACTCGATGATTCAGAGGAGGAGGAGGAGGAGGAGGAGGAGGAGGCAGGCTCAGCGCACGCGACAGTAAAGGAACCGATTGGCGTGGCGTTATTTGCCATAACTAGATCCGGCTCACTGGCAGAAGATTCAACGTATGCCGATGGAACAGATACAACTGTTGAACAAGGTAAAGCGCTGACAGGGTTAGCGTAGACCGTGAATGTACGATCGGAACCAGCTGCAAGGGGTGTCGCAGAAGAAAAGCAGGTGAAATCCTGACCAAACGATGAGCCGACACAACCGCTGGTTGCTGCGCCATCAAAGGCATATCCATCGGGAATCATGCCGCGCACAACAGACATGGTAGCGGCCAGCGGACCGGCGTTATAAACGGTATATGGTATAACCAATGGCGCTGCTGGCTCGACTGTTGTAGGAATAACCGCTGTGAGCGATAAATCGGCTGTCGCGACTTCCGCGACTTCCTCGACTTCTTCACAAGCAATAGTAAAAGAGCTAACGAGAGTAGTGTTGTTCGATAGATCTGCATCCATTTCTGATGGAGAAGGCTCTACGTGTGTCGACGGCATCATAACAACGCTTCCACAGAGCAAAGGGCTCGTAGGATTGGCGTAAACCGTATAGACCTTCGTACTACCAGAGAGCAGAGGCTGTGAACTACTAAAACACGTGAAATCCTGACCAAAAGACGAACCGACACAACCGCTCGTTGCCCCTCCATCAAAAGCGTAGCCGTCTGGAATCATGCCGCGTACCACGACAAGCGTGGCCGGGTCTGGACCATTGTTTTGCACGGTTACGGTAAGGAGGAGTGGAGCAGATGGGCTAGACGCAGGTTCATGCATTGTCGTAATAGCCAAATCGGCTTGAGACACTGCCAAAGCGGTCAGCGGGGCTATAAAAAAAGACAGCGAGAGTGCTGTAAGCGAGACTGAGGCACAAACCTTCTTAGACAGACAGGTGAACATAAGAGAATTGTGAGAATGTAGCTGATATTTATACACCAATATTGACATATGTCAATTATTCCGAGTCCAAGATTATAAGTGTATAGACGGACAGCGCAAATATTCATAGGTAGACGTATCATCTGCCATTTTCTTACGTATACAGGCTTTTCTAGCCATGGGCAGACCTGTAATACTTGGACTGAAGCCATAATTTGTGCTAAAATACTTAGATTCTCTCATGCAAATCGCCTTTGCCATTATCGCGCTCCTGGTAAGCGTCCTGCTCATTCGGCTGTGGACAGGGGTCATGAATGTCAAAATGGTCGATAAACAATCGCTGGCAACTGTCGAAAAACACCATCCGTTTCTACCATCGCAGACCATGGCCGCTATTGCCGGTGTTCTGACTCTTGGACTCTTTGCACTCGCGCTTAAGTATTCCAGCCTTAATATCCTGTCGGCTGGTGGTATTGGCTCACAGGTAAATGTGACGCGTACGGTAATAGTGTTTATAGCGATTTTAGCCTTTGGCGTGTTTGATCAACTTCGCTGGCATGGCTCCAAAGATCGCTATCGCTATTTCTTTGCCTTTGTACTCGGCACCGTCGTCACCTGGATTCTCATCAGTTTTAAACGCGCGTTCTTTGAAACCGGCCTCAGCGAGGATCCGTTTTTAATGGCACTCGGGATCACCTGTATCGTTCTCGGTTGGAAATTTCTGTTTGGGCCCTGGAGCGTGAGTATAAAAGCGACGGTGCTTGGGACATTTATTTTTTGGGTGACCTACGCGATGCTGCGCGGCAAAACACACGATGAACTAGTGGCAATTGGCCTTGCGACAACCGTTGCGCTTATTCCGGTTATTATCTGGTGCAGCCTGTTTCTGTCGTATCACATTCAGCGCTTGAGCGTTGTATTGCTCGCATTTTTTGCCGGCATGCTGTCTACCGCACCGATTTTGTTTTACGACATGCTGCAAAAACAGTCGATCGAACTCAACTTCTTTTTGTTCAAAATTGTGCCGATCAATTTTAGCGGTGCAGCGAACGACTTTGTGGGTGGCGGCATTTTTAGTACGCCAGCCGGCACAAAAGCGACTGTACTCGCAACGCTTGTCACATACTTGATTGTTGGTGTCATAGAAGAAGCGAGTAAGTATTGGGTGCTGCGCCATAGCAGTGACACCTTTTTCCGTTCAATTGATGATGTCCTGCAATTGGCGATTGTGGTGGCAATCGGTTTTGCGTTTGCAG
The DNA here is from genome assembly GCA_018061945.1 of Candidatus Peribacteraceae bacterium. Classification (GTDB taxonomy): domain Bacteria; phylum Patescibacteriota; class Gracilibacteria; order Peribacterales; family Peribacteraceae; genus JAGOTD01. Next base: position 124,613 of record JAGOTD010000002.1, on the reverse strand, counting down.
AAAATCTGGAAAATCCGAATTACTTTATCGCCTTCGTGCAAAACTATTTACTCACGCCAGAACAGCCAATGTGGGGCGCATTTTTCGGCAACGTGATTGGCCGATCGATTTTGACCAACATGGTGCACATTCTCTCCACCGGCGTCATGGGTTACTATGTGGGACTCGCTTTTTTCGCCTCGCCGCTTATGCGTACACAGTTTGCCGATGGCAAACGACATCCAATTATCGCGTTGCTGCATCGCATACTGGAACTGAAACCGGAAGTGATTTTCTACCATTACAACATCGCCCGCGGACTTATCTTCGCATTCATCATTCACGGTATTTTTGATTTTATCGTCACTCTGCCCGATATATTGCCGGGGAATCCGACCAGTATTGGCGGCGTTCTTGGCATGGACCCCAGCTCCACGCTCAACGCCATTTCACTCACGCTTGTTCCGTCTATTCTCTACGTCGTTGGCGGACTATGGCTACTTGCGTATCTTTTCCAGAGACAAGAGGACATGAAAGAATTTGGCGCGATTGTGCCGAGTCAGATTATAGTGTCGTAATGAAGCGGTAAGCAGGTAGCGCGAAGCGATAAGATTCATTTGTGTATCGTAAAATTACCCGACGAGTGACGCCAATTTTTGCTAATCGCTAGCCGCTTATCGCTTACCGCTTTCTTGGGCAATCTATTTGTTTCTCCCAGATCAAACCCGTAAGATGCTCTTATTCTTCCAAGTCATTTTTTCATGCATAACACTTTCCGCACGACTCTTCTTTCGCTGCTTGTTTTAGGATCGATGATTCCGGTTGTGGTGGCTGCCGATACTGAAGTTACTCAGCCAAACATGACGACCGTTTCGCGTGGCGAATTTCTGAAGTGGGTAACGCAGGCTCTGGAACTGGATACAACGAAAAATTGCACGCTTTCGCACAAGAGAGTTACTCCGGCCATGAAAGGCGTTGTGTGTGCAGCAGAGACAAAGCATGCACTGGACATATGGAAAAAGGATACGACGCTGCTTTTACAGAGGCCGATTACACGTCTAGAGGCAGCAAAAGTACTCACCGCACTTACAGGCAATAGAGAGACAGCGGATATTTCCAGGCTGCGCGATGTTCGGTCGAGTGTCGACAAACAGGCGGTTATGAATGCAATCGCACTTAAGTGGTTTAAGCCTCTGCGTCTCAATTCTTTCGGTGGGCAGAGAAATCTCACAGGTATCGAAGCTTATACGATTATTCGGACATTGAGTGGGATTGATGTTTCCGATCCAACCACACTCGATCCTACGCAAACAGACGGTGCTGGCTTGCCTCGCAACGCTCTGCTCAATGCCGTCTGGAATATTATTCAACGCGACTACCTGCGCACCAATAAACTGGATACGAACGATGTGTCGTATCAGTCGATTGAAGGACTGGTTCAGAGCCTAAAAGACCCATACACCACCTTCTTCCGTCCAAGCCAGGCAACGGATTTCGAATCACAGATAAAAGGTCAACTCAATGGCGCGATTGGCGCACATGTGGAACTTAAAGACGGTTTCCCTACCGTTGTCGCCCCCTTATCTGGATCGCCTGCCGAGAAAGCCGGCCTTAAACCTGGCGATAAATTGCTCACTGCCAATGGTAAGACACTTACGGGCATCACACTCGATGCTGCTGTCACCGCTATTCGTGGGGAAAAAGGTACAACTGTCACACTCGGCATTATGCGTGATGGCGTTTCTTTGACCATCCCTGTCGTGCGCGACGATATCAATATTCCCGACTACGAAGTAAAATGGCAGGGCAGCATCGCGATTGTAAAACTCTCACAGTTTGGCGACAGTGCCGACCGAACGCTGCGCACTGCGTTTGCCGAAATCAACAGTAAGCGCCCGCGCGGAATTATTCTGGACATGCGCAATAATCCAGGCGGCCTGCTGCACGCAGCTATAGAAGTTGCCAGCAACTTCGTGCCCAAAAGCAGCCCGATTGTGCAGGTAAAGAGCAAAACCGATTTGATCACGAGTCGTACAGATGAAGAGCCGACAGTCGATGCCTCTACCCCGCTTGTACTGCTCGTCAATAAAGGCTCGGCCAGTGCTTCGGAAATTGTGGCTGGCGCTATGAAAGATTTAAAGCGCGCGACAATCGTTGGCACCGGAACCTTTGGCAAAGGCACGGTACAGGAATTCATCAACTTCGAAAGCGGCGAAGCGCTCAAGCTCACAGTTGCCGAGTTCTTGTCGCCTTACGGCAATAAGATTGACGGCGCAGGTGTGCAGCCCGATATTGTAATCGATACGCTTCCAACCGCTACAACCGACGCGCAGCTCGTTCGAGCATTGCAGATTTTCCAGTAAACCGTATGCCTGCACTCATTCTTGCTTCTGCCAGTCCGCAACGTTCGCAGTTACTGAAAGATCTTGGTGCATCATTCACCATTGTTCCAAGTTCTGTTGATGAAGCGAGTGTTGTAGAAGCCGATCCTGCCAAGCGCGCGGTGCTGCTTGCACGCCTTAAAGCTCAAGATGTAGCTGCACAACATCAAAGCTCGATTATTATTGGCTGCGATACACTAGTTGTGAGCGCCGATGGCTCACTCTTCGAAAAGCCGGTTGATGCTACGGATGCCAGGCGCATGCTCAAAGAGCACAGCGGCAAAACCTGCGTCGTGCATTCCGGCCTGTGTGTCATCGATGCAAGCGGAACAGTGTACGAAGGCCTTTCGTCATCGCGTGTCACGTTTGCAGAAATGGATGAAAAACAGATGGATTGGTGGATTGCCAGTAATCACTGGAAAGATCGCTCCGGCGGTTTTCAAATAGATGGCCCAGGTCAACTGATGATCGAGCATATAGAAGGAGACTGGACGAGCATTGTCGGGCTGCCGGTTTTTTTGCTGGGGCAATTGCTGAAGAAGACGGGATTGCAAATCTAACAGCGGACTTTGCACAAACAAGGCGTCATAATTTTGACATATTTTACGTATGTATTAATGTATAATTATGAGTAATATTTTTGCACTTAAGTCCGCTGAAAGAGTTGGCACTCAAGTACTTGCAAGCACAAAACTGATAGATGCGCACCAGGAAAATCTTTCTTTAAAAATCGTACTCAAAAAGCAATCGGATTCGATCAGAAATAGAATTATTGCCACTCTTTGGGCTTGCTATGCTGATTTATACAATAATAGGGAATTTGCAACCAAGAAAGTTGGAACATGCCCAAGCAAGAATAATCAACGAAACGTTAAACAATTAACTAATGATGATTTTTTTGAGCATGTGACTACTAATCCAATGAATGATGCTGATACAACGCAGATTAATGTATCGGGCACACTGGAAAACGAAATCACAATATCCTTAAGTATGAAAATAGATCAGGAAATGAAAGATATTGCTGAAATGATAAACAATGAACTTTTTTATATCCTTCTTTCACATCCGGATATATCTGTTGATCATCTTGAAAATATTTTCTTTCTCACACAAAGAGATGTTGTTCAAAAAGTGTGCGACAAACAAGATTTTCTTCAGCGTACAAGAATGGAGGCGCATCCTTCATTTGTTTCAACTATGACGACAAATGACGTAAATTATGCACCAAGATGGCAAGAAATTTTAAACTGTCTTGATCCACTGGATATCAATAAAATTTATAAGATCTTATCTGACGCTGATACTCCTTGGACAGATTCTGATGTTCTCAAAATATCAAAAAACATTTTAGACAAACGAAGGAATGCGAAAACAAAGAAATCAGTACAATGGAGCAATTTCGACGAAAAAGATTTCGTTTTGAATCTGCTTTGCCTGATTGCATCATTGCCTTTATACGGTAACAGCGAAGTATTATCGCTCGCAAAAAAATTACAAGAAAAAGCTCATAGTGTATCCGAATGTAATTATTAGAAATGCACGTTTAAAAAAAACGCCCTTTCGGGCGTTTTGAATTGCGATAGAAAGCCTCCTTACATGTTCGAGTAGAACTGGTTCTTCTTGTTCTCGGCACGGTAACCCTCGCGCTTAAGAGCGCGGATACGCTGAAGACGTGTTGTAAGCTTCTTTTTGCGTGTGCGACGTTCGCGCAGAACTTTAACGAAACGAGCTTCCTGCACCTGCTTTTTAAAGCGGCTCTGCAGACGGTCGTTCGACTCCTCGCCTTTTTTGATAGCGTAAACAGCCATAAAGTGGAGCTACTTTAGGGAAGAACCAAACGGAGTGCAAGGGAAAAATTATAGCCGCAGACGGGACGCCGCGTCCCGAAATGCGATGAATGCTTCATCGAGCACCGCGACAAACATGTCGCTCCTTATCATTATTAATTTTTCAACACTTTCAACTTTTCCGAACCCCAACCCTATCCCAAACCCTAATGCTGATCGTGATACAACAAATCCGGCCACGCCAGTAGTGGCATTTGCTTGGCAGTTCTTTCGTATTCCAGCGCTTCCACAATACGTTTGGCCAACTGAACGTTGGTAATGAGCGGAATATTGCGATCGATGGCTATGCGACGGATAAAGTAACCGTCCGTTTTTTCGGAAGTTGATGTGTGCTGAGGAATATTGATGACCAAATCGACGCGCTGATTTTCCAGATACTCGCGAATGTTCGGGCTGCGCGGCTCGGACAATTTGTACAGAAGGCCAGTTGGAATATTGCGCGCCGACAGGAATTCATGTGTGCGGTGAGTCGCAAACAAACTAAAGCCCATGTCCTGAAGTTTTTTGATCGTCTCGAGCATGTCGACTTTGTCTTCCAGTTTGCCGATGGTAATGAGCACATTCTTGCGCGGCGTCTGGAATCCGATTGCCTTAAGCGAGAGCATCAGCGCCTGTTCAACGGTTGTCCCAAAACACGCAACTTCGCCGGTCGAAGCCATTTCCACACCCAAGCGCGGATCGGCGCCTTTGAGACGGCTAAAACTGAATTGTGCGGCTTTCACCCCTACATGATCCAAATCGATTGTCTGGTAGCGCATGCTTTCGTCGGCAACACCAAGCGATGCCTGCAGAGCAATTTTTGCGAAATTCACGCCCGTCACTTTGCTGGCAAACGGAAAGGAGCGACTAGCACGTAAATTACATTCGATGACTTTAAGTTGATTGTTCTTAGCGAGTAATTGAATATTGAACGGACCGGAAATCTGAAGTCCGGCAGCAATCTTCTTGGAAATCACTTTGATTTTACGCAGCGTTTCTATGTTCACGCGCTGTGGCGGCAGAACAATCGTGGCATCACCGGAATGCACGCCAGCATTTTCGATGTGTTCGGCCAATGCGTATAAAATCAGTTTGCCGTTTTGCGCGACTCCGTCGAATTCGATTTCCTTGGCGCCGACTTCGAACTTGGAAATAACAACCGGCGCTTCTTTGGATAGCTCTGTTGCGGCTTCCAAGAAATCTTTAAGATCGTCTTCGCTGTGAACCACTGCCATCGCAGCACCCGATAGCACGTAACTTGGACGCACAATAACGGGGTATCCGACCGAATTGGCGAATTGCTTGGCCGACGCAAGATCTGCAAATTCTTTCCACTCGGGCTGATGCACGTCTAAGGTATCGAGGAGCTCTGAAAACTTGTGTCGGTCTTCGGCTTTATCAATATTTTCCGATGTCGTCCCAATAATCGGCACGCCTGCTTTGGCAAGCTTGAGCGCGAGTGAGTTCGGAATCTGACCACCCATAGAGACCACCACGCCAACCGGTTTTATGCGATCGACAACATCGAGCACGCGTTCGAGTGTGAGCTGTTCGAAGAAGAGTGTGTCGCATTCGTCGTAATCGGTACTCACCGTTTCCGGATTGCTGTTGATAATCGTTACGCTGTAACCCTGCGCCTGCAACTCGCGAACAGATTGCATGCAACACCAATCGAACTCGACTGACGAGCCAATCGAGTACGGACCGCCGCCAAGAACAATGACGCGAGGACACGATGAGCGATCGATATGCTCTGTTTTTTGATTATTCGTAGAAGCGGTAAGCGGTAAGCGATAAGCATTTGTTGATCGTGGTGGCTCAAACGTCACATCATCCACCGACCCGTGATAGGTCATGTACAAATAATTCGTCTGAGCCGGGAATTCACCGGCGAGAGTGTCGATTTGTTTGACGACGGGAATAATACCGTTTGCAATGCGCAGATCGCGGATCGCCTGCACTTTGTCGTCGCGGATTGTTGCAATAGCGCTATCGGAAAAACCAAGCTGCTTAGCGTGCTTGAGTGTTGATAGGTCGATGGATTGAGATTTTCCTTTAAAGAGTTGATGGCGCATATCGGCACATTTCGCAATGCGTTCCAAAAACCATTTATCGATGCCGGTTGCAATCGATACTTCTTCTACGCTCCAGTCGGAAGACAGCGCCTGCGCGATGGCAAACAAGCGACGCGGACTTGCAACTTTCACTTCTTTGCTCAAATCATTTTTCGGAAACTCGACTGGCAACGGATACAGTCCATCGGCGCGGATGTTGAGCATGCGAATGGCTTTCTGTAGGGCTTCCTCGAAGGTACGACCAAGCGCCATCACTTCGCCAACCGACTTCATTTCGCTCGTTATTTCGCTGCTGACAAAACTGAATTTCTGCAAATCCCACCGCGGCATTTTTATGGCGACGTAGTCGAGCGAAGGCTCGAAATCGGCGCATGTGACTTGTGTGATAGAGTTTTTAAGTTCGGGAAGTGTGTAGCCAAGTGCCAATTTCGCAGCCACAAACGCGAGCGGATAACCGGTTGCTTTAGACGCGAGGGCCGACGAGCGACTGAGGCGCGCATTTACCTCGATCACGCGATACGTACGGCTCTTTGGATGCAGTGCGTATTGAATATTGCATTCGCCAACGATCCCAAGATGGCGAATCACTTTGAGCGCGATGGAGCGCAGCATTTGGTAATCCTCGTTATCGAGCGTCTGGCTTGGCGCAACGACAATCGATTCACCGGTATGAATACCAAGCGGATCGATGTTCTCCATATTACAGACCGTAATACAGTTATCTGCAATATCGCGCACGACTTCGTACTCGATTTCCTTCCAACCGGTTAAATCCTCTTCTACTAATACTTGATGTGATTCGACAAATGCGACTTTGAGCAGATCGGACAATTGCTCAGCGTTGAGCGCGCGTCCACTCCCCTTTCCACCAAGTGCAAACGCAGCGCGCACGATGACGGGGAAACCAATTTCGGCAGCAGCTTTCTCTGCTTCGGGAACGGATGTGCAGGCAAACGAACGTGGAACATCCACACCAATGCTTTTAAGCTCGGCGTTGAACAAAGCGCGATCTTCGGTTTTGCGGATAGCATCGACCGATGTGCCAAGTACTCGAACATTATATTTTTTGAGAATGCCGAGTTCTTCCAATTTCACGCCACAGTTAAGCGCCGTCTGTCCGCCAAAGCTGAGCGCGATGGCCGATGGCTTTTCTTTTTCGATGACACGCTCTACAAACTCCGGCTGCACCGGCAAAAAATACACACGATCGGCAAGATTCCAACTGGTCTGGTTCGTCGCGATATTTGGGTTGATGAGCACAACACGTTTTCCTTCCTCTTTGAATGCCTTTATCGCCTGACTACCGGAGTAATCGAACTCGCCTGCTTCGCCGATTTTAAGCGCACCAGAGCCAAGAAGTAGGATTGTCTCGGAACCTTTTTCAGAAAAAACAGCCCCCTTGGCCTCTTCGGGCCACTGGGTGCCAGTAGTAGTGTTAATCGGCATGTCCGCAAGAGAGTAGCGGGAGAGAAATGAAGATGCAATGAGGAAAGCGAATCAAAGATAGATAAGAGTAAAATCTTCTCTCCCCCGCCCCTCACCCCCGGCCCCTCTCCTCGTCCCTAGGGGAACCCTTTGGGTCTAAAGCGAGTGAGAGGGGTGACTTCTGGTATGATTGATCCATGAATCTCGTTCATCCATTGCCGCTGGCACTTGAACATGCCAAAGATCTGCGAAAGCGATTAACGCAAGCAGAAAGTGTCTTATGGAATATTGTACGTAATCGCAAATTTCATGGGTACAAATTCCGAAGACAAGGTCCTCTTGGACGTTTTATCGTCGATTTTCTTTGTATGAAGCCACCACTGATTATAGAACTAGACGGCAAGATTCATGACACGCAATTAGAGTATGACAAAGAACGCACAGAGAGTATTTTTGAAGATTTTGGCATACCAGTATTACGATTATCGAATGAAGAGGTATTGGAACATTTGCCATTGGCACTCAAAAAGATTGAGGCAGCTCTGACACAAGCGAGAGAAAAGAAATAAGATCAAAACTCAAAATTATAATAGTTAAAGCTCCCCTCTCCTCGCTTCAGCGAGGAGAGGGGTTGGGGGTGAGGGGCGTTCAGGGAGAGGGAACTTTGACATCAATCATTTCAGAAAGTTTTTATTGTCAATAAAGGAAACCCCGATGCCTAGAAAGACATCGGGGCAATGAAGGCGGCAGGAATTGAACCTACGACCTCCCCGGTAAAACCGGGGCGCTCTAGCCAGACTGAGCTACGCCCTCATTTTTTATCGCCTCAAAGATATAGAGACGATAAATAGTACTATATTTCAATTACTCAATTTGTCCATCGTTCCAATCAGCTAATTCGACTCATTTGTGGTACAATGTAAAGATTTATGAAAACAAAAAAACACACCAAAAAACATCGGCGCGATTTTCGCTGGCCACAGTTGTATCCGGCGTCCATCATTCTTACGTCGCTCGTGTGTAGCATTGCATCGCCTGTTTACGCTCTAGAGGCACCGCGCGAACAGGATTTTGTGGTGACTGCGTACTACTCGCCAAAGCCGGATCAATGCTGCTACTACCGCGGTAGTTACGAAGCCGAAATTATCTTTAACGGTGGCGGCATAAAAGGTGCCGATGGAACAAATGTCTATCCTGGCATGATTGCTGCGCCAAAAGAGTATCAATTCGGCACACGCATTTCGCTACCAGAGCTCGGCGTTGTCGGTACCGTACACGACCGCGGCGGCCGTATTATCGCGTGGGATAACGAGACACATCGCATCGACTTGTGGATGGGCGAAGGCGAGGAAGGTCTTGCCCGCTCGCTTGAATGGGGTGCGCGCAAAGTAACGGGAACGGTGTACCCGATTGGTAGCAATCAGCCCAAAGAAAAATGGTCGCTTGCCATGTTTCCATCGCCATCATCGGCACTCGCCGGACTCAATAAAACCAGTGAAGTATCGACTATTCTGAGCCTTACCATGGGAGACAAAAAATATGCGACTCGCACACTGCAGACTGCGCTCAAAAACCTAGGCTATTTCAATAAGGCTGTCACCGATTTGTTTGGCCCCGATACCAAACAGGCGGTCGCCAATTTTCAGAAAGATTATGGAGTAGAAGGCGATGGAACGAAGATTACTGAAGAAACGTACGCAGCCCTTACTTTAGCCAAGAAAGTCGATGATGACAAAGCACCGATTGATACAACTCTACGACGCGGCATGCGTGGCGGCAATGTGAAGGAATTGCAGCGAACACTGCGGTATTTAGGTTTTTATAAAGGCCGCACAGACGGTGTGTTCGACGCAGATTTAGTAAAAGCTGTCGCTGCATTGCAAGTGGCGCAAGGCGTTTTGCCGAGTGTCGATTCGGCCAATGCCGGACTCGTTGGAGCCCAGACCAGAGCCGCGATCGCCAAGGTTTGGAAGACAAAAAAAGTGAAGGATTCCACCGATATGGCAGTGCTGAAAATGAAGATTGCCAAAGATATCGAGGCCAAGCAGATTCCAGCCAAATACATTGCGAAAGGCGATAATGGCAAAGATGTGCGCTTGCTTCAGCTGCTGCTGGCAAACCGAGGCTACATGAAAGCAAGTTCCATCAATGGAAACTTTGGTGATATGACGCGCGCAGCCGTTGTTGCGTATCAGAAAGACAAAAAGCTGATTGCCAAAGAAACCGATAAAGGCGCCGGTAACTTCGGACCTGCAACGAAGCAAGCGATGCTGAGTGAAGTTGTCGAAGTTGCGTGGCAGAAAGTGCGAGCCGAGGGAGTGAAGGCGTTGTAAGCCCCTCACCCCCGGCCCCTCTCCTCGCTTTGCGAGGCAGAGGGGTGACTTCTGGTATGATCGAATGCATGAACCTTGTTCATCCATTGCCAATCGCAGTTGAACACGCCAAAAATCTGCGACAACGATGAACGCATGCTGAAGGTATTCTGTGGAATGTTTTGCGCAATCGAAATTTCCATGGCTACAAATTCCGACGGCAAGCACCAATGGGTCGATTCATCGTCGATTTCCTCTGCATGAAGCCACCGCTCATTATTGAGTTGGATGGAAAAATTCATGATACTCAAGTGGAATATGACGCAGAACGTACAGAGAGTATTTTTCACGATTTCGGCATACCGGTCTTACGAGTAATGAATGAAGAAGTGCTAGAGAATTTACCTGCTGCACTGAAAAAAAATTCAGGAAGCTCTTGTCAAAGCAAAAGAAGGAAAATGAACTAATTGCTACGAACAATCATAGTTAAAGCTCCCCTCTCACTCGCTTTAGCGAGGAGAGGGGCCGGGGGTGAGGGGCGTAGAATAATTCACCATTATTTTCTGAAATTTCCTGCACTCCTGTATACTCCGATCTCATCATCTTCTTCTATGTATCGTCTCACGATTCTTCTTGTGTCTTTTGCCGTAATGGCAACAGCATTTACACCGCTTACGCAAGCTGCAAACCCTATCAATAGAGCTGATGCATTTTTGCTGGTCTGGAACAGTGCGTTCCGACCGGCTTTTCAAACGAGCGAGAAGCCTTTTGTGGATATCAAAAAAACTGACAAAGGCTACAAGGAAATTGTGTACGCAAAAGCGCGCGGCATTTTGGATGATGATGACACAAATTTTTACCCGACAGCCAATGTCGATTTTGCGACTGCCATGCTCTGGCTGTTTCGTACGCGCAGTGTGGAATCGCCCAAAGAAGGCAGCTACAAAGGTAGCGCGTCGCTCCCGGATATCGACGATATTCCGGCTCTGCTCGTGCAATACGACATGGCGACACCAAGTGATACAAGCCGCATGACAGAAGAACAATTACTTGCGTACATGCGATTTTTAGATGGGCAGCTGACCAAAGTGGTTCATGAATCCAGCCTGTATTCCGAAAAATTTCATGGCAAAGGGACAGCATTTGGCGAGGCATTCGATATGCATGCGCTCACCGCTGCGCATCGCAGTTTTCCGCATAATACTTTGGTAAAAGTAACGAATATCAAAAACGGATTGAGTGTGGTGGTGCGCATCAATGACCGTGGACCATTTGTGAAAGGCCGAGACATGGATTTGAGTCTAGCAGCCTTTGAAACGATTGCTTACCGCGCATCGGGCAAGATTAATGTGACATTCGAACGCATGGGCGACAACACTCTTTTAAACCAATGTAACGACACGCGTTACATGCGTCGTCTCACCAGAGATCTGCTGATCAATCCCGGCATTCCGCATTTCCTTGCTCTTGGCAAAACTCTGTCACTCACGGCTGAAAAGTTTTTCGCGGTCGAATCGATCACCTATCCGGATGGAACCGTCAACGATACGCCAAAGTGGTATGCGCCCGGTTCGGCACTTACGGTTGAGCCAAGTATCATCGGGCAATATCGTCTCCAACTGCGCGATACGGCTGGCAACAGTCGCGTATTTCCGTTTGAAGTACTCGATTGTTCAACAACCTCAGGTTCTACGGAAAGTGATGAATAGCTCTAACTCTCGCTCAAATATTGCTAAAAGTAGCCTGAAAGTGAGTTAGAGAGGATTGTAGCGATGATTTGGTGCCAATGGATCAAGATGCCGTAAACCCTAGGCAAAAATGTGTTTTTACGGTATAATAATGAGAACGAATTGTTTCACATTCATACCAACCTACAACTGTGCTCCGATCCCGTTACACACACATTTTCCTCACTTTGTGCCTAATGCTTGTCAGCATCTATTTTTTGCTGAAAGGACAATTGCAATGGAATCTGGATGGCGTATTGCCGACGAACAATCAGCCATCGGCTCTGCTGATTGTCGGTTGCACGATTTTGCTGATTTTTTTGCTGTTTCAGTGGCGTGGCATCGTCAACAGCATGAAAGTTGAACAGATGTCTCTGTCATCAGTTGAACATAATCACCCGTATTTGCCGCATGGAACAGAAATGATCATGACAGTGATTTTAACGCTCATTGCCCTTATTCTTGGAACGCAATTTGTCATGCAGGCTCATTCGGCGTGCGAAGGATGTGAAGGGATGGAAAGCAGCAGCTATGAGTCTTTCAGTTCGAGTGCTTCCAGCGAAACCTTTTCCTCCAGCTCTTGGTGGTCGTCGAGCTCAAGTAGTGTGGATGGCGGCATATCGAGCAGTTGGTATGGCAGCAGTAGCAGCTTAAATGACGGAGGCGTAAGTAGCAGTTTCGATTCCGGAACAAGCGGCGGCACAAGTGGCGGCACAACGGGTGCCAGTACACCGGATACATGGAAACCAAGCAGCGTTGCAGCAAATGTTCCTGCCGCAGCTCGCCTCACCGTACACGTATTTCAGGATATCAATAATGACGGGACGCAGCAGACGTTTGAGCCGGCAATTGTTCGTGGACAAGTACGTATTCAGTACGGCGCAAGTGCCGATGATTTTATCGAAACAACTCTCCAGACCAATGCCGATGGCCGCGCAACTATTACCACCATGCCGGTCTTGGTATCGGCGGCGTACACTGTGACAATAGAACCAGAGACAATCGGCGAAGACTGGGTAGCGGCACCTGTTGCAGGCACAGCGCCCAAGGGAACTGCAAAGACAATAGAAATTCCGATCCGACTTCGTATTTTACTCGCACCGTATGAGCCATGTATCAGTCTTGCAAGCGGCACGGCTGCTACACTCGCAAGTGCATCCAGCGGTCCACATAGAATGTTACAACTGCTTTCACGAAGTGATGGACGTGCTATTGCAATGCTTGATTCTTCACGTTCACTCGCCTCGCGCGGAGAATTTTTAGCACTGTTGCAATCGCTCACATTGTGCACACCGCTTACCGGTGTACCGTTAGATAAAGCCGTACTGGAGCAACAGCGTATCGCACATCAGACCAAGCCGTTTGCGGATCTGCGCACAGCGCATATCGAGGACGATGCTATTACGCATGCGTTCTTTGAAGCCTACGCTCGCGCTCTGCCCGATGTGCAGATCAAAAGTCCAAAGGGGCTGATTGCCAGCAGCAACGGGACGCTCACCTGGGCAAATGCTGTTCACTGGATCTACGCACTTATTGCCTTGCGCACTCCAGCTCTTGCAACGCAGGCGACGGATGCGCAGCAGTTATCTCTTTTGCAAGAGGCAGGTGTGGTTCCGGTGTGGCTGACCGTCGATCAGCTGTCTAAAACGATTGGGTCCTCGCAAGCCTTGAAAACCGCGCTGCTTGCCATGTACGCAAGCGGAACCTTCGATCTCACGACTCCGATTGCAACAGATGAGAGCCGGAACACACCTCTACAACCATTCATCGAGAAAATGGGCAGGCTGCCGTTTATCACAAACGTGAGTAACCGCTCATTCAAATTCGCACAGTTCTTTCCCAATGATGCGGTGTACCTGCCGCTGCAGCGAATCGTTGCAACTGCGTCCGCCACAAAAGACGGTGACATTTACACGCTTGGAAATTTTACGACCAATGGCGGCGCCCTCTTTATAGAAACACGCAGTGCTACTGATCCAATCTACAACGCAGAATTTTTACGAACCGCCGCATTGCTCCTGGGCACCGCATCACCACAATCACGCAACGATGCCCTCGCGCGTCTGCAGCAAATCAATACGCAAGGTGCTGGCGCGTATACACAGATCGTCGGATTCCTGATTGATATATTTGGATTGCCTCGTTCGTCGGCTCTTACCGTTGCCGGACGTGTTGCCGCGAGTGCGCAGACAGTTGGATCCGACGTGCTCAGCTTGTTTTCCTTTTCGGCAAGTACGATTCAGACCCGCGAAAAACTCACACCAAACGCACCGGTGACACGCGAACACTTCGCTCGTATCATCGGCTCACTTGTCACGATCAACACTATCCGCAACAAGCAAATTTCAGTTGTTGAAGGTAATGAAACATCGGATCAGGTGTATCAGGCTGTCTATGTTCTTCTGACTGGCAAAAAAACTTCGCAGTGGGGAAAAGACCTAAAAGATGTAATGAACCAGCCCGTGACACTGCAGGAATTCGTACAGGTGATCGATGCGATTTTGCAGCAGACGACCGATCAAACAAAAACCACTCTCCCGATTCTCTGGCTGTCTGTTATCCGATAACTGCGTGTATTTTCATTATAATCTCACCGCGACTTCCTCCATACATGCTACCATAGCCCTGTGATTCCCCTGCTCATAACTATCGGCGTTATCGCACTCAGCATTCTTGCCGGGTATAAAGCGCTGGCATTCCTCAGGCATCGCGAAGATCACAAGCGCGAGCGCGAGCTGGTTTTTTTACAAATTCTCACGCCTAAAAAAGAGAGCAAGGAAGACAAAGAGCAGGAGTCTGAACAGTTTTCTACCGGCAAGGATTTTAAGGAAGTGCTCGGTATTATGGATCATTTGTATCAGACACTTTCGTCGCTGCATGACAGCAGTATTGCGCGTCACTGGAAAGGCAGTCCGTTTATTTCGGTGGAGTACGCGTGTCTGGCCGGCGAGATTCTTATTTTCGTTGTGGCACCGCGCTCCGTTGTCGGTATTGTCGAAAAACACATTACGTCTTTTTACCCCGATGCGGTGATCGATGAAGTGGAAGATTACAATATTTTCACCAAAGAATCGGTGACTGCCAACACATACTTGGTGCCGACCAAATCGTACGTCTATCCGTTCAAAACCTACGCGCAGCTAAAGAGTGATCCGTTCAATGCCATCACCAATGCGTTTAGCAAACTCAAAAAAGAAGAAGGTGCCGCCGTGCAGTTGGTGCTGCGACCAGTTGCGTCCAAATGGCAGGGTAAACTGCAGAAAGAAGCGCAGAATGTTATTAATCCCAAGAAGAAAGAATCGTTTGAATGGTGGAATCCGCTGTTTTGGGTGAAAGCTTTTTTTGATCTTTTTACGTCTAGTGATAAAGACGACAAGAGCATGGGCGGCAGCGAGCGTGTCTCACAAATGGTCGAAGAGTTGAGCAAAGCGATCGATGAAAAAGCAGGCTCTCCGGGTTTTACCTGCATGCTGCGTGTTGTCTCGTCGGGAGAAAACGCAGCTCGTGCAAACCTGATTTTAAATACCATTGTCGGCAGCTTCACACAGTTCAATGACGTACGCGGCAATAGTTTTGCGAGAACACGCTACCACGATAGTCAGCGCTTGCTGGCCGGTTTCATCCGTCGTTCACCAGGCAAGTCGTTCCTGCAAAAATTACTCTGGAAGAAAATGCTTCTGGGTACGGCCGAGCTTGCCAGCTTCTTTCATTTTCCGAATATCAAGTACAACAAAGTCTCCACTATCAAGTGGCAGAACTTCAAAATTGCACCGGCACCGAAAAATATTCCGGAGAAAGGCTTGTTTTTAGGCTACAACACGGTGCGCGGCGAGAAGACCAAAGTCTATATGAATCCCGAAGACCGCTTCCGTCACTTCTACGTCATCGGGCAAACCGGTACTGGTAAATCGTCGGTTATTCAGCTGATGGCGCGCCAGGACTTTCATAACGGCAAGGGTATTTGCGTGGTTGATCCGCACGGCTCGCTCATCGAGGATCTGTTTCCCTACATTCCACGCGAACGTGCCGATGACATCATTTACTTTAATCCGGCCGATACTCAGCGTCCGCTTGGTTTGAATATGTTAGAAGGCAAAAACGAGGAGGAAAGAGATTTAATCGCACTCGACGCCATGAACATGATGACCAAAATGTTCGGCGAAGAAATCTTCGGTCCGCGTATTCAAGACTACTTCCGTAACGGTTGTCTCACGCTCATGGCCGATGAAGACGAAGGTGGCGCTATTACCGATTTGGTGCGACTGTTTACTGATGACGAATGGGGCAAATACAAAGTGAGCAAAGTGAAAAATCCGATTGTAAAATCGTTCTGGGATAAGCAGATGGCGCAAACCGGCCAGCGCGAAAAACAGGAAATGATCCCGTACTTTGCAGCCAAATTCGGTCAGTTTACGACCAACACACTCATTCGTAATATTGTGGGACAAGTGAAGAGCTCGTTCGATTTCGGTGATGTCATGAACGGCAGCAAAATCCTGCTGATGAACCTGTCCAAAGGTTTAATCGGAGACGTGAACTCCAAGCTGCTCGGTATGATTATTGTGAATAAAATCCAGGTGGCCGCCATGCGCCGTCAGCGCGAAGACGCATCGACGCGCAAAGACTTTTTCCTATACATCGACGAATTCCAAAACTACGTGACCGACTCTATTGAATCAATCTTGTCCGAAGCACGTAAGTACCGTTTAGGGTTGGTGATTGCCCACCAGTATCTCGATCAGCTGGAAAAAGAGAGCAAGCTCGCAGGTTCTGTAAACTTAAAAGGCGCCGTATTCGGAAACGTCGGCACCATGATGTTCTACAAAATCGGTCCGCAGGACGCCGAGTTCTGTTCCAAAGAAATGGCACCGGTCTTTTCGGAATCCGACATGGTCAACCTCGACGCGTTTAAAGCCTGCATGAAACTGAGCGTCGGCGGCCAGCCATCACGCCCGTTCTCCATCGAAATCCCCCGTCCGTGGCTCGATACCACGTACCCGAAAGACGGCGCCGCTATCGAGGCATTCAAGCAACTCAGCCGCCTCAAGTACGGTCGAGAGAAAGACTTTATCGACCGCGAAATTATCAGACGTATTGGAGGATCGAGTATGTAAAAGACTCAGAGGAAGCAAAGGACTCAGAAGACTCAAAGGAAAGGTACCATGGGCGAAACGCACATGGTGGTAGCCGAACGATTATAACCTACGGGCACGAAGTTCGTGATATATCATTCCTTTGTTTCCTCTGAGTCTTCTGAGTCCTTTGAGTCTTTCTACGACTGCATTCTTCATTCAATGATTATTCCTCGACACCATGCCCAACTTCTCCTCTACCACCCGAATAAACACATCAATATCCGGATAATCCGGCTGCAATCGACGGACAATTTCTGCTTCGCTGAGTGCGTCTGACCACGCATTCTGCCTGGTATACAGCCGAGCGAGACTCATGTGCGCGTCGGTAAAAGCAGGATTGATTTCCACGGCTTTCTTGAGAGCAATAAATGCTTTATCGTCTTTGCCTTGTTCGGTGTAGCTCGCCGCCATGTTGTAGTAACTGAAATAAAAATTCGGATCCACCAGCAGCGCCTGTTCGTACTGCTCGATTTCTTTGTCGTAGAGTTTTTGCTTGGCGTACGCCGCTGCCAAATTGTTGTACGTTGCAACGCGCTTGCTTAGGTTAAACCGCTTGGATCCGTTTCGCAGTGATCGTTCGTAATACTCAATCGCCTTCTCGTTATTGCCTCTGTTGTATTCCAGCAAACCCATTTCACTGAGTGTCGTTGCATCTTGCGGATCAATGCGTATTGCTTGCAATAGAAGTTCCTCGGCTTTTTTCGCATCGCCTTGCAACTGATAGAGCATCGCAAGTGGCGTATAGCTTTTGGCCAAATCCGGACGTATGGCTAGTGCTTTGGCATATTCCTGCAACGCTGTTTTGTTGTCTCCTCTTTTTATACTGGCATTGCCCAGAATACTGTGTGCGACGGCAGACTGCGGATACAGCGCGACCGCGTGTGTAAACAACGTTTTACTATCGCGCCAGAGAAGTGATTGCGTGCAGGTGAGCAGCGCAAGTAAAGCGACGATAATCGCTCCACCGCGCTTGGCAATAAATTGCCCGTGTTTGTACCGATGCATGAAGCTACGCACGAAAGCTGCCACTATCAGAAACAGACCGATGGAAGCGATGTAACTGTAGCGATCGGAAGTGAGATACAGTTCGCCAGCTTTGGAAATGTTGGTCATGCTCGGCGCCAGGCACAGCAGAAAAAACCACCAGCCGAACACTATGAGGCGCGCTTTTTGGCGCACAATCGAAAAAAGGGAAACGAGAGAAATTATGATGGTACAGGCAGCAGGCAGTACAAAATCAGCGGAAAAGATATTGAGTGGTGATGGAAGCAAATACAGGACTGAGAAATGAAACGGGTACACTACACCGCTGGCGATAAACATCGGCACACGCAAGCTGATCATGAGGAGTTGCAGCGGCTGCAAAGAGGAAAGTATGCCGTGTTTTCCATACCAAGCGACACCAAGAAAAATACCGGCAATCAGAAAGAATGGCGCCAGTTCTGCAACGCGCCAGCGCAAGCGGATCGAACGGCCACGCAGCCAATCCAGAAGAAGCAAACACAGCGGCAATGTAACAATCGAGACTTTGGCAAGAAGCCCGAGTGTAAACAAACACACGCACAGAGCATACAGCGAGTGTTTATGATTTTTGCAATAAAGAAGATATGTACAGAGTGTTGCCAGAAAGAAAAAAGCGGATAACACGTCCTTGCGAGCCGCAATCCAGGCAACCGCCTCTACCTGCATCGGGTGTAATGCAAAGAGAGCCGCTACTATAAGGGCATCGCGCTTTCTTTCGGTTGCAAGCACAACAAACATCGCAACAAGAATAGTGCTGAGCAAATGAAGCAGAAGACTGTCGAAGTGATAGAGGAATGGGCTGGTGCCGACAAATGCGTACTCCAGCATGTAGCTCACAAACGTGAGTGGAATGTACAGTTCTGGATCGTACGAGGTAAAAGCCGCGTACAGATTCTGCAGGCTCAGTTGATGCACAAACGCATTCTCGCCAATGAGTAACACATCGTCAAAATCAACAAAGTTATTCCACAGTGACGGGAGATATGCAATAAATGTGACAGTCAGAAGGAGGAGGAGAAGCATCTGAACAAACCTGTCCTTCCTCCAAAGTCCAAAGACGGCAAATGCAGACTTCTTCATAGTCAGACTACTCTATACTTATTTACTGCAACTCTGCTGCCAATTTAGTTGACCAGTGTTGCAAACTGCAGGAAACGCTGCGAGATACTATCTGGTGGCCAGCAGGTGTACAAAATGAGCTGCTCGCCGCTGCCATCGGGCTGATAGTCTTTCGTGTCTTTGGCGGACACGGTTTTATGACCGGTGATCTTGTAGGTAAACAAGCGACCGTTATACGTTACGTAGACCAAATCGCCGTTTTTGAGCTTGTTGATCTGGCGGAAGATTTTCGTATAGGAAGATTTATCCCATGGGTTGCTGCTGCTATGGCCATAGACAAGTATCTTGCCGTTTTGACCAGGATAGTTGAACAAATGACCAACACCTGATGCCAGCGGCACCAGCACGCCTTTGGCGGTGTACGGATCTTTGGGAGTAGCAATACTCAGATCGGTGATGCCAAGCGATGGAATAGTGATAGCAAATGCCTTTTTCGAGAGATATTTCGCGTTGTCTGGATGAACCGGAATCATTTGGGGTCCCGCGACATTCGGTGATTGCATGGCTAGCTGTGTGCCAGTTTGAAGGCCACTTGCGCTACTGTTTAGTGGCTCAGGACCGTTAAAGGCGACTAAACGCTTGAGCGATACTTCTCGCATGCGGTACAAAATATCGAAGAACTGGCCACGATTGATATTTTGAGCAACCGATAAAGTTTGTCCGCGCATGAGCAAGTTTTTGTTGATGGCAACGTTTACATACGGCGTAAACCATTTACCAGGCTGATTGTCGATAGCTGCCGAATACACGACACTGCCGGGTGCATTATCCGAACCCATTGCACGAATTATCATGCTGATTGATTCACCTGCGCTCACAATATCATCTGGGCGAAATGTGCCGTCGCTGTAGCCGGTGATAATATGATGCTTAAAAGCAACTTCGACGTATGGTGTGTACCAAGCAGTCGGCGCAAGATCGGAAAAGAGCGGAATGGGCGATGGATGAGCAGCAAACCAGTTCAACTCTCTTTTAAAGGCCGGATTGGCTTCCACAATCATTTTTATGGCCTCCGCGCGGCGAACGTAATAATACGGACGCAATGTGCCATCGGAATACCCGGAAACGACTCCTGCTTGGGCAAGAGCCACTGCACTCGTTTCAAATGGTGTTCCTTGCACATCGGCGAAAGAGACACCGGCAGCTGAAACACTCGAACTTGTCGCAACTGTGCCAATGATAAGAAGGGCTGCGAAAAGGTTCTTCATAAGGTTTTTGTATTATATGCAAAATAGCATTTTTGTCAATGTTTTAGACATTAAATCCTAGATTCAAAAGACTTAAATATTACTGTGTTAATACATTAATACATAGCATATTTCGATTGTCATGCTACACTACGGATCCTTATTTGTAATTCGATATTCGTACTTCGTAATTCCCCTCTCTCATGTCCCTCAAAATCGGTATCGTCGGTCTTCCAAACGTCGGTAAATCAACTCTGTTTAATGCTCTTACCAGAAGCCAAGGTGCACAGGCAGCTAACTACCCTTTCTGTACGATTGACCCAAACGTAGGAGTGGTGGAAGTGCCAGATCCTCGATTGACCAAACTTGCCGAATTGATACAGCCAGAAAAGACTATCCCCACTATTGTCGAATTTGTCGATATTGCCGGTCTTGTCAAAGGAGCCAGTAAAGGCGAAGGTCTGGGTAATGCATTTTTGAGCCACATCCGAGAAGTAGACGCTATTTGTCATGTTGTGCGCGTCTTTGGTGGTGGCGATATTATTCACGTCGAAGGCTCGGTCGACCCCAAGCGCGACCGCGAGATTATCGAAGCCGAGCTCATTATCTCGGATTTGGATAAAGTAACCAAGAAAGTGGATAAAATTGCCGGCGGAGCACGTTCTGGCAATAAAGACCTAGTCAAAGAGTTTGCTGTACTAGAAAAACTACAGAAAGCCCTCGATGCGGGTTTGCTGGCATCAACTGTAACTCTAGATAAGGATGAAGTGCCTTATGCTAGGGCTCTAATGCTTCTTACCGATAAGCCGATGCTCTATGCATTGAATGTCTCGGAACAGGAAATTGGCAAGATGAGTCTCGCCGAAGCCAAGCAGAAAGCAGCTTTAACGGACAAAGATATCGCGATTATCGTTTCCGCAAGATTGGAAGAGGAATTAAATGCATTGAGCCCTGAAGAAGGCCAAGAAATGCTCTCTTCACTTGGCGTCAAATCCTCCGGTTTGGACCAACTGATTCGTAGTGCGTATGACCTTCTTGGGCTGCAAACCTATTTTACAGCCGGCGTAAAAGAGGTGCGGGCATGGACGGTTAAAAAAGGTGCTACCGCCCCGCAGGCAGCAGGCGTGATTCATACAGATTTCGAGAAAGGCTTTATTCGAGCCGAAACGATTGGCTACGACGATTTTGTGACTGCCGGCAGTGAAACTAAGGCAAAAGAAGCCGGAAAGCTGCGAGTCGAAGGCAAAGAGTATATTGTGCAAGACGGAGATGTACTGCACTTTCGATTTAACGTATAAATCAGCCAAAGTGAAGAGAGTCAAAATTAGTTATAATTTTTGATACTTGTTCACGTGCCTCAAAACAATATGCAACTAAGAGCATTAGCTCGATTGTTCTGTTTTTATCATCTAACTTCTCTGTACAAAAGCCTTTCGATTCGTCTCGCGCATACTCAGTGATTTGTACAGTTATTTTCGGAAATAAAACAGAAACTGTCATATTGTTTATAGACGTGAACAATTTTTCTATATCTCTTTTAACGCCTCGTAATCGCTTCGACAGAGCTATTTCCAAATAATGCTCTTGAGCAAAGATATCATCTATTCCTCTCTCAGAAATTCTCTGCTCTAATGCACCCAATTGCTTCTGTGTGATTTTAAGGAATGCTAACTGATCCATACAGTATTACTATAATTAACTATCTAAAATAATCAAATGCCTTTCATTCCCCGCGAAGAACCATTCGTCTGTGAGAACTGTAAAAAACCTGTGGAGCCCTTACTAAAGGGAACTTATAGGGATCACTGCCCATACTGTTTGCATGGAAAGCATGTAGATGATGTGGGACCTGGTGATAGGGCAAGTACGTGCAAAGGGCTACTAAAGCCTACCGGAATCGACCAAGACAGCAAGCGTGGATTTATGATCCTTTATAAGTGTGTAAAATGTGATAAAAGCTCTAAGAATAGGGCTGCGCCGGATGATAGACTCATTGAATTTAGTGCGGGATTGTAGAATGATATTTGCATTATTTATATAAATATTGTATAATATAACATATGAATACCAATAAACTTTTTGAGCAACAGCCCCTTGCTAGCCTAGAAGATCAGCCTATTGTCGATTCTCGCGATGCTCGTGCAAGAAATGTACGAAAAATTTCGGGCAACATTCAAAAGATTCTTGGCTACGATCCTACAAAACATACACGTCAGCAAGTAATTGAAGGTGAATTGTTTACAGGTGACGGCTTGTTGCATCTTCATTCCACAAAAGAGGGGGGTATCAATATTGCAGATGAGCTCATGAGTGAAGCCACCGATTTAGAAGTTGCTTTAGATGAATATCCTCACCAGGGCGAAATTCCTAAGTATCTTCGCTATGTGAGCGAGGCACGTCAGGCTGCCCATGATATTTTGAATGCTCCCGTCGAAGCAAATCATAAAGAAAGATCTATGGGATCTTTTGGCGGCCCCTCAAAAAAGCGAAGGCATGCCTAAGTATTAGTTCATCTTTCTTGCAAACGCAAGCAATCGCCTTATTTCTGTTGCTTCAAATGCATCTAATACAAGCTCTGTACACTCTCGTACCTGTGTACGAATGTCCTCTAGCCGAATGATCGATTCCGGCACATCTATACCTTCCTTTACATCGCCTTGAAAACGTTTCAGTATTTCATGGCGCAGGGCCAGGTTTCCAAGCAGTTGCACAAGGCGTAGTCGAAATGGCAGTGTCTCTTCGCCATAATGGAAAAAGGACGGTAGATTTATGCCTCGAAGCAGGTTTGGCGCCGGCTGTTGATGAATTACAAGTGTGGACTGGTATCGTACGTCCAGCTCTACCACCCCGGTATCTAATTCAGTGAGCGCTACTTCGACCAGCAAGCCTGTTTTATCTGCAATGAAATTTGCGCATTGCTGGTCTGTGTAACGTGTCATAGTAAGTCATACTAACACTTTTAGCCTTCCTAGCAATGCAGCAAAGAAGCCGGAGTATTCCGGCTTCATTGATTCTAGCTTCAAATTTCTTCCTTGCCGGCCAGAGCTCCGCAGAGCGTAGGCTGGTCACGAACACCCACTCGTCGCTCCACAATCCAAGCAAACCTCACACGATCCATTGCGCTTCATTTTGGTGGATCCGCAGCCGGAGCACACAGAACCGGTAAAGCCCTGGAGTTTGGCAGCTTCGAGATCGTCCATAATGGTTTCGGCTGCTTTCTCGATACTCGGACTGGTCATATCGATGGCAACGGAACCTTCGTCAACAACAGGGAGGCGCATAGCAAACGCATCTTTACTCTTGGTGCCCGTCTTGTACGAGCGATCGATGAGATCCGGATTGTGGTAACGCTTGGCTTTCTCTTTGGTTAGGAACTTGAGAGCGAGCCAACGACCCAGGTAGTCCATGATGGATTTGACCATCGGAATCTCTTTGTTGCTTGTCATTCCCATCGGTTCGAAACGTGTGTTCACGAGCTTTTCACACAGAACATCCAGTGGTACGCCATACTGCAAGTTCATGGAAAGCGAGAGGGCGAGAGTGTCCATGACACCGGAGAGAGTGGATCCTTCCTTGCTCATCTTGATGAAGATTTCCCCCGGCTGACCGTCTTCGTACAGACCAACGTGCACGTAGGCTTCGTGGCCGGCAACAGCGAGCTTGTGAGTGATACTCATACGCTCGTCGGCAAGTTTCTTGCGGCGTGGCACTTCTTTGATGACGATCTTCTCGATGATCTGTGGTTCGGCCTTCTCTTCTTTGTCATCGGACTTGTTGCTCAGTGCCTGGCTCATCTTGGAGCCATCGCGGTAGAGAGCATTGGCTTTGACACCGAGCTTCCACGACAAGCTGTAGGCCTGCTTGAAGTCTTCGATCGTTGCCTCATTTGGCAGGTTGATGGTCTTGGAGATAGCACCCGAGATGAACGGCTGAGCCGCTGCCATCATACGAATGTGGCCTTCGGCGTGAATGTAGCGCTTACCTATTTTGCCGCAACGGTTGGCGCAGTCAAATACTGGCAGGTGTTCGGCCTTGAGCTTTGGCGCACCTTCGACGGTCATGTGACCACAGATATGGACATTGGCCTCCTCTATTTGTGCGGAGGTGAATCCAAGACCCTTGAGAATATTGAAGTTCATGTCGGCAATCTGCTCTGGGGTAAAGCCAAGCTTCTTCATGGTCTCTTCGCCCAGTGTCCACTTATTGAAGGCAAAGCTCATTTCAAAGACCGATGGCAAATTCTTCTCGATATTGGCAATATCGCTATCGGTAAAGCCCTTGGCTTTGAGCGTCTGGCGATTGATGTGTGGAGCGCCCTCCAACGAGAGCGTGCCCATGACGTAGCGCATAATGTCGTCGACTTGATCATCGGCGTAGCCGAGAGCATGCAGTGCTGGTTTGACAGATTGGTTTGCAATCTTCATGTAGCCGCCACCTGCGAGCTTTTTGAATTTGACGATGGCAAAGTCTGGCTCGATACCGGTTGTGTCGCAGTCCATGAGCAGGCCGATTGTGCCCGTTGGAGCGATAACCGTTGTCTGGGCGTTGCGATAGCCATACTTTTCGCCAAGTTCCAGTGCTCTGTCCCACGATTCTTTTGCAGCTTTGAGGAGGTACGATGGGGTTGTTTTCTGATCGATACCGACAGGCTTAATGCTGAGTGTTTCGTATTCACTGTCGGCGGCGTTGTAGGCAGCGCGGCGGTGATTGCGGATGACACGAAGCATATCCTCTTTGTTGCGAGCGTAGCCCGGGAAAGTGCCCAGCTGTTCAGCCATTTCGGCGGATGTTGCGTAGCTATCACCTGTTAACACAGCTGTGATGGATCCACAGATCGCGCGACCCATAACGCTATCGTACGGGATACCCATACGCATCAGCATGGCGCCGAGGTTGGCGTAGCCAAGACCAAGCGTGCGGTAGCGGTAGCTGAGTTCGGCAATCTCTTTGCTTGGAAACTGCGCCATAAGGACAGAAATTTCGAGGACGATGGTCCACAGGCGCACAGCGTGCTTAAAGCCATCGACATCAAATGCCTCGATACCGCGGAAGAGCGACTCTTCGTTATTCATAAACTTGAGCAAGTTGACCGAGGCTAAGTTACACGCCGTATTATCGAGGAACATGTATTCGCTGCATGGGTTGCTGGCATTGATGCGACCGTCTTTCGGACACGTGTGCCATTCGTTGATGCTGGTGTCATACTGCACTCCTGGGTCTGCGCACGCCCATGCGGCGTAACAGACTTCGTCCCACAACTTGCGTGCCTTAAATGTCTTGTGAGGGTTTGGGAGCCTGTCTTCTTCCTGGGCCTTGCGAAGCTCGGTGCGCCAATACAAGTTCCAGTCTTCGTCACGCTCAACAGCTTCTAAGAACGCCTGTGATGTGCGGATGGAGTTGTTGGAGTTCTGACCCGAAACAGTTGCGTAGGCTTCGCCGTTAAAGTCGGCATCGTAACCAGCTTTCACGAGTGCTGCGACTTTCTTTTCTTCGTTCACCTTCCAATTTACGAATTCGAAAATATCTGGATGATCACAGTCGAGACAGACCATTTTAGCCGCTCTGCGAGTCGTTCCACCGGATTTGATGGCACCGGCAGCGCGATCACCGACTTTTAAGAAGCTCATGAGACCGGAAGTATTTCCACCACCTGAAAGGGGTTCACCAGCACCACGGAGTCGGCTGAAGTTTGTGCCCGTACCAGAGCCGTATTTGAACAGACGCGCTTCGCGAACCCAGAGGTCCATAATACCGCCTTCGTTGACCATATCATCTTCCACGCTTTGAATGAAACAGGCATGTGGCTGCGGATGTGTGTAGGCGTCTTCGGACTGACGTACTTCGCCAGTAACAGGATCTGCGTAATAGTGCCCCTGCGGCTTACCTGTAATGCCATACGCGTAATTGAGTCCGGTGTTAAACCACTGTGGACTGTTTGGTGCGACCATTTGATGAATGAGCATGTAAGAAAGCTCATCTTCGAAGGCCTGTGCGTCTTGTTTTGTTGCAAAATAGCCGTGTGTCTCGCCCCAGAAGCGCCAGCAACCGGCAAGGCGCGAGACCAACTGACGAGCGGATTTTTCGGGCCCTGTGATCACATTTCCCTCTGCATCTTTCATGACATTTCCCTGGGCGTCGTACTGCGGCACACCGGCCTTGCGGAAATATTTGGAGACCACGATATCGGTTGCAACCTGGCTCCACGCAGCTGGCACTTCGGCGTCTTTCATTTCGAACACCACCGAACCGTCCTTATTGGAAATACGACTTACACGCTTTTCATACTTCACTTCATCTAATGGATTGCTGCCAGGGTTTGTAAAACGGCGGGCAATCGTAAGGCCTTTGCCAGCACCTTTTGGCATGATATCGGCTGCTTTTTTGGCAGTCACTTTTTTCTTTCCTTTGTCTACAGTCGACTCGGAAATTTTATTCAACTCCTCGAGCGGAACAAACTGGGATTTAGGGACGGAAGACACGTTCGGGTTCATGGGAAAGGAAAGGGAAGAAACACAATATGTTGTATGTTAGTATTCGTCGGACCACAACATCTGCACATTTTACGCATCCGCGACTCGGTTACAAGTACATTCTTTCTTACATGGTTCGCAGCACATAAATACTCTCTTTCGGGCTGTGGGAAGCGGTACCGTACAGGAAGCAATGCTCTAAAAAAATACCATATCAACATGTTTGTGGAGGGAGAGCGAATAGAAATTCTGGGGAGGTATTGTAGGTACGGTACGTATGGTACGTGAGGTAGGTGATTTTTGTTTTTTGTAAGCTAAAATAATGCTGTCACTCTGAGCGCAGTCGAACCATGACACTGGAGGAAAACCGCCACCACTCTTCGACTGCGCTCAGAGTGACACTACCTACCTTACCTACCGAACCTACCATACGTACCTTACTTTCCCATCAACACCACCTCCTCATCCATAAGTCCCCGACTCTTAAATATCTCCCACGTCTTGCGTCCGCCTTCGACTAATAAACTCGTGATACCTTTATAATCGCCATTTGGAGTAAGTAACTGATCAAAGAGGGCCGGCATATCAAATGAATCATTACTGATTGGAATCGGCCACACTTTCACGCCACGATTGATGAGTTGCTGATGCTTCGCAGTTTCTGATGCAATTGCCTGCGGACTTGTGATGATGATTGTGTTTTCTGCAAGCGCAAAAGTAACGACTTTCTGGTCGAGCGGAATGCGAAGTTTTGCATCCAGAATAATCCTCCACAGCGTCGGTGAGTTATCGATATTTCTGATGGTGAGCGACGGATTGTCGCAGAGCACAGTGCCGATACCGACTAAAATTGCATCGTGCTTCGCTCGTAGATTTCTGTGTGACCATTTGTTTTGATTGTCACTGGTAATCGACATCGGACTGCCATCATCATGGGCAATTTTTCCGTCTACCGTCTGCGCTTTTTTCAGCGTGATGAATGGCCTATTTTTTGTACGGACAGACACAAATCCCCTGTTCAATCGCGCACATTCTTCCGGCAAAATCGGCCCAATCACATTCACGCCCCTGCCTCTTAATAATTCTAATCCCTGACCTCCGACCCTCCTATCTGGATCACGCAATCCATACACCACAGTCTTCACTCCCCTTTCCAATATACTATCCGTACACGGCGGCGTTTTACCGTGATGACAACACGGCTCGAGATTCACATACAAAATATCGTCTCGCTCAATGGGTTCGATAAAATTTTTCAGCAACATGCGCTCAGCGTGTGCCTTTCCAAAACCATCGTGCCAGCCTTCGGCGATGACCTGATTCCTACGCACAAGCACGGACCCGACCAATGCACCATTACCCACTTTTCCGCGTCCGTTTGCGGCAAGTTCGATACACCGGCGCATGAAGGGAATGTGGGGGTTCACGACACTATTCTATCGTAATTTTCTGCTGTTTTATACAAGCATATAGCAGGACTATTGGTTATCTTCTTCAAATGGCAGCATTTTAATAACCTGCGAGGAACTTGCATCAGGCTCTGCATGATAATGACTTTCACTGGATGCGATATCGGTCGCTCCCATCTGCAATAATTTCATACGCGTTTTGCCAACATCGGCAAGAGGGACAAGGATTTCCAATGCTTTCCATTGTTTTCCATCACGAGACAATACCTCCTTTACCGAAGGCCCCTTCATACCCAATGCCCGGAATTTCTCCACCTGCTCCAAAGGAACCTGAAACACAAATTGCACACATTGGTTTTTTTCGCGAGCAACCTCTACATCCACTCCAAACTGACGAATTGCTGCACGCTGCCAGCTGGATGCACTGTTTTTATTTGTAATAAAAAGATCGGTTGTAACGCTGTGCAAATCTGCCACGCCAACTTTTGGATATTGCATATTCTGCAATCTCGACAATCGTAAAGCTGTCGTCGTAGAACCCGACCCCACAATTTCCAAAGCCGCTGTAGCAGTTGTCGCTGCACGATAATCATTCAAACGATTATCAGCGCCATCCATCTCTATTACCTGTGCCCCTACTCCCCATTGGCGCAGTAAATCCCGAAAAATTTGCGGATATTTCGAAAATAATGTTCTCCCCGCTAAATCGTGTGGATTTTGGACAGGATTTTCCTGCGGACTAATAACTTCCAGCGTGCACTTGCCAATACCAAGTGATAACAATTCTTCAACTAAAACATGTACGCCTCTTTGCATGCTCGTAAGTGATGCCTCTGCCAACACATCGGTACCAGCAATAAATAAGGCAGTATTTCCGGCATATAAATCGATAGCTGATGAAAATGCATTTGCTCCTTTTAACCCCATAAACTCAACATCTCCCTGTACTATTTTATCGGTCCTGTCTAAACCACCGGCAATTTTGCTGTAGCCTGCGCTTACTAGAAGATCTAACAAAGGGTTGCGAGATGATTTATTTTCGATTGATCCTTTCGGAACAAATACTTTCAATTTTTCCGATGACGGAGAAAGAATTTCCATACTCTTTACAAATGAATGAAATAGAACATAACAACCAAAGTGTACCAACTCACTAATACTGTGTCAACGTGTTACCACGATTGAATATCACTCTAGTAATTGATTTGCGCTGTTTTGCCGTTTTTCTGTATTATTTGACTATGAATAAAAATCATACTGAAAGCATTTTAATTGACGAATCGTCTGATACTTTGATGAAAGAATTAGAGGTTGCCGGGGCAAAAGCAATCACGTATCTGGCACGCATAACTGACTATCGTCAATCTCAACAGAATGTTATATACGGCGGAGCAGATATCTTACTGATGTCCACTCAACCAGCAATTCTTATTGCTGACATGACTGTAGATAGAATTCGTGAATTACTTAAAAATACTCCAAAGAAAGAAGAGGCCTACAATATCGAACTTACCGTTGGAAGACCTCTTAATATTCCCAAAACTCGTTCGCTGGTCTATGTAGAATGCGATAATAATAGAGTTGGCCTTTCTCCCTGGCCTGTTGTAGCAGCAACAGCTATCGAAAAAATAATAATACATGACAGTGTCGCAGCCTTATTTAAAGGCTACAAAGAAGAAAATTAATCCCTCTTGCCTAAATATTTCTGTAGCACTGCATCCGGACGACTGTTTCCGGTTTTAGGATCTGATTTATCGGGAGTTTCCGCAATTGATCCTTCGAGTTTTTCGAGGGTGGTATGCACACTTCTATGGTGTCTGTGGGCGTTTAGAATCTTGCGGTAGCCACCTTCGCCATTCTCGATAAACTTGGCAACGCGCGTGACAGTCGTGGTACTGGCGCCGGTTTTAGCAGCTACCTCTCGGTAACTCATGCCGGTTACGAGTAGTTTGGCGACTTCCAGACGCTCGCTCCAGGCTTGCAACTCGCTAAGTGTGCCGATATCGCGCAGGAAGTTGGCCATATCCTGCTCGTTTTTACAGCCGAGAAGTGCTGAAACCAGAGATTTAAACCACGGTTCGCGCTGGTAGCTGTCGTCGGTGAATCTGCGTTTGCCCATAAAAAGTCTGGAAGAAAAATATGATTCCTGTCGGAACTTTCATGTTAGTATAGCGTAATTAAGGTTTAGTTACAATGTGATATCACAGTGTGATTTTAAATACTGCAAATAAAAACGCCATCCGTAGGAATGGCGTTTTCTAGAAAGAAGAAGCAATATGACTTACTTGCCGCCAGCACGTGCTGCGATCACTTCGTCGGCAACGTTCTTTGGCACCTTGGCGTAGTGGCTTGGTTCCATGGAGTAGCTGGCGCGACCTTGAGTCATAGAGCGCAATTCTCCGACGTATCCGAACATCGCAGCCAGTGGCACTTCGGCGAGGATCGTCTTGGCAAGACCACGGTTACCTGTGTCTTTGATGAGTCCACGGCGTGAGCTTAAGTCTCCCATTACGTCTCCAAAGTACTCTTCTGGGCAGGTGACTTCGACTTTCATCACTGGTTCGAGCAGTGTCGGATCAGCCTTACGAGCAGCAGCCTGCAAACCGATGGAAGCACAAATTTTGTAAGCCATTTCGGATGAGTCGACGTCGTGGTACGAACCATCGAGCAGTTCGACTTTGATATCGACGAGTGGGAATCCGGCGAGGATTCCGCGGCTCATACCCTCCTGGAAGCCCTTGTCACATGGTGAGATAAATTCGCGTGGGATGCGACCTCCAACGACGCTGTTTTCAAACTCGTAGCCTTTGCCTGGCTCCTGTGGATAGATTTTGAACACCACGTGACCGTACTGTCCGCGGCCTCCTGTTTGCTTGATGTACTTTTCCTCGTGCTCCATTTCTTTTTGAATCGATTCGCGATAGGCAACCTGTGGATTGCCCGATGTGCTCTCCACTTTGAATTCGCGGCGCATACGATCCATAATAATATCCAGGTGCAATTCTCCCATTCCGGCGATGATGGTCTGGCCTGTTTCGTCGTCGGTGTGGACACGGAATGTTGGATCTTCTTCCGAAAGTTTCTGGAGAGCCATACCCATGCGTTCCTGATCTGCTTTTGTCTTTGGTTCGATGGCAATGGAGATAACTGGCTCAGCGAAGGTGATGGACTCCAGCTGGACTGGCTTGTCCTCGTCACAGAGCGTATCGCCTGTGCGTGTTTCCTTAAGACCGATAGCGGCACCGATGTCGCCAGCTTCGATCTGTTCGATTTCGATACGGTTGTTGGCGTGCAAACGAACCAAGCGTCCGATGCGCTCTTTCTTACCGGTGCTTGCGTTGTACGCGTAGGAACCGGTCTTCAAAACTCCCGAGTACACACGGATGAAGGTGAGCTTTCCGACGAACGGATCGGTCGCAATTTTGAATGCCAAAGCGGAGAAAGGCTCGTTGTTGTCTGGGCGACGCTCTTCCTCGGCATTCGTATCTGGGTTCACACCTTTTGTGACAGGCACATCGAGTGGAGTTGGCAGATAGTTCACAACAGCATCAAGCACGAGCTGGACTCCCATGTTTTGAAGGGATGATCCACAGAGCACTGGGAAAATGCGGCTGTGCACAGTTCCTTCGCGTAGCGCCTGCTTGATTTCGTCTTTGGTGAGGGTACCAGTCTCGATGAACTTATTCATGAGCGCTTCGCCGGCGCCTTCAGCAGCCTTCTCGATCATGATAGTACGGAACTTATCGGCAACCTCTTTCATATCCTCTGGAATTGGGTGATGAACGTGCTTTTCGCCGTGCTTACCCTCGAAAGTGATCATTTCCTCTTCGACGAGGTCAATGATGGCTTTGAATTCGCTTTCGGCTCCCACTGGAATCTGAATCGCAACCGCGCTCTTGCTCAGGCGCTGGTGAATGCTATCGAGCGACATAAAGAAGTCGCCACCAATCTTGTCCATTTTGTTGACGAATGCGATACGTGGCACGTTGTATTTGTCGGCTTGGCGCCAGACTGTTTCGGACTGTGGCTCGACACCTTGTGAACCGTCGAATACCGCAACTCCTCCATCGAGAACGCGCAGAGAGCGCTCCACTTCGGCAGTGAAGTCTACGTGACCCGGAGTATCGATAAGGTTGATCGTTGTTGTAATATCCTGATTGTTGAAATTGCTCTTCCAGACACACTGTGTAGCTGCAGAGGTAATAGTGATTCCGCGCTCCTTTTCCTGCTCCATCCAGTCCATGGTTGCCTCGCCTTCGTGCACTTCTCCGATTTTGTAGTTCTTGCCCGTGTAAAACAAAATGCGCTCGGATGTGGTGGTCTTTCCGGCATCGATGTGCGCGATAATTCCGATGTTACGTACGTTCTTTAAGTCCATGGGGAGAGGATGAAAAAATGAAGAAATTGCAGAGTTGAAGAAGGTCACACAAGAATGTCTTTCCTCAAATGTAGCCGCGAAAGTATACGGAAAAATGGGTTGAAGGGAAATAGGAAAATGACGGATCGCCCCTCACCCCCGGCCCCTCTCCTCGCTTTAGCGAGGAGAGGGGAGCTTTGATTAAAGTCATAAATAATTTTTTGCAAAGATTCCTTCTCCTCGCAGGGGAAGGTGGCCGTAGGCCGGATGAGGTCCGTCTTACAATCAAAAATCAGCCCTTTCGAGCTGATCATTGTACATTGTCAATTTTCAATTGTTCATTCCTATTTAGCCAAGTGAGCAAAGGCCTTGTTGGCCTGTGCCATCTTGAACACGTCTTCCTTCTTCTTGATAGCGGCTCCTTGTTCGGCAGAGGCGTCGAGCAGTTCCATAGCAAGCTTTTCAGCCATCTGCACACCCTTGCGAGCGCGAGCGGCCATGAGGATCCAGCGAATAGACAGTGATGTCTGACGCTTTGGGTTTACTTCGGTTGGAACCTGGTACACGGCACCGGCAATACGCTTTGGGCGGACTTCGATGAGTGGCGTGACGTTTAAGAGAGCTTTGCTGAAGACCTCCATTGGTTCGTCTTTTGTACGAGTTTTGATGACATCGAGAGCGTCGGCAAAAATGCGACGGGCTGTAGCTTTCTTTCCGCGATTCATCAGACAGCAGATGAATTTCTCGGTGAGGAGATCAGAACCCTGTGGGATATACGCTTTAGGTCGTGTGGCCATGTTTCAGAATGAAGAATGTAGTAGGGAGAATCTATAATAATATTATTTCGCGGCTGCTGCCTTTGGCTTCTTAGCGCCATAGCGAGAGCGTCCCTTGCGGCGATCGCGCACACCTTCGGTATCGAGGACTCCGCGAACGATGTGGTAACGAACTCCTGGTAAGTCTTTTACTCTTCCACCGCGGACGAGTACCACTGAGTGTTCCTGCAAGTTGTGACCTTCTCCCATGATGTATGCCGTGATTTCTTCACCGTTTGTGAGGCGTACACGAGCGATTTTACGCAAGGCAGAGTTTGGCTTTTTAGGAGTCATGGTCGTGACTTTTAGACACACACCGCGCTTTACAGGCGCGCCGTGAGGCAGTTTGACACGCTTCATGGTGAGCGAGTTCCAGGTGTACTGGAGGTTTGGAGCCTTGGTGCGGCGCTTGTTAGAGACGCGACCTTTGCGGATGAGCTGATTAATTGTTGGCATTTATACTGAGAGAATGATAATGAGTCGAAGGTATAATGGGACAGTATAGTAGTGAAAGAGTGAGAGTGAGTAAAGGCTAGTTAGGGAGAGCGGCAAGCTGTAAGCGATAAGCGGTAGGTATAGATGAGCATTCCTCAAGGCTTAGCGCTTCCCGCTTCTTTCTTATCGCTTGCGAGATACTTCTTCCTCTGGCTGCATATCTGGATCAACCAGAGCATCCAAAGGCTTTTCGTCGTGGAAACGCTCGCGGTAGATTTCTCCAGCTGGGATGAGACGACCGATAATGACGTTTTCCTTAAGACCCTTCAAGTAGTCGACTGCACCGGTTGTCGCAGCTTCGACGAGCACGCGGATCGTTTCCTGGAACGATGCACCGGCGAGCCAAGACTCTGTTGCGAGAGACACACGAGTCAAACCGAGGAGTAGCTGTTCGTAAGTTGCAAGCGTGTAGTCCTTCTTCTTGCCCTTGGACTTGATAAGCGCACTATTTGCGCGGCGAACGTCCGAGATATCGACGACTTCTCCGGCAAGCAGCGTTGTTTCACCACCGTCGAGAATACGGATCTTGCTGAACATTTTGCGAGCGATAATTTCCAGGTGCTTATCGTTGATGGTCTGACCCTGAGACGCGTAGATGTGCTGTACTTCCTGTACGACGTAGTTCTGCACTGCGTACGATCCCTGCTTTTCGAGGAGCTCTTGCAGGTTATAGTGACCGGCGTTGAGTGCCTGACCGGCTTTGACGATATCGCCGTTTTTGACGAGGAGTGATTCGCGAGCATTGAATTCGTACGTGCGCTCCTGAATAGCCGAGTGACTGACGATAATGCGCTCTTTGGTTACTTCTGTGACCTTTCCGGCAATCAGTGCCTTGACCGTGCTCTTATCGGCAACGGCTTTTATGAGCACCATGCGCTCCTTCACTTCGTCGCCCTTTTTAACGACTACTTGGTAGCCGGCTGGAATAAGGTAGACGTCCTGACCGAGCTCTTCGCCTGTGACTTGCACAAACGACTGGCCGCTTTTGTGCCAAGCCTTAATGCGACCGGTAATATCGGAGAGAGTAGCTGGCGTGCGTGGAGAACGCGCTTCGAAGATTTCTTCGACGCGAGTCAAACCTTGGGTAATGTCTGATCCTTCGGCGACTCCTCCCATGTGGAACGTTCTCATGGTCAGCTGTGTACCTGGCTCACCGATAGACTGAGCCGCGATGATACCAACTGGTGTTCCTGTCTTGACGGTCTTGTTATCCGAAAGGTCACGACCGTAACACTTGATACAAATACCGGCGTCGGTCATACACGTCATCACGGAGCGCAGTGAGACTTCCTGGATTTTGTGCTTGATGAGTTCGGCGATGACATCGGCATCGATTTCGGTGTTGCGCTTGGCAATAACTGTCTTTCCGACAACAACATCATCATTGAGTGTGCGACCGAAGATACGGTTTTCGAACTTCTCTCCAATACGCTCGGAATCGATACGTGTGACCATATGGCTGGCTGTCGCGTTACAATCATCTTCTTTGATGATGATGTCCTGCACTGCGTCAACCAAACGACGAGTGAGGTAACCGGCTTCAGCAGTTTTGAGAGCGGTGTCGGACTTACCCTTACGTCCTCCGTGAGTGGCGATAAAGTATTCCAAGATCGTGAATCCTTCTTTTAAGTTACTCTGGATCGGCAGTTCGATCGTGCGACCAGATGGGTTAGCGACCAGACCCTTCATGCCGGCGAGCTGCGTAATCTGACCCCAGTTACCACGAGCACCCGAGTCGATCATGTAGGTGATACCGTTCATGTCGTCCTTGGTGAAGGCCGTGATCATGTGACCGGCGATTTCGCTCTTTACCTTGCTCCAGATGCGGATAGCGTGCTGATAGCGTTCGTCTGCCGTGATCCAACCTTTCCAGTGCTGATTGTTGATCTTGCGGACTTTTTCGTTAGCTTCTTCGAGCAATGCTGTCTTCTCTTCTGGCACGTTGATGTCCGACGAAGCGATGGAAATACCCGAAACAGTTGCAAATTTGAAACCGATATTCTTGATATCGTTGGCAAGTTTGGCAGTGCGCTCGGTTCCAACTACTTCGAGAGCGCGAGCGATAAGAACCGACAAGTTTCCTTTCTTGAGTGTCTGGTTCATACGACCAAGCTCTGGTGGCAGAATTTCCTGGAACAAGAGACGACCGACCGATGTCTCGATGATTTCATTTTCTGGCGTTTCGCCGTCTTTGAGTGTCTGATTCTCCTTGGGAACGCGAACCTTAATTTTGGCTTGTAGATCGACTGTTCCGTAATCGCATGCCAATTCGGCCTCGGTCGGGCTTCCAAAGATCATGCCCTCGCCTTTACGACCATCGTGAATTTTGGTCAGGAAGTAACAACCAAGCACCATGTCTTGCACTGGAGTGATGATCGGTTCGCCGGCAGATGGCTTGAGCACGTTTTTGGCAGCACTCATGAAGATACGCGCTTCGCGCTGGGCCTGGTCGGAGAGTGGCACGTGCACGGCCATCTGATCTCCGTCAAAGTCGGCGTTGAAGGCGGTACACACAAGCGGGTGGAGCTGAATAGCTAAACCTTCAATAAGTTTTGGCTTGAAAGCCTGAATACCAAGGCGGTGAAGTGTCGGAGCGCGGTTAAGGAGCACGTACTTATTTTGAATCACTTCTTCCAAAATGTCCCATACGCGCTTGCTTCCTTCTATAACCATACGCTCAGCGCTCTTGACGTTGTGTGCAAGCTCGTCGCGAATAAGGCGACCGATAACGAATGGCTTAAAGAGTTTCATGGCCATTTCCTTTGGCAGACCACATTCGTCGATATTGAGGTGCGGACCAACCACGATAACCGAACGACCGGAGTAGTCGACACGCTTACCAAGCAAGTTCTGGCGGAAACGACCCTGCTTTCCCTTTAACATGTCGGAAAGCGAGCGGAGTTTGCGTCTGTCTCCTGCGGTGAACAGAGCCTTACCGGCGCGAGCGGAATTGTTGAGGAGGGTGTCGACGGATTCCTGAAGCATTCTCTTTTCGTTACGGTTGATGACTTCCGGAGCTCCAATGCTCATCAGTTTTTTGAGACGGTTGTTACGGTTGATAACGCGGCGATACAAATCGTTTAAGTCGGACGCCGCAAAGCGACCGCCATCGAGCTGCACCATCGGGCGCAAATCTGGTGGGATAACCGGAATACGGGTGAGGATCATCCACTCTGGCTTAATATTGGCTTGGCGAAGTGACTGGATGAGCTTGAGGCGTTTCATAACTTTCTTGAGTCTCTGACCGCTACTCTGCTGACGTTCCTTGCCCAAATCTTCGACCAAACGATCGTAGTCGATCGACATCACGATTTCGCGGATGGATTCGGCGCCGGTTCCAGCGCGGAACAAATGACCGAATTTCATGTTCATTTCGCGGAATTTGAGCTCGGAGAGAACAGATCCAACGTGAAGATTTTTGAGGTCGTCGATCGCATCTTTGTGGTTGAGTTTAAGTGTTTCAAACTTCTCGGCTGTGGATTTGTCCAAAGCATCGAGCTGATCGCGTGTTGCCTTGCCAGCCTTGAGCGTTGCCATTGCATCCTCGTGGTCGCGCTTGACCTGGTTCTTGCGTGCCTCGATTTCCTGGAGCAGCTCTTTCTCGGCTCCTGCTTTGCCTTCCTCATCAACAGTGACGACAATGTAGGCCGAGAAGTAGACGATCTGTTCAAGAGTTTTGATGGAGAGATCGAGGAGTAAGCCGATACGGGAAGGCGACGAACGGAGGAACCAAATGTGCGTAACCGGAACAGCCAAGTTGATGTGACCCATGCGCTCGCGGCGGACGATGGAACGAGTGACCTCGACACCACACTTTTCGCAAATAACTCCGCTGTAGCGGATACCCTTATACTTGCCGCAGAAACACTGGAAGTTTTTGGTAGGACCGAAGATGCGCTCACAGAAGAGCCCATCTGGTTCGGCACGCTGTGTGCGGTAGTTAACAGTCTCCGGCTTTGTGACTTCGCCACGAGACCAGCCGACCACGTCCTCTGGACTGGCGACAGATAGCGCGACTGCATCGAAGGAGTCGGAGGTGCGAGGAGTGAAGGCCATACTGTATGGGGGTTAGGGATGGGGGTTAGGACTTTGGGATTGGGACTTGGGATTGAAAGGTTTTTCGTTACTAGTTTTTGGTTTTTTGTTTCCTTAAGGTCAGATTCTTTTGGTAGTTGGGATTTGGGATTTGGTAGTTCTTCCAGTAAGTAGTGTTTTTGCCCTAAATCAAGCGGAAAATTGCACGCACAGAAGCGTCCGCTCCTCCAGTGCGATCGTCTAAATCGCGAGAGGAACGTCCGATAGTTGGCATAAGGTAGCACGAATTTTGATCCTTTGACAAGTATTTATATGAGTACATTGCGTACTTGGACTTGTCAGCCTAATTTTTGATGAATAATCATAATTGCGCGAATTGCGAATCTCGAGGTTCGAATTACGAATGATGATGTGTCAGCCCGAGCGCAGTCAAAGAGCGATGAAATCTGTGTTGCTGCGCGACGCAATGATTGCACACCGCGGCCGGGAACGGCCGCTCTGGAGATTGCAGGATTTATAATATCATTTTTACCCGCCTTACCTACTGTACCTACTTTACATACCATACCTTCCTTCCCTACACTTCTCCCTTCGTCCCCCACTCTCTATGTTCTTTGCATTGTTTACGTTTCTCGCAATCGTAGCGTTTCTCTCGTTGCCTGTAATCTTTATCTATGCCTTTCTTAAAAGGCGTGCCGTTTTTCCGGCAACAGAAAAACAGCCGGTCGTCTTTCCAAAACTACTTCCTTATAGTCTGCTTGGTATTTTGCTTGCATTTAACCTCTTTGGGTATCCGCTGAATGCCGGAATCGGACTTGGGATTTTCGGCGCTTTGCTGCAGGCAGGCATTGTCCTGTGTATGGATAAAAAGCAGCGCACGCCAGGCGTGTTGTTTTTGGCTCTGTGCGGCGTGATTGTGAGTATTTTACTCGGCGTTCGAGGCAATGATTTCCTGTTTGTTTTCAATAGCATCAGCGCTGCCTTCGTGATTATTTTACTCTTTCTCGTGCAGAGTGTAGACACGATACAGTGGCGCGGACTGTGGATGGTTACAATGATTGGTCGGTATATTTCCGGAATTTTTGATCATATTCCGCATATCTTATCACTTTCGAAAAATATGAAAAATAGCCAGGGCGGTATGCTCATCAGTGTGCTGAAAACTGTTGTCCTTACCTTTATTGCACTTTTTTTCTTCAGTGCACTTCTGTCGCAGGCCGATCCGGTCTTTAAGCATGTCATAGATGAAATTTCCAAGGAAGTAGTACCGCGTTTTGGCTATAGCTTGCTCATTGCCATCGTTTTGACGATTGTCTTAACCATGAGATTCGTTGTGACACAGTCGGATGATAGCCATGCCTTTCGCTTCCTTAAATTTCACGAATTGTTTTTCCCGACACTGTCGATCGTCGTCCTTTTTGCCATCTTCTTAGTCATTCAGGCCAAATACTTATTTGGATCGCACGAGAATATTCAGATCTACAACCTCACGTATTCGGATTATGTGCGCAAAGGATTTATCGAACTTTTGACCGCCTCGTTCTTCGGCGGATTACTTTCGTACATTGTTATTCTGCGTGCTCGCAGCCTAGAAACAATCACCCGCAAGCGCGAATTGACGGCAGTAAATGTGCTACTGATCATCGAACTCTTCCTCATGCTGGCGTCCGCTCTGAAGCGTGATTACCTGTATATGGATACCTACGGCATTACACGTGTACGTATTATCGGCGAAGCATTCATTTGGTGGCTGGCCGCACTGTTTGTGTTGCTGTTTGTGTTTGCCGTTTACAAGCGCGTACGCGAAGAGAAGTTTTTCGCGGGTCTTGGCATTGTCTCGGCCATTGCAGTGATAGGTTTAAATACGATAAATATGGATGCAATGATCGCAAAAGCGCAGCCACCAAACGGTCGTGTGAAAGATTTGTATTACATCTCCCTGCTCTCAACTGATGCATCTTCGCAGTGGAGAAATCTCATTCTGGATGCACAAAAAAGATATCAGAGTGTTCTGGAGAGCAAAAAAATGGATGATGCTGCGAAAACTGAGCTTGCTGCTGTCAAATTAGCCATGCGTAATATAGCGACGCGAATAAGCGATCTTCATGAGATGAACAATCCGTCAGTAACATGGCAGCAATGGAATATGGCAGATCAGACTGCGCTGCGTATGGTTGAGCAAAATCCAAAGCTCTTTAAAGAACTGCCGAAGTGTCTGGTTGAGGATATTCAGCTGTATCAAGTGCGAAGTCAGCTCAGTTTGCAAGATCAGACTGCGACCATACAATACGAATCGAAGTATCCGTTTGTTTTCAGTGCTCCTCGATATGAGTACTCGGAGGAAGTACTAGACAATATCAACAGAGATTATTATTTTCTCAAGATTGGCGTGAATGTGCCATATGATGAGAAGGGCAATGCAATTCCTCCCGATGTAAAAACCCTGCCACAAGCAACGGGGTGTAGGGATTTAGTTGTGCAATAAAAGTAGTAGCTTTGATTGCGACAGAGAAGAATTACGAATCTCGAATCTCGAATTACGAAGTACGACTAAAGCGTGCTTCGTAATTCGTCATCGGCCAGATGAAATCAATACATAAAATGGACCCCGTGGGGCTGCAGATTGTAGAAAATTATTACCTACCTTACTTACTATACCTACCGTACTTACCTTACCTACAAGACCTACCCTAGCATCAACGGACCGCCTGGCAACTCGCCACCGGCTACATCACTTTGCACTTTCTGGAATAACTTCTCGAATGAACCGCCGCTTGTTTGCAAAGCCGATCGCAATGTATTCATTTCCTGCTCATCTAAGTGAAGAGTCGAAGAAATATTGCGCTTGCCGTCAGATTCGTTGTGAGGAACAGCGGATGACTTGCCGTCGGTTAAGTTGACGTGCAAAACGATGAAGGCATTGCAGCTCTCGCATTTAAGTTGTAAAAGCACAAAGTCCTCGCCCGCGAGCTTAATGGACGGGAAATCCACAGCCACACGCGTGCCGCACTGTGGGCAACGCATTTGTTCGCGGATACGAGTGAGAATTTGGTGTAGTGAGTGAGGGTTGTAGTCCATAAGAGTCTTAGTATAGCAGAAATAAGCAGTTGTTTCACTATACAACGATGAAACTTTTCCGTGCAATGATTATTAGTGAAAAAAAAGGAAACCGAGGATTCCAAAGAAACCAACGAGTCCAAAGATTATCAACATTCCTTGGTTTCCTTGGACTCGTTGGTTTCGTCGGTTTCCGTAGCGCCTGAGTGTCATTTCGCAGTGATTCAATACATTTGCAATTCATCCGCATCACTTCCTCTCGACATCAACAGTATTCCAGCTAGCATACGATGCAATCATGCCACGCAAGCGAACAAAAGGCTTTTTGTCTTTCAAACGTCCATCGGCTGCATCTCGCAAGAGACGTATGCATGTTCGTATGCATTTGACGATTGCTGTTCTCTCTATCGCTGTTTTAAGCGGTTTGGGCTTAGTGGATCGCATGCGCTTTTCGACCCAGAAAACGGACGCCAAAACTCCGATCAACCGGATTATCGGTATCGAGCACGACGGTCCCGCCTCGCTCACTGTTGTCTTGGCGCGTAAAAACACAGCTGGACTAGTGTCCCTAGAAAACACCTCGAATTCTCCTGTGTACGTGAGCCTGCCAGATAACTGGAATCGGACAGAAGTAACTAATACGACCATCGATAAAGTAACGAGCAGCAAAACCCAGTACAACTTCCTGCGATGGACGCTTCCTGCCAAAGCCGGCATGAAGATGCTCCTGCCAGAAGTTCCGTCGAGCTTTACGTTCTTAAGTCCTACTGCCACTAACAGCGTTGCTCTTACGGTACATAGCGTGGATGTTGTGGATGGCACCAAGGAGACACAGGTGATCCTGCTGCAAAAACAAGCAGTCGCAAAATTCTGGACGAGCGAAGCGTCTGCAATCAGCAGTTCAAGTTCTGTTTCCAGAGTATCGAGCTTGGCATCATCGATAGCGAGTAGTTATTAATCAATTATTATCCAAAGATGAAATTGGTAATTGGATATTCAGTGTGTCATCCTGAGCGCAGTTGAAGGATTACTTCGGTATCATGGTTCGACCCGTCCGTCCGAACGCTCACTGCCGCCCCTCACCCCCGGCCCCTCTCCTTGCTTTAGCAAGGAGAGGGGTGACTTATAGTATGATTTAAGACATAAATCTCATTCATCAATTCCCTCTTGCTCTTCAAAAAGCCAAAAGTCTGCGACAAAGATTGGCGCAAAAGGAAAATCAACTGATGACTGCGAACAATCACATTTAAAGCTCCCCTCTGCCTCGCGTAGCGAGGAGAGGGGTTAGGGGGTGAGGGGCGGATGACACATTGCGAAATCTATTGTAAGTTCACGATATGCAATTACTCCCGATCCAAACTTCGATCCTGAGCAACGGCGA
Source organism: Candidatus Peribacteraceae bacterium (assembly GCA_018061945.1). Taxonomy (GTDB): domain Bacteria; phylum Patescibacteriota; class Gracilibacteria; order Peribacterales; family Peribacteraceae; genus JAGOTD01. The sequence continues at coordinate 82,402 of JAGOTD010000002.1, read as the reverse complement.
TAATCTCGCTTCCATCTTTTCATCGAACATTTCAATTCAATCGGGCGATATTCTCGTGGTGTCATCCAAAGTTGTCGCGCTTACGGAAGGAACAAGTATCGATCTCACTTCGATGAAGCCATCCAAGAAAGCAGAGGAATACAGCCACGCCTGCGGCCGCAGCCCAGCGTTTTGCCAAGCGGTGATTCAAGAAATGATCCGCATGAACGGCAGCGTGATTAATACTTGCCCCGGCGCATTACTTACCGAACTACGACCAAGTGGTATGGAAGTCGGCACAATTCTCACGGCGAATGCCGGACTCGATGAATCGAATGTAGAAAAAAATACCGCCATCGGCTGGCCGATGGATCCGGCTGCATCAGCAAAAAAATTGCGTACCAAGATTGAACAATCCATGAACGGAAAAATCGCGGTGATTATTTCTGATTCCTGCTGTCATCCTCGACGTTTGGGAGTGACGGCTTTCGCACTCGCAGTTTCCGGCATTGATCCGCTTATCAGTCAAAACGGTAAGAAGGATATTCATGGCAAACCACTGCACATTACAACCGAAGCAATTGCAGATCAGCTCGCGACTGCAGCCAATATGCTGATGGGCAATGCAGGGCAAATGATTCCAGCCTGCATCGTGCGCGATCACGGTTTTAATTTGAGTGCATGGACGGGCTGGGTGGAGGGAATTGAGAAGGAACAGGATTTGTTTCCGATGTAAGTAAGGTAAGTATTGTAGGTAAGGTATGTGCGATAGGTAGTTAATTTTTACCTACTGTACTTACTATACCTACCTTACCTACTGTACCATGTTCCCATGAACTTCATTGTCCTTTGCTCATCGCGCGGTACGACATTTCAAGCCACCATCGAGGCTATGAAAAACGGCAAGCTGACGGCAAAATGCTTAGGGATGATTACTGACAAAGATGATCGTGAATGTATAGCTAAGGCGCAAGCTGCAGGCATCGCACATATCGTGATTGACCATAAAGCAAATGAACCAACCGAAGAATATGATATGCGATTAACAGCAGCTATTCGCACACTACAGACGCGCACAGGAGTAAGTGGCACACCAATAGTGGCGCTCATGGGCTGGCTCCATATTCTGTCACCAGTTTTTCTGATGCAGTTTCGTGGCCACATCATCAATGTACATCCGTCACTCCTGCCAAAATACGGCGGCAAGGGCATGTACGGAAAGCACGTACATGAAGCCGTTTTACAAGCCAAAGAAACAGAATCTGGCATCAGCTTGCACATAGTGGAAGAAGAGGTCGATACAGGAAAAATACTCATGCAAAAACAATGCCCAGTGCTTGCTGATGATTCTGCCGACGCGCTGCGTATTCGTGTGCAGGAACTGGAAAAAGAGTGGTATCCGGCGCTCTTAGAAATGATTCAGCGAGGTGAGGTGCGACTTTAAAAGAACTTGAAAACGAATTACGACGTGCGAATTACGAAGTACGATATACCTACGCGGGAAGCATCCCGCTCCTCATATGATTACCTAAAAGCTAATTAGCTAAGAAGCTATACGCTAAATATATCCTTCCACATGTAAATCTTTTTTCTCCATTCCCCATTTCTCCAATGCCATTTTTTTGATGTCGGAAACCATTTCCGGTGCGCCGCAGACGTAGAGTTTCATCTCAGAACGATCGAGCAGAGTTTTTTCAAAGACTTGCTGCACGCGCCCACGATCACCGATCCATGATGCATCGTCTCCCGATAAGCAGGGATAAAAATGAAAATGCGCATGTTTGGCAGCTAAGGCAGAAAATGTATCGAGCCAGAAAAAATCAGTCTGATTGCGCACTCCGAAATACAGATGAACCGGTCGATTGGATTTTTGGTCTTCCAAAAGCCACTTCACATGCGCACGAAACGGTGCGATGCCGGCTCCTGTTGCCATGAGTACCAATTTTTTCGTACTGGTCGGATCGACGGTGAATAAACCGAACGGACCTTTCATAATCACGCTATCCCCTACCTTCAACTGCTGCTCGATCCACACACTCGCTCGTCCGCCTTCTTTTAACTTGATGGAAAAAAGCAGATCGGATTCGGCTGGCGTCGAGGCAATGGAATACGCACGTGGCTGAATATCTTTCGGATTATCGATGAGTGGAACATCCCACAGCACAAATTGTCCGGCTTTGAAGGCGAAGCCTTCGGGCTTGGTAAAGCGCAGTTCGTACACGTTCGGTGCGACGAGGGATTTGTGGGTGCAGATGGTGGTGTAAGCGATGACTGGCATGGAGGGATTGTAGCCCCTCATCCGGCCTACGGCCACCTTCTCCCGCTTCGCTGGGGAGAAGGACATTCAAAAAAACATGTAAAATTTTGCCATAATAATCCAGATCCAATCTAAGTCTCTATTTATTCGAGCTCCCCTCTCACTCGCTTTAGCGAGGAGAGGGGCCGGGGGTGAGGGGCCGCGGCTAGAAAAGCCGCTCTCAAGTTACTATTTAATTTTTTCCAAGAACCTTCAAAAACTCATCAAACAAATAATTCGCATCTTCCGGACCTGGTGTTGCTTCTGGATGAAACTGGACCGAGAAGAATTTGCCGCTTTCGTGCTTAATACCTTCGACTGTCCCGTCATTCGCATTCGTAAACCACACTTTCCATCCTTTGGGCAACTTCTTTTCATCGACCACGAAACCGTGATTTTGGCTGGTGATAATGCAGCGTTTGGTTTCGGTATCGATGCACGGCTGATTCGCGCCGCGGTGTCCGTATTTTAATTTATACGTGTCGCCGCCGATAGCGAGTGCGAGAAGCTGATTGCCAAGACAAATACCAAAAGTTGGAATGCCTTTATCGACCGCCCATTTCATGGCTGCAATCGTCTCTTTGCACATTTTTGGATCGCCAGGACCGTTGCTCACAAACAAGCCATCGAACTGCAATTTACTAGTCGATACATCGTAGTTCCACGGCACACGGTGCACGCGCACTCCCCTTTTAAGCCAGCTGCGCAATATATTTCGCTTCATGCCGCAGTCATAGGCAAGAATAGTCGGAGTCGAAGCATCTGCATTGGCAGGTTCGTACGTGATTACTTCTTTGCAGCTAACCTCAGCCACCAGATTATCCACATTTGGATCAATAATTGTTGGCACCGAATCCGTGTGGCCAATTACTCCCATTTCCTCTGAGTCTTTTGAGTCCTTTGAGTCTTCTGAGTCCTTTCGGCTCTGCAAAATCGCCCCCAACATCACCCCATGCTCACGTAATTTCTTCGTAAGTGCACGCGTATCGATGCCGGAAATACCGGGAATATTATGATGCTTCATCCATTCGTGTAGCGAACTGACAGCCGCAAAGTGACTAAAATCGCGGCTTTCCTGCGCGACAATAATCGCTCGGACATGAATAGATTCACTCTCGAAATTCTTGCTAAAACCCCATTCATTGAGCTCCGCGCTCGGCACGCCGTAATTGCCAATCAGCGGATACGTGAAAACCAGAATCTGACCCTTAAAACTCGGGTCGGTCATGGATTCCGGGTAGCCGGCCATGTTGGTCGAAAACACCACCTCGCCGTCTGTATCCACCTCTGCACCAAATGATTCTCCGCTAAAGGTGGTTCCGTCCGAGAGAATGAGTTGAGCCATAGGGTGATGATGGGGATAGTGCCGGTAGACTGGCAAATTGACGAGAGTGTACAGAAAGAGAGCTGGGTGGAAAAGGGGGCAAAACACGAAAATCATAAAAGCAGGCGTTTTTGACTACTTATTTGAGAGATTATACTAAATTCTTGTTTTTTGGCTTCCAGACTGCGTTAAACTTGCTCTTTTGATACTTGACATAATTTATATAGTATTGTATATTACGCATTACGATTTGATGTGTAGTTGATCTTTGAAAGCATCGCGTCCTCCATACAATCCTGCACATGTAATGTGTGGGACGCTGTGGAGGACAAAACGATCGATTGTCTTCTGCCGCGTACCGTCGCACCCCCAACGTCGGGGAAGCGATACTTGCGACGGAGAGCATCCGTCGCACAACCTTTTCTTGCCCGCTAAGCGGGCAGAAAGCAGATTCACATGCGCCTCACGACCCTGCTGGCTCTGACCGTCCTGATCGGCATGAACTCCGCCGCCCTGGGCCAGGGCAGCTCCCCGCCAGTCTCGCCGGCTGCAGCAAGCAACCGTATGGTGGAGCTCAAGACCTCTTTCACGACCACGAAAGAGATCACCATCACGGCCGGCTCCTTTCTCATCGTCACCCCCAGCGAGGACATCGAAGTGCCCCTCGGCACGACGATCGATGACGAAGAAGCGATCTCCGAAACGACGCTCAGCGCCGGTGAGGAGTTCGAAGTCACGCTGATCGCCCCGCTCAAACTCCCGAAAAGGAGCAAGCTCGGGAAGAAGAGCAAGGTGGCGAAACCCACTTGGGACCTCCTGAATCAAATTAAATTCGGCAAAACGGTTTATGCCCCTTCTGCCGCCGTCAAGGCGGTGGACGTGGACCGCTCCATGCGGTCCGTGAACCAAAAGCTCGACGCCATCACCCAGGCTGTTAGTGACCTTGGTGAAAGAGTCGACTCGCTCGACAAGCGTGTTGGCAAGCTCGAAGCCCATCCGACTGTCGTGCGAATTCCGCCCCCCACCTCGCCCGAAACGGCGAGGCCGCTTCCGCCGCCCCCGGCGGCTGCGGTAATCTATAACGTTGATTCCTGCGGGCAGAGGATTTATTCCTCCGACGGCGGGAGAAACTGGTACTACTGCCGCTAAAGCCTCCACAGCAACCGCCGCCTCTCCCTTCGGGGGAGGCGGTCTTTGCATGTTTGCTTTATTCAAATTTAAAAACTTATAAAAAAATCATGTCACAAGATCTGCTAGCCGTGAAGATACTTAGTTTGTCTGACGCTTTTCCAATACTTCAATTCTTGCGGCAGTATTATCCATCTTTTCTTTAAGTGCGGTAACTGCATCGAGCAATGCGTCTAATTTAGCTGGATCAATGGTATCTTTTTTTGTTGTTACAGCCTCAGTCATTTTCTCCAGCTTCTTTGCATCATTTTTTGTTTCCATGCGTAAACTTGCTAGCTCTGTATCTGGCTTCTCTGAAGCGCCACTATCTACAGCTGCAGCCTCCTGCACTTGTGCAGCCGGAGCAGGTACTCGTACCCACTGCTGTTTTGGCATACTGTAAGCATAGTACGTATCCGGAAGCGCAGAATGAGCAAACAGGGTTTGGCGAGCGGTATCAAAATAATAGTTAAAGAAATACTTTGTACCCTCTCTCGTATATTGACTGCCACTTTCCAGCAATCCCCATCTGTCTTTTACTTGCTCGCTTGTTTTGGCTTCGTTCATCAGCAAAGTATCCCCTTCTGGCAAAACATACACAGGCTGCATTCTTTCTTGCTTGCTCGTAAAGGCATCTGCCGTATCAATAATATACGTCCCCGGCTTTGTGAATTTCACGTTCACTGCACCGATTTTGCCGCTGCTCATAGCCTCCGACTCCAAAATGATGCCGGCATTGCGTAAGGTATCGATACTGTAGTTATCAATCGGCGGCGATTTGTTTGGCTGATACGTAATCTTGTTGTTGCGAAACTTGCTCAGGTTGTCCGGTACGGTGATGGTAATGGCGCTATAGGGATTCGTGCCCGGCATATCGACCGACAGTTCCCGCAGAACAGGGCCGCTTTCATTTTGAATATTGGCGCTTTCAAGCAGGGCAGACTGCCTGTCGTCATCGTCGGCCAACCGGTTTAAGGCATCGAGCATCTGCGCTCCATCCTTTCTCTGGCCGGCATCGTAACGGAAGGAATTGTCTGACAGCCTGTCTGCATAATCCCTCGCCGCCTGACGTGTGCGCGATACTGCTGGTGATGTGGTAACAGCTGGTTCCTCAGAATCAAGCGTATTTGCGCTCGTGGCTGGCTGATAAGAAGGTTCGTGCGGCTCTGTCGACGCAGGAGGCGTCTCGCTCTTTGCTGCTTTCTTTGTTGTACTATTATTTTTTTTGACGCTTGCTGCCGAGTCAGCAACAATGCCTGCGCCTGTTGTTACTGCGCCGCTCGTACTATCGACTGCTTTCTCGACAACTACTTCCCCGCTTCGTATCTGGCTCCCGAGCGCCGTCAAATACCCTGTCGGGCGCGGATTATTCTGCATGTTCTGCTGATGAACTGCGAGCAATGCCGGCGACGACGCCAAAGCCTGAACCGCCTGAATTGCCAGACGCATGTCTTCTATGCGTCCCTGCGAAGACTGCGGCATGGCAACGAGTGCACCCTTATTGGCATCCTCCACCAGCTTCATATGCACGGCATGCAGGCTGCTCAGCACTTTCATCATGGTTGGATTCTTGGCAAATGTCTTGCCGAGCGCCGGATACTGAACGCTTTCGCCAAGAGCGCGCACCTGTTCGACGTAAGCATTATTTTCGGCAACTGCGCGATTCGCTTCGATATCCCTTCCGCGCTGATTCATAGCCGCGTTGTCCTGCGCATGCTTGGCTTGAACACTGCGATAAATTTGTGCATCGGAATAGTCAGCAATGGCCGAGGTACCCAAAACATCACGTGAAATGATCCCATTGGGAGCAGCGTCCAATGCAGCGCGCTTGCGTTTCGATCGATCCATTTTTTCCTGTAATTGGCTTGGAATATGCACTTTGCCATCGGGGCCACGCAGAGGTGAATTCGTCGGTAACGATTCTTCGATATAATTTCTCACCTGTCTCGATGCATGGTTTTGTACTCTGAGATTCAATTCTTCTTTGGCCTTATATGCTTTATTGAGAGCTATATTGCGATTGATACTTGCCTGACTGGATTCTCTTTCCTCGTCGCTGCGGTCATTTGGGGATTGAGGACCAAGCGTTGTCTGTTTGCCATACTGGCCACCCGATAAATGAAACAGATGCGACTGCGCGGTAAAAATATCACGCTGTGCACTTTTGATTTGATTCGTAAATCTTCCATGCTCCCCTTTTGTCATCTGCCAATTTGTCTGCTGTAAACGAAAGCGCTGCCGATCGATGAAGAGATTTAATTCATTGGTGCGACGACCAATGAAGCCGCGCAGCGCGGAGATTTTTCTTTCTTTGGAACCAGGCAACTTAAGGATTTGTCGGAGATCTTTTAATGCGTCGCGAGGGTCAACATCCGACTCTGTTTCCTCATCTTTTTTACCTGTTTCCACTTTCTTGTTGTCTACTGTTGGAGGATCGGAATAGATAGAACCACCATCTGTTTCGCCTCTTGGCACATGTACTCCTGGCGTTTCGCCAAGTCCCTGAAAGCAGAATCGATGCTCACGATCGATCCAATTTTTTCCGATGAATTGATTGTATGAGTGCATTTTTTTTGTTTTTGAATTTCTATTATATCTATTATAGCATTTTTCGTATTTTTTTACAACAATTGCTCACAGGTACTAATTCATGATTTGGCAATAATTCAATTTTCAGGTATAATAGTAAGATTTTTATGGCTCTACACAAAAAAACATTTGAGGAATTATCAGCGCACCCAGGTGTCGCTGTAAGCCTGGGCAAACAGATTAATTCACAAACAAATGATGTATCGCGCACAACGCGTGACGCGCTGCTTGCAGCAATGGGTAAAACTGGCCAGAAGAAAATAATCTCCACACGAAAAGATCAGGCTCATAGTGATTTAGTAAAGCTCAAACAGATTACAAATTCACTTCCTTCGAATGTAAAAACTGATTTCAAACAGAATGTAGTGGACTCTCTGAATCCTGTGCATCGCAGTGGCTTAAAGCATGTTGACGTTAGTCCATCAATTAACGAAATGCGAACCCATCTTCAAGAAAATCCTGCTGCTCCGGCTGCAACAACTTCTACACCAGCTGTAACCCCTCCTCCGCCTAACAATTCTGGCGGTGGTTCATCTCCTGAAAAAGAAGGTGTCGTAAATTGGGTAAAAGCACATCCTGTAAAAAGTGTTGCCGCTGCAACCGTTGGTCTTGGCGTACTTGGAAGTGGCGTATTAGCAAATGCAGGACCTCTTGCAACAACCAGTTATAACACCGTCATGAATACACCGATTCTTGGTGCAGTGACGCATGGAGTGATTAATGGAGGCTCGTACCTATTGAACGGTGCCGGAAGTATTATGAACACTCTTGCAACAAATGTTCCTATCTTAAAAGCAATTCCACCAGCCATCTCTAGTGTTTCAACTAACATCGCTAACTACACAGGCTTAAGCACTGTTCTTCCGGCCTATCTGACTCCATGGGCAGGCGGCATTTTAGGACTCACTGCAATTGGTGCCATTAAACGTGCACGGGAACGAGCGTTAGGTCAAAAAAATAAGGAATACAAAACTATGTTAGGCAGACTTGCTGGAACAACACTCGAAGGAGCGCAGTTTATTGGAACAGGGGCAAAAAAACTCGTCTTATCACCTCTTACCATTACAGGCTGGAGCCTAGGTAAAATGCAGGCTCTGGCAGAAAAAACTTGGAAAACAACCAGTAAGTTTGCCGGCAGGCAATTGAAAAATCTGAAGCCTACTAAGTATGGCGTAGGTGGCGCTGCTGTCGGTGCACTTATTCTGTCAAATTTCTTTGCACCAGGTGTCGCGGTTGCGCCGCTTATCTGGGGAGCAGGAGGGTATTTGGCAGGAAATTACTACGCGCGTCGCAATAAAGGAGGGATCGACTCGCATTCTCATGATAGTCATAGAAGTAGCGGAGAAGGCAGTGATGGCGATGGAGATGAAGACTAAACATACAATCCACACACATACACATGCACCATTATCAATTTTCATTCCAGGCTGAAACATACACCCGTGAGCAACGGTTGTGTTTCGGTATATTACGTTCCCCAGATCCAAGTCCAGGCCCTATCAACAGTGCAGTCAATACTGTAACGAATGCCATCAAACTGAAAACAGATAGAATCGCTCAGCGCAAAGAAATGGAGTTAAGGCATAAGAATGAAATTGAATGGATCAATGCCTTGACCCATCCAGACTTTTTAACAGCACCAAAAGATGACACGCCTCTTTCTGCAACTCATGGTCCAGAGGAGCGCATGAAGCATCTGACGATTGATCAGCGAAAGCTAGAGATGAAGGGCTTTCTTAAAGCCGCGTTCCCTGCATCTGTTCGGACAAGTGTCGATTTTAGATCGCATTTTGATGATCTTTTCCAGCCCGATAATCTCAAGGTTGTCCAGCAGGCATTGAAATTGCTCGTGGGAGAGAAGGGTACATTGAGCGAGGCAGACACTGCTTGGAAGTTGGCAAAAATGACAATATACGAACGCAATCCTGGCTCTGTCGCAGGCGGTAGACTCATCACCCAGTATCTTCACTGGGTGGAGGATAATAAATTGAAGCAAAGTGATCCCGATGCCACAAACAGCGCCCATATTTATGCAACCTCCAAGAACGGAGAGCTAAAGGGTGCAGCGCTTCTAGGTTTGTTAGATCAACCCGGCGTTATGGCTGGCATGAAGCTTGTGTTGCGTGAAAAAGATTTAGAAGACCATCAGGCAATGGAAATTTCGCAAACCAAAAGAAATAAAATGACTGGAAGAGCTGAATTGGATAAGCTCGCACAAGAAAGCCAGACCTTCATGGATAATTTCCGCAACTTAGACCCACGCATGCAGTTCGGTCTTATTGCTGCAGGTGGTGTTGCTGCAGCTATGTTGCTCAAATCCAAGAACTGGTTTGCCAAAGCTATCCCTATCAGTCTCTTAGGAGCTTGGAGTTACCTCACTCTCTTCAAAGGCGATACAGAAGCTGTCGATCACATAGCAGCAGGCATACAGCAATTTACTACTTTTAGCTTTGGAAAAGTGCGAACAGGTGCCGAGAAAGTTGGCATATTGGCACCGAAAAAGAAGGAGATCGATAAATTGACCGTCATGTCGAATTTCCTCAAATCCAAAGCTAAGCAAGATATCGAGCCTACGGCCGCAGCATTCAGTGCTCTTTCCAATGCAAAGATTGGTGTGATGGCAAATGCCTTTACTTTTGACGAGAGCGCTGGAGAACTAACAGGAGAACTGCAAATTAGCAAAGACATGCGCAATCCTGCAGGCAAAATACTCTACGAACATTTGAAAACTATTACGCAAGATTTAGGAGGTGCGGGGAGAGAGCAAATGTTCAATGAACTTAAAACAAATAAAAAAGCAGTAGGCAGTGCCATTTTGCATGTTATGTACACAATCGGTAGTGGCATAGAAGATAATATTGCTACTGCTAGCCACCTCGATACCTTTGTCGAAAACGGCGGCAACCGAGCTTCGTACGAAAGTTTAAGTGCTGAGCAAAAGGCTCAGTATCTCCACATCGCATACGAAGGGCTCAATGAGGCACGAAAAAATCCTATCTATAAGGATATGACGTTTGTGGAATTGATTACAGAATTCCAGAAAGCTGCGCTTGCACGAACTGTTCCACGACTCGACGGTGCAGAAAAAGTAACTGACATAAAAGCAGAGAAGCCAGAAGAGTTTCGTGCGATGGATGCAGTACGTACTGCTCGTACAAAACCAGAACTTGATGCACTGCTATCCGATACCGGAGCAATTGCGCTAGATTACACGGCTTTCTTAGGTCGCTGCGAAGCTGAGCTCAAATTGGAACCAGGTGCAAAAGCATTGTTACTTACTCAATTTAACGATATTCGCAAAAGCGGCGAATCGCTCCCAGCTATTTTGCAAACTGTTGAAAAATTCAAATACGCGATTCTTCTCAGCATTCTGCGTGATACACCTCCAACAACGTCAGCTGATATCGAAATGATGATCGGCTCGAGAGCAACCTTTACGTTAAGTACTGCTCTCGATAATCTGACCAGTTTTATCAATCGAAATATCGTCACAGTCGCCAGCAATTTCAATGTGAATGTCGTTGATATTCAAAGCGTAAAAGCCTTACTTACAGAACGTACGGGCACTGCATCTCTCAACAGCCTCAATGGCGCAGGCCTTCCAAAGTTACAACAGAAAATGGATGTGTACGATGTACGATTCAAAGAACTTCGCGATACAAAGACGCAGGCAAGGAAAATTGTCGATTCATCGCCAATCATTCTCGGATTGTTTGCTGGAGACGCGGCAAAAGCAAGAGCTCAAGTACAAACATCACTTGAACAGCTTGGATACACAGAGAGAATTGCGCGCATGGAACAGTACTTTGCACAAAAATGCACGAACTCTCTTGCTCTGTCGATGCTTGTCACGCAAAAAGCAGGAACAGCAAATGATATTCTTGATGCGAAAAACAATCGATCGACTACAAGCATAGAAGAAGATAATTTAGCTCGAGAATTCGATGTGTATTTTGATGATATCTGTAAGCAAACAATTTCTCCAAACATGTGGGAAAGCGGTGAGCAGCTAGCAGCAGCGTTCCAACCATTTGTTACATCAGTAGAAATCGACAGCCTGGATTTCGAAGACGAATCGAATCGCATGAAAGCAGTGAATCACGTTCGTGATTTGGCCCTTGCTAGCTTGCTTAATCCAACACTGGTGCCAGACCTGAAAGCGAAGATTAATTCTACAGCTTATCAAATGTATACGACTTGGGACGCGCTTGGTAACAATGAGGCTGAAAGACTGCGTAATAATCAGAGCTACAGCCAAGGCATTGCCCTGCTCATTCCGCTTATGGAATTGCTAAGTATAGATGCCACAGATATGAAAGAAATGCGTGACTGGGAGAATCCAGATGGACCAGCTTATGCATTAGAAATAGTGCGTATGACTGCTTTACAGCAAACATTAAATGCTCACAAAAATGCAACAAATGATATTGTGGTAGATCTGGGTATTGATCCTATTCAACCTCTGTTGGAAGGCCGCAAATATGAAGTTGCCGTTACTCTCGTGCCAACTCTTATTACTGGCTCACCTCCTATAGCACCTCCTCCTGCTCCAAAGACATTCCCGACAAAAACTCTTACTGTTCCTGCAGGATCTACAACCTTTAGAAATCTCGTTGCTCTTACTAATGCGGAAATAGCCTTAGAAAGATCTACACTGAATCCAAGTTATCGATATGATACCGCAAAAGTAACACTCACTATAACCAAGCCGGGGCTTGCAACTCGATCCGCAGACCATACAATTCCGATTAATTAATCGATGACTGTTTAACTAGCTGATTCTTGTTTCTACACATTCAATAAACCTAAGGCCAGAGCTTTCGCTCTGGCCTTTTGGCCGCTCGATGCATAAGCGAGTTACTTCAACCAGAGGGCAGTTGTGACCTTCGTCGGATCTGCGACTGACTGCAAGTAGACTTCCGCGTTCGATGCCCCGAGCAAGCCGAAGCCTGGAGGGGGTTCAAACGGGGGAGTGCTACTATTGGCACGCACCATCCATTTCCATCCGCTTGGAGGCGGGTTGAAAGTAATGAGACCGTCTGTACCGACGGTCCACATGCTTTTGTTTATAACGGCAACAGGAGCCAAAGCCGTAGACGCAGGCGTAGTAGCGCCAACAGTCGGCAACGCCGTCGGTGGACCCACTGGAACGGCTGCTACGGCAGCAGGAGCGTTAATAACTGCCTCCACGTCTCGATATAAAATGCCGAATTGAATCGAAAGCCATGATCCGACCTTGAGACCGACCGGATTCCAAGCCACGGCCAACGTGACGATGACCGTCCACATGATGAGCCATTTCTGGCTTCCGAATTGACCTTCAGGGATGGCGGCGATCTCCTTCTTGCGAAAGTGACCAAGGATCGCCTTGTCGATGATGATGTAGACAGCGAGGACGCAGGCGAAAAAAACAACTAGACCAAAAGCTGAAATGCTCATCCGAATTCCTTCTGCGGCTTAGCCGCAACGTGTAGTAGTCGGTTTTCGAACCGACCTGTGAAGTAACGTGCCCATGTAGTAAATGAGCAGCCTAAATTTATATTACAACTTAATTTAATTTATGTCAATTTTTCCATCTTTTCACTATCCATATAACAAACACGCTCAGGACAACAATAAGCATGCCCGATAAAATAATAAGTGTATTGGTAGCCCAAAGATTGGATTGAGCAGTGTTTATAAACCCCACTTTTGCCAGTTTCTCGACCTCCGACAGCTCATTTTTCACAAATTCCTTTGCTGCAGCCTTCTTTTTGGTCACTTTTACAGCTTTTTTTGCCTTAGGAGCTGCCTTCTTTTTGACTGTAGCCACCTTAGCTGGCTTCGTCTTTTGTCGACAAATATTCTTGGTACCTGGAGTAGGCAGATCACTAACACATACCCGCGATGCATTATTGTCTGATTCAGCCCTATTGGTAGAGGAAATATAGAATATGGACTGTCCGGCTTTGGAAGACTCGAATACAGCTTTTGCGACTATATTTTTCTCACTGTCGAGCAGCTGTGCTGTGCCACCTTTATTGGCCAAATGCATTTTCATCTCTGTTATATCGATTAGCGCAAAATCATGAGGTTCGATTACTTCTAAACTTATTGCTTTCGGCTTCCCGGCATTCATTTGCAGCATCCAGCCAGTTGTATCTATAGCCTCATCTGAGGTGTTTTCCAGCTCTATCCATTCCTTGATACACCACTCGCAATCTGGAGACTCTTTAAGGGGGCTAGAATACACTTCGGAAATACTTACATCAGCCCTGCCATAAGCCAATAAAGTACTATTTATTACTGGGCTTATACCCGCATATGTGTTCTTGTTTTCCAAGTCAGAAAAGTAGCTTACGAGCATGGTATTGGACCAAATGCCCTTTCCTTGTGCTTTAGCTTTGGACTGCGCTAATTGATAGATATCCTGATCCGCAAAGGGAAATGGTCGATACGTATAGGCCATGCCTTCACTCAGTAATTTTTCATGAACAGAAGTACCATCTAGTAACTGCGCATAGGCAAGAGTTTTCCCCGCGCCATCAATCTTCTTTGTATCAATTTTTAGAACAATATTTTTATTATCTATTAGGGCTAAAAGGAACTTATATGCTCTGCGGGCATACAGATGGATTAGCTCAGAAGGATTGTACATTTCCGGTGCATCGATGCCGATAAGACGAACCCGGATACGAGACATTCCTTGTATTTTCATTCCGGTCGGCAAGGCAACATCCAGCGTATCGCCGCTAATCACAGACAGAACTTTCACCTCTGCTTTCAGTAACCCATTATCTCCCTCAAAATCTGCCGGAGGCACAGAAAGTACGTATTCATCGTTCTTTGTGCCGGGCGTCATAACAGGCGTCCAATAAAATCCCCTATAGGCCTTTGACCAGGCGAATGACATGTTGGGTTTGGCTTTTTTATATCGAATAGACTGAGCCTGAACGCTCAGTGCACCAGAAGAGGCGCGCCATTCTAAATTTCCAGGCGACGAAAAAGGATGAGGAGCAAAGAGAATAATGGCGCCACTTTCGGAGCGCAATTGCTTGGATTTGGTTGCAACAGGAACAACGGCATAGCTTTTTGGTGCGACGATCAAGTCGTCTAGTAACATACTACTCCCTGTTTGCGTTTGAAGTTTCCAGCCACAGAGTTGTACAGGAATTTCGGTCGTATTCGAAAGCTCGATCCAACCGTCACTCGCCTGCTTGCCTGTCTGAATTGCTTTCAATTCCGTAATGGTAACGCCGGTAAAAGTAGTAGGCTGACAGGTCGGAGAAGTTACTATTTCTTTCTTGGTTTTTAAAGCAGGTACGACACGTCGGACAGCTCCTCCGCCCGAAGGTAAAACCGTGACCGTAAGTGTTCGTTCTATTGTGGTACCACAGTATGTTTGCACCTCGACTTTTATAGTATGTAAGCCAACGTTTCGAATGGTATGCGATGGCGGATTGCAGCTGGTGCTGGTAAAGCCATCCGAAAATTTCCAGTGGCAAACCGCACTTTTAAGAGAGTCACTTTCACTCGTTAATGCCAAATTGAGTGTTACTTTTTCGTAGTCTTCGGTCTTGCCCGACTGCACCACAATTTGCGGATCGATATCATCCGATGTATTTGCAATACTTTCGGTAGGTTTACACAGCGGCTGCGGATATGCAGTCCAACTGAGGCGCCCGGCACTCACGCCTGGAGCTATACCGCTATACGAAAACGTATCGATTGGCAGCCCAGTTGCATCGAAGAGCGAGAGCGTTGCTCCACTATTACTGAGGATCAATCCTGTCTGCGCGCGACGAAACGATACGAAAGACTGAGGCGGAAGGCTGATTGAATCGAAGGCGTACATCTTCGATGAACGACTCACTGTCAAAGTCCAGCCAGAGAGATCGATACTTCCTGTAGAAGTGTTCGCAATTTCTATCCATTCGCGCTGCGTATCTGTCCCAACCGGATCTGCCAATACCTCACTGATAAAGACAGGTGGTAAGGACTGTGCCAATACTGTAATGCCTTCAGACGCGCCTCCAGCACTGCCGAGTGACTGTAAGAGAACACGATAACTGTCTGGAGGAGCAGATATAATGAGTGGTAATACCAGCGTCGACTGCGTTGCGGGGAGCATTTGCGAGAACAGCAATTGATCGCCAACGATAATGGTGACTTTCTGCGCCGAGAGATCCTCAGTGGTACTCGGCTTCCAGCCTATAAGCAGCGATCCGCTGCCAACATAGCCACGTAGTAGAGTTGCCTCTACGGGTACGGGGAGCGGTGGAAGAGGTGGCACAAACAGATCGCCGGAATCAGCAGAAAAACCAGGTGTACCAAAAATGGCTGGGCCACTATCGAATCCGCGACTGGCAGTTGCAGAACGCCAATTAGCCTTGTCCGCCCCCTCTCCAAACATACTAATCCGCTCCATGCTGGCCTTTGAGCCGCTTCCAGACGGATTGTCGCCAGCAAAAGGCGCGCCCACTCCATCATCTACTTCGTCCATAATCGCTCCACTGGCATTACGTATGCGTAACAGTAATTTGGTATTGGGAATGGAAACCGCTGTACTCGTCATAAATGCCTCTTTTTCCAGGCGCGACTGGTCGGCATGCCAGTTGGCAATCACCAGATATTGCCCGGAGCCGATGGTGGCACCGGTTGCAAAGCGCACCATTACTTTCTCTACTCCCTTGGAATCAAGGTATGTCACACTCCACTCACTTATGGATGTACGATGATCTGGTGACTGCAGGCAAGCTGCATCTGCGCTATCGCAGGAGGTACCAGCAATTTCCAGCCATTCATCGGCAGTCGATCGGTCGGAACCCATCCACATGACTTCGCTGATGACAGGTTTGGCAAAAGATGGAAATGGCTTCCATAGGGCAAAAAAGGCGATGATAAGGAATGCTTTCTTCATTACTCTATCCAAACATGTGCTCTTGTGTTTGAAAATACACGTACACACCGAACGAAAGCCAAAAAATAGGTTTTTCATCTAGCTTTAGACCCATTCATGCGTTCTGCCGAAGAATAGAACACAGATACTCTTTCACCATGATTTTTCACAAATTCAGCCGATTCATTTTTGCCTTTTACTAGGGCTCGAACTATTTTTAGCCCTAAAAAAATACTGCAGAATTGGCGTCTTCTCTCGCATTGGAAAAATATTTACTGTAAAGTCGCGCAGTTACTATCACTTTTCGTCCTGATTTGGATCGTGTTTCACCTATGCATTTCTGTAGCTCCTCTCTCCGCATTTCCTTCTCTCTAGCTTTTCTAGAGTCTTTAGCGGTACAAGAAATCTGAAACAATAGTCTGGATCGACGTATAAAAGTGCAATTGTATTTATTGCCCACTTTGTTTTATGCCTATCGATATTCTCTCTATGTTCTTAGTTGGCCTCGCTGGCCTCTTCCTTGGCCTCCTGGTCGGTTGGTTCTGGTTTAGTAAAGGAAAGAAAATAAGCTCATCGCTCCAAACAGAAATTAATGAAAAGGAGCGTCAGCTGCAAGACTTGAATGTGAAAATGATCGAAGTCCGCAGCGCCATGAAAACCAGCGAAGCCGAAGCAAGAGCGCAGGCCAAGGAAATCCTTACCGCTGCCAAAATCAACGCGCAGGAACAGGAAATCAAAATCCAGAAGGATGCTGCCCGTATAGAGGAGAAGGAAAAGCAGCTCGATAAAAAAGTGATTGAAGTGGAAAATCAGCGCAAGCGCTTGGAAAACCAAATGGAAGACGCCAAGCAGATGCAGGAAGAATTGAAGGAATCCACGCAGAAGCATCGCCAAGCACTCGAACAAGTCGCCAAACTCACGCAGGAAGAAGCCAAGCAGCAGATCTCCGTTGAGCTTGAGAAAGAATTCTCCAGTCATTTTGCCAATCAGATTAAGGAGCTTAAGAAGGAAGCCCACGAAGAAGTGGAAGAGAAGTCCAAGAACTTGCTGGCCGAAGCGATCCACCGCTACGCATCCGAAGTCGCGTCCGAATCGACAACGACTGTCGTCCAGTTGCCATCGGACGAAGTGAAAGGAAAGATTATTGGTAAGGAAGGTCGCAATATTATCGCCTTCGAATCCGCAACAGGTGTGGATGTGATTATCGATGACACGCCAGGCGCAATTGTTATTTCCGGTTACGATCTTGTCCGTCGCTATGTTGCCAAACTTTCGATGGAGAAATTGATCGAAGATGGACGCATTCAGCCGGCACGTATAGAGGAGGTCGTTAATAAGGTGAAAGAAGATGTCGCGAAGATGATGCTTGAGTTCGGCAAGCGCGCGGTGGAAGAGCTCGGTATTGCAGGATACCCACAAGACTTACTCAAAATTATCGGTCGTCTGCGTTTCCGCACCAGCTACGGCCAGAATATTCTGAAGCACTCCGTTGAAATGGCGCACATGGGCCGCATGATGGCCGAAGAGATTGGTGCCGACGCACAGATTGTCGTGGAAGGCTGTCTGCTACACGATATCGGCAAGGCGCTCGATCATGAAGTTGCCGGTACACACGTGGAAATTGGTGTCGAAATTGCCAAACGCTTCAAAGTACGACCAGAAGTTATCCACTGTATAGCGGCTCACCACGAAGATATTCCCATCGCTTCCGCCGAAGCATTCATTGTTGCCGCTGCTGATGCCGTGTCCGGTGCTCGTCCGGGCTCTCGCCGCGAATCGATGGAAGCGTACATCAAGCGCCTCACGGATCTTGAAAATGCTGCCAAGAGCTTTGAAGGTATCACGAAAGCTTACGCCATCTCTGCCGGCCGCGAAATCCGCGTGTTTGTGGATGCCGGAAAAGTCGATGACTTACAGCAACAGAAACTCGCCAAAGATATCGCCAAGAAAATTGAAGGCGAACTGACGTATCCGGGTGTGATCCGCGTGAACGTGATCCGCGAGAGGAGAGTGGAGGAGACGGCTAAATAAGAACGTAGAACTGAGAATGTAGAACGTAGAATAAACAAGCGCCATAGTTGGCGCTTGTTTTGTGTGTTAAATATAAATCTTCCCGCATCGCAGGTTCCGCAACCTGCGCGGTCCTGAATCGAGTTGTAGACATTATTGATCAACCGCCGCGCCCACGGAGGGGCGCTGCTGAAGGTTGTAGGAATTATATTTTTGTTCCACGTTCTACGTTCTCAGTTCTCCATTCTATCTAAAAGCCATATTCTCTTCTTCCAGCCCAGACCGAGTATTGACTCCTCCTCCCTTCTTCTCTAGACTATTTTGGCTTTGATAGATACGATGCATCGGACTTACGATTCTCGTATAGCATTTACACACTTCTTTTTCCCCTACCACTATGGCAGATCAGAAGAAATTTGACCGCTCTAAGACTCACGTAAACGTGGGCACGATCGGCCACGTCGACCACGGTAAGACGACACTTACTGCAGCTCTTTCTATTAACTTCTCTCCAGAAGGTGAAAAGAAGGCATACGATCAGATCGATAACGCGCCAGAAGAAAAGGCACGCGGAATCACGATCAACACCGCTCACGTTGAGTACGAATCAGAAAAGCGTCACTACGCACACGTTGACTGTCCAGGTCACGCCGACTACGTCAAGAACATGATCACAGGTGCTGCTCAAATGGATGCAGCTATCCTCGTTGTATCTGCTGCTGACGGCCCGATGCCACAGACTCGTGAGCACATCCTGCTCGCTCGTCAGGTGAACGTTCCTTACATCGTCGTCTTCATGAACAAGATCGACATGGTGAAGGACCCAGAACTCGTCGACTTGGTCGAAATGGAAATCCGCGAACTTCTCACGAAGTATGGTTATCCAGGCGACACAACACCTATCATCAAGGGCTCCGCTCTGAAGGCTGTTGAAGGCGACGCTGATAGCATTGCTAAGCTCAAGGAACTTCTCACGACTCTCGATTCCTATGTTCCAGATCCTAAGCGCGAAGTAGACAAGCCATTCCTTATGTCGGTTGAAGACGTCTTCTCGATCAAGGGTCGTGGTACTGTTGCTACAGGTCGTATCGAACAGGGTAAAGTGAACATCAACGACGAAGTTGAAATCGTTGGTATCCGCGAGACACGCAAGTCCGTTATCACGGGTGTCGAAATGTTCCACAAGCAGCTTGATTCCGGTATGGCCGGAGACAACGCCGGTCTTCTCCTCCGTGGTATTGAGCGCGAGGATATCGAGCGCGGTCAGGTATTGGCCAAGCCAGGTTCGATCAAGCCACACACAGAGTTCGAGGCCGAAGTCTTCATTCTTACAAAAGAGGAAGGCGGTCGCCACACTCCATTCTTCAAGGGATACAAGCCACAGTTCTACGTCCGCACGACAGACGTAACCGGTTCTGTTGTTCTGCCAGACGGCGTAGAAATGGTGATGCCAGGTGACAACGTCAAATTCAACGTCACTCTCGGTGCTCCAGTCGCTATCGACGTTGGTACACGCTTCGCTATCCGCGAAGGTGGCCGCACAGTCGGAGCAGGAGTTGTCACAAAAATCAGCAAGTAATACACTGGCGGTACAGACAGATAATTATCTGTCTGTACCGCCATTTAATCCCCCAGTTCTTTCCCACCATCTCCCATGAGCGCAGTCACAAAAAAGAAAGTAACCAAGCACGAAGACGATATGTCGTCTGAAGATACCAAGAAGCCAAAAACTTCTCGCGCTACGAAAGCTGACAAAGCCAAGGGAGAGGAAACAACATCTGCCAAGGCAGACACATCATCTAAAATTAAAGGAATCCGCATTCGCTTGAGTGCTTTTGACTATAACGTATTGGATGAGACCAGCATGAAGATCGTCGACACTGCTATCCGCACTGGTGCGGTAGTTCATGGTCCTATTCCCCTACCAACGAAGATCAAGAAGTTTACAGTCAACCGCTCGACGTTCGTTCACAAAGACGCACGCGATCAGTTCGAAATGCGCATTCACCGTCGCTTGATCGACTTGAACGAAACAACTCTCAAGACTGTCGATGCTCTGCAGAACTTGAGCTTGCCATCGGGCGTCAGCATCGAGATCAAGATGGGGTAATTACTATCTTTCTTGAATCCTAGTTTTGATCTTATACTAGTGTTATTACAGGCTTTTTTATTGGAAAACTTGCATAAAACGAGAATGCTCTTACAATAGCACGCTCGTTCTTTTACATACCATCATTCCCTATCCATCCTCTTTTTTAGGCATCGCCTTGTGCGATGCCAGAGGTGCCCACCACATGCTCGGTTGAATCTTTCAATCTGCGTGGGGCGCAGAAAGAAAGAGGATGCCGTGGGGAGAGAAGAAATTATGTCGTTCAACCCCCCATTCGTGACTACACAACGAGATAACGGCCAACAGATTGCAAGTCTCGATGCTATCAAAGACACTCTGTGTCTTCGTCCAGTTGCAGGCGAAGACGTTCAAACTGCCTACACATACGTCCGGAGTGCCGGATACGCCAAGCAACTCACTCGGATTTCTATTGGAGTCGATTGCCCGATTACCTTCGTGCGAGCGCATCTGGTGATCGAGGAAGTGGGCGAAAATAAAGAATGGTTCCGCGATACTGGAAATGGAATTTGGATCGTGCACGATAGCCCTCCTTCGTGCATTATGACCCGAGGCAGTGAGATCAAGGCCGATGTCGTGGCAAGTAAAAAAGAAAATAGCCTGATCCTTACTATGCGCAGTCTCAACGGACTCGCAGCAACAGGGACATGGATCATGGCTTGGGAGAAGATGATCGAACTCGACATTTTCTTCTAACCAGACAATCGCCGCCCCACGGCGATTTTTTGTTATAAATTCTCAACGAGAATAGCAGGCGAGATTCGACAATCTCGCTGGACCGCGCAGGTTACGGAACCTGCGCTACGAACTATTTGTTTGTAGTATAGCGATTTTCAAATAACCCTTCTCTTTGAACAAGAACCGAAACGCTGCGCTTGCACTGAGCGAATCGAAGGGTCCCGACTGCGGATATTCTTCTTTCCTTTGAGTCTTTTGAGTCCTCTGAGTCTTCTGAGTCCTTATTTCTTCCATCCCTTCACCTTCAGTGCCTCTTTTGCCGCACTCTGCTCAGCTTTTTGCTTGGTATTGCCAGCACCAGTCGCTATCTGCTCTTCGCCGATAAAAACGGCACACGTGAACGTTTTCAGGTGATCTGGACCTGTTTCATCGATGGTATCGTAGGTTGGCGTTATGCCTGTTTTCTCCTGCGCCATTTCTTGCAATAAACTCTTCTCGTCCTTGTGTTTGCCTTGAGCCAAAAGATTTTTGAGGTGGGCCAGAATGAACTGATGGACAAATGTTTTAGCTACTTCCAAGCCTTGGTCTAAATACGCAGCACCGATAAACGCTTCCACGGCATCGGCAAGAGTGGAATCTTTCATGCGGCCGCCAGAGGCTTCTTCGCCACGGCTCATAAAGATGTATTCTCCCAACTTGAGCTCGTGTGCTACTTGCGACAGATGATTGCCTTGCACCAGCGCCGAACGCCAGTTGGTCAGCTCGCCTTCGGGTTTGTCACTAACATGAAACAGGTACTCAGTTGTGATCATCTGTAAAACTGCATCACCCAAAAACTCGAGACGTTCGTTGTGGCCATGACGACCGCGTTCGTGCATGGCAGAGCGATGCGTAAGCGCTTGGGCCAACAGGTTTTTGTTATGAAAGTGCACCCCGGTTGTTTTCTCGAGCCCGGTAAACGATGTCGGATTGGCCATAGATCCTATAGTAAATTGATAATGACGATTTGTAAAAAAGAATGTTGGAAAGGCGAAGTACGAAGTACGTATTACGTATTACGAATGGTTCGTAATACGTACTTCGAGATTCGTAATTCGTTATAGTTGTATCGCAAAAAACCTCCTGTTTATTTCTTCGGATGAGCCAGAGCATTGAGGACGCCATTCACAAACTTTGCACTCTCTGCCGTTCCGTATTCTTTGGCCATTTCGATGGCTTCGTTCATCACAACCGGTGCTGGTGCGTCGTTGCCAAACAGTAGCTCGTAGGCGCCAATGAAGAGAATGCAACGCGTAATAGGATCCATACGATCCAGCGGCCATTCGGGGGCGCAGGTCGTGATGGACAGCTCGATTTCTTCTTTCTTTGCATGCACGCCCTTTAGAAGCTTGAGTGCAAATTCTTCATCAGCCTCATTGCCGTCATCATCTGCATGTTTCATGTCACGCGTGAAAACCTCCAACTCCTTTTCGTCGCGCATGCTCATTTCAAACAACGTCTGCATGGTGACAATCCGAGCGGTGTGACGGCGGGATGGCATAGAGCTGTGTGAAGAGAGCTATAGCGTAGCGCTTTCTTACAGTGAAGAGAAGATCAGACGAATATCGAATTGCGAATCACGAATTACGCTTGTCGTACTTCGTACTTCCAGATTCGTACTTCGCTTACGCTTTAATAGTCGTGATCTTATCCAACGCCTTGCGACCTTTGTTCTTCTGGGTTACAGGTCCGCTGTAGGGCGAATTGGCCTTATCCTTGAGTCTGCGTACTTCGTTTGTGACGAACGTCGAGTGACGACGTCGACCACGATCCTTGGATAGCCGCTTTTTGGGGGTAGGTTTCTTTGACATGAGGGCCAAATATTAGAGGCTGAGATGAGTGCTGTAAAGAGAAAAATGAGGACTCAGAAGAATCAAAGGACTCAAAAGACTCAAAGGAATGAAAAATACGAAGATCCCCGCCCGAACGTGTACGTTCGGTACGGGCGGGAAAAATCTCAATACTAAATAAACAATGAATAAATGAAAGACAAAATTCCTCTATGTCTAAGTCCAAACCCCTAACCCTATCCCAAACCCTATCGCCTATTTCCGCTTATCGCCAGCATGAAACGTGCAATGTAGAGGAACAGGTTGAAGATATCGAGATACAGGCTGAGCGCCAGCATAAAGGGCGAGGCACCGCGAGTGGCCATGGTCTGAATGCGCTGAATGTCGTAGGCGGTATAGAGCGAGAAAACAACGATGCCAAAGCCAGAGGCAAATACTTCGGTAATGCCTGTGCGCAAAAACGGCACAAAGAGCTGAATCAGGCTAAAAGCCACCAGACCAACGAGTGAGAAAAACAGAAACCGGCTGAACATGCCGAGGTTCCAGTTGGTTGTGTAGGCGAAAATACCGGCGGCCGTGCTCATGAGAGCGGTTGAAATAGCAGCATTGAGCAAAATAGACGCACCGTTGACGTAGGCTTCGGTCACCGAGAGCAAAAACGGCGTGATCGTAAGCCCCGAAAAGAGTGGAAATAAGGCAAAAAGGATGTAATTGAGCGGCGAAATGTTCATCCAAGCGCGCGATGTGACAATCAGCAGTAATTCGATCATAAGCAGGCCAAACATCCATCCAGAAGTGATGATGGGCAAGGCAAAGGTCATACCGGCATAAATACCAGAAAAAGTGAGTCCTAGAGCCAATGCAAAGAGGAAATACACCCGTGAAAGCGTTGAATTATCGAGAATAATGGCCGATGAATGTGGTCGTGAAAAAGTGGACATACCTGCATCCTATGGGTTTTGGCCTGCCTCGCAAGTTGTTCCAAGAGTAATTTTCTGCTATAATATTTAGATTTATGGTATCCAGACGCCACCTTTCGGCAATTGTCCCCTTGGCACTTTTTTGTCTGCTAATGCCAGACAGTGTCTTTGCAGCGAGCGGTGCCCGAGCGTTTGCGGCGTTTATTCAACTACACATCATCAGTAACGCTATTTACATCTTTCAACCTCTCTCTGTCGCATTTCTGTTTTACTACGGCTACAGAATGATCGTTGATTCGGATAATGAGAGCGCGTTGAGTGACGCAACGAAATCATTCATTCTTGTCCTGATTGGTTTTGGCATTATCGCGCTTGCCGGTTCCATTGCCTTGTCACTGCAGACAAACAGTTTCGCACCGATTTTCGGCAGCGGCGGAGGCTTTGATCAGCTTCTGATATTTATCACCACGGCAGCCGGTGGCGCATTTACGCTCGTGCTCACGATTTCGGGTATGCGTCTTGTAGCTTCGCAGGGAGAAAGTGGCGAAGCCGATAAACTCAAGAAAACCATGGCCATGCATATCGGTGGTGTGATTTTGATGATGTTCTCGCGCGCGATTGTCTTAGCTGTCACGCAAAAAGACACCAGCTATATTCTGGATGAAATAGCCGGCTTCGTGCAATTCGTGCTGGGTATCATCGGAATTCTATCGGTTCTGGCCATGATCGCAGCCGGAATCTTGCTGATTGTCTCGGTCGATGAAGCGCTTAAAGACCGCGCCAAGAAAACAGTGACTGGAACAATTATCACGCTCGTTGTGGTCATTGCGAGTTACAGCCTGATTGCCTTTATCTTCAGCTAAATGCCTCTGTCTCCTCGTTTGCGTCGGCTTGCCCAAACCAGTGTGCTGCTGGGGATGCTTCTCGTTCCAAACCTTGCCTATGGCCAGACACCCGGTGCCGTGGCTATTGGTAGTCTGATTGGCGAGCTGTTTGATATGTTCAATGGCACCGTGTTCAAGGTTGCAGTGCTGATGCTCGTGATTGCCTCTATTCGCCTGATTATTACGAGCGATGAAGGATCGATGGACAAGGCAAAAAAATCCATCAACGCGATTGTCGTCGGCCTTATCTTTATTACTCTGTCGGGCCCGATCGAACAGATTCTGTTTCAGATCAATGGTATTGAGACTGCACGCGCCGAACTTCTGAACAACGAGGCAGTGGGGATCGGAAAATGGCTCTCGTCGATGGCGGCCATGAGTGGCATTGCGATTATTGTCATTGGCGCTTTCCGCGCGATCGGCAGCTTCGGCGACGAGAATTCCTATACCGTTGTGCGCACGACCGTCTTCCATGTGATTCTCGGTATGCTTGTTATTTCGCTTGGCTACGCGATAAAAGTTGCGTTCTTCAACGACAGTCCGAATCTCCTGATCAACTTGATTTTAGGACGAGTCGCGCTGGTTCTTGGCATGATGACGCTCGTTGCACTGTGTATTGTGG
This sequence comes from Candidatus Peribacteraceae bacterium, assembly GCA_018061945.1. Taxonomy (GTDB): domain Bacteria; phylum Patescibacteriota; class Gracilibacteria; order Peribacterales; family Peribacteraceae; genus JAGOTD01. The sequence goes on along the minus strand of JAGOTD010000002.1, from coordinate 57,098 downwards.
TGTACGCCGGCATTCGCATGGTGCTCAACTTCGGTAACGAAGAAGCCTTTACTGGCGCCCGCTCGCTCATTGTGCGCTCACTTGGCGGACTAATGCTGATTGGCACGAGCTTTGTGATCACTGAGTTTATTGTGCAAACACTCTAAAAGCGATAAGTGGGTAGCGGTAAGCGAGAAGATTCATAATTCGTGATTCGTAATTCGTGATTCGTCTCTGTGGTTGAAAAAAAATCGATGAATCACGTTCTTTGTTTCGCTCACATCATGTGTTCGGATAAATGATGCGCCATGCTCGAGGGCAATTTTCGTCGCATCAAGAGTCGCCGATAAACGCTCAGATGCAGGCAGATTGTTTGGGCCTGCGAGGAATGACTTACGCGATGGACTGATGAAGACCGGCGCTAGATCTGCAAATTTTTCCAGCTGATTCAAAATCTCAAATGAGTACGACGGCGTACCCGACACAAACCACCCAAGCCCCGGATCGACGATAATGCGCGACCGATCAATCCCCTGCTCTATTGCCTGATGGATACGATCGGCAAGAAATGCATGAATCGTCTCGATGACATTGTCGTACTGCTGATCAATTTTTTTCGTACGTGGCGTTGTGTCTTTGCTGTACATCAGCACATAGGGACACTGATGCTTCGCAAGCACCGAAAACATCTGCGGATCAAACCTGCCAGCCGAAATATCATTGATCATATCCACTCCCGATTGTAGTGCGTTATCGGCAACATCCGCTTTCCAGGTATCGATCGAAAGCCACACATCGGATAATTCGCTGCGAAGAGCTTTGATGATGGGCAGAACCCGTCTGATTTCTTCCTCCGCTGAAACACTTAATGAATCCGGACCGGTTGATTCGCCGCCAATGTCGATAATGTCGGCGCCCTGCGCGATCATTTCTGTGGCGCGATCAATTGCCTTGTGTGGCTCCAGCCACTTGCCGCCATCGACAAACGAATCCGGCGTGATATTCAAAATCCCGACAACGAGCGTTTTACCCGTATAATCGAGCGTCTTGAGGCCAGAGCGAAGCAGGAATGACATGAATAATGAACAAATGATGATGAGACACGAAAACGATTTTTGTGAGGAAAGTATACAGAGAAATTGCACCGCCGTGTTATAATCGCCGCATGCGAATTCCGTTCCTCTTCTGGCGCAAAAAGAAAGATATTCTCCCGATGAAAAAGACGATGAAAAAAGTGGTGGTTGGTCTCATTATTGGTGGAGCGATTGGCTCAATTGTCGGTAAAAAGCTTTTGGAGGATAGGCATGCGCGACATGTGGAAAAGGAGGATACGAAGGATTAAGACTCCATACAGAATAATTGACAATCAATTCATCATATTTCATGATGCACGCCGTTCTTTGACAGACACTTCCCTATCCACCCTCTTTTTGATGAGACCGCGCTTGCGGTATCAAGAGGCGTCACCGCATGCACAAGGCGTTTTGCTCCTGTTCGCACGTGGGGCGCGAACAGAAGGAGGATGCCGTGGGGAGGAATTGATGACCGATTTTCATGATACCAATCTAGTGCGCCGAAATGATGGTGCATACGAACTGCAGCATACAACTGAGCAGCTTCCTGCTTTTCGCATCGATGCCACGCAAGCGTCTCAATCGTCGATTCATTGGAATCGATCTCTGCACACCATGGAAATCAGCATCAAGCCTACGAAAGGCTTGAAAATCCACGGCGCCAAAATTCGGATCCGCAAAGTGGATCCGAGAATTGTCACCGACGACAATGGGAAAACCTGGCAGATGGACACTGACAACACCGGTTTCGTCGCGCGGAAAGAGCCGTATGTAGGCATCCTCAGCGTCGTTGAAACGGAGCGTGGGTTCGAGCTTCGATTCCAAGTGACGAGCGATGATGCTCCAAACGGCGATAGCCTGGCGCATTTGTTCCTCCAATCGTAAATCAAGTCTTGCAGCGTCTTCGACCTTGCAAGCACCACCGCCTCCCCACGGCGGTTTTTTTGTGCCTCATCCGGCCTGCGGGCCACCTTCTCCCGATGGGGGAGAAGGATGATAGAGCTTGTATGAAATGACTTATGCTTGGAATATTCTTGCCTATTCGTAATTCGTAATTCGTAATTCGTAATTCGTATCCCCGATCGCCCTCTCCACTTCCGCCATTGTCTCATCAATCTTGCCTTCGTGATTGATAATCTGCACATCGGTAAGGGCTGCGAAGGCGAGTTCTTTTTGCATACTTTCGACGCGACGCTTGAGTTCTTCGTCGGCAATCGGTGCGCGTTTGATGATGCGTGCGATGAGTTGCTGTTCGTTTTCGGGCAGGATAAAGATTGTTTGCAGTTTGTACTTGGCGCCTTCGCCAAAATAGCGCGTGTCTTTGCGCAGCGATTCAAAACCCTGTACATCCACTTCGCGGACGACGGTCTTGCCCTGCTCAATTGCTGGAATAATTTCGTCGTACAACGTGCCGTAGCGCGCGCCTTTATGAACCTGCGCCCATTCCAAAAACTTTTCCTGATTGATCCAATCGGTGAATTCTTCTTCGGATACAAAGTGATACAGATCGTCGCCTTCGCGCTCGCGGCGAGCACGTGTGGTTGCCGATCGCGGAAACACAAACTCAGCATGACGCTGTCTGAGTGTTTTGAGAATCACACTTTTTCCAACTCCGCTGGGGCCGATTATCAAAACAAGTTTTCCGGAAGACATGTAGGGGTATGGTAGCGGGAAATCGAGTGAAGCTGAATGTGAAATTGATCGGGCGAAGAAGTAAGGTAGGTATTGTAAGTATTGTAGGTAAGGTACGTGGATTCTGATTCAGATACCTACCGTACTTACCTTACGTACCCTACCTACCTTACTTATGGTCGCGTAGCGACCATACTGACGCTTGCAATCCTCCCCCGTTTCTGATACAATGTTCTGTTCGATCTTTAAAAAACACCGACTCCCCAAAAAACCTCTTACTATCAAGAGCCGGGAGAACCTTACGGCGCTTACTCCCGGGTAGCGCCCTAGCGTCCTCCCTGCTCTTTGATCTCTTTAGACCAAAGAGTTCCCTAGCGCGCCAAATAAGCGGGCGAGGGAAACCAACAAACATACATGAGCGTCTCCTGCTAAGAGTGGAGAGGCCGCCAGTCCAACTGGCAACTAACAAACACAAAAAGCGTAGCAGTCGCGCATTCAGACTGTAAAAAGGTGTGGGGAGTCCAAGGCGCCTGGTCGACGCTTTGAACGCTCAGAGCTTCTAGTTTTGAGCACTTAAGACAGGCATTCGGTTAAGAGGTCTACTCGCAAAGTGGATCTCCCAACCGGATGCCTGTTTTTTTATTTCCCTCACCCCCGGCCCCTCTCCCGCTGCGCTGGGGAGAGGGGTGACTTTTGTTATTAATAAATCGATATGAAGAATAATTGAATGAAAGTAAATCACTCTCAAATCAGAGCTCCCCTCTCCTCGCTTTAGCGAGGAGAGGGGCCGGGGGTGAGGGCCTACCGCACCAAGTTTTTCGACTCAATCGGTGCAGCCGTCTTCGCCCAGGAAAAATGTGCGCGGTCGAGTGCTGGCACAAAGGAGCGCCAAGCAAGTGTGCTGCAAGTGGAGCAAGTCGCTGGTAAATGGAACGTGGTCAGAATAACCGGCACAAAATATGTTGGCACGCGTCCGTCTGCATCTTGCAGAAAGAGATACGCCAGTGCGGCATCGGCAACAGGTACTTTTTGTTTCGTTCCTTTTTCAAACGAGAAAGGCGGACGCAATCCTCCCAGCTGTATGCCCGATTGCAACGCATCGACGGACGCAGCTGTGTAGTCCGATTGAGCCAGAATATCCGCGTCAAATTGACGGACAACCAACTCTTGTGGCGTAAGCGAGGGAAGCGAAAGCGTGATGGCAAGTATGCCAACCGGTTGTGCCTGAGCATCGATAACCGGCTTACTATCGAGTGTCATCGGCCACAAGACATCCACCGATGATCGCACCAGGCTTCCCGAGACCGTGAGCGGATGGAGCACGGTTGGCGTGCCGTAGATATCGGGCTGAATGCCCAGGCTCAGTGCAAACTCGCTGGCGGCCGCAATAAGAGTTTCATCGGGCGGGAGTGTAAGCTTGGTGGCATCGAGCGTATAGCCGGATTGCCGATAGCGTCGCAGTACCGTTGTTGTGCGCTTAAACGGCTCTAACAAAACTGTGTACACGCCATCGGGCGACTGCAGCCGCACACTATCGGGAATGAGCGTGAATGTAGCCGTATCGAGTGGCACGTGCATCGCGTCGAGTGTTTTGAGAAACGGCTGAAAATCAATCTTTGCACCCTGATCACGATAGAGCGTGAGAACCTGTGGCAAGTGCGGCAGAGTATCGCCACTCATGGTAAACGTAAAATGCAGCGGCGTAAGAGCGACCGTTTTTGCCGTCGCGGGCACGGCTGGTTGCGGACCTTTGGCCGGCACATTGGCGGCGCGCAGAGCGCGACACTCGCCATTGTCTTTGCCTCCGCGCTGCAATTCATCGCATGCATTTATTTGAGCCGGTAGCGCTGGCAACACGACATTGCCAAATGCAAGCGGCGGCAAGCGCACCTGCGCTGTGCCACCCGATGCCGACACGCTGCTCATGGTCTGCATCGTTTCCTGCGGCGCCGATAGTCTATGGCTGTAATACAAATAGGCATTGCCAAACAGCGAGAGGAGTAAGACGAGTGAGAGCAGAGAAAAAATAAGCGAGCGCATACAAGAGTGAATTTAGGAAGGATTGCCGTTATCATCGAAAGTAATCTGCTGCGAAATTTTTGCAACGATATCTTCTGCACGGGGAATGAAAGTGAGCAATACATCCGTCTGCGCCGCTTCTTTGATGACAATGCGCACAGCACCGAATCCAAAAAGATTCAGCCATTGTGTTTCCGCCGAGACACTCTGAATATTATGCAAATTGAGTGGATTGACTTCCTGCTTAAAGACGGATGATTGATTGACGATAAGTAACTTTTCATTGGTAAGTGCGATGAAATCGTATTTCCAGTCGAGAAACACACGCAGCAACGAAAAGAAAGCAATGAACGACCACACGCCAAGAGCAATGAGCACCACATCGAACGCTGCCATCACGTTGTTGACATACGACAAATACGCCATGACACCGAGCAAAATTGTAAACAGAACATCGACAAAAATCGTTTTGATAAAGTAGAGCCCATGCCGGTGGGTGGTAAATATTTCTTTTTCAGCCGGCGTTATATAGCGTTTTTTGAGCTTTTCGATATCGGTTTCGAGGGCAAAAATACGCATACGCAGGACTATACATGGCTATGATCGGTTACTCAATTTAGAATCGACATGCGAAGTACGAATCTCGAATTACGAAGTACGATTCATTCGTAATTCGTAATTCGAGATTCATAATTCATATTCCTACCTGGCATCTACAAGCCATCTGTGGTATAATATAGAGATGGCATTGGTACAAAAAGCATTCGGCAAAGTCCTCATATCCTCCCTTGCAGGATTCACGCTGACATTCTTCATCTTTACGATGATGCTGCGCCTGCTCACCAAAGGCAGCGGCGGTGCTTTTCTTTTGGCACCGAAAGCCGAACTGATTGCCGGCCCGAAGCTTGCAAACGTTATACAGTATCAAGACAGTACGGCTGCTATTTTGGATCCGACTCATGGAATTACCCCTACTCTTGCCGCGATTTCCTCTTACCTTTGGTGGATCGGCCTGATTGTTGGGGGCAGCATTCTCTCGTGGTGCATTTTGCAGGTGATCAAACGTTTCTCGCTCGAAACAGAATTTGGCTACGCTCCCAGCGTATCCGAACAACTTCTCGCCACGACAGGCGGAGTGGCATTCGTCGAATCCCCTTTTATGGCGCAGCAGCGAGCTGTCCTCGGGAGAGAAGATAATAGCTACTAAGAAAAGATCGATGGTATCGTCATGTGTTAACCGCCGATTGAAATCGGGAGTGAACGCTGAGTTTGTAACAGCTCACTGACTCTGATATATATTCCTTTCACAATCATTTCCTGACACCTTCAGAGTGTCCCGTTACCGGCCCGCCCGGACCCGCCAGAACGATGCTGGGCTGGTGAACGCCATCCGTTCGGACGGGGCGCGGCGTTGGAAGGAAAGCGTCGGAAGTTGTACCGAGACCGCGGCCGGGAACGGCCGCTCTGGTTTTGATATATTTTTAAAGAATGTGAATAGATTTTGCAGATTCAGTACGTACTTACCCCAGTTTTATTGACGAAATAATAATTTTAAATTATAATATTGATCCATCAAAATATACATTCACTCCCACTTGTCTCTATGCGCTTCGCTTCTACTATGCGCCGTGAAAAGATTCTCATGATCAGTTCATTTTGCTGCCTGCTTGCCCTACTGACACTCAGTGCCATGGGATTGTTTGTACCGAGTAATGCCGATCTCGCGCAAACAGAAAAGCCGACTGTTATCAGGGTTTTCCATGCGATGAAAACGCTTGTTACCCCACCATCCCCAGCGCCTTCAAGGCCACGCTCGCAGCTCCGCGGACAGGCGAATCGTCGAGGAGGGCAACAGCTAGTGGCGGAATAGGCGTTGTAGGAAGCATCCACTTTTTCATTTCGGTTTGGATAGCTGGCAAGTGATCTTTGAGTGCCGTACCGGCACTGCCACCGAAGACAATGATCGATGGATCGAGACAGTACGTAAGGTTTGTGACAAGCCAAGCGACTTCTTTGTAAAGCTCTGGATGCATAAACGAACACGTTTGCCCGGAGAGGAAATCTTTAGGACTCGTTGCCGCCTCGCAGCGGAGTCCCATGGCTTTGCCGGAGAGAAACTGCTCCACCTCTCCACGCTTATCGGCCGTGTCAAACGGTGGCTGACCGGGTACGAGTAACATATGGCCAAGTTCGCCGGCAAAGCCGTGAGCGCCATGAAAAATATTCTGATGAATGATGATGCCCGACCCGACCCCCGTTCCCATAATGACACCGATGACAATGTCATGGCCCTTGCCTGCACCATACAACGCTTCGCCCAGTGCAAAACAATGCGAGTCGTTTTCCATAAACGTGGGCAGCCCTGTTTTTTCTGTGAGATATTTACTGAGATGCTGCTTCTCGGCACCAGCGATATTTGGCAGTGTCATGATCGTGCCAGATTTGCGATCGATGAGACCCGGCACACCAATGCCCACTGCGACAGTATCTGGCGCACGCAGATTATTGATAGCTTCGACTAAATCTTCTTTGACGAGAGAAAACGATTGCGCGCGCGTGGGAATCTTCTCGCTTTTAAGCACCTTCATAGTCTTGGTATCCAGACGGGTAATGCGCAGTTTTGTACCGCCAAGATCGATACCAATGACAGAGGAAGTGGAAGACATAGAGACAGGAGAAATGCGAAGAACGAACCAAATACGAGAACCGCTCACATGCGGTCGGACAGACAAATTCCAAGATACAAGATACGAGCATCAAAAAAAACTAAAAATCAAATAGTTCATACCCATCATTTTCTGCAATCGTATTTATCCTACTTTTAATCCTGTAACCATTTCCAGTTTAGTAATCCGATCATCGTGCGTCGACAGTTGATCTTGATACATATCGGCAATATCGCGGCGCGTTTGTTCATCGGACAGTAGAAGCTGATGCTTCACATTTTCCAAATCATCTTTGGTTGCCATACCATCCATTTTAACTTCCATGCTGTCCATACGCATTTCAAATCTATCCATACGCGTCTCAAGTCCGCCAATGGCGCTCATAAAGACTTTCATCATGTCCTGCATATCGGTACGCATTGCAGCGAGATCTCCACGTGTTGCCGGCGATTCATCATCCTTCTGACTCATACTCGAAGCCTAATCAAAGTCACGTCGAGTTACAAGCAATTACTAGTGACGTTTGTACACCCTTCGATCGCTCTCGCTCACTCAGGGCAAGCCCTCATTGCAATAATTTGATCTTCCTTGCTCGATGAGGCACAAGCCCCTAACCCCAACCCTTAACCCTGATTCTCTCCTCTACCACAACACCTGCGTCTCGCCCTTCCCGCCTTGCGTCATTTCGGCGAGTTTTTGGGAGTAGCGAAGGACGGTGTCGACATACACGGCATGGCTCCACGTGAGTGGTGCAACCGAGAGCGGTGCGCCCGTGAATGGATGCATTTGTTCCGGCAAAATGCCCGAGACTGTGGCCATGCGATGCGCCCATTGCAACGCCGCATGCGGTTCTTCTAAATCTTCGATTTTCTTGGCGGTGGCAATCTGCCACTGCGCAAACCACAAGGTCGTGATGATCCACGGATTGCCTGGCACGTCGGCAGTCGGCGGTGTGACTGTCTGATAATAATCGTTCGTGTAGCGCGCAATGCCGCCGATTCCTGTGCGTACGGTCAATTTATCTTTGAGACGTTTGATAGTCGAAACCACACGCGGATCACTTGGCGACAGAATGCCAAACATCCAGATGGTCGAAATGCTGGCGTCGGGTGTGGTGTCGCGCTCGGTTGTTTGGCCATCTTTGCGCTGGATTTTTTTCATGAAGCACTGCGTTTCTTCGTCGAACAAATGCGTGATCATCGCTTCTTGCATTTTAACAAACGCCTCGTTGTATTTTTCGGCGTGACGGTGGTGGCCAAGGGCTGTTGCAATGCTACCTGCAGCACGCAAACCGGCACATGTAGCGGCGGTTGTGAACGTGGAAATACCGCGGTGCTCTTCCCATAAATCGTAACTGGCCAACGGCAAACCCGTTTCCTCTTCTCGGTAATCGATCAAGAAGTCGGCAGCTTTTTTTACGAAGTTCTGGAACATGGTGTGCAGGAACTCGAAGTCCTGGAATTTCTCGAAGTGTCGCCAGAGGGCTACAAGTGGCAAAGCCGTTTCGTCACCTTGAATCGGCAGAAGCGAATGACCATTGGCATACCACGGATGCCACGACGAACCCGGCGAACCGTCGGGATTATATTTGTGAAGCAGGTAACCTTCGTGTGTTTGCACGCGGGCACAGAAATCGAGGAAGCGTGCGACCACTTCGCTCTGACCGGCGTTGGTGAGCGCGAGCGAGACGAATGCGCCATCGCGCGGCCAGACGTACGTATAGGTATCGCGGTTGAATTGCATAATATCGCTGTCTGCTGCGGCGATCACGCCGCCGTTGTTGTCGATCTGCGTGCGGATAGTGAGCAAACTTCGCCAGTACAAATCGCGGAGATTTTCGGCGAGTGCGGGACCCGGGTCGCGGTGCGAATGCGACCAGCCGCGCCAGTAATTTTTGGCCGACTTTTTGATTTGATCGGGCGTGTCCTGCAAAATCGCATGCTGCAAATCGTGCACTTCGCTTATATGCTTGCCGGCACATACCCACAAATTGACCGTCGTTTCGCGATCCGGATGAATGAGACAATCGATCTGAACCGTGGAGTCAACTGAGCCTTGTTCGATCGGAAAGCCGCTCAGCTGACCGTCTTCAGCGTCGCGCCACGTGCCTTCCAGTCCGCGATAGTTGGATTTGCCGATCGAGAAACCGACGATGCCACAGTGATCGATGTGTTCGTCTTTTTTAAAGAACGGATGAAACGCATCGGGTGGATCGCTCGTCTTACAGTTGAGCGGATCACTCGTTGTACCACCGACTAAGAAGTAGCGATTCTGACGGTAGTGAATGACTGTTTTGGTATGTGGTTCGTAAAACGCCGTGTCTTTCTGTTTATCACCATACAGGTAAAAGTCGTGGTTAAAGAAACACTTGAGCGTATGCTCTTTTCCGTCGGTCGAACGAATGCGAAAACTACGGATAAGCATATTGCGAGTCGGATCCACAAAATCTTCGGAGATGATTTCGAGACCCAATTTTTCATTGATCATCGTCGATTCGGATACGAGCGATGATTCCATGTAGTTCGCGCGGATCTTCCAGCTACCGTCGTTTGTCCACGAGAAGCCTTTTTCTTCTATAAAAAATCCAACACGATGGAATTTTCCGTAGGTCGTGTGATCCTCTTCTCCCACGTACGGGTAGTAAAAGTCCCGCAGTTGCAGGAACTCATCGAAGGTGGCGAGGAGCGAGCCGTTGCCGAGAACGAGTGAGCGAGGCATAAAACGGGGGGTTAGGACTTTGGGATTGGGACTTGGGATGAGAATATTTTGGTTACTGGTTTTTAGTTTCGGATTTTATGATTTGGTCCTTCGAATTTTTTGGGATTTGTTTTTTGTATCTTGATGCTTGTCTCGGATTTGCCTGCCTGCCGGCGAGGCAGGGTTCTTCGTTCTTCGAATTTTTCTCACCTGTTGCGTCATTTTTGAATCCTCATCAAACGTAATTCTCGCAATAATCAATTTCGGCTTATCATAATCCGCCAACACCATTCTTAAATCTTCGAGCACATGGCTGTAGCGACGATACGCTTCGTACGGAGATTCATAGGGACTAAAGTATTTGTGTACATCGCCATCGCTCCAGTACTTGGTGCACAAATAATAGAAGTGATCGGAGGTAAGAAGTTTGCGCCAGATTTCCAGCAGCTGCTCACTGCCCGTTGCTTTGATCTGCGCTTCCAGTGCGTAAATGCCACCAAGTGCTGCTTCTTGTAAGTGATTGCCGCGCCAGGCTGATAAATCGCGTTCGGTATCGGCCCACGATACAGGCGCATGCGCATCGATATGGTCACACGGTTTCTTGCCCCAGCTCGTGATGACTTCCGATGGCGTTTTGGTGGGAATATGCGCGCTGCGGAAGTAAAACGGCAGAGCGCCGAGGAAGTCGAAAATACCGGTATCGGCCCACTGATGTTCGCCGAATGTTTCGTAGTCCATGAACAAGTTGATGCTGTGGCCAGAACAATTGCGAATCCAATCAGCAAACGTATCGGCATGCAGCGGATAACTCGCCCAACCGCGGTTGGAGAAGCGGAAGGCGACGTCATCAGACAGTTTATAATTTTTAAGCAGCACTTTTATTTCACGAACCGGCTTGGTGTGAATACGATTCTTGCGGATGATCGCTTCGTATTCTTTCGGAAGTCTGAATTTTGGTGGTGTAAACGGAACGTTCGGCGAGCGGCCATGAAGCACATGATCCGCACCTTCGGCGAGGATTCCTCTAAAGCCAAGCAAGCGAACAATATGTGCGATTTCGTTACTGAAGATGAGCTCGGTATTGCGGAAGATAACCGGACGTTTGCCAAATAGCTCCTCGATGGTATCTGCGTGCTTTTTGACCTGCGCGCAGAATTCCTGCAATGAGAAAATGCCGGCGAGTGAGTGGTAATACGTCTCGCACAGAAACTCCACGTTACCAGTTGCAGCCAAATCCTGAAACGACTTGAGCACATCCGGACCGTATTCGCGACACTGATCGATAAACACACCGGAGAGCGAATACGACACTTTGAATTCCGGGTTATGGCGGATCATATCGAGCATGCGCGCATTGGCGGGCAGGTAACATTTTTCTGCAACCTTGCGGAATATCGCTTTGTTCTTCTCGTCATCGAAGTAGTCACCATTGAGCTCACCGATATCGGTAATACGTACGTCCTTCAAACGATACGGCTGATGGACCTGGAAGTAGAAACAGACGGAGGGATTATGATGCTTGTGTGACATAGTGTGAGAGAAAGAGACGAAGTACGGGCGACGAAGTACGAGGTACGAATTACGAATTACGAGGAGGTAGATAATGATTGAAAGGATGTAAGTGTTGCATTGAGAATTTGTAGTAATTAGTCGTAATTCGTACTTCTTAATTCGTAATTCGCTTATACGTATCTAAAATTTTCCCACTCTGATTATTCCACGTAAGATTCTTGAGTATTCTCGGTGTCTCGGTACGCATTTGATCGGCCAGTGGCTTTTCTCTGATGACAGTCAGAATACAATCAGCCATTTTATCGGTGTCCCAGAAATCGACTGTCATCGCGTTGTGCACTACTTCGGCAGCGCCGGATTGCTTGCTCAAAATGACCGGTGCGCCGTGCGTAATAGCTTCGAGTGCGACCAGTCCAAACGGCTCGGAGACAGACGGCATCACGAAACAATCTGCTTTGGCGTAGAGCTTCTTGGCTTCCGAGCTCTTCACTTTTCCCGCGAAGATCACGTTATTGGCGAGACCGAATTCGTAGGCGTTCTGAATCAGTTCATTTTGCAAATAGCCTTCGCCGGCAATCACAAAACGCACATCGGGATTGATAGCAACGATTTTCTGCGCGGCGCGCAGGAAGTGCAGTGCGCCCTTTTGCACGGTAAGGCGACCGAGGAACAAGACGAGTGAATGCTTTTTGTTGCGCTCGGCTCGGTGAACCTCATGTGGAGAGTCGAAGGTGCCGTTATGCAGCACCGTGATTTTGTCCGGACTAATGCCGTACTCTTTGATGAGCAAGTTGCGTGTGTAGTTACTGACAGCCAATACGTGTGTCGCCTGCTGCAAACCAAAACGCTCGCGCTGGTAAATCCATTCGTTGGGATTGAATTCTGTTCTATCGAGCTCGGTTGCATGCACGTGCGCCACCATCGGCTTTCTGTGATGTTTGGCAGCCAAGCGTCCGGCTTCGATCGTCATCCAGTCGTGACTGTGAATGATGTCCGGATTCACGTTCTTGGTCATTTCGACCGCGAGTGATGTGAAGCGTTCGACCTCTTCGCCGAGGTTATGGCCGTACAAATTCTGAATGCCGTTGCCGTGTTTGATGGATGATTCCAGCAATTCCAAACGCTCACCGTAGATTTCCGGGCAGTCGTACGGCTGCAAAATGCTTGGAATTTTAATGAGAGTCGATTGCCACTGTTCGTGCGTTGGCGAAATAATGCCAACACCGTCTTCGCGCGCCTGGTCGTGTGGCAAGACCAATGTGACTTGCGCGCCATGATGCAGCAGCCCACGCACGATTCCCTGGCACGCAACACCCAGTCCGCCAGCATGTGCTGGAGGATATTCCCACCCGAACATAAGTGAATGCATCGACATTTTTGTGTGTTTTTTACGTCTTTTTGAAATAAATCTAGGTATTATATCATAAAATTCCTTAGAATAAAAGGCCTAGGGCAACAAATAAGCCAATACACTCAAATTTTGACCAAAGTATTGTTCTAGTGGCTCTGGGAGCGGAATAAAACGATTATCGCCTTTGTCAACGCAACACTGACAGCTACAGCTGAAACAATCAACATTTCGCTAGTCCTTCGTGTACTCTGTTTGCTCCGTAAAAATACAATGCCCAATCTTCAACTACTCGCTATCACAACTATCCAAGTTCTCGCCTTCGCTTGGAGCAGCTGACTCATCTTGCTCGGCAGCTGAAAGCCCGAGATGCTCACGAAGTATTCCCATAAAGAATACATTCAATATTTCTGTTCTTTTGTTGGCAGTAATTCCTTGATGTTCCTCCTTGATGAGAAGTGATGCACCTTCAGATGCAAACCTCTCAATTAATGCGAGTGTTTCTGGTGATCTCGCAGTTTTGTTACCACTCACAACAATACCCGATTTTGCAGATGTAATGAGTGCTTTTGCATGCTTGGTCGATAAAAAACTAATGGCAAGACGACGAGTAATTTCCCTCGCAGTTGAATAATTTAATATTACCGTAGTCTTATTGCCATTTGATTGCCCCACTGAACTTCCACTTAATTCGGAAGATTTTGGATGAAGCACTTTTTTTACTGAGTCACCTGCATTTGCAACTAATTCTCTTGCTCTTTTGAGAACTGCTATTTCTTTGGAGTAATGAGGTGTTTGTTCGAATACTTCCCTAAGTTCTACCAAATTTGCACGTACTATTTCACCTATTGTTTCTGGTGATACATTTGGAATTTTTACAGAAGTTGCAATTCTTAGTACTTGGTCATCTAGCAAACTAAGGGGCCTCGAAGAGTCGTGCTTTGACATAAGAAATAGTAAGAAAGGCGCATAGAGTACTGCGAACTTGCAGAAATGCAAGAAAATACGATAAAACATTCTTTGAGGCTTATTGCGAGCATTTGATTACAGATACGCGAATCGAGTCATGGTACAATTTTAGCATTACATTCTTCTTACATTCCTCATGCCTTCTTCTTCCAATCCCGTCATTCACTTCGAAGTTCAGGCCGATAACATCGGTCGCGCCAAAGCGTTTTACGAAAAAGCATTCGGTTGGAAAATTGAGCAGGTCATGACCAAAGAGAAAGGCGGCATGGATTATTGGGGCCTTACGACGCGGCCAGATGGCAAGCCTGGTATCAACGGTGGCTTGTACGAGCGCCCAGCCGATAACAAACTGACTACCTTCGACTGCACCATTCACGTCGAGAATATTGACGCAGCCATCAAAGCTGTCACAGACAATGGCGGATCAATCCGCGCAGAAAAATCCGAAATCCCCGGCGTCGGCTGGTTTGCGCGCTGCAACGACACAGAAGGCAACATATTTGGATTGTTACAGTCGACGGGGTGGATGGCGAAGTAAGGGCTGGCCTCATCCGGCCTACGGCCACCTTCTCCTGCGAGGGGAAGGAAAGCATGTGCAAATTTTCAGATAAAATATTTCCTGAGATTCCTCTCTCCCCGCGGGAGAGAGGTGTCGCATCAGCGACGGAGTGAGGCCCGCCTACAATGCACATAGACTGACAAAGCGGCTACATATTGCCACTTTGCAGAAAGCCTCTTTCCTTATACAATCTCGTGGCTCTTCATCCAGAAGAAGGGCGCTGAGAATCAAAATGGACAATTGGGGAGTCCCGCCTACGTCAGCCGCGGCTGACTACGGACGGGCAGGCGCCTAGCCCACCCAATCAGCTCTACTCAGCCAGACCAGTCAGTCACTACATATTGGGGAGTCGCCAAGTGGTAAGGCACTTGCCTCTGGAGCAAGCATTCGGGGGTTCGAATCCCTCCTCCCCAGCCATTGTGAATAGTGTATTACTAATAATTGAATATAATTACTCTATGATAGAGTTTTTTATTGCTTATAAGTCAATCATATTAGCCCTTCTAAATTTAATAGGATTGGTTTTAGGAATTTGCGGAACATTCTTGACCGCTGTAGCTATAGACCAGTCAGATTCGGGGATACGATTTAAATTTGGAGAAAATGCAAAATCAGAAACACCGGTATTTTTAAAAAAGCCTCAATTTCTAAAATGTGGTCTAAGGCTAATATTTCTTGGTTTTCTTTTTCAACTTGTTTCAGGAATATTTCAAATCCCTACACCCTCACCTTCCCTCTAAACCCTCTCGCGGCGTAATACGACTCCGCGCCGTTGTGATACAGAAATACGGTATCGTAACGACGATCGCAGAAGAGTGCGCCGCCGAGCTTGCGAACCGCTGCAGGCGTTTGTATCCAGCTCGATGTTTTCAAATCAAAACTTTCCAGTGTCTGCAGATTCCGATATTCCTCTTCTGTCAAAAGCTCAATGCCCATATCTGCCGCCATATCTAGTGCGCTGTTTTTTGGCTTATGCTCTTTTCTGGAGTCCAGCGCTTGCTTATCGTAACAGACGCTTCGGCGATCTTTTGGGCTTTCGGCTGCGCAATCGTAGAAAACATATTCGCCTTTTTCCTCACCTACGACATCCGGTTCACCACCCGTTCGTTCCATCTCATGGAGTGACCACAGTTTTTCTGGGAGCTTTTCCAGCTTGGCTTGTACGGCTTCCCACTTAATCCCCTTGTGACGATTCATGTGTTTCTCGAAACGCGCTTTCAATGTTTTCAAAAGCTCTGCAGATTCTTGCGCTGATAATGCTTTTTTACTCATAATTTTATAGTACCTCCGCCGATTTAATGTGTGAAGCACATAACCGCCTTATTGCAAATCAGGCAACTGAATCAACCCGGATTGGTTGTTCTATACTCAGCTGCGCAAAAGTGTTAAATTTTGGATCAATATACTTCGTCAGTTATCTTTTTAAGATCATATTTATGAGTTTGTACGAAAAATTGCAAAAAGCCACAAGCGAAGAAGATGTGAAGGATATGTATATAAAAGCACTTGGATTGAAGGAATATCAGAAAAACCTCATAGATATTCAGACAAAGGAAATCTGGTTTGAGGCAAAGCAAGATTCTAAGCATTCCAGTTACGCTATGTTTACGCAGCTCTTACACTATGTGCAAGAGGCGTTGAATCACGGCGATTATGTTCCGCCTTTTTTGGCTGTGATAGATACCAAAAAAGCAGCTCTTATGAAAACTGTCGACGTTCTTCCTCTGCTCGAAAAGAAAATTATCAAATGGGGCAAGTCGGCAAGCGACTACACGCCAGAAGCGCTCGATGTTGTTTCGGCGCATATCGGCACTCATTTTGTTTCTTTTAAGATCGAAACGCATGAGGAAGAGTTTATCCAAACTATTAAAAACGCTATCAAGAGCGGAGATATTATCCGTACGCAAATTACTCCAGACAACTTAAAGCAGGTTTTCGATAAATGGGTAGAGATGGTTGGCCGAGAAATAAAAGATATGAAGGAAGAAGACTACGCTCTTTTGTTCTTTGCGGACATTATGCATGATGGCACTGTTTCTACCCACAACGATCTACCAGCTGAATTGCTCCACAAAAATAATGCACCCGTTTTCAGTTTGGGTGGCAAAATCTATGAACTTGGGAACAAAGAAGGATATCGGCAATTTTGGGCCATCTATCACAAACCGCCAAAAGCAGAGTATCGCGACTATTTACTGGAACGACGAGACAGCCTTATTCCACTCGATGAACGTAGTTTCAAAGGCGCCTACTACACGCCGCTGCATGTTGTAGATAAAGCGTACGACAAACTTACCGAAACGCTCGGTCCTAACTGGCAAAAAGATTACATCGTATGGGATATGTGCTGTGGAGTGGGAAATTTGGAAGTAAAGCACAGCAATCCGCGCAAAATTTACATGTCGACGTTGGACCAAGCGGATGTAGATGTAATGAAAGCAACCAAAACCTGCGTCGCAGCGCAGCGATTTCAGTATGACTACTTAAACGACGATATTACCGACGACGGCAAGATCGATTATTCGCTTACCAACAAGATTCCCGAAGGTTTACGCAAAGCGATTGCAGAGGGTAAGAAGATTTTGGTACTGATCAATCCGCCGTATGCGGAGGCGACAAGCGCCGATACTGCAAGTGGTGGAGAAAATAAGACCGGCGTTGCAAAAACTAAATTTTCCGCAACTGCAATGTCAGTTTATGGAAAAGCTAGCAACGAACTTTATACGCAATTTATTGCCAGAATTGCTTTAGAGATTCCCAATGCAACCTTAGCAATGTTCAGTACACTTAAATACATAAGCGCGCCTACGCTTGATACATTTAGAGATAACTGGAATGCAAAATATTTAGATGGCTTTGTTGTACACAGTAGAGCGTTCGATGGCATAAATGGCGATTTTCCAATTGGTTTTTTGATCTGGAAAACAAATCAAAATTCAAAACAGAAAATCCCATTAACCGAGATTATGGCTGAAGTTTTAGATAAACAAGCGCGACCAATTGGTCAAAAAACATTTTGCAATATTTCAAATGAAAAACTTCTCACTGATTGGATTGAGCGATCTCGAGCAAATAAAGCTGATGTAGTACCTTTGAAAAATGCAATTACTCCTGCAACTGCTAGTAAAGATTTAAGAGGAACCAAGTGGTCAGATAATGCAATTGCATGGCTAAATTGCGCAGGTAACGATTTGCAAAATGCAAGTTTAAAAACAATGTTATTTTCGTCTGGTTATGGCAGTGGCCGAGGTAATTTTGTAAACGAAAAAAATCTTTGGCAGAGCGCAACCGTTTTCTCTATTCGCAGACTCATTAAACCCACTTGGCTAAACGATCGCGATCAGTTTTTGCAACCAACAGAACCGCTTTCTGATGAATTCAAAAATGATTGTCTTGTCTGGATGCTGTTTAATGGCAGCAATCTTACTGCAAGCGCGAATGATCTCGAGTGGAATGGCAAGAAATGGTCAATTGTGAATCATTTTATTCCATATACAGAAGCGGAAGTGAATGCACCGGAACGTTTTGAATCGGACTTTATGGTGCGTTACTTGGCCGACAAAACGCTATCGGATGAAGCTCGCGCTGTAATGGAAGAAGGAAAGCATTTGTGGCAAGCATATTTTGCCCATACCGACACTCGCAATGTACGCGACGAGCTTAAACTTAATCGTCCTGACGTTGGCTGGTACCAAGTGCGCAAGGCGCTCCAGGCTCGCAACTCCGACAGTGATTTCCCGCCAGTCAGCTTTACGTCTTTTGAAGAAGCGTACAAAATCCTCACAGAAAAATTGCGACCCCAAGTGTATACGTTGGGCTTTTTAAAAATTTAGTCTTTTTCAGCTGAAACTCGCTCAATAAATTTTGCCTTTGCAGATTACAGCTTTTCGATCTCCTTTAAATCCTTATCGGGCAGATAAATAATGAGCAGACCGATAACAATACCGCCAAGAGATGTCACAATGTGTTGTCCGCCAAAAATCTGCAGATCGATAAAATCCAGAACATACCAAATTCCGCGCCAAATGAACACAATGCCGATAACAACCGAAATGTTCTTGGCAAAATAGCGCAGGAGAGATGCAGAATTTCGTTTCATGATAGTGATGATACTTGCAAAGCTGCCGATACGAAAGCTTGGCAGACAACTTATTACCAGCTTATCCTGCGCATTAGCATAAAAGCTGTACATCTGATTTACCCTCATTTATTTTCCGGTATACTTGGGGCTATGCAAAAAATCCACCTCACTACCTTTATAAAAGCTCCGCGAGCAAAAGTCTGGGACACCATGCTTTCCGATGCGACGTACCGCGACTGGACCAGTGCGTTCTGTCCCGGTTCTTACTACAAAGGAAACTGGGAAGAAGGATCCAAGATTCTGTTTCTAGGCCCCGATCCAACAGGAGCCAACAAAGGCGTAGGCGGAATGGTAAGTCGCATCAAGAAAAACAAGCTTCACGAATTTGTATCGATTGAGCACTTAGGTCTTGTGAGAGATGGCGTGGAAGACACGACCAGCGAAGCGACAAAAGGCTGGGCTGGCGCGCACGAAAATTACACGTTCAACGAGAAAGACGGCGGCACAGAGCTGGTGATCGACTTGGATATTATGGAAGAGGAAAAGGCGAATATGGAAGCTATGTGGAAGAAGGCGCTATTAAGATTGAAGGAGTTGGTGGAGGGATAGATACAGAATGTACTCATTCAAGAAATATCTCCCGATTTTATTCTAATAACAATTGCTAATTAGTATTCTTATAAAATTGGCATAGACATAATCACATGTTAAGGTCAGTATATTTGTGTCCCGGACTCATTTACTAAATAGAGTCGCACATATCCATTCCAAAATATGGACCTTCAGTCACTGACTATTAAAAACTATAGAAGTATAAAAAATGTTTCCTTCAAAATTTCAACTATTGATAACGGAAGAACATTTTGCCTTATTGGAGTAAATGAATCTGGTAAAAGTAGCTTCCTACGAGCTTTATCATTAATAGATAGTGATCATGAAAAAGTTTCTTTTCCGAAGGATTTTTTTAATGAAAATGAGGAAATCAATATTTCGCTAAAATATAAATTAAATCCAAATGATGAAAAGCTACTTAAGAAAATTTTATCTGAACAGGGATTTGATAATGAAGCATTATTAAAAATTAAGATTAGAGAAGTCGATGTAACTACTACTTATGATCCAAATCAGGCAGCTACCAGAAGAGTTTTTGATTGTATCAAATTCGAAAATAAATTTCTTGAAGATTTCACGCTAAAGGAAGCCAAGCCTTTCAAAAAAGAACCTCAAGGCAATCAGGAAAATTTGGATCTTGAAAAATATTTTGAAACATATTTATCGAAATATTTTTGGCAACATGCACATTTTATTATTTTCTGGAAACCTGATAGTAAGCATTTAATAAATGAAGAGATAGATTTAATTGCATTTGCAAATAATCCTGAGAATATTTCTATTCCTTTAATGAATTGCTTTGAATTAGCTGGAATACAAACATCTCAAATTGAAAAAATTAAAACAGATACTGCAGAAATTAGTAATCTACAAGACAAGCTTAGTGATAAAGTTACAGCACATTTAAAAAAAGTTTGGCCAAAACACCCAGTAAAAATTAAATTTCAAATCAATAATATGAAATTATCTCTTCTTATCGAAGATGATCATGTTAAATATAAGTCAAAAACCACAGCTCAAAGAAGTGATGGCTTTAGACAATTTATTTCTTTTTTATTAACTATTTCTGCTGAAAACGCAACGAAACAACTCTCAAATTCTCTATTACTTTTAGATGAACCAGAAACCCATCTACATCCTCAGGCTCAGGAATATCTAAAAGAGGAGCTTATAAAAATAACAAAAAATGATGAGAATAATATTGTTTTCTTTGCTACTCATTCAAATTATATGATTGATAAAGATCATATAGATCGTTGTTATAGAGTCTTAAAGCAGTCAAATAAAAGAACAGAGCTAGAACAAATTAAATTAGGTAGAAGTTCGTTTGCTGAAGTGAATTATGAGGTCTTTGCTATCTCATCAAGTGATTATCATAATGAACTATATGGATACATAGAAGAAAGAGAAAAATCAAAACTTGATAATCTGGATAAAAATAGGAAATGGAAAAATAAAAAAAATGGAAATACTGAAAACGTATCTCTTGCTACTTACATACGCCATACAATTCATCATCCGGAAAACACATCTAATCAAAGATTCACCTCAGAAGAGCTAGAAGAATCAATAAAAATACTCAGAAATCTACGAGATGAAGTAATTTAATCTTTGTAAATTTATATCCTCTCTAGCTTACGAAATTAAAAAAATTCCTCAAAAAATTTCACGATCGCCTGTTCTGTATCTGGTGGCCACACGTGTGGATAATATGTTCCGCGTTCGTAGTCGATGGTATGTGGGCAAAACACGACGGGGTTTTGGCTGCAGCTTGCGTACTGCACACACGAAAATGCCGACGGCTCTACCGGTGCAGAATTTGTGGAGCACGTATTTTCTTTGATACGAATATCGCTCATGGCGATAGCACTTGTATGCGACGAGAGGGCATCTTTCGGGTTATTGATAATCATCGCTGCGGTCGGGCCTGTGCAATTGCTGGTGACTGCCGAACCACCGACTGTTGCCGACGCGCGAACAACACCTCCGCGTGCGCACGCGACGGAGTTGGCAAACCAGGCGCCGAGTGAATGGCCGACGACGTAAATCCTGTTCATATCGATGCATTCACTGTCGCCAATTTCTTTTACGATGGCATCGAAGAAGGCGATATCGCGCAGCTCACTGGGCTTATCATTTCCATTGGACCACGAGAATGTGCCGTTGCCGTTGGAAATGGCTGCTGGATACGCGATAAAGTAATTTGACGCCGCTCGGTCGAGGCCGAAATATTTTTGCACTTGTGCGTTGCTGTTGGTGCGACCATGAAACGCCACAATGAGTGGTGATGGGGTATTGGACGATGCACCACGTGCTTTAGTCAGAATGTACGATCGATCTTGCCCGCCAACCGAGAGTGTGAGTAGTGGGCTGCGTTCGTCTTTGCCGCAACCAGCCGAAAGGTTACCCAGAACACGTTCGTTATCGTGTTTCACATACTTGGCGATAAGGTCCGCTGCGCGCTCGCGCGTGATGGGCTCCCACGGAATGTACGACCAGCTGCCCAGAATTTTTTCCTCATTCAATTTTTCGACATACGGCCTATACCACTGCTCGCCCTGCGGCTCGGTAATGTTATTGCCGTACGCCAGTACGGCCATTTTTACGGCTTCGGCAAAAACAATCGGCTGATCGGGCTTGAAAAAATAACGCGACCCGACTTTGTATCCGCTTATAATCCCCCGCCGTTTTGCCGCACATACAAACGGTGCAAACCATGCGCTGGCCGGTACATCCGCAAAACAATCATCTGTCACCGGTTCGCTATCACTTTTGGAGCTGAACACGAGTTTTAAAAACTCCGCACGGTTCACAGTTTGCTTCGGGTGAAACAGCCCATCTGGGTAACCGTCGATTGCACCTTTGGTTTTGAGGTACGTCACGTTTTCCTGATACCCATACCAAGATTTAGCCATATCCGGAAACGGCGGAGTGGCTACCGCTTCGACGGGCGTGAGAGGAATGAGGATTGCACCAATCAACGCAATACTAAGAACCTGTTTAAGCTTTATCCTCCAATCGCTTTTAGAGCCAGCCGCAGGTAGACACCTGCTCCCCATTATTTTACTCATTGAAATAATAGGAGAAAAAGGGAGCGGGTATCTACCCGCGGCGCATTGAGCAAAATTTGCTGCTGCTCTTATTTTTATGAACAACAGTCTTGAGCAATTTTTCAGAATCATGCTGAACGTTCTCTGTTTTTGCATAGACGGAGCATAGCGGAGAATATTTTTCTCTCTACAAAGTCGACAAGATTTCTTTCATGCGTTCCCATGCGGCAGTTCTCGCAACAATGTTTGCTGGCTCGCCTGCAGGGTCTTCGCCAAGGCGCATGAATGCATGGCCTGCGCCTTCGTAAATTTTGTAATCATATTTCTTGTCGCTATCGGCCATGTATTGCTTGGACTGATCGATCGTGGCGTTTACACGTGCATCCGCTCCGCCATAGAAACCGAAAACAGGTGTAGAAATTTTGCTGTAGGTCGCTTTGTCGGTTGGGCCTGTGCCGTAGAAAACGAGCGCGGCGGCAAGATCTTTATTCGTGGATGCCAACTGGAATGATTGCGATCCGCCCCAACAGAAGCCGGCAGAGACCAACTTACCATTGCTGGCCGGAATAGATTTAGTCCACGTCGTAACCGCTTGCAGATCGGATGACACTGCATCGGGCTTGAGCTGCGAAATGGCTTTCGTTGCGTCGTCGGGTGTAGCGAAATCGCTCGTGCGCTTGGTAGTATCACTGAATCCTGAAAGTAAGTCTGGTGCGACCGCAATGTAGCCTGCTTCGGCGACTTGATCGGCCATAGAGCGCGCCCAATCATTGAGGCCTTTGTTTTCGTGAATAAGGAGAACGACCGGACGCTTCTCGCTTGTCTGTGGATACACGACCCATGCGTAAATTGTTTTTCCGTTGTTTTGAATCTCAACCCATTCCTGATGACGCGGCGAATCGCTTAGTCTATTCATACTTGCGGTTGCCGTCATACTGCTTTCGCTGCCATGATCGCTATGATCACTGCTACTCATTGCCTGATCGTTTGGAGCAGTAGCGGTACAAGAAATAAGGAGAAACGCGGCTGGGATGAGGAGTTTTTTAAGCATAGAAACGAAGTATAACAGCTTCCAAAAAAAATGGAATTGCCGCAACGCATAATTACGTCATTATCTTTTGATTTTTAATCTCTTTTTAATGAACAAACCGTACACTAACATTTCGTGTAAAATACGGACTCTGTCTTTTATCACTTTCTTTTCCTCGTTATGCGAAAGCTATCGCTCCCCCTTCTCGCCCTGTCTGTTCTTACACTCGGTGCCTGCGAGACATCGTCCCTTACACCAGAGCAGCAAGCTCCGGTAAGTGAATCCAGCACTGCGTTTGATGGTACTTTCGGCGGTATTGATACTGCGCAAAGTGTCATTTCTTTCACTGGTAAAAGCAACATCGTCAATCACGTCGGAAAATTCAACAAGTACACAGCCGATGTCACACTCGATGCAGGCGAGCCGGCCAATTTGGAACTGGCACTCATCGAAGCCGAAATCGATATGACGTCTATAGAAGTCGATGCTGCAGGCCTGCAAGGACATTTGGCGAAAGAGGATTTCTTCGATACTGCAAAATATCCAAAAGCAACGTTCATGTCGGACATCATTACAAGCAAAGGCAATAATCAGTACGAAATTACGGGTGACCTCACCATCAAAGACGTTACCAAACCTATTGTCTTCACAGCCGAGATTACGAATGAGTACCTGACAGCACATTATGACCTGCCACGCGCGGATTTTGGCATTGGTAAAGACTCGTATGGTGAGAAGTTGCTTGAGCCGACTGTTCCAGTGGATATCAAACTCGTGTTCCAGAAATAATTTCTTCGCTTCGTATTTGAGAACTTCCTTTCTCTCTCTTGTCGGCGCTGGCCTGCTGTGTACCGCGTGCATAGCAGCGCCGCCACAAGCGGATATTTCGTCGTATGAGGACTGCGCGGCTGCCGGCTATCCCATTATGGAAATCTATCCGGAGCAGTGTCGCACACCAGACGGCCGGACATTTACGAGGAATATTGAGCCAACTCAAAACTCGATGAGCACAG
This sequence comes from Candidatus Peribacteraceae bacterium, assembly GCA_018061945.1. GTDB lineage: Bacteria > Patescibacteriota > Gracilibacteria > Peribacterales > Peribacteraceae > JAGOTD01. The sequence goes on along the minus strand of JAGOTD010000002.1, from coordinate 32,858 downwards.
CGCAATCTGCGACCATTACTTCGTCCTCTTCATCGGTCTCTGCTGTATCGCTCCCTGCTCTCATGTCCAAACAATTCAGCGGATCGGACTTGAAATTGGGAACCGTACTCGCCGACAACAACGCCTACACGCGGTATACCATCACCTACAAAAGCGGCGATTTGCGCATCAGCGGAATTATGAATATTCCCAAAGGCAGTGGACCGTTTCCACTGCTGATTTTAAATCACGGCCACATCGATACGTCGATCTATACCAACGGCCGTGGCCTTAAGCGCGAACAGGATTATCTGGCGCGCCAGGGCTACGCAGTGCTGCATCCGGATTTCCGCAATCACGCATTTTCGGATAAAGATGCAGCGAGTGATATGAATTTCCGTCTCGGTTACACCGAGGATGCCATCAATGCGATTCTCGCCGTACAGGCAGCCAAGCTGCCGCAGGTAGACAGCAGCAAAGTCGGCATGCTCGGGCATTCGATGGGTGGCGGCGTGACACTCAATGCTCTCGTGCTGCGGCCGGATTTGATCGATGCAGCCGTATTGTTTGCGCCGGTGAGCGGCGATGTTCGCGATAATTTTAACAAGTGGACGAAAAGCAATTCGTCACTGGCAGCAGCAATCGAAAAGATATACGGTGCACCGGAGCAGAACCCGACCTTCTGGGATGCGATTTCACCGATCAATTATTTGAGCCGCATCGTTGCACCGGTTGTCATTCATCATGGAACGGCCGATGATTCGGTTCCACTCGCGTGGTCAGAGAACTTGAACACCAAGATGAAAGCTGCAGGGAAAGATATTGTACTCAATGTGTACGAAAACGAACCGCACGAATTCATCACCGATTGGCCGCTCGTTATGAAGCGTACGACGGAGTTTTTTGATAAAAATGTGAAGGCACACTGATCTCAGCTGAAGGTTTTACCTTCTATTCATCTCCCGCACCGTATAAGTAAGGTACGTGGCAAAACATACCCACGCGGCATACGGAATAAGGAGTGCGGCAGCAATGGGCGCTGCGTGCCAGAGCAGCCACATCAGAATGAGAATCGAACATTCCAGCAGAATAGAATCGATGACCGCCGCGCCTTTTAGCTTGAAGCCGAAAAACAAGCCGCTCCAGGCTGCATTCAAAATCGCGTTGATGAAAAACCAGAGCATCACCCATGCCAGAATATCGCCGGCAACCGTGTTGTACGCAATAATCGCCGAGAGAGCGGCGAGTGTGTAAATGACTGTCCATACCTTGCCAATCGTCGAGCCTGGCGGCGTCCAGCTTGGCTTTTTGATGTGGCTATACCATCCTAATCCCTTGCTTGTGACGAGGCCACCGATCACCGCTGTAAGAATAGTGAGGGCAACAATGGCGATGGATCCGAACATAGAATGAAGTATAGCAGATTGTTCATACACAATGAATGAGGTTGCATAGACGCTTCTGTGCGAGAATGTTAGTCTCTTGCATATGGCAAATTCCACTCAACACTCGACTACATCATCCGTTCTCACGCCAGCATTTATCGGTATGTGCGCAGGTGCTTTTTTCATTCTTGTGTTTGCAGTGTTTGGTCAGGCACTCGGATTCGATTTCTCGATGCTCGATGATCCGTATCTGGTGTACAACAATTTGGCGATCCGCGGCATAACGCTTACCAATCTGCAGACGATTTTTACGACGTTCGATCCGGAGCTCTATATTCCGTTCACACTCCTCTCGTATCAAATCAATTACGTGTTTGCCGGCTTAAACCCGACTTTCTATCACTTCACGAATTTGGTTCTGCATGCGGCAAATGCGACGCTTGTAACATGCCTGTTTACCTTCTTTCTGCGTAAGCGCTGGATTGCCATTTTCTGCGGCGTGCTGTTTGCGATTCATCCGCTGCACACCGAAGCGATTGTGTGGATTGCCGGACGCAAAGATTTGCTGGCGACTTTTTTCTTTCTCAGCAGCTGGATTTCGTATCTGTATTTCAAGTCAACTCATTCGAACAAATGGCTGATTGTGAGCCTACTGCTTTTTGCCAGCGCGCTGCTATCGAAAGTGATGATTCTCCTCTTTCCGCTTGTCCTGATTGCGCAGCATTTGCTTCTCGATCAGAAAATCAGCAAGAAACATCTCTTCGCGATTACTCCCTTTGCTGCCCTCTCGACCATTTTCGGTCTTGTCGCGTTGTTTGGGAAAACGCGCATCGTCGCGTCATCCACTTTGACAGAAACTCTGCTGATGGCAGCCAAGAGTACGGTTTTCTATGCGCAAAAATTGATTGTGCCCACACAGCTGAATGTCTTTTATGCGTACCAAAAAACCATCAGCATTGCCTCGAGCGATTTCTTTGTGCCGCTCATTATTGTTGCTATTCTGTGTGTGCTGATTGCACTCTCTGTTCGATGGACCACACGCATATTTTTTTGCGCACTGTTTTTCTTCCTTACGCTTGCGCCGACGTTTCTCAACTTTCATAAAGGTGAAGCGATGTTTTTTGCGGTCGATCGCTACGCGTATGTTCCTTCGATTGCATTGTTGCTGCTGATTGGCTTCAGCATGCAGGCGCTCGGCCGCATGAGCGAGAGCCTGTATCAGTATCGCTCGCAGCAACGGATTATATCGGGCCTCGCGATGTTTGTGGCAGTTGCGTCTTTTGCGACACTTGCGTATTACCAGACATCGTACTGGCAAACAAACGAAATACTGTTCGACCACGCACTCGCGGTGTACCCGGATTCTGTTCCGGCTCGCATCAATTTATCGGTGATTTATCGCGAAACCGGTCGCACGGATGACGAACAAAAAGTCCTGCAAGACGGTCTTGAATACTCACAAGACGAGAGTTTGTATTTGGGACTAGGTTCTGTTTTTGCCCGCGAGAAAAAGTGGGCCGAGGCACTGGCCGAATTCGAGAAAGCCCGGAGCGCCGATCCCAAAAGTCCGGAGCCAGATTTCTACGAAGCTTCGCTCGCGCAAGACGAGGGCAATGAGGCACGTGCAGAAGAACTCTATAAAGCCGCGATCGCCAAAGACGATTCGTACGTTGCGGCGCATAATAACTTGGGACAGATCTATTTAGACAGCGGCAAATTGCCGGAAGCGGAAACGGCATTCAAGAAAGCACTTTCGTACAATCAGAATTTTATGGAAGGCCAGTACAACTTGTTTCAAACGCTCGAACTCCAGAAGAAAAATGACGAGGCATTTCCACATCTGGAAAAAGCGTATGCGCTCAATCCCGATTCTCCCGATATTATCTTATCTATCGCCTATCGCTATCAAACGCGTGGCCGCATAGACGAAGCGCGCGCCGCACTCGAACATTTACTCGCACTGGAGCCCGATAATAGATCGGCGCAGCGCATGCTTAATGCGATGATTGAGTGACCCTCACCCCCAACCCCTCTCCCCGCTAAAGCGGGGTAGAGGGGAGCTTGAATCTAACTTGAATCTAATAAGTAGTATGCAGATTTGATGAAAGAAATTGAATGTCCTTCTCCACGCTTCAGCGGGGAGAAGGTGGCCGCAGGCCGGATGAGGGGTGTAAGCTCTAAGTAATGTCAGCCCAAAAAATTCTCGCCCATCTGCAATCGCTTAAGAATCCAAAGAACATCGAAGGCATGAAACGTTTCGGCATTCACGGCGGAAAGCTGCTTGGCATTTCGATTCCAACACTGCGCACACTAGCCAAAAAAATCGGCAAAGATCATGACATCGCCGCCGATCTTTGGGCATCGGGCATTCATGAGGCGCGCTTGCTTGCAGCATTTGTCGATGATCCAGCATTGGTTACAAAGCAGCAAATGGAAAGCTGGGTACATGAGTTTGATTCGTGGGATATTTGCGACCAGGCGTGTGGCAATCTTTTCGACCGCACACCGTTTGCGTACGACAAAGCAGAAGCGTGGGTACGATCTGACCAGGAATATGTACGTAGAGCCGGTTTTGCGATGATGGCAGCACTCGCAGTGCACGACAAACAAGCGGTTGATGTGATGTTTACGCAATTCTTTCCGCTCATTGAACACTACGCCTTTGATGACCGGAATTTTGTACGCAAAGCCGTCAACTGGGCGCTGCGCCAGATCGGCAAGCGTAATGAAAAGCTACGACTACTGGCTATCTGCTGCGCGCAAAGAGTACTGACACAAGATACAAAAGCCGCCCGCTGGATCGCGCGCGACGCCCTGCGCGAACTCCAGAGTGATACGACTATTGCGATGATCGCTAAACGTAAAAAGAGGTAAGGAGGGTAATAATCTTTCTTCTTCATAAAAGCCGGACTTTTCCCACAATCCCGGAAACGTGATACACTGTGATACTTCCATCATTTTCCACTTCTTTGTGAATCCGAAACATCAGGAGAGAGCACCGCTCAAGGATCTGGCTCACAAGGGAATTTTTGGTTATCCGTTGGAATATCAGAATATATTGAATCATAAAAAAGATGAGACACTGCGACGTATTCAGGAGCATCGTCGCCGTTTGAGCGAGGACAAAGAAACTGAACGTCTCCATATTCTGGCCGAAACGATCCCACAAATTGTCTGGACTGCCGAAACGAACGGCTTTCAGGATTATTTCAATAAACGCTGGTTTGAATACACCGGTTTTACCGAAGAAGAAACGTATCTCGGTAAAACAGCGCTGCATCCCGACGATTTTACAGTCTATCTAGAGCGTTGGTCGCAGGCACTTGCAACGGGTGAAGAATACGAAGCCGAATATCGCTTTCTTCGCCACGATGGCATGTATCGGTGGCACCTGGTGCGCGGACTACCCGTGCGCGATGCAAACGGAACGATCGTAAAGTGGTTCGGGACGTTTACGGATATAGATGATACGAAAAAGCTGGCTGAGCATCATGAAAAAATGGCAGAGGAGCTAGACAAGATGGTCGCCCAACGGACAGCGGAGCTCATGAAAAATAATCAGTTTCTGGAAGCTGAAATCCAGCGACGTATGAAACTGGAAGAGCGGGATCATGCCAACTTGGCACGCATGATAAGTACGATCGATATCATGCCGATGGGCGCAGTCATTATCGATGAGAACGAAATTATTCTCTACATCAACCAGCACTATTGCATGCTGTTTAGCCTGCACAGCGGACCGGAACATTGGGTAGGGCAAAAAAGCGCCAAACTGTTTGAGCTGGCGATGAGCGAGACGAACAGTAAAGAACTGTATTTGCAACGCATGCGCCACACAATCCAGCATCGTGAACCGAACATTACGCAGGAACTACACGTGCGGGGCGATCGCACGCTGATGTGCGATTACCTCCCGATTACAGTGAGCAATGATCCGCGCGGACATCTGCTACTGTACCGCGACATTACGCGCAAGAAGCGCACGGATGTTGCGAAGAGTGAATTTATGTCTCTGGCCAGCCATCAGCTACGCACACCACTTACAGCCATTCGCTGGGCGGTTGGCAGATTGAATCGCAATTTGGGTGATAAGGCAAATGACTATCAGCGACGATTGCTGAACGAACTGAAAAATTCGATCGTCCGCATGGCCACCACTATTACGACAATGCTTACCATTTCGCGCATTGAAAGCGGGAAAGTAACACCGAAAATCAGCACACATTCTGCGTGCTCATTGCTGAATAAAGCGACGAGCGATTTTGCCGACGATCTGCGTAACAAAAATCAGACGCTGCATATGACCTGCGACGAAGCTGTAACACTGAAAACAGATGCCGACCTGATCAATGAAGTCTTCAAAAATCTCCTCAGCAATGCGATCAAATATACCCCCGATGGCGGCGATATTTTTATCGAATCGGATGAAAAGGATGGCGCCGTGATCATTACCATTCGCGACACTGGCGTAGGGATTCCAGCATACCAACAAGATAAAATTTTCACGAAATTCTTCCGCGCCGATAACGTGGTACACGAAAGTACCGATGGAACAGGCGTGGGATTGTATTTAACCGCTTCGCTGATGCGACTGCTGAGTGGGACTGTCGCGTTTCATTCGGCCGAAGGAAAAGGCACGACTTTCTCCCTGATCTTTGAGTAAAGTAAAATTCTGCTTAATTTACTTTGCCTTCTTCCCATTCGCATGCGCTTCTTTGATGAGACGATGCGCTTCTTTCAAGTCGAACCAACCCTCAATCTTGGTCTCCTTCTTTTCTAAGACCTTATAGGTTTCGAAGAAGTTGGCGATTTCGTCGAGCGTGTGCTGACCGACATCGTCCATGGTTTTAAGATGCTTGGTGTGTGGGTTTCCAGTTGCAACGGCCAAAATTTTGTCATCCAAACCTTTGTCGTCCGACATTTTAAGCACGCCAAGCGCACGTACTTCTACCAAACAACCGGGAATGACCGGACTATCGGTTACAATGAGCACATCGAGCGGGTCGCCATCATCGGCCAGAGTTTCGGGGATGTAGCCGTAGTCAACGGGGTAGAACATGGACGAATGCAAGACGCGATCGAGTTTCATCACGCCTAATTCATGATCGAATTCGTACTTGTTGTGTGTGCCGCGCGGGATTTCGACAAAACAATTGAAGATCTCTGGAAACTTGGAACCGATTGGAAGATGGTGCATAGGAAAAAGAGAAAGTTTGATGCATGTATACAGCAAACAGTGGGTCTGCGACAAGCATAAATACTCGCCTGTCTCTTAAGAAAGCCTATACTCGGCTCCATGTGGAGAAAGGGTCGCATTGTCGTTTTTTCGATTGCTTTGGCACTCAGCTGCGTGCCAATGGTTTCTGCGCAAACGACATTGCCAAACGTATCGACAATCGATGACACGCGACTTACCAAGCTCTACGAGGCGTATCTGGCCAAAAATAAAAACGATACCTACACCGAAAATCGCATCGTCGACGAACGTCGTCGTATCAACGGTCTCATCGATGACGAAATACAGGCTTTCCTGAATAGCAACGAGGATCAGCTGCTTGCCGGAACACCTATCGCGCAATCTACAAGCAAGCAACGGAGTGTAGTAAGTGCGCTGGAATCCTCGCTGCGCGGTCGAAGTGTCGACCGCGATTTGCTCCTGGAGGAAGAGGATAAGTACTACGTTTCGCCGCAGATAGAAGCCACGGTCGACGACATACGTACGACACATTCGTACGCCGAACTTCTCGCCAAGAAAGCGGTGCTCGAAGAACGCATTTCCGTTTTGAATGCCATTTTGCCGGCGCAGAAAGACAAGCTCCTTAAGCTGCAGAGCGAACAGCGTCTGGAGCAATTCAGTTTTCTGATCAGCGTCAGCATCTATATGAGCATGCTCTTAATCATTATTCTGATCGAGCGCTTTATTCAACGGGTGTTTGTGGCCAGAATTGAAAAACGCGAGCGCCGCTATTTTTTCAAGAAGATTATTACCGGTGTCATTTACGGCGGCACATCGCTTTTGGTACTCAATAAAATTCTGGTGGAACATCCGTCGATTCTGTCCTCTCTCGCGATCATCGGTGCCGGTTTGGCCGTCGCATTGCAGGATGTGGTAAAAGACGTAGTGGGCTGGATGATGATCGTGCAGAAACGACACTTTACCGTCGGTGATCGCATCAGTATCGGTACGTACACCGGAGACGTTATCGACATTGGTATTCTGCGTACGGCACTGCTGGAGGTAGGTACCACCGTTCACGCCGATGTGCTCGAGCGTTCCGGCAAAACGCTATTTGTGCCGAATTCACAAGTTCTTACCCAGCAGGTTCTCAACTACAACACGACATCGGATTATACGAAATCCGAAATGCAGATAACCATCACTTACGAAAGTAATTGGCAGAAAGCCGAAAAAATCATCCACGAAATTCTGCTCAAAGAAACCAAGGAATTTACCACAGCAGCGCGCAAGCAACAGACCAAGCGTACGTACTTGTATTATATTCCTATCGAGCCGTCGGATGGGATTGTGTATACCGACATTGCCAGTTCGGGTGTTACCTTCACGCTGCGCTTTAACGTACCGATTGGTTTCCGCAGAGATGTCGCGACAAAAGTGAGTAAAGATATTCTGAAGAAATTCGGCAAAGAGAAAGATATTCAGCTGGCCTACAGCACGGTGAGGGTGGTGGGAGGGGCAGAGCGTGTGAGATAAAAACTATTCGGAAAAGGACTCAGAAGACTCACAGGACTCAGAGGAAGCAGAGGAATTTGGCAATCACTTCATCAAAGTTTCACCTCTCGTTCTACTACTTTCCTTTGAGTCGTCTGAGTCTTCTGCTTCCTCTGAGTCCTTCTAAAGAATCTCTCCCCTCCTCTCCCGCGGCTCCACGTACCTGAGTCCCAACTTCTCGTAAATCTCTTCTTCGGTTTTACTCGCGATATTTTTCTCGCCGTCAAATAAGCCATATTCGTTGAGCTTCCAGCCTTTAGCAATCGCGATTTTCCGCAGGGCGATATTGTGCTCTTTATCACCGGTAAAATACAAAAGCGCACTCCCCCATTCATCATCTTCCACAAAACGCACATCCACTCGCAAGCCAGACTGCGCATCGAACGACAATTTTGTATTCCCGAACGCAACGATTTTACGGACAGCCGGCAGCGTCGAAATTTTCTCCTCTACATTTTTACGAAACGCTGCTTTCTTTTCCGCGCTTCCGGTTTTCATGCTCAAAGTAGCTACAATATCGATGTCGCCAACCGTTTCTTTATGCCGACGATATGAACCGGCAGCTTGCGCCCGTTTTATGCCCTCTACACCGCGAATACTTTCCAAAAGAGATTCGACTTCGGATTCTATATCGCTGCGCACAAAACGTTTGCTGCGCTCCCCGACTGATTTGGCGTTCTCCAGAATTTTGGCTTCCAAATGCTGCGAAAATCGTGGAAGCGAACGCAGTTTTCCTTCTTGAGCAGCTTTGATGAGATCCTCCACCGTTTTGATGCCAAGTTCTTTCTGGAGTTGCACAACACGCTTGGGGCCAAGATCATCGACCTGTAACAAGCTGAGTGAGCCAAGGCCGATTTCGCTGCGTAGTGCATCGAGAAATTTGATCGAGCCATTATCACAATACTCACGAATTTTAGATGCAATCGCTTCGCCGATTCCCGGTAACTTCTGCAGTTCTTTTACCGTCGCAAGCAAGCAAATATCGTCGGCTTGATCTTCGATAGTTTGCGCCGCACGCCTATAGGCCGCCGGCTTGAATGCTATCGCCTGGAAATCCAGAATATCCGCGATTTCGCGCAAAAGTGCAGCAATTTTTTCGTTATTGGGATGCATAGTAAAAGTATAGTAGAAGCAAGCACGAAGAACCAAATACGAAATTTGAGACAAATTCTAATTTTAAAATTCGAAATTCAATTTTGTTTCGTGTTTGGTTCTTTGATCTTCGTATTTATTAATGTGAATGCGTTTCCACAAATTTCCTGAGCAATGCTTCCAGCTGCTTCTTCTCTGTATCTGAATACATCCCGAAACATTTGTCAGCCTGCTTTTTGAGTGCTGCTTCTATTACTTCCAGCAGTTTCTTGCCTTTGGTCGTGAGCTTTAAATGCGACACACGACGGTCGGATTTGCAGAGCTCGCGCGTGACCCATTCACTTTTTACCATGCCATCTACAATCTGTGTCACATTGCTTTTGTGGCAGCACAGCGCCTTGCTGAGCTTGCTCATAGATTCGCCATTTTCCTGTATCTGCTGCAACATCATGGCCTGACAAATGCTAATATCACTGCCCGTCAAACCGACCTGCAATTCGCGCTCGCAACAACTTGCAGCGTTTTTAAGAAGGTGAATAAGGTCGAGAGTATGGCTCATACGTGCGCGGATGATAGCATGAAAGCCGGAGCAAGGCGATGAAAAGATGATTTTGAGAGGTAAGGTAGGTATAGTAAGTACCGTACGTAAGGTAGGTAGCTGAGAATCAGCTTTTACCTACAATACATACCATACCTACCGTACGTACCTTACCTCTTCGTACTATCTCAGCCCCCACACATGCCCGACCCATCCTCTCCAATCTCCTATAAAGACGCCGGTGTCGATATCGACAATGCCGATGCGACCAAGAAAGCGATGGCAACGAGTTTGGAAACAAAAAGCCCGCTGGTGCTGAATGCCTTTGGCGCGTTTGCATCATTATTGGATGGATCGTTTAAAGGTTATAAAGAACCGGTATTGGTCTGTAAAACAGAAGAGCCAGGCAGCAAGCAGCTGATCGCATTTCAGCACGACAAAATCGAGAGCGTATGCGAAGACCTCATCAATCACCTCATCAACGATATTATCGTGATGGGCGCCACTCCCGTGTTTTTCCAGGATTGTATTATTTGCGGCAAGTTAGAGAGCAACAAAGTAAAACGGATTGTAAAAGGCATGGCCGATGCGTGCCGCGCGCAGGATTGTATTTTGACCGGCGGAGAAACATCGGAGCAGCCGGGCGTTATTCCGGTTGGGACGTATATTCTCACAAGCAGCGGCATTGGCGTTGCCGAAAAATCCAAAGTGATTGATGGATCCGCCATCAAAAAAGGTGATCGCGTTCTTGCGGTTGCGTCGAGCGGACTGCATACCAACGGCTACACACTCGTCCGAAAACTGATGGAAGCCAAGCCGGATATTTTGAAAGAGATGATCGAAGGAAAATCATTTGTCGATACCGTCCTCATTCCTCATCGTTGTTACTGGCAATCGCTTAAAGACTTGATGAAGCAGCCAAGTCTGCATGGCATGGCGCACATAACGGGCGGCGGCATAGAAGGAAATCTCAATCGTATTCTGCCGAAAAATCTGGATGCCAGTGTCGATGCATCGATGATCAAGATTCTCCCGATCTTCAAAGTGATCAAAAACTATTCCGGTTCATCGGATGCCGATATGCGTAAAACCTATAACTTGGGTGCAGGACTGACGATTGTCGTTAGTGCCGATGCGGTTGCTGATACTATCAAGCATTTTGCATCACACAAAATCGATGCCTACGCCATTGGTGAGATTGTCGATGGCAACGGCGAAGTCGAAATGAAAGGCGAGCTAAAGTGGTAGAACTTTTGTCGGGACGCGCCGGACTGCTCACTGATATTCATCAATGATTTTTACAGGATATACTTCAAATAGCCGGCACGTACCGACAGACAGAAAAAATTCTATAATCAAAACCCCGTCCGCTTCATTTCAGTTTCCGTTAAGGTTACTATCTTGGGGAACGAGGATTTACTTGCAAATAGATAATACCATGAGTAGCAAGTACTTGCAAATAAAATGTACATCAATTTTAATATGCCTATGATCACGACTCTTTCTCACGATATTGATGATGACGTGGATGCAGGAATAGTTGGTTATATTTGGCTGGATGAGTTACTCCCTGATCCTCATAAAGTACAATTAGAAATATTTTTTAATACTCTGCGTAAAAAACGTAAAGAACCTGAAGACTTAACGCTAGAAGGTGCGATAGATACTGCGGAAAAAAATGCGTTGCTCTATTGGATCGCTGCACATCGATCGGAAAAAGATCATTCTGTCAATTTAACGCGTGTAGCAAAAAGCCTTGGTATCAATAGAAATACGGTCTACACACTGCTTAACAGGCACGGCATACATGTACGAGCTGCCGAGCCACAGAAAACTGATTAAATCGCAATCGGCTTAATCTTGTTGCTTGGCTTAGCGGCTTCGGCAGGTTTTTCGGGTGAATGCGTTTTGATTTTCATGCTGGACTCGGAGGAATCATCATCTTCTTTTGCATGTTGATCTTCTTTTTTTGGTGCCATAAACGCATCGTTCTGCTTATCGAAAATCTGATGTTTACGCGCAGACGGTACGCCAGTTGCCTGCTTGCTGCCTGTATCGTATCCACCAATCGAATCGCGGATAATTTTGCCGCCTTCTAGCCGCACTACGCGTGTTTGCAATGCATCGATAATTTGCTGGTCGTGCGACGCGAGAATAACGGTTGCACCTTCGCTGTGCACTTTTTTGAGTAGATCCACAATCTGCATCGATTGCTTGGGGTCGATGTTACCAGTCGGCTCGTCGGCAATCACAATCATGGGATGATGCACCAGTGCGCGCGCAAGAGCTACACGTGCTTTTTCTCCTCCAGATAACTCGCGCGGAAATGCTTTGGCTCTATCAGCCAAACCGATTTGCTGGAGTAACGCCGGCACGCGCTGTGCAATTGCTTTGTCACTATCGCCGCAGACCTCCATGGCAAAGGCGACGTTTTCATACACCGTTCTATCAGAAAGTAATTTGTAATCCTGAAACACGACACCCGTGCGGCGGCGATACATTTGCAATATAGAAGCCGGTAGCTTGCCCAGATTGACACCGTCTACTTCTATCACGCCACTGGTTGGGAAATCGGCGCGGATGAGGAGCTGAATCATCGTCGACTTTCCAGCACCGCTTGGACCAGTTAAACAGACAAATTCTCCAGGTTCGATCCGCAAATTAATGTGGTCAAGCACCATCCGACGCTCAAATGATTTCGTGACAGACGAGAAGACGATCATGGAAGAAAGGATAGCGAAACGAGCAGCTGGGTGCTATGGAAAAGGCTCGACGAGTGGCTAGGTATGGTACGTATAGTAGGTCAGGTATGTAAGGTAGGTGTGTCTTCTTTTCGATCAATCTGATCTTTCCTGCGTACCTACCTTACTTACAATACTTACTTTACCTACCTTACCTCCTAGTTTCCGCACACCACATACACTTCCCTGCTCCTGTCTCTACTTGCCTTTACGCTGCCAATTTTGACGATAGCGAATTGCTGTTTTACTTCGGCCAAGAATTCGTCGAAGTCTGCGCCGCGAAAGACTTTCATCACCAGTCGACCGCGCGGCTTGAGCCAGTTTTTGGCAACGTGCATAATCATTTGATTGAGTTCGATAGATCGCCATTGATCGACGTCTTTGATGCCGCTCGTATTCGGTGCAATATCCGACAGAATCAAATCTGCTTTGGGAAATCCCCTCTCGGTTAATTCTTTTTCGAGCTGCTGATCGTTGGTGACGTCGCAAACGAATGTCTGCACGTTATCGGCAACTGCAACAATTTCTTTGAGATCGATACCAATAATTTTGCCCAGCGGACCAACTTTCTGGCTGGCGTACTGCAACCAGCTGCCTGGCGCCGCGCCAATATCGATAATTTTCTGAGCTGGCTTGAGCAAGCGAAACTTAGTATCGAGCTCCTCTAGTTTATACACCGACCGCGCACGAAATCCTTCGGCGTGTGCACGCTGCGACCATTTGTCATTGGGAACGTAGGGCTTGGGCATGGGGAGAGTATAAGCTGGATTGGTGGCTGCCGAAAGAGGGCGTGACGCGAAGTACGAAGTACGAATCACGAATTACGACAATCGTCATTCGTACTTCCAGATTCGTAATTCGATATCGTAAAAACCCCGCCAAACCTTTCGGTCTGGCAGGGTGCTTTCCTCTACGGCTCAGGGGCTACGCGATGGCGCGCCGATTGGTTCAAAGACGACATCGTCGACCCACACTTCGCCGATGCTGTCTGGAGAATTGCTAATGCGAAACGTCAGCGCTGCCGACGTCGCCTGCGCCTCGGTACGAAGTATGTGCTCGACATACATCCACCGACCTGCGACATTCTTTCTTCGATCGACCGGTTTGCACGTACGATCGATTGTGTAATAAACTTTTTCAATCATCCCGGCATGCAGTATCTCCCAGCCATGAGGACTGTCTTTGTACTGCGAAAGCTGGAGCTTGAAGTCGCCACGGGTATCTGGCGCGACCAGGTACCAGAAGCTGAGACGCATTTTTGTGGAGTAGCGTACGGGAATCTCTGCAAAACGATACGACAGGTTACCTGGAACATGTGCTTCCAGATACAGACTGTCGGGCTTAGATACGAAATGCATCGTATCCAGGCGGTCTTCTGGAATATTTTTCCATTGTTCCCGTGGATACGCAGCATACTGCTCTTGGTCAAGCGGAAGAATATCGGTGATGACATCACTTCCGAGGCGGATGCGCATATCGCGCTTGCCCAGCAGCGGATTGTACGGACCGAACAAAAAATGTTCGTGCCCGAAACGAATACGAATATGGAGCAATTCCTTGGCAGGAATCCTGAGCATCGTAAACGGCTCACTTTTTGTCCACCACGTAACGCTGATGGACGGAATGTGCGGTTCAATAGCATGTGGTGGATCAAGCGCATCGCCGACCCACAAGCGAACGACCATTCGTTCGCGACAATGCAAAATATCATCTCGAGACGGTACGATGTCATACAGGATATTGGATCCTGTCGACGCATCAATTTTTGCAACGATGAGCTTTGGGTTTCCATGCACGGCGACATTCGAATTGGACACCCAGCCGCGCATGCCAATTGCAATATCATGGGGATACAATGTGACACTCTCCGACGAATCGTGACGCAAGTCGTATTGCACTTGCCAATCACCTTGGTCTTGAAAATACGTGCGGCTGACGACTGTCCATCGGCGCGACACTGGCTCGGACCGAATCGGCTGCGCTGCAAAGGAACCGGATGCGAGGCAGAAGAGAACAACCAACGACAGGAACGTGCGCATGGAAACCTCCGTGAGGAACGAAACCACTGAGCCGATCTATGAAAGATCGCCGAACTCTCCACAATGGAGAATTCATGAATCAAACGTAGCAATCGAACGATTGCTTTACAACTGAAAGAAAAAATGACACGAATGTAACTCAAGTAGATGCGACAAAATGACCTCGATCAAGAAAGAAGTTTGTTACGTGTACTGGCATATCACACTATTACCGAATGCCTTGAAGCAAAGCCAAAAGCATGGCAGCAGCTTTTCGCACAGAAGACTGAGACTTCTCGACATTCTCCACAGGTTGCAGAATATTATTATGAGTGATTGGACCTTCTTGAATAGTCAAATTTTCGTTTGGCGGTAAGCCAAATTTTAGCAACAGGTCATCGGAAGGTAACCTTACTTTAATGCCTGATGCCGCAAAACTTTGACCTGGCTTTTCAGGACGACCTGGCATCCACATACTCGTATCATTTCCTACACCCCGCAATCGTACAGAATGCGTAAGAATACCTTGCCCATTCTTATGTTCCATAAGCTCGATTTTCATAAACCTATCATTTACCCTCACATGACCATGTGGATTTCTACGAGCAAAATCGACAAGCTCATCATACGTTGGAGACTTTTGTTCCAACTGTAATGCAGGCGCTGGTTTTGGAAGCATTTTCATACAAGTGCGAGAGTATAAACGAAAAAGAGAGTTAGTTCAGCAATAAAATTGATACCCACTCGACCGCACAAAGGCGATCGAGTAGGTGAGGATGTAACCGGGCCGAAGCCTGGTTTCAGAAATGATATTGGCCGGCTCAGTACGAGTCGGCGGAGATGACTTCACCACCATTCTTGGTGATGAGAGCGCGCAACACGTTGCCGGCCATCGTTTCCTTCGCAAAGCGGACCGAGCCGTCCATCATGAGGACGTTGGCCCCGCCTGGATGGAAGGCGAAGATCTCGTTATTGGGACCGCAGTCGTGGGCGTTCCACGGGCAAGTGCCCGGGGCAGCCGCCACGCCGAGCGCGTAGCCAGCATTGCGATTGTTATTGATCAGCTTCGACACTCCCGAGGCGCTATCGGGCTCAGCCCAGCGCCAGTGGCAGCGGGCTTCGCCGGTTTCGGGATCAAGGTAGCCGCCGGTGGAGGCGGCAAGGTTCTGTCCAACAGTTTCCCACATCTTCTCGCTGCGACCGGCATCCTCGTAAACAGCCATGCTGTTAGAGGTGCCGTCGGTGATCGAAGCAATGCGAGAACCGTTCTCGTAGACGTCGATCTTGCCCTTGCTCGGGTCCAAGTGAACACGCTTCGACGACGAGACATAGGTCTTGCCGCCCGAACCGCTGAACTGGGTGTAGAGGCTGTTGGGGTACTGATTCGAGGTCAGCGAGGCGAGGCTGAGTAGCTTGGCACCGGGAGCCGTACCGTGCGCCGGGTTGTCGGTCGGACGACCGAGCGTATCCAGCTCGGTATACGGGCAGACGGCGTAGTCGCTGCAGCCGTAGCCGCTGCTATCACGGCCGGGACCTTGACGATCTCCTGATAGCCCATTGCTTGGGCAGATGAAGATGTTGAGCACGCCTCCTGCGGCAGTGAAGTTCGACGGCAGGTTGTGGCGTTGCTCAAGGTTGTAAGCATTGAAGACCACGGTCTGCTCCATGTAAGGGAGCATGAGCGTGTACGCACTCTGCAAGTCCTGCGACTTGTAGACCCTGCCGTCGGTGAAGGTCACGGGATGTTCCCCACTGCGGGGAAACGCGTTGTAGGTGCTTTCGAAGTTGTGCAGCCCCAACCCCATTTGCTTGAGGTTGTTGACGCACTGCGAGCGCCGCGCCGCTTCACGAGCGGCTTGCACGGCGGGGAGCAGGAGCGCGATCAGCACCGCGATGATCGCGATGACGACCAGCAGTTCGATGAGGGTGAAGCCGAGGCGATTCTTCTCTCTGCGAGAGATGGGACGCATCTGATACCTCCGAAAAGGTTGGCAAGCGCAAAAATGCGGCTGATAGCCGAACCTTCGCCCATAGTGGGCAGGTGTAAAAAACTCGAAACGACAGACAGGTTTCCAGTTCTCGATGTGAGAAGCTGTAAAAACCAATGAGCTGTTTCCTTTCAAAACGATTGCTCAAGCAGAAGATATAAAAAAATAGGAATCCGCGGCTAGAAAAGCCGCTCTCATGATATAAAAATTCATTCATCTTTTGATTCCTTTAACTCTTCTGATTCTTTTAATTCCTTCCTTTGAGTCTTCTGAGTCTTTTGAGTCCTCTGAGTCTTTTTTCAATCCCCTCCTTGAGCAACCGTCGAAAGGTCATTCTGAAACCAATGCTTTGAAAGACCACAAAAGTCACATCAAGTGCTCCATCTTCCTACTAGAGGAAAATGAAACTTGTGGGATTATATATCTATCCATCCGCTTATAAGGATATATTGATATTGACAGAATAATGTAATTGCATAGTAACTTGGACTACATGCCAAAAATTTGATATCATCCTTTTTATTCGGGTCAATTGGAGCCGTTTCTTTAAGCCACACATTGCTGTATGAACACAATCGAACCTCTCACACTGGAATATTCCGCTCAGCTGTGGAAAGCATTTTCTGACCCTGTGCGCATGCGGCTCATTAATTTACTGTTTCAAGGAGAGATTTGCGTCACAGATTTACAACAAACACTCGGACTTCCTCAATCCACAGTCTCGCGCCACTTGGCGTACTTGCGCCATACCGGCGTTGTGCAAGCTTCCCGAAAAGGCGTTGCGATTTTTTATCAGCTATCCGAGCCTGTCACCCATCTTCACAAGACTCTCCTCACCAGTTTTCATAAAAATCTGGCAACAATCGATACGCTCCAAGCAGACCGGCAGCGGTTGGGGGAAATGGCAAAAGAAGAGAAGTGAGAATTTAGAAGCGCTTGTCGGCCATAGCTCATCAGAGCGACGGCCGAAGAATTAAGGGTCTCAGCGTCAATTGCATCTGAGGCTGTTTTGTGCAAAATCACGTAATTCGTAATTCGTAATTCGTAATTCGTAATTCGTAATTCGTAATTCGTAATTCGTAATTCGTAATTCGTAATTCGTAATTCGTAATTCGTAATTCGTAATTCTTAATATCCTGCCGCCGAAATCAGCAGAAAAATAACCGCCGCGATCAATGCCGATGCCGGAATAGTCAGAATCCATGCCCATAGAATGCGGCCAGCTACCACCCATCGGACAGAAGACGATCGCCTGGTCATTCCAACGCCGACGATAGCACCGGTAATGGTTTGGGTTGTACTTACCGGCACGCCGAGCAATGCAGCGCCAAAGAGTGTAATAGCCCCGGCCGTTTCGGCGCAGAAACCGCCGACAGGTTTAAGATTGGTAATGCGTCCACCAAGAGTGCGTACAATACGCCAGCCACCGAAAAGCGTGCCAAGAGCAATCGTAAAATGACACAACAAAAGAAGCCAGAACGGAAACATCATGGTGCCATTGGCAGCTGTCACCAAAGCGGCGTACTGCGGCGTTATAAACAGAAGTCCGGCAATAATTCCCATCGTTTTTTGCGCGTCGCTGGTACCGTGGCCAAGAGAATAAATAGCAGCTGAAAAGAGCTGCAGTTTGCGCAAATGCTTGTCCATAAGCGCTGGCGGCTGTTTGGCAAACAGTCTGATAATAGCAAACATGAGAATCCATGCGACAGCAAAGCCGATCAGCGGAGCAAGAAAAATAAACAGCGCCGTCTTCAGCCAGCCTCCCACAATCAACGCTTTCCAGCCAACTCTCGCAAGAGCGGCGCCGGCATACCCGCCAATAAGTGCATGTGACGAACTGGTAGGCAGCGCCAGCCACCATGTAATGATGTCCCAGATAATAGCGCCAAGCAGACCACTTAGAATGACCGATGGGGTAACAAATGATAAATCAATCAAACCAGACCCCACTGTTTTAGCGACGAATGTTCCGAGGCCAAATGCCGCCACGAAATTGAAAAAGGCTGCCCATAGTACAGCGTGAAGAGGCGAAAGCACACGCGTGCTCACGATCGTCGAGATAGAATTTGCACTATCGTGAAACCCGTTTATATAACAGAAGACAAGCGCAGCTACGATGATGAAGATGATAAAAATCGTCATGAATACACAAAGAGAAACGCAGCAAGAATTTACGAATGTTTGAGGACAATCACTTCCAGCACATGACAAACGCGCAGACAGGATTCCACTGACCGTCGGTGCAATTCGTAGATATCTTTCTGCTTAATGATAACGAGCGGATCAGTTGTGGCGGCAAAAAGATCGGTTAACGCGTGTATAAAAAGTGTCTCTGCATCAACACGTAATTGCTTCATTGTCACAAACAATTTTTCAGCCGACTGGTTGGCACCGACTTTTTCAATAGCTGCTGCCAGTTCGAGGGAAAGCTTGTGAACGAGTTCGGCCATCGCTTTGCTATGCTTTTGGCTTGGCAGTGCATACGCATGCGATCGTACCGCTGTATCGACCACCATCTGTATCGCATCTTGCAGACTACTGCCTAAGGCATAAATATCTTCGCGATCGATGGGCGTAATAAAGGAAGTGCTGAGCTTTGCCGTGATCGACTGGGCCAGCATCGCCGCATCCGTATTCTGCTGCTTAATTTTCTCCAGATGCTTTGCCGCAGGCGCATCGTCTGACAGAAGTAATGTCAAAAGCCTGCTTGCCTCGACAAGCGACGCACCCATCTCTTCAAATAGATCAAAATACTTTTCGTCTTTCGGAACAAGGCGGAACATAATGGGCAGAGTGTAGCGCAGGGAGAAGCGAGAATCTAGAAGTAAGAATCAAGGGAACGGAAAACGAAGTACGAATCGCTAATTACGAATTACGATTAATACGAAATGGAATAAAAGATTATCCATTCACTTCAGCAGCGCCCCTCCGTGGGCGCGGCGGTTTAAGGTAATTCCATGTCCGCCATACGATAAAATATTTCTTCATTCCCTATAAGAAAGATCTGCGGAAAGAAAAAGCTATGTGTCAGATGACATCTGTTATGTATTGCCAAAAAGCTCATCGGCTAAGAAGCTACAACCTCGTCATCTCACCCAAAATTCCCCGACACATATTCTCTCGTCAGCGCTTCTTTGGGTGACTCGAAAATGTCTTGAGCGCTGGCGTGTTCGATGAGTGTTCCCAGATGAAAGAAAGAAATGTGATCGGCAATGCGACGGGCCTGATGCATGTTGTGTGTGACAATCACGATCGTGAATGATTTTTTAAGGACCAGAAGCAGCTCTTCAATTTTATGTGTAGAAAGCGGATCGAGCTGCGAACAGGGTTCATCGAGAAGCAATACCAGCGGCCGTACAGCGATAGCACGTGCGATACACAAGCGTTGCTGCTGCCCTCCAGAAAGGGATAATGCCGATTGGTGCAGGCGATCTTTTACCTCGTCCCAGAGAGCCGCTTCTTTTAAGCTCTGCACGACAGCTCTATCGATAGAATCGGTACTTTGCTCCAATTCAACCGGGTCGATGCGACGCCTGCGCAGAAAACCGGATTTTCTGGTTTTCTTGTGACCTTGGATTTCGAGGCCGTAGGCAATGTTGTCATAAATAGACTGTGGAAACGGCGTTGGGTTTTGGAACACCATTCCAACCGACCGACGCAAGTGAATAACATCGGTTTCCGGCTCTAAGACATTCTGTCCTTGCAATAAAATTTGCCCATCTACCCTTGCAAGCGGGACGGTATCAAGCATGCGGTTAATCGAGCGTAGAAACGTAGATTTACCGCTACCGGAAGCCCCGATCATTGCCGTAATTTTATGCTCATGAATATCCATATTCACGTTGCTGAGCGCATGAAGTCCGTTGTACCAGACGTTCACATTGCGTGCTTCGATGAGAGGGGAAGAATGCATACGCTGAGAGAAGAGCAACAAAAAATGACCGCGTGCAAAAAGATACTACCAGTTTTTTCGTCGCCTCAAATACGTCCGCAGAAGAATGGCGCCGAGGCTTAAGACAAATGTCATGACCATCAAAACAACAGACGTTCCCGCTGCATAGGCAAACGCATGCGGACTGGAGTGCTGGGTGGCCAAAATAAACGCGTGATACGGAAGCGCCATAAATGGATCGAGGATCGATTGCGGCAGTCGACTCATATAAAACGTTGCACCAACTAAAATGATAGGCGCTGTCTCGCCCATCGCGCGCGCCACACCGATAATGCTGCCGGTTATACAGCCAGGCAACGCACAAGGAAGTGTGATGCGGCAGGTTGTCTGAAAGGGCGTTGCACCAAGTGCCAGACTGGAATCGCGGAATTTTTGTGGAACACTCAGGAGCGATTCGGCCGACGAAACAATCACCCACGGCAATGTCATCAGTGACAATGTCAAAATAGCCGACAGTAACGACATGCCGAGTGAAAGCATGTGTACGAAAATACCAAGACCAAACAAACCGTAGACAACCGACGGCACGCCAGCCAAGTTGCGGATAGACAGCTGAATGATACGTTTGAGTACCTGATTTTTACTGTACTCAGTTAAAAATAATGCCGTGGCAATACCGAGAGGAAAACTAACTACCGATACACCGATGCCTATCATAAACGAACCGAAAATCGCCGGGAACACGCCGCCTTTGGTAATCTCTCGATGCTGCCAGGATTCAGTGAGAAACTGCCAACTGAGAACCGCATATCCGCTGGAAAGCAGTAGCCCGATCACTGCAACGAGCAGCAAAATCGCGCAGGCGGTAATGAGCCCGAAGAGAGAGAAGTACACGAGCTCTTGCAATGGTGTATTGCGCTTGAGAATCATAACGGATCTTTGGCATGGATAACGAAATCAGCAGCAAAGTTGATGATAAATGTCAGCAGAAATAGTACGCAGCCTACGGCAAACAATGCGTCCCAATGAATGCTGCCCAGTGTGACTTCTTTTATTTCGATTGCGATGTTGGCGGTAATCGGCCGTACAGGATCGAGGAGAGATTTCGGAAATGCCAAGCTGTTGCCGGCTACCATAAGCACGATCATTGTTTCGCCAATCGCGCGGCCAAACCCGAGCATGATTCCGGCAAGAATACCCGATCGCGCTGTCGGAATCACCACTCGTTTGATGGTCGTCCAACGCGTAGCACCCAGCGCAAAACTGGCATCGCGCAGCCGATCTGGCACGCAGGAAAGTGCATCCTCGCAGATGCTGGCAATTGTCGGCAACACAGCAATCGCAATCAGAAGAGACGCTGTCACGGCATTCAGACCGTTGCTGATATGAAACACGCGCGCAATGAGCGGTGCCACGTAGAGCAATCCGACTAAACCCAACACAACCGATGGAATACTCGCGATCATTTCTATGGTGGGCTTTAAAATTTCGCGCAGCCTCGGCGAAAGCATTTCCGACAAGCAAATCGCAATCGACAGTCCGGCAGGCACCGCTATAAGAAGTGAAAGAACGCTGATGGAAAGCGTGCCAGCAAGCTGCGAGAGAATGCCGTATTTAGGCCCACTCATGGCGGTCGGATCCCACCGCAATGTGGTAAAAAATTGACTGACACTTATTTCCGTAAATGCCTGAATTCCGGTGAGAAACAGAAACAGAAAAATACTCAGCAGTAAAAAAACCGTGAAGACTGCGACAAGTCCAAATAGCAGATAATCTGCATGACGGAGAGCATGTTGCGAATGTTTTCGCATGATGTACGCACGAGTTACAGCCATTACTGAGCGGAGAGAAGAGCTGTATTCGCATCGGCTGCCTGCTGTGACAGAGTGTAAAAGCCTGCCTTCTTTATAATCTCCTGACCTTCGGGGCTTGCCTCGTATACAAGAAAGGATGTGAGGAGTGCATTTTGCTTAGGTGATGCAGAGAAGTACTGGTAAATATCGCGAGCAATGGGATATTTCCCGCTCTTCACCGCTGCTTCGTCGAGTGGCGACACAGGCGTTCCATCCGCAGTTTGCACCGGAATAATTGCAATATCGGTACGGGGCTTTTCCGTTTCATCTTTTATGTATCCCACACCGACATATCCGATGCCGTTCACATCGGTTTTGACTGCATCGACAATAGCCTGGCTGCCTTCCATATTACGCATATCGGACGCATAGTCTTTTTTGACAACAGTGTCGCGGAAAAATTTGTAGGTGCCAGATGTACTCTGACGTCCGTACAACACAATCGGCGCATCTTTGCCTCCCAGATCTTTCCAGTTCTTAACGGTGCCACTGTAGATATCCGACAGCTGTTGTAACGTAAACGACGCGAGCTTGTTCGATGGATGAACGATAACGCTCAGTCCGTCTTTCGCCAGAATAAATTCATGAAGCGTAAGACCTTTTTTTGCTGCCGTCTCTTTCTCTTCCTGCGATACTGCGCGTGAACTGTTGGCAAGGTCGATTTCTTCGTTTAAGAGCGAGGCGATTCCCGTGGCACTGCCGCCGCCTGTTACCGAAATATCACTCCCTGGATTTTTGGCGCCAAACGCTTCGGCCAGATTCGAAACCAGCTGCACTTCCGTATCCGACCCCTTTATGACAAGACTCTGATTATCATTATTAGCTACCGAAGAAGAAGTATTTTGATCTGATACTACTCCATTTGATGAGCAGGCAACCATTACAAACGCTGTCGCAAAAAGGAGGATTTTTTTCATGGAACAGAAAAGAAGTAATGCTACGGATCGTATCGAGATTCTTTTCAGAGTGCAATATCCAGACTGTTCCATTTAGTGGATAGATTGAAAATCCCCGATGGAGAGAAAAGAGAAATATGAACACATGTATAAAAGACTACTCTTTCATTTTGTCTAGTATTTTTATGCATTACTGATACAAAAATTTACAAAGTCAACAATGGCCCGCGTGAGCCTATCTTTTTGCACGAATATTTTCTAATACTACTTTATCAACATAAATACCTATCTACTGACAAGTGACAGACGGTTTTCCCTGACTATACTTACAGATGAGATATGTGCCCTGTGGCACGGTTTATTTTTTACCACACTCCACCTATGCGTTCACGAACTCTTCGCATGTCCTCGGTGTTCGTTGTCATCGCTTGCTCACTGGTTGTTATCGTCACGAGTTTGTCGAATCCGATTTCGTAAAGAAGTTTATTGTCATGTAAAAGAAAGGCGGCCGAGTGGCTGCCTTTTTAGGTAGTGTAGGTATTGTAAGTAAAGTAGGTACGGTAGGTAAAAAGCAAATTATCATCACAAGTACAACTAAAGTCACCTACAATACTTACCATACCTACTATACGTACCTTACGTACCCTACCTACCTTACCTTCATAAAGGCTTATTCTTCGGCAACCCATTCTTGCGCGGATAGCTGCTGGCCGTCCCTGCGTTTTTTTCGTAGACGAGCAATTGCCGCTCGCCCCAGTCGCCCGGAAGCGTGTACGGGGAAGTTTGGATGAGGGAAGTGTGGAGTTCTTTGGTGGCGTTGAGCGAAAGGCGCAATTCATCGGCGATGTGCATGCTTTTCCACAGCACACATTTGCCGCGCATTTTTAGAAATGGAATACCGTATTCGAGGAGTGTTGCGATTGGCGCGACTGCACGAAAAGTGACAATGTCGAATGAGCCGCGAATGCTGTCGCGATGGGCGTATTCCTCCGCTCTGGCCGATACGACTTTGGCGTTTGGAATCTGCATGGTTTTAATAATGCGATCGACGGCGTCGACTTTCTTGAGCACGGCGTCCAATCCAACGAACTCGCAGTGCGGCAGCAGCATCGCAAGTGGCAGTAGTGGAAATCCCCCGCCAGTGCCAATATCCAAAATCCGCAGCGGCTTGCTTTGCCAATCGGTTCCCGCGAGTGATGGGAGGAGATCGATGAATGCGACTGAGTCGAGCACATTCCCAATAAAACATTGTTCCTGCGTACGAAGTGCCGACAAATTCACCTTGGCATTTTCCACAAGAAAAGCGGCAACGAGATCTTTGAGCCGCTGGGTGTCGGTGTCGGAGAGATGCATGGGAGTGAGAAAAGACTCAGTGGAAAGGACTCAGAGGAAACAAAAGACTCAGAAGACTCAGATGAGTCTTACTTCACTCTATTCTAATTCGCGACTTTGTATAACCAAAGCGTATTTTTATTGGCGAGTGATACAACATTTCCTTTGTTTCCTCTGAGTCCTCTGAGTCCTTTTTCGAAGCAATTTTTAATGAATACAAATACAGGCACCATGCAAGCCTCCTCCGTTGGCAAAAGCGATTGCAGATGTATGATAAAGATCTATGCGCACATTCTCTGTTATTACCATCGCTACTCTGTTCCTCGCTCCTTCGCTGGCTTTTGCCGCAGAAGTGACTACTCCGGTTTTCTCTGATATTAAACCGGGTGCTTGGTACGAAACAGCTGCTCTGCGCTTTGCCTCACTTGGCTACTTTGCCAATCCGAAGCCACTGGCGGACATTATTCTCCTGGGCACCACTATCTTCCCTACTCCTTCGAATCATTTTTTACCGCAAAAGGATGTGTTGCGATCCGAACTCGTGTCGCTCACTGTTCCTGTTCGTACCACTACGCGGGGTCCGCTTCCAAGCGTTGCGACGTTTGACGATGTGCCCACTACCCATCCGGCTTTTAAGTTTTTTGAACAAGCAGTCTCCGAAGGCTGGACAAAAGGAAAAGACGGCTGCGTCGGCACACACCCGTGCTTTGCATTCCCCGACGCCAAACTGACACGTGGGGAGGCAGCAGCATTTGTGGCCAATGCATTCGCTTTGCAGCCCACCGGAAACGGCCGCAGCTTTACCGACAACCCAAGCGGCACCTGGTATCACGATGCTATCCAGACACTGATTGATAACTGCGTATTGCAGGGTGATGATGGCGCTGCGACTGTGCGTCCCCTCTCGCCTCTCAATAGAGCGGAAATGGCTATTATTCTCGAACGTGCGAATGCAGCCGGTACATACGGAGTTACCTGCGGCACTATCGAACGTCCGGCGTACATCAAGTCTGTGAAAAACAGCGCTCCCGCCAAAGTGGAAATGTCCGCGTCACTCTTGCTTAAAAAAGCATCAGCAATCAATGTGAATAATTATACGATTACAAGCAATAGAGTATCGGCGCCGGCTATCCGTGTTCTCATTGCCAAACGCATCAGTCCGATGAAAGTTGAGCTCACGACCGATCGCGGCTTTGAAGAAGGCATTACCTATACCCTCGCCGTGAGAAATGTGCAGACCAATCGCAATGCGGTCTTGCATGACGAAATGACATTTAAAAAAGCTGTGACGGTTGCTGCACGGTAATTTCTTTTTATAAAAACGCTACTGGCAGACCTTCGATTCGACTCAGAAAAAAAGTCGAATCCGGAGATTATAGAATGTATCGTGATTCGCTTTCATTTTACTTCTGCAATACCAGACTTCGTGCTATCGTACATATCATATGCCACATTCACAGCGTATCGCCGAGTATCTCCTCGCCGTCGAGGCCGTGAAACTGTCCATCGATCCGCCGTTTACGTGGACAAGCGGTCTTAAATCTCCGGTTTACTGCGACAATCGCATGCTCTATAGCCACAGCGATGCTCGTGATTTTATCGTGAGTGCGCTCGTATCTCGGGTCAAATCTCTGCACATTCAGCCCGATGTTATTGCAGGAACATCAACTGCTGCCATCGGCTGGGGAGCGCTTGTAGCCGATCGGCTCAAACTGCCATTCGTGTATATCCGCAGCAAAGCCAAGGAACACGGCGCCAAGAAACGTATAGAAGGAGACCTAAAGCCCGAACAAGACGTAGTCATTATCGAAGATCTCATTTCGACGGGCGGCAGCTCCATGTCATCGGCCAATGCCGTACGCGAGGAGGGCAAATGTCGCGTTGCCGATATCGTCGCTATTTTCAGCTACGAACTACCGGCGTCGTTGGAATCTGCAAACGAAAACAAAATTCGCCTGCACCCGCTCAGCACACTCTCGAATTTGATTCAGTCGGCAGTCGATATGAACAAGATTACGCAGGAGCAAGCCACCATCATTCGGGATTTTACCGATGATCCGGAGAGGTGGAGCAAGAGCCGTTAATGAATTGTAAATGGAAAATTGATAATTGAAAATTATTGCTTTGAAGATCCGTTGATTTCCGCAGCCTCCGGCTCATTTATCGACTTCTTCCTCTCCCGCAGCAGCGATTCGCAAATCGCTGTTTCTGTTCAATTAAACCATACATCTGATGGATCGATAACTTCCTGAAAATGTAGCGACGTCCATGGTCAGTCGAGAATTTCTTTGACGAGCCCATGCTTCATAGCATTGCCATGAATGTAACCAAATACTGCTGATGACTGTTTCCCATCGCGAATTCGCTCATCATAAAAATTCTTCTGCCATTTACAGACGAATGCTGGAAAGAGTCTGCCAATATCGCGTGCACTGTCCTTCTTAAATGCATGCATGAATTTACTGATTCCGTTTGGTCCGGAGCTGAGCAATAGATGAATGTGATCGGGTAGAATGCAAAAAGCATGGAGCTTTGCCTGCTGCATGTTTCGCGTCATGCATAGATGATGAATGAGGCGTTGCGGGACTTTTTCGAACGTGCACCAATTATTTGGCTCTTTAATCTTGGTGACAAAATGGAATGTGCCGTACTGAGCGCCATGTATTTGTGGCATGGAGCGAGATTATACGGGCAATAACAGCGATTTGCGAATCGCTGCTGCGGGGAATAAGAGAATTGAATTTTATTGCGAAATAATTCAAACGCCAATTTTCAATTAATTTAGAACTGCTTCAAGAATCTCAAATCTCCACCGTAAAACAACCGCAAATCCGGAATCTGATGCTTGATCATGATCATACGCTCGACACCCATACCGAAGGCGAAGCCCTGCCATTCGTCTGGATCGATGCCGACATTCTTCAACACATTTGGATGCACCATGCCGCAGCCGAGCATTTCCAGCCACTTGCCTTCTTTGCTCTTACTCTCATCGCCCTGCCACTTCACATCCATTTCGAGGCCTGGTTCCACAAATGGAAAGAAGCCGGTGCGCCAGCGGAATTCCAAATTGGGATTCACCAATTCTTTGATGGCTGTTTCCATAACTCCCTTCATATTGGCAAGCGACACATTTTTGCCAATCATGAGCCCTTCGATTTGGTGGAACATCGGCGAGTGCGTTGCGTCGCTGTCTTTGCGGTAGACCTTACCCGTACAGATCATGCGAAACGGCGGCTTGTGTGCGAGCATGTAGTGAATTTGCACCGACGAGGTGTGTGTGCGCATCACCGTGCGATCTTCGAGCGACACCCAAAACGTATCCTGCATATCGCGCGCGGGATGATCAGCTGGAATATTGAGCTTATTGAAGTTGAATTCTTCCGTCTCCAGTTCGGGACCTTCGGCTGCATCGAAGCCCATGCGACCGAATACTTCCTGCGCCTTGGCAATGAACGAATGAACCGGATGCAAATGCCCCTGCTCCTGTGCCGGTAAGGACAGTGTGATATCGAGCGCGTCATCGGTTGCCAGCTTTCCCATCGCCGCACCGTCTAGTTGTGTCTTGCGCTCGGCAATGGCGCTTTCGAGTGCGATTTTAATAGCATTGAACGATTGACCAAGTTCTTTGCGCTTCTCGGGCGTTTCGCTGCCAAGCGATTTCATCGCTGTGGTAAGCGCACCAGCCTTACGACCGAATATCTCCTGCTCCAATGCATCGAGTGCAGTGCTATCGGGTGCAGCCTGAATTTTGGTCACAAAGCGATCCCAGGGATGGGTGAGAGTGGTCATGGCAAGATTGTAGGGAATATTCGTAGAATGAGAAAGATTGAAAAGAATATTGTGATTAGTTAGTCGGTACGCGCCGGCGATGAGAGAAATATCACAATATCAAGTTGGACGAATACTATTGAACTATCCGGCACGTACCGACAATGAAAACTAATCATTCTACGTTCTATCGTTCTGTGTTCTACGTTCTCTTAAGCTTGCAACGCCATTTCCACAAACATAAACACCGCGTAGATAAGTGCGCCCACCCACCATGTGAGAATGCCGAGAATATGAAACAGAACCAAACATAACGTAGCGATACCAAAGAAAATTCCTTCGCGCAGAGAAATGGTTAGCTTGCGACCCATGTCGAGTCCTTCGATGGGAATAAATCCCCACACGCCGTAGCAGATGAGCGTTGTCACGCTGGTAATCGCCAGAAACAGCGTCGCAAAGAAAAATGGCAGAGCGATGGTTGGCGACAGCAGCGGACTCACTCGAAACAGAATAACAAGTAACGCCCCAATCGACAAAATGCCGGAAAGTGTAATGCGAAAGAGAAGAGAATTCACGGGAAGAATTGTAACATACATTGAACTGAGTAAATGTATGAAGATGAAATCGTAGAAAATACGAAGATCAAAATGAGAAATCCGAGACAAATTAGAATTTGAAAATTAAAATTTCGAAATTGTGTAGTGCTTGGTTCTTTGATCTTCGTATTTTATCTGTTCTATTATCTACAATAAATTCTGGCTCTTTAAATATTCTCCCAGCGCCTTAAAATCATCGTACAGACTCTGGCGCAGTTTTCCGTTATGCAACGCAGCAGCAGGGTGGTGGATCGGAAAAATGACATAGTTTTTTGCTGACGGAAAAGGCTTTCCATGAGCGAGAGTAATCGTTGTATCGGGTAGAAAATTGCCCAGTGCATGCCGACCAAGTGGCACAATCACTTTTGGCTGAATGATGGCAATTTCTTGCTGAAGCCACGGTAGACACTGTGCTTTTTCCTCGGATGTTGGGTCGCGATTGTCGGGCGGACGATATTTAACGACATTGGTGATGTAGACGTCTTCGCGCTTGAGCCCAATCGATGCGAGTAGTTCACCTAAAAACTTACCCGATGCACCGACGAACGGACGCGTCTGCTCATCTTCTTTTTGTCCTGGCGCTTCGCCAATCAGCATGATGGATGCGTGTGGATTACCCTCACCCATCACCAAATTCGACGTTTCTGCCAGAGCACAACCGTTCCACAACTGCATTTTTTCGTTCAGTGCGGTAATTCCAAGAGACATATGCGCAAATTGTAGCAAAGAAGTCTGATTGATACTGGATATATCAATTTTATGAATTTTCTGGTATAATACTAAGATTTCCACACACATATTATGACAAGTGACGCTTTCTCCACTCTCGTTCGCAGCTGCGGACTTCCAGTCGTGTACATGGATGTTCTACTCAATGCGAGCCCCGATCTAGACGAAAATGTACGGCTCAAGATTGCGGCGGAGCTGCAAACTCTGCACCAGAAACGGGAAACAGCTCTCGATACGCTCATCAGTCAATTGACGGAACTTCAACGTGCCGCCAAACGCGATGCGCGCAACATCAATGAATCAAACGACCAGACAAAGGACATGCATAATCTTCCTTCTTTGTAAGTATATGAAACATTTTTCTTTTGCCGAGCATCGCCTGTGCCGCTTCGAGGCACAGCCGAAAGTCGATAATCCACAGGTTGCAGAAACGAAAGTAGAAGCGCTGAATATCTCGCAGAAGATAGAAACAATTCTTAAACTCAATAGCGAGTGTGAAAAAATTGTTGCCACCATTCCATCGGATTCAACGAATGTTCGCGATCAGTATGCAAAGCGTTTGGAAGCAGCCAAGCAACATTGTCTCGCGGCTCAGTTGCAAGCATCAGCCGAAAGCATGGTCAAGCTCGATTCTTTCATACAGGAATTACAGGGCCATAAAGAAGTTCTGCAAACATGGGAAATGCGCAAGAAAGGAGTGGTTGCCGAGAAGTCGGATCAACAGCTGTATGCCAATGATCCAAACGGTAAGCTGACAAGTTACACTGTGGAATTTACAGACGGCTGGACGCTGGAAAAATGGGAACCAGCTCTGCCGATTCGGTACAAACTCTACGACACGGTGATCGGCACAGGCAAATACGGCAATACCTGGGGCGTGCATTTGCAGGATGGCGACAGCATTACCGTAACCGCTCGCAAGGGAAATGAGACAAAAACGATTGTGGTGAAAGCAGAAAAGCCCGTCACTGCAAGTCCGCAGTCTGAATCGATTACTTCAAAAGATACGGTAGCGACAACACCTGTCGTCGAGAAAAAAACACCGACAGCAGAAAAGCCTGTCGCAGAAAAAGCCGTTCCATCTGAAAAGGTATCTACAACGCAGGTAGACCCTCTCAAAAATATAGATGCATCATTTAAAGTGGCGATGAATGACACAATGAAAAAAATACAGGAAGACCCGTACATCAAAGGCATGGAGCCAAGTACGCCGACTGAAACACCTGGACCATCGCCAACAATCAATACCAACACGATAAAAGCAGTGCGCGATGCTCAATCAACCGTCACTCCAGACATCTCTCCTGCGAAACAAGAACCGATCCCTGTATTGTCTGCAACGCCGGATATTACACTGCGTCCGGATAAACCTGTTGCGCCTCCAACAATCAACACATCCATGGATGACGCACCTGTAATAGTTGCCGATCTCACACCCGAAGAACTCGCTCAGCAGAAAGCAGAAAAAGAGGAGAAAGATCGAAAAATACATGCAACAAAATTGCCAGAATATCCATTTACCGAGCCGAAAAAAGAATCCGTACAAACAACTGCAAAAGTCGCAGATACAACTCCGAAAGACCCTGCGCCAATCATGGAGAATATAGAACCTCCGCCACTCACTGATGAGCAGGTACGTCAGAGAGGAATGCTTAACACTTTCCGTGATGCTATTACCTTCGACATAATCCCGATGCTACAAAGAGAGGATTTATTTGATGCAAGCAATATTCAGAATAAACTAAAAGGACTCAACGAGTTATTGGCCGATATGAAAAAATCGAATCCGGATTTGCTCACGAAGGATCCCGATACTGCTGCGTACCTAAAAAGATTTGAAGAGAAGTATTATATGAAAGATACAACCGTGTTTTACATCGTCTATGATCGAAACAAAAATACACTCTCATTTGTCGATACCAGACTTGTCGATGCTCCTGCTCCGGCACCAGACGAGCAAATGAAGGCGGAGCCTCAAGAACTAAAAAAGCCTGAGGAAAATGCAGAGAAAAAAGAGGTGAGTGATGGTAAAGAGTTTTACAAATCTTTCCCAGCGTTGGAACAATTAGATCAAAAAATCGCCAAAAAAGATTACCGAAAAGTATGGAAGGAATTATCTGACTTAGAGCAGGCTATGCTGGATCAAAATCCTGTAAATGAAAAAGCACGAACATATGTAGCAGATACGATGAACACGGTGATGGATATTGCGCTGCAGGCGAAACAAAAACTAGAAGACGATTTGCATGCTATTCAGGAACTTGATGCCGAATTGGTGAAGAAACAAGAAGTACCCGGCATTGCTGCTGGACGATTGCTTGGTGTGTTTAACATGAAAAACTTTGCAGAGACTATTGGTACCACGCTGGACTACAACATCCTCAAGTACGATACGCAGTCGCAAATCAACATATTCGATACGCAGAATACCATCACGCTACAATCATTACCTGGCGCGAACATCAAATTGAATGAGGGCGATCCGCCAACCATCACACTTACGTTGCCGGACAATAAGACGCAATAAAATTACAAACAAGCCGTCGGCTTCGGTGCCTCGAGCGTCGTGCCGTAATGTGTAGTGACGTAATACGTTTTTTGCGCTGGATTGATAGCGATGCCAAGTCCGGCTTTCTTGAAGGATTTATTCATGATGCTGTTGTAGTGCGGCGCGCTCTTTTTGCCTTTTTCGGCCATGTAGAATGTAAACGTCGAACGCAGAGAATCGATCAACGCTTGCGTGCAGTCCTTGGCTGTACACGCATAACTGCCGTACCCGATGCTTTCGGAAAACGTAGTGCGGTTTTCGTTGGCAAACGCAACTCCTAGACCTAAGAACCACTTCACCATGCGCGCATAATCGTAGTAGACCGTCTGGCCCGGACGCTTGTGACTTATGGAACCTTTGTCGGCTGCCTGCTTGCTCCACAGCGACGCGGTGCCGTTGAGCGCCGGGCTTGGCAGTAACGCCACAAGTCCGGCTTTCTGACGCTCCTTGTTGATCCACGAGAGCCAGACACGACGCACTTCTTCTATATCCACTCCCGCAATCCCCTCTTTCTGACACGAGGACTCTACCGCGGCAGTGATTTTTTTGGGCGCGACGGCAGCAGGTGCTTTTTTGACTGCGGCTTTCGACGAAGCCACTGCTGTCTTTGCAGCCGCATGTACCGATACAGGTAATGCAAACACGCAGCAACTGAAAACGATGATTGCAAAGGCAGATCGTCGCATGTGGCAATGAGTGTAGCACGGAAAATAATCATCCAAAAAATTTGGAGGAGAAATTCCTTATAAGTAAATGAATCAAAATGGTGG
>JAGOTD010000015.1 GCA_018061945.1 Candidatus Peribacteraceae bacterium | reverse complement strand
TTTTTTGCAATCAGTGGGGATTAGCCCATTGAGTTGCGGCGTGCCATCATGCAGTCTTTGCAGTAGACCGGCTTGTCGCCACTTGGCATAAATGGAAGCTGTGTGATGTGAGCTCCGCACTGGGCGCAGTTCACGTCCACATCAAACATTTGCCGTGGGGCGCGCATGCCGCCACCCATACCACTGCCGCTGCGCTTGCTATCGCGGAAAGCGCGATTGCAGTCAGAACAGTACACTGGGCGGTCACCTGATGGCTGGAACGGGAGCTGTGAGATGTGAGCACCGCATTTTGCGCAGGTTGCGTCGACATCAAACATCTGCCGTGGGCCGTTGCCAAAAGTCATACAAACGATGTTGTGTGTGTCCCAAAATGTGATTTGGAACTTTAAATAAACGACCTATTGTTGGGACTATTCCCCATTGCCTATACGGCACTGGGTGTTTGTACGCTTTAGCTAGAGAAGCTAGAGGGCGTTGTTGTACCCAAACTGGTATTTAGTATAGCACAAAAACTGAATATTGTCAACCCCTCCTCGTTAGCGGACAAATTCGGGCAGACTAAAGACCAACCCGATAAGGAAGATCATCAGAAACACGAGAAGCCACCCCAGGGTGGAGGCCATCATAACAGCTGCGGCGCGGAAGTGGTGATGCATGACCTTTTTGATCGGTTCAAAGAAGATGAGAAACCCGCAGACCGCGAATGAGAGGACAAACAGAAAGAGGCCAAACGTGAGCGCGATTACTCCCCCGATTTCACCGTTGAAGAGGCTGCGTACGGAGAGTAATATAATCGAAAGAAAGATACAGTAGAACGTCACGAGGATAGCGTGGAAAAATCCATGCCAAAATGGTTTTTGATAATCGCGTCCAAGGATCATAGCAATAGATTAAAAGTCTTTGACAAAACAATTATACACCTTTTCATTGACAAAACCAAAAAATGTGCTCATACTACACCTATCTTCTATCTGGAGCACAAAATGTCAATGGATCTCGCGCAAAGAGAAGTGTTGCGTCTGGTCCATAGGGATCAGATGTACCGAGTCATCGGGTATCCCGATGCAAAACGAGTCATCTTCCGCCGCCACGCCACGCGCGCCGAAGGAGGAATCGATGACCTTACCCTCGAGGGAGAAATCGAAGCATTTCGGGCCGGGATGCAAAGTAATTTCCCGATCCACCTATTGGTCTCCACCTCCCGTGTGAGAACAATAAAGTCACGCGATCGATTCGCGTTCGGGTACTCATATACGCGCTTCGATAAGCCGTGCATACGAGTGATCGAGCAACTCGGCAACAAGGCTGACGAGTGGGCGCTTGTTACGCCAAAGGTTGTAGAGTACCAGAAGGACATGTCGCAGATTGACGCCTTTCTCAAGGCGCATGGCGAAGAACGTTGCCGCTACCTCGCAAACCGGTTTCTCCAACCGCTGCGCGAGAAAGTCTTTAACGCTCTTGAGCCGGGCCAGCTGGCCATGGTTTTCAGCCATGAACCACTCATCGTTCTGTCGGTGTGGGCCTTGCTGGATCACCTCGACTTCAGTAGTTACATGTGGCGCAACGGCACTCTATCGCCCACTCTTTTTCCGCTGGAGGGCTACGAGCTCATTCAGTATCCGGACGAAGGTGAGCGTCCGATCGATGTCGTCTCGCCCAAAGTTGAAGCGCCGTTCATCCAGGATGAACACCATACCGAATTTATTCGGGTGCTCCTGGAACGGAAAAGCCAGAAGAACTGGGAAGATGGTTGATGCGACGACCTGAATTCCAAAAACGCTGGGGCGACGTGATCAGGAAGATCACGCCGCCCACCTATAACTACAGCTCATCGGCTGTTTTTTTGTTTACAAAAAAAACGGCCCTTACGGGCCGTCTCTATTACAAATTGCGCAGTTTCATTTTAACATCTTCATTATTTGGATTGAGAGCCGAGACTTTTTGGTAATATTCACGGGCTTTGGCTTTGTCTCCTTCTTTCTCATACAGCAATCCAAGGCTATAGAGCGCGTTGGAAAAACCTGGTTGCAATTCGACCGCGCGCAACCACAGCTGTTCTGCTCGCGCTTCATCATCGGCTTTCTTTCGATTGTATGACACTCTCCCCCACTGGTAGAGGAGCTCTGGATTATTTTGAATCGAACCGGCCATTTGTTCATAGAGTGCAACAGCGTCATCGATCCGTTGCTGACTTTCGTACAGATCTGTCAGTCCGGTATAAGCTGGCACAAGATCCGGCTGTTTATTGATCGCATCGCGGTATGCTGTTTCTGCTTCTTTCATCTTGTTCATGGATTGCTCCACTATGGCAAGCTGCAACGTAGCATTAGCATTGCTCGGTTCGAGGGTTAATGCTTTTTGGAGCGCACTTTCGGCCCAGCCCTGGGCATCGGCGGTAAAGGATCCTGCATTCATATAGAGCAGCGCCAACATATTCCACCCGTCCACACCAAATGGATCTTTTTGCGTAACAATTTTTGCTTCATTGATCGCAGCAGACAAATGCGATGCGACCTGATCCGGATTAGGCACAGCTTTTTGCGATTCGATGCGTGCCTGCTGTAGCGAGAGTGTTGCCGATGCCAATCGATACGGCATATAGCTCGATCGATACGAAATCGCTTTCGCAAGCGGGGCAGCTGTCTCCTCTACTGTGCTAGTGCGAGAGGCTTTTGTAAATGCGACTTCTGCCAAGAAAAATCGCGTGGCATATGTCACAACACCAATTGCAACGGTAAGTAACAGCAC
>JAGOTD010000004.1:118284-119624 GCA_018061945.1 Candidatus Peribacteraceae bacterium | reverse complement strand
TGGAGACTTCGCTGCGACTTTGCTGAGACCATGGCATTATTGGAAATGCCGAAGACGAGCATCGAGAACTCAGTAGAAGCGCTTATGACAAGAATCACGGACCAATTGAAGGAAGTCCTTAAAATAAACGATGAAGCAATCCCGCAGATCATTGAAGAGAATGCGTAATGCAGTGATACTGGGCATTCGCTAAAAGTGAAGAAGCTACCTCACCGATCCGTCTGCAAGGCGAAATTCTTATCCCTACGCGCCTCCTCCGCTATTCTCGGGTCTATGGCTTTGCTGTCTGTCATTATTCCAACGCACAATCGCGCAGATACTCTTAAGCAATGCTTGCAGCATATAGAAAAGCAAACCATCGCCAAAGACTTAGAAGTAATAGTGGTAAGTGACGGACATGACAAAGAAACATCCTCACTTTTTTCCTCGGCACTTAGCAAAGCAAAGGCAACTAAAACGAAAAAAAACAATTGGATGATTGACATCAAATTTCTTGAAATTCCAAAATGCCACCAAGGAGTGGCGCGCAACAAAGGAGTAAAGATAGCAACGGCAGGCCATGTACTTTTTATCGGTGATGATATTTTCTTGGCACCCGACGCATGCGAAAAGCACCTCGCATTACATCAAAATTTTGAATCAAAATCGTTAAGCCTTACGCAAGTTGTTTTAGGCTTCACCACATGGGACCCCGATTTACGCATGACACCCGTCATGCAGTGGCTCGAAGAAAGCGGCTGGCAATTCGGCTATCCACAAATCGCCCGCTATGCCCACGCGCGTCTACCTTCGTCCATTCAGCATCTGTTCACCTACACCAGTCACGTCAGCGCGCAAATAGAAGTGGCGCGTCACTTTCCGTTTCGCGAAGATGTATCGCTGTACGGTTGGGAAGATATCGAGTGGGGCATGCGCCTCAAAGATGCCGGCATCCGCATTTTTTATGAACCCGATGCCAAGGCTTTTCATCATCATGCCTACACGCTGGCCGAATCGATCAAGCGTATGGAAATCCTCGGTGAATCGGCGATGCACATGCAGACAATCGTGCCCAGTTTTGATCGTGTCCCCCAAGGCATCAAACGTGTGGGTTATGAAATGACCTCGCTGTTGCCAACTCTCTCTGGCCAGCATCGACGAGGATTTATGCGTGGCATGAAACGTGCGGAGAACGATTTGGAAACAGCAGTAAAAGAGTAGAAATAAGATTCAAGGACACTGCGTCAATTGAATTCAATTATTATTTCTGAAACGTAAAAATTAATTCGTAATTCGTAATTCGTAATTCGTAATTCGTAATTCGTAATTCGTAATTCGTAATTCGTAATTCGTAATTCGTA
>JAGOTD010000004.1:0-118184 GCA_018061945.1 Candidatus Peribacteraceae bacterium | reverse complement strand
TAATTCGTAATTCGTAATTCGTAATTCGTAATTCGTAATTCGTAATTCGTAATTCGTAATTCGTAATTCGTAATTCGTAGTACGGCTACACTTTGCATTCCCCCTCTCTCACCTCTACCATATTTCTCGTATGTCCGAACATTCGCATCTACACGACCAAGAACGGCTGCTGGCCAGCATTGGCCCATCAAAATCTGCGCTCGTTGCAGATATTGTGTCCGGCTTATTCGATGGCTTCATTATCGGTGTTGTGATTGCTGCCGGCATCAATATTCTGCTCTTTACACAATCAATTTCTCTCAATATTTTTTCGATTGTTATTCCGCTTATTCTTCCGATGATATTCAACGCTTTTTGGAAACACAAGCTCTGGAAGAAGGCCCGCTTTCGCATCACGACCGAACGGATTTTGATGCAGGATGCCGGACGTTTCAAAATGAAATCGCTGCTCACTATCAAATGGCCGCAGTACCAAGAAAGCTGGAACAAGCGATTGTCGTGGATTGATTACGTAACTGGCGCCAAGTCGATCGGCATTCGCTACGGCAACGCCGATAGCCAGCTGCGCGCTGTCTTTCCATCCGCTGTGTGGGCCACCGACATCAAACATTATTTGGACAAAGTCGACGCTGCATTTCGGCACAATCAAATGGAAACGATTAAGCCGTTTGTGGAAAAGGCGTATGGGAAGAGGGACTAGAGGGGAAAAATACGAAGATCAAAATTCTAAATCCGAGACAAATTCCAAGATACCCACCTACGTGCTGCGGCGGGCAGGCAAATTTCAAAAAATCTCAAAGGAATAATGATGAACCACCAAGTCAGTATAATTCCTACAATCTTCAGCAGCGGGCGTCCTCGCCCGCGGTGTTTGATTGATACATCTTCAGTCACCGGGACGCTGCGTCCCGGCTGCGGATGTATTTCTTTGACTTGAGCAATTTACTATCAGACATACTTGCCTCCAGCTCAAAAACAGGTACAATACGCCCAAGTATCGACTACCTAATTCGATCATGAGTATTGTACTCATGGTTGCTTTTTCGTAGCTCGCAACTTCTCAAACTGTTACACTACCTTCTCGGCTGACGACCCTAACCCCAGCCCAAATCCTCTACCCCTCTCCGTTATGCGCGCATCATTTATCGCAGCCATTAACCAGATTTGTTCGGAAAAGAACGTGAAGCCAGAAGATGTTCTGGAAGCCGTTCGTCAGGCAATCGCAACCGCCTACCGCAAAGACTACGGAAACAAAGAACAGGAAATTCGCGTGGTATTGCGCGAGGATCAGGACATGCCAAGCATTTTGCTCATCAAAGAAGTAGTAGAAGATGTCATGAACGAAAACTTCGAAATCAGCGTAAAGGATGCACAGCGCATTAAGCCCGATGTCGAGGAAGGCGACGAAATCGAAATCGACGTGACTCCAATCGAATACGGCCGCATCGCTGCACAAGCTGCGAAGCAAGTGATCATCCAGAAATTGCAGGAATCCGAAAAGCAGAGTTTGTTCGAAATGTTTAAAGACCGCGAGAACGAATTGCTCACCGCAAGCGTGACAAAAGTAGAACCGAACTGGGTCACACTGGAAATCGAAGGTATGACTGTGTCGTTACCATGGAAGGAGCAAATCCCCGGCGAACACTACTACACCGGCAAGCGCATCCGCGTGTACTTGGACAAAGTAGAAATGACAACCAAGGGCCCGCAGCTGCGTATTTCCCGCACACACAGTAACCTCGTCCGCAAGCTGCTCGAACTCGAAATCCCCGAAATCCGTAACGGTGATGTAAAAATTATGGCCATCGCCCGCGATGCCGGTATGCGCAGCAAAGTAGCAGTGAAAAGTTCTGATCCACGCATCGACCCAATCGGCGCCTGTGTCGGACAAAAGGGCGTGCGCATTCAGTCGGTGATGGAAGAAATCAACGGCGAAAGAGTCGATATGATCGAATGGTCGGACGACGCTATCAAACTGATTTCCACCGCCCTCCAGCCAGCCTCTATTTCGGCGGTAATCATCGTGAATGGTCAGGAACATTTCGATACACAGGAACGCATGATCAAAAAGCGCGCAGCGGTGTTCGTGGAAGAAGCCCAGCGCCCAATGGCCATTGGCAAAAAAGGCCAGAACATTCGCCTCGCAACACAGCTAACCGGCTTCGAGCTCGACATGTACAACTACGAAGAACTGCCAGCATTTAAAGCTAAGCTCGCCGAACTGCGCGGCGAAGAAGTGCAGGTCAATATCCTAGAAGGCGCCAACTCCGCTCCAGCCGACGTGGCTATTGCCGAGAAAGCTGCAGAAGCAGTGGCAGCTCCGGAAGTGGAGCTTGTGAAAATCCCAGAGCCAAGTGAGCTGAAAACCGAAAGCGAAGAGGCTCCAGCGGCGTAAAGAAATTTTCAGCGGTAACCGGCGGTTTAAACCGCCGGTTACCATCAAGAGCCAAGAGGCGCACACATGCGCCTCTTTTTTATGTTACGAAAACTGCCGCCCCAACCCAAATGGGTGAGGCGGCTAGTTCTTTGTCTTCCATGACATGATTTATCAGGCAGCAGCTTCTTGAGAAGAGGCCCGTCTAGCCAGGTTACTAATAGCCTTCTCGATCTGACTCCTGACCGGGGCAACATTCTCAAGCAGATGCCCCCAAAGCATCACGCTGAGGTGTTGATCATGGCCAAGGCCAGCAAGAGTGTCCGTGAGGCCGAAAGTGACTTCATTCGTTCCCCAAGGCACGACAATGGTTCCATTGTGCGCCTTTCCTTGCAATCCGAGGGGCAGCAGCATGGCGGCCACGCGATTGCTTTTTGCCTCAAGCGGGCAAAAGTTGTCCAAAGGCTTCCGCTTGTCCTTCTTGCTGGGTGTGGCCACGTTGTGAGTCCTCATTGTTGAAACCTGGTGAAGATCGAGCTCCATTGCCCTTTCTTCATCCAATGCCAAGGCACTCGAGGAAGAAAGGGGGTCATGAAATGACAAAGAACAAAATCGCAAAAAAGCTTCTGCGACGCGCCAGTAAAGCATTCTATACATACAATGCAACTTTTTCGCTGTGCCAATTGCATTTTTCCGCTATCCTCTGCGCATGAATCTCCCTCACCTTCCCCTTCTCATCCTCGATACCGAAACAACAGGCTTCGTGCCGCGTACACATAAAGTCATCGAATTTGCCGCCGTACAGCTGGCAGATGGAAAGGTTATAAAAGAATATGAGCAATTACTCAGCCTCGAGGGCGATATTCCTCCGCATGTCCAAGCACTCACGCATATTTACGCCGAAGACTTGATCGACAAACCAACCTTTGCGTCGATCATCCCAACTATTCAATCGATGATCACGCCAGACACTATCATCGTTGGGCAGAATATTCCGTTCGATATCGGCATGCTCAAAGGCGAGGGGCTCGATCTCTCACATCTGCCACTCATCGATACCTCCATGCTCGCAAGCATCGTGTTTCCGGAACACTTAAGCTACTCGCTCGGCTACTTAAGCACGGTACTAAAACTGAATCATGAACCCAAGCACCGCGCACTGGGCGACGTCCATGCAACACTGTCCCTGCTGGAAAAATGCTGGGAGAGGCTGAACGAATTGTCACAGTCGCAGCGCGATATAATCCAGATGCATGCTACCAAAGCGCCAGACGGCTACAAGCGACTCATTCTTGCGCTCACCGACAAAGCAGGCACCAAATCTCCAGACTGGCTCAAGCGTCATCGACCCGCAGCGTTTGCATTTCCCAAAAAATCCGCACTGAGCATTCCACGATCGAAAATCGGCGAAGTGACATTGCTCGAGGAATCCACAAGTCCGCACTGTATCGGTTCCCTTATTCGCTCGCTCAGCGACAACAAAGGTCACACAATTCTCGCAGTCAAAAATCTGGAAGCAGCGCTTCGAAAAATCGAACTACCTGAGAGTGTTTCGATTCTGTATCCGCCTTCACTCATTGTGCATAAGCCATCTGCCGATACATTCTTACAACAAACAACGTTCACGGCCGACGAACTGACACTCGCTGTCAAAATCGCGCTGTACGACCCGAAAGTGAAAGCTGATATTCCCGTACATGGCAACGAGTACGCGGTATGGGAAGGCAAGATCGCTGCGAATACCGAGAGTCCGGAATACAATGCCCAGTTCGCCAAAAAAGACGGACTGATGCTGATTGATCATCAAGGATTACTAAAACTCATTGCCGATGGCACCGAACATTTTACCAAAGACACGCAGATGATGATCGACGATGCGTCGATGCTCGAAGACAGCGCCACTCACGCATACGGCTGGACATGTGCGGCAGCAGCGCTCCGTGCGGGTGCGCAGGGCAACACGGCGATTATGAAATTGTGTGACTTGCTCGAACTCTGGATGGAAAAAACGCGTGCGGGAAGTGATGTGCGGTATTTGACCGATAACGATACGCAGTCGAAAGACGCCGACGGACTCACAACGCACATCGAAACAATGCTTAAGACCACGCTCCCGCATCAAATCAAATCCATTCTCGAAGACGCAAAAGAAATTCTCACTCCCGGTTCGACGGCGGGTCGCATCAGCTGGATCGAATGTTTCCAAGACGGCAATCTGACGGTGAAATCCGTTCCCGAAAACGTTGCGAGACTCCTCGCCGATACGCTCTATACGGTGTACCCCACCAGCCTCATCATTCCCACTGCCAGCGCGACAAGCTTGCAGTCGATTATTCCCACCGATACGAAGCGCACGGTTCACACGCTCGAGCAAATGGATGCAAGCCTTCGCTGCCCGCTCACCCTCAGCTTTCCGCAAGACCGCTCAATTGACGATATTATCAAAACTGCCGACGGCAAAACTGTTTTACTCCTCTCGAGCAAACGAACAATCGAAGATTTATTTGTGAAGTATGCCGACAAAATGGAAGAGGCCGGCGTGACACTTCTGTGCCAAGGACTTTCCGGTGGCCAGGGTCGTATGCAGGCCGAATTTACCGCGGCGAGCAAGCCGGCAATGCTCATCACGACTCCATGGACGTACGAAACGTTTGAGCTGCCACCCAATACGGTCGATCATTTTGTCTTGTATTGCCTGCCATTTGATCATCCATCGCACGCGGTGTTCAGCCGGCGGTCGCAATTGTACCGTGATCCGTTTAACGAATACTCACTCGCCCGATTGCTCCAGCGCTTGTTCCGCTTAACCCGCACCTTCTGCCGTCACAAAACAGACAAAGCCGATATCCAGGTGATCGATGACAGACTGCGTACCAAAGGCTACGGCAAGGTGGTGAAAGCTTTCTTTGAGAAGCTGGCGGGAGGGGGAAGCAATAAAGCAGGCAAAAATGGAGAGAGCCAAATGGCGTTACTATGAAGAACTCCCAACTCCCAACTGCCAACGACCAACTTCCAAGATGTAATGATCGATCTATATCGTATGATATCCAAGGTAAAGACGCTCCGGCGTGTATCAGCACTGCATCAATCCTAGATGGATCATTTCATCATACAGTCCGGAGCGTCTCGACAGAGCGCTCACTGACATAGCGGTTAATCAGCACCTTTCCCAAGCAACACCACAAAAATCGTCCGCCACAGAATCCAGAGATCAAAGAGTGGCGACCACTCTTCGACGTAGCGAAGATCGAGCTGCACCTCCGCATCGAACTTGAGATCCGAGCGACCAGACACTTGTGCGAGGCCTGTAATGCCCGGCTTCACCGCAAACACACGGCGCTGGTGCGGCGAGTACTGCTCGACTTCGTCCTGCAAATGCGGGCGCGGGCCGACAAGCGAGAGATGACCAGCAATCACATTAAATAGCTGCGGCATTTCGTCAATACTCGTGCGACGGAGAATTTTGCCCAGCTTAGTGACACGCGGATCATCTTTGATTTTAAACAACGGACCATCGGTACGGTGACTGAGTTTTTTGAGCGCCGGCTTCATTTCATCAGCATTGCGCTGCATTGTCCGGAATTTAATCAGTGGCACAAGTTCGTCCCCATGTTGCCCAACTCGACGGCTGATGTAAAAAATCGGAAAACCGTTAAGCACGACAATGAGTACAGCAACAAACAAAAAGAGCGGACTCAAAGTGATCAAGAACATCACCCCTACTACCAAATCGAATATGCGCTTAAAAACGCGGCCCCAGCCATCGAGTGG
Organism: Candidatus Peribacteraceae bacterium; assembly: GCA_018061945.1. Lineage (GTDB taxonomy): Bacteria > Patescibacteriota > Gracilibacteria > Peribacterales > Peribacteraceae > JAGOTD01. The sequence continues at coordinate 112,039 of JAGOTD010000004.1, read as the reverse complement.
AGTGGGCTGAAACGAGAGCAGTGGAACGAGACCGAGTCGTCCGATGACTAATTGATGCGGCACATCGGCAAACACGGGCGGCAGAAACGAATACGCGATGTGGAAATTGCGACAGTGATTGATGAGCTGAATGGTCTCTAAGCTACTGGGGTGTGGATCGGTGTGAAGCACAAGATCGACACTACGATGTCTTTCTTCGTGAATAAGCCCGTGCAAACTGGCAACATGGCCCAAGTATTTGAATCGATCATCTTTATCCAATGTGCGTTGTAATACCTCTGGCAGTTTCTGCGCACCAAACGAGACCACACGCCGTATACCGATCCCCCGCCGTAAGCATGCGCGCTGGAGCAATACCACCGCGCTCCGGCCGGCAATAACAAAGAGCGTGACAAGCATAACTGCTTGCAGGAGCAAAAGACGCGAGAAGAAGAGCTGTCTCTGTACAAGGAAATACCAGGAAATAATCAATCCAAGCCAGAGCAGTGACACAAGCAAAATACGCCCCATTTCTTTCCAGACACCGATAGTAATGCGCAAGGCGTACAAACCAAGAATCGCCAGAAGTACGATGTAGAGGACGATAACCGCCAGCGCAAAGTGTGACAAGTAGTACGAAAACTCCGGCAGCTGCGGCGGCCCAGACGTAAAATCCAGCCGGGGAATAAGATCGATACCGGCATTGCGGAGTCGATACGCCAGTGCGACCCCGGCAAAGACCATAAGGATATCGATAGGCAGTTTCAGCAGGCCGAAGAGGATCTCGGATCTCTTCATACAATGATTGTACCTTATTGCTCTCGATAAAAGCATGCTTCAGAGAGAACTACCAACGACCAAAAGCCAACTGCCAAAAGGTTATAATTTTCTTGGGAGTTGGTGGTTGGTTTTTGGGGGTTTTTTTAAGATTGTGGAGCCGCCGCGGGGACTCGAACCCCGGACCTACCGCTTACAAGGCGGTTGCTCTACCACTGAGCTAAGGCGGCTAAAGAATGCCAAAATGAAAACGCACACAGTGCAATCAACCTTTTGGATGCCCATTATTAGCGATCAGGCCTTAATTATCAACCGAAAATGGAGATGATCGTATTGTCTAGCCAAAAAGTCTGCTTTATACTCCTTTTCCTGCTCTTTGAGATGATCGCCCCTTTAGTGGGGAGGAACGTCCGGACATCACGTACTACAACGCTTTGCGTTGAGTACATGACAGGCCACGCAAGTGATCTGTCATGGAACACCATGTGGGTAACACCCATCCATGCGTCATATATACGGTAAAGACGTGTGAGGACCAGTGCCACAGAGACGAGCCCAAAGACGCCGAAAGGCCGACTTGGGGACATGAAACGACTCCGGCTTGAACGGAGTACTGGCTTTACCTTCGGGTACTGCCTTTCGGTAAACTCATGGTGGTGCAAGGAGAATTTGGATGTCGAGAGCTAGTCCTGGTTCCGGGACTCTCGCATGCCTCCGCTTGAGCCTTTTGGCAACAACTGGCCTAGATAGATGATCATCGGCCGTCTCTCGCAGGAGAGCTGAGCAACAAAATCCGGCGTACCAGAGGGCAGGATGAGGAGAGTATCGAAGCAATTCGATGCTTTTCGCATGGATATTTTTCAGATCAGCATTGGCCGATCTATTAACCATAACCGCAATTGACTCCCTTGCTTCAACCAACCATCATAACCCGCATGCCACGCAAACCACGAACGAGACATCTGGCCAACGTCATTCAGCGCAACATCAACACACTGCTAGAAGTGCGCCATCAGATTGATTCCAAGCGAAACATACAGGATAAACTTGCCGATATCATTACGACGTTTTCGGGCAGCACGTCATTCCTGTTTCTTCACGTGGTGTGGTTTGGGCTATGGATAGCGATAAATACCGGTGCTCTGGGGGTGCGTATCTTCGACCCGTTTCCCTACGGCTTGCTGACCATGATCGTATCGCTGGAAGCGATTTTCCTGTCGACGTTCGTTCTCATCAGCCAGAACCGCATGGGCGTTCTTGCCGATCAGCGCGCCGATTTGGATCTGCAGATCAACCTGCTCGCCGAATACGAGATAACACGAATTTTGAAACTGGTCGATGCCATCGCCGAAAAAATGGACATCAAAGAAAGTAAGAACAAAGAACTCGACGAGCTGAAGAAGGATATTTATCCGGATATGATTCTGCGGGAAATGGAAAAACTCAAAAGTGAAAAAGGAATGCCATGCGCGATGCCCACACGGAAAAAGTAAGAAACAATAACACCCGATTGCATTGCTCAGTATGCAGACAGTCGATACTGGTCTGCAGAAATAATTACGACTTCTTCTGGTGAACCGTCAGAGGAATCGTGAGTGAGAAAGTTGCTCCTTTTCCTTCCGCACTTTCAAAGGTCAGCTTGCCGTCGATGGCCTCGGCTGCAATGCACGACATGTACAGACCAAGACCGTTACCATCTGTATCGGATTGTTTAGCGTTGTCGGCACGGAACAATTTTTCAAACACCTGTTTCTGCTGGGTAAGCGGAATACCGATTCCCTCGTCTTTGATGCGAATAATCAGATGCGTCTTATCTTTTGCCTCGACACTGAGTGTAACCGTGCTGTGCGGCTTGGAATACTTGATAGCATTGCCAATAATATTTTCCAGGATCATCTGCAGCATCATGGCGTCCGTCTGCGCAATATAGAGACGCTTCGTATCGATGTGATACGCAAAGCGCATGTGATAGGCTTTGTCTTCGTGATTTTTCGCAAATAAGCGAACTACGTGTCGTAACGTAGAAACAATATCGACCGGCTGAAGCTTGAGTGCGAATTTTCCCAGTTCCATGCGCGAAACATTGAGGAGCGCATCAACCAGGCGTACCATGCGCTGATTGGCAGTACTGGCTTCTTCCAGATAACCCTTCTGCTGGGCTGTAAGAGGACCGGCATCCTGGCCACCGATAATTTCCAGATACCAACGTATAGCCGACAAAGGCGTGCGCAGCTGGTGCGAAACAAGTGAAATAAATTCGGATTTCATGGTGTCGATACGACGTTCTTCGGTTGTATCGCGGAACACAGCGACCGCGCCAGTACACACTTTGCCACGCATCACAGGCGTGACCCGCAGAGAAACGGGAATCATTTTTCCATCCTTGTGCAAGATGGAAATCTTTGGATCCGGAATAGGCGTAAATTTTCTCTTGTGCTGCAACACATATGTCAGCGGATGTTTCGTTTTTGGAATAGCATGCATTTCCTTATCAACAATACGCAGAACTGTCTCAAAACTGGCACCGCGGGCACGTGGCTGTTTCCAGCCGGTCAGTTGTTGCGCCGCCGTATTCATCAACAGAATAGTGCCCTTCTTGTCGGTTACCAAAAGACCATATTCCATACTCTGAAATACTGCTTCTTCCTGTGCGTGCTGCTGAATAAGCTCATGCGTGCGCTCGCGCACGACCGATTCTAAATATTCGTGGGCTTCGCGCAGACGCGTGGTTAAGTCGAATGCTGCTGCATCGACTGTTTCCAGTTCGTTGTTCGTAAAAATCGTGCGGTCGAATTTCCAGCCGCGCAGCTGTAAGCCTTTTAACTTTGCAGTGAGTTCTTCGAGCGGAGCAGAAATGCGTCGCGAGAGCGAGAACATCACAAGTGACAAGCACGCGACAACGAAAAAGCCAAACGCAAATACACGAATAGCAAGTCGCCAAATAGATTCGTACACCTCACTACGATTGACTTGCATAGATAGCCCCCAACCAAGTGTGGGCAGCGGATGATACGCGGCAAAAATCGGTACGCCGGTAAAGTCGACCGATTCCATGAGTCCCGATTGTCCTTGCAAAGCTTGTGCCAGAGGCATGTGCGACGCCCGCGCTGCAGCATACGATCCACCGTAAAGCGGAGCTGTTCTCTTATTTGCGTCACTATACAAAAGCAGCAGATCACCCTGATTGACAACTCCTATCTGTAGTTGCGCGGTTTGACCCATCCCATCCGTTCGCATAAATTGGTGCAAGAGCGCATCAGTACTGAAACGTGAGACAAGAATATGTCGACCATCACCCTGCGGCGAAAAAATAAGATAGCCATACCAACCGCGCACATCGAAAAGCGGCAAGAGTAATGTTTGCAGCGAAGCGGTAGCGGGAATATTCACCACCTCGGCTGCAGTCGAATCTCCGGCGAGTAAGAGTGGAGCTTCTTGTTTGGTGCTATCGACAATTGCAAGGCTCTGCAAGCCAAGTAAATCCCGAACTGAGCTAAGCCGGGCCAACGAAGGATCGTGGGCCAGTAAACTGATCTGCTCCTTCTGGCGCGTGAGAAGTGTTTCCAGGCTATTGTGTTTTTCGTAGATAATTGACTGCAATTGCGCGAATGCCCGCATGCGCACTTCGGCACGAATAAGCAGAAAAGCAGTCGTCCCGATAAGAAAAACGGCCAGTGTTAAAAGGAACGACGCTTCAAAAAACAGACTCGCACGCAGAGACCGCGTCACATGGGTTGTATCGACCGGCACTGGAAGTTGTTTTTTCATGTGTGAAATAATCTCATTATTATAGCAGAAATAAGACCAGAATACCAGCTCCCACAGCCCCTATTTGGCCACTATCCGCCTACCAAAAAAGCCCTCTTGCGAGGGCTTGTATCGGTCAAATGAGGGGAATTAACGCGTGACACTGATTTCCTGGCCGTTTTCGGCAGCAGGTGCCGTAACAGTAATACGCTTGGTTACTGCGTCTGTGTAGATCATATAGCTCGTTCCCGACTGTGATGTCGGTGATGCAATACCCGGATCATGTGGAATACCGACAAGGTATTTTGGGACAAGATAATTTTTCAGATCAGCCAAACTTAATTCTGGCTGAATATCATCGTAGCACTGTGCCAACGGATTGCCTGTATTGTTACAGACCTGCCATGTTATGCCGCCAGTCATGCTGTCTGGAAGATTCCCTGTATTGTCGACAGAGTACTGATACACCGCATTCAAAATAGTGACAACATCACTATGGCGCTGTGTGTTGCGGGCATCGGCGAGCTGCTTGGTTGGATTGATGGCAGCAATGACAATCGATGCTAGAAGCGCGATAATACCGATGACAAGGAGGAGTTCAATGAGCGTGAAGCCGGAACGTGTTTTCATGGAAAGGAGGAAGAAAAAATTCTAAGTCTATAAGTAGAAACTTTACCAGTCTGGTCAAATACAAAAAAGCCCCCCGCGTGCGGAGGGCTTTTGTCCGTCAAGTGAATATCATTAACGAGTGACGCTGATCGTTGTGCTGTTTTCGGCACCTGGTGCAGAAACAGTAATGCGACCGTTCGCATCTTTAGCTACAGTGTAGCTTGCTCCTGTAGCGGTAGCAGATGTTGGATTTACCAAGCGAGGATCGACTGGGATAGCGACGAGATAGGTTGGAACGAGAACTTCGAAGTTTGCGTTCGCAAGAGCGCCGGCTGCATTACAGATTTCAGTTGCAGATGGGTTTTTCGAGGTGTTACAGACCTGGTAAGAAGTTGTGCCTGTCATAGTACCGTTCGGGAAGTTTCCTGTGTGGTCGATGGAGTACTGGTACAGAGCGTTAAGAATAGTTGTAACGTCTGAGCGGCGCTGTGCATTGCGTGCATCAGCAAGCTGCTTGGTAGGATTGATTGCCACGATAACGATGGCGGCGAGGATCGCGATGATCCCGATGACGAGGAGGAGCTCAATGAGCGTAAAGCCTCCGCGCTTGGTGAAATTATTCATACAGGGGGAAGGGAAGGGAAAGAGAAGAGGGAAGGATGGTACGAAAGAAAATCCGCAACGAGGATGAAAACTAGTGTACCAACAGGCTGGCTAGAACTCCAGACTATTGCACATCTATAAGCTTAACAACGCAATTGCTTATTGATGGCGTCGGATCTGGCGCAGACGCCAACATCACAATAATTCCACAAATAAATACCATTCACGCACGTTTGAATCGGCAAGCAAGAGGTTGCCGGATTAAACGGAGCCGGATTGCAGCCACCTTCAAACCAACGATTTTGCATAAAGAGCGTGACTGCACTTTCGAAATGACGTCTGTACACAGTTTGATCAGGGAGTTCTAGCGCAACAGCTAAGTCGAAAGAAATAAGAACGCTCTGATTGGCGATATTGGTAAATTTGAGATTGAGCATTTGCAGACGATCATTGAGTACGGGCGAAATAGTATCTTTTTCGACGATGTATAAATTGGCGCCACTATTGAAAAAGATGGTCGGATTTTCAGTATTCTGTGCCATTTGCAGAGTAAGAATGCCACCAGTACCAGGACTGCGAGGCGTGAGAATTGTTTCCGCCCGACGAATGCGACGCGTGAGTGTTTGCAGAATTTGGCCGCCACGTTGCTCGAGCGCGGCAATCCCCTGCTGACGGATGCGCGAATCCTGCGTCGAAATAAAAACCGACACGAGCGTAAACGACATCATGGAAACGATGCCTAAAAACAGCATCATTTCCAGCAAGCTGAAGCCCGACCGTGTACGAGAAAATTTCATGAACAAATGGAGAAGGACAGCACTTCCTGCCAAGAATAAATATCGATTTTGGGCAGCAGCGAGGAGACAATCACTTCCATGCGTCGCACAGCATCGCCCGATAGGGCTTCCGTACAAATGAAGCGATTAGTATTGGAACCCGCAACGCCACCGATCGGCAGAATATCGCACGTACCTTCTGGAAATTGAATCTGTTCATCTCCGTTATAGTTTGCTGATCCGTAAAGTTTGAGTAACGCGTACTCCGCACATCCATAGGAAAAAGCGAGTGACTGCGCCGATTGTTGCACCGAATAACTGCCGCGATTGGACGATGTACCAAGCAGTAAGAGCGACGATACGATCGCCGTTGCCACCACTCCAATAACAAGGATTGTCAGCAATAGAATATAGCCTTTGCGGGTGGTGACTTTCTTCATCCGGGAGCAAAAATATAAAGCGATGTATCGGAGGTGGCAAACATGCGGTTTTTACTGGGGTCGTACAGCGTTGTACCAATAGCCTCGCCTGCATTGTAGGTATTGACGATCGATGACAGGCCTTGATTGCCACGCGAAAACAAGCCCATATCGACCACTCGAATTTGTCCGGTTGCGTTATTAGATCCGATAAAAGCGTAACGTCCGTCGACCGTCACGCCAACGGAACGGACATTACCGGTCACATCAAATGCATCGATGGGCACTGGCTGGAATGGACCGCTGCTATCACCGATTTGAACGAGATTCACTTCATAGGCATTCGCATTGAGATCTTGCAAACGCCCAAGAATTAATCCCGTGTTGGTAGATGCAACTGCCGATCCCCCGCCGCTACCCAGAAAACCGCTGTAGGTAAAGGTAAGGAGAATTTCTTGCTGCGGATCAAAAATATCGAGTACTTGTAATTGCTGGCCAATCGCATTCACCGAGACGTACGCAAAGGCGCTGTTGAGATTGATACCCGTCACCGCTCCACCGAGTCCGGCAATGGACCGAAGTTGTTGAAATGTATTCGTATTACCTTTAAACAAAAGAGCATCAACCGTTCCGGTGGTTCCGCCGATATACAAAACATCTCCATCAAGAGGTCCGTTTTGCACATATGCCAGAACGCGGCCGGTTCCGCTACCCGGTGTGTCGTAGGTAGCGCGAATAATTGGTGACAGCGGATTGGTAATATCAATCACTTTCACTTCGGCGGCGTCGTCGGAAGTAATAATATACGCACCGGTACCGTGAATCGCGATATCATATCCCTCCACGTTCAAACCTAAATTAAAGCCAGGAGCAACTCGCACCGGCAAATTCATATTCGTAATATCATAGATATACAAACCGTCGCCACCCGCGGCGCGGGCGTGTGGCACAAGTACGTCTCGCACAGACTGATACCACGCATACACCCGCGACCGAGCCGAGGGAGTAGATGCAACAGAAATAGAACTGCCAAGAACATAGGCATAATTACCAGAAACAGCGACACGCCCGTAATTGGCTGTATCTGTGCGTGTCGTTTTCGACAGCCGTGTCATTCCGGCCCAATTGCCCAAATTGGTCACTTTATGCCAGTTGGCAATGTAGGTGCGAAGAACAACGCTTCCTGAACGAGTATTTCCAAAATTCCATCCAACAGTCGAAAGCGCCTGATAACAATCCGGAGGATTGCAGCCCGGGGGAGAGAGCAATCCGTTGGAAACAATTTGTATCTTCGAGACAAAACCGCTGCCATAGACAACAGGCTCCCCTTTGACAGTCCAGCCGGTCGATGTCGCCGAAATTCCATACGTTCCCGGTGCAAGCGACGTGAAGTTCGTATTCGCAATCGAACGCATGCCTTCCAGTGCCCGCTCAGCAATGAAAGTAGCGGTCGACCGATCACCACCGACAACCGTGGTGCGCTCACCCACCATCAAGGTCAGACCGATGCCGCCTAAAAAAACCGCAAAAATAGCGATCGCAACAATCGCCTCCAGCAATAAACTCCCCCGTCGCATCGTTCCTCCGTGACGCACGTTATGCTCTACAGACACGGAGGAAATCATAGGGAGAGGAAAAGAAAAGTCTCTTAATCACTGTCTGCCATCATACGCAAGATAGCACCTCCGCAACCGAACTTGCGAGAGTTATCGACATAGAAAGCAAATAAGCCCTTGAGCAAGCTGTAGAGAGTCGGAAATTCGTTGAAGCGATAAATAACTTTATCGTCGATAACGTTGAGGAGCTGCTCACAGCTACAACCGCGAGTATCACCGATAGTATATTCGCTAACAACTTTGCGCGTACCGTATTTGTAGATTGCTAGACCGTTTTTTGGCTTCTTGTCAGTCAAGGCGTAGCGATCGCTTCCCATATACTGTGTTGGTACACGTTCGGGTATAGCTGTTCCCGAACACAAGTCATTGGCATTGATCACACCATCGTCATCCGTATCCGCGTTGCCACTGCTGGAGCTGGAGGAGGAGCTGATAGAGGAAACAGACGAACTGGAAGATGAGCTGGAAACAGCAGTGCCGCAACCAGGCGTGCCGGCCGGCTTATCGATAGATACGAGCGCTACCGCATCTTGATAGTCAGCAGTACGATCCAGCGTGTCCATCTCCGCCAAGTACGCAACCTCACGCGTGCCCAAGTTCATTTCGTTATCCGCATCAATTATACTTGCAAGGAATGCTTTGATGATCCGATTCACAATTTTTGGAACCTGCGGTACTGCCTGACCATCACGCAGAACACGGATTGCCGGATTGCCGATGCCCGACCGGAGAATTTTCTTAAAGAGCCATGAATAGCGTCCTTCAAATTCCATCACGATCTTGCTGCCGGCTGGTACATTGCGGAAGATCGCAATTTCCCCGCCACGCAGCGCTCGGTATCCAAAGAGCACCTGCCACGTTTGACCTTCGTCAAAACTGATGCGAGTGCGCACGCTGATACGCGGACCACGCTCGCCATACGTTCCTTCGGATCCCGCAATGCGTAGTGTCACATCGGACTTTTCAGGGACACTCAAAACTCCGTTATCCAGTACTGTAAATGGCACCAGGCAGGCATCACTCGCCTGACTCGAAACAGAAGATGATGCTCCGGCTGACGAGGAGGAATTGCTCGCACTCGACGCCGTGCTGGATGATGAACTGGCTTGCGATGGCTGGCCCTCAAGCCAGTACAGAACGACGCTATCGCTCTCCGCTTCTACACGCGTGGAAAAGACCATACTTTTCGCATTCGGTCCGGCTATGAATTCATCGCCGCCGGATGAATCGTTGACCACTGCATCTTGTGGGTTTTCCGAGACATCGATACCTGTTCCGTTTTGCGTGGAGGTAATATAGGCGTGATTAAACAAGGGATTGATATCCAAAACCTCTTTACCGGCGGTACTGCTCTTGTAATTCAAAATACGTATCCAGCCGTTTCCGCGCTCGAACGCTACTCCCGGAACATCTTTGACAATACCGCCATCAATGATGATCTGATCGCTATCATTGACTAATGGGATCCACTGATTTTCGGTAAATGCGACGGACTGCGGACCGACGTATACCATGCGAGCGGCATTGCCATTACCTGTATTCTCGATCCGATTAAACCGGATTTTTACCCGTGCCTTCGACGGTGCGTTGCATGATTGTGGCTTGGGAATGAACGATGCAAGGACGACAGCGTCTTGGAAATCGGCATTGTTATCGAGCGAGCCGAGCTCTACCAAAAAGATAACATCGTTACTGCCGATTCTCACTTTTCCTCTTGAATCCAACACAGACTTGAGAAACGACTCCAGCGATTGCTGATTGTCAAACGGTGGATAATCGGGTGGAGTATCTCCATCGCGCAACATGATAACGTGACCATCATCGATATCGGAACGATACGTGCGATTAAAAACCCAGGAATAGCGGCCGTTAAATTTAAGAACCAGCGGGGTTCCCGACGGCTGATTGAGAAGTGTCTGCTCTTCGCCACCATTGACGCTGCTGCCGCTATATAAATCCGAGAAATTAATACCACCATCGGTGCTGGCCGATACGCGGACGGCAACTGCCGGTCCGTTGGCTCCGTAGGTTATTTGTGATCCGAGTGTCTTTAATTTGACATCGTTCGTACCCAAACCAACAAGCGTTTTGCCGTTGAGAGTAAAACGCGTTTCGCATGGAGGACCGTCTTCCGGATTAGCGGAAGATGAAGAGCTGTTTGTCCCTGTCGTTGCGGTGGTGCCGGTGGTTGCAGTTGTGCCAGTAGTAGTCGTCGTTCCGGTGGTACCATTTGTAGCCGTTGTGCCAGTGGTACCCGTTGTGGTGGTGGTACCAGTTGTTGCGGTTGTACCCGTTGTGGCAGTGGTACCGGTGGTACCCGTAGAAGCTGTGGTGCCGGTTGTTGCTGTTGTACCAGTAGTAGCTGTTGTTCCTGTAGTGGCAGTTGTACCAGTTGTTGCAGTCGCACCCGCACTTGTGCTGGACGCGCCTGCAGTCGTCGATGTGCCGCCTGTTTCCCCTGTTGTCGTGTCGGTGTCTCCTCCTACATCACCGTAGGAAATAGTCGCAATGGAACCAAGCGAGATGAAACCATTTTTATCGACCGTAATATCGCGATACCGATCACTTTGTGAGGAAGTGACGCGAATAAGACCCGTGAGATTTGGCAATCCATCAATGGAACTGAACGTTATTTCATCGATACCGGTTGTATCGATTGCATCGGACAATGGAAACACTTCGTCTTTGGCAGGGTCGCGCAAGCTAAAAGCATCACCCGCAAAAACTGTACCCGCTGGAACGTACACACCCCACATCGTATTATTTTTACCGCTCTGTGCATATGTTTTTGCCTGACGCAACGCTTGTACAATATGCTCGCTTGCAATCGACAAGTCACTATCCGCCTGCGCATTGCGATAGATAGGAACAGATACTCCGGCTGCAACGACAGCAATGCCCAGGACAATCATCATTTCGATGGCGGTATAACCGTGTCGTCGTCTTGTCGAAAGCCGCTGCAGAAAAGAACGTTTTGGCGTAGAAGAAACAGGGAAAGAGACAGGAGTCATGCAGGAGGGGGAGAATCCGGATGCCACCAAAGGCATGTTATGGCTCATCATAGCAAAAATCTCTTTGTCTTCTACCAGTCAGCATTGCAAAAAAAATCTTCCATGCTGCGACGATGAGAAAAAGGCAGGAACGTGATTGAACAAATAAACAAAAATCTCTCTGCCCTTATGCCCTTTCTGCCTTCCTAGTACTTAAGCCAACGCAAACGCATGAAGTCGCCAATATACAGATTATTATCCTGCTGCGCATACATCAGGTATGGATACGTAGAATAACCACCGGCAATCGGTGTCCATGTAGATGTGGCACCGGTATTGATATCGACCGCTCCGACATTCATACGCGAGACACCGTTGATGGTCGTAAAGGAACCGGCCATAAATAACGTCGATCCATTGAGGGAAATGGAACGGATCGGACTAAAATTGGTATCGGGTTGATTTATATCTGGCGCAAAGAATGCATCGACTAATCCGGTGAGAATATTCATGGATGCGACGTGCTTGCGAGACTGGCCCCCAACCGAGAGGAAATTCCCTCCGGTGATAAGCGAAGAACCTTTCACAATGACACTCTGATTACCAATAGCGAGGTTGCCATACAGCGTTTGTGGTCGAATGGCCACTTGCGGATTCCAGGATGACACGACACCGGTTGTCGCATCTACCGCTGCAATGCCAGTATGGTTTTGGCCACCCACCTTGGTAAACTGACCACCGATATACACGGTCGTGCCTCCATAGAGATGCAGACTACTGACTGCATATCCAAACACATTGGGGTTCCAAGATGTAACAGTCCCATTACTTGCACTAAAAGATGCGGCAAGATTACGCGGATAGCTCACTCCCCCAGCTACACTAGTAAAGTACCCACCTGCATACACCGTTGTACCATCGGTCACAAGAGAAGTAACATACGAATTGGGTATAGGCGGATTCCAGCTGACAATGCGTGCGCCGCTTATGGCATCGAAGGCGTAGAGCCCATTGAGGCCAACGCCAGCGTAGACCTTACTTCCATGTGCAGTTAATGCATACACTGCAGTAGTCGATCCCCCTTGATAAATAAAGATGGAACCCGGATTCCATGGCAAGAGTGTCTTCGTCGTAGTATCGAATGCCGCAAGATAGTGTCTCGACTGCGGACGCACAGTGGTAAAGTGTCCGCTCATAAACACGCTGGTACCATTGAATTCAACAAGAGGAATTTGCTCAAAAGAATACTGATTCGACTGCAATCCGCGGGGCGCCGCATCAGGGTTCCAGGTTTTCACGGCTCCGCTCGTAGGATCGATATCGGCAAAGCCGGGACGGGACGAGGAACTTACCTGGGTGAAAAGCCCTGCAATGTAGAGATGTGATCCATTCAAAGCCATTTTAGTCACAACGTAATTAGGAGCCGGATTCCAGCTTAAAAGCGCATTGGTTGTAGTATCGAATGCAGCGAGGCCAGAGCGGGTCTGGCCGCCAATTTGCGCAAAGTTACCGGCTACATACAGCGTAGTACCGTTGAGAATAATATCGCGCACTTCTGGATTGTCATTGGGACTTCCGGCATACCAATTCATATCGTGGCCGACGGCAGGATCCCACGGATCAAGTGTGCCACTAGGAGTCACTTTCACAAGATTTTTCACGGACTGCCCACTGATACTGGTAAAATTACCGGCAAGATAGATCGGCCCTGTTGGACTACTAGAGACGATACGGAAAACAGTATTGAATGCCGGCAAAGAGAGCACCGAAAATGCTGGATCTTCTGCACCATTGATATCAATCACTGCCACTCTGCCACAGTAGGAAGCGACAAATTTTGTTCCACGCGTGACTATCGCTTCTACGTTTGGACTCAAGTCAATACAAGGAAGATTTTGGAGAGTGGAAAAATGCCCAAGCGCTGCGCCAGTAGTTTTGTCGAATGCGACTAGTCCTTTTTTGAGGCCAGCAGAACCCTTACCCGCAACAAAAACGGCTGATCGACTGCTATCATAGATGATCGTATTTGCAACGCCGCTCCACGTCGGTGCCCATGTCGTATCGATCGTTCCGTTGGCAAGAATGTGTGTGAGGTAGCCAGCAAGCGGTCCAAAGCCGGTTGTATTCACTGCCACGTACCAACCGCCTGCTCCATCGGATGTCGCCGCACTCAAAGGGTGATCAAATTTCGGATATGCACTCACCGCATTAGCCGTTGTCGGATCTACGCTGATACCTCGACCAGTATACGGTCCAATTTTTGAGAAATCACCACCGACATATGTCGTATTACCTAGATGGAACGTGCTATACACTGCTCCATCCATACCGAATCCATCGAGCTCCGAAAGGACAAGGCTTTGCGTAGTAAGTGTGTAGTCGGCGGATAATGCAATGTTGCTTGATGCATCTGCTGAGCGCACGCGGAAGTGATACAGGCTACCCGGATCAAGTGAAACGAGATTCACCACATGATGTAACCCAAGAGATGTGGGCAATGTTGTTGGTGAGCCAGGCGCAATATAATCGGTCGCATGGCCAAACTGCACCTGCCGATCCGCTAGCTTGTCGGTATCCCATTCGATAGTTGCGGTCGTAGCACCAATGGCGGTAATAGTGACATTGGAAATAATCGGCGCCACCATGTCGAGCGTCGTGAATGTGTAGTCTCCCGAGACACTCACATTCCCAGCCGGATCCTTGGAACGGACGCGGTAATGATACAATGTATTATTGAGCAGTCCGGTGATACTCTCGCTGTGCGATGTAACCGGAGAGGAGTTGAGTGGTGTTGTTGTCCCGTAGGCCGCTGTTGTGCCGTAATCAACCTGAGAATCGGCGACTTCGTTGGTATTCCAGGTAATAATGGTACTGATACCTGTAATATTGGTCGCAACAACATTACTGATAACCGGCGGCGTCACGTCTGCTGTACGGAATGTATAATTTGCCGATACCGCCAAATTGCCCGCCGCATCTTTGGATTTCACCCGATAGTTGTAGGTGGTATACGACTGCAATCCAGTAAGAGCCGTACTGTGCGCGGTCACCGGTAGAGTATTGATGGTCGTGGATTGTCCGTAACTGGCCGACAGTCCGTATTCCACCTGACTGTCGGACGCTTCGTTGGTATTCCAAGTAATGGTGGCACTATTGCCAGTAATATTGGTTGCAAGCACATTGCTAATAACCGGCGGCGTAACATCGATAGTGGTAAATGTGTAGTCACCGGACACCGAAAGATTGCCGGCGAGATCGCGGGATTTAACGCGATAATGATACGTCGTTTGTGCAGTGAGTCCCGACAGTCCACGATTGTGACCGGTTACAAGACCGGTAGGCAGTTGGGTGGAATTACCGTACGTGGTCGTGACTCCATACTCTACCTGGCTATCGGCGAGCTCATTGGTGTTCCATGTAATCGTGGCACTGTTGCCAGTGATATTCGTAGCTGCAACGTTCGTAATAGCTGGGGGCACCGTATCAACGCTGGCAGTAATTGCACTCAGTGCGACGAGGTTTTTATGCGCTTGTCCGGCCACCTGGTTAAAGAGCCCGCCCGCATAAATAATGCCGTTGGTCGCGAGCACGGTATTGACACAGCCACCTTCAACTTTCGGGTTCCACCCGGTGTAATTGCCCAGATTCGTATCGACAGACAATACTTTGCTGATTGGCATCACCTGTCCATTCACACTCGCCAGACATCCACCTAGGTACGCAGCAGGATTACGGATGGCGATGCTGTTAACGGGGCCGTCCGCATTGGGATTCCACGTTTGTAGATTGCCGCTTGCGTTCACAGCCGCCACATTATTGCGAGCTGTACCGTTTACTGTCTCAAACGAACCACCAATCAATATTGTTGCACCACTCATAAGAATTGTCTTAACATCGCGATCCGGTATTGCAAGTCCCCATGATGCAAAGGTGCTATCTGCCAGATTGATGGCCGCGACGCCGTCTCGTACTGCCGGATTGCCAGGATCAACCGACGTCGTAATCTCGGAGAAATCGCCGGCAACATAGAGGAGAGAATCGGCCTCTGCGACGTCCTTTATTTTTCCACCACTCGTCGACAGAGTAAGTCCGTCGAGTGCGCCGCTTATACCGTCAATGGCGGCAAATCCGAGCCGTGGCACGCCATTGATCGTCCCAAACGCGCCCATGGCATAGACAGTATTTTTCCCTTTGCGCAAATTTGTTACTTCGGCTCCGGCATTCGGATTCCAAGGTAGAAGCACACCGGTTACGCTAATAGCAGCGAGACAGTTACGGCTTTGACCCGCAACCTGATTGAAATTACCGGCGATGTACAAGACTGAGCCACTTAAGACCATACCTTTTACTCCACCATTCACGGCAAAGTCGACCGCACGTGGTGCGCCGGTTACGGCATCGAGGGCGGCAAGGCCGTTATGCGGCTGGCCGCTAATACTCGTAAACAGACCGGCAACGTAGACGGTGTTACCGAGACGAGCGATAGAATAGACGTCGCCATTAGCTTCCCATGTACCGGACGTCGCACCTGTCGTATTGAATGTCGGCGTACAGGCAGACGGAATAGGCGGCGTATTGAATGTCAGATCACCCGAGGCTACCGTACCGCTCGTAAGATTGCCCGACGTTACTTTGTAGTGATAGGTAGAACCAGGCGTCAGGCCAGTCAAAATAACCGTATGATTGACAGAGACAACAGTTGGTTGTGCTGTTGGCCTAAAATTGCCGTATGCAGCAGTCGGCCCATAATCGACCAGAGTTGTTGCGGCTTCGTTGGTTGTCCAGTTGACGGTCGCCGTATCAGGACTCACATTCGTAATCGAAATATTGGAGATGGCAAGCGCCCCTGCGGCAGATGAATTGGACGAATTACCCGCAGCCGGCACAAGCATTATTGCATCGGCAACCACTTGACCAGAATAGGTAGGGAAAGCATTTGGTGTTGCCTTATTACTCAGCTTGATACGAATCATGTTCGCGACCGAGAAGACACCGATCGTCTCCCATTTTGTACTGCTTAGCACCGGGCCCTGCGGATCATTTTTCTGATTGACGGTAACAGTGGAAACCGGAAGTGTGCTGCCGCTAAAGACGGTAAAAGAGGAAAGCAACGGAGCGTTGAAGAATGCCGGCCACGTCGCGCGCACTTCGTAATTTCCTGGCGGTACATCTCTAAAGCACCAGTTCGCATTGGATGTTTCTTCGCTCTGATTCACAAATGCCTTGTAGCTGTATCCCAAATAGCCAGCTGGATGATTGTCCCAGCTTAAACCAAGCATGGAAAAGCCGTTGACGTTACGGTTATCAATCATGTCGCGCACGCCTGGGGCATACTGAATACATTTGCCTTCATCAAAACTGGTGACCGGCTGACTAGCCGAGTTACAGAGCGTATGTGTATTGTAATTGCCGCTTGTCCCATTTGGCCCCATCCATGTCGCAAGGGCATCGGTACGGAAAGACCTATAATTTCCAAATGCCACAATGGATCCGTCGTCATTTATCTGCATGCCCTGCTCATCAAACAAAAAATTGCCGATGATGGTTAACTGCGTTGTTGTACCAGTGGCAAGATTGCGTTTGTATAACCAGCCTGTGCTGTTTTCATAGGTAGTAAAAACAACGAATTTCGCATCGGCCGACATGAATCCAAACATAACCCCCGCACTTGCACCAGAAGAACTGACGCTGGCAATAGTTGTCGTCGCTGTCGCCATATCCCGCAAGTAGAGTGCTCCTGCAAAAGAAGAAGGCTCTAAGTTATTCGCATCGGACTTAAAACTGATAAACCGACCACTCGTACTAATAGAAAAACTATTCACCTGCGCAACACCCGCCGCCGCGGTAGGATCGCCGCCGCCGAATGCTTCATTGACGCGCGTCACAGCAAGTGTGGTTGCATCCCAACGTAGCAAATCGAACCGACTGGCTGTTACCAGTGCTTTAAAGGCAACGAATTTTCCATCCCCGCTGATTTTTACATCCGTCACTTTCTCGCTCTGATCCACGTGTGTGACAGCTCCGTTTGTCATATCCTTTACGTACGCATGCCAGAATGTTCCGCTTGGATTCGCGCCTCCCACCAAGTCTGTTGCCTGCGAATAAAAGACAATATAACGACCGTCATCGCTCACCGATTGCTCACTGATTTTACCGGCATTGTCGGCATTCGAACCGTTGCTTCTGGTGTTCACGAGCTCCAAAATGCCAGTAGCAACAGTGTAACGATAGACATTGATACCCGGAGCAGACCCCGGCACAAGATTCGACGAGGACGACATAAAGACAATATATTGTCCGTCTGGAGTCATGGTGGGAACTGTACTGTCGCCATTGCCGGCAACGGATCCTACTTTACTGATGAGTGACACAGTGCCAATGGACACATCCTTCATATAAATCTGACTGACACCATTCGTGCTTTCGACCACAAGATTGGTCGCCTTGGAATCGAACGTAATGTAACGACCATCATGCGAGACGGAAGGATGATAGGTATAATCATTCGCCCACGATTTACAGGCATTGATGGATGACGCAGCCGATGTGGATGAATTTGTCGTCGTGACCGGCTGCGAGCCATCGATTTTGGCAACGAATGATTTCGGATAACCGGTTAGATCGAGGCCAGAGAAGTTTCCACCGGCAAAAACTGCATTCTTAAGTGTCACAACCGAGGTCACGCGGGCATCGGGGGCAGGGCTCCAATTGGAGGCAACGCCAGTACGGCTGTCCAGTGCTGCCAAATAAGGATGGGATTGATTGCCGATAAGGGAGAAGTCTCCACCGACGTACAGTAGCGAACCGCTAGCTGCAAGCGACCAAACAGTGGCATCGGGCGATGGATTGAAACTCCTAAGTTGGCCGCTGGACAAACCGAATGATGCAAGGCCACGACGTACCTGACCGTTGATCGAATTAAATAATCCACCGAAGAAGACATCTGTTTTATTGGTCGTAATCGCTGTCACCCACGAATCGAAGCCGGGGTTCCAGGATGTAAGAGCTGCTGTATCTTTGTGGAGCGACGCCGCATAGTTTCTCGCCTGTCCGGCAACGGAGGTAAAATACCCACCGACAAACAACGTACAATCTTTGGCCGCCAACGAAGTGACACGATCGTTCAACTGAGCATCCCATGGCAAAATACTCGATCCATCGAGTGAGAGAGCCGCCAATCCTGTGCGCGAAACAAAGCCGCTTGGAACACCTGCAATAATGTAGCCAATACTGGAGAAATCACCACCCACATACAAAGCTGTTGGCGTTGCAACAAGTGCATTGACGGGTGAATTGGCAGTTGTTGCAACAGTCCAGGAAGGATCGGATGCACCACTCACCGCATCGTAGGATCCGACATTTTGTGCATAGATATCCGAGCTAAACTCGCCACCAAGGTAAATTTTTGAACCATATGCCGCAATCGCTGAAACGTAAGAACCGGTTTGTGTAAACGACGGATTCCACGAGAGTAATGTATCACTAACAACATCGATCGCCGCAGCGCCTCGACGCATGGCAACTTGGCTGCCGATCGTCGTAAACGTTCCACCGGCATAGACCGTTCCAGACTGGAATGAGAGTGCGTAGACCGTATCAACCGGTTTCGGATTCCAGCTAGTGAGCGTATCGGTTGCAGTATTGAGAGCAGCCAGCGAACGACGAACCTGATTTTTGACGTGCAGGAATGTTCCTCCTATATAAAGGATAGAGGAACCCGAGTCATACGTGAGCGAATCTACACCTTGTGTGGCAAAGTGCACAGCATCAACCGGCACAGGATTCCACGTTGCATCTATAAGAGTAGTGACTGCATTGGCACGAAGAAGTGTGTGAGTCGTCGCGTACGAACCAGCTTCTCCGTCGAGTGATAGTGCAACGTATGCGTACGTGCTATCGAAAGCAAAATCGCGCACGGAGCCACCTGTTATAACCGGCGCATCGGTATTTTTGATAAATTTATTGACCGCTCCGACAAATCGATCTGCTCCGTTAAAAGCAATTGCATAGACCGAATCTCCGACATCGAAAGACGAACCGATGCCACCATCATCTTGGAATACACCCGCCAAATCATAGACCGCCAGATTGTTCGCATTCACGCCACCATCGGCAATCGTGAAGTCTCCTCCTATGTAGACATTTCCCCCGCTGACGGCAATCGCCCGAACAGTTCGACGAATGTCAAAAGTAAAACCAGTATCGGCGCCCGTCGCATTGAGAGCTGCGGCGTAGGCCCGAGACGCACCGTTTACTTTGGTAAATTCTCCTCCTATATATAAGGAGGGGCCAGCGAGAGCGAGAGCGCGTACCGCGCCATCAGTACTAGCGGTCCAGGCACTGTCCACCGTTCCGTCAGATTTGATATGGGCAATATTGGTATGAGCGGCGTTGCCGACTTTCGTAAACAGTCCACCGATATACCAACCGCCTGCACCGTCTGAAATAGCGCTATAGACATCGCCATTCACTTTTGGATAGGTGGCAACCGGATCACTGCTTCCACCAGTCTGAAGCGGGACACCATGACCGGTATTGGGACCGACAGCCGTAAATTGTCCGCCGAGATAGAGCGTTCCACCTGTCTGTGTCATGGCGTAGACAGGGCCGTTGGTTACCCAGGTATCGGTTGCGGCAAGTGCAGAAGACAATGACGCTTTTGGTACCGGCACAGGATTGGCGCAGCTATCTGCAAACGGCGACTCCGATGGCCAGGCCGCAATAGCTCCGCGCTGCACTGAGCCTAAATCGGCCTGCTTGGTCCACTGATTGCCAAAGCCACTATACTGCAACACTCCTCCGTCGGTTGTCGGTGTACAGTTTCCAATTCCCGTTGTGCCGGACGTACCCGTAGTGCCGGTGGTACCATTTGTACTAACGGAGGCAGCTGCACTACTTGCACCAATGGACTGGTTAGCACCAAATGCCTTCGGAACAGCCAGTAAATCGGCGATAGAATCATTTTTTGGCCGTCGAGTCATGGCAAAGAAGCCACTGCAAACCGGCTCAGATGGGTGACGATAACAGAAGTTCACACACATTTGACTGCATCGATCACTCGGGCTTGCACAATCGTAGGGAGGAAACGGATTATCCGAGTACCAATTGCAGGTCGCAACCTGGCCTATTTCGGGCAATAAATTATCGCAATCGTAATAGGGTTGGCCACAAATATTACCTTGAGAGGATGCGCTACTGCTTGGTGGGGGCAAGAGGCACGAGTTCCCGATGGTAGCCGCATATAATTGATCGTTGTAGATATCAAACTTATCAATCTCACCTGGCTGTGGCGTTGGCGTAATATTCTGCCAACCGACACCATCGGTATATTTGCCGATAAAGCCACCACCGCCACCAACGTACAGCTCGTCATGGTACGCAATGAGCGCAAGAATGGAACCCTGGAAATCCAGGTCTGCCCCTTCTCCGATAAGACTCCACGACGCTCCATCATATTTCCAGACCTGCGCTCCATCACCATTGAGATCGTCATACATGTCGCCAAGTCCGACATACAATTCGTTATTTAAAACGGCCATCGATTTCACCACATTGTTACCACTCGTGAGATCACCGACGATGGATGCGCCACACTGTATTTTTGCATCGACACCCAAGCACACTTGACCTTGCCACATGATGTGCGGCTGTGCTGCCGCAACCAGCGAGCCATTGACATCGGCCAAAAATTTGATGCCTCCACCCATATCCGGTCCGTTTGCCTGCCAGCCCGTTGGCGTACACTGATAGACCTGCGTGTCGTCGGCCCCATAGAGCTCGTTATTATGTACTGTCAAATACGAAGGCCCGTGCGACACCTGCCCGGTTGCAAGATACCAATTATCAATCGTCGCATTACTCTCCCACGTTGATCCATTGCGGGTATACAGAAGATTATCCGCCAAAGCGGAATCTGGCGCTCCCGCATACATATTCCCCGCCGGACAAACAGGATTGGATTCTGAGGAAGATAACGATGAAGCGTCCGATGAGGCAACCGACGAAGCAGAAGAGCCGGTACATTGAGGGATCCAACTCATGCCCTGGCAGGTGTAAACACACTCTGGTCCAAGGGGAGGTAAATTTGCATCAGGGTCGCAAGGTTTTTCAATGTCAGAATCACAACCTCCCGCCGTCGGATCCAACGGACGAATGGCAGCAATACCTCCGGGAACAACCGACGAACCGCTTCCATCTTGCACCGACAATCCTCCGTTCGCATCTATATAAATCGTCGTCGTCCTGCCCGTGACATCGTCAACAACATACGTTGTCTGAGCACCGTTCACCGGCAATCCGCTACTACACTGAAATGTCACATACCGAGAACCCTGAATGCTATCATTGGACGATAAGACAAACTGCTCTTGATCCTTACTACGGTCACGAGTCCAAAATTGCTTTCCACCGGTAAATTGAATGCCCTCTCGGATGCCCAAACCTACATACTCGTTGCCCGTCTGGGCAAATGTTTTTGCATTGCGCAGAGATTGAACGACCGACTGAACGGCTGTCGCATGGCGATTACTGTTGGTAAACTGACCAAGAAGCGGAACAGACAAAGCAGCAGCCACCGCCATAAGGCCGAGAACAATCATTGTCTCCAGCAGAGTGAAACCTCCTCTGCAAGAAGACAAGGGCGATGGAAGCGAGGTCCGCTTACGCGGATCCGGACTTATACACATAGGGAAACACAAGGCTAGTTACCGACGTTTCCCACAATGGAGTAGATGGGAACGATGATGGCAAACGCAATCGTTCCGACAAGGCTTCCCATGAACAGGAGGAGCATCGGCTCTAAAATGAGCGGAAGCTTCTCGGCTGTTTCTTCGGCCTTTTTTTCGTAAATGTCGGCGATGCGCAGCAGCATGGCCGAAATCTTACCAGATTTTTCGCCTGTCACGATAAGTTGCTGCACAGAAATGGGCAAAAGCTGCCGGCTCTCCTTGAGCGTTGCGAAGGAAGCGCTGAAGGACTGGCCAATTTCGATCTCATTGGCGAGTCGAAAAAAGAAGTTGCGATAGATGACAATATCTGTCACATTCGCAAGCGAACGGATCGCCTCCACCAGAGGAATACCTGCTTTGAGCAAACTTCCCAAAATCACACCAAAGCGAGCGATGGTTGCCGACCTCGCCAGTGTACCGACTCCCGGAATTTTAAAGATCATTTGCTGCACAAGTCCACGGAGCGCCGTATATTTTGCGAGAATCATGAAAATGAACACAACCACAAGAAAAGCTGGGACAGCGACAATTCCATGCGCCTGAAAAAAGTTCGCGATATTGATGATGATCACGGTTACAAGAGGCAATTTTGCATTGAGCGACAGAAGGACGCCGACCAATTGCGGCAGCACGAACCACGCCAGACCGACAGTGATAACGAACGTCATCGTAAGCACAATCGACGGATAAATCATGGCCATTTTTACTTTTGCTTGCAGTGCGCGGTCTTTTTCCTGCTGCACCGACAGATACTCCATGTTCTGGGAAAGTGACCCCGCCTCTTCACCAATACGAATGAGAGCCAGCGCATACGGTGAGAAAAATTGCTGTGCATCCATCGCACGCCAGAGCGCAATACCATTTTCCACGTCATCGATAATTTTATTCACAATCTTCTTCATCGGCTTTTTTGTCACTTCCATCTGAATGGATTTGAGTGCATCGAGCACGGTCAAGCCGGAGTTTAAGAGAATAGCGAGGTTTTCGATAAACTCAGACTTATCTTTTCCCATTCCCATCGTATTAAGCGAGGCCATGAACCGACTGAATCCACTTCCTGTATTGATTCCCTGAGACTGCGCTTTGGCTGCAGCTGGCACAGCTGCCGGCTGAGGCAATGCGTTCTTCTTGCCAAGTGATGGGAGGGAAAGAGAGAGCTTCATGGTTTTGTCTTGAAATAAATAGGATCGGGAGGAGCGGCAATGCGCAGCAATTCCTCGACAGTCGTGACGCCGGCTTTCACCTTATCCAAGCCATCTTCAAACAAGAACAACATGCCGTTCTCGCGACATTGCAGCAGAATTTCTGTACTCGTCGCGCGATTGATAATCAGTTCTTCAACTTTTTTATCGACGACCAACAATTCGTAAATACCCATACGCCCGGTGTAGCCCGTATTGCCACACGCCTCGCAACCTTTTCCTCTATAGAGGTTTACCGGCTCATCGTTATCCGGAAAATACTGCTCCGCCGCCTTAAATAATGTGCGGGCCTCTCTATTGGGAATGGTGTAACTAAAGCGACAGTGCGCACAAATACGGCGCGTAAGACGCTGGGCGATAATCACTTCCAGAGTAGACGCAAGCAAGAATGGCTCCACGCCCATTTCGATGAGACGCGGAATAGCGGTCGCCGAATCGTTGGCGTGCAAAGTAGAAAACAGCAAGTGTCCGGTAAGAGCGGCGTTCACGGCAATGTTTGCCGTTTCACTGTCACGAATTTCTCCCACGAGAATGACGTCGGGATCTTGACGCATGAGTGCGCGCAGACCTTTATTGAAGTCGAGCCCGGTCGCGTGATTTACCTGAATATGGTTGATGCCTGGAATCTTGTATTCGACCGGATCTTCGATCGTGGAAATGTTCACTTCCGGCGTGTTACGCATTTTGAGAAGTCCGTACAATGTCGTCGACTTACCCGCACCTGTCGGACCGGTGGTGAGGATCATTCCAAAGGGCTTGTTTGCGGCTTTCTCCAGCGTTTCGCGGTACGCATCGGAGAATCCTAAATCCATGAGTGTCAGGTTACGAACATACTCAGACAAAAGACGCATAACGATCTTCTCACCATCCACAATAGGAATGATGGAAACACGCACGTCCATGGTACCGGCCTTCGACTTGTAGCGGATGGCACCGTCCTGGGCGGCAAAGTGTTCGTCGATACGCAAGTTCGCCTCGATTTTGATACGGTTGATGATGCCCTCGTAAAACTGCTTCGGCAGACGTCCGGCTTCGTGCATCACACCGTCGACGCGGAAGCGCACGATGACATCTTTTTCCTGCGGCTCGAAGTGGATGTCCGATGCCTTCAGCATCATCGCATCATCGAAGATTTCTTCTAAGATTTCCGGTGCCACTTTGTGCTGCTTATCAATGATGGACTGAAAGCGGGTGGCCAGCGATTTCCGATACAGCGAGAACGAGTTTGAAATAGCGTTTTTTGGGCTATATACAAACAATACCTGGCCTTCGTAGTGCTTGGAATCTATCTTGCTTTCTGCACCCCAGAAATTCTCTTTCTTCACTTTACTTGCCGCCTCGGAACTCACGGCAACCATTTTTGGCTGACCGTAGTTCAAGCGAATCGCTTCTTCGAGACCCTGCACTTGCGGGTCCGATGTCGCAACCGTAATCGTTTGATTGGCCTCATCTTTGGCAACAATCACGACCGAATACGAGCGGGAGAATTCTTCGGGCAACAACGCAACCGCCTCTGGACTTGGAGGACGACTGACAAGATCGTAAAACGGTAGCTTGTAATATTCCGACAGCGCGTTTTCCAGTAGTTCAGATGTGAGCAAGCGACGCTCGAAAAGAACCGTGCGTAGTTCCACGTTGCGCTCATTTGCTTCTGCCATGACTTGCTTGAGCTCGGCTTCCGACAGGTAGCTTTGGGCAACGAGTACTTGGCCGAGTTGGGTGTTGGTAAGCTGCATAGAGGTTTAGATAACTTGTTTCACGCGGGCAATAATGTCGGAAATAGGCGTATTGGATTTCACGAAATAATCGAGTGCACCCAGATCTTTCGCCTTGGCTCGATCTTCTTCCTGGCCAAGATTACTGAGCACGATAATCGGCAAAGTAGTCTTACGACTTTTCAGTTCTGCCAACACACTAAAACCGTCCATGAGAGGCATAATCAAGTCGAGAAGCATAATGCTGTAACAACCTTTTTTGGCTTCCGATAAAGCATCGGAACCATTGGCAACCGTCTTCACGCCATAGCCGTCATTTTTGAGTTTCATCTCGAGTGCGTGTGCAAGCGGCGCTTCGTCTTCAACAAGAAGAATCATTTTCTGACTCGCAACTGCCGCTGAGCCGGCCGGTGCTTCAGTTGGCTTTGCAGCAACGTGTTTTTTGATAGTCTTCTTTGTGCCGGATTTAGGTGTTTTTTTGGTAGATGACATTTTTTGTCAAAAGTATCTCACTATGATAGCAGAAAAAGCTAGATTTTACAAGAGGCATCATTAGTGCGGACATTGATCCGCAAGACTCACTACGATTCAAAATCCGAAGATCAAAGAACTCTCCATTGCCGGCAGACAGGCAAATCCCCGACAGAAACGAGAAACGAGCAAACAAATAACGAAAAAACAAAGGCGTCAATCCACTCAATTCCCCACCCTGACTCTTCCCAACCGCCTTCCTCTGCCCTACTATACGGGCCCATGGCCAAGCGCGCGCTCCTTTCGGTGTCCGATAAACAGCAGATCGATGTGCTGGCCAGTCAACTCATATCCCTCGGATTCGAGATTATTTCCACGGGTGGCACCGCGAAATTTTTGACTGAAAAAGGCATCAAAACGACGTCGGTCGAAGATATCACGCATTTCCCCGAGTGTTTGTCCGGTCGCGTCAAAACCATGCATCCGCTGCTGATGGGTGGCGTTTTGTATCGACGAGGCGACAGCGCACATGAAGCAGAAGCAAAAAAACTCGGTATTGAGGCAATTGATATGATCGTGGTGAATTTGTATCCGTTCGAACAGACGCTGGAACAAGGCAGGAAGGCTGGAAAATCCGGGGCTGATTTTGAGAAAGAAATGGTTGAACAAATCGATATCGGCGGGCCGACAATGCTGCGATCAGCCGCAAAAAATCATGCATCAGTCACGGTCATTTGTGATCCAGCAGATTACAATCGCGTGATTGAAGAGATCGAAGAGAATGGTGATACGACACCGGAATTCCGCAAGCAGCTTGCCGCCAAAGTGTTTGCACATACGGCGCGTTACGACGGTCTGATCGCGCAGTTTTTCACAGCCGGCGCCAACGAAAGCCTGCAACTTACAAACGGCCGCGTCTTGCGTTACGGCGAAAATCCGCATCAGTGGGGCAAGTTTTACGAGCTGGATGGAAAACCGGTGAGCTGGAAAGTGCTGCAGGGAAAAGAATTGAGTTATCTGAATATCTTAGACAGCGACGCCGCCTGGCAAATGGTCTGCGATTTTGCAGCGCCGACTGCGGTTTTTGTAAAGCATGCGAATCCAAGTGGCATTGCGTCGGACAACGATATCAATATCGCTTTTCAAAAAGGCTACGACACCGATCGCCTTTCGGCTTTTGGCGTCATCATCGCACTCAACAAACCGTGTACCGATGTGATCGCCAAAAAAATCATCGATCAGAAAATTTTTACCGAGATTATTCTGGCACCAAGTTACGAAGCAGGCGCCTTGGAAACACTCAAGCAGAAGCCAAATATTCGCGCAATCGAATTGCCTCTCCTCGAGAAAAAAGAACGCGTCGTCTACCGCAGTGCATTCGACGGCATGCTCGTGCAGAGCGCCGACAGTAAGCAGATTGCGCAGGCCGATTTGCAATTCATCACCACGAAAAAACCAACTCCTGCCCAGATGCAAGATCTGCTGTTTGCCTGGAAAGTGGTGAAGCATGCAAAGTCGAACGCAATCGTACTGGCAAAAGATTTGGTAACCGTCGGCATTGGTGCGGGTCAAACGAGCAGAGTCGATAGCACATGGATCTCCATAAAACGTGCAGGCGAGCGTGTGCAAGGTTCAGTACTGGCAAGCGACGCTTTCTTCCCCTTTCCAGATGCCTTAACCGACGCCGCCAAAGCCGGAGTAGTAGCGGTTATCCAGCCCGGCGGATCGGTCAAAGATGCAGATGTATTTGCAGCGGCAGAGAAGCTCGGAATTGCGATGGTGTTGACGGGGGCACGGGCATTTAGGCATTAATCAATTCAGGCTCCAGCTTTGAAGAGCAAAATTGAAAAAACTGCTGCCATTCCAATGAAGAAGTATCTACAGTTTCTAAATGAAATTCACCATTTGATTGAGCAAAAAAATAGGAAAATAATTTCGGAATATTCAACAATTCAAAAATGCGTGCGGGAAAAATACGATAATCCGTAAGATACCTTTTTAAAAAATCCAAAAGCTGCAAATGAGAACATAGATTTCTTCTTACAGCTTCTATAACGTCAGCGGGAATACCATTGTGAAGCGCATATCTCTGCACTTCCTCTATCATATTTGTATTTTTTGGTCGAAGTAAGCAAGTAACCATGGTGGCCTGTAAATATTCATAGGCAGTCCTAAATTTTTTATCGTTGCTTGGACAATCTCCTCTCCAAGCATTGCAAACTGGCAAAAAGTGAGGATTCTTATTTCGATCCGAATAAAGTGCACAAATATATCCTCCTCTATTTTCTTCAATTAATTGTGGGCACCGAGAGCCAGATGGCTTTGGCATGGAAGGCGAATGCATGTCACCTATCACACTTGGAACGGCTTTGATATCAAAAAAAGTACAACATGCTCCACATTGATTACAGCCGCCACTTTCACAAGTTTGATCCAGAACCGGAAGTGCATTATTCATACGAAATAGATGGGATAGAAAAACAAAAAACTCTTCCTGCGAGAGAAAGAGGCACTAACACGGAAGCTATCTTTCCCTCGGTTGAGGGCTGGATTCCCACTTACTTCGCGGAGCGAAGAGTTGGGGGATGCATATAACGGGCCAGTTCCCTTTGCATCTCTCTTGATAGGACGATGATGTGCGTTGCATCGTAAAGAAACTCAAATAAATTGCAAATAATTCTGATAAAGACTTGCGTACATGGCTTAGGCGTCGTACAAAGATGGCGTACAAATTTTTGCCTTTTGCCATGTCCTCTCTTCCGCTCGACCAACTTTTGCCGCAGATGATTCTTATTCCATCTGTCTCGACAGATATAAAAGCTTGCAAAGAAATACTGCTGTTTTGCGAACAATATGTAAGTGATTTGCCGGTCGAGTTTCATCGCTACGAATGTAACGGCCATCATTCAATGGTCGTGTCGTACAAAGAAAAACTGACGCCGAAAATTATGTTCATCGCGCATTTAGACGTGGTACCCGCACCACCGCAGGCATTTGTCCCCCGCACAAAAGACGGCAAATTATTCGGCCGCGGTGCCTACGACATGAAAGGTCCGGCCGCGGTCTCGCTCAATGCATTTCGCGCACATGTGGAATCCGGATCAAACGTGAGTCTTGGCATTATGCTGACAACCGACGAAGAAATCGGTGGAAAATCGGGTGTCAAACATTTGCTGGATAACGAAGGATTTCGCCCGGAGTGCGCCGTCTTACCCGATGGCGGCGGCAATTTTTCGGTGGTGAAACTGCAGTACGGCATTTTGCGACTGGACATTCTGCGCCGTGGCAAAGCCGCGCATAGTAGCCGCCCGGAAGACGGCGACAACGCGATTCATTCGTTCATCAAAGATTTTGAAGTGTTTAAAAACGAGATCGCCAAAATTCCCGAAACGATCATGAGCATTGTCGATATTCGTGCCGGCATTGCCCTGAATGTCACACCCGATCTCTGCGACGCAAAAATCGATATTCGCACCGCTCATCACGACCAGGTAAAAGCTGTTGCGGCACAATGTTTTCGTGCGGGAGAATACGAGTATATCGACGAAGAACCCGTCTTCCGCACCGACCCGACACACCCGCTCATTGCGGCGTACATTGCGGCGTCGCAAGCGGAGCTGGGAAAGCCGGCAAATCTCACGGTAGAGCGCGGCGCCTCGGACGGCCGCTTTCTAACCCCGCACAATATCCCCGGCATTGTGACGATTTGCCTCGGCGGCGGGCATCATCAGGATACGGAGTGGATTGATTTGGAAAGCATGAAGGTGCTGGAGAGAATCTTTGGACGATATTTACAGTCGTTGCAATAGCGACTGAGTAACTACCAATTACCAACAACCAAATCCCAAGTATGACTGTTTCAATCTTAATTTGGTAGTTGGTAATTGGGCTTTGGGAGTTCTGCCGCGTCCTACATCACCCTTCTCCCCGCAATCGCCTCCCGCAAAGTAACCTGATCTGCAAACTCGATATCGGCGCCGCGTGGCAGTCCGTGAGCCAGTCGCGAGATAGACGGAACGACAGATGATAATTGCTGACGAATATACGTCGCTGTCGCTTCGCCTTCGATATCCAAGTTTGTAGCAATGATCAGCTCTTTGATGCCACCAGCCTTGGCGCGGTCTAAAAGCTCACGCATGCGCAGCTGTTCCGGGCCCATGCCGTCGATTGGTGACAGTACGCCGTGCAACACATGATACAAACCTTTGTAACCGGATTTCTCGAAGGCAATCACATCCAGTGGTTCTTCGACCACTAAAATAGTGGAACTATCGCGACTCGTTTCGCGGCAAACTGGACAGAGTTCTTCGGTTGCAACCATCTGACATTGCCGGCAATACTGCAGCTGATTTTTAAGCTCGATGAGTGCTCGACCAAGTGTTTCTGGCGAAGCCTTGCGCGAACGCAGTAAGTGAAACGTGAGCCGTTCGGCAGATTTAGGCCCAATGCCCGGCAGCTTGGTAAATTCCTCGATCGTGCGCTTGATTTGTGGCGGAAGAAGATCCATACGTGAGAGTGTAGACGAAGAGAGATGCGGATTGTAACAACTGTGACTACGAATTACGAATCAAGAAGTACGAAGTACGATTCCTAGGTCGTCATTCGTGATTCGCAATTCGTACTTCGCAACTACACTTCTCGCCCCGTCCTCATCCTCCGATCCATATCGCGTTCTTTGATCTTCTGCCGCTTATCCAGCCGCTTCTGCCCCTTACCGATACCGAGCGCAATTTTAATGTATTTACCTGCTCGAATTTCCAGCGGCACGATGGAGATGCCGCGCTCGGCTGTTTGAGCGTTCAATTTCTCAATCTCTCGCTTTTTAAGCAGCAGCGGACGGTCGCGACCAGGATCGTAGCCATCGAGGTTGGACGCAAACGCGTAGGGCGAAATGCTGGCGTTTTTAAGAATCGGCTTGCCGTGCAGAAACGAAACGTATGCGCCAGCCAAGTTCGCATGACCCATCCGTACCGACTTTGCTTCTTGACCGGTTAAAATCATGCCCGCTTCAATCGTTTCCAAAATCTGGAAATCGAACAACGCCCGACGATTTTTGGCGACAACCTTCATGCGGCTATCATAAAGGACGGGCGGCGAAGTACGAAGCTCGAATTACGAGGTACGATTGCAAAGCAAGTATCAAAGATACCGCTCAATTGCGCCCCTCTTCGAAGTATGCATACTCAAACTAATTCGTAATTCGTTCCTCGCCCTTGCCATTCTCCCCCACCTCTCCCACAATGTCTTATATGACTGCGCTTCGTATCAGCATTATCGTGCCGGCATACAACGAAGAGCGATACATCAAAGCCTGCCTCCAGAGTATTCTGGAAGCCAAAACACCCAACGTCTGCGAAATCATTGTGGTGGATAATCTCAGTACCGATGCAACCGCTGCTATCGCCAAATCATTGCCAGGTATCACTGTGGTAAAAGAATCGACGAAAGGCACGTCTGCAGCTCGTCAGCGTGGATTTTTGGAAGCCAGTGGCGATATTCTGGCGTTTGTGGACGCCGATAGCGTTGTGTCGCGCCAGTGGTTCGCTTTCATCAACAGAGAGTTTCTTCGCCAGCCAAAATTGGCATGCCTGAGCGGACCGTACCGTTTTACCGATTTGTCGAAATGGCAGAATGCGTGCGTCAAAATGTACTGGAATTGCCTGGCTTTTCCGGCCTATTTACTCACCCGCTACATGGTGGTGGGTGGCAATTTCGCCGTTCGTAGAGCCGCTTTAGAAGCAATTGACGGCTTCGATACGTCTATTGCTTTCTACGGTGACGACACCGATATTGCCCGTCGCCTGCATTCGGTAGGAAAAGTGCGCTTCCACCCGTTTTTCTACAACCACACATCGGCTCGCAGACTCAAAAATCAGGGCATTATGCGCAGTGGCGCGACGTATGTAGCCAATTATCTGTCCGCCGCAGTCCTCAAACGACCGCTCACCAAGCGCCATTCTGATATTCGCTAAATAGGTAAAGTAGGTACGGTAGGTATTGTAAGTGGCTACAGGAAAAATTCACATACCTTACCTACAATACCTACCTTACTTTCTGCTTCAATCATCACCTGCCGCCAAAATAAGCCCTTTTTAGCCTCATCATATCATTGACAAATCCGCCAAAAACAGTATGATTCACCTATCAGCCTTGTTATTTGTTCGCGGTCTCTCTCTTCCAGTTGATGTTTCGTATCGATTGAAAGAGAGGGATCACCCCCTCGTGGGGCAGCCGAATATGTATCAGCTGATACATCTTGAGGTAGTTCCCTTTTAGGTCGAGCTACCTCGATTTTTTTGTACGCGACGCACGAAGCGCGAATGACGAAGTACGATTGCAAAGCAAGTATCAAAGATACCGTTCAATTGCACCCCTTTTCGAAGTATGCATACTCAAAATAATTCGTAATTCACGATGCCATTATCAAATTTACCAAGTCTCGACGACCTCGCTTGCGCATATTTTTATCAATCGAAAATCACAACCTGAAGCCGCGCTGAGAAACGGCGCTCCTTTTGAGAAAATAATGCCTATTAATCCTTTGAGTCCTGTGAGTCTTTTGAGTCATCTGAGTCCTTTCTTATTCTCCAATCATCAGCGCCAAATACGCATTCGACATACCCAGGAATGCAATCACGAGTAACGCAAGCGGGAGATTTTGAAAACCGATGAACGCGACAACGGCGCCCGTTGCCATGAACGGCGCAAACGGCAGATAGCTTTTTTTGAGCGCCATTTTTTTGCTGAGCACAAGGTACGACGCAACAATCGCACCAATGATATAACTGACCATGAGCATAGTAACCGTTGCCCCCGAGCCGAGCCAAATGCCAATCGCGCCAGCCAGCCAGATGTCGCCAGAGCCAACAAGCGTGCCGCGGCTGATGATCCACTGAAACCCAAACCACACGATGCCGATAGCGGCGCCATAGAGTGCATCGGGAATATCACCGGTTCCGCGCAGAGCAACCGAAGTGACAGCACCCACCAAGACGATTGCGGTAAATGCATCGGGAATTTGCTGATGATGAAAATCGAACAAGCAAATGAGCAGCAGTCCAAAGAAGACGATCGCCGTTGTAGCAGCAGTTGCGACATTGTGTGGCGACGACGCGAATGCGAGCAAGAACACAGCCGCGCAGGTGAGCTCCATCATAAGATACTGCAGTGCAATCGGCTTTTTGCAGTAGCGACATTTGCCGCGCAGCATAAAAAAGCTGAGGATCGGCAGCAAGTCGTACCACGCAAGCATGTGCAAACAGTGCGGGCAGTGCGAACGACCACCGAGTGTTTCGCCTTTGGCCAAACGAATAACAGTTGCGTTGCCAAAACTTCCGAAAATTAATCCGAAAACAACAAAGAGAAAAGCGGTGAAAAGTATGGGCACCCCCTTATACTAGTTTTTCGTCTCCTCTATAGCAAACAAAGTTCGCCCCATAGGAACGAGATAAAGGCTCGATGTTGCAATCAAGGCTAAAAAGGCCAGCAGCGGCAGCTCTACACCTGTCTGACTCAAATTCCCCGAGTGACTTACGTCCGCACCGCTATGCAAAGTCTGCGTTGGGGCAACCTGATTTGTGGCAACGTCCT
This sequence comes from Candidatus Peribacteraceae bacterium, assembly GCA_018061945.1. GTDB lineage: Bacteria > Patescibacteriota > Gracilibacteria > Peribacterales > Peribacteraceae > JAGOTD01. The sequence continues at coordinate 78,818 of JAGOTD010000004.1, read as the reverse complement.
GCGCCGTGAGACCATTTTGCTGAAGTCGCTTGGCAATACGTGCCTGCTCGTTGGCACTGATGATCGCAGTGGAGGATGCAATGGACGACACTACCGCTGGCTGCGCGATAGATGCGTATTGATCGAGCTGTTTACGACGAGCCAGACGCGCTGCTGTCGCATCTTCGATTGCTGTAGCGCTTGGATCTTGCTGAGCCGCTACCTGCTTGGCCTTCGATGCAAGACGAGCGATAAATTCTGGATCAGCTTGTTTATCGCTGACACGTACATCTGCCGCATTATTCGTAATGCGCGGATCGCCGCCTACAAGAAGCGCGGAGATCTGCGAGGTGGCTGTGAACTGAATAGCAAAGTACGCTCCCATCGCCACCCCCATACCGAGGATGCCGCCAGCAATTTGTTTAAAAAGTGGGTGTTTGGAGAAAGTCATCGGATTAGTATAGCATTTTTCGCGTTTTAATTCAATTGGAGAAAGGTACGGTAGGTAAGGTACGTATAGTAAGTATTGTAGGTGCATAGCCAAAAAATGGCCTACTTACCTTACTTACCGTACCTACAATACATACATTACCTCCTCAAGCTGCTCTTATGCTTCTCCGGCTCAAATGCAGCCAGACGCTCGATTGGGCACGGCAAATCATCAATCGATACTCCCGGCGGCATCTGTTGATCGTAGCCGAGTAGAATCAGATCGGGCTTATAATGCGTGATAGGCACCATGAAGTCCTGTGGATCGCCAAGCGCGATTGTGTAAATAGGGTACTGCGATTGCAAGATACTGATGCGCTTCGACTGGTCCTGGTCCGGTGCGCGGCCCTTAATCTGCTGTACATGGATATCGGTTGCGACAACCACAACCACCTCTCCGCGCTTACCTGCTTCGTCTAAGACAAACTTATGACCAGGATGAAAGTGATCAAACGTGCCGAAGACCATGATACGGAGCATAGGCATAGATTAGCATGAGATGGCGGCTTCATAAGAAGACTCGTAGAAAATCCCAACCACCAAAAACCAACTCCCAACGTAAAGACGCTCCGGCAACTCTCGTACAATCATAACATTCTGATATTCACTTATACGCAAACCGTTTGGAGCGTCTCACTGATCATGAAGATGAGCCCCCAACCCAAACCCTTAACCCCAGCCCTCACTCCTACCTCGCCTGCAAATCAATGGAATACACCCGCTTCTCATCGAGCACGTACAAACGAGAGTCATCGGGATTGGCATAGACATCCTGCAACTTGCCGACTTGGTCGGAATCGAGCACGTACTGACGGATGTACAGCGAGTCGCCCAGGTCGCCGTCGTTAGTCGTGACAATCACGCGCTTGCTGGTTGGATCCAAGAAGTAGAAGTTACCGCTTGGGCTGGACTTGAAGATTTTCGTGACACCGTTGAGCGCGCTAGGCGGAAGATTGCGAATAGAGAAACTCTGCTTTTCTCCGCGCAGCAACTTGATGACTTCGCGACCACCAGACACCGTTGCCGTTGCGGGTGTCGTTTCTTTGAGCACGTAGATCGGACCGGTAATCACCATATCGATCGCGCCCGTTAAGTCGCCGTTCACGTTATATTCCGCCGAAGGACCGAAGCGGCCCGAGAGATGTTCGTACTTGTAGATCTGCTTGCGCTCTGGCGACAAAATGTACATGTTGCGCAGATACGTTTTGACATCGACGCCCGTCACCCAGCCGCTCGTATCTTCGGTTTTCATGATAGTCGGCTGATTGTTATTTACCTCAATGACGCTGTTACCGGTTGTGAGATAAATCGTCGACTGGAAGCGCTGGAAATCGGCGCCATCGACAATCAGCTCTTCGGTATTGAGGCGCGTGGGGCCATCGACCGAATTGAGCAGCACACGATACAAATCTTGGCGGTCGTAGACCACGAATTCGCCGTCGGCAATACCGATCATTCCCTGCGCACTGACATCGGATTTCTTGGCACTCAAGTTCGCCATCACGCGCGGCGGAATGCGCGTAATGTTATTCATCTCCTCGCGCTTGGAACGAATTTTGTCGAGCAAGTTGAGTGCGTCGCTGCGGTACAAACCGGTTTCATTGGCCATCACCTGATGAGCCCGATCTTCGGCTCGCTTCAAAATAGCATTGGCACTATCGGTATCGCCGGCCAATTTGCGATTGTCCGCTGTCTGAATATCAGCGTTGATTTGGGTAATGAGTGCAGCGAGTTCGCCACGGCTTTGGCTTTTCTGGCTGATGAGTGAGACTTGAATAATCAGCCACACAATCAAAAATAGACCAGCAGCACCGGCAAGGAGCAACAAGTGCGCCTTGCGCTTGCGCTTAGGGTCCGACAGATCCTCCAAAAACCCACTCACGTATTTTCCGCCTTTGTTTTTTGCGTGTGATACCTTACTCCCCACGCGCGCTTTCATTTTGCCGATACCTGGTACACCCGAAAAACTTGGCAGCTGAACGGATGAGAGAAACGCGGCAACCGGATTATTCGCTGCCTGTCTACGTGCAGACCTGCGACCGTCTTGCCTCGCAGCCATACGAGCAGCAGGAGCTGGCAACTCCGTCTCTTTTTTGGCAGCGCCCTGCGGAACAGACAGATGGATAATGCACGCTGCTTCTTTTTCGGCTTCGAGTGTGGAGATAATTTCATCGAGCGGCTCGTCTTCGTTTACGACCAACTGAGACAATTGCGCTGGTGTAAATTCGCGCAGCAATCGCTGCGTGGAGAGCAGTACATTGTCGCCACTGTCGATTGGGCCGGTGACAATATGCAAAAAAGACGATGGCTGCTTGCCGCGGCTGTATTCGGTAATTTGCGTCGCCACCCCCTCGCGGATCAAATACGCCTCAGACCGCCCTACATGCGACAAATGCAAATTGCCATCTGCTTCCAGCAACCCCACAATCGAGCTCACATCTTTGACAGCGTCGGTCAGCTGGAATCCCTTGAGTAGTCCATTAAGTTCTTTGAGCGCGCTTTCCAAACGCGTGTACGCATCGCCTTCGCCTTCGAGCACGCTATGCGTGAGAACCGCGACGCACTCTTCCTGCAAATTTCCCGTTCCACCCGGCTTTCCCTCACTTTGAATGAGGAAAAAAACCTGCTCACCTTTGCTATCGCCAAGAACGATTGGCACCAAAAGAGTGCTGGCAGGAGCTTTGGTGTGACCTGTTGAGACAGTAACCTTCATACAGGAAAAAAGGGTACACGTACGGGAAGCTGCGAGCAAGCAAGACAAGGTAATACCAAATTGCAATACAAAACCATCGATAGCGGCGTAGCAAAAATCTGATGTAATTCAATTCTTCATTCAATATGACTTTATCGTTCCTGCGAAGCCGTATGAACACTCAAGAATCACATTTGCTTCGCAAGTCGATTGATACTTACATATGATTGAGAGATTTGATGCGCAAGCGAGGTCGTCAGAATTTGATGCCGGATCAATGGCATCAAAACTTTCAGCGGCAGAATATATCGAGACACCGCGGGCGCGGTGATGTATCAAAATTAGCAAAAAGCACCCACCACGATGCCATCGTTTTTATGTACCAGTCCCGACGACCTCGCTTGCGCATATTTTGCTGCAAAAAATCAATACACATTGAACGCCGCGGCTAGTCCTTCGTTCTACTCAGGATAAAAATGCCGCTCTTTTTTTTGAAGGGATAATGCACATCATTCCTTTGAGTCCTCTGAGTCTTTTGAGTCCTTTGTTTCCTCAAAATAAAACCAATAACTCATTGACTACAAGCCAAAAAGTCCTCTACACGACAAATGAAGTGCTTGCTATTTATTCTGATCACGAGTACGATAGGGACAGTGATACGTACGTCACGACATATTTATTTCCAACATAGTAATGAAATCAGTTCAAGATTGGGTGAAGAAAGTAGTAGGTAGCCCAGAGGGCGCCGCTACTCCCGCTGCAGACGCAAAAGCGTCTCCAGTGCAAGCTTCGCAAAACACCGGCAAACCTGTACCCCCTTCGCAGCCACATGCATCGAAGCCGCATAATCAGCAGCCTCGTCAGCATCAGCAGCACCCCAAACATTCGGGGCAAGGCGGACAGCCAAAACCAGGTCCAAAGGGACCGCACGCAGCGCCTGCATCGGGCAAGGGTCTGCGCATTTATCCGCTCGGCGGCTTCGAGGAAGTCGGCCGCAACTGTATGGTCATCGACGTCGATGGCGACCTCTATATTGTCGACCTAGGGCTACAATTTCCCGAGGAGAACATGCCAGGTATCGACTACCTTATCCCCGATATCAGCTCGCTTAAGGGCAAAGAAAATCGCATCAAAGCCGTTATCTTTACCCACGGTCACCTAGACCATATTGGCGCCGTGCAGCACTTGCTGCCACAGCTCCATTTCCCACCTTGTTATGGCACTCGCCTGACTATGGCGTTTGTCAAAAAGCGTCTGGATGAGGAAAAACTCACCAGCAAATCCCGCCTGAATACCGTGAACTTCGGCGACAAAGTGATGCTCGGTCCGGTTCAAGTCGAATTTTTACGAGTGACACACAGTATCCCCGACTCCGCTGCCGTTGCCATCCATACACCATATGGAAAGATTCTGCACACTGGCGACTTTAAGTTCGACTTAACGCCGATGAACGAGCCACCTGCCGACTTTCAGCGTCTGGCAGAACTTGGCGACGAAGGAGTACTCGCGATTATCGCGGATTCGACCAACGCAACCAAGCCAGGAAACGCACTCAGCGAAAAAGCCATTTCCGAAACACTCTTTAACCTAATGCGCGACGCCAAGGGCCGTTTGATTGTCTCCACATTCAGCTCGCTTCTCAATCGCTTGCAGCAAGTCATCGAACACGCCAAGACACTCAACCGCAAGGTATTTGTCTCGGGCCGCTCGATGGAAGAGAACATCGAAATCGCCCAGAGTCTTGGCTATATCCAGGTTCCCCGCGGCATGATCCGCAAAGTGGGACCGGGCATGGAAAAGATTCCCGATCGCGAAGTCTTAATTCTCACAACCGGTTCGCAGGGCGAAGAGCGCGCAAGTCTCGCTCGCATGGGACTCGGCACACATCAACATATTCATATGAAAAAAGGTGACACGGTTATCTTGAGCTCCAACCCAATTCTGGGAAACGAGCGTGCAGTTGCAAAGGTAGTGAATAACCTGCACCTCATGGGTGCAAAAGTATTTACCAACCAGGAACTCGCTTTGCACACAACCGGTCACGGCTACCAGAATGACATCATGCTGATGCACCGCCTTGTGCGAGCCAAGCATATTATTCCGGAGCACGGCGAACCCTACATGCGCGCTGCGCATGCCGATCTCGCCAAGAGTATCGGCTACCAGGAAAACCAAGTGCACTTGCTGACCAACGGCGAAATTCTTGAGTTCGACGCACAAGGTGCTGCTCGCAGGTCCAAGCACAAGCTCACCGCCAACGATATTATTATCGATGGTCGTGGTGCAGGTGGCGATGGCGAACGCATTCTCGATGATCGTCGGATGATGACCAACGCAGGCGTGTTTGTAGCCACCATCAAAGTCTACGCAGAGAGTCTGCGGATGGTCTCAGACCCACTCATTCTCTCGCGCGGATTCGTGTACGGTTCCGAGCAAGCCGATATCAATAAGCAGGCAACACAAATCATCCGCAAGACCTACGAAGATTCTCTCGCTCGTGGCGAGAAATCGATCGGGAACTTAAAGCGCGAAGTAACGAGTGCTCTCTGGAGATTCTTCAGTAAAAAACTCGACCGCGAACCAATGATCATGCCAATTATTATTGAGGTATAAAGACAGTTGAGCAATCAGCTCGTTACATTAAGACGAACAAGCGGTAAGCTAGAAGCGAAAAACGGTAAGGAAACTTATCGCTTACCGCTCCCCGCTTATCGCTTTTCGCTCTCCCATGAATTTCCACGCCATCATCTTCGACTTAGACGGCACGCTGGTGGAAACGCTCGATCTCTACGAACAGGCGTGCATCGAGGCTTTTGCTATCGTAAAAATCAAAATGACCCGCGCCGAATTTGCCAAGCTGTACCAGACAGGATGGACTATTCCGCAGTGGATGGCTCACTATTCGATTGACGCAGAAAATGAAACGGCCATACGAAAAAAGCGTGACGATATTTATGTTCAGCTGCTTAAGAAACAGACATCTTGGCGACAAGGAGCAGAGCCACTTCTTGCATACATAAAAGATAAAACCAAGACAGGAATTGTGACTGGTGCATTCAAACGATATGTCGATGCCATGAATGACCATATGAAATTTGATCGCTACATCGACACCATTATTACTGCCGACGAATTAGCGGAAAAAATGAAACCAAATCCATACGGCTTAACTCTTGCCGCCAATAAAATGAAAGTTGATCCTCGCCGCTGCCTCTATGTTGGCGATCAGCAAATTGATGTAGAGGCTGCGAATGCAGCCGGAATGGTCAGCTGCCTTGTGCGTCATACTCATACCGGACCAAATGCACATCTCAGTGCTAAGCTGGCAACTGATAACCTAGAAGACCTCGTTAAGATCCTACAATCTGCATAACTTTTCCGGTCACGTTCCAGCCTTCGTACGGCGTCCATCCGCATTTGCTGTGCTGATTTTCGGCGCTGATTGTCCACTCTACAGATGGATCGATAATAGCAATCGGAGTCTTCGCCCCCTCAAAAATTTCTTCACGCCCAAGTGAGAAAATTTTATTTGGATTGATAAAACAAAGCCGAAGAATATCTTCCGGCGTAATTCGTAATTCGTCATTCGTAATTCGTACTTCGTGCCTAGACCAATTCCCAGCCGCGACACTCAAAAGCAGCGGCACCATCGTCTCCACTCCCGGCACACCACTTGGCGCCTTGAGAGCTTCCAGCGCATTTTTTTCTTCGATTGTATGCGGTGCATGATCCGTCGACACGCAATCGACAGTACGATCAGCAATGCCTTCCCATAATATTTTCAAGTGATCGGCAGTTCGCAGTGGTGGATTCATTTTCCCGCGTGTCCCAAGCCACGAATAATCGTCGGTAGAAAGCAATAAATGATGCGGGCACGCCTCGCATGTAACGGGCAATCCTTCATTTTTGGCAACGCGTACGAGTTCAATTCCTTGTTTGGTTGATAAGTGCGCAATGTGCAATGCCGTTCCATGTGTACGAACTTTCTCGAGCGCGAATGCAATGGATGCAGCCTCGGACTCTGGCGGGCGTATAACAGAGTGAGTACTGATGTCTGTATTTTTATTAGCTTTTGCAGCCGCTGCATTCATCTCCGGATCTTCGCAGTGTGCGACGAGTGGAATTGATAATTCTGAGCAGGTAGAAAAAATATCATCGATGAGTTCGCGTGCAACCATTTGATCGCCAGTTGAATGATCGAGAAACAATTTTACGCCACAACAATATTTTTTCAGGCGCTTCAGCTCGGCAGATTCCCCCGTCCACAGTTCGCGCAGGGCATGCAAATGCGCCGCTTGCGTGATACCAAAAAAGAAATGGAAATCGAACCCCCGCACTTTTTCTGCTCGTCGTACTTTATCGGCAAACGCTGCGATCGTAACAGTTGGCGGAATAGTATTGGGCATTTCGCAGACCGTCGTAATGCCGCCAAGCCGCGCAGAGTGCGATTCGCTTTCGAGCGTTGCTTTGTGTTCCAAGCCCGGCTCGCGAAAATGCACGTGACAATCGATAAGCCCCGGAAAGAGCAACATACCTTCGGCTTCGACGAGATCGGCGTGTGGCTCAGACTCAAGATTATCGCCTATTTTTTTTATAACTCCATCTTCGTACAGCAGATCCGCCAACTGCATTCCTTTGGACGAAACAATATGGCCGCCGCGGATGAGGATTGCTGATATATGGCTATTATAGGGAAGATTCCTCATCTCGGAAATAAATGAAAGAATTTATAAAAATTTTTGAGTACAGACGCCCCGGACTGAATCTTTATAAAAGGCCAATCATGGTTTGATCTTTATTATTGAACTAGCCAGGGCGTCTCCACGGCAATGGCAATATAAATCGAAATATTTCGATTTATAAAATTTTCAATTTCCCCTTCGCCGCCGCAATATCTGCATATCCCTTTCGCTTCAATATTTCCTCCAGCTCTTTGCCGATTCGCTCAAAACAACCAGGCCCTTCTTTTTCAAACTGCGTGCCGACTTGCACAGCGTCCGCTCCGGCCAGCAGAAACTCAAACGCATCGGTACCAGTTGCAATGCCACCTACACCAATCACTGCTATCTTTCCCTGCAAGCGCTCGTAGAATGCCCGCACATTGGCGAGCGCAACAGGCTTAATGTATTCACCACCCAATCCGCCAAAACCGCCTTTGGGCTTGATGATCGGTTGTTCGGTTTCTGCGTCAATAATGAGCGTATTGCCAACCGAGTTGATGCAGCAGGCAAACGCGAGCGGGAATTTGAGCAGAATCTCTGCCATTTGATCCCAATGCACTGCATCAAAATATGGTGGTAATTTGACCCCAATCGGCTTCGATCCCAAATTCATAATGCTTTTAAGAACTTGCTCCGACATAGCAAAGTCGTAGCCAATCTGCGGCTTGCCTTTCACGTTTGGACACGACAGATTCACCTCGATCAAATCCACCTCACTGTCTTGAAATGCTTTTACCAGGACCGGAAATTCGTCGGGCGAAAGACCTGCCAAGCTCGCAACAATCGGTTTTTTGTAGACTTTCAATTTCGATGCGAATTCAATGTATTGCTTGTAACCTAAATTCGGCAAACCCATGCTGTTGATGGAACCCAGTGGCACTCGAATGTAACGCGGCTCTTCATTTCCTGCCCGAGGTTCGAGCGTACTCGATTTCATCATAATGGCTCCACACTGGGATTCTCCGATGGCTGACAATTCATCAAAGGTTGTGTCGCACGGACCGGACGCATTAAAAATATACGATGGTAGAGAAATGCCAGCGATAGTTGTCTTAAGCATACAAAACCTACTATACGTGAATCCACTGCCTTGCAGAAAGGATTTCTCCTGATGAAAAATCCTCGACAAATAAAACGAACCAGTATGACTGCTCTTGCAAAAGCGGTTACGCTAAAGTTTAGTAACTCACAATTACTTCTTCATTTTCTTTTCTATGAAACACGTCCTCTCGCGCCACGCCGATATTGGCTTTCTACTGCTACGTTTTGCCATCGCCGGCAGCTTCATCGTTCACGGCATGCAAAAATTCCCGTTGGTAGCTATGGCAGCGCCACCGGAAATGATGCCTGTTCCCCTCTTCTTCCTGATGAAATTTTTGGCAATCGCCGAACCAGTTGCAGGCATTGCTCTCATCCTCGGCATCCTCGTCCGCAGCGCATCCTTCTGTCTGTCGATTGTTATGATCGGCGCAATCGGGCTGAAGATTTTCTTATTCCAGATCGGCTACGCAGCTCCAGGCGGCTACGAACTCGACTGCTTGCTTCTTGCCGGCTGCATCCTTCTGATGCTGCACGGTCCTGGCAAAATCGCCATCGAACGCTTGGTCGCCCGCAATGCCAAAAATGCATAGATGCACAAAATTTTGTGCATCCACATCTATATAGATATCAACCCTGCCAATTGGCAGGGTTGTTTTGTATATACCGTCGGATACGATGCAATGACAACTGATCGCGGATAATGCTGTCGTGATACAACGGCTGCCAAACAGAATGCACACCGCACGTTTTGGCATATTTTGTCACACCGATTTTGAAACCACGGATAATGGATGCCAAATTTTTGGATTGGGGACCAAATTGATTGTTGCGCCGCAGGGGCACAAAATTTTGTGCCCCTGCGCCAAATGATGCCCCTGCGGCAACGTTTGGCATCATCCCATTTTTATCATGCACATTGACATACAAGATCCCATGAACGTGATCTGGCATAATCACAAATGCATCCAATTCAACAAATGGAAAATGACCAGGGATTGCCCGCCAGTAATAATCAGCAGCCTGACCAAGAATATTTTGTATCATTTCCCCATTCACAATTTTTCCAAACCACGGCATACGGTTTTTGGTACACAAGGTCACAAAATAATAACCAGGGCCGGCATAATTGTGGGATTGCAGTCGGGTTGTCTCGCTACGATAGCGACCTTTGAAAAGCGTCATGCCAGTAGCATGATCGACCATTTGTCATGCCTCCATATCAATCAATCCAGATACTTTCGCAAAGACGCAATATATTGCGTCTATAAGCCAATATAAGCGTTCTACGCTGCCACAGAACGCCTACGCTTTTCCAAGCAGCATCGCCAGTAGCGCCATACGCATCGGTACGCCGTTAGCAGCCTGTCGGAAGTAAGCAGCATTGGGCAGAGCATCGACATCGGTCGCAATTTCGCCAACACGAGGAAGCGGGTGCATGATGGTCACCTTTTTTCCCTTCAGTTGATCGGCCCTAAGAATGTACAAAAGCTTGAGTCGCTCGTAGTCATCTTGATTTGTAAATCGCTCTTTCTGGACGCGGGTGACGTACATAATATCCGCATCGACTCCATCCTCAATCGACTCCTTGGTTGTGTACGTGAATTTTGGTTCGTCCAAATAACTCGTCACTTTTTCGGGCATCGGGAGTTCCGGCGGTGCGATGAAGATGAACTTGATGTCCTTATAGAGTCCCAGCAAATAACAAAGTGAATGAACCGTACGGCCGTATTTCAAATCCCCCACCATCGCGATCGTAATGCCATCAATTGTGCCGCGTTCTTTTTGAATGGTGTAGAGATCGAGCAGTGCTTGCGTGGGGTGCTGACCCGGACCATCACCCGCATTGATAAACGGAATAAGTGCAGCTGCGGCAGCCTGATCGGCGCTGCCCGCTTCCGGGTGACGCATGGCGATAATATCGGCGTACTGCGAAACCATGAGCATGGTGTCTTCGATCGTCTCGCCTTTGTAGAGCGAACTGAATTGCAACCCTTCAGCAGTGAGCACATTGCCGCCCAAGCGAATCATCGCTGCTTCGAAACTAAGACGCGTGCGCGTCGAAGGCTCATAAAAAAGCGAAGCTAAAATCTTGCCTTTCAGTAAATCGCTCCCGCCATCTTTGAGAACTTTTTCCATATCGCCCGATACCTTCAATAGCTGATCGGTATCACTGCGTGTGAGTTGTTTGGTTGACGTTAGATGCTTAAAAGGGAGTGGCATCAGGGATGAGTATAGGGGCTTAGGGCAGTAAAAGGAAGACCTGAGATACATTCCAAAGACCAATGACCAACTACCAATCCCTGATTCTGTACTCGTAATTCGCACTTCGTAATTCGTCATTCGCGTTCCTGCTATACTTCCCTCATGTCGACCAAGCAAATCGCAAGCTCCACGCTGTGGCAAATGGCCAGCCAGTTTGTGATGGCTGCGCTGAGTGTGATTACGGTCAAATTCATTGCGATCGGACTCAGTAAAGAGCTCGCTGGTAACTACAACTCTGCGTATGCGTATCTGCAAATCTTCGCGATTATTTCGGATTTCGGCCTCTACGCCGTATCGGTAAAAGAACTCGCCAAGGCCAAGGATCAGCCAAAGGTGCTTGGCGGATTGATCCTGATTCGCGGGCTGATCAGCATTCTCTCGCTCGGACTTGGCATCGCATTTGCCTGGAGCTCGCCATCGTGGCGCGCAACGCCGCTACCGATTGCCATCGCGATTGCGGCGTCTGTTCCGCTGTTCACGCTGCTTGCGGGCATTCTGCGCACGGTGTTTCAGGTGACCTACAAAATGCATTTCGTGTTTATTGCGGAAGTAACGCAGCGCATTGTCACTGCCACGCTCATCGGACTTATTGTGATTATGGGAGTCTCAAACAGCACGAATGTCCAAGACATGAATGTCTTTATAGCCATCGGCGGACTTGGTGCATTTGTCCTGCTGATTCTGTCGATCATTTTCTCGCTGCGCCTGATGCCGGTGCGTTTTACGTGGGATGCGCAGCTGATGAAAACGCTCATCAAAGGCTCCATTCCTTACGGTTTCGCGTTTCTGTGTGTGGCCCTCTATCGCCAGTTTGACTTAACGATGATCGCCATTTTGCGCCCAGAAGATTACGACATTCAAAACGCCTACTACGGTTTTGCCGGCCGCATCACCGAAATGACGTATCTCGTTCCAACATTCCTCCTCAACTCCACACTTCCACTGCTGAGCAAACGCAGTGACGAAGGCGCCGATACCTCGTCGCTACTGGGTAAAACATTTCTCATCATTCTGCTACTGGGCACTACATCTCTTCTCTTCTGCTTCCTCTGGTCGCGCCCGCTCATTCAGCTTCTTACAACGGAGAGTTATCTATCCGGCATTGATCCAGCAACAGGCCTGTGGCATGCAGGTTCGGATACAGCGCTTAAGATTATGAGCGGACCGATGCTCTTAAACGGCATCGTGCTCTTCAGTTTCTACACCATGCTGACAAAGCACGCGTGGAAGCCGCTCGTCAAAACCATGCTTCTCGGTGTCGTCCTCTCTTTCTCGCTCAACTATTTCCTGATCCCAAAACTCGGCTTTATCGGCGCAGCCACAACCGCCAATATTGTAAATGCAGTACTCGCAATTCTTCTGCTGCCACAGGCACTCAAGATTATGCCGATGCGCTTCTCCCGCGAATTCCTGTCGAAATTGCTGATCTACACGAGCGTCCTTGGGATCATTCTGTGGCTGTTTGCCCCGCTTCTCACCACTATTCCTTCGATTCTGGTTGGGCTCGTTGCAGCACTGGGATTGATGGCGATTTTGGCGTGGTCGCTGCGGTTGGATAAGTTGGTGAGAGGATAAAGAATATTGACATCAATTTAATTTATAAGTATAATATGAATATGACTCCAAACACCCCTAACGAAGTTCCAGACATTGGCCCTGAAGCAGAAGGAAAATCACCTGACGTGCGTGTTGATACTGAAAGTGTAACAAACGACGTTCAAGCTTTACTCGCATTTGAAGGAGTAACTGAAGCTGCCGACATTAAAATGCTTACCGAAGCATCATCATTCCTTAACGCGCCAACAGAAAATGTCGCAGATATAGCAAGAAATGCCTCGAACGTTGCAGAGGTAATGGCAGGATTTGAAATGCAAGGAGAAGATCCGCCAGAGCAAATTGATGCAATGCATGGGCAGCTTCTAGTGCTCTTGTGTAAATCTCATATTGCTACAGCTAAAGGAGCATCTGAAATGGAAAAGTCTAGAGCATTAGTATTGGCATTAGATGTAGCCAACGTTCTCGCAAAAGGATATAAAAATGACAGTTTGCTTAAAGAAGTTGAGGCTTTAATGGCGTAAAGATAAATCACTCAACGCTGCAAAGAGGACATTGTCCTCTTTCAGCATATTGTAAAAAACCCCAAAATCTGCTATAATTTTAGGAAATGAACATAAAACAAACATCCTTCATCGCCCTTCTCGTGTCCTGCGTATCGGTCGCAACCGCTGTTGCTGCCGCAGTTCCATCGAGTGTGCAGAACGTTTCTGCCGCTTATTCTGGGGATAAACTGACAGTCACGTGGCAAGCGGTAACGGACACGGATATCGATCATTATAACGTGTACTACAGTCGCGCATCGATCCTGGGAAACCAAGGAAACTACGATGATTTTGAGCGTACCAAAGCAGCCGATACAAACTTTACGTTTGAAGTCGCTCCTTATAAGGGCAATAAAGTCTTCGTATCGGTGATGGCAGTCAATAAAGCGGGAATCGAGAGCGACAGCTTCGAAGCCGAGGCTTCGGCGCAAATGCCAACAGCTACACAATCTTCGTCTATCGCTTCGTCGGTGCAGACATCTATGAGCTCCTCGCGCTCTGGCCTCTCGCCATTCGATGTCTTTGCTCCTTCTTCTGTTCCTACCATCTCGTCTGTTTCATCTTCTGTCGAGCCACTCGCACTCATGCGTGTCCGTGGCTACAGCCAGACCGGCGTATTGCTCGAGTTTTCCAAGGCACTCAATGCAAATCAGGCACTCTTTCCCAATCAGTTTGTTATTGTCGATAGCAGCGGATCGCAGCTGACTATCAAGAGCGTTGCCCTCTCCGGTAGTTCCATGTTGCTGCTTGATACCGCAGCGCAGGTAGGTGAAAAAGTGTATGTGCTCGGGTTACTCCAGACAGTCACCGGCGCTGATAACTCTAAACTGGCAGAGCCACTGCCACAGGTTACATTCTTTGGGTACAAAAACCTGACAGGTACACAGTCGAGCATTCCCTACATTCCAAATCCAGGTACTCAGCAATCATCCAACCCAGCCCTACCAGCCGATCTTATTGCACCGGAAGATCCACGCAATTTGGGCCTCACGCCTAAAATCCGCAGTGACGGCACCTACGATGTCGGCGCATTCTGGGTCGGCAGCATCAACTCCGCACGCGATCTTGCCGATTACAATATTTACACCACAACCGACGGCATTAACTTTGTGCCCGGCGATCCGGTTGGCAGGACGAATGTCATGTTCAGCAATGTCGAACCAGGTGTGTTCGGTGTCAAAGTAACGGCGCGCGACAGCGCAGGAAACGAATCGACGGGTGTCTCCAAAATTATCGATCTACCAAATAGCGGTGTCGGCCTCTTGAGTCTCATTGCCATCTCCGGCGCATTTGCCGGGAATAGGACGATGAAAAGGCGCAAGCAGGGTTAGGGATAGGGCTAAGGGTTGGGATATGATACACACGATCTCTTCGTTGATTCGCTTTGTACGTTATAGAATAACGACAATAGGATTTTCGTACTTCGCAATTCGTGATTCGTACTTCGTCGTATGTCCCAGCGTCACTCTCGCTCGAGCATTGCAATCTGGCTGGTCATCACAATCTTCTTCGTAGCCTTTTTAACTTGGCACGAAGTCATCCATCTGCCCGATGGCAAAACGCATGTGTCGTTTCTAGCGGTCGGCCAAGGTGACAGTACGCTGATTGTAAGCCCCAGCGGCAAACGGATTGTGATTGATGGCGGACCGGATCTGACGACACTCGAACACTTAGGTTCGCATCTGGGCTTCTTCAATCGGCACATTGATATACTAATTTTGACTCATCCGCATTTGGATCATATCGCCAGCTTTCCGCAGATTCTCAAACGCTACTCGGTGGGGCAAATACTCATGAGCGGCGCGGATTACACTCAGCCGCGCTACGCACAGATGTTGGCCGAGATGAAAGCGCAAAATATTGCGCTGCTGCTATCGCAGCCAGGCAAAACAATCGATATCGGTGACGGACTGGTATTTGATATGCTCTGGCCGCCATCCGGCGCTTTTGGCACGTACTACAGCAATCCGCACGACGAAGGAGTGGTCGTACGTGCGCGATTTGGCAATCAATCAGCTCTCTTTACCGGCGATCTCGAAGAGAAATATGAAGAAAAAATTCTGGAGAGCAAACTCGATATACGCGCCGATATTTTGAAAGTAGGCCATCACGGCAGCCTCACGTCTACATCAACAGGATTTCTGATTGCTGTGCATCCCGATCTCGCGATTATTTCGGTTGGCAAAAACAATTTGTTTCGTCATCCAAGACAAGCAATCCTCGATCGTCTTAATTACTTCAACATTCCCTACAAACGCACGGATCTCGATGGAACAATTGAGGTTGTATGGAAATAAGAATGTATCCTCTTATTCCACGTTCTACATTCTTCTTACCATCCTCTTCATCTTTGCATCTTCTCATCCTCGCTTCCTCCCCCTCAAACTCACCCATCACTTTGCAGTAACGGGTGAGTTGCGAGAGAAGGTTTACTTAATAGTAGTCGCAATCACCGACTGATTATCCGATGGATTCGCATCCACTCCTCCGGGCACTATCACGCCTGTGAATTTTACTTTACCGGCAGCCTTACGCGTGAGCACAACCGGGAATAGTACGTTCTGACCGGAGTTCATACCCGGTACATTGCAGTAAATGGATGTTTTGGAAGCGAGTGAGCACAAGGGCGACGATCCTTTTGGCGTAAAGACGGTATTGGCTGGAAGAAGGACTACCAATGTCGATGGAGCGGAAGGCGTTGCATTTGCTTCGGATGTATTGACGGCGCCAAATTTATAGACACCGGCTTTATTTTTTCCGATAGACGCCGGGCCAGATGAAACGGCAGTAAGATTTGGCGGTGCAGGCGGACAATTGAGAGTGCTCCAAAGAATGGACCAGTTGTTATCGACAGGATCATTTACCAGTCCGCTCGATACCGTTGCAACTGTCTTAAGATTCGCAGGACAGGCGGATCCGGCTGGCATCTTGAAGTTCACGTACACAAGCTTGGCTTCGTTGACTGCCAACGGAACCGGAGCGCAGGAAATATTCTGACCGTTTAACTGGCAGGTTGGATCCGAGATGCCAAGCGCCACTGATCCTGCGGGCAATTGCGCGCCGAGTACGACACCGTAGGCATTGGCAGGCCCATTATTTTTGGCAGCGATTGTCATTGCAAAAGTGTCCTCGGCTTTGCCGGCAGCCATGCCGGAAATAAATGCCTGCAAATCTGTAACCGGACACGTAATGCCCATCCAGCCTATGACTGTATTGTTAGACATATTCGGATCGGCTGTCGTGCTGGTCGCGCTCACAGTATTGCCGACATCGGTTGGACAGAGAGACCCTGCGAGCATCTTCATTTGCATAGTCACTCGTTTGACCTCATCTTTTGCAAGATTGACTGCCGCACACGTCACTTTGCGCGTCGAGGCGTTGTAGGTGCATGACGCATCAGAAGAGCCTAGAAACGCACTATTTTCGGGCAACAGATTACTAAGTACGACATTCTGTGCAACGCTCGGGCCTGTATTCTTTGCAGCAAATGTCACTGAAAATACGCCATCTACCACTGCAGTGGGCGACATGTTCACTCCCACAAGCACATCGGCGAGTGGGCAGGCCACATTGTTCTTCTGATTGACAGAATTATTGGCAACAAGCGGATCATTGGTGGTGCCCGAAACTGTTGCGATAGCATCGAGACTTACCGGGCAAGCTGCGCCGACAGGGAATGTGTACGGATACGTGACCGTTTTAGTCTGACTAAGTGCCAATGCCCCAAGAGAACACTGCACTTTTCCGTTAACGAGAGTACAGCCGGCTGGCGGATTGCCGACAAACGTGCTGCCGGCAGGAATTGCGCCGGAAAAGACGACGCCATCCGCTGTCATAGGGCCATTATTTTTTACAACATAGGTTGCGTAGAAAATATCGCCCACAAGGGCGCTGGCAGGGCCCGGCGTGGAAATAGAAAGATCTGCCTGAGGGCAGAGAATCGCCAGGGCCATCGGGCCGGCAGTATTGTTTGCAGGATTTGGATCGGGTGACAGCGCAGCAACCTTGGCACTCGACTGCACTGTTTGCTGCACGCACGGGAGGCTCGACGGAATCCTGTAGGTGATTATGTGCGTTTTGGAGATAGTGGAAGGTAAACTTCCTGTCATACAGACAACCGTCTGACCGGATGCTGTACAGCTGCTACCAGATACGAATGAGAGTACCCCTCCAGGCATATCGGTAACCGTAACACCGCTAGCAGGCCCAGGTCCTTTATTCGTGACTGTCAGCGTTACAGTCAGCGTATCTCCACGACGCACTGCGCCTGTCGCTGTACGTATCACCTGAACATCGGCTGGCGCGCATGTCGCAGACGTTATGATGCTCGCGGTATTATTCTCGGAAACCGGATCATTCGTCATCGACGAAGCAGAGACGATTGTCGCGATGGACACAGGGCAAGCCATAGCCGTACTTGTTCCCAGTTTCACGCCGACTTTTTTCACCTGATTGGCGGCAAGGGTTGTTGGCAAGCATGTCAAAACTCCAGCCGAAGCGGTACAGCCTGCATCTGTTGCCGATACGAAAGTGGTGCCTGCTGGCAAATTGATCGACAGAATTGTATTGGCTGCAGCCTGAGGACCTTTATTGAGGACCGAGCCGGTAAACGAGAATGTACTTCCCAGTATCACTTTACTTGAGCCAGTTGCCGTCACAGCAAGGTCTGCCTGCGGACAAGGAATAGACGTTCCCAGAGGTGCACTTACATTATTTGCTACGCTTGGATCAGTCGTTGCAGCCGTCACGCTCGCAAACGAGGTGACATTTTTACTGACGCACGTAGTAGTTTCTGGAACCGAGTAATTGATAGTGAATGTCTTGGTGGCCCCTGCCGCAAGATTGAAGCCATCGCAGAGAACTTTTGTACTCGAAAGCCGGCAGCCCGCGGATGGCAGGAAAGTAAAATCGGCTGGCGGATTGTCTGTCACAGAAACAGCTGATGCTTCGCCGGGACCGTTGTTTATGACCGTTACCCTAAAGGCGCCCTTGCTGCCGCGCAAAATGCTGGCAGAACCTGTACGCGTAATCGACAAGTCGGCGGGTGGACACGCAAGCGCCGTAGAAAGAATAGCCGAGTTATTGCTGAGTGTCGGGTCTGCCGTTGTAGTCGTTGCTGAAGTTGTAGTCGACAGCGTCGCCGGACAAGCGGCATTCAACGGCATTTTCATTTGAATGGTCACCGCCTTACTTTGATTGGCCAAGAGATTTGTCGCCGCACACGTGACTGTTCCCGCAACATTCGCACAGGTCGCATCAGAAGACGACACAAAGAGAGCTCCTGCCGGAAGTTGGCTACTGAGCACAACGGCATTGGCTGTCTGTGGACCGTTATTTTTGACAGCTACGATGGCCGAGAACGTATTGCCGCCGACAGCTATTGTGTCTCCGGTTGCCGTCACGACAATGTCAGCCAAAGCCACTGGGCAAGTAATGACAGTCGTGATGGGTGCTGTAGTGTTGTTCGCTGTATTTGAATCATCCGTTGCCGCAGTGACCGTACCATACGACGTCACATTTTTCGGGTTGCAGTTGGCAATAACTGGAACCGAATAGTTGATGACGAATGTCTTACTGACACCCGCTGCAAGACTAAAGCCATCACACACAGCGGTAGGTCCGCTCATATGACAACCGGCCGAAGCCTGGAACGTAAAGTCAGATGGAATAAAGTCGTTGACGGAAACATCGGTAGCATCCGCCGGCCCATTATTGGTTACTGTCAGCATAAAAGCGCCATTGCTGCCGCGCACGATGCTGGCGGTGCCGCTGCGCGTCAAAGCAAGATCGGCGGGCGGGCAATCTAAATCAGTCGAAAGATTGGCTGTATTGTTGGCCGGATTTGAATCTGTCGTCGCGGTTGTCGCCGTCGCAGTATTCAGCAGCACTGCAGGACACGCAGCATTGAGCGGCATTTTCATCTGAATGGTCGTGGCTTTCGTCTGGTTGACTGGCAGCGACACAGAACCACACGTGATGGTACCAGCAATATTGATACAGTTTGCATCCGAGCTAGAGACAAAGACGGCACCAGTTGGCAACTTGTTTTTTAGCACAACACTACTGGCGGTGTTTAGGCCCGCATTTTTGACGGCGACCAAAACAGAGAACGTGGTGCCCGCAACAGCAGTCGTCGCACCCGTCGCTGTCACCACCAAATCCGCAGAAGGCGGCGGACACGTGATGCTTGTCGTAAGATTAGCAGTGGTATTGTTAACGAGATTCGTATCCGCCGTTGTAGCCGATACTTTGGCAAATGACGTCACATTTTTCGGCGTGCAGTTGGCAATAACTGGAACCGAATAGTTGATGGTGAATGTTTTGCTAAAGCCAGAGGCAAGATTGAAGCCGTCACAAATAACTTTGTTACCTGAAAGCTGGCAGCCATCTGATGTCTGGAAAACAAAATCAGCTGGCGGATTATCTTCCAACGTAATGCTGGATGCAGCGCCCGGACCATTGTTGAGAACAGTG
This sequence comes from Candidatus Peribacteraceae bacterium, assembly GCA_018061945.1. Classification (GTDB taxonomy): domain Bacteria; phylum Patescibacteriota; class Gracilibacteria; order Peribacterales; family Peribacteraceae; genus JAGOTD01. The sequence continues at coordinate 59,061 of JAGOTD010000004.1, read as the reverse complement.
ACACTGAAAGCGCCGGCTGATCCGCGAACGATGCTGGCAGAGCCCGTGCGCATGAGCGATAAATCGGCAGGCGGACAACTGATAGATGTCGCGTGCGACGCAGAATTATTGCCCGCAATAGGGTCTGTTGTCGCGGTTGTCGCCGATGCAAGACTGGTGGCTGTAACCGGACACGCTCCATTCAGTGGTAATTTCAATTGAAGGAAGAGTGACTTTGTCTGATTTGATGCAAGCGTAACTGCAGGACAGGTAATGACACCATTCGCAAGAGAGCAGGTCGCATCGGACGTTGAAACGAGTGTGGCATTAGCCGGAAGAGTGAGAGTGAATATAGTAGAAGTCGCACTCTGCGGCCCCTTGTTAAGGACAGATGCTGCTACCGAGAAATTAGATCCAAGCACGCCAGTTGTCGAGCCTGTCGCAGTGACCAACAGATCGGCCGCATTCCCGGCAGGGCAGTTGATAGCGGTAGTCAGAGGGGCTGTCGTGTTATTACTCGTAAACCAATCAAACGTTGTCGACGCTACTATCGCAGATGTCTCGACGCTTTGTGGCGAACAATTGGCAATGGTCGGCACTTTGTACACGACCGTTAATACTTTGGACGCTCCGGCATTGACGCCAAACCCGTTACACACCACAACGTTTCCGGATACACGACATTCCGTTGAGCTGAGAGATGGCTGGAAAATTGCATCAGCGGTTGGAGGAGTGTCCGTGACAGTGACAGAAGTTGTATTGCCGGGCCCGGCATTGGCAACCGTCAGCTTAAAGCCACCATTATTGCCGCGTGTAATTGCACCCGAGCCAACACGCACGAGCGAAAGATCGGCCGGACAACGGAATGTTGTATTCGTCTTGATATTCTCATTGTTTGACGTATCAAGATCGTAGTTATTCGCCCACGCGTTGGCCGTATTGGTGATAGTCGGATCGCACGTTACCTTACTATCTTGTGCTGCAAATTTGACAGTGAATTGCTTGCTGGCATTAGGGGCGAGAGATGAAAGGCTGCACACCACATGATGAACACCTGTTTTGACGCATTCAGGGCTGGAAAGTGCGGGCAAAAACTCGGAATACGTATCAAGATTGGCTGTTACAAAAACCGATGATGCCGTAACCGACGCATTCAGATTTTTGACTGTCATCACATACGTGCCGGTGCCGGTAGGCAGCCAGGCGGCATCCCCGACTACCGTCAGCTTCAAGTCCGCTGGCAAAGGCACCTCGTTATTGGAGTAGATAATGGAGACATCGCGACTCTTCACTCCGCCTGTAGTAGTTGTCTCAAGTAGCAAATAATACTGGTCACCGATGCTCAGCATGTTCGTATCAAATCCAGCCAGCAACGTATTGCCATTCGGTGCCGCAGATGTATTGAGCAGCTCGGTCTTGATGCCGGTCTTAAATGACTGAATAGAGAGCGAGTAGGATGCGGTCGTAGACGGACTAATAGTACCCTTGATATCGATAACACCACCTACGCCTCCGGCTGTCGAGAGAGTGACAGGATCATACACAGTCGAGAATGTCGCCAGCGTACTTTGAACGAGGCCATGGCCTTGCGATGCAAAGGCCAAGAGATCGAACGCGCCATTATTCCCCGATGCCGTTGCGCGCAATGTGGCTTTTACCTCCTGTGGCGTCCATGTTGGATGCGCCTGTCTCATAAGCGCAGCGACACCCGCAACGTGCGGAGCAGCCATGCTGGTGCCATCTAGATAGATATGATTGGAATCGACACACTGAAATGGCGTCCCTGCCGGCGCTGTTCCTCCTTCTGCTCTTGCCGCACAAATAGTAACTCCTGGTGCCACAATGTCGGGCTTCGACGTAGAGAGAGATGTTTTTCCATAGGTAGAAAAACTTGCAAGCGTTCCAGCTTTGCTTACAGCGCCGACTGCAATGCCAAGGCGTGCGTTTGCCGGAGAATAAATAGGAGCCCCAGGCCCATTGTTTCCGGCAGATACTATACCAACAACACCAAGTGTCACCGCTCTATCAAGTGCGAGACTTTCCGCATCATCAGGACTGTGCTTCGTCTTTGAACCCAGGCTCAGGTTAATGACATCGACGTGATCGCTCAAATCGCCATCGTTATTAGGGTCAACCGCCCTATCAATAGCATTTGCCACAGCGCCGCTATCGCCCAATCCATTGGAGCCCAATACTTTGTAAACATACAACTGCGCATCTGGCGCCACGCCTTTCAGGATACCGTTTCCCGCTGCTATGGAAGCGACGTGCGTACCATGACCGTTGTCATCAATTGGATCAGCATCACTGTTGATAAAATCATATCCTCCGACAATTTTTGGACAATTGCTAAAGGAGGCGCAGGATCCGAAATCGGCATGCCTGTAATCAATACCCGTATCAATGATGGCGATTTTCACACCTTTTCCCGTAATGCAAAAAGGAGAGCCCGTCGTGCAAGCACTTCCATCCGCCTTTTTTGTCCACACGGTGTTAGCGCCAATCTGTGGTACGGACTGATTCAGCTCCATTTTTACAATATCCAACTCAGTAATATTGTAACCCTTCGCAACAAGCTCGCCGATACGATCCTTTGGCACACGGATTCTTGCTGCGTTTAAGACAAGATCCATCGACGCAGAGCTATCTGGCCTTATAGACGAAACCGATCGGCGCAACTCGCCGGCAATACCGGCAATAAGGGTATTGCGCTCATCCTGGCTTACTCTTTTGAGAGCATTCACTTTCTGCATCAGCTCGCCACGAACGCCAGACGGCACAGACTCGTCACTCGATTGAATGCCGGTAGCGGTCTCGATAATTTTTGCGATGGAAAAAGAGGGTGTCTGCCGAGATTTTTGCGCATCTACTTCCCTCAATAAATTTTGCACCTCGACGTTTGTGGCAACAGGCGGATTTTTTCCCTGCAACAAGACCCAGACATCGCTGGGGTCCAATACTTCGCTCGTCTCTTGCGACGATGAAGAAGAGGAAGAGGAAGAGGAGGAGCTTCCAATTTTGACTGCATCATCCGCAGCAATAGAAGGTTGAGTGCCCACCTCTTCGTGTAAGGAGGAAGCAGAAGAATCCGCACTGAAATCAGAAGATGAAGAAAAAGATGCATCGGAACTCTGCGATGCATACGAAGGATCGAAGTACGAGGACTGAAGTGAGGCGGAAAAACTTGAAGATGCCGACATGGCAGATGCTTGTGCCGACGATGCCGAAAATGCTTCTGAAGCGGATGCGCTTGCATCCGTTACCGTGCCCTCGCTTACGGCGCTTTCGCTTTGCTGCGAAGCAGAAGATGTATCGAAGAAAGCAGGAACAAGAGATGATGATGCTTCGGAGAAACTTGGCTCATCCCTAAACTCAGGCGCAGGCGCAGCTGGTGCTGCCACCTCCATGCTCGGTACCTCGATCGCAGCAGGCATCACCATTTCATCAACTCCTTCCAGCGAAGCCGATGACCCGAAGGGAACCAAGATAGTCGATAGCAAAAATGCACTCATGACTATTGCGCTTTGCAACCGCTGCGATCCCAGAGATCTAGCAAAAGACGTTCGCTGAAAATATGCGTAGAAGCATAGTGCAAGCACAGAGATTATGTACCAAGACATGGCGAAACGAGAAAGAAATAAGGTATAACTCAACAGGGTAAAGAATGTTTGACCATTATGCAAACTATTATTTACATTTCACTTCCGGATCCCGCAACGAAAGTCAAGTAGATTTAAAAGGGCAAGCTGTACGCAGGGTTCCTGTAACACTGTTTTGTAGAGCAATGGGCAAATCGACGGCTTTGGCTTAGCGCTCAAAGAAGAGCATCCAACAGCTATCGACCACCCGCAGTACGTATCGCCTCCCCTGCTGCACATCTATGTCCGATATTTCAACATTCCTCATGAAATACCAATACCACAGCATCCATTATTACTATGGCACACACTTCATTCTCGCCATGCGACTGAATTTTTTAGCGAAAGACTTTTCGATTCGGGCCGGTTATCCTGTATGCTATCGAACTAATGAAGACTATCGTCATTTTCGCCGGCCTTTCGACGCGCTTTTGGCCACTCAAAGAAAAGTGCTTCTGGCACATAAGTGGTAAAACAATTCTAGAACATCAGATCGACCGCTTGCGCGAAGGGGGCTGCAAAGATCTTATTCTCGTCGGCGGCAAACATAACCTGATGCTCGCTAAAAAACTGAAATTGAAGAATGTGCAATTTGTCGAGCAGAAAGATGATTCACTCGGCATGCGCGAAGCATTTCTTTCGGCCTTACCGATTTGTAAAAAAGAACCGGTGCTGCTGGTAAACAGCAATGACCTCATCGAGCCGCGCGCCTACAAAGCGATTCTTTTAAAGATGAACGAGAAGAAAATCGATGGCGTCCTCCTCGCCAAAAAAGTGAAGCAGTATTTTCCCGGCGGCTATCTGACGGTAAAAAATAAGCGCATTACGTCGATTGTAGAAAAGCCCGGCGCTGGCAATGAGCCCTCGGACATGGTGAATATTGTGGCACATGGTCATAAAAATGCGGCCCTCCTTTTGCAGACGCTCAAAAAAATCGAGACGAAAAAAGATGATGGGTATGAGCAAGCGCTCGATAGGCTGTTCAAAGCCGGTCACTATGAAGCCCTTCCTTATAGTGGGCAGTGGCAGGCCATCAAGTATCCGTGGCATTTACTGAATATTCTTCCACTCATCCTGCCAACTGGCACTAAACCGATCATTCCTAAGTCCGCTACAATCCACAAAAGCGCTGTTATTGAAGGGGCCGTCGTGCTTGGCGAAAAAGTCCGCGTGCTTGCTCATGCAACGATCATTGGCCCCTGTTTTATAGGAGATAATACGATCGTGGCCAACAACGCACTCGTGCGCAGCTCCTCGATTGGTAATAACTGTGTCATTGGCTACTGCACCGAAGTGGTGCGCTCGGTCCTCGCCGATAACGTGTGGACGCATATGAGCTATGTGGGCGACAGCGTGATCGATGCCAACACATCTCTTGGAGGAGGCACAGCACTTGGCAACCTGCGCCTCGATGAAGGCGAAATTCATTCGCACATAAAAGGAGAGCCTACCCCAACAGGCCTCACGAAGTTCGGTGCGATTTTGGGCGCAAATATCCGCACTGGCATTCACTGCTGTATTTCGCCTGGCGTGAAAATCGGCGCTGATTCCTTCCTTGTCTCCAATATTACGGTATCGCAGGACATTCCGGATAATTCGTTTGTGAAAACCAAGCAGGAGCTGGACATTCGGCCGAATGCCAAACAAGCAACACAGCCTGAGCAGCGGGAAAGTTTTAAGAAAAAGGTGTAAAAATATCCTCTCAACAGAAGCACTTGTTGTAAAAATGAGTATCATTCAATTTTTCACTATAAAAGCAATATTTCCCTACACCCTACTTATCCACATCCAATGTGGATAACCTCTTTTCCACCTTGTCCACATTCTGCCAAGATTATCCACAGAGTATTTACTTTTCCTCTACCATAAGCCATTTATACGACACTGGCTCCTAGTATCAAACACCTCTCGACAACTCAAAAGTTATCCACACTCGCTCCACACACACTTTTTATACAGCTTTTTCACTTTTTGGCTTTCTGATCACAATGACAATAATACTTACGTCGATTCTTCCACAGCAATCCCCATCATTACAGATCATTTCTCATACTCTTACAACCCCCTACTATGATGACTATCTGAATATATAAATTTTTTTAAAACCTTTCTCATAAAGAGAGACGTGTGAAATGTGGATAACTCCAGTAAAGAAGAAAATTTTAGATATCTCTTTTCATTTTTCCATGCAGCTTCTAGAATAACTTCCCTCCCTCAATAAATTATGAAATTTTCCTGCAAAACATCTTCTCTTCTCTCCGCTGTACAGCTGACGAGTCGGGCAATTGGTGGTGAGCAGATGTTGCCGATTTTGCAAAATGTCCTCATGGTGGTGAGTGGAAATCGTTGCACGCTGAGTGCGACAAATTTAGAATTATCCATTGTGATGAGTTTCGATGCGACAATCGAAAGCGAGGGGACAATCACTGTTCCAGCAAAAGCTCTCTTAAACTTCGTACAATATAATCAGGATGAAGAAGTAGTACTAGAAGCGGCAGAGGGCACACAGTTAAAGCTTAAATCCAAACGCGCTAAAGCCATGATTTCCGGCGAAAGTGCTTCGGCGTATCCGGTTATTACATCTATCACTAAACAGGCAACATTCTCCCTTCCTGCAGATCCTCTTCTTCGTGCATTAAATTTAGTCACGTTTGCGTGCGCTAAAACCACATCGCGTCCGGTTATTTCGGGTGTGTTTATGAAAGTGGAGCAAGGAGCTATCACGCTTGTTGGAACAGATAGTTATCGTTTGTCAGAGTATAAAATGTCAGTGGAAGGAATTGAGCAGGAAATGTCATGTATTATTCCGGCCAAGTTTTTAGAGGAATTAAAAGTGGTCATCGCCGGTCGAAAAATGACTGATGGCGCCGAGAATAAAGAGAAGAAGGAAAAGAAAATTTCGGAGACGGATGTCATAAGTATCAACGTCAGTCAGCAGCAAATCGAAGCGACAGTCGGTCATGTACAGCTCACCAGTCGCTTGATTGATGGAAAATTCCCCGATTATATTCAGGTATTGCCGAAGGTAAAAAATACAACGTGTCACATATCAGTCAAAGAGCTTCTAAGTGCGGTAAAACGTATGCATTATTTTGCCAAGGAAGTGAATAACAACATCACTTTTTCTATTACACCGGAAGTCATGCACCTTTCGACGAAGCAGACACAAATGGGAAAAGATGAATCGGATCTTGCCGCCATGGTGCAGGGAACAGAAAATAAAATTGCCATCAGCTCTCATTATTTAATCGACTTCTTGTCGCGCATCGACAGCGACTCACTCGATATGGAGTTATCGGACAAAATGCACCCGGCCGTTTTCCGCTTACCAACCGAGCAGCAGTATCTACACCTCATCATGCCGTTGCGAATGGCGGACGAATAAGGTATGATGTGTCTGTAAATGAGCTTGATGCATCGAAAGATCGTACAGAAAGGTTTGTAGTTGCTGGTTATTCGTTTTTGGTTGGTACTTTCTTTCTTGAGTACTGTAAAAACCATCTACGCTAAGCCAAAATATTGTCATCATTTTTATTAACATAGCGCGCAGCGCTTTTCTTAGAGCATGAAGCCATCACTCTTCATTGGTGCCACGACTCATAGCGAGCTTATCGCTCTTTTGCGCGATCGTCAGGAATTAACTGTTTCTGGTGCATCGAATGAGACCGCAAAAGCGATGCTTTTAAGTCATGTTCTACATATAGAGCCACGTAGTGCGATCGTTGTGACAGAAGACGAAACGCGCGTAGAAGGACTTGTTCATTGGTTGCAATTTTTTGAGCAAACAACACACGTCATTCATTTTCCGGAGCAGGATATAAGCTCGGATCATATCGCCACTCTTGTGCATTTATTCACTGGCAAGGGTGTATCGCTGATTGAAAAAGAGTTGTGGGAGCGCGAGCTGCCGCTTTTTTCGGAAATGGAAGAGCGATTGATTGAGCTGAAAGTCGGACAGAAAATCGATTTTACCGAACTGTTCAGTAAGCTGATTGATCGCGGTTACTCGCATGGGAATGATCCGTATTTATCCACCGGCGAATATCGTCGTACCGGCGATACGCTCGATATTTATCCTGTCGGTGCCGAGCACTCTTTCCGCATCCAGTTCACGTTCGACACGGTCGAGAAGATTGCCAAAGTAGACCGCTACAACCTAGGCATCACTGCCGATCACACGGGATCGGTTGTGTTATATCCGCTCACCTGGACGAAAATGGCGCCACTCGCGCGTCAGTTTCCAAAGGACAAATTACTCGTCCTCGACGATCAAGATGAAATTGAATCCTTAAAAGGTGTTGATACATTGCACTTCACCTCGTTCCCGCAATCCGAAGAAGGTCATGTGCACGTGCGGTATTTATCAGTTCTCAAGTTCTATACGCTGCCGGATTTTATCAACGACGTAAAAGATAAATTGCACCAAGAATGGTCGCTGATTATCGTCACCAAGCGCGCAGTTGAACTGGAAGCGATTTTAACTGAAGAGAAGGTGCAGTTTCTTACAGGAGAACGCAGGAAAGGAGCCATCACCATTGTCTCGGCCGACAAAGATGCGCTTCTGCCGCACTCGCTGCAAAATCCGGATTTAAAATGCGCGCTCATTACCGATCGCGAAATATTCTCGCTCAAAAAAGAAAACAAGCAGCGCTCGGTGCAGCGCCTGGCACTCGACTTCATTACATCGCTGCAAGTCGGTGATTTCGTGGTGCATATGGAACACGGCATCGGCCGCTTCGAGGGAATGACCCAAAAGGAGGTTGATGGACTGGCGCGCGAGTATTTAGAAATTACCTACGCCGAAAACGATAAGTTGTTCGTGCCCGTCGATCAGGCAGATAAGCTCAGTAAATTCGTGCACGAAGAAGGCGACGAGCCGGTGCTCACGCGTCTGGGTGCTGCCGACTGGAAGCGTATTACTAAGAAAATTTCGGAGGAAACTCAGCGTATCGCCAAGGAGCTACTCGAGATCTATGCCAAACGCGCCAAGGCCAAAGGACACCGCTACGGCGACGATACGGAGGCACAGAAGAAGTTTGACGCAGCATTCCCCTACGAGGAGACGCCCGGCCAGATAAAGGCGATAGAAGACTTAAAGCGCGACATGGAAGGAGAGCACCCAATGGATCGCTTGGTGTGTGGAGACGTTGGATTCGGAAAAACAGAAGTCGCCATGCGCGCAGCGTTCAAGGCAGTACAAGGAGGCAAGCAAGTCGCACTGCTTAGTCCGATCACTATCTTGGCGGATCAGCATTACAAGAGTTTGCTCGAGCGCATGAAGGGTTTTGGTATCCGTATCGATATGTTGTCGCGTTTCCGCACTAAACAGGAGCAGGCGGTCGTACTCGAAAAACTGCGCAAGGGTGATTTGGATATTGTGGTCGGCACGCATCGATTACTCCAAGAAGATGTAAAATTCTTCAATTTAGGACTCGTGATTATCGATGAAGAACAGCGCTTTGGCGTGAAGCAGAAAGAGATTATGAAGTCCATGCGCGCGGCGGTGGATATCTTAACTCTCACCGCAACCCCGATTCCACGCACCCTTAACCTTGGCCTCCACAAGCTGCGCGATATCACGATTATTACCACTCCCCCGCCCGGCCGCTTGCCTATCATTACCGAAGTGCGCAAGTATTCGGACTCTCTCATTCGCGAAGCGATCCAGAAAGAGCTGGCGCGCAAAGGGCAGATTTACGTATTACATAACCGCGTGCAAACCATCGACGCCTTTGCGATGAAGCTGCGCGCACTCGTCCCCGAAGGAAAATTTGTTGTGACCCACGGTCAGCTTAAACCAGAGTTACTCGAAGAGCGCATTATGGCGTTTAAGGAAGGAAAATTCGATGTGCTGGTTTCCTCGACAATCATTGAAAACGGTATCGACTTGGCGCGGGCAAATACCCTCATTGTCAACGAAGCCGAGAAGTTCGGTTTGTCGCAGCTGTATCAGCTGCGTGGTCGTGTCGGTCGTGGCCCGATTCAGGCGTATTCGTACTTCTTGTATCATTCTCAGCGCCTCAAAGACGACGCCAAAAAACGCTTGCGCGCGATTGTCGAAGCATCCGAACTCGGCTCAGGATTTCAGATCGCCATGCGCGATTTGGAAATCCGTGGATCGGGAGAAATTTTGGGCGCCAATCAGTCGGGCAACATGCAGACAGTTGGCGTGAGTCATTATCTGCGTATGCTCAAGAGTGCGGTCGAGGAACTAAAAGCCGGCGGCAAAGTGGAGGAAGAAGTGCAGAACATCGAAATTATTCTGCCGTTTGAGGCACTTATTCCATCGTTTTATATTCCCGAAGAGCAAGAGAAAATCGGCATTTACCAGAAACTGGCCGGCGCCGAAGATGAGGCTATTTTGGCCGAGTTCGAAAACGATCTCAATGAAGAATACGGCAAGTTGCCGCAGCAAGTCATTCACCTGCTCAATATCATTCGTCTTAAAATGGCATGTCGCAGAAGTGGCGTGACACGTGTAAAAAGTGACGAGGTGTCCAAAGGCAAGCGAGAGGTGGTTTTAACCCTCAATCCGCGCGTGACAGCTGCCGAAATTATGCAATTGCTACAAGTCAATTCCCAGTGGCGTATTTCGAGCCAAACACTACGCATCAACGAAGCAGATTTGATTCGCAAAGCCGGAATCAAAGATTATTTGCCGGAACTGACAATTGAAATCGCAGCACTCCAGAAGAAATCGCAGAAAGAATCGAAAAGCAAGAAGTTGGAATCAAAGGAGAAAGGGCTAGTAGAAGTAGAGGCCCAGGAGGAATGAGAGGCTTTTAGGCGTAATTCGTGATTCGTACGTCGTAATACGATCTCGCTTTTGTTGCTTCCAGAAAACGTGTTTTTCTGCTATACTAGACAGATTTATGGCCGAAAATACCCAAACAAACACAGGCCTTTCAGCACTTGGCATCCAGATGCCGGCGGGAGTTGATGTCTACGACAGTCTTATGGGCGATATAGAGCTGGAGCTCGTCTCCACGAATTTGCAGCACCTCGATGAGCGCTATCCAAACGAAACGCCAGATGCACGCAAAGCGCGCTACCAGCGCTACGACAAGGCGTATGCAGCGTACGACGAGGCATTTAAAATCTGGTCACAGGATTTTTCGCAGCTGGTAGCAAAAACCAAGCGCGACATTCTATCCTCTGCTGAGCAGCAGGATAAAAAGCAGGAGGAAGAAGCGATGGCCAAAATCGACGCAGCATTTACAGCAACTCCTTCCCCTTCCAAGCAATGAAGTATTCACATTTCTTTCTGGGTGAGAGGGAGCAGAGAATCATTTTCTTTGAAGCGCCAAAGCCTGCAGAAGTTACGCCAGATGTGTCAAAGCCGATAGATGGATCTGGCGATCCTCGTGCTGAAGGCGCGAAGAAAATTACGCATGTAGAAGAAACGGTAAACAAAGCGACAGAATCCCTCACCAAAATGTCGAAAATCGGCGAAGGAACAGTGCTTACCCCTCCGCCAAGTTCGGAGGCAACAGCAAAATTAGGCGCAGCCGTAAAGGCAAAAGCGGAAGCTGCACGGGCAAAAATTCCTGGCGAAGGCACAGTGCTTGCGCCAAAGCTAGAGAAAGGCGGCGACACGCAAGATTGGGCAAAGTCTCTCTCGCCAGCAGAGAAAAGTCACATTGAAAATGCAGCAAAAGATATGACTCCCGATAAGAAGGCAGAGTTTAATGCAAATATGAATACCCTGTCGCCAGAGAACGTAAAATTTATGGCAGTGGAAGGTATGGCTCAGGAGAAATTCGCCAAGACCCTCGGTCCAGATCTTGGAAGAAAAGTCGATCAACTACAACAAGACGGAAAATTGACGTCAAAAATGATGATGGACGGCTTGACGCCAGTAGAAGCTGCGAAGCTCGGCTTAAAGCCGGAAGAAGCAGCTACTCTCAAGAAGGCGCATGCAGAAATGGTCGCTACATTCCAAGCGGCATATCCCGAGACAGGTGATACATCAGAGTCAAAAACCAAGAGCCCAGAAGATGAAGCTCTTATGAAGAAGCTCATAGATGAGCGGGATAACGCTAAGACAAATGGCGCGCGCATTCAGGCTGAGATGAAAATCGTGCAGCAAGAAATGAAGTATTCCGACAATAAAATTGGGTCCATCATTCAGTTGGCTATTCTTGCCTATGCTCTTTTGCAGAGCATCAAAGACGGCTCGTATAGCAAAGTGAATATTGAGGCAACCGCAGCCGGATCAGGCGAAAAGGCTGCTGATATTATTGCAAAAAGCAAGAACCCCGAGGAAGCTCGGCCAAAATTGGTTGCTAGACGAGAGATGAATCTGCAAGGCATGAAGCAGATGGATAGCGAAAACCAGGCGAATGCAAAAGAATTGGCAAAGCTGAATAAAGAGATTGCTGATAAAACCCGAGAAAATGGAGCGACTCCCCCGCCAGCCGAGGCGACAAAAAGCATAAACAACCAAGTCATTGCAGCAAATCAGGAGCGCGCGAAAGTTATTCAGGAAGCCATGGATGCGAACAATGAGACAAAAAAAGTCATGCAGGAAGAAAACAAAGTTATTGATGCGTATCTGGCAGGCAGTCCTGCCGATAAAAGTAGTCCCGATACAAAGGGTGCAGGCGAAAAGCCAGAAGCACCGCCTGCCGCTGCGCCGACTGTGGCGCCAGATATGAAGCCGCTCACGCCGGCGGAAGTGCTGAATAATTCACGGACGGTTGATAGGGCAAAGGAGCAAGTGCTTTCTTCATTCGCAGCGATAAAAAATGCCGAGCCGGATTTTGTGAACAGTCTTCAGGGGCAAATAAGTATGAAAGTAGATGATTCAACAGGAAAAATTAATGTTTCAATTCAAGAATCTGCTTTGTTTGCAATGAATGCGATGCAGCAGAAATATGAGCTGCCCATCAATCCGCTTGCGAAAAAAATGGAGGATCCAAAGCCTGTGGTGGCAGTTTTGCAGAAAATTCAAAAAGCTATCAACGATAAAAACGAAGGGGCGGCTTCCACAGCTCCAGTTTATAACTAAGGTCAAATTGCGCATATAATTCGATGCACGCTATCTCTTCATGGATCTCTCCGCTATCGACCATCAGCTCTTTGGCTCCGTTTCCGGTCACAGTATTTCGGCAAAGGCCAAAGAATCCTGCATGAGTTATAGTGCGTTTGAGCTTACCTACGGCGAAGTAACGCCTAAGGCAGTCAAAGCTTTTTTGTCGCATGTCAGCCCGAAAGAAGGGCAGGTTTTTTATGATCTGGGTGCTGGAACCGGTAAAGCGGCCTTCTACGCTGCGCTGCAATTCCCGTTTCGTAAGTGTGTAGGTGTGGAGCTGCTCGCCGATCTTCATGGTGCAGCAAAAGATGTCTTGAAAAGATACGATGCCGAGATTCGGCCAACGCTGGACGAGCAGAAACAAAATCAGGAAATCGGTTTTATCCAAGGGGACATGTTCGATGCTGATATTGCGGATGCTGACATCGTCTTCTCGCATGCCACCTGCTTTGGCCCAGATCTACTACTGCGCATGAAGCGCAAATTAGAAGAACTCAAGCCCGGCGCCCATGCCATTATCGCCAATCCGCTCAAAATTGAATCAGATGTACTGGAAGAAATTCTTGTTGAACCGTGCGATATGGGCTGGGGAACGGCGACACTGCGATACTACCGGCGAAGGTAGCTCTTTTGCAGAAAGCCGAGATCAGCTGCGCAGCAGCTTGTTTTGCCGTACAATCGTCGCAGGCCCGGGTGGCGAAATGGCAGACGCATCAGCCTTAGGAGCTGACGAGAGCAATCTCATGGAGGTTCAAGTCCTCTCCCGGGCACCACGTAAAGCGCCTTCGGCGCCACGTGGCGCAGCCAAATAATGGTCTAATCAAACGAAAATTTAGCGATGTAAATTCAGCCCTTACTTCATCGTCCGCTCAATCTCCTCCATTCGCTGCCGATAGGCCCGCTCAGCGCTATCAATTTTTGCTGAGATCATGCTGCGAATCGCAGCGAGCTGAGCTCGGTACAGGTTATCGATGGCGCTCACCTGTGTGCGTGCGTCAAAGTCGATTGTTGCTTTGCGTTTTTCGTGCTCGGCTTTGATAGTTGCTCTGCGCCTCTTGTCTTCTATCTGCACATCCAAAAGCTCGCGACTGCCTGGATTGCGGCTCATTTTTGCGTGAGTCATCTTCGTGCGAATATCACTGTCGATTGCAAAAGTCTGCATGCGCAGCCATTGCTCCAGCTCGTACATATTCTTTTTCTTCTGCTCTTCAATGACAGATTTCTTGGCGCGCATATCGCGATCCAGCTCATCTTCTTGCTGGCGTTCATCGCTTTGCAGCACTTTTTTCTCATGTGCGAGCTTGCGCTCGGCCTCTTGTCTGGCATTCAGCTTGGCCTGTATCGCCAAATTTTTCTCCTGCTCTTTTTCGAATTTTTCTTTGGCGGCGGCATGCAATTCGTTCATATAGGCTTTGCGTTTTTTCTCCTGCTCCACATGAGCAAGATGCAAATCTTCCAGCGCATTTGCCTCTTTTTCGCGACGCTCTTTGTCGGCGGCAATTTCTCTGTCACGCTGCTTTTTCTCTTTAAAGAATTCTTTTTTATCCTCAGCCTGTTGCTCTTTAGCCTGGCCTTGCTGCGCGGCGATTACTTCTCCGCGCGCTTCATCGGCCTCTCTCTTATCGTGCAGTCGCTCTCGTAACGCTGCCTCCTCTGCCGATCGCTTTTGCCCGAGTGCGGATGCACGACGAATATCTTCCTCGCGCATGGCGCGAAGTTTTTTGGTTGCCTCGTCGTCTGAATTTTGGTTCGGGGACATCCAGATAGTATAGCAGATGCAAGCCAAAAAGTCATGTAAGATGTATGAATCAGCTCACGAATTGGCTGATGCTTTTCTACGCCCCTCATCCCCGACCCTTCTCCTCGCTAAAGCGAAGAGAAGGGAGCTCAAGATAAGAGAGTATTGAGGCTTTGTACGTGCAAAAATCTGAAAGAAAAATACTACAGATGTCCCTCTCCTCGTCCGCCGCGGCGGACGAGGAGAGGGTGCCCGAAGGGCGGGTGAGGGGCGTATTTCTCAGCCAGAAGGAGAGCTCATTCAGATGTATTGAGGACTAGTATCTATTCGTAACATAGATTAGGTCCCGCGGCCATAAAGCCCGCTCCCGAGTGGTTTGGTTTTGTGGAAATAATATCAATTTCTTTCTGTGCGATCTTTTAGCAATTCCCTTACTACAGCTATTGCCTTATTTGGAGGATTTTGTTTATTCATAAGAGATTTCATTAGATTCATTAATCCAATTGTCGTAAAATCAGTAAGTTCTACTGATATTACTTCAACCGGTCGCTTTGGTAATTCTGGGCCGGATTTTCCATCGTCAAACTCCATACTATTGGTAATGGTAGTCCCAGATACGCAAAGGTCAATTATTACTCAGCCTTGATACTAATCCCCAGCTCCTCCACCTGCTTACTCGGCATCATCGACGGTGCGCCGAGCATCAGATCCTTCGCTTTCTGATCCTTCGGGAATGGTGTTACTTCGCGAATGTTCGGTTCACCGGCAAGAATCATCACGACACGATCGATACCATAGGCGAAGCCACCGTGCGGCGGTGCGCCATATTCGAATGCTTTGAGCATATGACCAAAACGTTTCTGCTGATCTTCTTTGCTAAATCCGAGCATATCGAAGACTTCTTGCTGCAACTCTGGATTATGGATTCTGATAGAACCTGAGCCCAGTTCGTAGCCATCGAGCACCAAATCGTAACAGACGGCATGCACATCGAGCGGCTTCTCATTGCGGTTTTTCCACTGCTCCACATTCGGCGATGTAAATGGATGATGGCTAAAGGTAAGCGAGCCATCCTCATTTTCCTCGAACATCGGAAAGTCTGTCACCCAGAAGAGTGCGTGAACAGAGGTATCAATCAAATTGAAACGTTTAGCGGCTTCGCTGCGCACACGACTGAGTGCGGCGCACACGATTTTGTATTTGTCGGCGCCAAAGAACAATACGTCGCCCGTCTTTGCGCCAGTTGCTTCTTGTAGTTGCTCCAAGAATCCCGGCTTGAAGAATTTGAGCAGCGGTGAACTTGGGCCTTCCGGTTTGAACAAAATGTACGCGAGCCCTTTGGCTTTCAGTTCTTTCACAAGCTCTGTCCACGTATCAATTTCCTTGCGGCTAAGCTGCGCGCCACCTGGAACTCGCAGCGCGCGAACAGTTCCGTTTGCGGCGAGTGCTTTCTCGAACACCTCAAATCCGCAGCTTTTGGAAATATCCGATACATCCGTAATCGGCAGATCGTAGCGCAAATCCGGCTTGTCCGATCCATATGTATCCATCACATGTTTCCATGTGAGCTTCTCGACTTTGCCGTTTTTCAGCGGCTTATCTGAACACTGTTTAATAATCTCTTCGATGGATCCTTGGATAATGTTCTGCACGTCTTCCTGATCGCCAAAACTCATCTCGAAGTCGAGCTGCAAGAATTCTGGCTGACGGTCGCCGCGCAAATCTTCGTCGCGGAAGCAGCGGGCGATCTGAAAGTAGCGGTCGAATCCGCCGACCATACACAGCTGCTTAAGCTGTTGCGGGCTTTGTGGCAATACAAAGAAATTTCCCGGATAGACGCGAGAAGGAACTAAGTATTCGCGCGCGCCTTCGGGCGTGCCTTTTATGAGGCATGGTGTATCGATCTCCAGACAATCCTGATCGGTAAAATATTTTCTGATGATCTGAAACACCTTGCTGCGCAGCATAATGTTTTTCTGCATCCGCTCGCGGCGCATATCGAGGTAACGATACTCGAGGCGCAATTCCTCATTCACCGGCTTTTCGTTATCAATCTCAAACGGCGGTGTCTTGGCTTTGTTGAGCACGGTCAATTTGCTCGCAACAATCTCGATGTCGCCTGTTGGCATTTTTTTATTCTCGGTTCCATCCAGTCGCTTACTTACCTTTCCTTCCACTTGAATCACCCATTCCGGGCGTAGTTGCTCCGCTTGCTCAAAAACCTCTTTATTTACATCGGGGTGAAAGACAATCTGTGTAAGGCCATATCGGTCGCGAAGATCGATAAAGATGAGCCCACCGTGATCTCTGCGCGTATTGACCCAGCCGCACAGCGTGACCGAGGTATCGATAGAGGCAGCAGTAAGTTCGCCGCAGGTGTTAGTTCGAAGCATGGGAGGGCAGAAAAGGCAGAAATGTAAGGAATGGCAGGAAGGTCAAAAGCCTTTACTCAAGTATAGCAGGCCGGAAATGGTAGCACGAGAGTGGGTAGGTCGCGAGGCACAATTGTACCAACCATCTCCAGAGCGGCCGTTCCCGGCCGCGGCCGCTCATGAAATATTTCTCAAATCTCCGCAGGAAGCATCCTGCTCCTTTTTTAAGGATAATTCTTTGGTTAGATATTTTCACATTAATCAACCCCCCCCCTCACAGCCTGTCTTTCAAATCCGATTTTTGTAATCAAAAATATGATATCCTGTATCACTATGAGCGAAAACAATTCTTACGAGACTGCACCCATTCCACCTCATCTTCAGGGCACGAAAAGAGTAGAAATTATTCGCCATGAAAATGGCTACGGTGTCTATGTATTCGGTCCAGGGATTTTCCCCGACGAAGAAATTGATCAGACGGTGGCCAATACCCCGGGCGATAAAATTGGAGGATTTCGGAATCTGAACGATAAGGCGGCAGATCTGATGTCAGTATTTCTCAATAAACGCTGCTCTCACACTCTTGCGACCCGTGAGCAATTATTGGTGCTTTTGAGCCTCGAATCGGAATCATAATTTATTTTTCTTCTTTGCCTCCAAACAACTTCCCTAGCTCCTTCTTAAATTCCTCCACGTCTTTAAACTCGCGGTGCACCGATGCAAAGCGGATGTAGGCGACTTTATCGATCGCGGCTAGTGCCGTCATCACGTCTTTGCCGATTGTTGCACTCATTACCTCTTCTTTATTCTTGCCCCATTTTTCTTCCAAGTCGTTGAGCATATCCGCAATCGCCTTCTGGCTGACGGGTCGTTTTGTGCACGCTACCCAAATACCGCGCTCCAGCTTACTGCGACTGTAGGGTTCGCGTGTCCCATCTCGCTTTACCACAATCAATGAAGACATTTCTTGTCGCTCGAACGTTGTAAATCGATGGTCGCATTTCTGGCACTCACGGCGTCGACGAATGGCGCGGCCTTCTTCGGTATCGCGGGAATCGATGACGGCCGTGTCGTCGTGTTTGCAGCGGGGACAGTGCATGAGGCTAGGGTACTAGAGAACAGATTGATCGGATAGGAGTGAGAGGGCGGAGAAATGTAAAATTGCTTGTCGGCCATAGTAAGCCGCAGCTGACGACGGCTGAACAATGTAAAATGTACAATGATGGAAGCGTAGAAAGCAGGGTTTAATTGTTTGATTAAAGTATAATATATGATATAATATTATTTATGATTAAACCTAACGAATCACCAGCCGAACCCCATTCGCTTCCACCTGTTTTGTCTCCAGAGGGAGAAAAAATCCCCAATACCGGCAATGATCATGATCGTATGGTTAATTTGTTGAGCGATAAGCGTGCACCCATTGCGGAATATCCAGCTGAACTGCAATCACTCATCTCAGCTATTCGCAATCTTTCCAAGAAAGAGTATTTGGTCCTTATAGGAATATTGAGAACCTTAATGAGTAAAAAGTCACCTGCCATAGATATGGCGACTATATCGCCGGCTATAAAAACCTTGATCATGGATTTAGCCCCCTTTGTAGATCTTCAAAGTTTTAAGGAATCTCAAATAAATTCTTATGTAGAGCTTTTTCGCCTGACGAGAACTGATTTACCAGATTATGGAGTGAATATATTTAATCCTGCGGATAAAGAAGGGGTCGAAAGTGATTCTGATGTAGCGCTACAATTAAGAATCATTCTTGAAATGCCAGGAAGCAAGCATGTTATGATAAAAATTATTCCAAGTGGTAACGTTTCGAAGGTTGAATGTTGGCGTTTGGGAGAAAAATTTTCAACCTGCGACCTCGTCGAGGGGCAGGCTATTATATTGGGGCGATCACACCTGAATCTTGATCAAATCTTTGGTAAAAAAATTCCATCAACCAAGATAGATATTGATTTACAGATTACAAAGAATATAGATGACTGGATGTCGAGGGCCTGTATGCGCATAACAAGAAAGGGAGGGAAAATTATTGTTGAAGAATGTGGTATAAGCTTATTGAAATCTTTGCGTTTTGAAGTATTTAATCCAAGGGAAAAAGATAAAAAAGTAGCAGCTGGAACATTTCTACCTTCAGTTTCTGACGACGGAATGTTTGGTATGACAGAGCGGGATGCAGATTGAGGTTTCATACATATCGCCGTAAACTTGGCATGGTTGATTGCTAGGCAATACTATTGGGTAATAGATAAAATAAGACAATTAAAAATTACATTTTGTAGATCATTCATTACAAATTTATCGTACTTCGTAATTCTAGATTCGTACGTCGATATCGCCTTGGCGAACAATTCGCATCCCCTCTCCGGTACAATCAACAATCGTCGATGGAGGGCAAAACGGAAGTACACCCGAGTCCAGCAGAATATCTGGTTGTAGCAATTCGCCTTCAAATTGGGCCACAATGTCAGCAATACTGTACGGGCTTTTTTGCGCAGCGATGTTGGCCGATGTGGTGCTGATTGGTCGCTTGCAGAGCTGCGAAAGCTGCATCGCAACCGGGTGCGAGGATATGCGTACACCCAATGTGAGCTCATCAATTGATGGATTCGAAGCAGCCGGAAAAAGTGGCAACAAGGTGTCCGGTCGTACGCGCAGAATGATCGTCAAAGCGCCAGGAAGGTATTTCTTCGCAAGCTCTCTCGCCTGCTCGGTCCATAGCACAAATTTCTCCGATTCTTCGACGCTTGAAAACAGCGCCGAGACCGATTTTTCGTGTGATCTTTGTTTGACGTTAAAGAGTTTTGTCACAGCTTTTTGGTTCGTCATATCGCATGCCAGTCCGTAACAGGTTTCGGTTGCATGCGCGACAACGCCGCCAGCGAGAATTGCCTCAGCGGCTTTGGCGA
Organism: Candidatus Peribacteraceae bacterium; assembly: GCA_018061945.1. GTDB lineage: Bacteria > Patescibacteriota > Gracilibacteria > Peribacterales > Peribacteraceae > JAGOTD01. The sequence continues at coordinate 39,382 of JAGOTD010000004.1, read as the reverse complement.
TATTTTCGTCGGTGGCGGGGAGGATTTGCATAGACGGAGTGTACAATAGTTGACTTTTTGATTAAAGAGTATATAAATGCCGTCCTCATTTCACGGTGAAGTGAGGATTGATCTTTCGGTTAACCAAGAGGGAAGCATGAACCCAGCTGAGAAGCGTCGGGCCCTTGATGGCCTTATCAAGCTTATGCGAGACAGGGATGTCAGAGCCATCCTGATGACCTTCAGGCAGGATAAAGGGCCTAAAAGCGAGCAGGAAATCCTGACGGCTCTACCTCCGAATGGCATGACGGCCAAACAACTGAGTTTGCTTCTTGAAAAAATGATGAAGTATCTTCTGGTCATTCATCTCCCCGCTGATAACGGCAAATGGGCCCAGGGTGATACAGCAGGCTTCATGGAAGTCATTGATCCCAAGGGGCTCATTTAGCTGATTGTCGAAAGATCTCCCCGCGCCCGGCGTCCTTGTGGCGCCGGCCGGGAGGTTTTGCAATATTCTGACCTCATCCCCGGCCCTTCTCCTGCGAGGAGAAGGGAGTGTGGTTTTGATTGGTATGAAATTTGCGTAAAATAATATGGCAAGCTACTACTATGGCATGTCCGTTATTCGTCAATTGCCGAAGGTTCTAGAACATGCACGAGACTTGCGTAAACGTCTTACAGATGCCGAGAAAGTTTTGTGGAATGTATTGCGAGGTCGCAAATTTCTTGGTTACAAATTCAGGCGCCAAGCGCCGGTTGGTCGATTTATTGCTGATTTTCTGTGCAATAATCCACCACTTATCATCGAAGTGGATGGGTTGATGCACATCGGACAAGAAAGTAAAGACACTGAACGTACAGATGCTATTTTCGATGACTATGAAATTCCAGTTTTGCGATTAACAAACGAAGAAGTTATGAATGATTTGCCATCAGTGCTGAAAAAGATTGAAGTAGCCTTGATTGAATCCAAAGAGAAATCCGCTTTAAATCCAAAAATTATCTAAACAAAGATCCCTTCTCCTCTTTAGGAGAAGGTGGCCGAAGGCCGGATGAGGTCCGTCTACACAAACCTCGCCACCACCTCCTCCACTTTTTTATCCAGCACCGGCGATACCGTTATCGTCATCGGCACCGGCACGATTTTCCCGCCGATATTCAGCTGTACTTTTTCGTTGCCTGGAAATGTTTCGAATATCTGCTTGAGTGCGATGAGCAAATCGCGCGGCGCTTTGGGCGGAAGTGTAATGGTATGAACAGAAATAGCAGGTTGATGATGTGCTTTGAGCGCATCATCAGCATCTTCCCTTTCCATCCTCTCCTCCTCTCCTCCTTTCATCTTCTCATCCCCCGACCCCATCCCCAACTTACTGTTCGCCGGAGCAGATTTTTCTACTGTCTGAACGACAATGTCACCCTCGTCTGTCACGGTCTCGATTTTTTCCTCACTGTTCTCGCGCAGGTTCGGGCGCCAGTTTTTGGCTTCGGCTTCGTCGTAGGAACCTAGCTCCTTGGCCTTTTCGATCATCGTTGTCAGTGACGCACGCTTGAGTGCTTCCGCGCGCAGCTGCGGCACGCCACCGCGCATATCGATCGTTCCGGCAATCACCAGCACCGTATCGGGCTTTTCTAAAATATCCATTGCCTGTGTGTACACTTTTGGAAACAGCGTCACTTCTATTTTTCCCGTTCCATCCTCAATTCCCAAAATCGCCATCATGTCGCCCTTCTTGGTACGGATGGGTTTTATGCTCTCGATAATACCGGCGAGTGTGACGCGTTTGTTGCTGTCTTCGGCTGTGACGGTGTTGATCAGCCGCGCCTTTTTACGAATGTACTTGCGAAGGCCAGCGAGCGGATGACTGGAAACATACAGGCCGAGCGTTTCTTTTTCCCACAACAATTTCTGCTGCGCGGTTGCGGGTGTTACTGGATCAAATGAGATTTTTGATGCATCGGATGCGGTATTGAGCGATTCGAATAAATCAACCTGAGACGCCGCACTGTCGCCGGCCGATTTACTAAATTCGGCAATGCGCTGATACTGGCCAACGAGCATGGCGCGCTCGCCCAGCGAATCCAGCGCGCCGGATTTGGCGAGAGATTCCAGTAGTTTCTTGTTCAAAATTTTACTCGGCACACGCAGGGCAAAATCTTCCAGGCTCGCAAACTTTCCTTTGCCGCCGACTTCCTCGCGAATGGCGATAATTTGGGCAACCGAACTTTCGCCGACTCCTTTGATCGCTGTGAGTCCAAAGCGAATTTTGCGGTCAGTCAGCGCGGTAAAATCCGACAGCGATTCATTGATATCCGGTGGCAACACTTCCAGTCCCATCGCACGCGTTTCTTCTATTTCGATGGAAATACGATCGGTATCACCTTGCTCACTGCTGAGCAGCGCAGCCATGAATTCGGTCGGGTAGTGAGCCTTGAGATAGGCTGTCTCGTACGCCACTCGTGCGTAGCAGGCGCCATGCGATTTGTTAAATCCGTAGCCGGCAAATGGCGTAATTACATCGTCAAACAGCGTAACGGCCAACTTCTCGGTATAACCTTTTTCTTTTGCTTTGCGGATAAACAATTCACGCTGAGAATCGAGCTCTTTCTTGATTTTCTTGCCGATGGCTCTGCGCAGCAAGTCGGCTTCGGCGAGCGAGAAGCCGGCGAACGTACGCGCCATTTCCAAAATCTGTTCCTGATAAATACCAACGCCGTACGTTGGCCGCAGAATCGGTTCTAAGTCGGGGTGCAAGTACTTCACTTCTTTTTCGCCGTTTTTACATTTGATGTAGTCGGGAATCTTGTCCATCGGACCCGGACGATACAAAGATACCATAGCCGTAATGTCGTCGAAAGCGGAGGGCTTGAGCTGTTTTAAGTACCGTCGCATACCTGCGGATTCCAGCTGAAACACACCTGTTGTTTCGCCACGTGCGAGTAATTCAAATGTCTTTTTATCGTTCATTCCCGTCGCCGGAATATGGATTGTAATGCCGTGCATCCGCTCAATAATTTCCAGTGCCGTTTGAATGATCGTGAGGTTTTTAAGACCCAGGAAGTCCATTTTAAGGAGACCCAACGATTCCAGTGTTTTGGCTTCGTACTGCGTAATAATCGTATTCTCATCTTTGGGCGCCCGCTGGATGGCGGTATACGACGTAGCCGGTTCGGGGGTAATAACAACACCGCATGCATGCACCGATACGTGACGCGATTTACCTTCCAGCTTCAACGCAATGGCGAGAATTTTTTTGTAGTTTTCATCGCTCTTGAGTGCTGCCTGCAGCTCATCGGTTGCCAGTGCTTCGCTCAGCGTTGTACCCGGACGTTCGGGAATCAGCTTCGCCAGCGCATTCATTTCGTTAAACGATACGCCGAATGCGCGGCCAACGTCTTTGACCGCGGCGCGGGCAGCGAGCGTTCCAAATGTACAGATCTGCACCACGCGTTCGGTGCCGTATTTGTTGCGCACGTATTCCAACACTTCGTCGCGGCGCGTATCGGCAAAGTCGACGTCGATATCCGGCATCGAGATGCGTTCGGGGTTTAGAAATCGCTCAAAGAGCAGGCCGTGTTCCAGCGGATCGAGAGTGGTGATATTGAGTACATAACTCACAATCGAGCCGGCCGCCGATCCGCGACCGGGACCGACGGTGATACCGCGGCGCTTGGCCTCGCCGATAAAGTCGGCGACAATCAGAAAGTAACCGGAGAATCCCATCGTATTGATAACGCTCAATTCGTAATCGAGCCGGTCCCAAATTTGTTTCGGGCTGAATGCCTGGCCTTTCCACAGCGCATCGGGCGCAGTGGCGTACGGATAGCGTTGCACGAGTCCCTCTTCGCACTGCTTACGCAGCACCTGCTCTTCGGTTTCGCCCTCCGGCAGAGGGAATTTGGGAATTTTGTACGAACCGAATTGTATGTTCACATTGCAGCGGTCAGCGATAGCGCGCGTATTGGCAATCGCCTCCGGCACGTGCGCAAACTTGGTAATCATCTCTTCGCTTGTGGGCATTGAAAAGTCGCTGTCGCGCATGGAGAAGCGACTGGCATCGTTCACATTGGCATTCTTCTGAATACACAGCAGCACGTCGTGTGCCTCGGCATCTTCCAAGCGACAGTAGTGACTATTGTTAGTTGCAACCAGCGGCACGCCAAACTCTTTGCCCATGGCAATCAACTGCTGATTCACTTCGGCCTGGCCTGGCACATTCGGGAAATCCATCAGCTCAAAATACAAATTATCGTGACCAAAGTACGAACGGTACTCATCGACCAACGCCTTTACTCTTTCGCGGTCTTCGGCCAGTGCAGCTTGGGGAATTGCGCCACTAATTGGTCCACTGAGCGCGATTAAGCCTTTGCCGTGCATCTGTAGCAGCTCTTTATCGACTCTCGGCTTGTAGTACATGCCTTCCAGCGCTGCTTTTGTTGCTAGCTTGAGCAAATTTTCGTAGCCTTCGTTGGTTTGCGCAAGCAGCACGAGTGGGTAGCGCCGCGTATCGCTCGAGCTTTCTTTATCGTGGCGCGTGCGTGCGGCGATGTACGTTTCCAGCCCTAGGATCGGCTTGATCTTGTGCGCCTTGCACGCTTTGTAGAACTGAATAAGTCCATACGTATAGCCTTTGTCCGACAGCGCCACACTGTCGTGCCCCAGTTCTTTGGCGCGCAGCACAATCTCGTCGGGCGTTGGCAAAGCCTCCAGCAGCGAGAAGGTGGAGTGAGTGTGCAGATGGACGAAGTCTTGGGGATTCATATTATAAGAGTTTGAAAATTGAAATCAGATACTAATTATCCAATCTATGATTAGCTTTAAATCAACGCATTCGTTGCTGTTAAGAATGTCTATCGATAGATTTTCCTCAACAAACTTATTAAGTCTTTTTTTTGTCATTCTATTATTAACTTGAGCACATAAAGACTTTTCTTCAATTTTGTCGTCATTAAAAATCATCGCAATAATTTCATCTTTTGTAAGTGTAGATATATCAGCACCTGTTTTAAGTGTTACTTTTTCCACACAGGATCTTATCAGAGATTCTGGATATAAGTATTCAAGCCCCTTTTGCCACTCCTTTAAATGAAAGACTTTGTCGTCAGTAAGATTAAATGTACGTTTCCATCCTTTGATTTTTTCTTCATCTACATCCCCATCAGCAATGATTCGTAAATTTTTTTTAATATACTCTTTCAATGCTGTCGTGCCTCTTAATATATTATTTAGTACTTGATCGTATCGGTCAGCCTTATTTGGAATTTCTGCATATCCGCCACAATCTAGTATTTGTAGAGATAATTCCTCTTTGCCCATAAGAATAAGGCATTTAGAGAGAACGAATTTATCGAATTTTCCTTCTACTAATAAAATATTATCCGGTATAAAAAAATCGTCTAAGCTATTTCCAAGTAGTCTGAATTGAGCATCAGCAAATTCTAGCTGATTACAGCGTTTAATGGCCAATTTTCCTTCACTATTACGCTCAAGATTAAAATTATTTTTAATGATTTCTTTATCAAGAAAAAGATGAGAATGGGAAGATAAAATTGTCTGAAATGATATTCTTTTTAAGAATCTATAGAGCTTTTTTTGCAAGTCTGATTGCAAATGTATTTCGGGCTCATCAATTAGTATCAATATGCTTTCTTTGGTATGTTTCGCGAATTCAATCAAAAAAGTTAGCGCCATTAAAGATGAAATACCTGAGCCATAATTACTAACAGGTATAATTTGATTTTCTGTTGTTTTATGGCCAAAAACAGAGGTTTTGTAAGGGCAATATAAATTAAAGAAAAAGAATTCAAGTTCACCTTCAAAAATGATATCTAAGTTATTATGCATCGATGTTACAACGGGATTTACAAGCTCTTCTTTATAATTTTCTAAGCTACTCAGCTTGGATTTTAGAGAATTATAATCATTAAATAATTCACTACTTTTATCCTCTTCTAATTTTAAGAATTCTTTTTTAAATCTCCAATCTAATTCATTTAAAACTTTAGAAAAAGTCGTATTATAATCAGCCAGTAGTTCTCTAGAACGATTTTTATCAAAATAAAAAACCTTAGGAAACAATACACGAGGCAGATATCTAATGCCTAATATTGATACTGGTTGAAGGTCATCTGGTTTACCTATAGTTGAGTATTGATATTCTTTTGATCCATAAGCATCTCTTTGGTCTAAGGGTGTTTTTTGAAATCTTCTTACCAAATGTTCGTTTTTGTCGATTTGCTTACTAATAATTTCTTTTAGCTTAGTATGCTCGGTAGAAGTGGGGTTATAATCTGAAGGATAAAAATCGGTTTTAACATCAAAGGAAGGAGAGAAAAAGCTTCCCGCCTCTTTTCGCGATCTTCGGGAAATGGTTTTTCTGATATTATCGCACGGAATCAATCTATTAAGGTTGCCATCTTCAAATGATAAAAAGAATGGTTTGTCAAATTTAATGGTTAATTCAATTGGCTCATCACAACGAAAATCCGTCTCTTGAATATTGTTAAACTTAGAATTATTCTCAGAAAGACAAATATTCAAAGCTTCTAATACCGATGTTTTGCCGCTACCATTCCTGCCTACTATACATATATACTCGTCCGCTTCTGGATGAACAATTAGTTCTTCAAAGGCTCTGAAGTTCTTTATTCCAAATTCTTTGATTTTAGGATTATAGCTCATTTACATTGAGATTTGATAATTGGCTAGATTTAGACATAAATAAATCCATTTCTATATTGTATTTAAGAGAGAGGATAATAATAAGTCAAAAATTTCTTTCTTCTATTATTTATTCTTTTTTCTCGCCTCAATCGGCGCCTTATCCGTCTTCGGTCTGGCTCGCTTAATACTCAATCTCGAATCATTCAAAATCGAGCCATCGAGTGCATCGATAATCGTCACTACGTCGGCATCAGTTATCGTTTCCACAAACGCAAAGCCGCGATTACGCGTGCTGCCGGCTTCGTGCGCAATCTTGGCGCTCACAAGTCCGCCTGCGGCAGAGAGATGGCGGATCAATGCTTCTTCCGAAATACCCTGCGGTAAGCCCGAAACATACAATTTACATTCTTCGGCTGGCTCTTCTTTGGCGATATCGATGCGCATGGTGCGGCCATCGCAATTTTTACCATCGCACTGGCGCATTACTTTCTTGGCGATCTCCGGTGTCTGGAACTCGATAAATGCGTAGCCCTTCGACTTCCCTGTCTTGGCATCTTTCGTGAGTCGTACCGATACAACCGACGCAATCGGCGTAAAGAATTTACGCAGCGTTTCTTCGGTGGTGGTCCATGATAAGCCGGCAATAAAGAGGGTGGAGGACATGGGGTGATGGGCAGATCGTAGCACAATGACTACTCATAGTCGCCCCTCACCCCCAACCCCTCTCCTCGCTTCGCGAGCGAGAGGGGAGCTTTGATTAAAATTATGAAAGAAATTTTTCCTAAGATTCCTCTCTCCCACGGGGAGAGAGGTGGCCATCAGGCCGGAGTGAGGCCCGTCACGAAGCGCAATACTCCTCATACCCTCCCCAATCTTCATCCTGGCAAAAACATTTCTCCGGCACTTTGTCCTCCTTGTATAAATCTGATGAATACGGATAGCAGTAGGGGTTGAGCACGCGCTTTAAAATCGTATCCAGATTTTTGGTGCAGTGGCCATCGACGCACGAGCGCAGGAGGAAATACGCAACGTCGCGAATGTACAGTGGCAGCGTGCCCTTCTCTTTTACTACATCGCCCAGAGATTTGATGCTGCCATTGAGCCCCGAAAATGCTTCGCTGCTGCGTTCGATGGCGTCTCGGCTCCACGAGTCGACAATAGCGATTTCGCGCGCCTGATTACCCGAAATAATGCGCAGATCGCGGATATCTTTTTCGGTCATGCTGACTGTCGACATTAGTTGAGTCAGTTTGTCTTCGGACATGTTCTCTAAAATCGCGCGCTCGATTCCATGCTGCGCCTTGGTATCGGCACTGCGGCGCAGGAGCGTGAGTGGATTTTGAAACAAAGAAAAATAATCGTAGGCCGGACGGAAGAGGAGGCCAATTGGTAACTGCGGATCATCTTTTTTACGCGGAGCAGTCGAAAAATCATCGGCATAGGGCAATGCTTTGGCATTGAGCCCGGCAATATCGGCATCATCCAGCCGTAAGCAACCATCGATTTTCTGATGCGGCACATCGATTGGGCGCAGTGGAATCGTGCTGATGGTATCGGCCGGCGCGCCGTGGCGAATGTAGGCGATCGTTTGGTTCATCGTCGTCACAAATGTCTGCAGCGCCGTATTCAGTTGTCCCACCACTTCGCTCATATCGCGCAAAAATTTATTCTGCCCTTCCCATTCTTTTTGCATGCTCTCTGGCAGAGTGCCGACTACCTGTTCATCGCAGCCGAAACTGAATATTTCATTCGATACAATTCCCTGCGTGTACGCATACGAATGCGGCGCGTAGTCGGAAGTAAAAGGGCACGAGGGAGCAGTAGATTCTGTATCGATGGTTTCAGGGGCGACGTTGGTGGTAGTGACGAGCGCCTCGCTTTCAAAATAAAATGTCGTGCGGGCAAGTTCGTCGCGATATGTCGGGTCTAGTCCGCCGGCAATGAGTGATTGCTGCGCGCGGACAAGCAAGTTGTACACTTGTGTCAGCAAATTTGCGCCTACCAAATTGCATCTGCCAATAGAGTCATTCATCGCGTTTCGCACTTCCTGCATTTTACTTTCGATGAGCCGGACGTCGCTACGGAAACACACGTTCTGCTCAAACAGCGCGCGTGCCTCAAGGCCTACTTGTGTGCGAATATCAACACCCTTGCGCAAGCTATCTTGCACGTCGCTGATTGCCGTCTGCTGCAAGCGTGCTTTTTTCACCGGATCGGATTCGCCGCTACACGCTGTATCGACCGGGCGGCTGGCTGCGGTTGCAATGCCTTTATCCGCTTTTTCCAGCACTGTCTGCACCCATGGCGACAGCGCCGGCAAGGCTGCCATGGCAGGCAGAGGGAAGAGCAGGAAGCCGATGATGAGGGCAAAACGTTTCATCATGGTTCAACAGGAATGCTCGTGGAATCTACAGGTGCGCCAATCCACGGACAGAGTTGGCGCGTAATCGGTGCGGTCTTGAGTTCATTAAACAGGTTGGCGATGTTTTGTACTGTCTGAGCCAGTGCGGCGGTCATGGTTCGGTAGATCGGCAGCGATTGATCCAGAGACAAACGGAAACCGATGGCTGCACCGAGAGCTGAGGTCTGATCGAAATCACTCGACAGATCGGCGGCGTCGCTCACGTAGAGCCGAATGTTCTTGGCGATGTTGGATTGTGGCGAGGCGTCGCGGCGTGCATTCTGATAGTTGCAGTAGCCGGCAAGTGGACCGGGCGGCAGACCGTTCTGCGCGCAGTAATCGCGCTCGAATGCTGCGATGAGATCGAGCCCCAGATACGGCGGCAAATGGAACGGGGCAGCAACGCTGTTCATTTCGGCGTACAAACCGAGCTGCGGATCGGTGCGGGCAAAGGCATTGAATGGAGCGGCCGGCTCGGTTGCGAGGGTAGTGTTGCGTAGCGGAATAATCGTATGGCCGGAGAAGGCTTGGCTTACACAGTAGCTGATGTAACACGCATGATGCGCGGCGTCGTCGGGATACAGGATTTTCGTTTCGGGCGTGCAGATGGTTTTAGGATCGGCCTTGTTATCAATTTTGACATCAGAAATCGCCTGCCCCGTATCTTTGTAAAGTAGCAGTGAACCCGAACACAGCTGCAGCGGTCCGACTGTTTGAGTGATAGTGGAGTTGCAGCGCGTGAGCGAAATACCGGTGAGCGAGTCTGAGTCGGCATCGCACGTCGAAGTGGGCGGAAGAGGTTGGCACAAAAAGCCACTGCGACCCATGGTGCGTGCGCACAGCGGACTGAAAAACGTACTCGCACTGGTGGGCTTTAGCTCACCCTGATACGCGTACGGATACGCCAGCAGTTGTCCGCCTTCTACGCGCTCTGGATATTCCCACGCCGCTTGAATCGAAAAACGCTCCAAGTGCGTTGGGTACGTCCACTGTAAACCTACATCATCTTTGCGAGCCCACAGCGATACATTCTCTGTCTTCAAAACGGGCGTGGCGATATCACCGGTCTTTTTACTGTCACCGGTCATCTTGAGCTGCGCGGCAATAGCGACCAGCGCGGCGCGGGTTTTTGGTCCAACACCATCAAAGCGCGGATCTTTCTCGCGGTTATCGCGAAAGAGTCCGAAATGAAACCGTAAGATGATCGCATCGCGATCAGTTTTTTCCTCTTCAAGCGCGGTCTCCAGTTGTGTGAGCGCGGCGTTTGCGGCAACTGGCCACGGCTCGATTTGGCTGCCGGTGCCTGTCCACAGTCGGCTAAAGGTAGCAACTGACTGGCCGATATTGGACCCCCTATGCGGCTCATCGGCAATCGCCATTTCGTTGCCGTTGGCAATAGTGATCAGTGTATTGCCAAGTTCCTGCGCCTGACGCTCGCTTTCAATGAGCGATTGGACCGCCTGCTTTAAGCCATCGCAGGTGTAAGCACCTAGGCCGGTATTCATGCTCGCAATAGCGTCGCCGTTGCGATCCTTTTTACCTTCGCACACTTTTGTATCGCCGCGTTGTGCCAGGCGCACATCATCGGCTGTCAGCACAATGCCATGTGGCCCCCACAAACGCATTTGCCCGATGACGAACTCCGTAATGGCATCGCTCACCGGACCGTTATCAATCGTCTGCGCTGTTTCGTCATAAAATGTATCGAAGAGCGACTGCGCCATACTCACTCCCGGAAGCAGGAGGAGCAACGCGCCGGTTGTAACAGACAGCAGGCGTTTCATCAGCTGGAAGAGGAGGAAAGCGACGACGAACTTTGCGGCAAAGCCGAGCGATCGTGCAGCGATGTGGCGGCGTCCCAGATGCGTGGCAGGCAGCTCATAGCATCGGCAAGTAAGCTCATTTGGCTGCGCAAATCCAGTTGCTGACGCACGAGGCATTGCATGCGGGTGGTTAGCGGCGATGTGATTTCCATCGAGCGTAAGGTGCTGATAGTGCGTTCGACGGCAATGCGCGAGCGACGGCGTTCATTTTCCATGTTCTTGAAAAAGACATTGGCGCGTACGCCAAGGAGCATCCAGCTTTCGAGTGCTGTCTGCGTGCCATCACCATCCTCATTGAGCGTCACAATCAGTGGAGCTTTGCCCTGAAATTCCGACAGCGTGCATTCGTAACTGCGTTCGTATTCCATCACAATCGATGAGAAATCGGCAAATCGAATCGGCTTGGTGGTATACGTATTGGCGCCCGTGCGCACCGTCCACGCCGGCATTTTATTCGTCGCCATGGCAGTGAGTGCCGGCATCGGTGGCTGCAAACCCTCGTCTGTGTCGCTCGCACACGACCACAGCGATGGCTTGATGAGCAAGTCCTGACGCTCCTGTACGACCGCCGACATATCGGCGCGGAATTTGGCGGTTGCCTCGAGTGGCGTAAGGCCCTCAAAAACAGTGCCGCTCGATGTGCAGGCATGCAGATTTTTTATGTGCTCACTGCTCGAACTACCGCCAATGCCACCACCGGTGAGATCGGCCCGCAGCAGAATGTTGCTGCCAATTGCCAGCAGCACGAGAACGAGAATGCCGCCCGTAAGCAGCGGATTATTGCGAATGATTGTCTGCACGCGCTGCGTCATCCGCTTCAATGAGGAGAAGAATGATTGCGGTGCGCCGGTTGGGACAGGAGTTTTTTTCGCCATATTATTTGGTATCACTTCGCATATCGCACTGACCGATGTAACACGGAATCTGATGCAATTTACCCAGGTACTTCATCATTTCCCGCAGTGGTGAGAACGCGAAATTCGGTATGCGCACAAGCATCGTGCTCATCATGCCCGAAAATTGCAGCAGCGATCTGTACCCGCTGTCGTAGGCAACCGCTGTGCGCAAAACAGAACGTTCCATGCTGAGAGTATCTTGCACGAGTACATCGCATTCGTTGGCCAGAGCCTGCACATCACTTTGTGGCAAACTGGCTTTGCTTGCCACTCCCGTTCCAAAAAAACATTCTTCGTACGGATCAATATCTTCAAAATCACAGCCGAGGGTTTGTACTTGGATAGGGGCTTTGAGGCTCGTGCGACCAAAGGATTCTTGCATCACTTTGCACACAGCGAGACTGCGGCAGCGATAGGCGCGGTAACTTTCGACCATCGGAGCGACGAGCTCCGATGTCAGGCGGCCTTTCTCCTCTAAAATCCCCTGCCGGAGTACCGTTCCCGATCCACCCCCCTTCACAACGATGTTTCCATTCTTGTCTTTGGTGCTGCCAAAAATCACACTGCGATAATCATCGTGTACGACGCTCAGTTCGCCCATCATACGATTGCGACACAGTTGCCGGGTTTGCTCGGGTGTGGGCGGGCCGACTGTTTGGGCAGCAACCAGTGGCACCTGTAGCGACAGCAGGAGAACGCCAAGACCCAGTGCGGATAGTCGGGAGAATGTCATGTGATAGGAACAGCTGGAATAGTGGGGAACGTCGGCGAGAGATCGAGGCGCAGTGGCAGTGTGATGAGTGGCATGCTGCGCTCGAGTGCGCTGCGCGCGGCATCGAGATACGGGTTTTGATCCATCGCTGGAAGCACACTATCGCGCAGCACTTCGTAGGTTGTCTGGATATCGGTTGCAACCGAACGAATCGTCCACTGCCATGTATCGCGTACATGCTTTTCGCCGGGCAAGCTCACACACGGAACATCATCGAAGCACGGCGGCTTGGGGCTAAGGTCTGCAATACGATCGACCTTGCCTTTGAAATCGGCATCCACATTCGGTTCGTAACGTGCAAACAGTCGGGCCACTCGCTCCTTCAAATCATACTCCACATGCACAATACGCTGCTCGCTGCCCGAGTCAGTCACTGGTGCGCGCAAACTTTTGGTGAAGCGACAGTACGCACCCTTTAGGTTATCGCGACTCGTCTCGTCGCCATCGATCGATGTAGCCAGTGTATTGATAGTACTCAGTGCCGTGCTCAGTACATCTTCGCGCTCGACTGCGGGTACCAAATATGTATCCGCAATTTCATAGTCGGTTCCGTCGGCATCTTTGGCGCGGATGCCATCGGGGAAATGCACGTCGGGTACTGGAATCGATCCAAACAAATCGCCGTATTCATCAGTGTATTCCGGCAGATCGGGATAGCCGCGAATATCTGGCAACGTATTGTTGATGCTCGTTGGCGGCAGCGGCAGATTCAGTCGCACTTGAATCGGCCATAGAACCGGCATCTGTAAAGTGGAGCCCGAGCCGATTTGTAGCCACGACAAATCAATCGACTGATCCTTCGGCGGCACGTAATTAAGCGTTGCCAAACTCTTGGCCGTCAGGACATCGCCACCCGAGACACTCTTGCGATACCAGCTGTCGAGCAGCGAATAAATAGCGAGTGAGTAGCGCTGATTGCTGCACCAGTCGAGTTGGCACTTTGCCGCATCCAGCAAGGCGGTTGCCATTTTATTCCACGATTTTTTGATCTGTGTGCGCACCACATTTACCTGCGCCCACTGCTGCACACGCTTGGCATTCTGCAGATACCAGCTGGCGTAAAATCCGCGGACTTGTTTTTGGACGGCTAGCAATTGCTTAGACCTGTTTGGCAGCACCGTACGCATTTCGCGCACCCGCAGCGCGCTGTCGCGGTAGCGTTCGATCTTCTCGATGAACGGATCGGCGTCTGCACTATGGGTGGGGTTTTCTTTTTGCCACAATTTCCATTCGGCAATCCGCGTATTGGCTTCGGTCTCCGACAGGAGCGGCACGATAACCGGCACCCGCACTTCTTCTATCGGCAAAAAGAATGTCTGCTGGAGAGACAGAAGTAAATTCCCCAGCTCTTCGGAGCCGGCATGTACAGTTATTTCGCTGATGCCGTTGGATTTCGAAATCGTATTCTGCGCGTAGGCAAACAGCGGATCTTTTTCGTTGAGGCCTGTTAAAAAGCGCGATGGCAGCAGGAGTGATATCTGCGGCTGGCGTGTCATCTTCATCATTTCTTTCTGCTGAATCTGCCACCAGCTCACAAAATCGCGCTCTCCGGTATCATCAAAATCATCGGTGCGGGAATGGGCCGGACTCGTCTTGCTCGCTTTCTGTCGCACCGCAATCAGACTGGTTGCAAAGGGCGTTATGTCATCTTCATCATCCAAATTCCTCAAGTTTTCTTTCGCTTTTTGCATATCTAAAATCGACAAGTTCGTGAGCGGATCGACAACCCACGGCTCGGCTGCAGTGCGCGCTGCTCGTACATCATCGTTCTCACCGACTAAACCTGTTTGCGGTTTGTATTCAGCCTTTTGTCTGCTTTCCGGCTTCCACTCTGGACTCGGTGCACTGCTACTGGATCCTCCTGTTGCTGGAGCAGAACTGGCTGTCACACTCGATGACGAACTGTTAAACGCGCTTAGGTCCTGGCCGAATTTTAATTCACACTGTTCATACGGTTGCGTGTCGGCATATTTGCCACCAAAGTGATTTTTCATCGTCACGTTTGTTTTCGTATCTTTCTCGATGTAATTGTCGTAACACTCCGCGCTCACCTGCCACTGGTTACTCTCCGGCGCCTCGACAGTGATGCTGTAATGACGATAAAAAGAGGCCTGCTTTTGGACAACTTTTTCTGGGATGGGCGGCAGCGGCGGAGGTCGGCAGGCCGGCGGCGTGTATTCAAACTGAGCATCGAAGGTCGTGCGACAGCCATCACCGGTACACTGGCTCGTGTAATCGAAGCACAGCTTTTCTTTGGTGCCGTCGCAGTTGGTATTTCGCTTGGCGTCTTTCTGTTGTTTCAGGAGAAAATCATACAATTTCTTGCAATCTTGCGGCGTATCCTTCCCGATGTTTTCGCGCAGACACAGGCGCTGTGGATTGATGTCGTTGCCACGATTGTCTTTCGGCTGATGAATATCGCAGGCAGTTTTAAAACCCAGTGCCGTTGTCGGATACTCAAAGGCATCGGGTCGTTTGCCGATACCGGTTTTGATATCGCCAGTTGGCTGTGTATTGGTGCGGCCCGGTGCACCGTTGACGGTTGGCACAGGGATTGATGCGCCACCTCCGCTCGCATCGGCAGCCGGAGTCCATCCGCCACACTGCACGCTCTCGATATTTTTCTTGAGCTCTGCAATACCCTTTTGCACTTCGGCGTAGGTTTGTGGATTGTCGTATTTTGGCTGGAATGGCGCTGCTTGCGCACTTTGCAACAAGGCAAGACCCACCAGACCCATGCTGCCAAAAAATGTGCGCTGACGCATGGGTGCGATGATACACTATCGGAGCCAGAATTCGTTAGAGGTTTCGAACAAAATTGGGGACGAAGTACGAATTGCGAATTACGAATTACGATACAAGTTTGAAATGCGTTCGTACTTCGTAATTCGAGCGTCGTAATTCGTATCCGACAATATTTTAAACTTCCAATCAACTCCGATTAGTTGATCAGCTTTCTCCTCGGGTGTACAAATGTCCACGTTCCTTTATAGCTTCTCGCTTCCAGTCGCTCGCATACTAGTTATGCGTACGATAACGGGCATACGAGCAACGAAATCGAGCAACACTCATAGAGGCCTCCTTTAATTCCATTCTCCTTATCACGATGTTCTCTCTCAATCGTATCGATATTATCGGTTACCAGACACAGCCAGTCACACTTCGTCAGACTCCCGGTGGCGCCAGCGTCACGGATTTAAACATAGTCGTTCCCTACTCTTTCCGCTCCGACAAGGGCGAAACTATTCAGGGTAAGAGTTTTCACACCGTCACTATTTGGGGTGCTATGGCCGATGTTGCCGGACAGTACGTCCGTGCCGGCGCGCAGCTCTTTCTTTCCGGCAGACTCCAGACAGACAGCTGGGACGACGCCACCAGCGGCGAAAAGAAATCCAAGACCAAAATTGTGGCCATGGACATGATCCTCCTCGACCCGAAAAACGGTCAGATGGAAATTCCAGCTGATTCCAGCCGCATCACCAACTGCCTAAACCGCGTGCAGGTGATCGGTAACGTCACCAAAGACCCGGAAATGCGCACCACAACCAGCGGTCAGAATGTGCTCACCATCGGTGTTGCCACCAACGAAAAATGGAAAGACAAAGCCAGCAACGAAATGAAAGAGCGCGTCGAGTTTCATAACGTCGTTATCTGGGGCGACCTCGCGGTCGAAGTTCAGAAGAATATCAAGAAGGGTAACCGCGCATATGTCACCGGCCGCGTGCAGACCCGCACGTGGGAAACGCAGGCAGGAGTAAAGCGCTACACCACCGAAATTATTGCAGACCAGGTGAGTTTGCTTGGCGTCAAGAACGCCGATGCCTTCTCTTCTATGCAGTCGGACAGCGTGCCAAGCAGCCAGCGCCAGTCGGCACCAAGCTACGATCAGTCGCAGCCGGTAGCCGCAGGTATGGCTGTGCCAGACATCAGCTACGAATCCGATATCAAGCCGGAAGATCTGCCGTTCTAATCGTTGTTTCCATCAGCAAAAAAAAGCCCTGCATTGGTCGGGGCTTTTTTGTAACTGATACGTATATTTATTTTTTTAAGCCCTCCTTTTACCGGATCTGATTTCCGAAGATTTTCGTTCTGCTCGCCATTTATTAAATTGCACTTGCTTAGCAAGTATGGCTGGATCCAGGGCTTGTTGTTGATCCTCTATCCGGATGCCGTCCATTGAAACAGTTAAAGTATGTACATATTCATTTCTCTTGCTTTTTACTACCTGAGAGACAGGTGCATCCGCCTTCTCAGCGCTTTCTGTTCCATTAAGTGAGGTGGCAATGCCTGATTCGAGTTGTGGTGTAACAGAATCTGGATGAGTAATGGGCATATAGAGTAAAAGAGGAAAATAGGCCGAAGAGGCAGCCTTGCAGAAAAGATACCCTCAACTGTTTTTCTAGCAAGAATGTTTGACTTTTACTTTTATAAAATGATTGTGGGACTCGCAATATCGCTGCAATGCTAAAAAGCTAATGTGCCATTTTCCTCCACAAATCGCATCTCAACATCCAGCGGCTGCGTGATTTTCTGCTTTACAAGTTCAACGACTTTCTTCGCATCGCTGTACGTTGCTTTGCCGGTATTCAGCAGAAAATTTGCGTGCTTCTGTGCGATCTCGATATCACCAATTTTTGTGCCGCGCAGTCCTGCTGCGTCGATCAATTTCCATGCGGGTACGTCGCCGACAGCCTTAAAACACGAACCGGCAGTACGGACATGCGGCTGCGTGTCGATGCGCTTTTGGAGCAGGCTTTCAATCGATTGTTTGATGATTGCCGGGTCACCGGAGGGAATAATGAATGTTGTCTCAAAGAGAATCACAGGCGTTTTACTGTGCTTGAATTTGCTCTCACGATAACCGAATGTGCAATTCTCGCGGTCCATCATGTGCCAGGCACCGTCCATAAATGCTGTGACAGAATTCACGAAACTATCGATCCAGATACCCTTCGGTCCTTGGCCTGCATTGCCAAACAGTGCGCCGCCCACTGTGCCGGGAATACCGGTGAGTGGCGACAAATCGAGTCCTTTGGCAGCCAGCTCATTGATGAGCATCGGCAGGTTTTTCCCGCAACCGACTGTCACCGAATTTCCATCGATTGCCACCGAATAGTTGCGCAGTTGCACGACGAGCGCATTCACTTCTCCATCAGTAAAAATCGTATTGGAGCCAGAGCCCAGTGGAATGATGGGTATTTTTTTATCTGCAGCAAATGCGATTGCTTCTTCGCAATCCTCACGGGTTTTAAGCTCGGCATAATAGCGCACCGTGCCGCCAATACGCATGGTGGTTTTGGAGCCGATGGGGAAATGCTCGCGGAAGATCAAGGGGAGGTAAGGTAGGTATTGCAGGTAAGGTACGTAGAGTAGGTATTGTAGGTAAGGTAGGTAAAAAGATACACAAAAAACCTACATACCTTACCTACTGTACTTACCGTACATACCTTACTTTTTCGCTCAATCTTTTCCCTCACCTGCTTCGCCTCTCTCAAAACTTGGAGAACGTCTCCGTCACCTTCTCCATGGCGTCGTAGATTTTTTGCTTTGTAGAGGGACCTTGCATACGCTGGACGACTTTGAGTACCGCAGCAACAGCCACGAAAACACCGAGAATGATACCCAGTTCGATAGCATCCAGACGAACATGCAAGAGTTCTAAAATGAGCAGTAAAACTGCGCTGCAGAATATGCCAATCAGCATGCCAAAGCCAAGCGAGATAGTAACAAGCTTGCTCTTGTCTTCCATTTTGTCTTCTGGCGAACTGGCGAGCTTGGTGAGTAAATCCGAACTGATAATTACCGGCTCGTTTTGCATATCCTTAAACAGATTTTGGACTTTGCGTTGTAGTATCAATCCAACAAATACTTTAAACGGCACGCTGGTCTTGCCTTCGATAATGGCTTTTCCATTTTCCTGATTAATCTTCACTTCGACATTATTCTTGTGCGGGACGGGGGCTGGCATGGCGGGTATTGTAGCAAGGTTTGTATGCACGAAGAAATATCTTGTACGTTTGTCTGTACGAATATGTGTTGAAAAAAGACTCCGCTGCATACAATGCGCCGGGGCCTGTGAGAAGTAGCACTAAGGGCCACTAGGTCGAGATTTTCATCTCACACCTCCTTGCCTTGCGGCAGTAACGGGGTGGTGGATTTGTAAAGAGCATGGAATCTCGCTCAAAGGCACCGTGTCCTTCGAAATATTGCTCGGTATTATTTTGGAGCCTTATTAATGGCAAGTTGTCAAACAGTTCTCGTATCGCGCCAACCAATCTTTTTTCAGCAATCAAAAAAGGCGCCCCTGGTACACGAGGTACCAGGGGCGAGTTCCATCCGCTAACCGATGGAATACAGCACGGTGCACCTCCTTTGGATGCTGCTCTGGTCGATGTCTCGGCCAGAGCGTGGGAATGTTTTTCGGCGTCCTCAGAGAGGACAGCGGCTATAGTAAGTACCTTTCATTTTTTGTCAATTATCAAAAGTTATAGATCTTCTATATGGCATATGGAAGACAAAATATCTTTAAGCAGGCGTCTCCTCTGTATAGAAAAAAAGGGAATCTCGACGCGGCACGCTGCTCGAGATTCCCTTAGTGTGGAGCCTTCAGAGAAGACTCCTCGGGGTTTTTACATAAGAACGCCTCCTTATTTCTTGAGAGCTGAGGCGATTTCGCGCCATAGCCTCTCCCGTAAAAAGGCCATGTTCGATATCGATGATATCGTTTTTATATTATAAATTTAAATAATTATTTGTCAAATATGATCAATGCAGGCGCCTCCTCAATATAGAAAAAGAGGAGACGCCGGGCTGGGCAGAGGGCTACCCAGACTAGATCTACTCAACAGAGTTGAGCGGATGCTCGTAGTTTACTGTAATTTCTATTGGAATCGATGCAATCGCTCAATAGTTTTTTCTTTTCCCAGCAAAGTCGCAACTTCAAATGCGCCTGGACTATATTCCCGGCCTGTGAGAATCGCGCGCAGCGGCCACAGTACCTGGCCTTTTTTCAGCTCGGCTTTTTCGATGGCAGCAAATAATTCACTCGAGAGAGTTTCCATCGTCCATTTGCTTTCGTCGATTGCTTCTAGCGTATCGATCAATAACTTCATGATAGTGGGCAGTAATTCCTGCGTCACTTTCTGCTTGGCACTCACGACAATATCCATACTTGGCGCTGGCTCTTCGTAGTAAAAACTCATCATGCTTGGCGCCTCGGAAAAGAACGTAATGCGTTCTTGCATCAGGCCCGCACGCTGCTCGAATAATTGATCATCATTGGCAGCTGGAAACTGCTGCGCAACTATCGGCTTGATGCGAGATGCAAATTCCTCGCTTGGCATTTTTCGCATCCACTGGCCTTGGAGCCAATCGAGCTTTTCGATATCAAACACGGCGCCGGCTTTCTGCACACGTTCGAGCGAGAAGGTATCAATCAGTTCTGTGAGTGTAAATAATTCCTGCGTCGTGCCGGGGTTCCAGCCGAGTAACGCTAAAAAGTTGATGACGACTTCCGGCAAGTAACCTTTGTGTTGGTAACTTTCCGCCGAGACATCGTTCTGGCGCTTGCTCAGTTTCGTACGGTCTTTATTCAGCAGCAGCGGCATATGCGCGTATTTGGGTGGTGCCAGATCTAGGAATTTGAAAAGCAGCAAGTGCTTCGGCAGTGAGCTAAGCCACTCTTCGCCGCGGATCACCATATCGGTTTTCATGAGATGATCATCCACCACGTGCGCCAAATGATACGTGGGGAAACCGTCGGATTTCATCAGTACTTGGTCGTCTACCGTGTGGCCCATAAAACTCAGTTTGCCGTAAATTTCATCGTAGAATTCGATCTTCTCGCTGCGCGGGACTTTCATGCGGATCACGTACTTCTCCCCTTTCTCCACACGTTCAGCTGCTTCTTCTTTCGTAAGTGCGCAGCAGGTGCGGTCGTACATGGGTGGTTGCTTGTGTTCAGTTTGATATTTGCGCATCTGCTCAAGTCGTTCGCTGGTGCAGAAACAATGATACGCATGGCCTTTTGCCAGTAGCTGATCCGCATATTTTTTATACAGATCGAGTCGCTTGGACTGAAAGTACGGGCCATGCACGCCTTTTTCCACAATCTCACCATTCTCATCTATCGTCACTCCTTCATCGGGCGTGAGCCCTGACCACGCGAGTGTGCTGACAATATTCTCGATCGATCCGGCCGCTTCTCGCACTTTGTCGGTATCTTCGATCCGCAGGAAAAACGTGCCTTTGTTCTGCTTGGCAACGAGCCAGGCAAACAGGGCAGTGCGAAGGCCGCCGATATGCAGCGAGCCGGTAGGAGAGGGGGCAAAGCGTGTGCGCATAGTGCGAGTGTAGCATGAGATTCGCATGGCAGCGCTCTGGATTGGAGGATCGATAAGACTTCGTCGAGACGCGCCGGACTGGATCATAGAAAGATCCAGTCACGATTATGCTTGATCACAATCCAGTCCGGCGCGTCTTTACATTCAATCATCATCTCATCGCAGCTTTGATCTGTGCATCTCTCGCATCAAAAAAGCGGTGGCTGTACGTACAGCCACCGCTTTTTTATTAGTTGTTTTCTGCTGTCCTAGTTCTTTACCTCAACCGAGAACTTTACCGGCGTCTTTGGTGCATCGTTAGGATCGCGTGGGGTGTTGGCGATGTTCGTAACAGTTGCCTGACCCGATGTGACGCGACCGAAGATGGTGTAGTTCGGTGGGAGTGGATAATCCTTATCCATAATGAAGAACTGGCTGCCGTTTGTGTTCATGCCGCGATTGGCCATGGCGATCACACCTGCGGTGTAGCCGGTCTTGTAGAGAGGAGAATCAGCCACGATTTCATCATCGAATGTTGGGCCGTAGATGCTGGCGCCGCCCGTACCGTTGCCGTTTGGATCGCCACCCTGAATCATGAATCCAGGAATAACGCGGTGGAACGTGAGGCCGTTATAGAAACCAGATTTGGCCAGAACAACGAAGTTTGTCACAGTCTTTGGTGCAGCGTCTGCATCGAGCGCGAGAGTGATGTCGCCTTTGTCAGTCTTGATTGTGACAGTGTGTTTGCCGGCGAGCATTTTGCCATCCCAGGCACTGTTTGGAGTTGGAGCAGCTTCGGAAGAAGACATAGCAGTAGGGGTAGAATTAACGGTGCCATCGCTCATGGTGGCGGCCGCACTGGAAGCAGAAGAGTTTGTGTCGGTCTTAGCGCCGCCGCAGCCGGCAAGCGTGAGAGTTAAAAGCACTGGAACGATAAAGGAAGATGTGCGCATAAAAATGAGGTAACGAACTAAAGCAAAACAGGTCTGCATGCTAGCGTGTTTTCTTGCAAGCGTCCAGAATGATGTTGGCAATTGTCGTGTCGGCATGCGGAGGGAAATACGCGTGCAGCGATTTTCCAAGCCGCCGCAGTTCGTGGGGATGCGCTACCAATGCGCTCACAATGTTCGCGAGTGAATACACGGCATCTTGCCACAATAAGCGAATAGCATGTGCTTTAAGCAGCCGCTTGGCATTTTCTACCTGATGATTGTTGGCAAGGCCCACAATCGGAATCACCAGAGCGGCTTTTTGAGCCGCTGCTAATTCCGACAACGTGCCCGCACCGGCCCTCGTAATAACAATATCGGCTAGCGCATACAAATGTGGCAATTCATCGTGCACCGTTTCGCGCGCCCAATAATGCGCATGGGTTCGATCAATCCTTTTGCCTTTACCGGTTAGGTGAATGATGTCACCAGCACTCAGTAGTGCGTCAAACTGAGCATCGACCGCGTCATTTATTGTTTTGGCACCTTGGCTTCCGCCTGTAATAAGTATCACCGGCTTGCGACCGGAAAATCCGGTTAAGCGTTTGCCGGCGTCTTTGGAGCCGCCTTCGATCATGTGACGAACTGGATTGCCGGTGATGATGGTATTCTTTTTTTTGCGTAGTCCGTCGGGATGAGCAAAGCCGACACAAACAGTTGTGGCCAAACGCGCTACGAGGCCGTTGCTCATGCCCATCACCGCATCGGATTCGTGGAGCACAATCGGAAGGCGCATCAGCCAGCCGACGAGGCAAACCGGCAGACTCACAAATCCGCCCTTACTAAAGATGAGTTGCGGACGCAGTTTCATCAAGATGATGATTGATTGAACAAGTGCGCAGATGCTCAAAACTGGAAACGTGATCCAGCGGATCGAAAATCCCCGCGGAAATTTTCCGGCAATGATTGTCCTGTACGTAAAACCGGCATGCTTGATGAACGCAATGTCTTCGGCACGCTTTTGGCAGATGAACACAACCTGAGCCTGCGGATCCAGTTTTTTAAGCGCCTGCGCAATGGCAATCGACGGTACGATGTGCCCCAGGCTGCCGCCGCCGCAAAAGAGGATAGGACGAGACTTTGTCATGCATCAAGGATAGCAGTATTTACCCTAAGAGAAGCAAGGGTTAAGGGTTTGGGTTAGGACTGAGGAAATGAAAGAAAACTCGATTAAGAGAGAATGACGATCGCAAAATCTTCTGCATCCTCTTCATCTTCTCATCATCACATCCTCTACAAATGAATAAACCTCTTCAGTGCCGAGGTGTGTGTGGTGCGCACTCTGCGGCGTACGCTCGCCTCTTCGGTATTACTGTGCATGGAGATATTCAGCAGAATGCCGATGCCAGAGAGTGTCGCTAGTAGTGATGTGCCACCGTAACTGATGAACGGGAGCGTGATACCGGTGAGAGGAAAGAGTGAGAGATTCACGCAGATGTTCAGCAGTGTTTGAAACGCAATCGACATGGTGATACCGGTTGCCACCAGAAAACCGAAACGATCGGGCGCGTTGCGGGCGATGCGAAAGCCACGGTAGACCAGAATGCCAAACAGAGTGAGCACGATAATCAGACGCAGAAACCCGAGCTCTTCGGCCATGGCGGCGAAAATCGTGTCCGACTGCACTTCGGGCAAGTAGCCGAATTTCTGAATGGATTTGCCGTAGCCCACCCCAAAAATACCGCCGCTGCCGATGGCAATCAGCGCCTGATAAATCTGATAACCGGTTCCCTCGCGGATGCTCGGATCATCCGGATTCGCCAGCACAGTCAAAAATGCGGTAAAGCGTCGCAGCACGTAGTCTTTGCTCAAAATAACCGGAAGTCCGAGCATCGCAGCGCTACCCGCGCCAAGCAGCAGGTGGAAAATGTTGCCGCCACCCACGAAGAACATGGTTGTCGCAATCGCCGAGAAGATGAGGAATCCTCCCAGATCCGGCTGCAGCGCGACAAGGAACGTCGAAAGACAGAGCAGGGCGACGAACGGAATAAAGCCTTCGCGGAACGTAGCGATGCTCGATTCTTTCTTTTGCAGCCAGACAGCGAGGTAAAAAACCAGCGTGAGCTTGAGCAGTTCGGACGGCTGTACCGTGAAAAACGGCAGCTGTAGCCAGCTGCGCGCTGTTCCATAATCGTTACCGATGCCAAGACCCGGAATAAAGAGCAGCAGCAGCAAAATGAGGTTTCCCACAAACAGCACGCGCGCATGCTTTTCCCAAAAGTGATACGGCATGAGAGTGGTTACACCCATTGCTCCCAGTGCGACGAGTGCGTGCATAAAGCTGCGCAGCAGGTAAAAAGAATTGGACGGCACGGTCCATCCGCCTCTATTGGTAGCCACAAAGTAAGCCGTCTGCTGGTAGCTTTCAAACACGCTCACACTCCCGATCATCGCCAAACCAAACAGCGTCAAGCCAAGAGCAATGCCAAGCAGGAGAAAATCAGCTTTGCGGAACATACGAAATACAAGTCTGTAATAGAAAAGCGCCAGATACAAAAAGCCCTCTATTTGCACTGCTCGTACCGCGAAGCGTTTGTCTCAGCCAATCAGCATACAAAATATCTTGATGTGGAGTCATGGAGCTTCAAACGCGAAGTGGTATGAGGCGACATGGTAGCGCATGCCGGTAGGAGCAAGAAACAGGAATCACAAGAATTTGCGATGCGAAGACAACGTAACAATGCTACTGTGCACGTTGCCTGTAAGTGTGTATGCGTGATTGATATTGGTGTAGGCGGAATGAACGAATGAACTCATGAATTGATTGAAGTAAACAGGTGCGAAGAATAAAAATCTTGAAACCTTCCTGCCTTTCCTGCCCTTTCTCACTTTCCTGCCTTCCTTTGATTTTTCTTTTCACCAGCATCGTTGCATTTATTCTGGGGTTTTTGTGCAACGTCTGGGCATCGCACCTCACACAGCGCATTGCAATCATCGGTGAGTTTGCCGGGTTACAGCTCGTCCATAATCCGGGCATCGCTTACGGCATTCGCATCTCCTCTCCGTGGCAGGAGCTCGTTATTGTCGCGGCACTCGGGCTCGTTATCTACTCCGCTTGGCACGAACGCAAGTCGCGCCTGCTATCCGTTGCATTCGGCCTGATTGTTGGCGGCGCACTCGGCAATATGGTCGATCGTTTGCTCAATGGATTTGTGACGGATTATTTTCAGGTCGGTACGTTTTACATCTTCAATGTGCCCGATAGCCTGATCACGATTGGCGCCGGATTATTGTTGCTACAGGGTTTTTTGGATTGGCGGAGGAAGCGAGCGGCGAGATGATCTGGATTATCGATCCAGTCGAGACGCTCCAAGATTAGGAGATGAAATCAGAATGATTGATCAGGTGTATGTATTGAGTGTGGCCGGAGCGTCTTTACAATTATCATAGCCAAGATGCAGTAAGATTTTTGATCCAGTCGAGACGCTCCGGCTAGGTCCATAGCAAACTCCAGTTTTGTTGTTTGATAACAAATACCCAGTCCGGAGCGTCTTTTCTCCTTTCTATCTTCGATTTTGCGCTCCATTTATGCTACCATCTCAGTCTATGGATATCCGTTATCGCATCCAGGGCGGTATTCCGCTTATGGGGGATGTCACTATCAGTGGCTCCAAAAACGCTGCTTTGCCGCTTCTGGCCGGCTCTGTCGTCTGCTCAGGAGTATCAGTTTTTCACAATGTTCCACGGCTTTCGGACATTGAAACAATGATCTCGATTCTCAAGTTTTTAGGGGCGAAAGTGTCCTTTATCGACAATACGGTTACAGTAGACGCCACCAAGCTCAACAATCAGCCAATCCCTCACGATCTTGTTTCCAAGTTACGTGGCTCTATTGTGTTGCTGGGACCACTTCTGGCCCGTTTCGGTCGCGTCGAAATGGCGTATCCGGGCGGATGTGTGCTCGGCAAACGGCCGGTGAATGCCCACATTCAGGCGTTTGTCCAAATGGGTGCCAAAGATTTGTGTACCGATAACACTCTCTGCCTAGAAGGCACACTCAGCGCACGCGAAATTGTACTTCCAGAGTTTTCTGTCACCGCAACCGAGAACGTTATTTTGGCCGCAGCACTGGTGGAAGGCGAAACAACGGTAGAACTGGCAGCCGCCGAGCCGCATGTGCAGGATGTCTGCGATTTTTTGGCGTCGCGCGGCATTACTATTATCGGTCGAGGCACGCACACGATTACTGTTCGCGGCAAAAAGAAGATCGGTGGCGGCCAACACACCGTTATTTCCGATTATCTGGAAGCGGGCGCCTTTGTGATTGCCGGCCTTGTCACACGTGGGCACGTGCGCATTCACGGAGTGGAGCGTAGTCATCTCCTCTCATTCTTGAATGCGTGCGAACGCATGGGCGGCAAGTGTCGCTTCGATGGCTCTGGTGTCTTGCATGTCCATGGTAACGAATCCAGCCTCAAGGCTTTGCGCGTCCAAACCAATATCTTTCCGGGCTTTCCAACCGACTTACAGGCACCGTTTGGTGTCGCTATGACCCAGGCACAAGGCGTGAGCCGCATCTTCGAGGTGCTCTTTGAAGGCCGCATGGCTTACCTCTACGAGCTGGAAAAAATGGGTGCCCATATCGAAATCCTCAACTCTCATCAAGCACTCGTCATTGGCCCGACTCCTTTGCAAGGCCGCATGGTCGCCAGTAACGACATCCGCGCCGGCGCCGCTATGGTGCTTGCAGGACTCTGTGCGCACGGCGAAACCATCGTAACCGATGTGAAGTACATCGAACGCGGCTACGATCAGCTGGTTCCCAAATTGCAGGCTCTTGGCGCACGTATCACGCGTCAGCAAGAAATCTCCGCCATCGTCGAAGCGCCGCTTAAGGCGAAGGTCAGCAAAGAAACGGCGAAGGTGAAGAGCAGAAAATAGGGTTTGGGTTAGGGTTAAGGGTTAGAGAAAGGGCTTCGAGCTGCCTTTATGTTGATATTTATTTATACGTAATTCATAATTCGTGATTCGTAATTCGCGCCCGAGCCTTTCTATGCCTTACCCCTTTATGCTACTCTAAAGCCATGATTACCTTCTCTGCCTCCAAAAACGCCGTGTGCGAAGTGACCGGTCCGGAAATTTCTTTCCTTGTCTTTCCAAAAGCCGCTGTCAAAGATCAGTGGGTGCTCCTCAGTCATCCGGAAGAAAATTTGCAGCCAAAGACAGTCAGCTGGCCTGGTGAGTACGACATTGGCGGTATGATCATGCGCGGAGTCGGCCAGAAAGACGGTCAGCAGGTTTCGTATTCGTGCGAACAGGAAGGCATGCGCTTTGCCTTCATCGATGCGCCGATTTTGGATTGGTCCGATAGCGAAGTGGAAGGCCTTGGCAACATCGACATTCTCGTCGTTGCGGCCGGCGATGCCAAAAAACTCTCAACACTCGTCGAAGCCATCGATCCACGCGTCATTATGCTGTTCCCGGTCGAAGGCGGCGATACCGCTGCTGCAGCCAAGGCTTGTGGCGCCTCAAACGTCGAGACGGTATCCGAACTCAAGCTCAAGCAGAGTTCTCTGCCACAGGACAATCGTCAGGTGGTGATATTGGGGCAGTAATACAATCGATCCACATGCCTCAATCTTTATTCTTTGGCGTATATTTTGTGCATAGCGCACAGGCAGATGCAATGCAGCCGCCGGCCCCTGGTAAAACAAAATCCTGCAATCCGATACGAGCTGCTTCATCCATTTTTACATCGGGCAGACACATATGAAGTTTGCCGCCAAAAAGCTTGATCTCTTCGCCAATTCTCAGCAGCACACTTACCATCAGTTCGCTTATGCTGTCGGTTGCATGAAAGCTCAGAAGAAAAATAGTATTCGCTCGTACTAGTGTTGCTTTTCGAACGACACGCGATAGTTCGTTTTCCATGGCATCAAGGCTATCTTCACTATGGTCTGCGTGCAGCAAAATATGGATGATGGTGACATCGTCAAATGTGGTGACGCCGAGAGTGGTGGCTTCGGGCACGGCTATAGCATGAACCTGATTAGCAGCGTTCGTCAATCACTGCCTGCATGGTAAAACTGGTATCGGAATTATTTCCGCGTCACCAAAGATTTCCTGAATGCGCATGAGAGTTTTTATGGGCAGTTGGGGGGAGAAGAATGAACTCAGATTTGTTGCGAAGGCACATGAAGGTTGCTTTCATTCGGAAGCTTTAACGTTATTCGGAGCATATGTTTTAGAGCATTTTTTCCTTGAGTGGTTTTGAAATATTTCTCCCGTCGCAAAGCATCTGCCTGTGAAATATATGCTTCGGCAAATATTAATTTCCAAGGACGCTTCGTTTTGGTAGATGTAACACTGCCTTTATTATGTGTTTCGATACGTTGTTTCAGATTTGTCGTATATCCGACATATAGTTGGCTATTTTTTAGGCTGCGCAGAACATACACAATAAACATGTATGTAATTATAGCCCCGTAGTACGTGCTTCGCACGACTACAGGGCACGAAGTATGCGCTGCCTTATTATTCGCGCAGCGAATTTCGTGGCCTGCCATGAAGTTGCGCAAAGCGCATACTTCGTGGCTTGCCATGAGCGATCTTTCTAGTCGGAGAGTCGAATGGTGG
The DNA here is from genome assembly GCA_018061945.1 of Candidatus Peribacteraceae bacterium. Classification (GTDB taxonomy): domain Bacteria; phylum Patescibacteriota; class Gracilibacteria; order Peribacterales; family Peribacteraceae; genus JAGOTD01. The sequence continues at coordinate 10,964 of JAGOTD010000004.1, read as the reverse complement.
TCCTGGCGGGAATCGAACCTGCATTTACCCCTTAGGAGAGGGTCGTTCTATCCGTTGAACTACAGGACCATATGGCCAGCATACATGCTGGAAATCGCAACTACCAACTTCCAACGACCAAATCCCAAGATAGATTGGTAGTTGGTTTATTGGTTATTGGGATTTGCTTAACCCAACCCCTGCCTCAGCGGACTCAGATAATTTTTTGATACGGCTCTACACTTTGCTATGGGCAGAGCACAGTTGTTGTAATATCTGGCAGAGCTTTATCATTTGCAGGATTGGCGTCCGGCGCGTTTTGTTTGACGCTGGCAGAAGTTGTAATAGTGGTATTGCAGGCGGTGTTTGCCTGAAACGCAATGGCGTACTGCGCAGTACCACCCGCAGCAAGCGGGCTTACTTTGCACGTAACAGTCCCGCCAGCTGCTGTGCAGCCAGACGAGGAAAGCGGCGCTGCTTTGAATGTTGTTCCGGTTGGAACAGCCATTTTAATGCTCATGGCAGCCGAAGTGAGTGTGCCGTTGTTGGTAAGGATCACCGTGTCGGTAAGAGTCGAGCCTTGGGTCACAGACGATGGGCCCGATTGAGTGAGGCTTACATCTGGCCTGCACGTGAAGGTGGTGGCAATAGGTGTTGATGCATTGTTCCCCGGTTGCGGATCATTCACGGAGCTCGTCACACTCGCTTGTGTCGGTGCAGTACCCGGACAGGCAGTGCCGGAGGCAATGTGTGCGGTTACGAGAATTGTTTTGGTGATACCGGGTGCCAGTGTTGCCGCGCTGCAAGTGAGTGTCCCGGCTGCATTCTTTTTGCAGCTGCTATCGTTACTGCTCCCTAGCACCAGTCCGGCAGGCAGTGTCGTGGTCATGCGCACATTCTTTGCGATACTTGGACCGGCGTTGCCGATAATAAACATATAGCTCATCGGTTCGCCGACCATGGTGGCAGTCGGCCCTGCGGTTGCAATCGAGACATCGGCGAGCGGGCACGTCACATTGGTGCCGAGTACCGGTGTGCGGTTATTGCTGGTATCGGGATCGGGTACTGTGGAGGCGGCGTACGCATAACTCTGCAGTGTTTGACTGGTGCAGGCTGCGGGTAGAGCCACAGCGTAGACGAGTGTGAGAGTCGTACTTGCGCCGGGTGCCAGAGCGCCGATGTCACAGCGAACGGCAGAGATACCGGTCTGCTTGCAGCCGGGCGTGCTCTTGCTTGCTATCAGCGTAAAGGCGTTGTTTGTAGGATAGTAATCGCTCACCGTCACAGACGGTGCGTTACTGGTGCCGCGGTTTTGTACCTGTACTATAAATGTACCGCTTCCTCCGCGCGCAATATTGGCAGGTCCGCTGCGCGTGATGGCGATATCGGTACCAGCAAGGGGCAACGCACGCGTGGAATAAAACAGCGTGGCATCGCGCTGCACGCGCCCCGCTGTATCGGTTACTTCCAGTGTCAGAATATATTTTTCACCGGCTTTTAAGCGAATTGTATCGTACTGCTGTAACAGTGTGTCACTCGTCGGCGCATGATTGATGTTTGTGAGAACAATGGAGTCTGTGGAGGACAGTGAGAGTGCGGTTAGCTTGTAGGAGGCAATGTTTGGCATGCCGATGGTTCCTTTGATATCGATTTTGCCGTCGAATCCGCCAGCGGTTTGGAGATTGATCGGTTCATAGGTGTAATTGCTGATGACGGCTTTCAGACTATCAACAAGTCCGTAGCCGTTTGCGACGACCGTGCGTGCATCAAAATTTGTCATGCCTTTGGCCGTCGAACGCATAGCGAACTTCACTTGCGCCGGCGTCCAGTCTGGATGTGCCTGACGGATGAGCGCGCTTAAACCCGTAATGTGCGGAGCAGCCATACTCGTACCGCTGAGCGCCATATGGTTGCTATCGAGACAGTCGGTACCAAGTGTTGTGCCGACTTTTTTGGCGGAGCAAATGCTGCTGCCAGGCGCCAGAATATCGGGCTTCATGGTAAACGCGAGTGTCGGGCCATGTGCTGTGTAGTTACTCGGAATACCGTCGCGATCGACGGCGCCAACGGTAATGACGCTGCGAGCGACTCCCGGCGAATTTACCGTTCCGTCTTCGGGGCCATTATTTCCCGAGGCAGCTACTACGATAACGCCGGCAGCACTTGCCAAGTCGGCAGCGCGGCTCATGGCATCGTCGGGGTTATGACACGTGGTACAGCCGATACTCAGATTGATGACATCCATACGATCGGTAATGTCACTGTCGCCATTGGGGTCGATCGCCTTTTCGATGGCGGCGATAATTTTGGAACTGGTGCCGGCGCCAAATTTATCCATCGCCTTAAAGGCGTAGAGCGACGCGCCCGGTGCAACACCTTTGAGCACGCCGTTACCGGCTGCGATTGCAGCAACGTGTGTGCCATGGCCGTTGTCATCAATCCACGGATCTGTCGCTGTCAGCAAGTTGTATCCGCCTTTCACTTTACACAGTCCGCCGGCACAGCCGCCCAGATCGGTATGTGTGTAGTCGATACCCGTATCGATGATACCGATTTTGACATTCTTGCCCGTGACGCACTGCTGGCCGCTCTCGGCACACGTATTTCCGGCTGCATCTTTAAGCCACGCAGCATTGGCGCTCATTTGTCCTACCGATCGATCGAGTACTACTTCCACTCGTTCATCGGCCTCGACGCTTGCAACGCGCGGATCACTGCGGAGTAATTCGATCTGCGCCGGTGTGAGAGCGGCGGTAAACGCATTGATCGTGAGAGTAAACGATTGCACGACCGGAACGCCGATTGCCCCAGCGACAGCGTCTTGTTCGCTTTCGAGTGTGCTAGACAGTCTTTGAACGCTTTCTTGCAGTGCAGTGATAGCGACAGTTGACGCAGCGGCACTCGAAGATATCGATGAAGCAGGAGTGCTGCTCGATGAAATTGTTGCTGATGCTGCTGCCGATGTTTCCTGCTCAGTTGGCATCGCCTGGAAAAACGTATCAAGCAAACTGGCGGCTCTCGTAGTGGTTGCGCGCGCCTGCGGGCCAGGAGCAGGCATCGATTCCTCGCGAATGTTATTTTCTGCGTCTGCGGCGCGCAGAGTATTGGTATCAATTGTCGCGAGTACGGCCGACTGTGTGAGTGTCACAATGCTCAAAGGATTCTGCGTTAAAACCTGCGCTGGTTCGTCGCCACCAAGTGTCAGTTCCACAATTGACGCACGCACATCCGGAAACACCATCGACAGAATAATCATCACAAGAGAGCCGCTGAGTGCAAAGAGCAGAATCGGCTTTGGCGGAGGGGTTTTAAGACGCATGTGTGTGAGTGTGAATAAATCTTACTAGTATAGCAGAATTCGCCAAGAAACGGTAGGTGCCTCCGGAATGAAATTGTAATGAAAAGACTCCATTGAACGTCACAGAGATAATGGCTTTGTTCTTACCCAGAATAGTCCTTGATTCTTACGTCTAAATTCTTACTTCTGTTTTATCCCTTCATGTATACTCACCACCTATGAAACTCAAAACCTCCCTCACCACTATCGCTCTGCTCATTCCAATGACTACATTCGCATTGGATTTTACATCACACACCGCCTACAAAGATGTGAAGCCGCTTTCCAAAGAAGCTGCCGGCATCAACGTGCTGACCAATGAACGTATCACCAGAGGGTACGCCAATAATTACTTTGGCGTGAGTCGGAGTATCAATCGTGCTGAGTTTTTGAAAATGGCTATAGCAAGCCTTGGATCAAGTATTCCGAATTTTGATGCAAGCAAAGGCGCCACTTGTTTTTCCGATGTCCGTACACAAGATTGGTTTAGTCCGTACATCTGTGCTGCCAAAAATAATGATTGGGTAAAAGGCTACACCGACGGATCATTCCAGCCAGCACAGACAGTGTCGTACGGAGAGGCACTCAAAATGATCACCACCATGTACGGTTACAAAATTCTTGCTGCACACCAGGGCGAGCATTGGGCTGAGACGTATTACCGCGCCGCCGCAGACAGACACGTCGATATTCCGATGGTCATCCGTCTGGATTCTCCGCTCACACGCGGTCAGGTCGCCAGGCTCGTTGCTGCTTTCCTTGCGGAAAAACAAGGTCAGCTAGAAAACTATCGCTTGGCCGAAGCGGGTCAATCGATTTCTTCCACGTCTTCCAGCTCTTCTTCCTCTTCCAGTAGTTCATTTAGTTCGGTGAGTTCAACTTCCAGCTCATCCTCTGCTTCATCTGCATCCTCTGTTTCCTCTTCTTCGTCCTCCTCCTCGAGTTCTGCATCTTCTGTTTCATCGCTCTTTACCTTTCCTCTTAGCAATCACTTTCTTATTGTCGGTACAAAAACGGATGCCATTGCCGATGGCGTTTTGCGTATGAACGGTGAATCCGGATTTGTGCGCGCGGCGCAGATCAAGTTATTCGCCGACGTGCCGGCTCTCAAGACTATCGATCTTGTCACCGATGACGGCACGCTTATTGCGTCGCTTACACAGCGTATAACAGCCGACACCGTCGACTACAAACAAATCTACGAAGTGCAGTTAACCCCTGGCCAGGATTTTGCGTTGCCAGCCGACAAAGATGTCCATGTGGTTGCGCGCGCGACAGTGCGTGGGCTCAACGACAACGGTGCTGCCAAGCAGCTGCTTGAAATTCGCTCGTTTACAGTCACAACGTATGGAGCAACAACCAATAATACCATCACGAACGTTTTCCCGATTCCTTTCCCAAAGCACCAGACGACATTTGGCCGCATTACGCGCATCCAGCGCGAGTCGCCGGCAACCGGCGTGCTCGCTTCGGGCAATAATCAAATGCTCACCGCATTTTCGTTCTCCGGCGCGATGATTGCAGACCGTACTATCGCTTTGTCTCAGCTCATCTTCACGCCTGTTATAGCAGGGCAAGTAGAGGTACGCGGCTGGACGCTGCGCAATCCTGTAACCGGTGACTATATCACCTGTTCGTCTGGGACAGATGGCATTACCTGCCCCAATATTCCGGATGCGATGGGACTTCTGAACCACAAGACAGTAACGTTGCAGCTATGGGGCGATGTTACAGTGACAGGTGCTGGCAATAGCTTACAGTTGAATCTGGTGAAGCCAGGCAATCCAAACGAACTGGGAGCTGTGCAGTGGACAGATCATTCCGGCGAGTATCGTTGGATCGAAGGCACTGCGCCTCTGGCGACAGGGACGCTGTGGAAGTAGATTCAGGAGTGAGGGTTTAGCTTCTTAGCTTTTTAGTATCCGCAGGAGGGGCATCGTGCCCCGATGTTGGTATTGTAGATTGCACACGGCCAGACGCTCCTAGATGGATGGAGAGCCAAGAGATCAGGCAGTAGATAAAAACATCCTGTGTTTCGTTTGCAAAAACAAATGATATGCATTGATGATGCAGGAATTATAAACCGCCGCGCCCGCGAAGGGGCGCTCTGATGGTGATTTATCGCTTCAACGCCTCGGCCATATCGGCCGCCGCTTCGCCCGCTTTATCTTGCCAGTTTTTATCGCTTGCCGCGTAGATGATGGAGCGAGTGGCGGTGACAAGTGCAGCAGTACCGTCAGGCAAAAATGCGTGCACACAATCCTTGGCTGTTGCTCCCTGAGCGCCATAGCCCGGCACAAGAAACGGGACATGTGGCATAAGTGTGCGCAGATACTTCATCTCCTCCGGATACGTGGCGCCGACAACCGCACCGACACATGACAGATTCGTCTGTTCGCCGATGTGATGCATCGCCCAGCCTTCGACAAGCTGCGCCAGATATTCATGCACTACCTCATCGCCAATCGGTAAATCTTGTAGCTCTCCTGAGCTTGGATTGCTATTTTTTACCTGCACATAGATTCCCTTTTCATTTTTTACGCAACGGTCCACAAACGGCAAGACGCCATCGGAACCCATAAATGGTGTAATGGTGAGTGCATCGATAGGCGATCCATCGTACAAATACGCATCAGCGTACGCTTCGCATGTAGGACCGATATCGTTACGTTTGCCATCGGCAATCACGATGAGTCCCCTGTTTTTGGCATACTCACAGACTTCGAAAAATAATTTCATGCCTGGCCAACCGAGAAGTTCAAAATACGCCATTTGTGGTTTGATGGCCGCGGCAATATCTTTGGTTGCCTCGATGATTCCGTAGCAAAAATCGCGAATACCTTCGATGCTTCTATCCACTCCCTGCGGCAATTTTTCCATGACCGGATCGAGCCCGACACAGACGGGAGATTTTTGAGAGATGGCAGCTTGGAGGCGATCGGCGTAGTGCATGGCGGTAGAATACAAGAGGACTGGAAGGAGTGGAAGGAGAGGGACGAGTTATAAAGAACGATAGAACACAAAATGTAGAACGTAGAATTCTACGTTCTATCGTTCTCAGTTCTACATTCTTTTCAGCCGGATAATTTTAAGGCCATATTCTCGTTCATACTCCCACCGCCTGCCTATATTGCAGCGCTTCGGCAACGTGCATCGTTTTGATGTGCTCACTGCCTTCCAAATCCGCAATCGTCCGTGCGACTTTGATGGTCCGATGATAACTGCGTGCCGAGAGATTGAGTCTGGCAACTGCTTGTTTGAGCAGGGCTTCACTCGCCTTTTCCAGTGGGCAAAAAATATCTAGATCTTTCACACTCATTTCTTTATTGGTCGAAATGGATTGCTTGGCAAAGCGCTCTGCTTGACGCTGCCGTGCCTGCAGTACTCGCGCGCGTATCTGCGCGCTTGTTTCGGCCGATGCATCGGGTTTGCGTTGCAGGTCGTCCACATCGACTGGCTGCACATCGATTGTTAAATCGATGCGATCGAGCAGTGGTGCACTGATACGTTTTTTCATTTGCTCGGGTGACGCCGACGAATATTTGGGCGGATTCATAGCGGCGACCAGAATGAAATCGGAGGGATACGTCACACTCCCACTCGCGCGATTGATGGTGATGCATCGGTCTTCCAGTGGCTGACGTAGCACTTCCAATACTTGAGTCGGAAACTCCGCGAGTTCATCGAGAAACAGCACGCCGCGGTGAGCTAGCGATATTTCGCCTGGTGCCGGATTCTGTCCGCCGCCGACAATGGCAACGCCACTCGCTGTGTGGTGCACGGTGCGCATGGGGCGTCTGAGAATCAGAGGAGTAGATGACGGCAGTAAATTGGCAACTGAATAAATGCCGGTTACTTCCAGCGCTTCATCGCGCGAGAGTGGCGGCAAGATGCCGCACAGCGCTTTGGCAAGCAGCGTTTTACCCGAGCCTGGCGCACCGGAAAGCAGCACATTGTGTCCGCCGGCTGCTGCGATTTCCAGTGCGCGCTTGGCCTGCGCCTGTCCGCGAACATCGGCGAAATCCGTTACTTCCAGCATATTCAAAACATGCGACGCCGGGGCATCGATTACCGGCAATTCCTGCTCGCCTGATAAACACGCAATCGCTTCGCGCAGGGATGCAGCTGCAATAACGCGTACGCCGGGAACGAGCATCGCTTCCGGTCCATTTACAGCAGGTACGACAATCGATTCAATGCCCATTTGTCTGCACGCCATGACAGCCGATAGCACACCACTGCAGTGGCGCAGCGATCCATCAAAAGCTAACTCGCCAATAAAAGCTGTCGATTTAAGAGCGGTTTCTGGCAAAATAATCGAGCCGTTACTCTGCAGAATGCCGAGCGCAATCGGCAGATCGTAGCGCGAACCGACTTTGCGGATGTGCGCCGGTGCCAGATTTACATTCGTCGCGCGGCCCATCGGGAAACGATAGTTGCTGCTTTTGAGTGCCATAATCACACGCTGCTTGCTTTCCTGTACGGCTGTATCGCCAAGGCCGACAATAAAAAATTTTCCTTCGACGGATGTCGGCGTGACGCCGATTTCGACTTGAATGGGCTGAGAGTGCACGCCAATAGGAGCAAAGGAGAGGAGTTGTGTGAGCATGGGAGCAGGGAGGAGGTTGTAAAGTGCCGTGAGTGTACATTTGTACACCCATGAAGCAAGAGACAAGAGGGAGAAATATTGTCGAATACGAATTACGATGCTCGAATTACGAAGTACGAATATGATACAAATCGTAATTCATAATTCGTACGTCGCCTTCAGATCTTTCATTGCCTCCTCCCTCTTTGCTCTCCTAGACTCTTCACATGGCTGACCACCTCCTCCTCGGCGCCAAAGGCGAACAAATCGCGTGTGATTACCTTCTGAAAAATCAGTATGAAATCCGCGAGCGCAACACCCGCTTTAAGCATGATGAAATCGATATTATTGCGTACGATAAAGCCGAGCAGATGATCGTGTTTGTGGAAGTAAAAACACGCACGCGTTCATCCATCGCTTATCCCATTGAAACGGCTGTGGGCAAAGTAAAACGTCATCGCCTGCGTCGTGCGATCGGTCACTGGGTGGCGCTACATGATTACGACGGTCCTGGTCGTATCGATATTATTTGCGTGGCAAAAGACAAGGTGGAAAAGCATCTCAAGGATATTGGGTCGGATTTTTGGTAAAGACTCAGATGAGGACTCAGAAGACTCAAAGGACTCAGACGAAACAAAGGAATGCTGTCTCACTCTCTTGGGACCTGCTTCTTGTCCGTATGTATTTGCTTAGTACATCCTTTGAGTCTTTTGTTCCCTTTGAGACCTTTTTCTGCTATACTAAACAGATTTTTAAACAAACATCTGTGTCTAAACAGTTATCCCCTCTTTCTGTCGGCCTAGTTCTCACTCCTACCGTTGTCTTGTTGACCCTCTGTATTTGGGCGTTCAATAGTCAGACATCGTTTGGTGCCACGAACCTGGAAGAGCCACGGGAGCCTTCGTCATCAATAGAACCATTTATGACCGAAGGTGTATGTGGCAATGGCTTACAAGAATCTGGGGAGCAATGCGATGCAGGCGTCGATAACGGTAACGGCAGCATGTGTCGTGCAAACTGTACGACTGTGCGATGTGGCGACAGTATCCTCGACGAAGGTAGTGGCGAACAGTGCGATACTGGCGCAAGTAACGGACAGTTCGATAATCAGTGTTCCAGCACCTGTCAGCTGCGCTACTGCGGCGACGGTTTTGTAGGCAGCAACGAACAATGCGATGACAACAATCAAATCGGTGGCGACGGTTGCGACGAAACTTGTCGCACCGAAAGCGGATTTATCTGCAGCAATAGTGCCGCGATGCCGAGCGTGTGTGTCGCGTTCTCATCCTCCAGCTCATCTTCGTTCTCGTCATCATCTCTTTCTAGTAGCGTGCGATCCTCGCGATCGGCTGTGCAATCATCTGTCGCCCAATCGTCGGTCTTTTCCTCATCCATTTCCGCGCCGGTAAGTAGCACTAACGCCAGCGCTATGGCCGCAGTGGCGGCATTGATGAAGACAGCCAATGAACTTAAAACCGAAGCGTCGTTCGATCAGTCTTTCATGCTTACGCTCAATCGCGTGGTGCAAGGCAGCAAGCTGACCAGCTCACAGGCGGCGCAGCTAACTGCTCTTAGTGAGGCGCTGGAAACAGTCATTGCAACGCGCGATACCAACGATGCGTATTTCCAGGCGATGACCGCACTCGTGACTCCGTTTACCGAAGACATCGTCATCAAACAAGGAATGAAGCCGGAGGAACTGGTGACAAGTGTCTCGGCGGCAGTTGTGCAGCTGGCCAATCTATCACTTACTGGAAACCCGGGTATCAATACGCTGTTTGCCCGCGTGAGTAGCGATACTCTGTCCCCTCTCTTTAGCGAGCAACGCAGCGCCATTGCGTCCGTCCAGAAAGATCTGGCGAAGAACGATGTGCAGACAATCAAAAAAATTGCGACTCTTGCGCAGGCAATTAGCGAGAAAGCGGTTGCGCCCGCCGACGTGGAGCCCACACTCAAGGCGGTCTACGAAAAAACTCAGCAATTGCAGGCAAGCGATATTACGGCATTCTATCCACAGGTGTCGCAGCCCGATTTGCAACTCGCACTCCAGCAGATCAGTGATGCGACAGCTGCAACCGATGCATCGCCAGAGAGTATTCAGGCAATTCTAAAAGCAGTCGATCGTCTTGCGGAGGTTATGCGCAAGGGCGGAGTCGATATTGCCACGCTCGATGCGGTGCCGCCCGATACGGATCAGTTTTTGCAGATGGCCAAAGAGAGTGACAAAAAAGCGGCAGCCGGCGAGAAGGCAATCGATACATTTGCTGATCGTGCAGTGTCTAACGAAGCGCGTATTCTGCGTACCGGTACACCACCGCAGCAGATGGAAGCACTAAGTGCGTGGGTTGCCAGCCGCACGACGCATATCGATAATCTCATCCAGCGCTTGCCGCAGGCCGATCAAATAGCAGCGCGCACACAGTGGAAAAATCTGGAGATGAAGCTGCAGGAACTCTCTGCTAGCAAGACGCTCAGTGATACAGCGGTGCGCAGCGCCATTCAGGAAATCTACGCCTACACCGACAGACTGGAGAAAGATGTGCAGCAGAATTTCAATGCGTTTGATCGATTCGTGGATTTCTTCCAGCGCAACCTCTTCCGTATTTCCGCATGAGCGAGACTCTCCTGCCACCTGCCGGCATGAACTCGCTTGCACCCGTGCAAGAGAGTGCGTCGCAGACCATCAATCTGGCGGTCATCAAAAAAGGTGCCAAAGATTTCTTGTCCTTCATGGACGAGACGAAAGATATTTTCTTCGCCTACCTGTACCACGCAACAGGCGCCCGGCCGGTTGCCGATGGCTTGATGCTTGAGATCTATCTGCGCCTCTTAAGCCGCGCTATGTCGCTGTGGTGGTTTGGAAACCTCACGTTCAAACTACTTATAAAAACGTCTCACGATGTAATCGAGGAAGCGATTGCGTCGCACAGTGCGGACGTGGATACCGTGTATTTGCCCACGCTCTATTGGCTCAGCGATGAAGAGAAAGATGCCATGCTCAGCTTGCACGATAGTCTGTGGACCATGTCATCCGACGATCAGGCGCTGCTCATTTTGCTC
>JAGOTD010000007.1 GCA_018061945.1 Candidatus Peribacteraceae bacterium | reverse complement strand
TTATTTTAAGGACTTCCTTCAATTGGTCCGTGATTCTTGTCATAAGCGCTTCTACTGAGTTCTCGATGCTCGTCTTCGGCATTTCCAATAATGCCATGGTCTCAGCAAAGTCGCAGCGAAGTCTCCAGAGAGCTTGAGTCATTTTGCTCTTTCTTTGATCCTGACCATCTCTCAATGGTACTTCATACACATTATTGTCTTTTTCCACTCGCACATAGCCTGGTCTTACAGGATTTTGCATTCGTGTAGGCGATAAAGGTGATGAACGTTTCATATGAAACAATTATATGAAATTGTCAAACTTTTACAATCATTTTGGTTCATGGTACCGTATGTTTGGCTTATTTATCAATGAAAATCCTCTTTATAGCTATCGCCGGCAGCTCGCCTTTTTTCGCCATTGTGGACGAAAAGCAGGTGCTTGGTACCAATTCGGTAGCAGAAAATACCGATGAAGCAGGTCTTATGCCAGCCATTTCAGGCTTACTTGCTGATGCAAATTTGACGCTCCATGATCTAACACATATTGCACTGCTGGAAGGGCCGGGTGGATTTATGAGTTTGCGTGTGGGCGCAGCGCTCTGCAATACACTTAGCTTTGCGCTCGGTATTCCGTCAGCTGGTTTGCACGGTAGTGATTTGCAGTCGGCGTGTGCTCATCATCAAAAAGATTTTGTCTGGCTGCATTCCACTAAGAAAGCGCTTTTGTTCATTCGTGGATTTGGGAAGTTTGCAGTGCAGTGGCCACAGGCGCAATTGATCAGCATTGATGATGCAAAGGCGATGATTGAACCTGAATCAATATTTGTCGGTGAATTAATTCCGGAACATCGGGAGATTTTGAAAGTATCTGAGGTGCCGGATTTGCTGAGTGTGGAATCGGTGCTATCGGAATTGCTGATAAAGCTTGATTATAAGCCAAATCAGACATTAGTGCCGTGGTATGGACGCGAAGCGTAAACTCCCAATTTCCAAAAACCAACTACCAAAAAATTGAGAGTTGAGAGTTGGTCTTTGGCAGTTCCGTTTATTTGCGCACAAATAAACGGTGCAACGCCTCAAACGCCATCTTCGTATCTTTTTCATCAATATATAAAACGATTTCGGTAAACGTGGATGTGATTTCGATGACGTTAATATGCAGCAAAAGTAATTGCTGCAAGATGATGTAGATGAAGCCGGGGATCGTCGTATATTTTTCATCGAAGGTCACACCGATAGAGCTTAAGTGACTGTGGCTGAATTTTGGCTTGGCTTTGATCAAATCATGAATCAACGATTCATATTGATCTTCGGTAATCAGTGTTATTTCGCCGATGCTTTCGGAGATGGCGATGAACCCTTTTTTCGCTTGGATTTGTGCGTATACTTCTTGTGCGGCACTGTGAATCGTCGGAGTTTTTGCAAATGTACTGGTAGTGAGATTGCTCTGGATGAACAGATGTTTGATACGAAAATCGTCGCGCTCTGTGCTCGTTTTCTTCATGCGTTTTTGCAAGCGCGACAGTGCCATCAGAATTGTCTGTGTTTGCACTTCTTTCTTCGCTTTCACTTCCAGCAGCGGTTGAATGTATGCAGCAACCTGTGAGAGATTCAAAAGCCGGTGCTGTAAACCGAATTGTAGTAAAGGATTTCCCAGACACACGTCCTCTATCACATCAGCTAGGCGCAACATAGTGTTATAAATATAACAGAAATATAGATAAATATATATTTTTACTCAGAAAATGGCGTTGGAAGAAAGTGAGCTCTATACAGAGGCACTATCTTTTTACCTCTTCTTTTATGTCAGTCGAATCAGATGATCAGCAATTTCAAATGGATGGCCATACACTTGTTACATTATATGGTCGTAACGGAAGCGAAGAGCCTTTTATGCCAGACACAGTGCGAGAACAGGTAGGTGCAGTCCGCGATAGTGTCTTGCCAATTATTGCACGCATCGTTGCGACTCCTCATCGTCCAGAGGATAAAAATCAGCTTCTGCACATTGCAGACGGTGAAGGAGTGCAGGGGGCAGTTCTTGAAATGGCTCGCGTTCCCGAAAAGCAACTCCCTAGTCACTTGCCACCGTTTGCAGAGTACGTTGACGCAGTTATGAGAGGCGTGCAGCTTCCTGTTACTGTTGTTGTTCCGAGCGCTATGGAAATGACACCTGAGCAAGAGCGGGTGCTACGCTCACATTCGCAAGTTGTTGCTGTTGTTACTTCAGTTGAGCAAGCGACTGCTGCGTTGATGTCTCGTCTGGCTGTAGAAATTGCATAAATTGTTTCGATTTGAGTGTGTTTCGGTAGGGTTTTTCTGCTACTGTATGCACTCATTTTTCGCTACACTGCAACCATATGGCTATCATGGATTCTCTCAATAAGTTACTCGGTGACCCCAATAAAAAAGAGCTCAACAAACTGTGGCCGATGGTCAAGGATGTTCGTACTATGCAGGCAACGCCGGCTATTGCTGCACTCACGCTCGACGATCTGCCTAAGAAAACGCAGGAATTCAAAGATCGCGTCGCCAAGGGCGAGAGTCTCGACAGTATTTTACCCGAGGCATTTGCGACCGCTATCCGCGCGTGCGAACTGCTCGTCGGTTCCACTATGCAAATCGGTCAGCAGACCTTTACGTGGGACATGATTCCATTCGATGTGCAGATTTTGGGCGGCATTGCACTGCATCGTGGGTGTATTGGCGAAATGCGCACAGGAGAAGGTAAAACACTCGTCTGTACATTGCCGGTGTATTTGAATGCTCTCACCGGAAAAGGCGTGCACGTTGTGACGGTTAACGATTACCTCGCCAAGCGCGATGCAACTTGGATGGGACTTCTCTACAAAGCACTCGGACTCACGGTTGGTATTATCGTTCACGGCATTCCCCACGATGGGCGCAAAGAAGCGTATGCAGCTGATGTGACGTACGGCACCAACAACGAATTCGGATTCGACTACCTGCGCGACAACATGAGTATCACGCTCGAGCGCCAGGTCCAGCGCACGCTCCACTACGCGATTGTGGATGAAGTAGACTCCATCCTCATCGACGAAGCGCGCACGCCGCTCATTATCAGTCAGCCCGCCGGCGAGAGTACCGGCAAATACAGCCAGTACGCGCAGTATGTGACGCAGCTGCAGCCGGAGGTGCATTTCCAGAAAGACGAAAAGCAACGTGCAGCGACACTCACCGAGGAAGGTATTCGTCACATGGAACAATTGCTGGGTGTGGAAAACATCTATACCGAGCGCGGATTTGAGGAAGTGCATCACATTGAACAGGCGCTCAAAGCGCACGCCATTTTCCAGCGCGATGTGGATTACGTCGTCAAAGAAGGGGAGATCATCATCGTGGATGAATTTACGGGTCGCCTGATGCCTGGTCGTCGTTACTCGCACGGATTGCATCAAGCTATCGAAGCGAAAGAAGGAGTCGAGGTGCAGCGCGAAAGCAAGACACTGGCGACTATCACATTCCAAAACTATTTCCGCCTCTACGAAAAACTTGCGGGTATGACAGGAACTGCCAAGACCGAAGAGGAGGAATTTCAGTCGATCTATAAGCTCGATACGATTGTCATTCCCACGCACAGAAACATGGTCCGCGCCGACAAGGCCGATGCGGTCTACAGAACTGTCAAAGCCAAGTTCGAAGCGGTTGCTAGCATCGCCAAGGAACGTCACGAAAAAGGCCAGCCGGTTCTCATCGGTACAACGTCGATCGAGAAATCCGAAGCGATGAGTTTCCTGCTCACCGACATGAAGATCCCGCACGTGGTTTTGAATGCCAAGCAGCACGATAAAGAAGCGGATATCGTCGCCAATGCCGGACAAAAAGGAACGATCACGATTGCGACGAACATGGCCGGTCGCGGAACAGATATCAAACTTGGCGAAGGTGTCAAAGAACTCGGTGGACTGGTGATCCTTGGAACAGAACGCCACGAGGCACGACGCATCGATAACCAGCTACGTGGTCGCGCCGGACGTCAGGGAGATCCGGGCGAGAGCCAATTTTTCGTCTCCATGGAAGACGAACTCATGCGTCTGTTTGGTGGCGACAGGCTTAAGTCCATGATGGAACGTTTGAACGTGCCGGAAGATGTGCCACTGGAAAACGGCATGGTATCGCGCTCAATTGAGAGTGCGCAGAAGAAAGTGGAAGGCCGCAACTTCGATACACGCCGTCACGTGGTGCAGTACGACGATGTCATGAACAAACACAGAGAAATTATGTACAAGCGCAGGCAGAAATTGTTGGTGAAGATCTATGAATCTCAGAATCAGGAGCAAAAAAATGGTGAACCGGAAGCGAATCATGAATTACGAATTACGAATTACGAATCTGCAGGATCACTTCATCAGGATGTGTTTGCGGCGATTGAGAAGGAAATTGATATTTTGGTGACGCAATATGCATCGGCCGATGATAGCGAGAACTGGCAATTGCCAGAATTACTGGCTGGCATTGCGACTCTTCATCCGCAGCTTCCTTCTATTATCACGCTCGATCAGCTTAAGTTATTTGGCGATACGGATAAACTCAAAGAGGCGATGATCAAAACTATTTCCTCGTTCTACGAAGAAAAGTGTAAGCAGTACGATGCGATTATGGTCAGTCGTGCCGAGCAGATTCTTATTTTACAAGCGATCGACATGCACTGGATGGATCATATCGACACGATGGCGCACTTGCGCGAGCAGGTGGCATTTTCGGGCTACGCGCAGCGCGATCCGCTCATTGAATATCAGGATCAGGGTTTCCGTTTGTTCCAGAAATTGCTGCTGAATATCGATGCGACAATGGTCCGCGCATTGCTCCAGACCGACTTCAATCAGTTTGCTGCACCGCGTGTGATGCTCGAGGCCAACGACGAGAATTTGCAGACGAATGCGGATCAAATCGAAAGTGCTTTACAGACACTCGGTGCTGCCGACGAAGTGCAAGAAATGAAGGCGCAGCCGCAAAAATCCGCCGACAAAGTTGGTCGCAACGATCCGTGTCCGTGTGGGAGTGGCAAGAAGTACAAGAAGTGTCATGGGATCAATGAATAGGGTTTGGGTTAGGGATGGGGTTTGGGCTGGGAAATGAGGCCACTAGGAAATTGGTATGTAAAGATCATGAAAGAAAAAGGGAGCGGGATGCTTCCCGCGGCGGTTGATTTGTACTGATTGCCCGCCACGGGCGAGACGCCCGTGGTACAATTACTGTCCCATGAAAATAATCGACCAGATCATCGGCCACAGCGAGCAAATCGCGCAGCTGAAAAATGATTTGGATACGGGCAATATTGCGCATGCGTATTTGTTCCTTGGCCCACAGGGCATTGGCAAAATGACGGTGGCGCGGTGGTTTGCCAAAGAGCTTTTGCTATCGGGCATTGAGGAAAGTGAGAGGTCGCGAACAATCGATACGATGCAGCGCCTCATTCACCCCGATTTTCTGGTGATGGATAAGCTGTGGATAGAAGAAGATTTCGATGACTGGGACGAGATCAGTAAGTATTCCAATGTGCCCCAAGAACACCGCAGCAAGGCACCGAAAGCCAAGACCGACACTATCAGTATTGACGATGTACGTAGTTTGCAAAGTCGCTTGATCGAGACGAGTTCATCCAAGTATCTATGCTGCATTATTCGTAGTGTCGAGCGCATGCAAGACAGTGCCGCCAATGCCTTTCTCAAAATTCTGGAAGAGCCGCCATCACGCGTCATTTTTATCCTGACAGCTTCGAGTACGTCGCAAGTGTTGCCAACCATTGCATCGCGGACGCGCATCATGCAGTTTCATCCCGTTTCTCCTGCACTCTTGCGTCCACTTGGATCGTCACTCGATGGCTCGGAGCTGGATTTGCTTCTGCATTTATCGCGCGGTGCGCCCGGGCGTTTTCTCACTCTCAAGAATGATCCGGATGCCTTGCGGGCAGAAAAGCAGTTGCATAGCCAGGCGGCGCATTTCTGGCAGGATTCCAGTCTTCTTGAACGCAGTCAGTGGCTCCTCTCGTTTACCAAAGAAGAGAGTGCTTTGCTCGAGAAAGTATTGTTGCATATAGGTCTGGCGCTACGAGAAATGAATGATGCTGAGGCAAAAGCGCGCTATGCGCCGCCATTTGCGCAGCTTATAGAGGATTTGCAAACGAATGCTCATAAGCCGCTCATCTTCCAGCGCTTCGCGTTGGCACTGGAAGCCAAGTAGTGCTATCCTTCTTCGCCTCTATGGTCTATCTCATTGTTTTCCTAGTATCGCTACTTGGCATACTTGCCATTTTTTCGCTACGGCTCCTGCTTCGTCACAGGTCCGTGCGTCGTTTGGTGCGCTCGGTAAAGACGCGTTTTCAGTCGGTAGAAGACCGTGGAGCAGTACTGGTAGAGGAGAAGACGGTGGTAAAACCACGCAAGAATCCACGTACCTCGGCAATCGATTTACAAAAGGTTCGTTCACTGATGCGGCTGGCCGAAAAGGAGATTGCACTCCAGCACACCGACAAAGCTGAGCACTTGTTTATTCAGGCCCTCACCATTCACCCGGAAGCGACCGATATTCAGGCGCAGCTGGCGAAGCTCTACCTCACCACCCAGCGCGAAGCCAAGGCAGAAGCTCTCTACAAGGATTTAACAACCAAGCGCGACGATGTCTCATTCTTCGCCAATCTCGGCTTGGCCTACTATATGCAGGGAAAGTATGTAGAAGCCTGTCAGTCCTACCAAGAAGCTTTGAACCGTGATCCGCAGACGCCAGAGCGTTCCGCAGCTCTTGGGCGTGCGTGTATCGCCGCCAGACGCTTCGAGGAGGCTGCGCCACTGCTGGAGAAAGCCGCCGCCCGCCTTTCACGCGATACCGAGCTCCTACACTTACTAGCTGAGTGTTATTTGCAACTTAACGATAATACAAAGGCTGAGGAAACCTATCGCCGCATCAACAAAATCGAGCCGTACAATGAGGGGGTGAAGCAGAAGATTTCGGCATTGTCGGGACAGTAAAGAAGAACCAGAGGAAACAGACGATGCAGAGGAACCAGAGGATTTTTTATGTATTTGCAATCGCTAAGATTTAGGTGTACGATCGTACACATTATGCATCAAAGACTCTATGAAAAATTGATTGTTTGGCAGGAGGCGCACAAGCTTTGTTTGCGCGTGTATGCGATAACAGCTAATTTCCCTAGTCATGAGAAATTTGGCCTCGTAAGCCAAATGCGACGCTCTGGCTATAGCGTTCCAACAAATATTGCCGAAGGAAATTCGAGGAGAACGCCAAGAGATAAACAGAATTTTTTGACTATTGCCACTTCGTCCCTAGAAGAACTTCATTATCAATCAATACTTACGCGAGATCTTGGCTATATTTCTCAAATAGAGTTTGATGAACTAAATGATCGAAGTAAACGTGTTGGGTATCTGCTGCATAATCTTTACCTGTCACTTAACCAAAAACTTCTTCCATCTAAGATATTTTCTTATTCATAATAATCCTCTGGTTCCTCTGCATCGTCTGGTTCTTCTGTTTCCTCTGAGTCCTAATATTCTATTACCTCCACCTCCACATCCCCCTGTACTTGCGCTTGGCAACTCAAGCGATTCGGATCATCGACAATGCCCATGCCTTCCTCGCGGTCGTTGCGCGGGCTTAGGTTTTCCATGCCTTTCTTTACGTTGCACATGCAGGTGGTACAGAAGCCGTTTCCACCGCAGGCGTATTCCATGGGCACGTTGTTATCCAGCGCGATCTTTAAAATTGTTTCGCCGCTCTGCGCCTCTACCGTCGTTACCTGCCCATCCTGTTGCACAAAGGTGACTTTTGGCATGAGGGAAGGGTAATACGAAATAGTATGCTGGTAAAGAAGGTTAATTGCTTGTTCGAGCTAACTCCCTTTATTGACGTAGTGCATTTGCTGTTTCCTACTTACCATTTTGTCCATAATGAAAGGCAATTTCAGAAAATGCTTTATCTGTCACTTCACTAGTAGCAAACTTTCAATGTTATTTCATTGATACTTTCGAGTGATTATTCTTTTTCGTTTCCATAATAGCATCTATCTGAGCATGAATTGCTGCTCCTACCAGATCAACATCCGCGCTAGCATCAATGAAGTGAATTCTATTCATAGGGAAGCTTCCAGTAAGCGCTTCAACTGTCTCTTTTTCGTAAATCTCCAACCTCTTCTCCACTGCTACTGGATCTAAATCGTCATTACGAACAGGTATACCATTTGCTTGGGAATATGCGACTCTTTCTCCAATACGTCGTTTACATTCTTCTTTGTCCAGGCTCATGATGATGACCAGATAATCGTGGGTGCCTAACATTTGCTGCAGAATTCTCGCTTGGCCAGGTGAGCGTGGAATGCCATCGAGAAGAATTTGTTCATCAAATTTCAAATACGGCTCCATGACGTGCATTGTTACTTCATCTGGTACCAATTCACCCTTTTGGGTTATTGCTTTTATTTTTTGGGCTAATTCAGAATCGCCCTGCTGTTTCATTAAGGTGCGGAAAACCTGTCCAGATTCCACATGAGTGTAGCCATATCTTTCTACAAGCATAGCACCTTGAGTGCCTTTTCCTACACCTTGTGGCCCCGTAAGAATTACGTGAGGTGGCTTCGGTCTCTTGGCAGATTGGCCATTGTTACCATGACCATTGTCATTGGTTTCCATATCATGATAGCCATTTCCGTTAGAAGAGTTGATACCCATAAAGTTTGACAAGAAAAAAATTGATGATCAATCATACAGACAGGTGGGCGAATCAAGCAAGGGTCTAGGCGTGTATATACCGATGAAGACTCTGTGTAGGAGTTTTGTGTTTACTATAAGCCAAAAAATAGGGCTATACGAAGTGAAAAATGACATTTTTAGTTGAGATTTCCAGGTTGCGCGTAGTGCAGTACACTAGGGTTCTCATGAAAAAACATGCAAATGTTCCCTTATTGGCTATCGAAAACCTCCATGTATCGGTGGAAGGGAAGGAGATTTTGAAGGGTTTGAGCCTCACGATTCACGAAGGCGAAATTCATGCGATTATGGGTCCCAATGGTTCTGGCAAATCAACGCTTGTTTCTACGTTGATGGGTCACCCAAAATACACAGTTCTTTCGGGGTCTGTGCAGTTTCGTGGGCAAGATTTACTGGCGATGGAACCAAATGAACGCGCGTGCGCCGGACTATTTTTAGCATTCCAGTATCCCAAAGAAATTGCCGGTGTCACACTGCGCAATTTCCTGTTTGCTGCCTACGAGGCGCAGCACAAAGCGCGAGATCCGGAGCACAAAAAAATGTCGCCGATCAAATTTAAGAAACTGCTGGAAGAGCGTATGAAAGCACTCAAAATGGACACGGCTTTTGCGGAGCGGTTTCTCAATCAAGGCTTTAGCGGTGGCGAAAAAAAGAAGGCCGAAATTCTGCAGATGCATTTACTATCGCCATTGCTGTCGCTTTTAGATGAAACAGATTCCGGATTGGATGTCGATGCACTGCGCATTGTGGCCGAAGGAGTGAATGCACTTCGCACCGATACATTCTCGGCTGTGATCGTCACGCACTATGCTCGCATTCTGGAATACATTGCACCGGACTACGTACATGTGATGGTCGATGGAAAGATTGTGGAAAGCGGGGGACCGGCGTTTGCAAAAAAGCTGGAAGAGGGAGGGTATGAGAAATATGAAGGGAAGAGTGTGAGGCTGGAGATAGAGCAAGATTAATATCGTGCAGAGGCGAATTACGAATCAGGAATTACGAATTACGAGTACATCATCGTACTTCGTAATTCGCACATCGCAATTCGTCATGCGCTTTCTTGTATTTTGCAAAAACTCACATGTAACTTTCTCCCCACTCTCTCCGTATCTTTGCTATACTCCATTTTATTTTCCCCTCACTCTTTATGGAAAACTCTTCTCGTTTTATTGTCCCACTCGCTGCCGTTATTATCGGTGGTGCATTTTATTTAGCCGGCGTCTCTATGCAGACGTACGCCGTGCGTGATTCGCAGAAAATCAATCACGACAACCTCGCACAAATTTCTGTCTCTGGCGAAGGCAAAGTGTATGTTTCTCCGGATATCGCTCAGTTGTCTTTCGGTGTGCAGACTGGACGAGTAGCCACTGCAAAAGATGCAATGGCTAAATTGGCAACAGCAATGAATGCTGTTCTCACTACTGCCAAGCAGCAAGGAATCGACGAAAAAGATATTACCACCGAAAACCTCTGGCTCAGCCCGGCCTACGATTATCAGGACGGTCGCCAGATCCCACGTGGGTACGAGGCCAATCAAAGTTTGTCTGTTAAAGTCCGTGACTTGGACAAAATCGGCGACATCTTGAATGCCGTAACTGCTGCGGGTGCCAACCAGAGCGGAGGCGTGAACTTCACTATCGACAAGCCGGAAAAGGCTCAGGCCGACGCACGCGTACAGGCAATCAAGCAGGCAGAAGCCAAGGCCAAAGAATTGGCAGCTCAGCTTGGTGTAAAGCTCGGCAAACTTCGCGGCTTTTCTGAAAACGGCGGATACAATCCACCGATCATGATGCGCAGCGTAAAAGCCGAAATGTCGATGGATGCCGGCAATGTCGCTCCATCTGTTCCCGTTCCATCTGGTCAGCAGGAAATCGTGACGAGCGTCACGCTCAGTTACGATATTGAGTAAGCAAGGACTCAGACGACTCAAAGGGAAAAAGGTGCTCGCAAGGGCGCCTTTTTTGTTTACATAAAAGTGGGCGACTTGCGTCGCCCGTTTACTCTATTCTACTTATTCACTACCAACGTTCCGGCTACCATATCGTGCAATGCTTGTTTCTTCTGCGTGAAGGCAGCCATAACGTAACCGATACCGAGTGTAATCATAGACAAAAATTTGGCAGCCCAGCGACCCGTTGCATGCAAGAACGATAGACGCTTCCCATTCGTATCGGCGACAATAATACCCAGTGCCATTTTGCCTGGTGTGGCCTGTTTATCGGAGCTTTCGAAATACGAAAAATAGAGCCAGTTGAGTACAAAAATGATCAGCGATGCAGAGGGTGAGCTCGTTTTTACGGTCGTTGCGACCCCTGCCAAGCTGCCCCCTGCCTGTCCGGGGAGAAGCATATTGATAATATTTCCGACAATCATTAGCACAATGCCGTCGATAAGTACGGCACCGACACGTTTCCAGAAGCCGGCGTAGTGCGTGGTTGTCATAGATGTTGCGGGAAGGGAATCAGGCATGGCGAAATAGTACGCTCACGCCTGCGTATTTTTCACGTACTTTTCCTTTTCATTTCTTTAATATGTTGCGTCTACTTTTATGCGTTCGCGCTTGGCCTCGTCGCGGCGCACGTCTTTTGGAATAGAGCGAAGGAACTGCAAAACGGCCATCAGAATGACGATAATATCATCGAGCTGACCGATAACCGGCAGAATATCGGGGAGAATATCGAGCGGTGATACAAGATAGATGACTGCAAGAATGCTGAGTATTTTGCTTATCACTGGCATGCGCTTATCGGCGAATGCGAATGTGTAGAGCTGATAGGCGTGGCGAAGGCGAGTGAAAAAATTCATGAGAATGGAGACGAGGAAGGAGATGCAAGATTACAGGATTACATTTCATGCGCATGTATTTCCTTGAGAAAAAGTAGAGCGACAAATTCATTTCGGCTATACTCATATTCAGATTTTCTTTTCCCCCTCGTTTATGCGTCGCATCCTTTCTTCCAGCATTATTTTGAGCCTCGTTCTTGCGGGCTTTGTGCCTTTTGCTTCGGCGCAAGAATATACACAGTGCAATCAACTGACAGGAAACTGGCAGCATGTCTGTAATCGCTACGAGACAAATTTGGATCGCGCCAATGCTGCAAACAACACGGCTCTTATTCAGTCACTCAATGAAAAAAGACTTAGTCTTTTGCGTCGCTACGCCCGCGCGGCGGATCGTTCTCTGGCCAAAGAAACAGCAGCTCTGCGCAAGGCATTTGAAGCTGCTTCCGTTATGGTGATCGACGTGCGAAACAGCAAGCCTCTGTGCGATGGCTCACTTGCGATTGTGACTCGTACACTCGATAAGTCGACGTGTCGGTTTAGTCGGTAGCCCTCACCCCAGCCCCTCTCCCCGTTAAAGCGGGCTAGAGGGGAGCTTCGATTTTCTTCGGTTTTAATTTTTTGCATTTTCTCTTTTCTCGATAGGAGAGATAAATCCTCACAAAATTTTATTCATAACTTTATATATAGCTCCCCTCTCCTCGCTTTAGCGAGGAGAGGGGTTAGGGGGTGAGGGGAGGACAATAATTCCTGCATCTACCCTGCTTTTGATCTATACTCCCATACTCATGATCCCCGAAGCCACCACTCCACCGGCAGAAGCAGCGATTTTTGGTGAGCTATCGCGCGATATCTTCGATACCGCCAACGACTCATCGTACGCCGATGGCTTACAACGCGGACTCACCGAATCACTCGTGCGACAAATCTCTGCCGATAAAAATGAGCCGGAGTGGATGCTTGCGCATCGATTGGACTCACTCAAGAAATTTCAGGCGATGCCGCTCCCCACATTCGGTCCGGATTTAAGCGCGCTCGATCTGGATAGTATTTTGTATTACGCCCGCAGTGGAGCGGTGGAGACAGATACGTGGGAAGAGGTGCCGGAGGATATTCGGAAAGTGTACGATCGCTTAGGTATTCCCGAAGCCGAGCGCCGGATGCTTGCGGGTGTAGGAGCGCAGTACGAAAGTGAAGTGGTGTATCACAATCTCAAAAAAGAATGGGACGACCTGGGCGTTATCTTCCTAGATATGGACGATGCGTTGCAGCTGCATCCAGAATTGGTGAAAAAATATTTCATGAAATGTGTGCCCAATACCGATCACAAATTTGCGGCACTGCACGGCGCGGTTTGGAGCGGGGGAACATTTCTCTTCATTCCAAAAGGTGTGAAAGTCCGCGATCCATTGCAGGCGTATTTCCGTATGAATGCCAAGAATATGGGCCAGTTTGAACACACGCTCATCATCGTGGAAGAGCAGGCCGATGTGCACTACATAGAAGGCTGCAGTGCGCCGAAGTATGGCAGCAATGCGCTGCATGCGGGGCTGGTGGAAGTCTTCGTCGGTGTTGGTGCCAAGGCACGCTATTCATCCGTCGAAAACTGGAGCCGCGATACGTATAACTTAAACACCAAGCGTGCAATTGTGCAGAAAGACGCGACGATGGAATGGATCGGCGGAAACATGGGCAGCGGGGTTACCATGCTCTATCCGTGCAGCATGCTGGTCGGTGAAGGTGCGCGCTGCGACCATATGGCGATTGCATTCGCCAATGCGGGTCAGTGGCAGGACACCGGCGCAAAAGTGATGCACTTGGCGCCGCATACGTCGTCGAAAGTCATCAGTAAATCCATCAGTAAAGGCGGAGGAGCGGCTATCTACCGCGGACAACTGAAAATTGCCCCGCATGCACACGACTGTATTGCCAACGTCGAGTGCGATGCCCTGCTGCTGGACGAGATGAGCCGCACCGACACGATTCCCGATATTCAGGTCCGCAATAATGATGTGACTATCGCGCACGAAGCGACGGTTGGAAAGCTCTCCGAAGAAGATATGTTTTACCTGATGAGTCGTGGCATTCCAGTCGATGAGGCGCGAGCAATGATCGTCAACGGTTTTATCGAACCGATTGTGCGTTTGCTGCCACTCGAATACGCTGTCGAAATGAATCGATTAATCGAACTGGAAATGGAAGGTTCGGTTGGCTGATTACATCTTCCCATGCGTGATATGACTGATTTTCTTTGTCGTTGCATGCTGGATATTGCCTGTTTGAGTCTGTACAAGTTTATACATGGCCTGCAAATCAGACCCAGCTAATTCGTCAACTTTAGGGAGATTCCCTAAAGACTTATTTGCGTGATACATGTGGAAAAAGAGAGAAGAGAGCTAGAAACTAATCGCGGCACTCGCGCTCTTCGTCGTGGGAGGAGTAGGTGAACATGGTGTGTGTTTGTAAGAAGTAACTGTTTATATTATAACATATTATATATATTTATGCAAGTATTCAGGTAATCAAAAACAGCCCTATGACGGGCTGATTTGAACATCGATACGAAACTATTGAGGTAACTTGAGGCCTTTTACTGCCTCCTTAGCCTTGTCGAGAACGCCTTTCATTTCTGGATCTGCATCTACAGCGTCCTTTGCCTCAGGAGCAACAGGCATCGCATTCATAGTTTCATCATTCTCGAATCCTTCTGGGTTTGGCATAAATAATTGGAGGAAAAAATAAATCTATCTTCATTCTAATCCGCCTGGCTTCCCTGTCTATCATTTCATCCAGAAAGAAACTGTTGCGGCTTTTGATTGCTCAATAATAGTAGCCGGCGGTTTAAACCGCTGGCTACCGCGTGATATTTTTGCCATCTTGCTGCATACTTTGAAAGATGACTCACACACAATCATCGGCGATTTCTTTGGTTGAAGTTGATGGTATCGCGCTGGCATGCCTGTCATCGGATCCATCGAAAACTGTGTTTGAGTTGAAAGTTCCCGCTGCCTGGACTTCAAAAGAACCATTGCGACTCATGGTTGATGCCCGAGCATGGGATCGCGTTCAGCTTGTTATTCATATCGGGAAAGGCGCCGAGGTTTTCATTTCTGAGATGATTGAATCGAAGTCTTCATCGAAGGGTGATTGGAACTATGAGGTATCAATCAATCTTGAGGCGAATGCGCAGTGTCAGTTTGCATCGCTTCAGCAATTATCATCGAATATTCAGCCACAGATGAAGCAGCACAGTACCCTTGGCGCCAATGCGCAGATGCAGTGGCACAACACCACGCTTGGCGGAAGTAATGTGCAGCATGAGCTACGAAGCGAAGCAACCGGGGTAGATGCCATCAGTTCTGTCGATTGGATCTTCTATGCCAAGGGCACAGAAAAACAGCACCTATCCGCTGTGAATGCCTTTTTAGCCCCCGGCGGTGGTGGGGAAGTGACCATGAAAGGTGTTGCTGAGCAAAAAGGCCATACAGTCTGCAACGGCATGATAGAAATTGGACCCAATGGCGGCCGCACCGATACGTACTTAACAGAAGAAGTGCTGATGCTCGACGCCTCCAGTATGGTCGACGCGATTCCGGGTCTGGAAATAAAAACCAACGACGTCAAAGCCAGCCACAGTGCTACGGTGTCTCGGGTGACGGAGGAGGATTTGTTTTACTTTGCCGCTCGAGGAATTGAATCACTGATTGCCAGAAAGATGTACGTAGAAGGTTTTTTGGCGGATTTGACGGAGCGAATAGGGGATTTGTACGCTCGGAAGTTGGTTCTGGAGGCGATAGAGCAGAAGTACTCGTCCCGCGCATTTGCAGAATAGCCGGCTTGTCGATATCGCGTAAAATTCTAGTTTGCGTGGTATCAAAGAGAACAGCATGCAATCTGCCAGTAGTCTCCTGCTGCTTTGCAGTATAGTGCGCTTTAGATCTGCCCTCATGAATCACGCTAAAAAAGCGGTTTGGTATCCTGAGCCTGTCCCATGGGCCTGGCGTAAAGCTGTCTGATTCAGCAAGACGAGGAAATGCACGTTCTGACATACAGGCCAGTATTGATATTTTAGGGTGGTAGTCAAGCAGTCGACTTTTTAGATACCATTTTTATGGCTCTATAAAGCCAATATTTTGAGTGCCTTTGACTTCGAAATGCCAAAACCCTTTACAGGATCAGGTAAATTCTTATCATGCGTGCCACTTTTATGGCTCCTCGCGACGCACTATCAACGGTTTATATGGATGAAATGTACGGTGGTGGTGTGCTGTATCAAGATTTTAATCCCTATGATCCACATAAAGATAGTAAAGAGACGAGTCCAAAATATGTATTTGAAGAACCGAGTTTGCCATCTCTCTACAATTTTGAGGTTCCAAAAAGGATGGAGGCGGTACTTATGGGTAGAGTTGCAGCAAAAATAAAAGGAGAAATCGGTGAATTTCATAAGCGCGCTTTATATAATGTTGAGGCGGCTATTGCACATCGTAATGGTGAATTTTGATGCGGTAATACATTTTCACATTGGCATACCCTCAAAGATAAATGAGTGTAGCTTGTGCTGTACCATTTTTTTGTTGTTTAGATGCCAAAAATAAGGTGCTGATCGACTTCGGCTGAATGAAAGGATTTACAATTTGGTGGAAATTATTATTATGCGTGCCTATTTATTTATCTAATTTAACTTTATGCGTACAGCAACATCGAATGGTTCTCGGCAACGAGAAAGTTTTGTATCATTTGAAGAGCAAGAGGGTAGGCGCGTTACCACAGAGCAATTTAATGAAGAAACTAAGAAACAGGCTGAAATGGAAATACATAAAGTTCGCATGCAATTAAGCGAAATAATGAATTAATTCGTAATAATTCTTTGATTTACAAAAGCGACCGTATGGTCGCTTTTTTCGTTGACTGCTTAAAATGTACGCTAAAAAAATCCTCTATAGTTTTTGAGGGTAATCAATTCACAGCATTGTGTAGTAGAGAAGGTTATATGTCCGCCTAAGCCTCTGCGTCGCCCAGATTCCAGCGTCCCCAGAGGGGAGAAGCTGAAGTCTAGTGACGAGAGGGTGTCCTTAGGTCAATTGTTTGGATAATTGCATGTTGAATGTGACACTATCAGAGCATGCTCCAGAGAAAACTCCCTGGTAAGGAGATGTTCCATCCGCAGGTTCTCCTACGGATACCTTGTTACGACTTAGTCCCAATCAGTAGTTTCACCGTGGTACCCCCTCTTGCGAGTAAGGGTGCTTCAGATGCCTCTACCTTTCATGACTTGACGGGCGGTGAGTACAAGACCCAGGAACATATTCACCGTGACGTAGCTGATTCACGGTTACTAGCGATTCCAACTTCATGAAGTCGAGTTGCAGACTTCAATCCGAACTGAGACCGGCTTTGTGAGATTGGCTTCCCCTCGCGGGTTTGCTGCTCTTTGTACCGGCCATTGTAGCACGGGTGTTGCCCCAGGTATAAGGGCCACGCTGATTTGACGTCATCCCCACCTTCCTCCGCCTTGGAGGCGGCAGTCTCCCATGAAAAAACAACATAGGATGAGGGTTGCGCTCGTTCGCTGACTTAACAGTACACCTCAAGGCACGAGCTGACGACAACCGTGCAGCGCCTGTCTCTAAGTTCCTTGCGGCACTCCCCCGTTTCTGGGGGATTCTTAGGATGTCAAACCTGGGTGAGGTGCTTCGCTTATTATCGAATTAAACCCCATGCTCCACCGCTTGTGTGGGTCCCCGTCTATTCCTTTGAGTTTTAGTCTTGCGACCGTACTTCCCAGGCGGTGTGCTTACCGCGTTAGCTAAGACACAGAACACAATTGAAAATGTCCTACATCGAGCACACATCGTTTAGGGCGTGGACTACGGGGGTATCTAATCCCCTTTGCTCCCCACGCTTTCGTCTCTCAGTGTCAGCAAATGGCTAGTATCCTGCCTTCGCTTTTGGCGTTCTACCGTGTATCTACGGATTTTACTCCTACTCACGGCATTCCAGATACCTCTCCATTGCTCAATTGTGGTAGTTTCCGGGACGAGTTCAGGGTTGAGCCCTGAAATTTTACCCCAGACTTACCTCAAAACCTACAGACGCTTTACGCCCAGTAATTCCGAGTAACGCTTGCATCGCCTGTATTACCGCGGCTGCTGGCACAGGCTTAGCCGATGCTTTCTCCTGAGGTACCGTCAAAAATTTCGTCCCTCAGAACAGGTGTTTACGACCAAAAAGGCCTTCATCCACCACGCGGTGTCGCTCCGTCAGGCTTTCGCCCATTGCGGAAGATTCCTCACTGCTGCCTCCCGTAGGAGTATGGACCGTGTCGCAGTTCCATTCTGGCTGATCATCCTCTCAGATCAGCTACCCGTCATCGTCTTGGTGAGCCGTTACCTCACCAACTAACTGATAGGCCGCAGGCCCCTCCCAAACCGCTAAAGCTTTCCTCTTGCGAGTGTATCCGGTATTACTCCTCCTTTCGGAGGGTTATCCCTGAGTTCGGGGTAGGTTCCAACGTGTTACGCAGCCGTCTGCCATGTCTATTGCTAGACATTCGACTTGCATGTGTTAGGCGCACCGCTAGCGTTCACTCTGAGCCAGGATCAAACTCTTCGAAAGAAGAATCAGTCTCGAGGAAATTCTCGAGATAGCTCTTTAATAGAGTGCCACTCATCGCTAAGGATGAATGGTACTAGTGTTGAATCTTATATTTGAGAGGTGGATTCAAACCTCATTAAATTCAAAGAAAATAGTTGTGGACTTTAATTTCTCTACTACACGATGCTGTGAAGGAGCATAAATGTGAGGTCTTGCGAGCCTTCTAGATAGGAAGGGATTCGAAGACAGCCATCAAATACAAAATGGCGTACTCACAGCCGGACTATACTATCAAGTTATTTTTGATCGTCAAGGATAATTTATGATAAAGAGAAAATTAGCCAATAATCGCATTTAATAGCGATAAATGTATGTTTGATATTTTTATTGCATTATTTATTTGTGCAACACCGAATGTTGTTTCTAGTCTTGCGGTATTTTGGCTTTTTAACAGTATAATCACCGATTCCGGTCATAAAAATATTGCCTATGTGATATTGGTATAAGAGGACCATGCGGTAGTAGCCAGTAGATTTTTATTGCGTTGCATTTTAAATGAGGATGTTCGTACGAGATTCTCATTTTGTGAATTCCTTCGTTGTTTTTTTGAATAGTAATGTTTGTCACGTCTTTATCAATCTGGAAAACTGTTTTGGTGGACTCTTTTGGCAACTGGTCTTCTTCTAGAAAGCTTGGAAGAGTATCAAATGTGATTTTTTTCACTTCAAAACTGGAAATAATAATGGAATCCCCATCCCAATGGATGCCAGCTTCTATCAATTCACCACGAGTAGTGTTATCAAGCACAAGATCAATACCCTTATTACTGAATGGACGTAAAATTTCCTTTGTCACATCTATCGGAGAATGAGCTTCTGCTTTCGCGTTAGCATCTGTGGCAGTAGCAGTTGTCGATTGAGTGGAGACATCTTTGCTATTTTCGCCCGATTGCGACCGTCCTGCCACAAAGCCAGCGATACCGGCGAGAATCAACGCGATTGCAGCCTTTGTTCTGGTGCGCTTCTTGTGTATGGTTTTTTCTGGCTTTAATACATCGGAATCGATTGAGATGTAGGTTTCTGCTTTTGGCTGTGGCATTCCGTCAGTAGAGACTAATTCTGTAAAATTAGTTTTGTCGTATCTTTTCTTATCTGCTTGTGAATCAAATCTTGGCTTGTGGCCATTTTCTGATAGAAATTTTACAATATCCAATGGATGCGGTTTTTCTGGTTGTGGCATATTGTTATTTAAACCTAATAAATATATTTGGTCAAATATTCCTTGACCGCCTTTCTTCGCACCAGTACAGTAGCGACTCTATTTGATTCCCTTCTGAGCTTCGCTCAAAAGGTTTACCCACGAATCTCTATGGTTAAGTTAGTGCCATCATCGGAAGACGTGCGCGTGTACGAAATCGCCGTCATGTTCCAGCCCGATCTCACTCAGTCGCAGGAAAATGCGATGAATAAAGAGCTCGATGAAATTTTCGGTGAGGCTAAGGCCAAGCTGCTCTTCAAAGATCCTTGGACCAAGCGCGGTCTTGCGTACAAAGTGAAGGGTTACCAGGAAGCGAAGTTCTGTATCTACTACTTCGAAGTCGAGCCTGCCAAAATGCGTGAGGTCGATAACGCTCTGCGCCTGCAGAAGAACGTCCTTCGTCACCTTATTGTTATTCCGCCAAAGGGATACGAGGCTGTTTCCTATGAATCCAAGTATCAGGATTGGATGGTAAACCGCGAGACGATCACCGACAAAAAGACGCGCGAGAAAGAGGAGAAGGTCCAAAAGAACGTGATCGACAAAGCGAAGCGCGAGAGCAAGCGTAGCCAGGACAAAGTAAAGGCAACGCCAAAGGCTGCTATGGAAATGGGCAAGTTGTCCGCTTCCCTCGACAAACTTATTTCCGATGAAGATCTTAAGATCTAATTCCCCCTATTTTGCACCCCAACTTTTATGGCCTCCAATAACAATCAGCAGCAGAAGAAACAAGTTCAGAAGAAGCACTGCCCATTTGATCAGCATGACGCCCAGTACATGGATTATAAAGACTATCCAACACTCAAGCCGTACATCGATTACTTCGGAAACATCCGCAATCGTTACTACTCCGGCGTGTGTCTCCGTCACCAGAAAATGCTCAAGAACGCCGTCGAAAAGGCACGCTTTATGGCGATGCTCAGCTACCGCAAGTAAGCGCGAATTACGCTGTACGAAGTACGAATTACGAGACTAAAAAATCGTAATTCGTACTTCGCGATTCGTACTTCGGCCCTGATTCATTTATACTGCTCCCATGTCCGGTCATTCTAAGTGGCACCCTTCGACTCGGCTATCGCCTCGCTCAGGGCAAGCAACTCTTTCTCTTCTTCGTTCGTAAAATATGTCAGGTCATTCTAAGTGGCACAATATTCGGGTTCGTAAAGGCGCGGCCGATGCCAAGCGCGGCAAGGTGTATACCAAGTACGCGCGGCTGATCGAAATCGCAGCGCGCGAGGGTGGGGGAGACGCTGGCACGAACGTACGGTTGCGTGCGCTGATTGATGGTGCCAAATCGGAGTCTGTGCCAAATGCGAATATCGATCGTGCGATTGCTAAGGGAACGGGACAGCTAAAAGGCGCGGCGGCGATGGAGGAGTTTACCTACGAAGCGTACGGTCCGAGCGGATCAGCATTTATCATTGAGTGTTTGAGTGACAATAAAAATCGCGCATTGAGTAGCGTAAAATTAGCCCTCACCAAAAACGGCGGACGCTTTGCCGAAAACGGTTCTGTCATGTGGATGTTCGAGCGCAAGGGTGTGGTGATGGGAAAGCGGCAAGCGGGAAGCGAGAAGAGGTTAGAAGAATTGGAATTAGAGCTGATTGATTTCGGAGCGGAAGATATTGCGGAAGATGGCGAACAAATCCGTGTGGTGACCGCCATGAATGATTGGTCGCAGATTCGGGATTTTTTGGCGAAGAACGGCTATCAGATTGAATCAGCCGGATTGCAATATGTCGCCAAGCAAACGGCGCCAGTCGATGAGGTGACAATGGAGAAAGTGCATACAGTTATGGAAGCGCTGGAAGAAGTCGATGATGTGAGTGAGGTGCATACGAATGCGATTTTGTCTTGATGGCGCAGCGGCATGTATAGCAAATTGGCCCCTCACCCCCGACCCCTCTCCTTGCTAAAGCAAGGAGAGGGGAGCTTTGAATATGATTGTTTTGAGATTATGGATTGATTTTTGTCTGTTGCAGTATTAGTGCTTCCTGAATCTTCTTTAGCGTAGCAGGCAGATTCTCCAGTATCTCTTCATTCGCTAGTCGTACGACCGGTATGCCGAAATCGTGAAAAATACTCTCTGTACGTTCTGCATCATATTCCATTTGGGTATCATGAATTTTTCCATCCAACTCAATAATGAGCGGTGGCTTCATGCACAGGAAATCGACGATGAATCGACCCATTGGTGCTTGCCGTCGGAATTTGTAGCCATGGAAATTTCGATTGCGCAGAACATTCCACAGAATACCTTCAGCATGCGTTCATCGTTGTCGCAGATTTTTGGCGTGTTCAACTGCGATTGGCAATGGATGCACAAGATTCATGCATTCGATCATACCAGAAGTCACCCTTCTTCCTCGCGAAGCGAGGAGAGGGGCCGGGGGTGAGGGACTTGCGTTGCAGGGTCAGTGACCACTGACTTACTCCACCGTAATACTAATCACATCCTGCGACTCATTTCCGGCATGATCCGTCGCCACTGCCTTGAGCGTATGTGAACCTAAGGTTTTAATCGTATAGGTCACTTCGTATGGCATATCGCGCTTGGTGGTGAGGAGCGTGTCATCCAAAAAGAATTGAAGTGTTTCGACGCCACCTGCATCGTCGGCTGTGGCGCGGATAGTAACCGGTGTGTTTCTTGGAAACACTGCGCCGTTATTCGGGCTATTGATGGACACTTGCGGACTGGTCCGATCATCCTCAAAAATGAAGGACGATTCGTCGGTTGCCGTATTGTAGTACGCGTCTGTCACCACCACTTTGAGTGAATGAGTTCCATCTTTGGAAATAGAGCGCGGAACGCGGATGGGAGTGGCGCGAATAGTATCGACGGCTAGAGCGACGGATTTCCCATCGATAAAATATTCTACTTTCTGGACCGGCGCTTCACTTAAGATCGCTACTTGCGGGGTAAAGACCGGATACGGAACGCTGGTACCGCCACGCGGAGACTGGAGATCGACTCGTGGCTTATTGTTACGGCCGGGCGTTAAAGCCGGATCACATTCTGTGGTTGGGGGCAGCGGAAGCGGTAAACGCGAGCCGGAATGCGTTTCGCTTGCGTCCCATTTGACCATTTCGGCTTTCGCCCATTCTTGCACCGACTGTTCCCATAGCGGCCAGCGCATAGGCTGTTCGCTGGTCGGGATAAAGAACGGACGCTCTTCGACGGCATCGGCTGGACAGGCTGGAGACGCTAGTAAGTTGGTGACTTTATCGACCTTCATCAGTACGCAGGCGCTGTCATCTTTGGTTGGTGTATTTTCTTTGAGGAATAAATCCGATGTGCGCAGTTCTACCGGCGTGCACGCGCCGGCAAGTTGGCCAGACAGTTTAGAGATCTGTGGCTGGGTAAGTCCGTCGGGCAGCGTAAACGCGGTCACGCTTGGCTTGAGCTTTTTGTGCGCAGCGACCATATAGTCGTGCCAAATAGGAGCGGCGGTTGTAAGGCCATCCGCTCTATCAAACAGCGATTGGCTCGTTGCATTGCCGACCCACACGCCGGTAATAAGACTTGGCGAGTAGCCCATTGTCCATGTGCTTTCGGGGTGACGCAATTTGCAGTCTTTTTGATCCGCAGTCCATTGCAAACATTTATTGCTGGTGCCGGTTTTGGCAGCGACTTGCTGGCCGGGAACAGACAGAATGGATTTCCAGTATTCGTTGTCGGGCCGCGCGTTCACATCGCTTAAAATAGACGTCACTTGCGCCGCAATGCGCGGGTCTAAGACTTCCTGCGGATTCGCAGGTTTTGGCAGAGGCAGAATATTGCCGTCACGATCAGTCACTTTCAGAATGCTCGTCAGCGGACGGAAAGTGCCGCCATCGGCGAGTGTGGCATACGCTTGCGCCATTTCGAGAAGCGGAGTTTCGGCGGTGCCGATTGCCAGCGGATAGCCGTATTCATAATCGGGGTTTGCCTGCTGATAGATTTCTCTTTGTTCAATTGGCGTGTGGATGCCTAGGCGCTGTGCCATGTTCAATACTTTGTCTTCGCCGCCGGCGAGGAAAAATGCTTTGATGGCCGGAATGTTGCGCGAGCCCGCGAGTGCTGTACGCATGGACATGGGACCTAAGAAATCCGCGCCGTAGTTTTGCGGCGTGTTCTCACCGAACTTTGTTTGCAGGTCGTAGATGACCGTTCCCGGGCCGTAACCAGCCTCAAAGGCTGTGGCGTACACAATCGGCTTAAAGCTGGAACCCGGCTGACGAGGCGCGCGAATCATATCAATTTTGCCTTCGTGCTCTTCGTCTTCGTAATCGTTATTCCCCACATATGCCAGTACCTCACGCGTTTGGGGGGACAGAGACAGCAGGGCGGAGTTGTGGGCGCCAAAGCGCTTGAGGACGTCATCTTTGTGCGTTTCGACTGCTTTCTCGGCCAGTTGTTGCAAGTTCCAGTCGAGCGTTGTAGTAATTTTCAGTCCGCCTTGCGTGAGATTTTCTTCGCTCAAGTTGAAAATCGATTCCACCTGTTTTTCGATCCAGAGAACGAAATGTGGTGCGCGGATGTTTTCGCGGGCCGGAGCGAACTTGATTGTCTGGAGATCGGTGAGTGTTTTGGTCCGCTCTTCTTCTGTAATCATGCCTTGATCTGCCATGTTTTTTAGAACCTGATCGGTGCGTCCACCTACATACACAGTAGAACCCGTGCCACCGATAGTGCGGCCAATGATGCCGAAAGAAATATCGTCTTCTTTAATCTGCGATCCCTTGGTAATAGTGCCGTTTTCGATTTTCTGCAGAATATGATCTGGCGCCTGGCTATACACGTGCGATCCGTATGGATTGTAGTAGCTGGGAGCTTGCACGATAGCCGCAAGAACAGTTGCTTGCGCGAGATTTAGCTCGCTCGCGCTCACGCCGAAGTATGTCTGCGACGCCTGCTCAATGCCGTACGCATTTTTGCCATACGGAATCCAGTTTAAGTACAGTTCCAACATGTGTGGCTTGTCGTAGCGGCTTTCGAGCTTACAGGCGAGCATGAGTTCGCGGATTTTGCGAAACAAGCTGCGCCTATTCCCGACTAACGCATTTTTGGCAAATTGTTGTGTGAGAGTCGAGCCACCCGACCGCACGAAGCCGGGCACCACTTGGCTGATAACGGCGCGCAGAAAGCTGATGGGGTCAAAACAGCCGCGCTCGAAAAAGCGCTCATCTTCTATGGCGATGGTCGCATTTTTGACATTGGTCGCGATTTTGTTGCCCGGGACATACGTGCGATCTTGCTCGGAAAACAGGCGATAGAGTTCGATGCCGTTACGATCATAAATAACCGTACTTTGCGCCGCAAACAGTGTCTGCGGATCGTCGATATTCGGGAGGGTAAACCAGAGCGCTGCAAATGTGATAGCACCGATTGCCATCAGCAAACCCAGAATACGAACAAGGCTTAGGCGCCTTCTGCCATCTTTGCGAAGAATGAGAAAAGGCCGTATAAAAATCATGACGCCAGCCAGTATGCGCTGCCAGATCGACGCGCCTCTGCGTGACAATGGGAAGCGCCGCAAAGCTGGCTGTGACACCCGTGGCTTTGGCTCTTCTTCGTAGATGGAGCGACTATGGAAATTGGGCTCGACCATGAATGCACAGTCTAGGGGGAAGTGGGTTTCTAGGCAATGGAGTAGGGAGGTTTTTGAGGGGGTTTCAGGATGAATCTAAGAAGGTTCCAAAGAAACCGATGAAACCAAAGAGTCCGAGGGTTATCAGGCTTCCACATTGGTTTCGTTGGACTCGTTGGTTTCCTTGGAATCCAATGGTAGCTTCTCCTTCCGCCAGAGCCGGTGTTCTGCTATACTAGTGTGATGATGCGAGTGCAAAAATTATTGGCTTCCGTTGCAGGGATTGGTGCCTTCTTGGTTCCCGTACTGGCACGTGCTGCCTACGAGCCTATTGTTGTTCCGGTCAATGCCGGATTTGCTGTCAGTTTCGAATCAGTGTTTAAAGGATTGATGGATGTGATGCTGATGTGGGCGATGCCGATTGCTGTCGCACTCTTTACGTATGGCGCATTTCGTATGGCCGCATCAGGTGGTGGAGACATTGCACCAGCTAAAAGCATTATGAAAGCATCGCTCGTCGGCTTTGCGATTATTGCTGGGTCTTATCTGATTCTCAGCACGATTGTGTACATTATTGCTGGAGCATAAGAGGGCAGAAAGGGCAGGAAAGAAAGGAAAGGCAGAAAGGCGATTAATTATAAGGCTCATCAGAGCGGGACTTAGGATATTTGTCAGGAATCTGAGTCTTTTATAGTAATTAAGCAATGCCGACACCGATCGCTTGATCGTTGATGCTTCATTTATAAAGTTATGATGAATTGAAAAAGTGAAAATTCCTTTCTGCCTTTCCTGCCCTTTCTCACTTTCCTGCCTTCTTCTGTGTTATACTTTTTGCGTTATGCAACGCGCGTCAGACGATCAGAACATGGCCGATCTTCATCAGGCAGAACTGCTCAAGCTGGATGGAAAGCATCCGGCGGCGTTAGTTATTTTGGAGCGTCTGCTCTCGCAGGATCCCGATAACTCACTCATTTTAGAGGAGATTGCTGATAACGAATTATCGCTTGAACAGTACGATCGTGCGCACGCTGCCGCGTCGCGGGCGGTATCGCTCGACTCCGAAAGTTATACTGGTTACTACATTTTAGGTTTCATTGCGTCGCATCGTGAGCAATGGAAGCAGTCATTGGAATACCTAAAAATCGCCAATGGTTTTAAGCCCAATAATCCCGAAATTCTGCGCTGTCTTGGCTGGGCATTGTTTAATGCTGGGGAAACAACATCGGGTATGGTGACACTCGAACGAGCGCTGAATTTGGATTCCGATAATACGCTCACGCTGTGTGATCTTGGCGTGGTCTATGTGCAGTCACAGAATTTTAGTAAGGCCAAAGCCCTGTTTCAGCGGGCGGTTGATATCGATCCGGGCAATGTGCGCGCACTCGAATGTCTGCAGATGGTTGGGCGAATTGCGCATCAAGTGGAGGAGATGAAGAAGGGATAGGGTTGGGGTTGAGAATTGGCATTTGCAATCTATATTTCAATCAGGAGCGGCTTTTCTAGCCGCGGCGGTTTATAAAATCTTGTTCGACTACCGGGACGCGGCGTCCCGGCTGCGGATACATATTTTGACCTTGGGATTTTTTGGGATTTGGTTCTTGCTTGTCCCGCGAAGTCAGCCGCGGCTGACGAAGTGGGATGTCTTGAATTTTGTTTCAGATTTCTCTCTTTGATCTTCGGATTTTTATGTTGCTGGTATCTTGGTAATTGCTGCGTAGCAGCTTATACTTCTACCCATGAGTATTCGCATGCCTCAACTCCATAGAATTCTTCTTCGCGGCACCAAGCGCGGTTTGCAGACGGCTATTCGCGAAGAAGGGTGGGGAGCAAGCGTCGGCTCACTATTTGGCGTGCTGTTTCTAGCGCAGGTTCTTGTCTTACTGGTGATCGGCGCACACAGCGGACTTACACTGCTGCGCGAGCAAACTGATATCCGGTTGGAGATTTTGGATAATGCATCCATTGTGCAGATTCAGGATCTGATTTCAAATATCAAGTCGTTGCCGTATGTGGAAGAAGTTGTCTACATTACGCGGGAGGAGGCATACAACAAGCAGAAACTGCGTGACCCGACACTCATCAGCTTCCTGCAGAAATTCGGCATTCAAAATCCTTTTCCCGAAACGGTCGGCGTGCGCCTGAAAACGCTCGACGACTACAAGCGTTTCATGCTGTTTTTGCAGCAGCCGGTCTTTGCCAAAACTATGAACCCGAAATTTCTGAGTGAGGCGACGGATCAGGAAAAGCAGGTGTACCGCTTGCTCGATATTGTTACCTCTGCCCGCTTGTTCTTGTTTCTGGTCGTCGGCCTTCTACTTGTCGTCTTGGTATTCGTTATCATCGAACTCGTTCGCCGCCGAGCGGTGCTGCGGCGCGAAGAGTTATTTGTGGAGCAATTGGTGGGGGCGACGCCGCTGGCGATACTTGTGCCGTTTTGTATAGAGGTGTTTGCACTGCTGCTTGTTGCCCTTGTCTTATCTCTCATTTTTGTTACGGGTTTTATCTATTTGCTGCCCTCGATTGTACCAAGTTTGGCAGTGGGTGGTTTGTTCGGTCCGTGGGCAGAGGAAGTAATGCGTACACTCGTGAGCTTTGCTCCGCTGCTTACCTTGGCCGAAATTATTGTCTTGCCGGTTGTCGCGTCACTTGGCACATTCTTTGCCTTGTGGCCGAAGATCCGCAGCGCGCGATTGACGTTTAGTTCATAAAAAAGCGGCTAGCCGTAAGCGATAAGCGATAAGTTCGTTTATACTTATTCAACAGGCTTACCGCTTACAGCTTATCGCTTCCCGCTCGCCAATGAATCGTACGATTACCGATGAGGCCATCATTCTAAAAACCTACGACATCGGCGAGGCGGATCGTTTTTGTATTCTGCTTACCAAGGATCACGGTCGGCTGGCTGCGCGGGCAAACGGTGTGCGACGTATGACGAGCCGGCGCAGTGGCAGCTTACTTGCGCTCGAGCGCAGCGACATCGAAATCCGTCAGCGCGGGACGGAGTATCTCATTACCTCGGCTACCTGCATAGAAAGTAGCAGCGATTGTTCGGCTGATTTGCAGGCGTTTAACGCGGTACAGCAGGGGATCGACATTCTTCTGCGCCTCATTCACGAAGGGCAGTCGCTGCCCACAGTCTATACCCTGACGGCGGATTTTTTGCGGGCGTGTGCTGCGGGAACTGCGAAATCAGCTTTGCCACTCTATATTTTGCAGCTGCTGTTCCAGCTTGGAACATTGCCGTCACTCACGCATTCGTCTGTCAGTCATCGGCCGTTTGGTCCGGATGACAGAGTTGTGTACAGCACTCATAGTGGCGGGTTGGTGCTAGCCAGTGAAGACAAGTCGGGACGACTCATCGGCCCCGATCTTCTGCCCATTTTACAATCCAGCCTCACCGTTTCGCTGTCGACTGTTACAGATTTGCCCGATGCTATGGCTGATCGTCTCCAAGCGTTCGTTCAGTTTCTACTTGTGGCCGAAATGGGTGCGGGGCTTAAAAGCCCGCCGGTGGCAGTGGGCAGAGAGTCCGGCTCGACGCCTACTTCGTACGTCAGCTGACGGTCATCGTAACTGGAGAAGACGCGTTCAATTTTTTCAGGTTGTCCAGGCATGTGCAGTGCGCGGTACCAGTTGACCTTCATGCCGTCGTGACGCTCGCTCACACGTGTTTTGGAGCCGACCGGTTTATCGGTGGAGTAGATAGTCAGCTCGGCTCTTGGTGCGGGTCGGTAGTCAAAAATATAGGGGCCGAATACTTCGGTTTTTCTGTCGTCGTGTGTGCCGTAGTACACAAAATAGGCTTTCAGATCTTCCGTCACAAAAGCTTGAATGAGCAGTGCGCCGGGTGTGTTGTTGGTAAATTTCAAATCCACATTGGGTGGATAAATGGTGGCGTCGGTGCCTACCGGTCCGTAGTAGCTGACAGCGTAGCTATGGTTCTTGCGTTGCTCCATCGGCAGCCCGTATTCCCACGCGCCGCGGTAGGCAGTAGAACTCACTTGGCACAATCCGCCGCCAAAATCGGGGACGGTCTTTTCGCCCTGAATCACCAGTTCTTTCAAGTAGCCGGTCTGACCGTTGACCGGGCCGAGTACTTTGTTAAAGGAAAAAATGGATCCTTTGGGAATCAGATGACCGTTAAATTTTTTGATGCCCACACCGATATTATGCTGACGATTTTTAGGCGATCCAACAAAAGCGGATTCACCGACGGTCACTACTTCGGTAATGCCCATGTCTGTAAGTGCAGGATCGGTCACTGTTATTTTCGGCTGGGTGATGATAACAGGCAAGACAACGGTACCGATGTTGTTCTGCAAGGCCGTACGCGTGAGAGCTGCGGCTTTTGCGAGCTCGATTGTTTGGCCAGGTAAGCCGAAGCCATCGAATATAACGGAGCCAGAGCTGTTACGACTAATAGTGACTTCCCCAGCTGCGCGATCAAATTTATCGGCAACAAGTGCTTGGAGTGTGAGTGCGATGGCATCGGTATTCCAGTCGGATATTGTCTCTACAGTCCATCCATCTGGCAGTACTTCGTCTGGCCCACAGCTCAAAAGTTCTGCGGGTGGCACAGCTTTCTGGCCTCGGTACAACCACTCTTTGCGGTTACTTTTCCACTCAGGATGCGACACGACGCTCACCGTAAAAATATGATGTCGATGAGTATAGGTGATTGTTGTCGGCGCAGCGTGTGTAGTGGATACGTGCATGACTGATGCAATAGCGCCAATTGCAATTGATTGGCACAGGTATGCAATTCGATAATTGATCCGAAAAGAAAACATGTGTGAGCAGATTGTACTGAGAAGATAGGGATTGGAAAGAAGAACCAGAAGAAACAGAGGATGCAGACGAACCAGGGGAAAAGAACTACCAATATCCAACTTCCAACTCCCAAGAAAAATGTAATAACAATAGAGCAATCTAACAATCTAGCAATTTTACCAAAACAAAAAAACTACAAACCAAAAACCATCAACTCGCCTTACTACCTCCCATCCAGCGCCTTATTGACCAGCGCATCGGCCCGCGAATTTTGTGCGCGTGGGACGTACACTACCTGCACGCTTTTGAATTGATTTTTGAGGCGATTGATCTCGTCGATGAGTGGCTGGAACGTGACCATTTTAACTCTGTATTCACCATTCACTTGCTTGACCACGAGTTCCGAATCCAGATGACAAATAAGGTGATTCGGCTGAAATTCTTGCGCCATTTTAAGTCCTGCAATCAGTGCTTTGTACTCCGCAATGTTGTTCGTTTGGATGCCGATTGTTTCGCAAAATTCTTTGAGCACCGTGCCATCGGGTTCCAGTAGTACGCAGCCGACTGCCGCCTGTCCCGGATTGCCGCGTGAGCCACCGTCGGTAAACAAATGCAGGCTTCCGCCGATACTTGTCGGCTGCATTTCGCGGCTTGGTTCGGGCGGATTTTCCAGTGCTTTGCTGATGACATCGATCACAAACTGTTCACGCTGACGCGCGGTTGGAAAGATGGCGGCAAGTTTTTTTTCGAGGGCGACTGGAAGGCGCATGGAAGAAGTATAGCGAGGGGCGATCGGTGGTGGTAGTGGCTATTGCATCTGAGACGAATTACGAAGTACGAATCACGAATTATGAATCATCAAAATACTCGTACTTCGAAATTCGTGATTCGTCATTCTTATGTACAGGAGCAACTCCCTCCACACGCACAGCCGCTTGTTGCCGCTGCTTCCAAATCCAGTTTGAATCGTCCATCGCGGAAATCGATGGTTGATCCGCCGATGTGCGAGAGTGTCATTTCGGATGCGTAGATGCAGACTTCTGGGACTGCAGCGTTCGAAAATGTGCGCTCGTCTGCCAGTTTTGTTTCGCGAAATTCCATGCAGAATCCACCGTTTCCTTCCGATATAACGGCAAGTCCCTGGCCAAGTCTGTTCTCGGTTTTGGCAATGTCGCCAATGGCTTTGGCCGCCGCTTCGGTAAGTGTGAGGATTTGCTCGCGTGGCGGAAGAGCAGCGATAGCATCGTTTACATCCGTGACCAGATTTTCAATATCACTGTCATCAAACCCGTGACCTTTGCAGCCTTCTTCCAGCGTTTCGAGTGCATTGAACGCGCAGCCAAAACAGTGCAGGCCATACTCGGCAAGAATATCTTTCACCTGCGGGTACAGACTGATAATTTCGGACACAGTCATACCGGCATGCACGCGGGCGGGCACAGTTTTTGTGTTTGCGGCAGACGCTTTCTTGGCGGCCATCATTTTACGCTTGTTTGTTTGGACGGGAGGTCTGCGAACTGGCATGATGCAAGTATACGGCTTGTAGCTCACATTGCACATCATTTTTGCTTCTCATTTTCTCTCATGCGCCCGACCAAAATTTGGACTGTCATTGCCTTACCGCTTCTCACACTTCTTATTGGCTGGCAGCTGGGCGTTCGATATGTGACGCAGCAACATACGCTTTTCAATGCGTTTCATGAAAGTGGCAGCGGCCAGACGGTCATTAGTAATCCGGAGAAAGAAGTGGATATTTCCCTCATCTGGAGTGTGTGGAATGTTTTGCAGCAGCGCTACATCGATCCATCCAAATTGCAAATCCGTCCGATGGTCTACGGTGCAGTGAGTGGGCTCGTCGAAGCGATTGGCGATCCGTACACCGTTTTTATGACACCTAAAGACGCCAAGGCATTTTCGGATCTGATGGAAGGAAATCTGGAGGGAATCGGCGCGCAGTTGGA
Organism: Candidatus Peribacteraceae bacterium; assembly: GCA_018061945.1. GTDB lineage: Bacteria > Patescibacteriota > Gracilibacteria > Peribacterales > Peribacteraceae > JAGOTD01. Next base: position 10,782 of record JAGOTD010000007.1, on the reverse strand, counting down.
AGAAAAAAACGGCTACGTCGTTATTGTGGCACCGCTCAAAAGTTCGCCGGCGGAAAAGGCGGGATTACTGCCAAATGATGTCATTGTGAAAGTGGACGGCAAGGATGTCACCGGCGACAGGCTTGATGATATTGTGTCGCGTGTGCGCGGCAAACAGGGAACAAAAGTGACGCTTGGAATTTTACGTGAAAAAGAAACCAAAATTCTGTCTATCACTATTATTCGTGACGCTATTCATGTGCCGAGTGTCGAAACGAAAACGGTGACTTCGCAGACAGGTTCGGTTGCGTACATCGCTCTCAATCAATTTGGCGATGCGTCGACGTCGGAGCTGACAAAAGCCCTTCGGGACGTGGATCAGAAAAAAGTAAAAGGCTTGGTGCTCGACTTGCGTTTCAATGGTGGCGGACTACTAGAAGGTGCGGTCGAACTCGTTTCGATGTTCCTGAAAGAGGGCAAAGTGGTAACAGTCGAACAGCGTGGCGAGCGGCCGGAAGAGCATTTTGTATCGGGAAATGCCATCGCAGCGAACCTGCCGCTTGTCGTGCTCATCAACAGCGGGTCGGCGAGTGCATCCGAAATTACGGCTGGCGCATTGCAAGATCTTCACCGCGCCAAAATCGTTGGCACCCAAAGCTACGGTAAAGGAACAGTGCAGCAGCTGGTTGATTTGCCAGGCGGTTCGACACTCCGCATGACCATCGCGCGCTGGCTTACGCCAAGTGGGCATGATTTGAGTAAGAAAGGCGTCACACCCGATATCGTGATCGATCGTACAGTCGAGGAAGCAAAAGCCAAGAAAGACCCGCAGCTCGACGTCGCAGTTGCGTGGCTGGTCAGTGGCAAAGATATTACCGGCGGCAAGCCGATGACATCATCTGGTACCAGTTTGGATGCGGGGATTCGGGAGGAGTAGGTTGTAGCTTCTTAGCTGATTAGCTTTTAGGAGAGCCGTTTTTGCTCGAATCATCGGCTAGGATTTGTTTTTTTTATCTTCTCTTACAATCAATATATCTACAACCAGAGCGGGCGTTCGCGCCCGCGGCGTGCTTTTTTTCATGAAGTTGCTAATTATAACAATGAAAAAAGCACCCACGTTGGGTGCTCAGATTTGTATCAGAAGGAAAATTAGTAGCTATAGATTTCGCTGTCGGAGAAGAAGCGCTTTACTTCTTTCTCGGCAGTTTCCAGACTATCCGATGCATGAGCGACGTTGACCATCACGTCTGTGCCGAACTCTGCGCGCAGTGTGCCAGGTGCTGCTTTCTTGCTGTCGGTCACACCGAGCATATCGCGGACTTTGTTGATGATGTCGTCGCCTTCGATGACCATGGCAATGACTGGAAGCGAGGACATGAACGTTTCGATGTCTGGGTAGAATGGCTTATCGGCAACGTGCGAGTAATGTTCCTTGAGAACGTTTGGTGTCAGCTGGATCATTTTGCAACCGCGGATCGTGAAACCGGCTTCCTCGAAGCGGGAAATGACTTTGCCGCAGAAACGGCTTTTAACGGCGTCTGGCTTAAGGAGAATAAGCGTGCGTTGCATAAAAATGAGGTAGAAAATAACGTAAATACGTTACGAAGTGCGCTATTTATACCCGAAAATGGCTGCAGCTGCAAATAATGAATGCTGAATATATGACTGAATCAATACAATTTTGTGATTGTTAATATGAACAGAATTACTCGTGACCGTTATTTCTGCTTTTTGATGTGATGAAACATATCATCAACTGAATCGAATGGTCCGAACATATCTTTTCCTTTTTTTGCATCTATCGCTAATTGATCCAATTTTCTTAATTGCGTCGCAGAATATACGCGTTCTTGGTGAGCTGGATGACTTTTTGCAAATTTTACTTTCATAAAAGCTGGGGATGATAAAACTCATTGTACATTGTCAATTGTACATTTTGCATTACCCATTGCTAGCTGATCAGCTTGAGCAATTCGCTCTCATCTTTCTCTTTGCCGATCACAACCAGGCGCAGTGCATCCGTTGTAAACAGGCGCTTGGCCATGGCATTCACCGCACCGATTTCGACCTTTTCGATTTCGTGAAAATACTCAGCCAAATCACGCACATGTGGGTAAAGCAGCTGCTGCTTGCCAAAATAATGTGCGCGTTCCTCGGAATCTTCCATCGAGAGGGTAATTTTTCCTTTCAGATAATCTTTGGCTTTGCGCAGTTCCGTATCGGTCACACCTTTGGCGGCTACCTCTTCGTACTCATGGCGGATGGCCGAAATTGCTTCATGAAGGCGCGATTGATCCACTCCGGCGCGCGTGCTCAAAATGCCGGTATCCATGTAGTTATCCGTCGAGGTCGAAATGTAGTAACAGAGTCCGTGCGCTTCGCGAATATTGAGGAACATGCGTGAGCTCATGGATCCGCCGAGGATGATGGAGAGTAGCTTCTGTGCGAAATGATCTTTGTCCTGCGACGACACACCTTGCACACCCAGAACCAAATGCGCCTGCTCGGTCTGCTTTTGTGTGAGACTCACTTTTTTTACAGGTGATGGCTGGAGAGGCGACCAGTTTTTGGCTTTCTTGCCGCCAATCGAGCCAAAGTACTTGGTGGACAATTCCATTGCTTTCTTCTCATCAATATTTCCTGCGAACGTGACAACCAAGTTATCGGCGGTGTAGAGGTCGTTTTTGTGCTTTATGAAATCGGCTTGATTGACCGAGCGGATGACTTCCTCGGTTCCAATTGTATCCCAGCCCAGTGGCTGATCTCCAAATAGGAGCGTTTCAAAATCCCAACCAGCCTGATACATGGGCGTGTCTTGATACATGCGATATTCTTCGATAATGACGCCACGCTCTTTCTCTATTTCCTCCTGCGGAAAGCGTGCGTTGCACAGCATGTCGGAAAGCACGTCGCAAGCCAGTTCCACTTTTTCGGCTGATACTTTTACGTAGTAGCCGGCATATTCCTTACCCGTAAACGCGTTGAAATCGCCGCCGACAGAATCAATTGCCGTACTCACATCGGCTGCCGACTTGTACTTGTTGCCACCTTTAAAAAACATGTGTTCTAAGAAGTGGCTGATACCACGGTCGGCCTGTACCTCGTAGCGCGATCCTGCACCGGCAAACACCAAAACAGTAATAGCAGCGGTTCCGGCAGTTGGCGCTGTGAGAATCGGAAGACCGGAGGGAAGTCGAGAGACGGTATACATAGAGACAGGCGAGGGAGCTGGTAAGAGTTTGAGCGAAAAGATTGTTGAATTGTTATATTGTTACATTGCTGCAAAGGCAAGAATTTTTATAGCGAATGCAGTGAATTGAACAATGCCAGCAATGAAGCAATTTGTAAAATTCATATTGACCGTACGATTTGGCACCTGTACTCTCTGCCAACATGTTAGGTAAACTCAAATGGCGTCGGCGTCTTCGTAAGCACGGGTTTTTGGCTCGCAGTGCTACGAAAACAGGTAGAAACCTCCTTGCACGTCGTCGTACGCAAGGTCGCCGCCGCGTCACCGTACAGAAAAAACTTAAATAGAAGTAAGAATTTAGAAGCAAGAATCAAGGGAAGCATTAGTTTTTTTTCGTATTTGCTGATTATCATCTGGTAACCGGCGGTTTAAACCGCCGGTTACCATGCTCAATAATTTGGTGTAAGCTTTCCCTATGGCCAGCGCACTCGCACGAATTTTCTCTGTCATCTTCTTCGTTTTCGGCTCGATTGTGCTCATTTTGCTAGTATTGGTGAAGCGCGATATTCAGACGGATGTGTTGCTGCCCATTCTCAATGCATCGGATCTGCCATTACTCGGTAGCGGCATGCTCTACGCAGGCACGAGTTTGTATGCCAGCCTTACAAAAAACGGCAAATTCTCGCGTGGATTGGCACTGGGGATTGGTATTCCACTCATCATTCTGTTCGGGGTATTTGTGTATATGAATTTCGGATTGCCGTTTGCAGATATTTAGATTTTCTCAATCACCACCGCTTCTTCCGGTGTATCGAGTGTGCGATTGATGTACCTGGCTGCGACAAACAAATAGTCACTCAAGCGATTGATATACGGCAAGACGAAGTCGCCGATGGATTCTGATTGCTGCAATTCCACCATCCAGCGTTCGGCTCGGCGGCAAATGGTGCGAGCGAGGTGGAGCTGCGCAGCTTCGACCGAGCCACCGGGCAAAATAAATTGTGTAAGAGGCGGAAGGCTTGCGTCCATTGCATCGATCCACTGCTCCAGCTCATCAATGTGCCTTTGCTGCATACGACCGGTTTTGGCTTTGCTCTCGAGTGGTGTTGCCAAATCGGCGCCGGCGGTAAAGAGATCGGATTGGATTTTGATTAGCTGTATGCGTAAATCGTTCGATAGGCGATTGCTTGTCAGAACAATTCCAAGCGATGCATTCAATTCATCAATCGTGCCGTAGGCGTGAAGACGTATCGCAGATTTATCCACGCGCTTTCCGCCGAATAATCCCGTTTGACCCTTGTCGCCGGTGCGGGTGTAGATCTTCATGAAGAAGGCAGAAAGGTGAGAAAGGGCAGGAATGGCAGAAAGGTTTGGTTGGCAATCATTCATCATGGCTAATCGCTAACCGCTTTTATTCTCGATCAATAGTTCTTAGCGCTTGAGCCCAGAGGCAATTGGTGCGTGAATTGCGTCGGTTTCTTTCTGCTCGAGCGTACGATCGGCTGCTCTGTACACGAAGCGAAGGGTGGCGGTCTTCAGTGCATCTTTCTGATAGAGATCGACTACTTGTACGGATTCGATCAGTGGATTTTTTATTTTCAATTCTGCGAGCAGTACTTCCATCGATGCTGGCAGAGCAATCGTTTCGTCGTAGGAAATGGCGGGGAACAGAGCAAGTGGCTTTGTCAGGAGAGTGACTTGCGGCAGTGCAGTGAGCGCTTGCCAATCGATAATGGCTGCGGCTGCGCGCTCGGGTAGTTCAAACGCTTTGCGCACCTGCGGATGAATTTCGCAGAGCAAGCCAACGGTTGCGCCTTTGTAGGTGATGAGCGCACTGCGACCAGGATGAGCGTAAGGCGGCAGATTGTCTGCAATCGGTTTTGCGTCGAGCGTGTAACCGATGATGCTAAAAGCACTCAGAATATCGGCCTTGAGTTGCAAAATGGGTTCGTCTGCAATAGTTGTACTGTCGCGCATGGCAAGCACGGCGCAGAATTGTGTTGATTCGCTGCCTTTGGCAAAGACATGACCGTATTCAAAAAGTTTCAAATCCTTCTTTTCGGATTTTAGTTCGCGACCAGTTACTTGCAAGATAGCTGGCAGTAAATGCGTGCGCATGCGCGAGAGTTCTTCGCCCAGCGGATTGGCAATAGTGACCGCAATATCCGGACTTAAACCTGCCTTTTTCATGATTTCGGCATTTGTGAAAGACAAGTTGAGGAGCTCAATGTACTGCTGGGCCGACAACGCAGTGCGTAGCTTATTCATCCGTTCGTCGCGCTCTGGAAGCTGTGTTATCGCCTCGGGCATGATGACGGGAATCTTGTTGTAGCCATAGATGCGAGCAATTTCTTCTATCAGATCATGTGCTCCTGTTATATCGCCGATGCGATGTGGTGGTGGCGTCACCGTCAGAGTCGCACCATTTTTTTTGCTGCCTTTGGCCGCTTTCTTCACACCAAAATCGAGAGAAGTCAGAATACTGGTGATTTCTTTTTCGCTGATGTCGATGCCAAGCATGCGCGTTACTGTGGCGATAGGTAAGGCGATCGGCTTGAGTGTTTCATGTTTTCCGACGGACTCCATTTTGGAAATAATCTTAGCACCTGGCACAAGCTCGAGTAGTAGCTCCAATGCGCGTTCAAATCCCTTTTCAACGGTAATTGGTGCAACGCCTTTTTCGTAGACCGTTGCGGCGTCCGTACGATGGCCGGTTGCAATAACCGCTTTGCGAATCGCTTTACCATCCACCTGTGCACTGTGTAAGTACAAGTGCTTCGATGTGTCTTTGGTCGAGCTGCGCAGTCCGCCCATAATGCCGAGCAAATCGAAAATACCCTCGTTATCGCTGATGACAATCGCGCCTTCTGGCAGCACGCGTTCGACTTTATCGAGTGTGACCAGCTTCTCTCCGGCCTTGGCTGTACGCATGTGAATATCACCTTTGAAATCGTCACTATCAAAACTATGCAGTGGCATGCCCAGTTCCGTCATCACATAGTTGGTGATATCGATTGGCAAATTGATACTGCGATGTCCTGTGGCTTCCAGTCGCTGCTTCATCCAATCCGGCGTCTGGCCGGCACTGTCGATGCTCAGTAAGCAGGCGCGATAAGTTGGAATCAGCTGTGGAATTTCGTTGATACATTTGAAAGGAATCTCGGCTTTCCCAAAAGTCGGCTTGGTATGCTTTTTTTCTTTCTTCCATTTCGCAAGTCCCAGAGCCACACACTCACGAGCGATCCCGATGTGCGAGAACAAATCCGGACGGTTGGTTATGGCGTGATTGTCGATATGCAAAATCGTGTCGTGCAGATTAAACGCTTGCTTGAGCGATGTACCCGGTGCCAAGTTCATCCCTGTTATATCCATAATCGCGCGCTGCCCATCTTCGGGCTTGGCGGTGTAGTACGCATCGAGTTCCAATTCCTCGGCCGCGCAAATCATCCCTTCGCTCTGTTCCCCACGGATTTTAACCGGCGCCAACGTCACCACTTCGCCACCGTGCCACTTTACCGTTGCGCCTGTATGCGCAAAAGCCACGAGCATGCCTTGCTTTAAGTTCGTTCCGCCGCACACAACGCGTTTCATGCCTTTGTCGGTTTCGACGTCGCAGAGCGTGAGCTTATCGGCATTCGGATGCTTGCTGAGCGTAATGACTTTACCAACACAGCAGTTTTCTAAGTATCGTCCGAGTACTTCAATGTCATCAATTTCACCGGTTGCAGCCGTGAGTCGATCAGCAATTACTTGCGGATCTTTTTCGGTCCAATCAACGAAATCGGAGAGCCACTGAAGAGAGATTTTCATAGGACACTAGAGTACGTGGGCTTTGGGAGGGGATCAAGATGCATGAGGGAAGAAACAGAAGAACCAGACGATGCAGAGGATTCTAAAGATTCAGAGCACTTAAAGGATTGCATTGGAGTTAATTTTACATCTTCTGTAGGAGCGGCCTTTTTTATCCTGAGTTGATCGAAGGACTGGCCGCGGCGATGTTTTTAGATTCCGATATTAGACTATGAGAGAGTGAGGCAGTTGGAGATATAAGCCACGTAAAGTGCCTTCGGCACCACGTGGCACGTAAAATCTAGAGTTGCTTTCATAATCTCTGAATGAATTGGCTGCGCCACGCCTGCGTGCCGGAACATTCGGGTACTTTGAAAACACTTCGGCGTGCAGGCACGTGATCGCGCAGCGATTTTACGTGGCGGAGAGGGGGGGATTCGAACCCCCGATTCCCTTTCGAGAATACTTGCTTTCCAAGCAAGCGCACTAGGCCACTATGCGACCTCTCCAAAGAATGTTGCGATAATCTACCTTTGGTGGCGCAAAAAGGGAAGTCTAAGCCAGGACAATCAGAGAATGGAGTGCATTCCATGTGCCTCATTTTTTGAGAAATAATCGCATGACTACGCTTGCGCTTCCTGTCACTTCGCCGCAAAGCGGCAGGTTGCGTCTGGTATGATCCGTTCATCTCTTTCGCATGCCGACTCACCGCAAACGTCATCGCGTGACATCCATCCTGAAGAAATATCAGTGGATTGGCTTTGATACGTTGCTCTTTTGTACGGGGCTTTTTTTGCTGCTTGTCCTACGCAATCAAGTCTGGCCCGCAGCCATGCCGGTTGCGTATACGTTTGGATCCAGTGAACAAACGCTGCAGGGAACAATGCCTTTAGTAGTGTCGCAGGCTCCTGCGACAGCGTTGCATATTACTGTACCTATGCACATGTACAGGCTGCATCCCAGGCTGTTTTTGGTGCAGGCGGATGATTGTCTCGTAGATCTTTCCATCAATGGACAGCCGGTACCTCGTGAGCAATGGGACAATCCGAAATGCGATTACAACCTCAAGAAACGTATTGCTGCTGGATCTTTCTTGCATTACGGCCTCAACAGAGTGGAGGCAACGGTGTCGAATGCCGGCGGGGCCAGTTCTTTCCGGTTTGAGCCCGATCGCTTGGATCCGGTGATGCTTGGCATAGAAGGAGCAGTGCTGTTTTTGTGTATCTGGTACATCGTGATGTGGTATCGGCATGCACCGCTATTTTGGCGCAAGCAGGCTGGCTTTCTGTGGGTTGCTGTTGGCGGAATATTCCTCCGGCTCGTTTACCTTGTTTCGACTTCTGCTTCTGAACGTGGACACGATGTCGATGGTCATATTGAGTACGTGCGATACATATTGGCGCACTGGACGATTCCGCAAGCCGGTACTGGCTGGCAGTTTTATCAGCCGCCACTGTACTACTTTCTGTCCGCGGCGTGGCTCTCGATTCGGCTTCCGTTTGGTGTCTTGTTCGGACCATCCATCCATCATCTCCAGCTGTTGGCAGCACTACTCTCTTGTCTGACTGTTTTATTGCTGGTGTCACTTTCTCGTACGCTGTTTCCGAAAAAGACGGATACTCGCTTTGCTCTGCTGTTTCTCGCGCTTACTGTCTGTATTCCATCGCTCGTATTCCAGGCGTCGCGCATCAATAACGATGTGCTCTTTGCTTTTCTAAGTATTTTGATTTTTTTGCAGCTGGTGCGATGGTGGAAAGATCCGCGCCCGGCAGATTGGTTTGCACTCGTCATCTTGCTTGGTTTTGCGGCTCTCACAAAATCGAACGCTAGTCTTCTGATTGCCATTTCTTTTACGTGCCTGTTCTTTGCGCGCATCCGTCTGCGCCAAAAAACATGGATGGTTTTACTCTCGATTGTTTTACTGGCGGCTGTCATGGCCTGGCATATTATTTTACGCTCCAAAGGCGTCCTGCAAGGCAATCTTCTGTTAGTTGGTAATATTCAGGGTCTGAATGGAGATCTCCTGCTGCCTCCCTTTTCTCTTCGCGACAGTCTACTCACATTTCATCCGTTAGCCGTGATGCGTCAGCCATTCAATAACGCATTCGATATGACGTTGTCGCGCCATTTCGGTGAATATTTTTACCGGTCTATGTTCTTCGGTGAGTTTGATTTTGGTGTGAGACTCAAGACGTTGGCATCGGTGATTATCATCAGCGGCTATACACTCGTGCCGTTTGTTTTCTGCGGCTTGTATGCCATGCTGCGGCGCAAGGCGATGGATACGTTTCCCGTCTGGCTCACGCTTGGTGCTCTGCTCGCTGCACATATTTTGTTTCGCGTGATTGCACCGTACAGTTGTTCGCAGGATTTCCGTTACTCGCTGCTGCTCATTGTGCCGTTTGCGTATTGCATTGTTGTCGGTATCCGGAGTCTGCCGCGCATATTGCGCATTGCTGGCTACATCTGCAGCCTGTTCTTTATTGGTGTGTGCAGTGCGTTTATCATCGGGATATTTGTTTTGCCTCTCTAGGTTTTTTGTACGTTACGCGGAAAAATCAACCCGATTACTCGGATCAGATCTAAAAGAAGGGGATGATTAACGACCTGCCTGCAGACGCTTAGCAAGCGTGCGCAAGTAGCTAGTCGATACGCGCATGGTCTTGAAGGTGCCCGACTTTGGGTCGAACACGCGCTTCTTCTGGATATTTGCCTTAAACGTGCGGCGCGTTGCACGCAACGAATGGCTTCGTTTGTTGCCAGTTGAACCCTTTTTGCCGGTCATTTCACACATTCGTGACATAAAAGCTGGGAGAATGTACAGGGGAAGGGTAGAGGCGTCAAGTGTGCATGGTGGGATTTTATGAATGACCTGGAAGCGAATTACGAATCAGGAATTACGAATTATGCATAAAGATTGATTATTTGAGCAGTGTTCGCATTCTTATTCCTAATTCTGTAACCTTTTACTTATTCCTGTCGTATCTCTTTTCACAGGACGGCCTTCCTCTTTCTCTCCCGTATGTCTACCGATGAACAGTCGCTTATCGTAGCGTGTCAGTCAGGCAATCTGACTGATTTTGATCCTTTGTATCGCCAGTATGTGAAGCAAATTTATGCCTTCATTTACCGTCGCACGCTCGTCACGCAAACTGCCGAAGATATCACGAGTGTCACGTTTATGCGCGCACTCGAGAAGATTCATTTGTACTCGGCGGATAAAGGTCCGTTTATTGCTTGGCTCTACTCCATTGCCCGCAATTGCATCGCCGATCATTACCGCGCAACGCGTGAGGTAAAAAATATCGACGATGTGTGGGATCTGTCTTCCTCCGAAGATATCGAGCGCGGCACGCATAGCAAAGTGGCGTTCGAAAAACTCCAGACAGCTCTACAGACCCTCGATAAAGACAAGCGCGACATCGTCATGCTGCGTCTCTGGGAAGGCCTTAGTTACGCCGAAATCGCAGCTGTCACGGGTAAGAGCGAAGGCAATTGCAAAGTGATTTTCTGCCGCACTATCGACACGCTGCGCACACAACTTCCCGCACTCACGTATTTGCTTCTGTTGCTTTTCCCTTCCACGTTATGAACAAGAATATTTCCGCCCTTCTCCGCGATTTGTACGAAATTGATCCGGCGCTCAAAGCGCACGAGAAAGAACTAGTCCCGCTTATCGAACTTCTTCTGGCCAATAATCCCGCCCGCGAACCAGATGAGAATTTTGTGCAGGAACTACGCATGAAATTGCAGCGCAAAGCGGATGAACTTATGCAGCCGCGCCCCTCGCTCTTCACCTTTTTCTCACCCCTGTTTGCCGGTGT
>JAGOTD010000012.1 GCA_018061945.1 Candidatus Peribacteraceae bacterium | reverse complement strand
AAGAGCGAAGTGTGGTGGAGATGCCGGGAGTTGAACCCGGGTCCAACGTGTAGAAAGGAGGCCCGTACTGTCATGGTCTTCTCGGTACTCACGCCATCTTAGAGAAGAACAAAGATGATGGGTGAGGATGATGTCTGGATACGTGGTTGCGTACAACATCCGATACGCAAGACGCCTCGCTGGTAACGCCCGTACTCTCTAGCGAGAATCCAGAGGGAGCGCGGTTTCACAGAGGGAAACCTTATGCCATAGCTAGAGCTGGTGCGAAGACATTCATCTTTGCAATAGCCTTACCAATGACGCTGTCGGCAAATTTGTCGGCAGATAATTTTTGCAACATGTGGGTATCGGGAACCGTTGCCATCCCGGACAGAAGCACACACTCTCTAGTATCACGCTGTCGAAGCCTGTCATCCCCACGTAAAGTGCCTGCGGCACCACGTGGCGCAGCCAGTAAGTGAAACTAAAAATGCGCTGATCGCAGTGGTGTTATGGAACGGACTACAAGTATACCACACAACAAGGAGGCATTATCATCTCCTTTGAAAAAAAATCTTTCCCCTCCCTCAATTCAAGACTAGCATTCACTCATGCGCTTTTTGAAAGCTATCATAAACGGCTTCATCGCATTTCTTTCGGTTATATTCACTGGCGGAAAATATGGCTCGTTCATTGAAGGAAAACTCTGCCCCAAATGCCACAGTCGCAGAATCAAGCTCCACAAAAAATGCTGTGGTCCTTGCTACGACAAGTATTTTGCAAAATGATTATCTACTCTACATCTTCCGACTATCATACGCCCAGTGCAGCACAGCTTGGCGCTGTTTTGGTCTGCAACTCACATCTCCCGGCCGGCAGTTTTTTCGTATCTGCGCGATGTGACGACTGATGGCGAGCCAGCGTTTTATCTGTCGATCGTCTTCTTGTGGCATGCGGCGACCTTGGTAATAGCGACAGTACCACTGAAACCAGCCGCGCGGATCGGCTGGGTGAATCCAGCCTTTTTTCCGCCACACCGAAAGAGGCTGACTAGCGTTTATACCAAAGTAATTGAGTGCGGGATCATGTTTTTCGTGACACAGTTTTGCATTGGTAAACCAGTCGGCTGGGAATTCATCAGTACAATCGGTCATGTATTTTCCGCCGAAGACACCGAGTGCAAGCATCTGTTTGGGCGTGAGATCTGGTTTGAATCGTGGATCAAAATTCTTCCCTTCGGGCTCAACGAGTGTATAAGTCGCCACCTGCATGGTGTCCTTTACGTGAACGGTTGCCGGTCTTTTGGTCGAGATAGACATTGGGTAAGAGTAACATAATTCGATGGATAGCTCATGATTATAATCACAAGCTATCCATTTTTTCGTGCTTCGTAATTCGTGCCTCGTACTTCGCATCAGCCGCGGATACAATATCCGCTCCCTATTTCTTGTTAAAAAATTCTTACCACAGCGCCTTGTACTTCTTGCGCTCGGTCCAGAGGAAGAATGCGTTGAGGATGAGAAGCATCCAGCCCATGCTCGATGCAGCGCTCACAGGCGTTGCGTCTAGGAAAGCATGGAAAAGAACGACGTTGACTGTAAACGGAGCGAGGATGACTGCGCCAAGAGCGGTGCGGCCAATGATGAACAGAACCAGACAGACAGCGCATGTAATACCAAGAAGCGGCATCATGTAGCCGGTTGCCATGAGTGCACTCATAAACGCCCAAGCCTGTGGAGTATAGAGATCTGCTGTTGGAGCTGGGAAGACACCAAGTGTGCCAAGCACTGGCATAATGAGCAGAAGAATGAGCAAAATCCGCAGAATGATTTTCGTGATTTTCATAAAAATAAAAGAAGAGGAAAAAGAAAGAATGAGATAAGTATAGTCAGCCCAATGAAAGCTGGCTAGATCATTGCGTTGTTCATCTGCTCATTACTCACCTTTTCTTGTATCTATCCATTACGGTACAATCTCCCAAATTCTTTCCCCTCTTTTTCTATGATCAAACATTTCTTCGCGACAAAAAATGATTACGGTATTTTATTCCTACGCGTTGCATCCGGTATTGCCATGTTGCCCTATGGGCTCTCGAAGTTAGGCATTATTGGTGGCGGCACCTTTCAAGACTCGATGGGATTTTTAACTGGCATGGGCATTCCATTCTTTGTCGCTATTCTCGTCATTGTCGGTGAAAGCCTTGGTGCAATCAGTCTCATCATCGGTTTCTGCACTCGCTTCTGCGCTGCATCACTCACGGTTATAATGGCCGGTGCGGTCATGGCAATGATGAGCAAGGGCTACATGGCAGGCTACGCAACACCACTATTATTTTTGATCATGTACGTCACACTCACTCTCAACGGTGCGGGCGCTTGGTCAATTGATCAAATTATTGCAAAGAGGAAGGTGTCGTAACTCATCCGCTTCTTAACTTATCCCCTCTCCCTACGACGGCTGAGGGGATTTTTATAAATAAAAAAATATGGCGTGGACTATCATAGTCATTATTTCCAGTCTAACAGCTTTTTTCGTATAAAAATAAAGACGCAGCAAGGAAGAATAGCATTCTTTGTAACACAAGGAAGAATTAGGAAGTAAAGACAATCTGAATTTGGGGAAAATGCAGTATAGTCAGTAAATTCTTTCCCCAATTCTTTTTTATGATTCCTTCTTTATCCAACTCGCACAAAGCAGGCTTAGGCCTGTTTGGTATTCTCCTCGCAGCTGGCGCGAGTACGCTCCTTCAACCTCAAATCGTTCATGGAACGCCAGACTGTACGACAGAGTGGGCAGCCGTAACAGCTGAAACTGATGCTCTCGATATTATTACCGGTAGCGGCGACTTAATTCTCTTGGACTTAGAGGACGCGGCTGATGACTTAGACATTGAAACAGATAGCGTTGCGAGTCTCAACAACACCTTATATTCACAGTCCGGCTCCCTCACATCTACTGGAGTATTGGCAACATTTGCATCGATGGATACAGCTACAGGTTCTATTGCTACCCTGTCTGGCACCGTCAAAAATTTACATACGGAACTGAGCACGACTATTGACTCCATTAACATGGCTGCATTTTCTGGTGCTCTGAAAAATTACGACGATTGCATAAATCAGTAAATTTCTTTTTATCTTTCCCCACACAACCATGAATTTTCGCAAAACACTACTGAGCATATCTGTAGGATTGCTCTCGTTATCATCGACTTTCTTTGTAGGATCTGTTCCTCCTGCCAATGCCTCCGGCGAATATGTTCCATGCTCTATCGAAGCAGAAGCCTACAGCTCTGCTCATACAGCAACACTCGCTGCCGAGGCCACGTATCTCGCGTCGGAAGCCGCATATCGAGCGGCAAAAAATGCCGTAGGAACTGCTCTTTATAATCTGGATGAACATTACAGAATTCCACAAAATAATAGAGCAGCCAATAATAGCAATATCTATGCTCCTTACGCAAATTATGCTGTATTTCAAGAATTAGTTGGAGCACTAGAAAATGTTGTGAAAGATGCAAGAAATGCAGCAAATATTGCTCAAGCCACTTTGAAGTTTGATAGAGCTCAATGGCTGAACCTCATTAAAATAGAAAGGCAGCTGCTAACTGCCTATCTCCAGTGTCTTGGGATTCTCCCTTCGTATTGATCAGTGATCTTACACGATAGACTGGTAGCCAGCCGTTTAAACCGCTGGCTACCATGCACAATTACAGGCTCACTTAGTTGCCACTCATGAGTGATTACCAGACAGTATTCTTGCTTTTTTATGAAAATAATTTATAGTTTTATCATTCTCTTCTCCTCTCTTATGATTCTTCCTCTTCCCTCGCGCATTGCCGCATCCCTATTGATTGCGATCTCGATGGTCTCGGGGACGCCATCTGCGTATGCCATGCTGGAGGCCGAACCTACGGCTGATCAGATCGTACGTGTATCGTGTCAGAACGAGGAAAAAGCAGCAAAGGCGGCACTGGCAGCTCTTGTCTCTGCAACTGATGCTCAGACAAAGAACGAGGAAGCGATTAACACTTTCTTCCAACTGTCCACTGAACTGACAGCAAAGATTGCCAAAGAGACTGATCCACAAAAGATTCAGGATCTGGAAAACAAGCTCGCCCAAAATCAGAAAGACTGGGATGCAGCAGAAGAAAAAAGCGGCCCACTTCTTCAGGCATTCATGGACGCTGGCAAAGCTTTGATTAAAGCAGAGGCAGCACTCGCTGCCTGTAAAGAAAAAAATAAAGTCAATGTTGCAATGGAAGGCGATACAAACCTCGTGCCGAGTGAAGAAGTAACGCAGTAGTGAATCCATAGCATGAATACTTCTACAACAAGAGCCCCGGAGGGGGCTCTTTTGTTGTTTCCCATACACCTATCGAGATCTGCAATTACTGAGCGCGTGCGTGCTTGCCCATCATCATCCAATCCTTGCCCTCTGCGCGCATAGGAAGCGTTACCCCTTTCTCGGTTGCAATCTGCTCGATCGTCTTACCAGAGTCGAAAGCTGCTTTCAGCTCGACATCTGTCATACCGAGTTTCGTTGCAATATTGGCTTTGCCCATACCACCGTGTCCGAAGCCCTTATGACCACCACCATGGCCGAATGGCATCATGGCATGTTTCAAATTCGGGTTGGCTGTTATAGCAGCGTCGATTGCCGTACGCATATCGGACTGCGCTTTTTTTACAGCTGTCATACGCTGCGTTTCGTCGGTGATTGCTGCAGCTGCTGTAAGAGCTGACTGATGCGTTGCAACAACGCTTTTCTGGACCGTAACCATCGCATCAATATTGCTCAAGAATAATCCGTCTTTGGCTGCCATGTCCGTTACTTGCTGCTGTGTAAGCGGCGTGTGCTTGAACATGCCAATGCGCATACTTGTCGTCGATGGCGTCGAGGCAGTTGTCGTTGCAGCGCTCGAAACCTGTGCGAACAGAGGGACTGCGAGTGCGAGCGAAGACATTCCGGCTATGACGCCAAGTGTGAATTTGTTCTTCATAGAGTGAGGGGGGAGAAAAAGTAAGTGAGATGTCTGTCGCGACAATGCCAACTATAGACAGTGCAGGTTAAAGCACGGTTAAAGAGAGACAAGCGAAAGATTGATGTGAGTATTTTTGGCTTTCCTATAACGAAAAATCGATTAAATTATTTTAATAATGATCGTATGAATATCATTCTACCTCTTGCCTTCTTTCTCTTTTTTCAGTGGAGAAAAATGGATCGTGAACGTGGTTTCCTCTCCGTGCTTACTGTGAACATGAATAGTCCACCTATGCAAATCCACGATACGTTTGACGAGCGCCAGACCCAGACCCAGTCCAGTTTTCCCCTTTGTGCGCGATGCATCTTCCTGATAGAAGCGATTGAAAATATTGGGTAACGCGTCTTTGGAAATACCCTTACCCGTATCGCGAACAGTAAGTGTGTGAGATTTAAGTTTTACTTGTATTGTACCGTTCTCGTTATTGAATTTTACAGCGTTGGTCAGAAGATTGCTGACAATCTGACGAATGAGTGAACTGTCGCCCAGCACTTTTACATCGGGTGCTATCTGGCGTTCGATGACTATATTTTTTAGGTCGGCAAACTGCTGATGTTTGTCGATTGTTTCGGCGACAAGTGTCGATAGATTCACTTCCTCTTTACGAAGGAGAAAATGATCGAGCCTTGCTAGTTCTAAAAGTCGCTGCACAAGAATATTTATTTCTTTTAAATCCTTCTTGGCACTCAGAACATTGTCTGGGAAATCGCCGGTTGCCAGCGCTAAATCGAGTGATGTACTGATAGCGGTAAGTGGCGTGCGTAGCTCGTGGCTCGCGTCTTGCGTAAACTGCTCCAAGCGCTCGACCATTTGTTCGGCGGGTTTGAGACTACGTCTGGCGAAGTACAAGCCGACACCAAAAGTAAGAAAGGAAATACCGAAGCTGACAATCACAAACAGAATTACCTGTTTTGAGAGATCATCGGGGGGCGAGCGATCGGCGATTTGCAGATGACCGCCCGGATCCCCGTTTTCCAAAAGCAAGGGTGTGGTCAGAATATCGTACGTTTCATTTTCGACGGTCACCGTCGACATGCCGACATCCAAATCGAACGGAATGTGTGCGTAGAGTTCGCCGCTGTACAAGCTATCGCCATTCACATCAATCACGCGCAAGCGACTGCGCAGTATGGGCGGAATAGAGGAGGGCAAATCGCGCGATGCTTTCTGGCGCTGCAAAATAGCCTCCTGCATTTGCTCCAAGTGCGCACGCCTGTACCGGTAGCGATCCATAAAACTGGCACCCAAAAAAACAACACCGGTGATAAACAGCATCAAAAAAACAAAGGCGGTAAATTGCAGCGCGATTTTGTAGCTGATGCGGTTAAACATCTCAAGAAAGGCAGGAAAGGCAGAAAGGTGAGGAAAGGCAGAAATGTATAACGAGAGAAAAACGTTGCTTATCGCTCACCACTTCTCGCTTCCCGCTCGTCACGTTATTCAGCAATACGATAGCCCTTTCCAGGGACGGTCAAAATAGCATCGGAGCCCAATTTTTTACGGAGGAAGTTGATATGCACGTCGACTGTGTTGGAAAACATAAGCGAATCACTGTTACCCCAGACATGCTCTAAAATGCGCGGCCGCTCCAGAACGATCCCTTTGTGGTGCATCATGTAGGCCAGCAACGCATACTCTTTTGGCGATAAATTAATTTTCTTGGTTCCTTTCAGTACTTCTTGCGTGTTCGTATCGAGTATCAGTTTGCCGGCTTTGAGTATCGGCGCTTTCTCTGTGCTCTGGCGACGCAGCAGTGCACGCACACGCGCGAGCAGCACTTCCAGATCAAACGGTTTGACCAGATAATCATCGGCACCGAGGTTTAAACCCTGCACCATTTCGGCCTGCTTACTTCTGGCGGTCAGCATGAGGATCGGCATTTTTTTGCCGCTGTTTCGTAGCATCGTGCAGATCGAAAAACCGTCCATGCCCGGTAAATTGATATCCAAAATGAGTAAATCGACGCCTTGCGTCATCGCCATTTCCAGTCCGTCGCTGCCGTTATGGGCAACACTCACGACAAATTGCTCCAGCTCCAAAAATTTCTTAATATTATTGGCAACTGTTTCGTGATCTTCGATAAGCAGGATGTGCATAGGAAAAGGAAGAGTAATACTTCGTAGCATAGAGACACAACATTAAAGCGACATTAACGTCTAGTCAGTAGACCCATTATCATACTCAGCTAAGGTGGATGGGCACTCTTCTCGGCCAATACGCTTGCGCAGGGATGTACATGAAAGACGAAAAAGAGGATGCCCGGGCATCCTCTTTTTCCTAATTTTTTTAATATTACGGCCTCACCGTATAGACCAAACGAGGATCTGATATGGTAAATGTGCCTTTTATGCCAAGGCGGCTCCAGTAAGCAAAATTTCCTACCTTGCACCCATCTGTGACAACTGGATCATTGGCAGCCGGCGTTCCTTCGTTCCCATAAAAACAAAGATCTGCTTCGACTTTGTCCCAGTAACGATCTTTGGATACCATTTTTCCCATCGGGGTTTGCGCCGCTCCCTCAGGACGTAACACAGTGATGCCAGCTGCGTTTTTAGTATAAGCATCATTAGCGGTCCCGATAAGTTTTGCGGAAACACTGTTTGCCTTATTTGTTACTGCAGTAATACAACGTCCAAACGGATCGACATTCTGATAATTTGGAGGAGCCGGCAGTTCGAAAATTCCATTCTGCACACCAAGCGCAGCCGCGGTTTCCGGTGCAAGCTGGGAGATCAGTATAGGCTTCAGGCTTTTGTAATACTCATCTGCAAATTTTGCGTGACCATTCTTCTCATGATTTTTGACTGCAAGAGAAAAGTTGTCGAGTGATGCAAATTGATTGGGATAAGTCGCACTATTTTTTTTGTACGTCACATAATTGATTGTAGCGGACACCTGGAGATCGCCAGTGTAATACAGCGTATCAATCACCTGCTGATGTGCAACTCCTTGAGGATCAGTGGATTGTATATTTACCTTGCCGAGCGTACATCGCAAGACAGTAGTATTGTTATTCGTTACCCACTCTGCCGCTGCAATAACTGCATGCAACTTCGGCTCCTGTGAAGGAGGATTGATCTTGAAACATCCAAAAAGCTTGGGGGAATTTCCACAAGCCGGAACGGCAGAATTTTCGAAGGCAAGAAATGGTGCTGTTTCGGGACGCTCATATGGAACTTCCGTTGTAGTGAGAGTAAAAGTTGGGTCGTGAGGAAAATCTTTCCAATCGACCTGAGCGTCGGGAAGGACAAGAGCGATAGCCGATTGTCCACTCGTTGGCTTATCAGCAGTGCCAGTACTTGCGATGGTTGCCGTCACGAGAGCTGTTGTCATACTCGAGGTGAGCACTTGGTATGCATACACAACGCAGTTGATGATCCGGCTTCCGCCTGGCGCAACGACTGTGACATGATCGGTATTATTATTTGTCCACTGGACCGGATTGCCGCTGGCATTACAGGTAAGTTTCATGGGAGCACCACTTACCGAAATATTGATTGTTGCATCGTTGGTTGCATGATAATTCATAATAACGCCGCCTCCGTACACGATTGGTGATGGCTGCGAAAAACCAATTGTTGGCACAAAGCCGGAAATATCGTGTGGACCCGGAACATCGATTGGTCCCTCCTCGACAGGTGGAAGACCAGGGTCTGGAGTTGGCGTACCGCCATTGGCATCACTTTTAAACATTGCACGAACTGTTTGATACGGCGGGGTAAAAGAATCGATACCGTATGTACCATAATTTCCACCCGAACTTGACGAGCCGTATGGCGGTCCGTCAGCGTACACCGGAATGAGTGAGACACCGTATGCCAAGACTACAACTACAGCGAGTAGCAGCTTTTTCATAGAATGAATTGGGAAAAAATAGCGCAGGAAGTATTGATCTTGATACAGTATTTGTCTAACATAGTTTACTATTATTGCAAATTTACCCTATGGAAAAAATTCACAATGACGTGAATCAGCCACGCGCCGAACAGATGAGCCCTGCTTTCCAAAAATTACACGCTACTTTTGCAGTTTTACTTGGAACATTTGCGATCGCAGGTTGCTCAGAAAATACGAAGCCAACTATCGCTCGTGCGCCTATTGCACAACCTACTACAAAATCACAACCGGCAATTGGCGAAGGGCAAACTTTGCATATTCCTATTCCTCCCGAACCACATCCCGAGGAAGGCTTCGAATCGATGAACACCGCAATGCCTCAATAATAAGAGATATCCGGCAATGATGCCGCGACAAAACGCGTACTATCAAATGCAGATATTTTATGAGTAAATAAATTATGTATTCATATATATTGTTATATATAAAATAAAATTACTGAATCAATAATATATTATGTATCTAGAGCAATACCTGAGCACCAACGAGCATCAGCAGGATGCCAATTGTATTAAGTGCAAAACAGAGAATGGCAAACTTGCGACTATCAATATCTGTTAAACCGCCAAGCAGCGTGGTTGCTAGTTCATCGGGAAGCGGCGACGCGATGATGATGCCGGCAACCGACCACAGAAAATATTCCTGCACCCGACCCGGCAGTCGCTTGTGCTGAGCGAGGAGCTTACGCACGAATTTAACGTGGCGAATGCGATCGAATTCATCATGCAGGGAAAAGCGCACGAATTTGAAAATGGTCATATCGGAAGCGAGCGCACCTATGCCGCCAATCGGCGCTGCAATGAGTGGATGCACATCCGGTGCCATGGCAATAAACATGCCGATCGCAAACGGAGTGGTAAAGCCGAAACTGAACAAGAGGCCTGCGAGAAAGACCGATAAATAGCCGTAGGCGTGTAAGCCGCTTGTTATACTATCGAATGCTCCCACATGAAAAAGCACATACGAAAAAACACAGCACAGCAGTAAGCACAGGAGTTTGGGATACTCAATGATGTTTTGTAATGTGTGTGTTGAAGAAAGCATTTATTATATTATAACATAATTTTAACATATTGCAAAGTACTCGCAGGGCGATTTTGCGCTACCTGATGACCTATTAGCACATGTATGACTTAGTAATAATCATAATAACCCAGGCAATCATGGTATTATCGTAACTGCCGCGACCGCGCCTAGAAAAGGCGCTCCCGTGTGGAATGTATTTTCACTATCCTCTTCATCCTCTCCTCCTCTTCAACCTCTCCTCCTCTCATCCTGCCGATGAAACGACTCATCATCAACGCCGACGATTTGGGAGTAAATAGCCAGCGTTCGCATGGGATTTTTCAGTGTATGGAGTTTGGCGTGGTGAGCAGCACGAGCCTGTATCCGAATGGGACTGATAGCGATGCAGCCGCCAAACATGCGCGCGAGCGGGGTGTCTCCGTTGGGCTGCACATCAATTTGACCGAGGAATTTCCCTTAAGTAAGCGTGAAACAATTGAATCGATTTTGGAAGGCAACGGCATGTTCATGGAGCCGCACAGACTGGAAGAAGCACTGAATGATGGCGAGATTACACCTGAGCATTTGTCGCGCGAAATCCGCACGCAGGTCGAGTGGTTTTTCGATACGTGCGGCTATCCGACACACATAAACAGTCATCATCACATCCACCTGCACCCGATCGTTGCGACAGCACTCATGCCGATACTCGAGCGCTATAGCCTGACACGAGTCCGTATCCCCTACGAAACGCCAATTCCGCCGTTTGGTTATGTGGTGCCGGAAGATCAGATTGATCGTATCGCGAAGCTGAATGAGAAAGCGCTGATTGCAAAAAAAATCTACACCGGAAATGGCTTTGAAACGACTGACCATTTTCGGGGCATGTGCCTAGCCGGCAATGCATCCATCAAAAATATCAAACATATCATCAGCAAATTGCCAGAGGGTACGACTGAGCTGATGGTGCACCCGGGCAGTGCGATTACCTATGGCACCAAATATGACCTGGATCCACAAAGACAAACCGAACTGCGCATGCTGCTGGATGATGGCGTGAAGGAGTTTATTGCCGAAAAAGGGGTGGAGTTGGTGGGGTGGGAGGAAATATAAAATATAAATAAGTAGTTCGGTTTTTTATTTATTTTAAAATATAATAATTGAACACATAATTTATAAATATAAGAAGATTTACTCGATAATATTCGACTCTCATACACTCTTAGGACAGTGCCTGATTTCATCAGGATGTAAAATGAGTATTTGCACAATTTTAATATTTATGTTATAATAATACAAATAATTCTTCCCAAACGCACATATGTCTAAGCGCACGAAGCCAAGTAACAGCATGAACTGGGTCGCTCCTGGTACTATTGTGGCGCTTATTCTCGGCAGTGGTGTATCGCTATGGATGCAGGCATCGGGCATTAGTTCGGC
>JAGOTD010000001.1 GCA_018061945.1 Candidatus Peribacteraceae bacterium | reverse complement strand
CGCGTGGAGCCGTAGCTCAGCTGGTTAGAGCGCTTCCCTGTCACGGAAGAGGTCGCGGGTTCGAGTCCCGTTGGCTCCGCCATTCATTGCATCGACATTTATACACTCGCTAATCGTGAGATTTTTTTGAATATGCAGATTCGTATTACAAGCCAGCCGCGGGAAGCATCCCGCTCCTTTTAATGTTCATATTCGTCATTCATGTAAAGCGATCTGAGAAGAAGTACGAATCACGAATCACGAATCTCGAATTACGAATAAAAGCAAAACGAAAAACTTTCTCGACCCCCGGGACGCGGCGCTTGCCCTGAGCAGATCGAAGGGTCCCGTCTGCGGTTGTATTTATTCCCCAAACCCTAACCCACAGCCCCAACCCTACGCCCTCCACGCCTTCTCTAAATACTCCTGCACAGCGCGGTGAGTATTGAAATATCCCATCAAACCAATGCTATTTTTCATACGGCGTACCCAGCGTTTGTGATCTTTAAAGTAATACTCACGGATCACCTGATACTGCAGTTGCGTATACAAATCCTCAGCATCGATCTTGCGCGTGTCTTCATCACCCAGCGCCTCGGCGAGACCACCAATGCGCCAGCCAGCGGACGGGTCCATTTCGTAACCCTCAATCCACCAACCGTCGAGTGTGGACAAATTCAGCGTGCCGTTCACGCAGGCTTTCATACCCGATGTCCCCGATGCTTCGTGCAAACGAGTTGGCGTGTTGAGCCACACATCGGCGCCGGAGACGAGTGTTTTGGCGAGGTCCGGATTGTAGTTTGGCAGGTAGGCGATCTTTACGCAGTCGCGCAGTTCGCTCGAACGTTCGATCATGCGTTGAATCACGCTCTGGCCAAATGAAT
Source organism: Candidatus Peribacteraceae bacterium (assembly GCA_018061945.1). Classification (GTDB taxonomy): domain Bacteria; phylum Patescibacteriota; class Gracilibacteria; order Peribacterales; family Peribacteraceae; genus JAGOTD01. The sequence goes on along the minus strand of JAGOTD010000001.1, from coordinate 355,937 downwards.
CGGCAGGATGTGCGTTACCGGCGTGAATAATCTGCAGTTTGCCGTGACCGATTTCTTTGAGGCGCAGCAGGTTCGTGTACAGAAGTTCTGGACGCTTGTAGGCAACAACACGACGCGCCGAGGCGATAGTGAGAATATCATCATCAAAATCCATGCCGGTTTCTTTCTTCACCAATTTAATTAGTCTGCGTTTGGCTTTGCTGTGCGCAATCCAGAGCTTGTCATCGGGAATGCTATTGGCATCCGCTGTCAGAATCGTTGGGTCTGCCTGCCAGCCTTTGCAGTATTCATCGAACAGTGCCGTCATTTCTTTGCTCGCCCAGCTGGAGGCATGCACACCGTTGGTGATGTAGTCGATGTGTTCACCCGGGAACATGTTGTTTGAAACGGTGCCATGTACACGAGAAACGCCGCACGTGTAGTGGCTTAAGTGCATGGCAAGGTGCGTCATGGAGAGCCTGTCTTCGCCGGCGATTTTGCGGATATGCCACGGCAAATTATCGCCCATTATTCTGTACGCTAAGTCGTAATCGAACACATCATGTCCGGCTTTCACTGGCGTGTGCGTGGTAAATGCGCACGAAGGTTTCACATTCTCATCTTTAAAATCGCGTTCACGCAGAAGTTCGAGCGTGAGGAAAGCAGCATGGCCTTCGTTCATGTGGAACGTGCCGACATTTTTGTAGCCAAGCGCGCGCAACATGCGCACGCCGCCAATACCGAGCACGGCTTCCTGACGAATACGCATCGCGCCATCCCCACCGTACAAGTTTTTGGTAATCGCGCGATCGGTTTCGTTATTCTCTGGCAAATTCGTGTCCAAAAAATACACAGGCACCGTACATTTCTCACCTTCAATGTCGTACCTCCACGCAGCAATCGTCACGTCGTGGCCCTCTAAGTGCACAGTCACCGTCTGCTTTTCGCGGACCAACTTCTTGGCTGGATCCCAGGGAATATCACTATAACTCTGCGTGCCGTCGGCGCGGATTTCCTGGTGCAAGTAGCCGAATTGCCAGCAACAGGTCATGCAGGCGGCGCGTACGCCCAAATCCGCAGCGCTGCGCATAATATCGGCCGCGAGCATGCCAAGGCCACCGGCGTACGTTGGAATATTGCTTTCGAGCCCGATTTCCATCGTAAAGTAGGCAACGGTCAGGTCAGAAGTCGATTTGGTTTTTTTGTTGGTAGGCATCGTATAAGTATACCAGAAAAACACAAAAAGATGAAATGTTGGATTGGCAAAAATGGAGAGATGACGGCAGACGCCGTCATCTCTCCTAGAATGGAGTGTAGCCCTTGTTTTCTCGCTACTCTGTCCAGCCGTAGCGGGTTTGTAGCGAGAATGTCGATGGCCCAGTCGACAGTGGGCAGACCAATGTACTTCTCCTTTCTCGGCAGCTCCAAGGAGCTGCGTAGTTTTGAGCAGTGAACTGCTCGAAAACGGTTGCGGTTAACGGGTAAACGCCGCGACCATTAAAGTATATTATACAATAATTTTGTCAAATAAATGAATCATCATAATTTTAACTTATAGAGCAGTAAACGTCTTCAGCACTGCATCAAACGCCGCATACGCACGCGTCTTTTCCAGCTCTAGTGCTGGACCGCGGGTAGCGAAATCGTCGTAGGCACCTGGATTGCTATATTTGATGAACTCGGTGATCATAGTGCAGCGGCCAGATGCTTGGTATGTGAACGTCTTTGCTTCGGTGAGCGTGCCAGCGGCGCCGTCTCCCCAGGTGTAGGCAGAGAAAGGCAGATTGCCGATTGTGACGCCGGCAGCATTTTTGGAGCCTTGTGGAGCAGACGGACAATCGACAGCAGAGATAATCTGCAGTTGTGGATGGCTGTACAGAAATGAATCCGGCGTAAATAGTGCGCCTTTTGCGCTGCCGAAAAAATCAAACAGCGGCATATTTTCCTGCATAGCCCAAGTCTTTGGATATTGAAGTGAATAGCCGCCTTGCGTGTTCGTATAACTTGCTAGCTGCGATACATCGGATGATGCAACACTCATATCGCTACTCGATGTTGTAATAGATGCTGCAGAGCTACTGTCTGGCTGGTCGACGGGAGTGCTGCTCTGGCAACCGCCCAGAATGAGAAGAGTCGCGCCGAGGAGGATGAATGATTTTTGCATACTAGTAACCTAGGCCGTCTATAAACCTTTGTCCATCAGTAAGCCAAAAGAATTATTTCACACCCTTCTTTTGGTAAGAGCGAGTTTGGTGAATCGTCACCTATCTTGCGAATCCTATTCCTCTTATTTCTTACTCCTATTTTTATGACTACCATTGTTGAACGCGACACGAATACATCATCATCGGCTATGACCATGATCGTTGCGATTATCGCGATCGCCGCCATCATCGGCATTGCATTGTACGCACTCAATATGTTTCCGGGTCTGATGCGCACAACTCCGGGATCGGACAATAATCCGATCAATGTCGATGTAAACACGCCGGCTCCAACGAATCCTGCCGTTCAGTAAGCATCTACTCCTCAAAGCAGTCGTCCTGGTACACCGGGGCGACTGTTTTGTGATGTTGGTTGCCTGTACCATGCGTTCGTGCATCAGCTTTCTCTGTACTGGCAGCGCATTCTTCTCGGCTGCATTTTGCTAGTGACGGCAATCGTCTACGTGCCAACAATCACGTTTGATTTCGTGAATCTCGATGATCAGGCGCTTGTATCCAACAATGCGATGGTGGCGCAGCCAACTCCGGCGCACATGGCCAAGGCTTTTACTACGTACGATCCGGAGCTCTACATTCCGCTTACCTTTCTTAGCTATCAAATTGAGACAGCAGTGTTTGGCATGCAGGCGTGGCATTTTCACCTCATCAATCTGCTTCTGCATCTTGGCTGCACTGCCTTTGTTTTTCTGATTATTCGTCGGCTACTTAACGCGCAAACAGCGCTTATTGCTGCGACACTCTTTGCGTTGCATCCTATAAACACCGAAGCGGTTGCGTGGATCAGCGCGCGCAAAGATTTGCTCTCCACGTTCTTCGCACTCGCATCGGTATGGCAGTATCTGATTTTTAAAACACTGCATCGCAAAAAATATCTCATTGCAAGCATCGTTCTTTTTGCCTGTGCACTCCTCAGTAAAATATCGGTCATGATGGTTCCGCTGCTGTTCGTTCTTATCGATTGGCAGCAAAGCAAAACACTCACGCGACAATCCATTACTCGCAAGTGGCCGTTTGCCGCTCTCAGCCTTGCATTTTTTGTTGTCGCTTTGTTCGGAAAAAAAGCGGTGATCGCTCACGCATCGGTTTCGTCAATCGCGCTGATGGCCTTTCGCAGCAGCGTTTTTTATCTGCAGAAAATATTCTATCCGACAGATGTATCAGTGACGTATTTGTATGAGCATTCCATTCATGTACTGACGCCGGATATTTTTCTCTCAATTGTTCTCGTTATCGCAATCAGCATTCCTCTCTGGTTGCAGCGCAAACGGTGGCCGCATCTGCTATTTGGCTGGGCGTGGTTTTTGCTGATTCTTCTGCCAACTTTTTCGCACTATTCGCGCGATATTCGCACAGTGCAAGTAGCGTCCGATCGGTACGTGTATCTCGCGGCCATCGGTATTTTTTGTCTGATTGCGCAGTCCGTTTCTTTGGGTTTGCAACATCTGCGACATCGCCAAAAATACATTGCTCTGAGCTTGCTCGCCATCAGTGTGATCATTCTTGCATCTCTATCTTCGATGCGACTGCCGATTTGGAAAGACAGCATTGCGATGAATCAAAGTATTCTCAAATTGTATCCCAATGAATGGCATGCACTGTTTAATTTGGCTCAGGCAATGGAAAAAACCGGAGGTGATCACACGACGATACTCAATTTCTATCATCAGTCTGCGCAAGCGAATCGCTTCTATATGCAGTCATATTTGAACCCGGCGCTCCTTCTCATTCAAGACAAAAAATATGAGCAAGCACTCACTATTCTCGATACTGGCTTACAGCATATTCCGAACAATCCTCACTTGATCTACGCACGCGGGCTTGCGTATCAAACACAAGGAAAAATTACTGAAGCAATTGCGCAGTATGAGCGTGCGGTCACACTCGATGGCGCCGACCAGATTCGTATTCGCCTAGCTCTGGCGCAGGCCTACGGCGCGCAGAAAAGATTTGTCGACGCGCTCGATCAGTATAAAATTCTGATGGATTTAGACCCGGCTTTTAAAGAGCGGGTGATGGAAGAGGTAAAAGTGAATAATCTTGCAAAATAAAATATCCGCAGGCAGGACATCGTGTGCTGCAATCGGGAGATTTGCCATCATTGTATTCCGGAGCACGATGCTCCGGCCCCTAAGGGGACCCTTTGGGTCTGCGGGAAATATGTGATTGTCATACAGTTCTCTCTTCGTGATTTCTATCTTTTCGCCTAAAATCAATCTCCCTATGCCAATTGCTCCTGCCGACTTCGACTACCAGCTTCCACCCGAGCTGATTGCCCAGTCTCCTGCCTCCCCGCGCGAAAGTGCACGGTTGCTTGTTGGGAGTCGATCGGACGAGGCAATCAGTGAGGATATTTTTGCGCATATCGATGCGTATTTACCCAAGAATGCGGTACTTGTGCTCAACGAAACGAAAGTGGTGCCGGCGCGTCTGCATTTGCTGCGCCCAACAGGTGGCAAAGTGGAGATTTTGTATTTACAAAACGGTAACTACGGAACGATTCGGGTGCTGGCGAACCGAAAATTACATGAGCACGAACCGCTCAGTTTTGACGGAGAAATACTCTTCAATGTCATTGGCCGCGATAAAAAAGAATGGATACTGCAGCCATTATTTCCGTTGGAAGATTTACTGCCACTCCTCGACCGCATTGGCCATACACCCATTCCGCCGTACATCAAACATTGTCCGTTAAACGAGCAGGAATTGCGACGTGAGTATCAGACAACGTTTGCCAAAGAAGAAGGCTCGGCTGCCGCGCCAACAGCGTCGCTCCACTTCTCGGATCAATTACTCAAACAGCTTGAAGCATCGGGCAGATCGCTTGCGCGCGTGACATTGCATGTAGGACTTGGCACATTCGCACCGCTTACACATGCTCAATTGCAGAGCGGAAAGCTCCATCACGAAAGTTATCATATCGATCCATCAACAGCGCAATTTCTGAATCAGGCAAAAAAAGAAGGTCGTCCGATCATCGCCGTTGGTACGACAGTTGTGCGTACGTTGGAATCGGCGAGTGATGATAATCAATCACTCACGGCAGTATCTGGATCAACCGATTTATTTATTCGCGAAGGCTACGAATTCAAATTTGTAGATGGCATCATCACTAACTTCCATGTGCCGAAATCCAGCTTACTGATGCTCGTTTCGGCGTTTGTCGGTTACGAAAAATTGATGAAACTGTATGCGCACGCCATCGAGCAGAAATATCGCTTTTTCTCGTTTGGGGATGGGATGTTGTTGCAATAATGAACCGTCATCCTTCGACTGCGCTCAGGATGACACATGGACTGCGCTCAGGATGACACATGGACTGCGCTCAGGATGCACGGATCACACTAAGAATGACATGTAAAAGCCAAGAAGCTCATGGTGAACGGAGCAAAAGCCAATAAGTGTCATGGTGAGCGCAGTCGAACCATGACACGTGATAAATCCAATCGCGCGTAATGAAGGATCCTTTTCATCCTCTTATTTTGTTCTACATTTTTTGAATGCCATTCATTCTTACACCCCGAAAGCGCAGGAAGAATGTGAAAATTACCTCGGATAATTGCCTCTTTCTTTTTTCTACTCCAGCCCTTCAATCGTTTTTCATGGGAAATTGCATCGAGAACATAATCGAAGTCAGCACTATATACCAATGTAACCGGACGACGAGTATAAGTATACGCTTTAGGATTTAGGCCGAGAGTATGTTCCGATACTCGTCGCTCAATACTGTTGGTGACACCGGTATCGTAACTGCGATCATTGCAGCGAAGCATGTAGACGAAGTACTGTTTACGCATGAATCAAAACAAAGTAATTGTGTACGATCGTACACCTTAATCTTTTGAATACAAGGTTATTATCGAGCCGTCATCCTTCGACTGCGCTCAGGATGACACATGGACTGCGCTCAGGATGATATTGCGACTGCGCTTATGATGACACATAGAGCTACGCTCAGGATGATATATTTTTTCGTTCACTCTATTATTCTGCTGGCTGAATGGATCGGAGCACTAAATGGCCAGCTGAGTTCTCTTCGGCAATAAATGTTTTCTCTTTTTGTTTTTTCAGCCATGCTTTTGGCAAAGCCACGTCTCCTTTTTTGCCCATAGTGAGTGCAGCAGAAATCTTTAACATAGTTTCAATACTATCTGAAGTCGATGAATATTCTAAAAAATATTCGATGAAAATTCGTAGAGAATTATGAGAATGCCTTATCCATCTTTCTCCGTATATCCAAAATCGCGCGATCTTTCTCGGATAGCCGATTGAGTACTTCGAGGCGTACGAGATTGGCGTAGTATTCGCTTAGTCCGCGCTCAAGGATGACAAGTTCTGCTTGGTCGGCACGGTGAAGGCCCTCATTTTCTTGTTGCACAAGCAATTGCGCCTGTCGGACAGTTGGATGACCACTCGACTGTAAATAGTACAGAAGTCTTTCTCGTGTAGGTCCAATAGTGCCAGTAACTAGTCTGCCTTCTAAGATTTCAATCATTACTTTTGCATATGTATCGTCATCAACTCTGACGTCATCCGTTGGGCAAAGCGAGAGCACCGATTTTCTCATATAACAAATTACTTTACTGACCTGGATCATCAAGTCAAATAAACATCACATCGCACACGATATTCACAAGGGTCTATGCGCTACAATGACGTCGGATTTCTTTTCTGTTTCGGCTTTCCCTTCGCTACAATCCACTCGTTCTCTTTTCTCTATGCCAACCCCCATCGATCCACACATTTTCCGCGCGTACGATATTCGAGGTAAAGCGCTCACACAGCTCACCGCGGATGCGTGCGAGCAGATCGGTCGTGGATTTGGTTCTGTGTTGCAGGAGCTCTATGCGCAAGGAAAAAAAGACTATCACCCAGCGGTGATCGTGGGGCGCGATGCGCGTACGCACAGCCCGGAACTGGAAGCCGCACTCATTAAAGGCTTGGCAGAAGCCGGTTGCGCTGTACAGAAAATCGGCCAGACGCCGAGTCCGGTGAATTACTTCAACATCTGTACACGCAAGACCGATGCCGGCGTGCAGATAACGGCGAGCCATAACCCTAAGGAAGATAACGGTATCAAGCTGCAGATTCGAAGCGCCGAGTCGCATTCTGGCGATGATTTGCAGAAACTACGTGAACGTATCGAGGCGCAGAAATTTTTCTCGGGTACAGGATCCGAGGAAGAAATCGACGGTATCAATCCGTACATGGAGTATTTGGTAAAGCTGTTTGGCGATATTGGCAAAGGCAAGAAGATCGTCGTGGATGCTGGCAACGGTGTTGCGGGGCCGGTGAACGTCGGCGTACTGCGCAGAGTTGGCTGCGAAGTGATTGAGCTCTACACCGATCCCGACGGCACATTTCCCAATCACCCAGCCGATCCAAGTAAATATTCCACTCTCAAAGATCTGCAGGCAAAAGTGATCGAGCAGCAAGTACTGTGCGGTTTTGCCTACGACGGCGACGGCGATCGCATGGGGCTCGTCGATGAACGCGGCCAGATCTGTACAGCGGATCAAGTGTTGCTCTTACTCGCGCAAGATCACCTCAAACGTCATGCCGGCAAGCCGGTTGTGTTTACTGTCAGTAACTCCGGTACATTGGAATCCGAAGTAAGCAAGTGGGGTGGCAAGCCACTCATGAGCAAAGTGGGGCATTCATTTGTGGAGCATGCGATGCATGAGAATGGCGCATTACTCGGTGGTGAACAGTCTGGCCACTTCTTCTGCGGCGAAGGCTATTTTGGATTTGACGATGCACTCGTGGCATCGCTGCATGTCTTAAAAATTTTGGCTGATGGATCGGACGCCCTTTCCAGTCGCATCGCCGGTTTCCCGAAAGTGTATCAGGCGCACGAAATGCGCCCGTACTGCGCCGATGATAAAAAGAAAGACGTCGTCGCAAAAGTCACGGCACACTTTCAAGCGAGTCATCCAGTTATTACTTTGGATGGCGCACGTATCGATTTTGGCGATGGCGCCTGGGCAGGCATTCGTTTTAGCAACACCAGTCCGTGCCTTTCGGTTTGCATAGAAGCGCGCAGCGCGGAGAAACTGGCAGCAGTCGAAAAGGAAGTGGTGGAGCATTTGAAAACGTATGCGGAGGTGGATTTTGAGCGCGGTCATTAGTTAATGCCTTTACAAAGAAATGATGATGGGTTTACAAATACTATAAAAGTGGTTGACAATGATTAATAAAGGGGTTTACAATAGAAAATAATGGCTTTAAGCAGACGTTTAGATATTGGCAAATTCATAGTTGAAAATATAGCTGAGCACCCCTCAGACATAGTATCGGTTATTGTAGAAAAATTTGCTATTTCTAGGCAGCGAGCACACGAATATCTTCGAAGAGAGGTGGCAAGCGGAAAAATTATGAAAACTGGGCATACAAGAGCAACAAGATATTTTTTGAGCACAGCTGATGAGATACGATTCCAGGTCGACATTGAGCCTGGCACGGCAGAAGATAAAATCTGGACTCAATTTGTACGGCCCAAACTCATCAATTATCCCGAAAACGTGTACAAAATTTGTCAGTATGGTTTTACCGAAATGGTGAATAATGCGATTGATCACTCGGAAGGGTCACGTATGTATTGCACCATTAAAATAAAAGATGGAGAAATACATTTGCATGTTATGGATAATGGCGTGGGTATTTTTAATAAGATTAAAAAAGCACTGCATTTGCATTCTCTTCGAGAGGCTATATTACATTTATCAAAAGGAAAATTTACGACAGATCCAACAAGGCATTCAGGGCAAGGAATCTTTTTTACTTCTCGTATGTTTGATAAATTTGGCATTCTTTCAAGCGATATTTACTATAGTTTCATGAAAAATGACTGGCTTATTTCATCGGAGCGGCACCGAGAGAGTGGCAAGGGAACAAGTGTATCTATGACAATAGCAATTTCTTCTCAAAAAATTGGGAAAGAGATTATGGATCAATATGCAGATAGTGATTTGGAAATCGGATTTCATAAAACAGTAGTGTCAGTCTTGTTAAGTTCTGATGATAACGACCCTCATATTTCCAGATCGCAGGCAAAAAGATTATTAATGGGACTGGAGCGCTTTCGGCATGTTGTGCTGGATTTTAAAGATGTTCAAGCCGTCGGACAGGCTTTTGTTGATGAAATATTTCGTGTCTTCAAAAATGAATATCCTGATATAAAAATTACCTATATACACGCCAATCCTGACGTTGAATTTATGATTAAAAGTGGAATAGCGACGGAATAATTCTCCCCCCGCGTCCTTTCGTCCACCCTCCCCCTTGCCGCCCTCTTCAATCCTGCTACTGTTGATGGGTGATGTCACCTCTCTCCTTTACCGGTCGCAAATGGATCCTTCGGCGTGACGAAGAATTCGCCTCTGCCGATGAGTTGGTGACGCGCCTGGCAACAGAGCGCCAGCTGATGGATGTGATTCGCCGTGAGCAAATGAAGTTGTCCGACCCGTACGCTTTTACCGAAATGGGACGCGCTGTGGAGCGTATCGATCATGCCATGGCCGAGAACGAAGTCATCGCCATATTTGGCGACTACGACGCCGACGGCATTACGGGTACTGCCCAGCTTATGCGCTTCTTCCGCAGACGCGGGGTAGACCCGATTGCATACCTGCCGCACCGCATGCGCGAAGGATACGGCATGAAAAACCATAGTATCGATGCTCTGCACGAGAAAGGCGTGACGCTCATCATCACGGTTGATACCGGCATCGCATCGCACGAGCAAATAGAACGCGCCAAAGGCTACGGCATCGATGTCATCGTCACCGATCACCATCATCCATCCGGCGGACGGCCACCGGCGTACGCCGTCATTCATCCGCAGGTGCCCGATATTTTTCCAAACGAGCATATCTCGGGCTCGGGTGTGGCGTTCATGCTCCTGCGCGCACTCGAAAAAGGCCAGGCATGGGACGGCATACAGGAAGATTTTGTCCTGGCAACTATCGGTACCGTTGCCGATATGGTCCCACTGACCGGTGAAAATCGCACACTCGTGATGTACGGACTTAAATGTCTGCAGCAATTGCCACCCGGCCCCATCAAAACATTTGCCGATTCACTGCGCAGTAAAGAGGCGAATCTCAGCAGTACCGATATCGCCTTTCGTTTGGTACCGCGCATCAATGCATCTGGTCGTATGGACGATCCGATGATCGCGCTCACCGCGCTACTCGAAGGCGGCGAGGCGATTGCCAAGCTCGATAAGCTCAATACGAGTCGTCGGTCTTTTACTGCCGATTTATTTGATCAGGTGAAAAATACGTTCGATCTCATGCAGTCTTTTCTCGTGATTACTGACGAAAAATATACGGCAGGAATCGTAGGTCTGATTGCCGGCAAGCTCACCGAAGAATATGGCCGGCCGAGCTTAGTCGCGGCGATTGTCGGCGACATGTGCACAGGATCGCTGCGCAGCATTCCGCAGTTCAATATTATGGATGCGCTTAACTCTCCGTCAGTCAAATCGCTCCTACATACATTTGGCGGTCACGCGCAGGCGGCTGGTTGCACGTTTGCACTCAAAAATCTCGATGCTCTGCGTATCGCACTCAACAGCGTTATGACAGATGCCGGCTTTACACCGGACACACTCGTCCCCACACTCGAAATCGACGCGCCTGTTTCCACCGATCATCTGTCGCATCATTTCATTCACTCGCTTGCAAATCTGGAACCCTACGGCCAGGCGAATGCCGAGCCACTTTTTCTGCTACGCAATCAAACCATTACTGGCCTGCGCTGTATCGGGACCGATGGCCGGCATTTGCAGTGTCGTATTGGCCAGACCAAGGCAATCGCCTTTCACTTCGGCGTCCATGAACCGCTGCTTGCGAGCAATCCGCAGCAGACATTCGATATCGCCTGTCGCTTTACGCTCAACAAATGGAACGGCAGAGAGGATCTGCAGATTGTAATTGAAGACATCAGGCATGTATAAAAGTTCGAAGGACCAGAAACGAAATCCTAAACAATTTCGAAATTCTAATTTTCAAATTCGAATCTGTTTCGAGTTTGCCTGCCCGCCGGCAGGCGGCGTTCTTTGATCTTCGGATTTTTTCCGATCATTCCTCATTCAGCATACTGAATACTTCATTCTGGTTCAGAGCGGCACCAAGCTTCCTTCCACCTGGAAACATTCAGTCACCGGAACCTGCAACGCCATCGCAATTTTGTAAGCAAGCAACACCGATGGATTGGTGGCTCCACGTTCAATACTCATAACACTCTGACGACTCACGCCCACGCGCAGCGCCAGCTCCTCCTGCGTCATATTCTTTTCGAAACGAATGCGACGGATATTATTTTTAAGCGAGGCGGAGGGCATGAGAGTAGATCAGGAAATGTCGGACAAAAATGAAGTGAGGGAAGTCGGTGTTAAATTGGATGTCGGGATTCTACTGATGGATCCTTTCCGAGCAAGACAATTTCATACTTCTTGAACTGCCATGCTATCACTTTCCCATTCCAATACTATTGATAAATGTCGAGTTTAATTGACATGTACGCCGAGTTGCCGCCTGAGCAGTTATTGAGGGGAATGGATGAGGGGAAAAGTCAAGCTGTGAAAGGGTGTGGGCGATAATAGGTCGGGAAAAGTAAGGTAAGTACGGTAGGTATGGTAGGTAGTGTATGTAAAAAAGTACTTACTTTACCTACTTTACGTACCATACCTACAATACTTTTTGCATCCTCTCATAACTTCCACGCGTACTTCCTCACAAATCACCCGCTTGCGCCACATCGCCTTTTTGCATCCTGTTCACACTTTTTGTACTATACAAGGCAATGATTCCTTCTCCGTTCCACGGCATCTTTTCTTCTTCCGTCGATGAAGAGGAATCAGTGGTAAACGAGAAGAGTATGACGCCCACCGCGCATGCCCCAGCGCAAAAAGCACCGCCAACGATTGCACGCGGCCAGGGACAGGTGGCACTCGATATTTTTGAGTACGAGAATTACTACATCATCAAAGCACCCATTGCTGGAGTAAAAATGTCAGATCTCGATATCGAAATCGCCGATAACACCATCACGATTCGTGGATCACGCAAGCAAACAGATACCGTGCCGGACAATCAGTATTACATCCAAGAATGTTTCTGGGGCGACTTTTCTCGTACTGTTACACTCCCCTGCTCCATCGATCAGCGCAAAGTGAAGGCGACATTTAACAAAGAATCAATTTTGAAGATATTGGTACCCAAAGAAGAGAAGGTGAAGATTATTAGGATTAATGATTAATCGAAAGGACTCAAAAGACTCAAAGGAAACAGAGGACTCAGAAGAATGTTGCATTTCCGCAGACGGGACGCCGCGTCCCGCAGATACAGGAAGCATTTCAAGTACACATGATTAAAAACGAACGACGAAGAACCAAATTCTAAACAATTATAAAATTCGAGTTTCCAATTTCGAATCTGTCTCGAATTTGCCTGCCTGCCGGCGAGGCAGGGTTCTTTAATCTTCGTATTTTTAAAGAGGCAAGCCGTACAGCCTGCCTCTTTTTACTTTGAGCCAATAATAAATTTATTTCTTCGCAATCGTCGCAACAGTTGCCGATGCTTTAGTGCGATTGTTGGTCTTGAGTCTCCAGATCATTTCGGCCATTTCGCCGCGGGTGAGAGGCTGCGAGAGCGAACGGACGGATGTTGGAATAGCTTTCTGATCGCTGAGCCACTGGACGTAGCTCTTGTACCACTCCACAGGATCGGTGTCGTTGCGGTCGGTGCCCACAAAGACGTTGGACAAAATCTTGGCGCCCTCGACAAACGAGATGAAATCGTTGCCGCGGAATGTGCCGTCTGGGTAGCCGTCGAGAACGTTACGAACTTTGGCGATACACACCGGTGTGGCAAACCAGCTCTCGCGCGGAACGTCCGAGAAGAAGACGGTGGTGCCGGATGCAGTGATGTGCGTTGCAATACAATCTTCTTTACTGATGGGGTCTAAAAAGAACGGATTGGTCGCGAGCGTGATAAATTCGGAGCGACGAACGCGGTTGGTTTCCTTAAATGAACCGTCTGGATAGCCGCGGACGATATTCTGCTCGCGCAGATAATCGATAGCCGTAAAGTTCACCGATGTCTTTTTGACATCAGTAAAAGCTTTGATGGTAAACGGCACGCTCTGGGCATGCACACTTGCAACAAAGACAAAGGCGCCGAAGACGATCGCGGAGATCGTGAGAATCGGCTTGAGTGTTTTCTCTTGAAGAAGAGAGGACATAAAGGGGACAGAAAAGAATAGAAAGAAAGTTACAGTAGAAGACGTATCTGGCGGCAACTCTTACAAGAGGCGAGGCGGAAGAATGATCTTTTTAGCTGCACAGGGCAGTCCGCATTGTCCACTGTAGTTGGGGTTTGGATTTCTTTGACCTTTCACTGTAGCAGCTTTGCAAGTGGGTTGCGAGGGATGGCGACCATCGTATTCCTTCTCTATTTTCCGAAGCAGCTCCATAATTCCATTCGATCGCTTTACGGGCAGCGTATACAAGGGCTAGGATAACGCCCTATGCGCCATACTCTCCCCTTTCTTCTCATCGCCCTATCGCTCGTTGCTTGTAGCCCAAACGTGCAGGCGGACATTTACGAACAGTGTGATAGTGCTATTGCGAAGTGGAATGCCGATGAAAAAGTAACCAATGCACAGATGGGCGCTTGCCTCCAGGTAGCGGATCAGGGCAATGTGCAGGCCATGCTCAGCTTGGGCGTGGTGTATGTCAAAGGTTTAGGTGTCGAGAAAAACTTGGAGAAGGCGGTCGAATGGTTCGCCAAAGCCGCGCTGACTGGCAACGTCAACGGGCAGTACAACTTGGGACTGGCGTATGCGAAGGGTAACGGAGTTACAAAGGATTTAGCCAAAGCAGCGCATTATTTTCGTTTGGCTGCCGAGCAGAATGACAGCGGCGCCCAGTATAATTTGGGCGTGATGTATGCAGTTGGCGAAGGATTACAGAAAGATCCGATTCAGGCGTATGCGTGGCTGGATATTGCCGCGCGCAACGGATACGAAGGCGCAGCAGAGGGGCGCGACGATGTAGGCGGACAATTTTCTGCAGAGCAGCTCAAGCAAGTACAGGCGATTGAGAGCGATGTATTGCGTAAGGTAAAAATGCCATCGTCTGCTTCTTCCGCTGCCACGAATGCCACGGATCAAAGCCTCTAATATCCTGCTCATCGATCACGAAGATTCTTTTACGCACAATCTTGCCCAGCAGCTAGGTTCGCTTGGCGCACGCATTCACATTTTGCCGTATGCGAAATTGTCTCAGGCAACGCTCAGCTCTCTCTCATTCGATGCACTTGTTCTGTCGCCAGGGCCAGGAAGCCCACTTGAGCGTCCGAACACATTTCAACTAATCAAGGAATATCATGGCCGCATTCCCATTCTCGGCGTGTGCTTGGGGCATCAGTGTCTGGGTATTGTCTTTGGCAGTAAAAAGAATGTTGAGCACGCAGCAGTGCCGCTGCACGGTAAAACGAGCGAGATCTATCACCATAAAAAGGGGTTGATGATGGATGTTGCCAGTCCAACAACAGTCGCGCGGTATCATTCACTCATCGTCAAAAAAGTTCCGCCAGAGTTTGAAGCGATGTGCTGGACAGGTTCACCGACCAGACAAAAAGAGTTGATGGGCATGTATCACAAATCATTTCCGACGTTTGGCGTACAGTTTCATCCGGAATCGTTTCTGACAGAGAAAGGTGATGCGATGATGCGCAATTTCCTCGCAACGATCCAATGATCTCGCCATTGCTCCTCCCCGGCTTCGATCCGCTCACTTTCTTTGCGAAATTACATGATCAGCAAGCGCTTCCTGCCTTCATCCGCCATGACAACTGGACAATCATTACGTGGAATCCGTCTCGAGTGATCACGTGCAAGAAGAAGAATGATTGGGCGATGCTCGATGACTTGCTTAAGGCGCGATCAAAGACGATGAAAACCGATCTGCCATTCGTTGGCGGAGCGATTGGCTGCATTCCGTACGATTCGAGCATCAAAGATCTTGGCATTCAATCCCGATTCACATCCGATGCGCCGTATCCGACATTTTATTTCTACGATCAGCTCATTGCGTGGAATCAGAAACAATTATTTAGTATCGGTGATAAAAAATTTCAATCACTGGTCAAAGATATTCACGCGCGATCCATCGAATCAGTCATTTTTCCACCGATCGATTTTCAGCCAACTGTTACGCGAGAGCAGTACGCACGCTCTTTTGCCAAAGCCAAGCGTGCGATAGTGGACGGTGAATTTTATCAGCTCAATCTTGCTCATGCATTGCAGGCGCAGTGTAGTGCGCATCCGCGGCGATTGTTCTGCGAGCTGGCCAAAACACATGCGTCGCCACACATGTCGTATCTAGAGGTAGCCGGCAGTGTAAACCGCCGGTTACCGATGTCTGTTCTGTCGTTTTCACCTGAACGTTTTTTGCGCATCGATCAGGATAAAATTCTCACGAGTCCCATCAAAGGAACTGCAGCGCGCGGAAAAAATAAAAAAGAGGATGAACATAATAGATCAGTGCTGATCGCAAGCGAGAAAGAAAAAGCCGAACTCTCGATGATCACCGATTTATTGCGTAACGATATCGGACAAGTGAGCATGATTAGCTCAGTGAAAGTTCTGTCTGCACGCAACGTACAAAAGAATCCGGCCGTATGGCATACGTACAGCGAAATCACCGGTCAGCTCGATGCAAAATTTTCGCATATGCAAGCGCTACAGTCATGCTTGCCAGCTGGTTCCATTACCGGCTGTCCCAAAAAACGTGCGTGTGAATACATCGACAAACTGGAATGGGCGCCGCGCGGATTGTATACCGGTGTAATCGCGACTCTCAGTGATCATGGCGTCACCGATAGTTCGATTCTGATCCGAACAATCGTTGCACAAAACAATCAGTTGAGTCTTTCGGTTGGTGGAGGGATTGTGTTTGATTCACACGTTGCATCGGAATGGCAGGAAACATTCGACAAAGCAGCGCCGTTTCTTTCGCATGATCGATGCGACGAAGTATTGCTGATCAATGGCGTACCAGCCATGATCACACACGAATTACGTTGGTCGTTCGATGCGGAAAATCCGCAGGCAAATGGCGTTTTTGAAACGTTGCGAGCTGAGGACGGAAGCATACTCGATCTTGCAGAGCATCTTCGCAGATTAAAAAAATCTGCAACGATCATCGGTATGAATTTTCCACACTCGATTCATACAATCAAAAAATTTGTAGACTATTCGATCACGCTCATCACACATCTGTCTGTGCGGATAAAAATTATTGCGACCGAAAAAAATATTCTCATTCACTGTGCAAAACTTTCTTTGTCATCAAAAAAATCGTATTCTGTTCTCACTGTTCCACTTGAACGCAACTATCCAGCCGCCAAATCTCTTCCGTATGATGATTGCTACAAAGCGCATCAGAAAGCCATAAAAATGGGATATGATGAAGCGTTGCTCGTGGATCGTAACGGCTACATAACAGAAGGCGCATACTCGAATATTTTCTGGACGAAAAATAATGTACTGCACACAACGAATGAAAATATGTTGAAAGGAATTGTGCGAGAAAAAATTCTGCGCAGTGCAAAGAATAATAAAATCCGCGTACAATTTTCTCGGCCGACAAAAAAAGAACTACTCGCAGCCGACCAAGTATTCTTAACAAACAGCATTATCGGTGCAGTGCATGTAAAGATGATTGATGGAAAATTGTTACAGCAAAAAAATGGCATACTGCAGCGGTTAAAACTATCGCATACATAAAAAAAGAAACGCTTTCACGTTTCTTTTTTTCTAAGGGAAGAAGCGGAAGACTACCTTTTTTTCTTCTTTGTCGCTTTCTTCTTAGTTGCCTTCTTCTTAACTACTTTCTTTTTCTTGGCTACTTTCTTGGCCATAAAAAGTTTTGGGGAAGATATAAACTGTGGATGCAATTTTCACAGAGCGGACAAAGAGCGTCAACGTTTTGGGCTGTCGCAAGAGCAATAACCAGTATGAAACAGTACAAGAAAATATTTTCATATAAAATAATAACAAAAATATTTTTTAATACATCATTTTTCCGACAGCAGAAAAACATTGCGCGCATGCAGAAATTCTCGTGTCTTCATTATTTAATTTTTTTTACACAAGAAATATATTTTATTTTTCTGAAAATATTTTTCCCGAGGAAACAAGTAGCATTATTTTTTTCTTTCGATCATCAAACAGAAATTTCGTAACAATTTTTTTATGCACCATCAATATCGATATATTTTTATTCGTTTCGATTCATTGAAATGAAAATGTAATGCCGCGTGCATCGATTCGTCTCCTACCAAGTTACCTGCGCCTGTTTTTTTCCTGCTTTTCAGATGTCCGCCGCAACCGCTTTGCAACTTTCCAATCCGCCTGTTTCGTAAGCTTCCTATGGCGAAAAACCGGTTCATCTGGGTATACTACGCCAACCTTCCAGTACGCCCATGAAACTTACGCAGGCTGTTCTCCCTGTCGCCGGCTACGGCACACGCTTTCTCCCGTGGACGAAAGTTGTGCCAAAAGAACTGCTTCCTATTGGAAATGTGCCTATTATCGCGCTTTTGGTTGATGAATGCTTGAGTGCCGGCATTACGGACATCTGTTTCATCATCAGCCGTGGTAAAGAGGCAATTCCCGATTACTTCGAGAAAAAGCCGCATCTAGAGCGCGAATTGGAAAACCGCGGCAAGCTGCACATGCTCGACGAGCTCACCAAGTACCACAATGTGCGTTTTCACACCGTGTATCAAAACGATATGAAAGGCGACGGCCACGCACTGCTGCAGGCTGCTGGTTGGACCGATAGCGACCATATTGCGGTGCTGTTTGGCGACGACATCATTAAGCACGAAAAGAGCGGCTTACAGCAGCTGTGGGAAGCATACCGGTCGATTGCCGGCACTGGAGAAGCTGCCATGCTGATGCTCCAGAATGTGGAGCGAGAGCTGGTTTCTAAGTACGGCATTGTCGATATCGAAATGAACAACGAGCTCTCGCGGCTCAAAAAGATCAAAGGCTTGGTCGAGAAGCCAAGTATGAAGGATGCGCCTTCTACTCTTGCGATTGTGGGGAAATATATTATCCCCCGCTCGACATTCGATGTCCTGCCAAGCGTGGAAAGCGGTCATGGTGGCGAAATCCGCCTCATCGATGCACTTATCAAACAACTTGGGACTGTGAATATCTACGGCTACGAGTTCGAGGGCAAGCGCTACGACACCGGCACGCCGAAGGGTTACAAAGAGGCGGTGAGGGATTGGGAGAAGTAGAGTTCGGCCCGTCCGAACGGATGGTGTTCATCCGGGCGGGCTACGCTCACTCTGACACGCTGCTACCAATTCTACCTTTTATACACACTCCCCCGGAAATCCGCTTTGTATAAGACGTTCTTTCCGTGTGCGTCTTGAAAATAAATGATCCGCGCGTCGCGCACGCGGCAGCGAAACCAGCCTTTTTTTCCTTCCAATGGCTTAATGTCGAGTGTGTCCATATTTTGCCCTAAGCGGATGTTGCGCATCGCAGCGAGCAATTGCTCGCGCAGCTTTGCATCTACTTTGCGTAAGAATTTCTGAATGTCATCCATGCGGATTATTGAAGTGATTTCTCAATTTCTTTCTCAAACTCTTCCATATTCATGCCAAGTGGAAAATTCAAACCACAGGAACCATCTTTGTTTTCGTAGTATTCCACTTTCATAATTGGCTTGATCAGCAAACCCTCACTCGTTTGCTCTGCCAGGTAATGCTTGGTCGGAAATTTGTCGCGCCATTCTTTCGGGAGAGTGACAGCGCCGTTTGGATGCAGGCTGAGAGTGGCTGTAATCATAGAATCAGTATAGCATAATATGTATAATATAGACAATATATACTTTATGAGAGTGTAGAAATTTCATAAATGAGAAAATTGGAACATCTATTTTGCCTGTAACCTAATGGCTAAAGTCTCTTTCTATAATCTAATTCTATGCAATATAATTAATAATTTTACAATATACACATTATTTCTACTCTCATTTTTATGAAGTTCACCCAGCTAGACCGTTGCGATCTTTCATCCATGGGCCCTGTACGATCATTGCAACCTGAGATAACAGAAGGAATGAATCCCGTTGTATTGAGTCAGATGGATACGGCGCAAGACGCGTTAGCTCGATTGTTGCTCTGTGCGCAACTTCATGACGGAAAACCACCAGAAGGTAGTCTGGCTCTTACTGAAGAGGAGGCAATGCGTACGCTGAATTTTGTTCAGCACTCATTACAAATGCGCAAAATTGTCGGAGGCAGGCATTTTCTGAATGGAGAACAATAAAAATTCTACCCATTCAACTCCCGCTTCAACAGTTCAATTTCATCACGCAGATCCGCCGCCTTCTCGAATTCCATATTCTCGGCAGCCAATTGCATTTGCTGTTCTAGCTCTTCCATAAGACGTTTCTTCTCGTCCTTTGGAATCTTCTGCTTATCGTACTTTTTACGCGTGAGTTTCTGCTTGCTGTGTTCTTCGGCGATATCCTTAATGGCTTTGATGATTGTCTTCGGCGTAATGCCGTGCTCTTTGTTATACGCTTCCTGAATAGCGCGACGGCGATTGGTTTCCTCGATCGCTGCTTTCATGGCATCCGTCATTTTATCGGCGTACAAAATGACGTGTCCGTTGATGTTACGCGCGGCGCGACCGATAGTCTGAATAAGAGCGTCGCGTGAGCGCAGGAAGCCTTGCTGATCCGCATCCAAAATGGCGATGAAGCTTACTTCCGGCAAGTCCAAGCCCTCGCGCAGCAGGTTGATACCGACCAAGATATCGATTTCGCCTGTGCGCAGCTGGCGTAGAATTTCGATACGTTCCATTGTTTCGATATCGCTGTGCAAGTACCGCACTTTGTAGTCGGCGTTCTGCAGATAGCTCGCCAAATCCTCGGCGCTCTTTTTGGTGAGAGCGGTGATGAGCACGCGTTCGCCGTTTTTAATAGTGCGGTTCACCTCTGCAATAATGTGATCGATCTGATGCTTCTTCTCGTGAACCGTTACAATTGGATCCACAAGGCCGGTCGGGCGAATGATCTGCTCCACAATATTTTCTTTGGGCGTATTGGCGTATTCATATTTACTCGGCGTTGCAGTCACGTACACCGCCTGATGCACACGCTCTTCAAATTCCTTAAATTGAAGCGGGCGGTTTTCGTGCGAGCTTGGCATACGGAAGCCGTAATCGATAAGTGTCTGCTTGCGGCTGCGATTACCTTCGTACATGCCGCCGATCTGCGGCACCGAAATATGCGATTCATCCACAAAGAGCAGATAGTCATCGGGAAAATAATCCATCAGGGTTTCGGTCGGCTCACCCGGCTCGCGGTTATTGAAGTAGCGGACGTAGTTTTCGATACCCGTGCAGTAGCCGGTTTCCTGCAGCATTTCCATGTCGTACTCGGTGCGTTGGCGAATGCGTTCGGCTTTGGCGAATTCGCCGTTTTTCAAAAAGAACTGCTCACGCTCGATCATCTCTTCTTTTATACGCGCAACAGCCTGATCGATTTTCTCTTTGGTGGTGACGTTATGGGCAGCTGGAAAAATTTTGATCTCGTTCATGTCGGTGATGAGCTCGCCGGTAAAACTATCGACTTCCTGAATCGTCTCGATTTCATCAAATGGCATCTCGATGCGGATAACCGTATCGCCACTCGGTGGGAAAATTTCGATCGTATCGCCGAGCACATGGAACATTCCCTGCTTAAAGTGCATCGCCGATCGCTTGTACTGAATATCGGTTAAGAGGCGCAGTAGTCTGTTGCGCTGAAACGGCATGCCGCGCTTTAAATCAATTGCCAAAAGCTGATAATCCTCCACGCTTCCAAGACCGTAGATACAGGAAACCGATGCGACAATGAGCACATCGCGACGTGTGAGTAAGTTATGCGTGGCGGCGTGGCGAAACTTGGCGATTTCGTCGTTGATGCTGGCATCTTTCTCTATATAGGTATCGGTTGTCGGCATGTAGGCCTCCGGCTGATAGTAATCGTAGTAGGACACGAAGTACGAGACGGCGTTATCCGGAAAGAAGCTCTGAAACTCGCTGCACAGCTGAGCAGCCAGCGTTTTGTTATGAGCCAGCACGAGAGTTGGGCGCTGCAATTTATTCACAATGTTGGCCATCGTAAACGTTTTACCGGTACCGGTAGCTCCCAGCAGAATCTGATGGCGCTCTCCTTTCTCCAAGCCGGCAGTGAGTTTTTCTATCGCAACCGGCTGATCGCCTTTGGGCGAGTAATCGGACACGAGGCGGAATTTTTTATCTAACATAGAACGGGCATTGTACAGAACTGGGCTTAGTAATGCAATACAGGGGCTGGGAAAAGGACTCAAAAGACTCAAGGGACTCAGAGGACTCAAAAGATCCACTTCCATTTGAAATGGTAGTATCAGCTCCATACACAGATGATCGATCTACCTTGTACTTCTCTCGCCTCTTTCTGCTAGCATGGCCGCACTATGATCGATATTGCTCATCTTCGTACAGATCCTGCGTTTTACCAAAAGGCGTGTGATGCAAAGAGCATCAAGATGTCTGTTACTGATTTTCTGACACTCGATCAAAAGCGACGCGAACTACTGGTATCGGTTGAAAACATGCGAGCAGAGCGCAATAGTGTGAGCAAGCAGGTGCCGACGATGAAGGGTGATGAAAAAGCCAAGATGATCACTGCCATGAAGGAATTAGGTGATAAGCTCAAAATTCAGGAAAAGGAGCTCGAGGAGAGTGAGACAAAGTGGCATGCCGATTTGCTTAAAATCCCCAATCCGCCATTGGCTCATGTGCCAGTAGGCCACAGCGAAGAGGAGAACCAGGTTGCGCGCACAGTCGGCACGCCACGCACATTCGATTTTCCGGTCAAAAGCCACATGGAAATTGGCACAGCACTCGATATTATCGACGCAGAGCAGGCCGCCGAAGTGAGTGGCAGTCGTTTTGCGTATCTCAAAGGCGACGCTGTCTTGCTGCAAATGGCGATCATGCAGTTTACGTTTGCGACTCTTGCCAATGAAAAAATCCTGAAAGATGTTGCAGCAAAAGCGAAGCTTAAGGTTTCCACCAAGCCGTTTGTTCCGCTGCTGCCGCCCGTCATTATGCGTCGCGATGTCATGGATCGTATGGATCGTTTGCAGCCGGAAGAACAGCGTTACTTGCTGCCCGAAGACGGTCAAGTGCTCGTAGGTTCGGCGGAGCACACCATGGGTCCGTACTACATGGAGAAAACCTTGGACGAAAAACAGCTCCCCATTCGCTACATCGGTTACTCGACCGCTTTCCGCCGCGAAGCCGGTACGTATGGCAAGGACATGGGCGGTATTCTGCGTGTGCATCAGTTCGATAAGCTGGAAATCGAATCATTCACCACCGCCGAAACCGGAGAGGATGAGCAGACATTCATTGTCGCTCTGCAAGAATACTTGGTGCAGCAGCTTGGTATTCCGTATCGCCTGCTCCAGAAATGTACGTTCGATATCGGCAAGCCGAATGCGAACGGCCTCGATATTGAATGTTGGATTCCATCACAAAAAACCTACCGCGAAACGCACACGAGCGACTACATGACCGACTATCAGGCCCGTCGTCTCAAAACGCAGTATCAGACAGCCGACGGTACGCGCAAGCTCGTGCATATGAATGATGCGACAGCGTTTGCTATCGGGCGCACGCTCATTGCAATCTTAGAGAATTACCAGAACGCCGATGGATCGGTGACGATTCCGGAAGTTCTTAGACCGTATATGGGGGGACAGGAGAGGATTGAGAGGAGGAAAGGAGGAGAGGACGTAGAGGAGGAGAGGTTGTAAAGGAAGACGGTGTACGAGAGTGCAGTGGAAATGTTGGGGTAAGGCTACTCATCTGTTATGATTTTTTGGATGGAAAGACCGTATGAAAAATTGATCGCTTGGCAGGAGGCATACCAACTTTGTTTATTGGTTTACACCCTCACGAAAAAATTTCCATCCGATGAAAAATTCGGCCTGATCAGCCAGATGCGGAGATCTTCATCTAGTGCGCCGTTTAATATTGCTGAAGGAAATAGGAAGAAGTCTACAAAAGAGAAGGCACACTTCTTGGAAATTGCACTGTGTACATTAGAAGAATTGCATTGTGAATCCAAGTTGTCACTCGATCTTGGCTATATTGATCAGACAAATTTTGAGAATCTCGATGATCGCATAAGTCGTACAAGTTATCTTATCTATAAATTACAAGCCTCTCTTTCATAAAATCCTCTCCTCCTCTACAACCTCTCTCACATCTCCTCCTCTCATGAATATCCTTTTCACACGTTTTCCGCTCGTCAGTGCCTATGGTGGTATGGAGATACAGACAGTGTCACTCATGAAAGAATTTGTCGAGCATGGTCACGACGTTGAATTTCTAGGCGACTGCAAAGTTTTACTGAAACAGACGAGCGAATCAAGAATCACGAATTACGAATTACGCATTGGGCCCCCACCGGTAACAAAAACGGCTGCGATATCTTTTGCATGGCGACAGAAAAAAATGAAAGAGCAGCTGGTTCATTTCTTTAAGGAGAAATCCCTGCCAGATGCCATGTTCATGCTCAGTCTATCGGAAAAGATATTGCTCACGCAGTGGGCAGCCAAACAAGGTGTGCGTGTGTTCTGGGTGGAGCACGATCGCATTGGCCGCTGGCTCACGAAAAGTCCGTGGCTTTCGGCGCTCAAGAAAGCGAGTAAACATGCAACTATCATTTGCGTCTCGGAACTCAGTCGCAAAATGTACATTGATCTTGGTTTTGATGCATCTCGTGTCGTTGCGATTCCAAACGGTATCGACCTTAAGCGCTTTGAAATCTCCGATCACGTTATTCACGCCGGCTCGGCGCTTCGCGTCGGCAGTATTGCGCGGCTTTCGCCCGAGAAAGGAATCGCGGATCTGATTGATGCCGCTGCGCTTGTAGAGAGTATCGATGTGACCATCGTCGGCAAAGGGCGCGAGCAATCCTCACTTGCTGATCGTATCGGGAAAGCAAAATTGACTGATCGCGTGCGCACGGTCGATCACATCGATGATCTCGGTGCGTTCTACACATCTCTCGATATTTTTGTGTTGCCATCGTCCGATCACGATCCCTTTGGCCTGGTAGCGGCCGAAGCCATGAGCATGGGGGTCGCAACGATTGTCACCGACATGTGTGGCATTGCTGGCTATTTGGACAATGGGGAAAATTGCGTGATTGCCAAAGCGGGCGATAGCGCATCGCTGGCAGCGGCTATCCGGTCACTTGTCACAGATGACGAAAGAAGAAAGCGTATCGCGCAGGCAGGAAAACTGGCAGCTGAGAAATTATTTTCGGTGGAAAAAATGGTGGGGATGTATGAGGGGCTGTTGCGCTAATGGCTTAAGTGCCAGTGGATTTACCATTGGTAGTATTTTATGAGTATGCTAAATTGAAGTAATGAAGAAAAAGTCCAATATTCAGAAAGAAAAAGATGCAGGCATTATGAGTGGCGGAATTCTAGACGGCTGTGCTGAAGTTGTAAAAACGGCATCTAGTTCAGAAATAAGAAAGGATAATAGCAAGCTAATTGGCGCCATACTTGGTGGCAGTATTGCTTTAATTGTAATTTTCCCATTGAGAGGAATTCTCATCTACTTTCTGCCATTTGTTATCGCAGGCTTCTTTGCTGCGATCATTCTTGGAGGTGTATTGGGCAGTCAATTTCATTTCTCGTCCAAGTCATTGCTCTTCCCGTTGGGCTTAGTTTTTTTAGGCCTTGGTTTTTCCTCTATTTATCCAACTATTTCTTTATGGCATTTGAAATATGAATTTCATAAATTTCCTCAGTACCCAAATAGCGAATTCTTATCAGAAGAAGTAATGAGGCAGACAGATCAGGGATATACGCATGTAGTGGGCATTAATGGATACTATCATACGGATGATTCTATTGAGGATGTGCGAAAATTTTACGCTCAAATATTGTCAGCGAAGGGTTGGTATAACCAAAGTAGCGATCCTATCGATGCTTCATATTGGGTGTATGATGGCGGACAGCAAACAAATTATCCTAGACACCAAAAGAGTTTTGGAATTTCTACAGTTATTGATAAAACAATTGATAGATATTCGTATACTTTGTCATTTTCAAATTAACCGCGGAAGTGGATTATCACATACTCATACAGTTCGAGCTGGATCAAATTATTCGATTTACACAGATTATTCGACAGTATTGAAATTGCTGGGCCGTATCGACGAATCTCATTATTATTCAACACCGCGGGTCGGAAACCCGCTGCTGAAGATTGTAGGATTTATTTTCACCATGTATGTCCTGACTTTTATGAATATATCAATCGTCTTCCGGGACGCCG
The DNA here is from genome assembly GCA_018061945.1 of Candidatus Peribacteraceae bacterium. Classification (GTDB taxonomy): domain Bacteria; phylum Patescibacteriota; class Gracilibacteria; order Peribacterales; family Peribacteraceae; genus JAGOTD01. Next base: position 330,312 of record JAGOTD010000001.1, on the reverse strand, counting down.
CGTCCCGGCCCCAAGGGGGACCCTTTGGGTCTGCGGAAAATATTAATCAAAACCATTCGTAATTCGTAATACGTAATTCATAATTCGTTTTTCGCTCACATTTTTCTATCTCAAATCCCGAACCATGCTATCATCATCGCCTCATGCAACTCCGCTCCTCTTCCCTCGCGTGTGCGTTTGCTGTGGTGGCTCTGATGATGACATCATCTGGGCTAGCAGAAGCCATTGCGCAACCGCTTAACCCGCCTGTCGCCGACTCCTCGACGATTCGGTATTTTATTGCCCCGCTCGATGCACTCAGTGCGCGTTTGGAAAACCCAAATACCGACACGCTCGATGTCAGTGCGTGGAATGGAAAAGACTGGACGGATTGGCAGACACTCGAAGTAGACAGTGACGTTGATGCACACGAATCCACACTTGTGTTCTTCGATGTTCCAACCACAAAAATTCGCTTGCGCGGCTCAGCACTCGATGCACCGTTGCATCCGATCACGATTTCGTATGCTCCTACGTCGTACAAAGTGGCATCACTCGTTGCAGCGGCATCGCCGCACATTCTCTCACGCAGCGAATGGGGCGCCGATGACTCGTTCTTGTTTAACGCACCTGCTTCATCTTCCAGCTCAGCATCGAGCGTTTCCAGTTCAACTAGTACTGCGCCCGCAACGCCCAGTCAGCGCGTGACAGATTGTCAGACAGCGCAGCAAGCGTACGCCGATCAATTTGCACTGCAGCGAACGGTTACCAAAGATTCACAAGGCCGCACCTTCCGCTGGCCACTGCAGTACTCAAAAAAAGTAGATCTGCTGATTGTTCATCACACGGCACTCGAGGTACAGAAAACAGGTCGCACCGCCGTCGATCGCGTACGCGCGTTGTATGCGTACCATACCAATAGTCTTGGCTGGGGCGATGTCGGCTACAACTTTGTCATCGACGAGTCCGGCCAGATTTACGAAGGAAAGTACGGCGGACGTTTTGTGGTGGGCGGACATTCCTACTGCAATAATATCAACACGCTCGGCGTTGCGCTCATGGGAAACTTTGAACTGGAACAGCCGAGTCAGAAGCAGGTGCAGGCACTCCAGTGGCTGCTTAAGAGCTTGTCGCAGGAATATGGCATCAATGTCGGATCAGCCACAAATTTCCACGGCAAGAGTTTTGCGTCGCGCATTATTCGTCATCGCGATGTGCTATCCACCGCGTGCCCTGGCTATTATTTGGCGACTGCCTTTCCACAAGTTGTATCAAACGTTGTGTCTGACAATATCGCTGGCAGTGTCAAATTCCCCGACTTGCCGCCGGTGATCGATATCACCAAGCCTGCCTCGCCCTCTTCCTCAGTGCAATCATCGGAGCCCAAACGGGGCGAAGGAGAGCTGGTTCCCGTACGCGTGACGCAGGAAATAAAAGAACTCAAAGCCTCGGGTGGCTCCGAGATGCGTCTCAATCCGGGTGGTCAGCAGCGCTTTGATCTTGTCTACACCGCTCCGCTGGGCGGAGTGCGTGGTGGCAGCCGTATTGCCCAAGTTGTACGTTCATCGTCGGCTATTGGCATTCTGGAAGAAAGTGAAGACGGTCGCACAGATGTGCGTGGCGCGCTCACGCTTCCGCAATCTATTGCGTCCGGCGAACAGTATCGGTTCCAGCTTCTGCTTACCGCTCCGCTGGAGGAAGGGAATTTCTGGTTCGAGATCGGTGGTATTCGCTATACGCTCAAAACATCCGGTCGTCGTTCGCGCTTAGCGGTCATTCCTCAATCACTGAGTATTTTGACGTCGCCCACCAATGATGTGCCACTTTCTGTTCGGGCCACTGTTAAGAATAAAGTGGTGCCAGTTGCAACAAGACGCGCTGCGCCATCCTCCAGATCATCTTCCAAAGGATTTGTAGCCCCTGTGCAACGACCGGAAATAAAGCCAATCCCGCAGAACACGCGCGCATCGGTCAGTAGCAGTTCGTCTGTTGCGTCCTCTGTCGCATCATCCCCACTCATTCGTATTCGCCTCTCACTCACATCATTTCCGATAGTCACCTTTACCAATACAGGCTTTGGCAACGAGCGAGAATTTTTGCAGGGCGATAGCATTGTTGTGCGTCAAAGCGGCAATCTGTGTCAGGCTGTTGGTAACAGCAACTTCGTCGAAGGCGAAATTTTGCGGCTCAAGCCGGCCAAAGATGGCTTTACTTCCGTCGATAGCGTGCGTGGCAAAAAGCAGACGTATCGCGGCGTGATCGAGTGTCGCATTATCGATGGCCAAGTCGCATTCATCAACGAATTGCCGATGGAAGATTACTTGAAAGGCCTGGCCGAAGAAGGCGATAGTCAGCCGCTGGAAAAGCAGAAAGCGTTTGCAGTTGCCGCGCGCAGTTATGCTGCGTATTACTTAAGCCCGACGAATCGCAAGTACGCAGGCAAACCCTACGACGGCGACGACAGTCCGGCATCGTTCCAGAGTTATATGGGCTATATTTTTGAGCAGAAGAATCCGCGCTGGGTGCTCTCGGTGAGTCAGACGGCCGGAAAAGTTCTCAAGAAGAATGGAGAGGTCATCAAGACCCCGTATTTTTCCTCCGACGATGGCCGTACGCGCTCGATTGAGGAATCCACGATCAAGATCAAGTATCCCGAAATTTATGTGAGTAAACCCGATCCATGGTGCGTTGGCATGAAGATGGCTGGTCACGGAGTGGGTATGTCCGGCTGTGGTGCGCTCGGCCAGGCCAAAGACGGCAAAACGTATGAGCAGATTTTGTCGTATTACTATCCGGGGACGGCGCTGGATATGTATTTAGCGCAGAGATAATCCCATACGTATTTCTGTAAATACATTACGTGCATTTGCATCTGGATATTCCTCTTCGAGTTTTTGCAGCGTCAATAGAGCAATATCATTCATTCTTTTCTCCAGCATACCTTGGAGCAGATCAATGAGAACGTCTTTTTCTGGCCTGCTTGCTGCGGTTACTACATCAAAAATATAATTTGTATCTAGTGCATCAGAATCTTTTTTTACACGAGCTCCGTTTCTTTTATCGAGCAGCAATCGCAAGGCACAAATTGTCGCTGAACGAACATAAGCGGTATTGAAAAGCAGGCGCTGAACTTTCTCCTCCCCCTTTTTATCGAGTAGGCCGCTTCTTACAGCGTCTAAAACAAGAGGTTGATGCTCAGAGGACATAGCACGTATATAATCACGTTTTTGAGATCAGGCAAATACAATTAATACTCATTGTACTATCCGTCTGTTTTCTTTTATCTCCGCCCGATGCGCTTTTGCTTCGAGCATCTTGCGCTTGGCTTTGGCTGATCTACGGTTCTTCTGCTTTCTCAATTTAAATATTTTCTGCGATAAATCAGACTGCTTCCCTTTCACCTTTTCCTCGATTTTTAGGATGAGTAATTTGTAAGCACTGATGCGATTTTTGCTTTGTTCTCGGTGTTTCTGGCAGCGGACATCAATCTCAGTCGGGCCATGCTTGAGGTACACGCAACTCGCTGTTTTGTTGATCTTCTGACCACCGGCACCACTGCCACGAATAAACTGCTCAGTAATATCCTGTGGCAAAATATTCAGTGCTGCAGCCTTGGCGAGGAAATCCGGCGGAAGAGCGTCGGGGAAGGGCATGGGAGGTAGTGTAGCATGGGTTCTTTGCCTCACCCCAGGCCCCTCTCCCGCTTCGCTGGAGGGAGGGACGTTAATCGATGTCCAAACACGGCCCATTACTAGCTAGCTCGATCCCCGTTGTATCAAAATGCACATCGGCTTTTACCGTGCCACCCCACATCTTTTTCCACTTTGCATCTTTAGCACACGAAAATTCTGGGCCGCCGCCCGTGCCATCTTCGCTGCTATATTCACGGGCGAAAACCTGCAACTGCGTGCCGCTACGGACGAGTTTTATATCCTGTGTTCGTCCGGCATAATATTTGGTGAACAGAGCGACTGTGTCTTTGCTCTTGTAGTCGGCCGGATCAAACAGGTTAAACGACTCGTAGGGAACATGTGTGAGTGCCGGAATCTGTTGATTGATAGCGCCAGATAAGACAAACCAGACGTCGTACATCGGAAAATCATCACTCTCCTTGCTTGCATCTGTTGTTTCAACAGCAACATGCACACTGAAAGGATCGCTGATTGCAGGTACTGCACTACTCATTGCCATCGAACTGCTTGTAACGTTTGATTGAGTAGACGATACAGCTCTTTGCGATGATGCCCGATTATTCGTCGTAGCAGCCGGCTCGCCGCACGATGCCAGAAGCAGGGTAGCGACAAGTGGTATAAAAATGCTGGAAGAGCGCATACAAATCGAAGGAAAAAGGAGATTAGATACACGCCTTCTTCAGCTCCTCCAAACGCGTACATTTTTCCCACGCGACATCCAGATCTTCGCGACCCATGTGGCCGTAGGTGGCAACTTTCTGGTACTGGGGCCTCAGCAGATCTAAATCGCGAATAATCGCAGCTGGGCGAAGATCAAATGTTTTGTTGATCGCTTCTTCCAGCTTTGCTTCCGGCACAGTGCTCGTGCCAAACGTATCGACACGTACCGAGACAGGAGCGGCAACACCAATCGCGTACGCAACTTGCACTTCGCACTTTTTGGCGAGTCCGGCCTTTACCACATGCTTGGCAACCCAGCGCGTGGCGTAGGCGGCAGAACGATCGACTTTGCTTGGGTCTTTGCCCGAAAACGCGCCACCACCGTGACGGCTGTAGCCGCCGTAGGTGTCTACGATAATCTTGCGACCGGTTAAGCCACAGTCACCTGGAGGGCCACCGATGACGAAACGACCGGTTGGATTGATGTGGTACACGGTCCGTTCGTCGAGCCACTGTCCGCAAACCGGTTCGATAATCAGCTTCTTGATATCGGCGCAGATTTGTTCGTACGTTGCGTGCTCGGCATGCTGCGTGGAAATAACAACGGTGTGCACGCGTAGCGGCTTGCCTTCGTCACTATATTCAATCGTCACTTGGCTCTTGCCGTCTGGACGCAAGTAATCCAATTGCTTGGCTTTGCGTACTTCGGAGAGCTTGCGTGTCAGTTTGTGTGCCAAGCAAATGGGTAGTGGCATCAGCTCTGGTGTTTCGTCGCAGGCGAAGCCGAACATCAGGCCTTGATCCCCTGCTCCCTGTTCCTTTGTTTCGGTCAGTGCTGCTTCGACTCCTTGGTTAATATCCGCACTCTGTTCGCCAACGCACGTGAGCACGGCGCAGGCATTGCAATCAAATCCATAAATACCATCGTCGTAGCCGATTTCTTTTATTTTGCCGCGCGCGATTTCGGCAAGTGGAATATACGTCGTTGTTTTTATTTCGCCGGCAATGAGCACCAGACCGGTTGTGGCCAAACATTCGCAGGCAACGTGCGCCTTTGGGTCTTTGAGCAATGCGTAGTCGAGTACGGCATCGGAAATCTGATCGCAAATTTTATCGGGATGACCTTCGGTAACGGATTCGGAAGTGAAGAGGCGAGTCATGATGAGGGTTGGGGATGGGAATGAGGGTTTGGGTGAGGGCCGGGGGATGATGACAGTAAGTCCGGGTTTTTGGTTTATAGTTTTTAGTTTTCCTGGTGGAAGTTTTTTCCTAATTCGTTCATTCGTTTTTCGTTTCTGTTTAGAATTTGGTTCTTTGATCTTCGGATTTTCCTTTGAGTCTTTTGAGTCCCCTGCTTCCTCTGAGTCCTTTTCAAAAATCTCCTTCCGCGAGAGAAAGAGGCAATAAGTAGCTATCTTTCCCCGCATTGGGGCTGGATGTCCCACCCTTCGATCGCTTCGCGCTCTCAGGGCAAGCCTTTTGGAGGATTGTTGAGAGAAAAAGTCGTCGGGGTTGGGGAGTGCGTGTAACGGGCCAGTTCCCTACGCACTGCTCTGGATAGACCGATGATGTGCTCGCATTCTAGGTACGCAAAATAAAAATGCAAGAGTGACAAAACGGTATTTTCCTACCCTTGCACCAATACGCCCAGCTCGTCATTGGTTGGCCCAAGTATTGTTTTTAGCGCCTTACCCGTACCATCGATGAAGACAAAGGTGTGTTGGTATACAATTCCATAGCGCTGTTTCAACTCTTTTTGCGTATCATAATCCACTTTGTATACCGTCTGTGGCACGTCTTGCGATCCATATAATTGTGTGAGGTACTTGTCGGCTGCCTTGCAGCTAGGACACCAGTTGGCCTTGAAGAACAGAATCGATGTCTGCCCATTGCCTATTACTCCGTCTGCATAGTCGAGGTATTGTCCTTTTTTGCTAACCGTCGCACTTGTCGCCGACACCGAGGAAATGTTCGATGTCGCTGCAGAGCTGGTTTTTGTTGCGGATTCTTTTTCTTTCTGCTCCTGTTCTTCGTAGGCAGAGGATGTCATCTCTCTCTCATTGGCTTCACTGCTCATCGCCGCCGCATCATCCGATTCTACAAGGGGAGGAGTCGTATTTGTTGGCTTACAGGCAACAAGAAGTAAGAATGATGTCGATAGAAACAAGAGAGTACGTGTCGTCATATGCTTAACTAGAAGAAAATAGAGTCATTATTTTATCATAAAAAAATCGCAGAGAAATGTCTGCGATTTTTTTACTAAAGATTTTTGTTACTTGCTGGAGTTCATCATTGCAGAAGAGCTCATCATAGCCGATGCGCTCATTGCAGAAGCTTCCATCATGGCAGATGCAGATGCTTCCATCATAGCGGAGGAGCTCATCATCATAGCAGCTTCGCTGCTCATCATGGCTTCGCTTGTCATCATCATATCGCTGGAACTCATCGTGTCTGTTGCTTCTGGAGTAGTGGAATTGCAGGCTGCGAGAGTCGAGAGAGTGACAGCCAGGAGGGCGATTGTCTTCTTGGACATGAAAAAAGGGGGAAAAGGATCTAAAAACTGATCGATACATAGCATAGTAAAAAACAGCCGCAATTGCTACGGTTTTTTTACAAGCGGCAAAAATAATGGTATTAAGCCATGATTGTGACCCTTTTCTCGTACAGCAGGAGTTTATGCGTACGCGTGAATCAGAATATGCACCGCTTCGTAGAGCCCCCAGAGTGCCAGTGCCACGAAAGCAATCGCACCAATAAAGGCAATAACGGGCTGGGTAACAAGTTTGATGGTGGTTTTTGGTGATAAAAACAATGCGATATTCAAAATCATATGTCCGGCAAAGACACCGACGGCAAATCCGTAGACATGCACCAAAGAAAACAGCGGCACATACCCGGCAAAATCATCGAGACCTAAAATAAACGGTATGCTAGATGAAAAGAACAGGAGCCCGAACCAGCCAAAGTGTTTGTCAGTATTCATGCGTATTTCTGGCAGAATGCGCGAAAGAAGAGGGGCAAATATACGATTGATGCGCAGCAGGGATTTTTCAAGTCCGCGTACCGAAACTGCCAATGCACGCTTCGACGATGTCTTCAATTCTTCCGCATGCTCCAATCCTTCCTCTGCCATGCTCAGCAGTACGAGTGATGCCAGGATAATCATGATGGCAAGCAGCCAATCGACCTGGCGGAAAAATGTCCAGATCGCCAAAATGACAAATGTTCCAAGTGCATTGCCAAGTGCCGTGCCACATTCAATCGCGATACGGTTTTTCATGCCGGGATGCGTACGCATCAGATGTCCGATAAAGATCGCAAAATCAATCGACGTCTTTAAGTAAATCGTCATGCCAATCAGTACGTCCTGCCACAGAATTTTGGTGCCGATTGCCTCAGGTGTAAACAGGTTTAAGATAAATACTTCACCATGCAGAAGCGCAATCATAGCGCCGAAAACAACGACCGTGAGCGCAAGAGGGATTGCTTGGGAAAGAAAGCGATTCATAAGCGGATGATACTGTATAGGGGTCGAATAACGAATCGTGAATTACGAATTACGATAAAAGAACGTAGAATTGAGAACGTAGAACGTTGAAAGCATCGTCTACATTCTACCGTTCTATGTTCTACGTTCTGACAATTTACAATGATACCTCAGTCCTGACCGGAATTGTTCTCACCTCAAACCCGTGTCCCGTGTGTTTCATAAACGTTTCGAATCCCGCTCGATCCATCGACAGTGTCGCCGTATTCACCAGCGGATGAAAAAGAAATTGCCCGATATTCCACGCATCGCTGTCCACAATCACTTCTATCTTGTGCTCTTTATCGAAGATTAAACCCAGTGGCGTCACCGATCCTGGTGTGACACCGAGCAGTTCTAGCATGAGTTCCGGCGATGCAAAACTAAAGCTCTGTACGCCAAATTCTTTAGCTAGTGCGCGCGTATCGACACGCTTATCGTGCATCACGATTGCCAATATGATGCGCTGTTTTTTCTTATCGCGCAGCAACAATTGTTTGGTATGCGCTCCGGGCATCGGTGGACATTTTTCCTCGGATTCTTCGCAAGAGAAGACGGCGGGATGATCGAATTTTGTGTACTGAACGCCGAGGGAATTGAGGAGCTGGAGAAGATCATCCATGCACGAATTATGAAGTACGAATTACGAATTACGAAGTGAAAAAAATCGTACTTCGTACTTCGCGATTCGTAATTCGACGTTGTTGGATAGACTCCGTTCGCTCGCTTGCGTATAGTTCTCCTATGCTCAAAGCCGATCATCCTTTCTCGCTTGTTATCTTCGGGGCCTCCGGGCATTTGGCGAAGATCAAGCTGTTTCCAGCGCTCTACTTTCTGGCGCTTAAAAAACGGTTGCCCGACAATTATGCGATTGTCGGTTTTGCGCGCACGCCGATGGAAGACGCCGCATTTCGCGTACTTGCCGCCGATGCCATTCGTAAACATGTGTTAGAAGTAAACGAGGCAGTCATCGCCGATTTAGTTTCACACATGCATTACTTTAGCGGTCAGTACGACAGTCTTCCGGATTTCGAGGCACTGGGGAAACGTTTAATAGAATTGGAAACATGGGGAGATGACACGGTGCGTATGGCGTACCTTTCCATTCCGCCAACTGCCTTTAGCGCCGTGCTGCAGAATTTGTGTGGCAGCAGCGTGCACACGGCAGCACGCCCGTTTCGCTGTATTGTCGAAAAGCCGGTTGGTACCAGCACGCAAACGTACGCCCAAATCCGCGAGCAGATGTACACGTGCTTCAAGCCCGAAGAAGTATTTATTCTGGATCACTATCTTGGCAAAGAAGCGGTGCGTAACGTGTATTACTTGCGCTACGCCAACCCGGTCATCGAACGTCTATTTAAAAATACGCTCTTGAGTCACGTCGAAATTACGGCGTCCGAAGATCAGGGGCTCGAAGGCCGCGCCGGATATTTCGATACAGTCGGTACATTTCGCGACATGTTCCAGAGTCACCTGCTGCAAATCGCATCACTCCTTACTATGCGTTTGGTGGGCGATGATTCACAAATGAAGCCAGCACGTCTGGAAGCTCTGCGGAATTTCTATCTGCCACCGACAACCGATTTAGGACAAGTAGTACTGCAAGGTCAATACACCGATGGCATGGCGCACAGTTTGCCGGCTGCGGCCTACCGCAGCGAAGAAGGCGTTGCCGGTGATTCGCGCACGCCGACATTCGCGGTCATGAAACTCCTCACGCGTTCGCCACGCTTCGAAGGCGTGCCGTTTTATCTCCGCTCGGGCAAGCGCATGGCAGCCAAAGAAACGCGCATCACCATCGAATTTCAGGAATCCCTCACCATCGGCAAAGGCATGTCAAAAAATCGTCTCGATATCATTTTACAAGGCGAAGCCGGCATGAGGTTTCATTTGCAGACAAAAATGGGCGGATCGGAACCCAAGTTCCGTCCCCTGCTTATGGAAGATCCGCTGATGTGTGTGGGAGATTGTCTGGTCGAACACAGTTTGCTCTTGCTGGAAGCTATCAACGGTAATCAGCAATGGTTCTTGCACCCCGACGAAGTACATGCCAGCTGGCAACTTGTTGACCCACTGCAAAAATATCTAGACGATCCAAAAACTCCCCTCGCCTTTTATCCTGCGGGCAGCAAAGGCCCCAAAGAAGCCGATGACTTTATCGGCGCGAGTGGATTTTCGTGGTTTTAAGTGAAAAGACTCAAAAGACTCAAGGGACTCAAAGGAATAGTAGGAAAGAAATTGCGGGCACAAACTCATGTATATCATTCCCGCAGCAGCGATTCGCCCGTCCGAACGGATGCGCTCACCCTGGCGGACAAATCACTGTGTTCTGGAATTGTAGTTATCCGCAGTTGACGAAGGCTGGATTGAGGCCCGAAAGGAAAATCTTCATAGTTACTACAGAAACGATTGACTCCATAGTAAGAATTGTTAGCATGGTTGCATAATTCTTTTTCTATTTTGTTATGCCAACTCGCGGATTAGATGTTTCTTACGTGCCGCCAGACAGATTAGATGAACTTGAGCTAAAGCCTCGTTTAGATGCAGGATCAGGCAAGCTAACAAAAGCACAAATGCTCGAAGAAGCAGAGCATCCTAACGTACAAGGTGCCTATTCCAGGGCTGAGTTATTATTGAATGCAATGGAGGCGAGAAAAAAGCAGATCGCTCAAACTATTGAATAAATCTTGCGAGTCGTCCAAGTAATAGGGTTAAAATTTGACATAAACCGATTTATGTTTATAGTTACCTAAATTTATTTTCTACTCAATTTATTATGACTAGATCACAGCAATACGGAGAAGGACTTGAAGGATGGGCAGACAAGCAGGAAGAGCCCGAGACACCCAACGCAGCTAGTAACCGAAGCGAAGTCTCTCCCGGGATTACGAAGGCCGATTATAAGCTGGCACAAGATGTTAAAAATGCTGTCGTAGAAGTAGCTGGCAAGGAGATGGATTCAGTTAACGAGTAATGATTGTTTATAGTATTGCGCAGCCGGTTCATTCCGGCTGCGCTTTTGATGTGGTTGCAGTACAATCATTCTATGCACCAACCCACCACTATCCTCTGCTCCGCCGAAGAATTTACCGCCAAAGCTGCCGAGGAAATTACCGAGGCGGTAAATCTCGCCGTGCATACGACAGGGCATTGTAGCCTTGGTCTTTCTGGGGGTTCGACGCCGGTTTCCGTGTACAGACTCCTGCGAGAGGAAAGCAAGCTGCCATGGAGCAAGATGACGGTTTTTTTGGTGGACGAGCGCTACGTCCGTCCGGATCATAAAGATAGCAATCAGTGCATGGTTCGTCGCACACTGCTTGCCAGTCACGAAATGAACGAAGATCAGATTATTTTCCCCGATACGACATTGCCACTCGAGGAGTGCATTGCAGACTACAGTCAGCGCCTGCGCGATATTCACCCCGATGTTCTGGTGCTCGGCATGGGCGACGATGCGCATATTGCCTCACTCTTTCCGCCGCTTTCCGAAGACGCCTTTAGCGCCGGTCCGGTTATACACACCACAACCGACCGGTTTGCCGTGCACGATCGCATTTCGCTTACACTCGCCGTTTTGCAACTTGCTTCCAGTCGCATTTTCTTACTCTCGGGCGACGCCAAATATCAGCTGATGCAGAAAGTTGCAGCCGCCAAAGAAGGCCCGCACAATTACCCAGCTCGCGCACTTATGGACGATCGGACGCTGTGGGTGGTGGGGAGATAATTTGATTCTTGTGCTCAATCAAAATGAAAAAGGTCTGACAGTTTCATTCCCTTAATTCTGTCCTGAAAAATTTCAGGAGCATTGCGCAGGTTGAGTTTCTGATCTCGTGTTAATCCTAATTTTTTACGAACACTCAATAAATAGACGATATCATCTTTATCATCGAATGCAGAACATTCAATGATAACTGCTCCTAGTTGAGCAGAACTAGCAGCTTCTACCGCATCGACTAAGTTCTGCCCCTTGCCGCGAATAATATTTGCTCCGACAATACTATCTTTCAATTTACCTTCTTTATCGGGAAGAAACACAATTTCTCCCACAGAAGCCACAATTGATTCTCGAACCTTTTCGACGTGCACCATCACTTGCTCAGAAGGCTTTTCAGCTTTTTCTATTGTTAGCTTTTCAGGGCTTTTACCAGGCTTTAATAAGCCGCTCAATCGCCCGTCTTGATCATCGAAGCTTTCGAAATTCATAGTCATCATTCAATGCCTCTTAGTATCAATCGTCAAGAATTCTTTATGATGATCGTGCAGTTTTCCAATGGATGCGCTCAACAACCCGATGTTAATTGTAATTGAACCACCGCGGGCAGGGACGCCCGCTGCTGAAATGGATGAAATAGCTGTTAAAAACCTTCATACAATCTTTCCCTCAAATCCTCTCATCCTCTCATCTTCTAATCCTCTCATCCCCTCCCTCTAATCATTCAAATAGAGCAGCGGATTTCGCTTCACACCATTTACATGTACTTCGAAGTGCAGGTGAATACCCGTCGGTCCGTGTACCAGTCCGGTGTTGCCCATGTCTGCAATGTACTGGCCGCGTTTGACCTGATCGCCTTCCTGCACGTGCAGCGTTTTGTTGTGCGCATACAGCGTGACCATGCCATTGCCGTGGTCTACTTCTATCACGTTGCCGTAGCCGCCGTTCCAGCCGTAATCGGCGCGGATAACCGTGCCTCCTTCGGCGGCGAAGTTTGGTCCGCCTCCGCGTTCTTGTAGGTCCACACCGTAGTGAGCTCCGTTATAGCCTTGCGTCATAAAACATTCACACGGACGCTGTAAAACGCCGTACGTCGGTTCGATAGAATACTGCACTTTCGGCACGGTTGGCTTGCCGGCGATAATGACGGGTTTGGTCGGCTTTACTGGTGTGCCAGGTTTTGGTGGCTCGACAAGCGGCTTGCCGCCCGGAATGATGAGTTCCTGACCGGCGAGCAAGTAGCCGCTTTTGATTTTATTTTGCTGCACGATACTGTCGGACGGTACAGAATACAAATCAGCAATGGCGCCCAAGTTCTGGCCGCGTTTGACTGTATGTAATACGCCATCGACTGGCAAAACGAGAATTTTTTGCCCCGGCTTGAGCACTGCTTTGCTATCAAGCTCGTTGGCATTGCGGATGGTATCGGCCTTTAAGTCGTAGAGTTTGGCGATACCCTCGATACTCTCTTTTGGCTCGACGGTATGAATGATGCCTTCGGCAAAGGCCCTGCGGGTGCCTTGCTCGGTGAGCGCCGATGTCTTTAAGAGAAAGCCGTCTTCGGCCAGCATAAACTGCTGGTTGTCGAGTTCGATGTCAGGCAGAGCAGTGTTGTTAGCGGCAACGTAAGGCGGAACAAAAAGTGATACCACAAAAACGCTCACGCACAGCAGGCGGATGCGGGTCGTCAGCCAGAAATGGAGCTTGGTTCGCTGGGAGCGCATACGGCTTTAAGAAGCAGAGAGGTTTTTAGAAACCTCCTTCATAACCTGGAGGGCATCAGTATAGCGGTCTTTGGAGCCCAGGAGCACCAGCGCGTACGACCGACGGTTTTGGGTAAACAGTACGATCAAACATTCGCGCGCGTTATCGGTGGTGCCGGTTTTCACGCCAAATACATTTGGTTGCGAATGCAGGATTTCATTGGTGTTGCGCAGCAGAAACGAGGCTCCTTCCTTGTTTTCGACTTTTGCCTCTTTGGTGGATACGAGGGTCTGAAACTCCGGCTTGCGCAGAGCGGCAAGCGTGAGCCACGCCAAATCGCGCGGAGTGGCGTACTGATTTACATCATCCAGTCCGGCTGGATTGCTGAAATGCGTTTTTGTAAGGCCTAGTGAGCGTGCCCGGTCGTTCATCATGGCGACAAATTGCTTCACGGTTTTGCCGTGATGTACGGCTAGGCTATAGGCCACATCATTGGCCGATGGCAGCATCATGGCTGTCAGCAAATCTTCCAGCTTAAACTGCATGCCAGTGCGAAGGTCGATACTGCTGCCTTGTATGCTTTGGGCAACTGGTGGAATAGTCACTGTCTCGTTGAGGTCATGATTTTCGATCAGGAGCAGTGCAGTCATGATTTTCGTCAGGCTCGCCATCGGGCGGGCGATATCCGGATTCTTGGCATACAGCACTTCGCCACTCGTGACATCCACAAGCATAGCCCCCGATGCGGTGAGCGACAGCGACGGCATATTGCGCACGACAGCCGGCGAATGCACCGAGAGAATTTCGGCGCCCGGCAGTGGCCGCGTAGTCGCAACGCTAGATTGCGGCGATGTCCCAAGCAGCAGCAGCGATGTGAGGAGATGGAGCATGGCAGACGGCAAAAGAAGAAATATCCGCGGACTACTTGTAAATCACACGGTCAGAAATACGCAAATCGATATACTCTTTCGCCTGGTCGAGCGAGAGAGCCTTGAGGAATTCTCGAAAGCGTCCAAATTGTAGCTGGAGGGGGGAGGAGAGATCAAACCAGAGAGCGATTTTTTTGGTGGTGATATGAAACTCACGCGCGCGCAGATACACCGTGATATTCGTCGCCTGTAAGCCAAAATTCTCGCGTAACGTGTCGCGGGCTTCGAAGATGGTACGCAGAAAAGTGGCATCCAGTAGCAATATACGGTTGGCCGGCTGCGCACCCCAATCGGTAATAATGAGAGTCGGCAGCGCGTCTTTCGATAGTCGCACGGGGCTAAAAACGGTATATCCCTTGGAAGTAATATAGGCATACGATCCGGATTGAGCCAAAACCACACCGCTACCTGCGGCATTCTCACGCTGGGCATCGATTTTCAGCTGCGCCGCGAGCGGATCGACGTACATCGATATCTGCAGACTGTCGGGGTAGGTCTTTTTCATCGTGATCTGCGTGATATCGGGGTAAATAGTCTGCAGAAGCGTCACCACTTCTGCGCGCGTGATAAACGGCAGGCGTTCGGTAAACAGCGGCCGCAGCGCTCGCTGCGCGTCATCGATATCTATACGCGCATCTTGCCTGCGAATCTGAATGTGTTTCACATTGAAAATCGGCGAGAAAACCAGAATGCCAATGAGTCCAAGTAAGCCGGCAACCCCAAACCCAATGAGCCAGATTTTTAGCTCCTTCCAGATAATCACACTATTTTTGTTCCAGCGCCGAGAAAATCGCGATGCCCATTCTTTACGCAGCCTCTGGCGTCGCCCCGATTTTCGGTACTGCTTCTGCGCAACTGCCCGCACTGTCTTGCTTACAGGTCGGTTGAGAGAACGCGGCAGGCGACGGGGTGAGCGAAGGGGCATGAGGAGGCAGCCGGATGAGCCGGATAATACTGCGGATTATAGCAGGGATGTGACGCGAATCACGAGTTGCGAAGTACGAAGTACGACATTTTTCGTACTTCGTAATTCTTGATTCGTAATTCGCCTTTCGTCCTTTATGATGCTGCCATGCGTCTCGCTCTCGTCGCCGATTGGCTTCCAACCTTTGGTGGTGCGGAGCATGTCATAGCGTCACTTGGCAAGATATGGCCGCAGGCGCCGCTGTATACAACTCTGGCAAAGTCCGATGCTATTCAGGCAGTTGGTATTGCCGATGTACGCACCAGTAAGTTGCAGCTGCCGTATCGATTGATCGGGAACCATCAGGTATTACTTCCCTGGATGCCACGTGCAATCGAAGCGATGGATCTCACAGGTTTCGATGTCGTGCTTAGCTCGTCGCATGCCGTTGGCAAAGGCGTTGTTGTGCCATCGTCGGCGGTGCACATCTGCTACTGCCATACACCCATGCGCTACGCGTGGGAAATGGAAGAGCAGTATCTTAACGATTTTCATCTGAGCGGAATGCTGCGCAAACTTGTCAAAAAACAGCTCAAATATTTGCGTCGGTGGGATCTCTCCACTGCCAAACGTGTCGATGTGTTCATCGCTAATTCATCGGAAACCCAGGAGCGCATCGCGCGTATTTACGGGCGCGAAAGCACGGTTGTCTCGCCACCAGTCGATGATCGGTTTTTCGCTCACTCACTGCGTAAAAGCAAAGATGCATCATTCCTCGCACTCGGTCGCTTGGTTCCCTACAAACGTTTCGATTTGCTCATAGAACTCGCCAATCGCTTGCAGATTCCTCTTACTATTGTAGGTACCGGTCAAGACGAAGAACGACTCAAATCTCTCGCCGGCCCGACTGTAAAATTCCTAGGATTCGTCTCCGATGATCAATTACCGTCTCTGTACGCATCGGCCAAAGCGCTTCTTTTTCCGCAGCACGAGGATGCCGGCATTGTTCCGCTAGAAGCCCAGGCGTGTGGGACTCCTGTCATTGCCTACGCCAAAGGTGGAGTGGTTGATACCGTTGTAGATGGATCAACCGGAATTTTCGTTGCTGATCAGACAGTGGAAGATTTTGCGAAGGCAATTGAGTTATTTAAGCAAAAAGCTTGGGATCACGATGTCATTCGCCAGCACGCTAAACAGTTTTCGGAGGCAAAGTTCCAGGAAAAAATAAAACAGATAGTTGCAATAGCGACGAAAAAGAACGTAGAACTGAGAACGTAGAACGTGGAAGAAGAATCTCTGCATTCCTGCCCTTCCATCCTCTTCCACAAGCGCTCCATGATCAACTCGCCGTTCAAATTACTGGCACCCTATCAGGATCGACTACAGTCGGCCATTTTTAATAAAGCCGATGCGATTGTCTCCGGTGAGTACGAGGCCATCCTCAAAGCATTTGCTGTGACAGAAGTTGCAGCGCTCAAGCAAAATCATGGCAACACCGTCATCTGGTCCGACATGGACATCCGCAAAACGCATACGGGCGATGCGCTTGTCACAGAGAAAGCAGGCCTGATACTCACGATCCGCTGGGCGGATTGTCAGAACTTCCTGGTTTACAGCTCCAAACATCACACGGTGGCACTCATTCACGCCGGTTGGCGCGGGGTGGAAAGTAATATTATTGGTGCGCTTTTTGCTGATCTGCAAGCGAAAGGAATACAGGCAGATGAATGCATTGTCTGCGCCGGTCCGTCACTGTGTATGCACTGCGCCGATTTTTCTGATCCGATTGCCGAATTGCCATCCGTCGATGCCAAGTTCAAAAATGCCACGCATGTTGATCTACGCGCAGCCGCCGAAGATCAGCTGTGGAAGGCAGGCGTCGATCCTCAAAAATTCGAACGAATGGCAGGTTGTACCAGATGCTCACCTGATACATGGTGGACCTACCGCGGAGGCCATAAGGAAGAGGTGAAAGGGGGGTATACCAATGTGCTGGCGGTAATGCTGCGAGTATGAGAATTACGACGCACGAATTACGAAGTACGAATGAAAGATGATTCATTGAGTCCGCAGCCGGGACGCCTCGTCCCGGTGAGGCAATTAATATTTCTACCAAAGCCTCGTCGCGATGGTTTTTTTATATTTCCTCCTTCTATTTTAGAATTTGTCTCGTATTTAGCATTTTGATCTTCGGATTTTCATCATTCTTTTCTTGCTTGCCCCTCGAAGCGCCGCAGCGCGTAGTGGGGACTCTTTCTCAAAATTTCCAAGCCACACTTGTGTGCTTCTTTCATCTCCGATCGCTCGACAGTCTTTTATCATCCTGTTAACCTTGCAACTCGTCTCGACGATGCGTTAGCAGGCCATATGCTTTTTTCCTGACTAGCTATATGGGAGACCAAATCGCTTCCGTCTGCGGATGTGGAGCTGAGGTCACCCCCCTGGATTCCAGGGAATATAGCTGTAGCCTGCGACGGTCGTCTTGATGATGTGTGTTAATTTCTTGTTGCAAAAGGCTTTAATGCAAGAACAGTAAATATATTTTCTTGTATTTCAATTAAGATTGATCCACACAATCCGTCACCGAGAATTTTTGCAAGATTTCCCTCGTCCCCGATTAATTGATCCAAGGGTATGCAGATAGTGGAATTAATATTCTGCAGCGGTTTTTCGCGTATCTCTTTCAT
This sequence comes from Candidatus Peribacteraceae bacterium, assembly GCA_018061945.1. GTDB lineage: Bacteria > Patescibacteriota > Gracilibacteria > Peribacterales > Peribacteraceae > JAGOTD01. The sequence goes on along the minus strand of JAGOTD010000001.1, from coordinate 312,519 downwards.
ACTTTGCTGGCAAAATTAAGTAAAAATTGGATAATTACTATACACTACAATTATCAGTGAAAGTTAAATATTCTATACCAATTTCCATGATTACACCCCTTTCCAACCGCTTCCAACAGACAAATTCCCTTCTCGCACCCTATGCAGTGCCGCACGGCGAAGGGCTTGGGCGGGTGCATCCCGAAGAGCAGGATGAAACACGATTCCCTTTTCAGCGTGATCGTGATCGCATTATTCATACGCAGGCGTTTCGCCGCTTGCAGCATAAGACACAAGTATTTGCTGCGGGAACGGGCGATCACTACCGCACGCGGATGACGCACACCATCGAAGTGGCACAAATAAGTCGCGACATAGCGCGTACACTTAGCCTCAACGAAGACTTGGCGGAGTCGGTAGCGCTCGCTCACGACCTTGGCCACACGCCATTTGGACATGCTGGCGAAGAAGCGATGCGAAGTTGCATGGAGCCCTATGGTAAGAGCTTTGAGCACAATGAACAGTCGCTACGAATCGTCACATTATTAGAAGATCGATCGACACAATTTCCCGGCCTTAACCTTATGCGCGAAATTCACGAAGGAATGATGAAGCACAGGACACCTCACGACTACGCCGATGGCTCCTCTATTGCCCGCGCGCCAACGCTTGAAGCACAAGTCGTCAACCTCGCCGATGAAATTGCGTATACCGCACACGATACGGACGATGGCCTGCGCGCTGGTGTTTTTACATTGGCCGATCTTTCCGGGCTCATGCTGCCTGCAGCAGCACTTACTCGGGCGCAGCGGCGTGGAACCGACATTCGTGGAAGCCTGGTGACAATGCTTGTCACAGATCTCTACAAAACGTCTGCAGCCCTGCTGGAAGAGCAAAAAATCACATCGCTCGCCGATGTCTATCACTGCACATCCCCTCTTATAGATTTCTCGGCTGCCATGCAGGAAGGCCTCAAAGAATTGCGTGCGCTGTTGTGGAAACGCTTTTATTTGAGTGAACAAGTGACAAGCCAAGCGCAACACGGCAGAGAAACAATCGCTGCACTGTTTGCCGCTTACATGCAGACGCCTCCACCAAAAGTAGTTGCCTTGCAGAAAAAAACAAACGGAGCCCTAGAGGAAGCGGTGAAAGATTACATCGCCGGCATGACGGATGTGTTTGCACTCGATGCGCGAGCAGAACTTTAGAATTCATCATACGAAAACGAAGTACGAATCAAGAAGTACGAATTACGAAAAGTCGTAATTCGAGATTCGTAATTCGTGCGTCGCATTATCTAATTATGGAAAGGTTCCACATGTCTCAATTTTTTCTCACGGTACCCTTTCGGTACGTCTTCGATATGTTTTCTGATGCGTCTTGGAACGCAGGAAGAAAGCCAAATAAAAGCTGCCGATAACCTCTTGAAAGTCTCCCAATATTTTTCTTGGTAGACCCCTGTGGAATGGTGCCAAGATGAAAGAGAGAAAAAATGAAATTGGTACCCTATCGGTATCGTACCAGGTGGTTACCAGAATAAATGTATGAAACCAATTTGGAAGCGGATGAAACGCCTATTTTTCTCTTGCTGGAACCTTCCGGAATGCATTCTGAAAAGGTATCGGTATACCCCTTGCGGAACCTTTCCAACGTGGTAGGCTTTTGGTACTCCTTCCCTTTCAAACTATGTCGACATTTCTCACTGTTAAAGAGGCTGCCAAGCTCACTGGAAAATCTGCCAGCTCCATTCGTCGCATCATTTATCCTGTCATTGAAGACGATAATCATGTCGACCGAATTCACATTCAGCCGAGTGCCGACGAAGCGCGCCAACTACGGCTGAAAGGCGAAAATTTTCCGTGGCGTATCAGCGACGAGTTTGTCGGCAAAATTACTCCAGCCGAGTCCGTCTCTCGCTCGCAGCCCGAACCAGCTGTCATCGAGAAATCTCAAGACCGGATCGACTTACTCGCCATGTTGCAGCAGGAACTCACCATCAAAAATATGCAGATTGCACAACAGTCCGAAATGATCAGCAAGCAAATGGAGCTCATCGGTGGACTTGGCGAGCGCCTTCGCGAAGGAAATATCCTCATAGGATCGTTGCAGCAGCGTGCAGCTTTGTCGGATGGAAGAGAAGTGCCAAAGGAAGTCGTTCGTGCGTCTACGCGCAAGTCTGAAAAGAAAAACGAACCGGTAGAGAAGGCGGCATCAAAAAAGCGCGGATTGTTTGGGCGAATGTTCCGGTAGACAATTTGCTGATATTGATCGTCGCACGCGGGAAGCATCCCGCTCCTCTGGTTCCAGTTTTTTTAATACATTTAACGAAGGGAGCAGGTATCTACCTGCGGTCAATTCTCACAATCAAAAGATACATTCATATCTTAAGATAAGCCCATAACCCCAGACCAAACCCTATCCCCCGCTCTCCATTTGATCATTCAGAATACGATCGGTTGCGTTGAGCAAGTATGGAAGCGGATCAAGGAGACGATACTTTCCGTCTGCGCCGCGGCGTTTCATCGCAAAGTGCAAATGTGGACCGGTTGTATACGGACCAGAGCCCGGTGCGCCAATCGCGCCACCACTCAGTGCTACGGTGTCACCAGCCAGCACCGTATCGCCGGCACGAACCAGCATCTTGCTTACGTGACCGTAAACAGTCTGGTATTTGCCATCAGCATGCGAAAGGACGAGGTAGCTATAGCCAAGCCCGTTATCGACTGCCTGCACCACGACTCCATCGGCAGGAGCTTGAATCGGTGTGCCTTGAGCTGCGCGAATGTCATCAGCTAAATGATCGAAACCGAAATGGGCTTTGTAGTCGTTATCATGGAAATAAGCCGAAATTCCCTGCGTGAGGGGAACAGGTGCTTGTACCAACTCAAAGTCGATCTGCCCACTCATACTCGTATCGATTTCAGTTCCCTGTGCGTCCCACAGAGCGTTGAGCGCGTCGGTTAAGAGTTTTTCGGATGCGGTTTTGTCTTTGATGATAGCCAGAAGTGTCTTGCGTGCTTCGCTCACATTTGCCATGTCTTGCGCATTTTTACTTGCTACCGCCTGCTCCTCTAAGAGTTTCAGTTGATACTCATAAATCTCTTTCTTTTGCCCCAGCACTGCCTGCTTAGTCTGTTCACGCTGTATATCCTGGCTGGCCTTTGCCACAGTCGCCGCAGTATTGTCGCCGCCCATTGCTTGCGCATGAAGAGGCGTAGATTTTTTTGTCTGCACAGTACTTAGCGCAAACACGCCGATTGCAACAATGGCTGCTAGCGTAAGGATTGGGCGCTGAATGGATATTTGTATCTGCATGTTTCTCCCCATTATAGCGTTTTTTGGCTTGGAAGGCCAGTCGTACGTCGACGCCAGTATAGAAAGAGCAATATCATCACATACTACCTCTCTTTCGCAAAAAGCAGAGACACTTCCTCTAGAAGTTCTCTGCTTTTTGCTCAACGTGTCGCGTTATTTAACGAGAGCTGTCGGAGCCTTGTCCACCAGCCTTCGACATACCACCGGAAGAAGACCCTGAACCGCTGGACATACCGCCCGAGCTGCTCGAGGAATCCGTTCCGCCTGTCTTGCTCTTGAAATTCTTCGTATCATTCTGGCCGCCAGCACGCTGTGTGTTAGCAGAATCAGAGTGGCCGCCTGTCGCATTGTGTTGAGTCATAAAAATGTGGGGAAGAAAAAATAGAGTGAGTGTGTGTACGTACGGATTGGATGACGGGGCTTCTCAAAAAATATTACGAGAATGTTTAGAAAGAAAAATAATCAAAGAACATCTTTCCTTAATCTCTCTATTCTTTCGAGATATTCACGCTTGCGTGCTGGAACGTTTGAATATTTTGAAAGCACTCCGGTTGTAGGCACGTAGGTAAAATTGTGCGGATCGGTCATTGAGCAAAAGTCACGTAAAATCGCTTCGCGATCACGTGACACGTAAAGCGTTTCTCTAGTTTATGAATTTTCGATTCGATTGGCTGTGCCACGTGGCGACGAAGTCGCTTTACGTGGCAGGCGCTGTAGGGATCGAACCTACGACCTTCGGTTTTGGAGACCGACGCTCTACCGACTGAGCTAAGCGCCTTTGTGAGTGGTGATTGTAGCGGAGTTGATTGTAGCGGAAAGAGAATTGTTACATGGATTATTATTTAGGAATTCTCGCAACGCCCCTCACCCGGCCTACGGCCACCCTCTCCCTGCTGAAGCATGGAGAGGGAAAGCTGAATTTTTCTATTTTTAAATATGAAACGGAGAACAATTTATTTTATGTCAAAACAGAGCTCCCCTCTCACTCACTTTAGCGAGGAGAGGGGTTGGGGGTGAGGGGCGTTATGCCTTCTTCGCCCAACCTCCACGGCCCTTCCACTTACTTGGCGGTGCTTCGCGCTTTTTCTTGAGCATGGCAATCGCAATTTCCAGTGTCACATCTTTCGGCTCGATCTTTTTGCCGAGCGACACGTTCGTTTTGCCATCGGTCAAATACGGTCCAAAGCGGCCTTCTTTTAAGAAAATTTTACCCTGAGACTGCGGATCAAGACCCAAGCTTTCTGTCGGCGCGGCAGCTTTGCGTGCCGACATATCGGTCAGCAGTGCTGTTGCAGCGGCAGCGTCAAACAAGAGCGGATTCGCATCTTTTGGCAGCGACTGAGTCATTTCTCCGGCCTTCAGATATGGCCCGAAGCGGCCGAGGCTTAAAATAATATCATCCTCGCCGAGCTTGCCGAGTTTTTTAGGAAACGCGAGCAGCGACAATCCTTCTTCGAATGTCACGGTATCGGCGTGCATGCCTTTCAGCAGCGACGCAGCTTTTGGCTTAGCCGCCTTGCCCTTCTCTTTGTCCCACAGTCCCAGCTGCACGTAGGCGCCGAAACGTCCTGTGCGCACGACAACCGGTAATCCTGTTTCTGGGTCCGTACCGAGTTCGCGATCTTTCATCACATCTTCTTTCTTGATGTCTTTCGTCTTCTCATTCACCAGCTTCAAGAATGGCTCGTAGAACGAGCGCATGAAGGGCACCCATTCTTTTTTGCCATCGGCAATATCGTCGAGCTCTTGCTCCATGTTGGCCGTAAATTTCAGATCCACAATGTCGGCGAAGTGCTCAGCCAAAAGATCAATCACGGTAAACGCGATGTCTTCGGGCGCCAGCTGCTTGCCTTCTTTGCGGATGTAACCGCGCTGCTGAATAGTGGAAATAGTCGGTGCGTAGGTGCTTGGACGACCAATGCCTTCTTCTTCCAATTTCTTGACCAGGCTCGCTTCTGTGTAGCGTGGCGGTGGCTTGGTAAAGTGTTGTTCGGGCTTGAGCTCTTCACAGCTGATCGCTTCTTTTTCAAATAGTTCTGGCAAGAATTTTTCGCCGTCGGCTTCACCAGCTGCTTGATCTTTCTCCATCTGATCTTCATCTTTGCTTTCGAAATACACGCGCAAGAATCCATCGAACGTCACTGTCTGACCAGTGGCACGGAAGGTATACAAGTGCGTTTTGCCCTGCGTATCAATATCGGCACCAATGCGTTTAATTTCGGCGCCGGCCATCTGTGTTGCCATCGTGCGATTCCAGATGAGTGTATAGAGCTTCATCTGCTGCTCATCGAGCACATCGTGCAGCGAGCTTGGCACGCGGCTCACTTCTGTCGGACGAATGGCTTCGTGTGCTTCCTGCGCATTTTTCGACTTCGTCTTGTAGATGCGTGGCTCAGCCAGCACATATTCACGGCCGTACAATTTGCCCACCATTTCTTTGGCATCGGCAAGAGCTTTCTGGCTTAAGTTCACCGAGTCGGTACGCATGTACGTAATCAATCCTGATACGCCTTGCCCCTTACCAAGACTCACTCCTTCGTAAAGTTGCTGCGCCACAACCATTGTCTGCTTTACCGAAAAACCCAGCTTGCGACCGGCTTCCTGTTGCAGTGTCGATGTCGTAAATGGCGGCGGCGGTGTGCGCTTGAGTTCCTTGGTATCGACCGATCGCACAGCGTACGAAGCGTTTTCAAGATCTGTGAGAACCGCATCCGATTCCTGCTGCGAAACGGGCACGTACTTCTTCATATCGCGCTCGCGCAGCTGCGCAATAAATGGCTCGCTCTTGCTGTTTTTCATGTGCGCATCCAGCGTCCAGTATTCTTCCGGCTTAAACGCTTTTATCTCGCGCTCGCGGTCGACAATCACGCGCACGGCAACGGATTGCACGCGTCCGGCAGAGAGTCCGCGGTACACTTTTTTCCAGAGAAATGGCGACAGCGTGTAGCCGACCAAGCGGTCGAGCACGCGACGTGCCTGCTGTGCACTCACCAAGTTTTGATCGATTTTGCGTGGATTGGCAATTGCTGCCTTGATCGCCTCTTCCGTAATTTCGTGGAACACGATGCGGTTCACATTCTTCTTGTCCTTCACTTTGAGTGCTTCCAAAAGATGCCAGCCAATCGCCTCTCCTTCGCGGTCTTCGTCGGTTGCGATCCAGAGAGTGTCTGCTTCCTTAAGCGCTGCTTTCAAGTTTTTCACCTGCGTCTCTTTCTCTTTTGGAATGATGTAGGTCGGCTCGTAATCGTGTTCGATATCGATACCAATTTCCTTTTTTGGCAGATCACGGATATGACCCATGCTGGATTCTACGATGTAGTCTTTTCCGAGGAAACGTTTAATAGTTTTGGCTTTCGTCGGGCTTTCGACGATCACTAAGTGTGTTGGCATGATGTATTATTAAGGGAAGAGTCGAGTGGTGGTCACCCTAGGGTTGAGGGAGGTGGTTTGTCAAGAAACGTGACAGGAGAAGGTGAACGAACGGTCAGGAAGAAGGTACGGTAGGTATTGTAAGTAATGTAGGTAAGGTATGTAGAACGAATGACATCGTACCTACCGTACATACCATACCTACTTTACGTACCTTACCTACTGTACGTACCGTACTTACTTTACTTCCCCCGCCCCCAGAAGGCGTTTTACACATATTTTAGAACGTTACAAAACAATTGAGTATTTCTTGCAAACAATTTAAAACGGCTTATATAAGCCATTTCGACGACTGAATCACGTTTTTCAGGGCATTTCAAGTGCTTTTTGGCTTGCAGTAGCCCTTTGCCCCAGTAGAATGAGCCTCGTACTTATTTATTCCCCCCTCTGTTTTATGTCCAAGCAGGATCTCATCGCCGCAATGGCCGATGCTTCTGGCATCACAAAGCGTGCTGCTTCCGATTCTCTCGAGGCTCTCATCTCCACAGTCACAAAGGAGCTCAAGAAGGGTCACAACGTAACCATCACTGGTTTCGGCACATTCCGTATCTCCAAGCGCCAGGCTCGCACGGGTGTTAACCCACGCAACCCAACGCAGAAGATCCAGATCCCAGCTATGAAGGTTCCATCCTTCAAGGCCGGCAAGACTCTCAAGGACGCTGTTCGTTAGTCTTTGAAATCATTTCGATTTTCAAAAAATCCCGCCGTAAAAAGCGGGATTTTTTTGTTTGTATAAGCTAGTTCGATAGACGAATTACGAATTACGAATTACGAAGTACGAAAGGTCGTAATTCGTAATTCGTGATTCGTGATTCGCTCCCGTTCTACCTTTTCTTTCTCCCATTTCCCGCTACACTTTCTCCCACATATGGATTCCGCACTCATCACAGATACGCTCGGTCAGCTGCTCAATTGCCTGGCTATTCCGTTTGGCAAAATTTCCACTAAAGAAGAAGGAAATTTGGTCCGTGTCGATATCGAATGTTCGCAGGCAAGTCGCTTGATTGGCTGGCACGGTGAGACTCTCAACTCGCTGCAGCATGTGCTCAAGTCGATGCTGCGCACCAAAATGGGCACCGAGAAATCGCCGTTTATTGTGCTGGATGTCGACGGTTACCGTCTGATGCAGGAAGACAAAGTCCGCAAAATCGCCGAAGCAAAAGCTGATTTCGTTCGCCGCACCGGCAACCGTGTCACGCTGTCTCCTATGAGTCCGTACTTCCGCCGCGTCGTACACATGCACATCGCTAATACGCCGTCTCTCAGCGATATTACAACCGAAAGCATGGGTGAAGGAGATTATCGTCACGTCGTCATTCGTCTCAAAGAAGAGCGCGCAGGATCGGGCAACGAAGAATTGTCGCCCATCATGCCAAAAGAAAATGATGGATTGGAGAATTTGGATATATAAAGAAAACTCGTGTATTTAATTGAAGGCGTGAAGCAGAAAATGTACAATACATTACTAATAGATATGTTTAATTTTCTTTTTACACGACGGCCATCAGATGAAATTAACAAGAAGAAGCTCCAAAAGCTTTCTCGATCAACGACGTTTGAGAAATTACCAAAAGACATGAGTAAGTTAGATGATTCCTATAAAGCTGTTATTCGCGAGCTTGCAAAGCAATGATTAAGTACTTTGATATAGAGAATTGTAAGCGAGTTGTTTTTCCTTTTATTCAAGATGAATTAACTGATATTGAGCCGTGCCCACCTTATGAATCTGAGCAAGCGGGCATGCAGGCATTAGAGACGGTTTTGACTCTGATGAGGAATAATGACTATTACCCAACGCTTTCAAAGAAAGCTGCTTATTTAGTGTGTGCGATCGCAGGTGCTCAGCACTTCACCAATGGCAATAAGCGTTTGAGCGTGGCGCTACTGCTACTATTTTTAGCGATGAATGAAGTAAAAATTCCTACGCTAAATCAAGGGACATTTAAACGTGCATTACTGACAGTTTTTCCTTTATGTAGTTGGGAAGAAAGTTCAGATATTCGGTCGGCCCATCCTTTGTTTCTTTATAACTTAGCGAAAGTAATAGGAGATCCTTCTCGTTGGATAAGGCCAGATTTTAATCATCTTAAAGAAAGAGTTGGATTACTTTTTTCAGTATTATACGAACAGGATTAGCGTGCCTTCCTCCACTCCTCCATCAGCTCTTTTTCTTTCTTGCTGAGCTTGGTTGGGATCTCCACTTTTACCGTTACGTAATGATCGCCGTGGCGACTGGTGTTTAAAATCGGCATTCCTTTGCTTTTCATGCGCAAAATTTGGTCTGGCTGCGTTCCGGCCGGAATGGTGAGAGACACCTCGCCATGGACCGTTGGAACGTCGATACTCGTGCCGAGAATTGCGTCGACCGCCGAGATACTCACACTCGTCCGGATATCGTCATCTATGCGTTCAAACCGCGCATCGGCTTCCACGCGAATGCGTACGTACAAATCCCCTGCTTTGCCACCTTGGCGTCCGGCTTCGCCCTGGCTGGTAATACGCAACGCTTGGCCGTCGCTGATGCCAGCAGGAATATGTACTTTGACGGTTTTCTGCTTCTGCACGCGGCCTTCGCCGTGGCAAGTGTGGCATGCTTTCTCCGGGATTTTTCCCGAGCCTCGGCATTTGGGACAGATGCTACTTTGTTGAATCGTGCCAAACAGTGAATTGACGCGGCGCACAATTTGGCCGGTGCCCGTACATTCTGGACAGGTGATTTGCTTGGAGCCGGGCTCAGTACCCGAGCCGCTGCAGGTGTCGCAGCTCACTTCGGTAGAAAACTTTACCTCGCGATCTTCGCCAGATACAGCCGTTTGAAAGGGAATGATGATTTGAATCTCGATGTCGCGACCGCCGGTGTCGCGTTCGCGCGAACGACTCGCACCACTGGCTGCGCCACCGAAAAAATTTTCGAAGATATCGCCGAATCCGCCGGAAAATTGCGATGCATCAAATCCGTCAAAGCCCCCGAATCCCCCGCCGCCTCCTCCTCCGCCACCAAACGGATTGCCGTTTGTGGAACCAAACTGATCGTAGGCCTGTTTTTTCTTGGCATCGCCCAGCACGTCGTATGCCTCATTGATCTGCTTAAACTGATCCTCTTTCTGCTTATCGCCCTTGTGCTTGTCCGGGTGCGTTTCTTTGCTCAATTTACGGTATGCAGCTTTGATTTCGGCTTGTGAAGCCGACTTCGAAACGCCAAGAATGGAATAATAATCTTTGGCCATGTATGCGCGAAGAGTATACGCATTTTGCAATGAATTACGAAATCGAAGTACGAAGTACGAATCACGAATTACGAGCGCTGGAATATCCGTAATTCGTAATTCGCGATTCGTAATTCGTATCCGAGTCATCAATGGCAGCTTACAAATTCCCCTGTTTTCTGCTATACTACCCCGATGCGTCCATCTCCATTTCTCATGAAGGGGCTGAAAATTGCAACGTTTGCGTTGCTGGCGGGAACGGCGCTTATCGTGTTGGCAATCGTGCTGCGCAACCCCACGAATATCAAAGGATTGCTCATAGACACGCCAAGTGCACCGCTTAACCCCAACGGCATTCCGTTCAAACGTTTTAGTGCGCAGGAGGTGATTCGCGGCTTTTCGGCGCCACCCGACACGCATGTTATTTTCCAGGTGCCGTCAAATACGGTTATTCCGCGTATTACGTTTTTCGGCGGACCGGATTTTGATGACAAGCGCTACTGGGGCTACTGTTTTTTGGGTGATGAAGTGCGCAACAAAGAGAAAGGTTTAACCGGCAATCAGCTCTATCACGCCGATCGATTCTTCTACTCCAGTGGCGAATTGCGCTCGCAGAACAAGGTGGCCCCACCCCAAGATCCTATCAGCGTATCGCAGCGTATGCGTAACTTGAATACAGTCTCGGAGCGCAAGTCGCTGCGCGAAATGTTCTACGGTGGCGAAACGTGTTACTTGATGAACGCGGAGCCACTACCAGTGAGCATCGATACCGATGGTGATGGTATTAACGATTATCGTGAAAAACTATTTGCCACAGATCCGGACAATGCCGATACCGACGGCGATGGTATTCCAGACGGCCAGGAAGTGTTTTTCCTGCGTACAGATGCCACTATTCAGGATACCGACAGCGACGGTCTGACCGATGTCTGTGAAATCGGCTTGCCGTACGCAACGTCCAATACCTGGTTTTCCAATCCACTCGATGCCGATAGCGATCACGACGGTTTGTGCGACGGCGATGGCACGGGCACCTCGTGTCCAGAACGTAAGCACATGAACATCATAAAAACCGATACCTGTCCGCCTGAAATGAGGTACGCCGACTGCGCTCTGCGCTTAACGCTGGTTCGTGGTGAGGATATGAATCAGAACTGTGAACTAGATGCCAAAGAAACCGATCCCAAGCGTCCGGAAACCTATCAGGACAAAACCGATTGGCAGTACAAATTCGAAACACTCAACCTGACGTCGTTTGGGACGACGGTGAGAGTACCTTGAGCAAGGACTCAAACGACTCAAAGGACTCAGAGGAAGCAAAGGATTCTATTGCTTCATAATAGCAACGGAACAAGTTGTAAAACTTTCCTTTGAGTCTTTTGAGTCATCTGCTTCCTCTGAGTCCTTTCCATAAAGTCTCTTTTCTGCTATACTAACTAGATTTATACCAACACACACCATGACTCGTATCCGCCGTTTTGTTCTTCGGGCCACACTGGTAACAGTCGCCCTCGCTGTAGGAATAACGCCGGCACTGGCGTACATTTCGCCGGAAGAAGCCTTTGGTTTGGGTTCTGCCAGCTCATCTACCGCATCTACTGCATCATCGAGCGGCGCTGCCAGTAGCAGTGCGAACACTGGTACGAGTACATCGTCGTATTCCTCGTATCCGCCATCAGTTCCGCATGCAGCTGCCGGGCAGCAGCCACCGGTTACGTACATTTACAGTAGTCCAGTCAGTCGTCGCATTTTAGAAGAGCAAGTTGCGTCGCGCGAAGCGCAGCAGAGAAAAAACAATGCGTATTACTACAGTCCACAATTTACCGATCCAAACTATCAGGCGCCGGTTATTACACGCTCTTCTTCCAGTATTGCTCCAGCCCAGCGTTTCTGTAGCTTTTACGATGATGACTGTCTGTATCAGCAGCGTCGCAATGCCATGGCCGATCAGCCCAATGTCATTGTTATCAATGGCAATAGCGTTTACGACAGCCAGGGACGCGTGCTGCATTCTGGCGCACCGAACATTACCGCTTCCGGTTCTGCAGACATTCTCTTTGCATCAGTCCTGTTTCTTGCGGCTGCCGGTACGTTTTATACCGTCTGGCGCGAGCAGAAAAAGTTTCGCCGCCGCTCCCGGTAATCCTTCATGGTCACTACTCCGGTAAGAATCGGCAGAGGCATGCAGATTGTTACGTCTGTAGTGTCGCTTAGTATTGTGCTGGTCGTCGGCGTTTTTATCGCGCGTTCGCAGCGAGCGGGCGCTCCAACACACGTCGCTTCAACCATCAATTTGGATGCCGTTCCAAACCCATTTGGCAGTAATAAAAACGGTTCGTATCAGGCAGATATCGTGGATATCGGCCGCACAGCGCGTGGCGCGATCGTCAAAAAAGTCACGTTTCCGGGTACCCTCAGAAAAGAACATTTGGCAACCGACGCGGTGTACATGATTTTGTGGCCGGCCAATGTGCCGACTGGAAAATCACTGGAAGCGATGTACCAAGAGGCGAACAATTTTATCCGCAAGAAAGGATTCGGCTACGTGTATACCGCCAATGCAGCAACAGAAATTGCCAACGACAAAACGAATCTTCCGTTTAATCAAAAGTTTCCGAATATCTTTTTCATGCAGCCGGAAGTGCTCAATGATCCGCAGCAGCTTGCCGATATTCGCGCGTTCGAAGCGGCCTACAATGTGACATTCCGCGTTGCGGGCGACAGGCCATCGACCGATAACGGCGTACGTTTGGCGCCAGGTCGGATTATGGTGTACATCGTCAATTCCGATGCCGGTATTGATATCGATTTGGATGTCGCCAAATGCAGCAACGCGTTTATGGAAGGAGCCGAGCAGTGTGATGATGGGAACGGCAATAACAATGATGGATGCAGTCTGAATTGCACTGTGGAAACAGGCTACACCTGCATCGGTAACCCGAGCGTGTGTACGATTGGTGCCACCGCTGGTGCAACAGCCGGAAACACGGCTGGTAATACCGCCGGCGATACGAGTACAACAGTCGGTACAACAGCTGGTGCGACAGTAGGTACCACAGCAGGTACAACCGCTGAAAATACTGCGGGTACAACTGCAGGAACAACCGTTGGAACCACAGCCGGCAATATAGCAGGCGCAACGAGTGGCGACCTTATTCTGTGTGGTAACGGCGATCTCGACAGTGGCGAACAGTGTGACGACGGCAATCCTGAGAATGGGGATGGCTGCACCACGAGCTGTGGCATTGAAACTGGCTATGCCTGTCGCGCGATTGGCGATCCGATCTGCACGCAGAAAATCTGTAGCGATTCGGATGATGGCAATGATTACGTGAGCAAAGGCACAGTAGAATATACGGATTTTCAATCGACATCAGTCTCCGATGCATGCGTCACGCTCGAGGGAGGTGCGTATATACCCGCTGATTACTGCCTTGGTACCAACTGTTTTGTAAAAGAATATTACTGCACAGCGAGCGTCAACATGGCCAGCGAGGTGATTTCTTGTAACGGGTATTGCAACGACGGCGCCTGTATTTCCTGCGGCAATGGCCGCATAGAAACAGGGCTGGGTGAGCAGTGCGATAACGGATTTGCGCTTAACGGAACCGAATCAAACGATTGTCGCAGCGATTGTAAATTGGTCGTACCACCGGCGTTTGGAAATCAGTAAAAGGACTCAGAAGACTCAAAAGACTCATAGGACTCAAAGGATGCGCAAGCGATATCGTCAGAACGGGTTAAAAGAGAATTTGGCATCTTAATGTTTTCATATTCATCAAATCATATCGGCTACCAAATTATAGATTTCCTCTGAGTCTTCTGAGTCCTTTGCTTCCTTTGAGTCCTAAAGCAGTGGCCTTTTCATATGCCACTGCGTCGCTTGTTCAAAAGCAAACGCTGCCGACAAAATTCCCGCTTCGTCCCATTGTTTGCCCATCATTTGCAGTCCGATCGGCATGCCTTCTTTGGAAAAACCGCAGGGAACAGACAGGCACGGAATACCCGCCATTACCTGTGGAATCGTAAACACATCTTCTAGGTACATCGCGAGCGGATCATTGCTATTGGCGCCAACGGTAAACGCCCAGTGCGGCGAAACAGGGGAGAGAATCACATCTACTTTTTTGAATGCCTCATCGAAATCCTGCTTGATGAGCGTGCGCACTTTCTGGGCTTTTACGTAATACGCGTCGTAGTAACCAGACGACAATGCGAATGTCCCGATCATAATGCGGCGCTTTACTTCTGGGCCGAAGCCTTCACTACGAACTGCCTGATAATATTCCACGAGATTCCCGACTTCTGCTGCTTCTTTCACGGTGTGGCCGTAGCGAATACCGTCGTAGCGCGCCATGTTGGAACTCACTTCGCACGGACACAGAACGTAGTACGTCGCCACGCCGTATTTGGTGTGCGGGAGCGAGATATCCACAAGCGTCGCGCCGAGTGATGCGCACACTTTTTTCGATTCCTCGAACGCCGCCATCACTTCCGGTTTCATGCCATCGATCACATATTCTTTCGGGATGCCGATGCGCACGCCCTTCATGTCTTTTTTGAGCAGTGAGCGATAATCCGGTACTGCAATATTCGACGTTGTGGCATCCAGCGGGTCAACACCGGCCATTGCCTGCAGCGTAATGGCCATGTCTTCCACGTTCTTGCACATCGGTCCAATGGTATCCAGCGAACTCGCCATGCTCATAGCGCCGTAGCGGCTGGTGCGGCCGTAGGTTGGGCGAATGCCGGTAATGCCGCAGAAGCTGGCTGGCTGACGGATCGATCCGCCTGTATCGGTACCGAGTGCAAACAAACATTCATCGGCACTTACCGCAGCAGCTGGGCCTCCGGACGATCCTCCCGCAACGCGCGTTACGTCCCACGGATTTTTGGTGACGCCGTAGCACGACGTTTCGGTGGACGCTCCCATCGTAAATTCATCGGTATTCACTTTGCCGATGGAAATCGCACCGACTGCTTTGAGCCTCTTTGTCGTCGTCGAATCGTATGCCGGCCGAAAATCTTTGCTGCGTAGCATGTTTGAACAGGCAGTTGTGGGCACATCTTTTTCGCAAAATACATCTTTGGCCAAGTAGGGGATGCCTGTCAGCGGACTGCTAAAATCGCCTTTAGCATCGATTATTTTGGCTTCTTCCAGCGCTTTATCGCCATTGTTGTAGACTACCGCGTTCAGTTTGCCATCAACGCTTTTGATGCGACTCAGACAATCTTGTACGAGCTCAACAGCCGAAATAGTTTTGGCTTTTAGCTTATCGTGAGCCTGAGAAATAGTGAGAGAGGAGAGCAAGGGAAGGAGAGGAAACAGATATTACGACCGAAGAACGCGACGAACTCTGATAACAAGCATGGTAAGAAGGGCACCGATGACAAAGTAGATAACGAGCGTTGTCAGTGCACCACCTGCAATCATCACAAATGGAGGCACGTTTTTGCCCATGGCAAAAATCAGGCCGAAAAAAAACGGCAAGGCCAAGGCCATCATGGCCTCTGCGTTTTCGGTTGCGTACGTCACGCAGATCGCCGCAAACCCGATAATGCTCGTCACAAAACCGCCAATGAGTCCGTAGTGCCAGAGAGGGCGGGGGTGATGACGGGTCATGTGTAGATGATACGTGAAGAAATTTTCCTAAAAAGCTAAGTAGCTACAAGCTAAAACCTAACCATGAGCATGCGGCGCCCGAATCTGGTGCTCGACAATCGGGAGTGGTGAATTGTTCAGTAAATCATCCGGATTAGCCTTGGATTGATCCACAACGTCCTCGCGCAGCACATTTATCAGTCCCGTTACCTGCTCAGTTGGCCTCACATTGCTCGTATCGACCTCATTTAAAATATCTACATACTGCAAAATCGACCCAAGATTGCTTGTCATTTTCTCCAGTTCTTCGGGCTTGAGCTTAAGCCGCGCGAGCTTGGCGATGTGTTCGACCTGTGCTTTGGTGAGTTGTGGCATCGGGGAAAGTATAGGGGAAGGACTCAGAAGACTCAAAGGAAGCAAAGGACTCAAAAGATTCAGAGGAAAACTATCAATTTTGAGTGATCAATCCTCAAATTAAGGATGGAAGATGATAAAATCTCAATAGTAAAACATTGACTCTTGGCTCAGCATTGAGTATAAAGCCGCGTCGATCTTTCAATACGCACTCAGCACAGACACCACGGAGGCTTTCTCGATGATGAGTTTTTCTGCACAAGGGATTCTCGGCGACCAGTTTCGGGCGAATTGCATTACTTGCATGAGCCCAGAGCAGATTGAACACCTCGAAGCACTCTTGCGCGGCAGGAAGTTGAGTTGGTACGAGGTAAAGACGGTTGTCTGGGATATTATAGGTCCCCGTCCTTGTCTGACCATCGAAGCAGTACTGACTATGGGTCAACCTGATCATGATTCGATGCTTCTTCGGAGGCATTTTCAAAAGCCACTGATGTTCGCATGAAGATGCAAAGATCGACCGCGGCGTGGGAATTTATTCCTGCGCCGCTTTTTTGCGTTTCAAGGAACAACACTTACATTCCCTCATTTTTTTGCTGATGCGCTTTTGCAATCCTGAGAACTTCAGCCATGTTGGGATGGCGGAGTATTTTTTGTGCTATTGATTGAAGATAGGCTTCGACCGTGAGTCCGTTGCTAGCAGCTGTTTGCTTGAGGACATCTGGATCAACACCATCAAGCTCAAAGCGTATTTCTTTTATTTTGTACTCCTTTGGGGGCCGTAGAATGATTGACTGATCAGCGTTATTAATACTCATACAAATCATATTCCTCCTGTTTTTGCGAGCGTCAAGTTTTCGTAATTACTATAATGCAAGGTATTGAATCTGAAGCCATAATTTAGTATTGATCGCGCGCCGCGGCCAGATCCTTCGATGCGACTCAGGATAAAATGGCCGCTCTGGAGATTGTAGGATTTGTTCCTCATCTACCGTTCCACGTTCTGTGTTCTACATTCTTTTCAGTATCCAATGTCCCAACCCCTCTGTCCCATGTCCAAACAGCAGCCCTTAACCCCGTCCCTAACCCTTATCTCATCCCTCTGCTACACTGCATCTATGCAGCTTTCCCGACTTTCCGGCCGCCGGCAGAATGATTTTCTGCGTGCCAAAGGACGCGTGTGGAAAGGCAAACATATGGTCATCCGCTTTTTGTTGAGTGCGCCCAAGCACCCGAATGTTGATCCGGCGCAACTCGCCATCTATACTGGAACTCTTGCGTCGACGAAGTTGGATAAATCTGCTGTCAAACGCAATCGTATGCGCCGTCGATGCCGCGAAGCGCTGCGTCTTGCGCTCAAAGATCGCTCGATTTCGTCCCCTATTCAATTGATTCTCTCACCTCGCTCGTCTAGCCTGTCTGCTGATTTTACCGCGCTTAACGACGATATCGCCCAGTTTCTTTCCTCCCTTTCTCTGTGAACCCAACACCTAAGAAGAAGTCTCGCATGTCGACGATCGAATTCATCGCGACATTCATCGTCCTGTTTTTTGTGACCGATTTCGGACTCAAATATTTCTTTCCAGCGCAGTTTGGCAAAGTACCGGAGAAGGAACAAAACGCCATTGTGCTCAGCATGCTGTCGGCAAATGTAAAAGAAGGCGACGATCCGGTTGCCGTCATCAAAAACAATACCAAGGCTGCTCTTACCCTTCCATCTCGCTGCCCGCAGCCACCTTTCGATGTTGCATCTGTCGTTACAAAAGATGACAAAGAAGAGATGACAGACTTGATGGCCAATACGACAGCAGGCCAATGTCCAAAATTTACGCCAGTTGCCCCGGGCAAAAGTGAGCAGGTGAGTTTAGCTGCGTGGAAATACTCGCTATTTGCCCAGAAAGGCACGTATCAAATCAGTCTCGATACCACCAAAATCGGCTCTGGTGCGGCGCTCACGGGCACTGGTCAAGCGCTTGCAACAGGTACAGGCCAAACAACGCTCACTACACGTTTTACGCTGGCAGAACCAAATGTCTTCACCAAACTATTCCGTACATTCGTGATGAAGCCGCTGCTTAACGCGTTGCTGTTTATCGCCCTCTATACGCCCGGCTACAACCTCGGTATTGCGATCGTTATTCTCACCATCATCATCAAATTGATTCTGCTCATTCCAAACCAGCATGCGCTGGAAGGACAGAAAAAATTGCAGCAACTCCAGCCGCGTCTCGACGAACTCAAGAAAAAATATCCAGACGACGCCAAAAAACAGCAGGAAGAAACTTTGCGTCTGTGGAAGGAATACAACATCAATCCCCTACAGTCGTGCTTGCCGACATTACTGCAGCTGCCTATTTTGCTGGGTCTTTTCTACGTCATCAGAAGCGGCGCCACACTCGAAACATCGCGCCATTTGCTCTACACGTTCTTCATCGATAAGCCGATTGTCCTCGGCCATTCTTTCCTCGGGTTCAACCTCCTGCTCCCAAGCATCTACGTCTTCCCGCCGCTGCTTGTGCTCATGCAGTTCTTCCAGATGAAGATGATGTTTGCCAAGCAGAAGAAAAACAAAAAGGCCGAGATCATCGATGTGAACGCACCGAAGTCCAAAGTGCCGAAAATCGATCAGCAGACGATTATGACCTACGTCTTGCCGTTTATGATCGGCTTCTTTGCCCTTCGCTTCCCTGCCGCCGTGTCTCTGTACTGGGCTGTTTCTACTCTCTTCGGTATCGCGCAGCAGTGGTATGTGAATAGGGAGAAGATTACGCTGGCGAAGCAATAAGAGCGACTGAAAAAGTAAGGTAAGTATTGTAGGTAAAGTATGTAAGGTAGGCGATGGAAGCAAAGACAAAATGAGTGGGTGTTGTAGATTTCCTACCTACCATACCTACAATACTTACTATACCTACCTTACCGCGTTCCCGTTCTATCCCCCACCCCATGATCCGCGCAATCATCTTCGACATGGACGGCATCCTCATTGACTCCGAGCCGCTGTGGCAGGAGGCAGAAATTTCTGCATTCAAAACTGTCGGCGTCGAACTGACGCGCGTGATGTGTTACGAAACCGTCGGCTTCCGTTTGGATGAAGTAGTCGATCACTGGTACCGACGCTTTCCTTGGACCGGAACATCACAGAAAGAGATTGAGCGGCTCATCATTGACAACGTTGTCGCACTTGTTGCAAAAGATGGCACTGCGAAGCCTGGAGTGCATAGTATTCTTCACTTTTTGAAAACTAAACCTGTCAAAATCGGCCTCGCATCGGGGTCGTACTACCAAATCATCAACGCTATTTTACAGAAGCTCAACATTCATGAGCACTTCGATCTCGTCTATTCCGCCGAAGACGAACCATATGGAAAACCACATCCGGGCATCTATATAAACGCTGCCAAAAAGCTCGGTGTACGCGTGGATGAATGTCTGGTATTCGAAGATTCTTTCAACGGCGTTCTCGCCGCGAAAGCCGCAAAAATGAAATGCATTGCGGTGCCGGATCTCTCGGCGCCAACACTCCAAAAATTAATGATTGCGGATAAGCAAATTGCATCACTCGAAGAATTTGATGAGGAGATGTGGAACGAAGCGAATGGATAAAAATCCGAAGATCAAAGAACCAAATACGAGACAAAATCCAAGATATCCCACTTCGTCAGCCGCGGCTGACTTCGCGGGACAAGCAAGAAACAAATAACAAAAAATCCCAATATACCAATAACTAAAGCTCCCCTCTCGCTCGCTTTAGCGAGCGAGAGGGGTCGGGGGTGAGGGGCGTCAAGAATGATCAGCCTCCGCGTGCGGGCTGCTGTAGATGGTTTGGATTTGTATTTTATAACGAATGATTCTCATTAAGCTGATGTCCACCCCTCACATCTCCCTCATTTACTAGTAGCTATCGCCTGCTCTGGTACAATCAGGCTACATTCCCCTCCTCCCCACCAATTCTATGTCCATGCTCGACTATTCCGGTATTCAGACTGCTTTGGCCGATAAGGCGCAGGATTTGCTCGGTTTTGTAAGCAAAACTATACCTAAAGACAAGTTACATGTACCAAGTCCGACCACTGTAAAGGATGTGTTCAGTATTTCCGATCGCTCGAAGGACGTGATCGCGAACATGCAGACGATGATTGATACCGGAAACCTGAAAGGCACCGGTTATATTTCTATTCTCCCTGTCGACCAAGGCATCGAACATTCGGCTGGCGCATCGTTTGCCAAGAACCCAGACTACTTTGATCCGGAAAACATCGTGCAGCTGGCAATCGAAGGCGGATGCAATGCTGTCGCTTCGACTCTCGGCGTACTCGGCATGGTCTCCAAAAAATACGCTGACAAAATCCCCTTCATCGTCAAAATCAATCACAACGAACTGCTCACGTACCCCAACAAAGCCGATCAAATTATGTTCGGCTCAGTCGAGCAGGCAAAAGCCATGGGCGCACTTGGCGTAGGCGCTACCATTTATTTCGGTTCACCAGAATCCGGTCGTCAGATTGTAGAGGTAAGCAAAGCATTCGAGCAGGCACACAAGCTCGGCCTGTTTACCGTTCTCTGGTGTTACCTGCGCAACAATTCGTTCAAAATCGATGGCAAGGATTATCACAGCGCATCAGACTTAACCGCGCAGGCCAATCACCTCGGCGTAACCATCGAGGCCGACATCATCAAGCAGAAATTGCCAACGCTCAATGGGGGATTTAAGGCACTCAACAGCGGCAATAGTTCCTACGGAAAACTCGACGAGCGCATGTACACAGAACTCACGACCGATCATCCAATTGATCTCTGTCGCTATCAGGTGGCCAACTGTTACATGGGCCGCATCGGCCTCATCAACTCCGGTGGAGAATCCGGTAAGAACGATTTACAGGCAGCGGTAGCCACAGCCGTCATCAACAAGCGTGCAGGCGGCATGGGTCTCATCTCCGGTCGCAAAGCCTTCCAGAAGTCGCGCAAAGAAGGAATCGAAATCCTCAATGCTATTCAGTCGGTGTATTTGAGCAAGGAAGTGACAGTGGCTTAGAACGAATTACGACGCACGAATTACGAATTACGATCAGCATCCGCAGACGGGACGCCGCGTCCCGCAGCGTCAATCAAAACAATCCATCCCCAGAGCGGGCTTTCTGCCCGCGGTTGGCAATTGTCCCGCGGTCTCGTCATCAATCATCCCATCATCCGAAAGCAGGGCAAAGTGCCCTGTTTTTATTTCGCTAAAAAATAACACGAATTGCAATTATGTATTATACTTATAGGAGAGAAGGCTTGCCCTTTTCTCATTATTATACCGGGAGGAAGAAATTCATACGTTTGTTCATATTCGTTTGCTTTTCATCTCTTCCTCCCGGTCCCTTTTCTTGCACACATTTTTGCGCTATCGCTTTCACTGGTGATAGTTTTATCATTGGTCTCTATTCATAATAGAAAATCGTGTTTTTACTTTCAGCTCATCATTCGTAATTCGTAATTCGCTTCTATGTCCCTCCACCTCTACAACTCCTTCACCAAGAAAGAAGAAGAATTCACACCGCTCAAAGCAGGCGAGGTGAGCATGTATACGTGTGGCCCCACTGTGTACGGTCGTCCGCACATCGGCAACTACTCATCTTTTTTGATGGCTGATTTACTGCGCCGATGGCTGGAGGTTTCCGGCTACAAAGTCACGCACGTGAAAAATATTACGGATGTTGGGCATTTGGCCAACGATGCCGACGAAGGCGAAGACAAAATCGAAAAGCAAGCCAAGGCCGAAAAAGTTGATCCGCTCGCGATTGCACGTAAATACACGACGCAGTATTTGGTCGATGAAAAATTACTCAATCTCAAGGAACCAGAATATCGTCCGCTCGCCACCGGAACTATCAAAGAAATGATTACGATTATTCAGGAGCTGATACAAAACGGTCACGCGTACGAAACCGAGGACGGCATCTATTTTGATGTGCAAACGTTTCCAGCCTACGGAGAATTGTCGGGCAATACATTGGATCACCTAAACGCTGGGGCTCGCGTCGAAGTTGATGAAAAGAAAAAGCATCCGGCCGATTTTGCGCTATGGAAAAAAACAGTCGGTTCCAATGCACACCATATTTTGCGTTGGCATTTTGCAAATGGCGAAAGATCGGACACCGTTGGCGATGACGCGCAGTCGGGTTTTCCGGGTTGGCATATCGAATGTTCGGCCATGAGTCGCAAGCATTTAGGCTTAACTCTCGATATTCACACCGGTGGCGAAGACAATATCTTCCCGCATCACGAATGTGAGATCGCGCAGAGCGAGTGTTCGGGCTCACGCCCCTTCGCACGTTACTGGCTCCACAAGCGCAGAATCGAGATTACAGCGAGCGAAGAGGCTTCAGAAAGCCAAGAAGGGGTCAAAATGTCAAAGAGCCTTGGCAACGTGTTAAGTATTGATGATGTCTTAGAGCGTGGTTACAGTCCAATGGACCTGCGCTATGTACTGTTATCTGTACATTATCGGACACGACTCAAGTTTAGTTGGAAAGGAATGGACGATGGCAAGAAGGCTCGTCGCAAGATTATGGAGTGGATGAGTGAGGTGGATGCAATGGAAGAAGATGTTACATCGAATCCTGATGTACCGGTACAAGATGGTAGCCGGCGGTTTAAACCGCCGGCTACCATCTATGCTGATCAATTCCGCGCCGCGATGGATAGCGACCTCAATACGTCTGCTGCACTCGCAGTAATTTTCGAAGCGATGACATGGACGCGCACGCAGGAGCTTTTATCTTCGGAGGAAAAGAAAGTTATCAAGAGTTTTGTGCGGATTGTACGTTCGACATTTGGCTGCTTTGAGCCAGAAGAAGAGGCGAGTATTCCAGCCGATGTGCAGAAATTATTTGAGGAGAGGAAGCAGGCACGCGCCGATAAAAATTTCGCCCTGTCGGATTCCTTGCGTAAAGAAATTGAGAGCAGGGGATTTATGGTTGAGGATTCGGCGAAGGGGACGCGGGTGGTTAGAAAATAGAACCGGAAGCGAATCACGAATCACGAATTTCGAATTACGAGAAAGTAGTCGTACTTCGTAATTCGAACCTCGTACTTCGAGCCAGTCGGCAGGCAAATTTGCCGAAAATTCAGAATTTCATGCAATTATCGTCATATGTATGCTTTTAAGGGCTTTTGGACTGCTATTTCTCCATAAATGGAAAGCAAACTTACCCTAAAGCATGACATTGTAGAGGCTACTTGAGGCCTTTTTCGCGTTTTTTGTGACTTGTGCATATTTGTAGTTCACGAAAATGGCTTAAATAAGCCATCGAACAAGCAATTTGTTCTGCGTATGTCTACTGTTCTGTACTTTTTGACAAGTAAACAATGCCAAGTAAGCCTGACAGGGGAGTACGAATGTATATGCACAACACCATAGCAGCTTTTGATCAACAGAATTCAGGATTTTATGCAAGGAGAAATTTCTTAAGTTTTACCCCTTTTTTGCGCTAGTGCAAGCGCCAAAATGGCGTCTGGATGCCAACGAAAATGGGAAAAGTCGTTGTAACGAATATCAAAGGTCGTCGTTTCTTATATCGCACGCAGAGACAGAAGACTTGCTGAGATATGCCAGTTTTCGCTAGGATCTCTCCGATCACCTTATAAATTCGAGCCATGCTCGTCTTATAAGTAGTCCTCTCAGGATGGTGATCCGTGTACATGCTCATTCACGTAACGGCACTCCCCTTGATCTACATTTCCTCAAAGGAATTGTTCAGATGCATAATTATGCATCTCTGAATCAATGCGGGATTCTCACATTCCCTTCCACTACGATTTATCGGAGTGGAGTCTCTGTGTCTCACAGAAAAAAGGAATCGTGTTCAGACGTACAATGTTACGTCACTCTTCCCTCAGAGCTTTATTGTTTTTCGTATAACCTCTTTATATCTAAGGAGAGGCCCCGCTTTTTTGCAGGGCGCCCGATACGACTGTAAAGCATACAAAAAGTACAGATGCAAAATATTGCATCTTTATCCTTAGCGTTTATTTCCTCTATTTATTCCTATTTCCCTTACACCTTATATATATGGACGTTTCTCGTATGAAGAAATTGTTCGCAGGCGTATCGGCTGTAGCAATCATGCTTACCCAGGTGGGTACAGCATTGGCTGCTTACTCCGATGTTCCAGCGGGTGCTTGGTATGCAGGGGCTGTTACTCGCATGACTGAAGCGGGACACCTCGATGCCACACAGGCGAAATTCCGCGGTACGGACAATGCAAACCGCGCTGAATTCGTCAAACTCGTCGTTGAGCTCAACGGCGGCGTATTAAACACTGCACCAGCAGTGCCAGACTTCGATGACGTAGCTACCGGTCAGTGGTACTACAAGTACTTCGCAGAAGCTGGTAAGGAAGGCTGGGTACGTGGCGACGGAGCTTGTTACGGCAAGCACCCTTGTTACGCACGCCCAAGCGCAAACATTAACCGCGCTGAGGCTGCTTCCATCATCGTCCGTGCTTTTGGCCTCGAGGCTACAGGCGCTGCTCCATCGTTCGTCGATGTACCAGGCGGACAGTGGTACACAGCTGATATGCAGACTGCTGCAGATCACTGCGTACTCCAGGGTGATGACGCAACAGGCCGTGCTCGTCCGAACGACAACATGAACCGCGCAGAAATGGTGGTCATGCTCGATCGCGTCGATCAGGGTCTTACCTACGGCACGGATTGTGGCACAGCTGCAATTCCAACTGAGCCAATGGTAAAAGACGCTGCTGCAACTTCGTCGACAATCATCGATGTTGATTTCAACATGGATGTTGATCAGACAACTGCAACAGACAAGACCAAGTACACAATCACTGGTTCGTCTACTCCACTTCCAATCGATTCTATCAAGTCGCTTTCCTCCAGCTCGGTTGAGATCACTCTCACCACAGCTATGGAAGCTTCGAAGCAGTACACCCTCACAGTCGTCGACATGAAGACTTCTGACGGTAAGACTTTCTCTGATTCCACAACTTTCGCTGGTTACACAACAGTTGTTATCGGTAACGGTACCCTCGAGGTAACGCTCTCCGCTAAGAACCCAGTTGGCGACACAGTGCCAAAGGGTGCTCAGGGCATCACATTCACAAGCCTCGATTTGACTGCCAGCACAACTGATGCAGTGACAATCGAGAACTTGACTGTTCTTCACGAAGGCTTCGGTTCTTCCGATGACTTCTCTGGTGTCTACGCTCTCGTCAACGGTGCTCGTATTACACGCAAGCGCACAATCGACGCTCAGAGCTACACTTCCACGCTGCGCTTCACCACTCCTCTTGTGGTTCCAGCTGGCAAGACAGTTACTCTGCAAATCGCAGGTGACCTCAAGACAACAGCAACAACTTCCGGTGAGCACGCTCTCTCCGTTGAACTCCCAAGCGATTTCATCAGCAACGCTAAGGAGGTCAAGGGTAACTTCCCTCTCAAGGGTAAGGGCTTCCGCGTCGCCGCAGTTTCCTCTGGAACTATGAGCATTGCCTACCGCTCTGTTACACCAAACAACTTGAAAGTTGGTGACACACGCGTAAAAATCGGCAAGTTCGAAATTTCCTTGGACTCTGTTGAAGACCAGACAATCTACTCCATGACTCTTCAAAACGACGGTACAGCAGGTGATGGTGACTACATCAACATCGGCATCCAGCGTTCTGACGGCACGCTCGTTACTAAGACTGTTTCTCAGTCCACTGGTGACTTCGTGACACTCGTTTTCGATCCACCATTCACGGTGCTCGAGGGCGACAAGATCACTCTCGACGTCATTGCCGACATCAAGGGTGGTGCTGCTAAAAACGTAAAAATGCACTTCGATGAGACCGGCGACATCTTCGCTGTCGGTTCTCTCTACGGCTACGGTGTAAACGGTCAGCTCTATGGAGCTCAGATCGCTTTGCCAGTCGAGTCATCCACTCTGCCTGCAACTGTCACAATCGACGCAGGTCAGTTCACTATCTCCATTGACGGTCCAGTCACTCAGCAGTACACACGCAAGGACAAGAATGCAGTACTCGCAAACGTCTGGTTCGAAACAGGAGGTGAAGATGTCGATGTCGAACAGCTCTACGCCCTCGTTCAGGGTACAACTTCTACTGGTGCATCGTTTACAGGAGGACGTGCTGCTCCAACAGGTGGCAACGACATTTATGAAGCACTCGAGAAAGTTGAGCTACGTAACACAACAACAGGCCGCACAATCTCCGGCGTCCGCTTGACGGGTTCCACTGATTTCGGCAGCACTTCTGCTCTTATCACAGGCACTGGAGCATTCCAGGTCTACCGTTTCGATGACTTCGTTGTCCACGGCAAAGAGAAGTACGAATTCCGCGTTAACTTCATTGATAACAGCGGCTTAAGTTCCCTAGCAGCACCAGCTAACGGCGACAAGTTCCGCGTCCACTTGTGTGGCGAGGCAACTCATCACCTCGTAAGCAGTGCTCTTACTGCAAACACAGTTGGTTGTACACTCGGCGGCTTCTTTGCCACCAGTACTACTACCTATCAGATGAAGATTAAGGGTGTATCCACCAACGACCGCGTTGGCGACTACCGCCCAGGTGGCACGATCACTGGTAACTACCAGGAAATCAAGACGGCTGGTCTCACGATCAACCTCAAGCCAACTGCTTCTACTGACACAACTGTCAAGAATGCGAAGAACGTATCACTCCTCCGCTTCGAAGCTCGCGCTCAGGAAGCAAAGGATGTACTCATCACAAACCTCATCTTCGATCCAGCATCCAGCTCTTCTCTCGTCAACGGTTCAAACTACTCACTCTGGGTAGACACCAATGATGACGGAAATGTTGATACGATGGTCGATACAGGTGTTGCTTCTCAGGGTAACCAAATCACCTTCGACGAAATTACAGGTGGTGGTTACGTTATCCCAAAGAGCAAGTCGGTGATCTTCGAAGTACACACAGATATCTCCGCTTCTCTCTCGGGCACAAACCCAGTTCTTTCGCTACGCTTTGCTACAGGTTCTACTTTCATCCAGGCCGAACAGGTTGATGATGGAACAGGCCTATCGGGCATTGGCGCCAAGAATCCAGGCGGAAGCTACATCACATCCTCTCCATTCGGCACATCGCCAGATGGTACAGCTCTTGCTGATATTCAGGTAAATATTTCTGGCTATGCAACGCAGTACACTCTCAGAAATCAGGGTGATCTCTTCGTGACAAAGTCCACAAGTCCTGTAAAGGCAAAGATGCTTCTCGGCGGCGCGTTGTCCGATGAAATCCTCCGCTTGCAGTTCCACTCTGAGTACGAAGATATCGATGTGACAAACATCGTTCTCTCGTCCTCTGGTTCAGCTGCAAACACAGGTACATTCGCAACCGACGTTGATCGTCTCGAACTCTATAAGGTTGGTGCCTCAACTCCATTCGCTGTAGCAACCATCGCTGGTTGTGGAAGCGAAGCTGTTGCTGCTAACTCTATGTGTGTTCAGATGAAGAACCAGGAATTCATCGTTCCAAAGGGTTCGAACACTAACGTCTTGGTCCGTGCACGTATGCGCACAGACGTTGACGGTGCTGTTGCCGGAGACAAGATTTACTTGAAACTTGATCCGACTCCAAGCACAACAACCGGTTCTATCCGCGCTCGTGGATTGCTCTCAAGCAACACCTTGTCCGCAAACGATAGAAACGCTACAGCTGCAGGTGAGGTATTCATCGGAGTATCTTCTGCTGCTAACAACGCTCGCATCATCGGCAGCTTGAACCAGGTTGTCCTCTCGAAGGTCACCTCGATCACAAACGCTGATCCAAATGCGAACGGCACTGCAATCCCATCCGGAACACAGAAAGCTATTGGTCAATTCAAGTTCTCGACAGCTAGCGCTTCGAATGACAAGAACGGTCCAAATAAGTTCACTCTCTCCGGTGTGATCTTCAACGTCAACGCAACAAACGTACAGCTCGGTACAGCCAGTAACACATCAACTTCTACATCTACCTTCAAGTTCTACAACAAAGCTGACCCAACAACGAAGGCTACATGTACAGCTGCATCCACTTCTGTCTCTGGCTCTGGCGGCTCCGGTTCACTCGTTGTCACTTGTGGCAACTTGCCAGGAACAAGCGTCAACACTCAGATCGATCCAGGTACAGACTCTACGTTCGTTCTTGAAGCACAGGTGGCAAACACGAAGATTTCAAACTCTTCGACATCCACTCTCCAAGTTTCTCTGACGAACTTCTCAGACGATCCTACCTACTCCACGTTTGCTGCTACAACCAGTCACTTGAACTGGTTGGACAAGGATAACTCTGCTACCACATCATTCTTGTGGCTTGAGTATCCAGAAACAAGCATCAACGGTACGAGCTACACTGGCTAATCGTTATACATTCTTCATGGCCTAGCCCCATGGCAAAAACCCCCATCGAAAGATGGGGGTTTTTTGTTATCCGGAAATAAAATCTGGGAAAATACCAAAGAGGAGACGCAAAATTTTGCGTCTCTGGTTTTTGTTTTACAAAAACTTCCTCTTCATCTCCAGCATCTTCTTCATCATCGGTTTCAAAATAATCTCTTGCTCTGGGGGATATTCCATGAGGTTGCCACCGAATTTCTTCTTAAAATCCGTTATACCCTGCCACGCATCATCTTTGGCAGCGTGAGGAGGTGCAATGCCCAGTAAGTCGTAGCGAGTACAACCCTGAGCCTTGCACATCTTTATGGCTTCCCATTGCAATGCGTAGGGCGCCATCAATGCTCTATAAGCATGATCGGATGCGCCGTAATAATAGATGCCAATTCCGTTCCAAATTACACCGAGCAATCCGGCAACGGGCTTTTTGTCGTGCATGGCCATTAGTAAAAAACTTCCCGGAAGATCTTTCAGAAAAGACTGGTACTCCGATTTCCGTTTGATGGTAAATCCATCGCGCTTGCCGGTGGACTGTGCGAGTGCGAAGTAGCCATCAATATCCGTCGATTGCTCTACTATCACACCATGCTTTTGAGCCAACTTAATGTTGTAGCGACCTTTTGGATGCATCTGCTTTAGAAGGCCATCTTCGGTTTGCGTGAGATCGAGAATAATGGTCGCCTCGGGCTGTTCGTGGCGTTTGGAAGTGACAAGAGGTAAAGGAGTAGTAAGTTTTGTGAGAGGGGAGAGATAGAGAGAAAGACATTTGTCTTTCTTGGCGTCATCGATAATGGCGGTCAGCAGCTCATCTGTACTGGAATTCAGCTCTTCCCAGTTTCCACGAATCACTTCCCATTGAAAGAGCGGCCCACGCGCAATGTTCCACGTACAAAGACCGCCAGTTGTTCGATCAATGCTCACGAGCGCCGCACAAAGGATGCGCTTATTCGATGCGCTCATTCCCACATACAAGCGGGTCTCTCGTCCCAGTGCTTGCCGATACTTCATCCACGCACTCGATTGCCAGAGATTAGTATGTGGATGAGCTTTCATCCAGACATCGTATTCGGGCGTGGCCTGCGGAAGGCGAAGGATATGCACGGAAGAAAATGTAGCAGTTTTCGCTCCAGTTGGCCATGTTTGGCTGCTGGTATCATCCGTCAAAAATCAGAAAGGAAAACAGAGTATATTGGTAATAAGAGGCGACGTCGTACGTCATAGACAGAGAGCAAGTTGCTTCGTTATTCTTTTTGAAGAGAGTAAGCTTTCGGTACAACGCAACTGCGTCTTCTTCTTTTCATTCCACTCTTCCCCTTGTCCTATGGCCTCTCATGTCCTTCCTGCTCTGCCCTACGAATTCAACGCACTCGAGCCGCATATCGACGCACAGACGATGGAAATTCACTACACCAAACATCATCAGGCATACGTAAATAAGTTAAACGAAGCCATTACCAAGCATCCGGAATTGGCCGAGAAATCTGCCGAAGAACTGATTGCAGATTTGGATATGGTGCCAGAGGACATTCGCACAGCTGTGCGCAATAACGGTGGGGGACATGTAAACCATAGCTTTTTCTGGGAAATTTTAAGCCCCAAAGGCGGCGGCGAACCAAAAGGAAAGCTCAAAGAGGCGATCGATAAGGCCTTTGGATCTTTCGATACGTTCAAAGAGCAGTTTAGCGCTGCTGCAACTACTCGTTTTGGCTCCGGTTGGGCCTGGTTGGTTGCCGATGGTTCTGCACTTTCCATCGTTTCCACGTCCAATCAGGATAGTCCCGTAACGGACGGTAAAATGCCGATTTTGGGCCTCGATGTCTGGGAACACGCCTACTATCTAAAGTATCAAAACAAGCGCCCAGACTACATAGCTGCCTTCTGGAACGTGGTGAATTGGTCCGAGGTAGAAAAACGATTTGCAGAAGGTGTGTAAAATGGTTGCCTTCCGACTTAGTTTTTGTGATAATAATCGTACAATTATTGACAATTTTGTATATTAGTTTATAGTTAAATTATGTTCAATCGTCTCAAGAGTCTTTTCGGCGGCAATAAAAGCGAGCAGGATGCCAAGTATAAGCCGGCTGCTGAGAAGCTGAATGCCAGCACCAAAACGCAGCCTATCCAGCTGGAAACCCATGCAGATATTTTGGAAACTATCACTGCTTTGCAAGATGGAGCTCTTCAGGGCGAGTTTTTCAAAAAGAAAGCGTACGTCGATTACAAAGATCCGACGCATGTTGCTTACGCCCTTCAGTTGGAACGTCAAAAGTTGCGTGGTAATAAGGATATAAAGCACATCATTCCTCTCGGCGATTCCAAAGTACCAGGAGACGGCTGGCAGCCAACTCAAACAGAGCTTGCCGATTTTCTGAACGAATTTGAGTGTAATTTAGACGGCGAAGATATTCAGCGCATTCATCTTGGGCGTCATATAGAAAACCTCAGCGAGCCTCTTCGCTTGCGATTAGTTATCTTGGCAGAAAAAGGTTGGGTAAAAGATCCGCATGGAATATTGCAAAAGAAATCTGTGCAAAGAGACGAAATAGCCGATGCAAAGCTGACGGCGAAGATTGAGGATTTGAAAAAGTTGCTTGCTGATGCAGTAATGACTCGCAAAAAAGTTCCTATTACTATTCGCAGTACAATGCCGGAATGGTTTATCCGGAGAGTACATACAATTCTTACCCAGCCTCAATTTAACGGTTACTTCGTGATCAATGCAGGAAAAGAGCAGTTGGAAAAAATCGGTCGTATAGACGAAAATCAGTTGCCTCCGAGGCATGAAGCTTCGGTACAAAAAGTTACTTCTCATTCTACGACGCCTGCCGTTGTTCTAGAAAAAATGACTGATCTTACAAACAGAGTAGATGATATTAATGCATTGGGTTCACAGCAGCTCATCGATCAATACGATTCAATGATAACGGGTTTTCATAGAATGCTAGAGGATAGTAAGGTTACTACTCGGAAGAATGTTGAAAATGTGCTGGCAGAACGAGGATATGACGTACGGTCACCAGTCATACAAGCAACTATTGATCAGGCATTTAATCAAATACCGGCTCTTCCTGAAATGCCAGCCTTTCAGTCATTTCTTTCGCTGAATCAACCAGCTTAAGTGTAACGTTGTACTAGCACCAGTATTTTGCGGTAAATATGAGCTATTTCCGTTGACACAGGCCATTTCCCCGGTAGAATTGGCACGTTACAGCGGCTTTCCCTGTGTTTTGAGTGCTGTGCGGAGCTTTTTGATGAGGCCTGTTGTCCCTTATTGCAAGCCACGCGCATGGCTTGACCATGCAGAAAATTGATAATTCTTACTTCCCTGTCCCTCGAACTCCGCAGCGGAGCGTAGTGGGATACATTTTCCTCTCAACTATGCCAGACAAGAAGAAAACTAAGCCTAAGCCAGCTGCAAAAGCTGCGCCAACCAAGGCTACTATCGCTTCTAAAATGCTTGCGCCAGCTGCCAAGAAAGGCGCTGTCGACAAGAAGCGCGCAACGCGTTCCCAGGATTACAAGTACGACGTCGAAGAGGCGATTTTGCCAAACTTGCGTGAGTTCAACATGCCAGGCAGCGGCAAAACACCAGCCAGCCTGAAGGACGTCAAAGGCGATTTGGCTCCACAGATGGTGGTCGCTAACCGCGTATTCCTCACAAACGATGACTCGATTGATAAAATGCGCTCGCTCATCGATGTGCAGATTCAGAGTTACCGTTGGTTTTTAACTGACGGACTTTCTGAGCTCCTTAAAGAAATCAGTCCGATTGGCGACTTTTCGGGCAAGAAGATGGAGCTCAACTTTTTGGGCCACACCTTCGATGCTCCAAAATACGATCCCGTCACCTGCCGCCGCCGCAACTTAAGCTACGAATCCGCTATGAAGGCGCACGTGCAGCTCATCAACAAAGACACCGGAGAAATCAAGGAGCAAGACGTCTTCCTCGGCTCCATTCCACTTATGACTGATAGCGGAACATTCATCGTCGGCGGTATCGAGCGCGTCGTTGTGTCGCAGCTTGTGCGCTCACCTGGTGTGTTCTTCTCGACCATGGCCGATTTCCCGAAGCATCACGCCGCCAAAATCATTCCAAAGCGTGGAGTCTGGATGGAAATCGAGACCGATCGTCGCGGTATCATCACGTGTAAAATCGATCGCAAGCGCAAAATCCCCATCACGCAGTTGCTCCGTGTATTCGGCTACGCAACGGACGCCGATATCCTCGATCTCTTCAAAGATACTATCCACGCCGACAAAGATTACATTGCCGCCACTCTCGAGAAAGACACTGTTCGTTCGGTCGACGAAGCCTATCAGAGCATCTACCGCAAGGTACGCCCGGGAGATCTTGCGACAGCCGAAAACGCCAAGAGCTTGATCGACGCATTGTTCTTCGATTTCAAGAAGTACGACATGGGAAATATCGCACGTTACAAACTCAACCGCCGCTTCGGTTTCGAAACACCAAACGACGAAGCACACCGCGTGTTCCAGATCGACGACTTCATCAGCATCCTCAAAGAAATGATCCGTTTGAACAACGGCGAAGGCACCCCAGACGATATCGATCACCTGTCTAACCGCCGCGTTCGCTCAGTTGGTGAACTTGTACAGAATAAATATCGCATTGGTCTTATGCGCACCGAGCGCATCATGAAAGATCGTATGACGGTCATGGATTTGGAAACAGTCACTCCAGCTCAGCTGATCAACTGTCGTCCGATTACCGCTGCACTGCGCGAATTTTTCGCATCGTCACAGCTGTCGCAGTTCATGGATCAGACCAACCCGCTCTCCGAACTCGCACACAAGCGTCGTCTCTCCGCCATGGGTCCCGGTGGACTCTCGCGTGAGCGCGCAAGCTTCGACGTTCGCGACGTGCACCCAAGCCACTACGGTCGTATCTGTCCGATTGCCACTCCCGAAGGTCCGAACATCGGTCTCGTCGTGCACTTGGCATCGTACGCAAAAGTCAACAATTACGGCTTCTTGGAAACTCCGTATTACGAAGTAAAGCACACCGTCAAAATGGACGCCGATGCGATGCTCGATCGTATGCTTGATATCACCGTAAAAGACGGTCGCAAAGTATTTGCCAAGGAAGGCGACAAAATCGAAACGAAGCAGATGGCAACCAAAATCATTTCACTGCTCAAGGCAGAAAAGATGACGGAAGTGCCGGTGCGCGCCTACGTCATCGAGAAAGAAACATACATCGATGCAGATCGCGAACGTCATCTCACTATCGCCGAAGCCAACAGTCCGCTCGACGAAAAAGGCGCGTTTATCGAAACGCGTGTGCACGCTCGTAAGCGTGGCGAGCCGGTGCTCGCACACGTGCGCGATGTCACGCATACAGATATCTCACCAAAGCAGATTCTCTCGGTATCCACCTCGCTCATTCCGTTCCTAGAGCACGACGATAACACCCGTGCGTCCATGGGAACGAACATGCAACGTCAGGCTGTGCCGCTCATTGCTCCAAACTCACCCTACGTTGGTACGGGTATGGAAAGCGTGGCTGCTCGCGCGTCCGGTCACGTGATTGTGGCCGACGAAGAAGGCGAAGTAATGGCTGTTGATGCACGCGAAGTCACAGTGATGTACCGCTCCGGTCGCAAAGCTGTGTATACACTCGATAACTACGTTCGCAGTAACCAGGGAACCTGTTTCCACATGCGTCCGCGCGTGGAAGTAGGCGACAAAGTCCGCTCTGGCGACGTGATTGCCGACGGTTCGTCTGTCCAAATGGGAGAACTGGCACTCGGTCAGAACTTGCTTGTGGCCTACATGCCATGGGGTGGGTATAACTTCGAAGATGCGATCATCATTTCCGATCGTGTTGTGGAGCGCGGGTACTTCGATTCCATTCATATCGAGTCGTACATCACCGATGTGCGCGACACGAAACTCGGTCCCGAGACAGTCACGCGTGATATTCCAAACGTCGGTGAAACCAAGCTCAAAGATCTCGATGCCGACGGTATCGTGCGTATCGGTGCAACGGTTCACGAAGGCGATATCCTTGTTGGAAAAATCACGCCAAAGGGCGAAACAGAACTCACGCCAGAGGAGAGAATTTTGCAGGCGATCTTCGGTGATAAAGCGAAAGACGTAAAAGATTCGTCTCTGCGTCTCCCAGGTGGAGCCGGTGGAAAAGTCGTCGACGTGCACATTTTCGATCGCGCAGAAGGCGACGAATTGCCAACAGGAGTGATCAAGCAGATCAAAGTATTCGTGGCTCAGACACGCAAAATCCAGGTCGGAGACAAAATGGCCGGTCGCCACGGAAACAAGGGAGTTGTCGCGCGTATTGTGCCAAAGGAAGACATGCCATTCTTGGCAGATGGTACGTACGTCGACATTATCTTAAACCCACTCGGAGTGTCGTCTCGTATGAACATCGGACAGATTTTGGAAACGCACTTGGGCTGGGCCTGTGAAATGCTCGGCATCAAGATTGCAACGCCAGCTCTCAACGGTATTACCCCAGAACAAATTACGGGCTACTTGAAACTGGCAGGACTCCCGGAGTCCGGCAAAGTGCAGCTCTTCGATGGTCGCACTGGCGAAGCCTTTGCGCACCAGACAACGGTTGGACAAGTGTACATGCTCAAACTTCTCCACCTTGTCGAAGACAAAATTCATGCTCGTTCGGTCGGTCCGTACTCACTCGTTACCCAGCAGCCGCTGGGTGGAAAGGCGCAGCACGGAGGCCAGCGTTTCGGAGAAATGGAAGTGTGGGCACTCGAAGCTTACGGTGCCGCGCATACGCTGCAGGAAATGCTTACCATCAAGTCCGATGACGTGGTTGGCCGTTCCAAGGCGTATGAGGCAATCGTGAAGGGCGAGAAGATCCGTCGTCCATCCACACCAGAATCCTTCAACGTGCTTGTCAAAGAACTCCAGGCACTCTGTCTCAAAGTCGACTTGCTCAAGTTTGCCGACGAAGTGCCAACCGAAGCACCGATTGTTCAGACACAGGAAGGAGCTGCCGAACTCGTGCGCCTCAAGACACGTTTTGATGAAGAAGCCGAGAGCGAAGACCTTATTCCAGTCACCGATCAAATCAGCGATCTGACACTGGAAGAAGAGGATCCAGCTGCCATCAAAGCTGGTATCGAAGAGGGCGACCTTGGCGACGCAACAGGAGTCACCGCCAAGCAAGAAGTAAAAGAAGGCCTCGAAGATATGGAGGCGTAATATACGAGAATAGAGAAAAACCCGATCAGCAATGGTCGGGTTTTTTTTATTCACACATTTTCGCCAATGCACTGTCTCCTTGCTTTGCACTCAGCGGAAAGTGGACCCATTCAACATGTGGTTCTTGCGTTGGATCTTCAAGGTTAGGAAACGACATAGAAAGGCTGATGGAGTAATTTTCACTATGTGGTTCAAGTGCAATCGTAATGCGCTCGCGAATAGTTGATTGGCCTGCTTGTATTTGCCTTGTATCGCACATTACGACAATCATGTCGCGCAGCCCGTCGATGCCAATGTCCTTTTTCTGTCGCTCGCTTTGCAGCCATTTTGCCAAACGTAGATCTTCTCTTATGCGACTCATAAATTCATGCATTATTCGTTCAAATTCATCGGTGGCAACGTTGTATGTATCGCAAATAAGACGTGCAGCTTGTGCAAAGCAAGTGCACCACAGATGGACAAATTCGTTTACCGCATGATGGTCGGTGTCACGATCGATCCCACCGAGCTTAATAAGATCCATTGCGAGATTTCCTTGCAGCTGGTTCCAATCCTTAAGCGAAGTGGTTGATCCGTCGGCTGTGTGCAGTGGCATAGTTCCGTATGCTACGCTCGGTTATTTTTTCTGCGCAAGAGCTTTCAGCGGAATGCGCACGGTCACAGTTGTGCCTTTGCCAAGTTCGCTGTCTAGATGAATCGAGCCACCGGCCTGTTCCGTGAGTCGTTTGGCCATGTACATACCAAGACCATTGCCGTCGGGGTGCAAAATGGCTGCATTCGACGCGCGGAAATATTTTTCGCCGATATGCTCCATATCCTTTGTGGGAATGCCGCTGCCGTCGTCTTGTATGACACACAGCGCTGTAGAATTTTCTTTGACGACACGCATATGTATGCGCGTATGCGGGCCGGAGAAATGGCTGGCATTGGTAATCAGTTCTTCCAAAATTTGACTCGCCAACTTACTGTCGATTTCCAGTGAAAAATCTTCGGGCAAATCAAGAATAAGTTTTTGCTGGGTTTTCTGAAGCCGCGTAGACGTGGCTTTCACGAGTGTATCGAGAATCGTTTTGACGTTCACGAGCGTTGGGGTGATAGTCACGGTTCCTCTGCTTACCATATCGGCGTCGTGGAGCGATTTTAAAATATCGTTGATACGCTCCAGTCCTTCTCGCGCATTGTTGAGCGCATACTGATGCTCTTCTTTGGATGCGGATTTTTCCAGCGTATCGAGTGACCAGCGCACAATCGTGACCGGCGTGCCCAGCTGATGCGACGTAATAGAAAGGAGCGACGAACGTTCGCGGTCGATGCGTTCCCACGCCTCGGCGCGGCGCTTCCAGGCAAATAGCAGCACGTACGACGTGAGCAGTCCTGCTGCGAGCAAAAACAGAATGATCGTTGTCGGCGAGACAATGCTGTGCGCGAGCGTGGAGTAATCATCAAACTTCATGTCGATACCAATGATGCCGATGGCCGCTCCACTCGCATTGCGAACAGGCGCAAAGCCGGACATAAATGTGCCCCATTTATCGGTATACGGATGATCCGTAATAACCGGTTCCGTAAGTGCGCGGTTGATGTTGGAGATTTTCGTGACATCGTACGACGTCCCAGGTGGCGACGTAGAATCCGCATCATCAATCTTTCCGTCCTTATTAGTATCCACTGTTGCGTACGGATCGAGCGAATCCGCATCGGCAATAAACTCGTAGATAGTCGGATCTGCTGTTGGCCGTAGAATATACGCATACACGACACCTGGATTGGCATCGCGAATTTTTTGGAGCTGCAAGACAGACTCTCTATAGATAGGTTTCTCAATATCGCTTAAGCCATGAATCGTATCGAGCTGCGTGCCATCGATTGTAATCGCCGCCGTCGATGCAATACTGCGAATGCGTTCACTCACTTGCTTCTCAACCGTCGTTTTTGCATTCGTATAAAACAGTACGCCAAGCAAAACGGTAAAACACAACATCACGCTGCCAAGCAGCAGAATGCTCCAGTTCTTTTTGATGAGTGAAAATGTAAGAGGGGACATGGGTGTTGGTTTCTCCTCAGTATACCAGAAAAACGCTCAGAAGTCAGCGGAAAAACCATATCAACGCTGTGAATGCCAAGGGATGGAAATGGATCTTTCGATTGCAAAACCGACGGCCTGTCCCGTTGGGACAGGCCGTCATGTCGATCTCTGTGCATCTAGTCGGCTTCATTGGCTTTCGCCAGATTTTGCCTCCCCTGCCTTAAGATGCATGTTGCCATCAACGCACCGACAACGGATAGCCCCGCAGCAATCCAGAGGACGGTACTCCTCGCGCCTTCGCTGACGAACAGAGACGCGGCGTAGCAGGCGGTCACGAGTCCGACTATCACTAGCATAAGCGTCAGACCTTGTGCGGCGAGAAACTTCTTCATGAAAGCTCCTTTTTGAATGGATCGACTCCAATACGAGCAGAACGTCCGCCCGCATCGGTAATTTTATTATAAAATTATAGTATAAATAAGTCAATTATTTGAGACGTGCTTGCCTGTATCGGCAAAAAAGGAAAATATCGAGGTTCGCGCCGATTGAGCGGTAAAAAGATTCTCTGTTTTATAATGAATGACAAAAAATTTATTCGTACAATCAAAAAAAACCTTCAAAAATGCACTAGAAGAAGATACAGATTGTATCTGCAGAAAATGGCTAGCAGAATGACTAAAGCACACTGATCAAAATTCTGATTTCCAATGAGTGAAGAGGGTAAACGCCCATTCTTTCCTTTTCTTACAATTTATTCTTGACCTCTTACTTTTTATCCGTACAATTCCCCTACGCAATATGTTTTCTTACGCCTACCCGTAGCATCAGATTGTCTCTATCGAGATCTGCTTCTACGGGTGTGCGCAAGCCGCCCGTTTTTTTTGGCCCTCAAAAGTCGAAAAGACAGGCGTTCGTGTCCTCCCATGCTCCTTAAAAGCATCGGCCGAAAATATCGATTTATGAAATTTAATTATTGTGATTAATAAAATTTAGAATAAAATTCTTTAAAAGATTTGCGTTTACGTAGTGCAAGGTGGGTGTGTCTAAGGACTGCTCGCTTCGTGGTACGTGAACAGCACAATTTCACTTCAACCTTTAAAAGTTGAAACCGAAATAAATGTTACTCAGCGCATCACACGGATGCCTTGACTCTCAAATCCGATGAAGGACGTGGCCAGCTGCGAAAAGCTTCGGTCAGCCGCTAGGCAGGCGCTACCAGCCGAAGATATCCGAATGGGGAAACCCCATAGACTTAATAGTTTATGACTTAATTTATTTTAAGAGGAAGACTCTGTGAACTGAAACATCTAAGTAACAGGGGAAAAGAAATCAAACGAGATTCCCGTAGTAGTGGCGAGCGAACCGGGAACAGCCCAAACCCTATATTTATATAGGGGGTTGTAGGACCTCAACATTCGATTGTACAAATCTAGACAAACGTTCTGGAAAGGACGGCCATAGTGGGTGACAGCCCCGTAGTCGAAAGGTACGTACACGATAGAGGTTTCCTGAGTAAGGTCGGACACGTGAAATCCGGCCCGAATCTGGGAGGACCACCTTCCAAGGCTAAACAGTTTGAGAGATCAATAGCGAATAGTACCGTGAGGGAAAGGTGAAAAGCACCCCGAAAGGGGGATGAAATAGTTTCTGAAATGTGATGCGTTCAAGGAGTCGGAGCCCTGTAGCATAGTGTAGCTTGAAGATGTCATGCTCGAGTCTGAGTATGGCACAGGCTCTACTATGCTACAGGGTCACGGCGTTCCTTTTGCCTAATGAACCAACGACTTCGTTGTCAGTGGCATGGCTAAGACAGTTTTAGTCGCAGCCGTAGCGAAAGCGAGTCCGAATAGGGCGAATTAGTCGCTGGCACGAGACCCGAAACCGGGTGAGCTATCCATGAGCAGGGCGAAGGTTTACGAAAGTAAACTGGAGGCCCGAACCATAATGTATCGCAAGACATTGGGATGACTTGTGGATTGGAGTGAAAAGCTTATCGAACCCGGAGATAGCTGGTTCTCCTCGAAATGTTTTTTGGAACAGCCTCATAGTATACGATGGGGGGTAGAGCTACTGTTTCGACAAGGGGGTCTTCTAGGCCTACCAAGTCCTGATAAACTCCGAATACCCATCTTTTAGAGCTATGGGAGTGAGACGGTGACAGCGAAGTGCCATCGTCGAGAGGGCAACAGCCCAGATCGTTTGTTAAGGTCCCAAATATCAGTTAAGTATATCAAAGGAAGTGTTTTCGCATAGACAACCAGGAGGTTTGCTTAGAAGCAGCCATCCTTTAAAGAAAGCGTAACAGCTCACTGGTCGATCGCGAAAGCGCGCCGAAAATTCACGGGATTTAAACTGATAACCGAAACAGCGAATGCGAGGAAGATGCGTCTTCCTTGTGTAGTAGAGGAGCGTTCTGTACAGCGGTGAAGCTCTGTTGTAAGGCAGGGTGGAGCGTACAGAAGTGAGAATGTTGGTATGAGTAACCACAAGACAGGTGAAAACCCTGTCCGCCGAATTTCCAAGGTTTCCCACGCAACGTCGATCGGCGTGGGGTTAGTCGGGCCTAAGGTGAGGCTGAAAAGCGTAGCCGATGGACAGCAGTTTAATATTACTGCACCTCGTATGGATCGCCCAAACAAAGAGATTAAGAGCTTTTTTGGCCTCTGTCTCTTCCACCCTATACTCCTTCGAATAACGAAGTACGAAGCACGAATTACGACATCGTAATTCGTAATTCCAGATTCGTAATTCGCTTAAGAGTCTAGAGTGGAAGAGATATGTCACGAAGGAAGTAGATCTCGGCGTTAGGAGCGGCATGACGGAGACGGATGACCAGAACGTACGCATTGAC
This sequence comes from Candidatus Peribacteraceae bacterium, assembly GCA_018061945.1. Taxonomy (GTDB): domain Bacteria; phylum Patescibacteriota; class Gracilibacteria; order Peribacterales; family Peribacteraceae; genus JAGOTD01. The sequence goes on along the minus strand of JAGOTD010000001.1, from coordinate 272,154 downwards.
TGTACGTAGAAGGCACGAAGCGTTGAGAGTGGTAGGTAAATCCGCCACTTGAGCAAAGTGCATATCAATCGCCCCTTTATTGGGGAAGAGTCTGGCTCATTCGGCTTTCAAGAAAATCGTCGCTTCCAGACACATATGAGACCGTACCGCAAACCAACACTGGTGGAATGGTCGAGTAGACCAAGGCGATCGGGACAACTTGCGTTAAGGAACTCTGCAAAAAAGCGTCCGTAACTTCGGGATAAGGACTGCCCTAGATTCATTTCTAGGGCCGCAGCGAAAGAGGCCAGGCGACTGTTTACCAAAAACACAGGTCCCTGCTAAGCCGTAAGGCGATGTATAGGGGCTGATGCCTGCCCAGTGTCAGAAGGTCACGTGAGGAGGTGTATGCTTCCGATCTAAGCCCTGATGAACGGCGGCCGTAACTATAACGGTCCTAAGGTAGCGAAATTCCTTGTCGGGTGGTCAAATTACTTGCCCGCATGAGTAGCAATACTCAACACTGAGGAAGTTTCGTAAAAAGTTTTATACATCAAGTAGGTAAGCAGTTAATTATTCTTTCGTAGATGAAGACTGATCATCTATAGAGTTCAAAGTATGAATACGGGTAAAAAGAGACAGAAGAAGACAACGTGTACCACACAGTGAGAAACGTCGCTATATGCTGGAAAATCCGATGAATGGAGGAGTACTTGATTGACATTTATTGCCGATCAAGTGACAATCTCTCTCCTGCGGACAATCAGCAGGAAATTCTCTCTTTTCTATGAAGTATGCAAAATTTATATCAAATCAGAAAGATTATGATTTAGCAGAATTCGCATTGGAAACGATGCTGCTGCAGATGGACGATAGTCCTTTTAAGCGTAAAGCTAAGAGCTTAGTGCTTAGTTATAATATGAAGATCATGGCTATGATTTTGTCTAATTCTACAGATACAGAAATATGTGAAGCCAGAAAAAGTATGACTGAACATCTGGAAGAGTTGAGAAGCTCCTCAGAGACTACACGCGACAATCCTTAGTAATAAGGATGATGATATAGTCCGATCCCTGCAGCGATGTAGGGCGCCTCCAATTCGCGAGGCGACTAAAAAACAAAGCGGCTTCGAAGTACGAATCACGAAGTGCGAAGTACGAGAAATCGTAATTCGTAATTCCAAATTCGCAATTCGATTCGGTTGTGCGCTCAAGGTTTCCTTGAGTACCAGACTAACCATCTGGTGGAACCAACATTCGAAGTTCCGACCCGCACGAATGGTACCACGGTCTGGTCACTGTCTCAACGCAAGGCCCGGTGAAATTGCAAACCCGGTAAAAATGCCGGGTTAATCACGGTAGGACGAAAAGACCCTATGAAGCTTCACTGTACGCTGACATTGTGTCGTTGGATTGCGTGCGCAGGATAGGTGGGACGCTTTGAAGGTCGGGCTTTGGCTCGACTGGAGCGGCCGTTGAGATACCACCCTCGCGTTCCGACGCCACTCACCTAAGGTGTTAGAAGAGTTTATATTTGTTGTTAGTAATGAAACTATTGAGAAAGTAAGGTACGTAAGGAAGGTATTGTAGGTAAGGTAGGTGTGCATTTATGCATATTTACATACCATACATACTTTACTTACCTGACCTACCTTACCAATCGACATAGTATTCATTGCCGCTAACAACGAACTGAATTTTTCTACCACCTTAGGGACATTGTTTGCTGGGCAGTTTAACTGGGGCGGTTGCCTCCTAAAAAGTAACGGAGGCGCGCAATGGTTTACTAACGCCGGATGGAAATCGGCGCTGTCGTGTAATCGCACAAGTAAGCCTAACTGTGAGGATGACAATCCGAGCAGAAGCGAAAGCTGGTGATAGTGATCCGGCAGCCGAGCATTTAACTATGCTCTTACCACGTGGGTGGGCTGTCGCTCAACGGATAAAAGTTACTCTAGGGATAACAGGCTGATCGGTTCCAAGCGCCCACAGCGACGAACCGGTTTGGCACCTCGATGTCGGCTCATCACATCCTGGGGCTGGAGAAGGTCCCAAGGGTTTGGCTGTTCGCCAATTAAAGTGGTACGCGAGCTGGGTTCAGAACGTCGTGAGACAGTTTGGCCTCTATCCTCCGTGATCGATTGGAAAATTGCGAGAACTTGCTCCTAGTACGAGAGGACCGGAGTGAACGAACCTCTGGTGTACCTGTTGTCGCGTCAGCGGCATTGCAGGGTAGCTATGTTTGGACGAGATAACCGCTGAAAGCATCTAAGTGGGAAGCTCATCTCAAGATTAATTTTCCCCATAAACCCCCATCAAGAACAGGTGGTAGATAGGCTACAGGTGTACGCGCAGTAATGCGTTTAGCCGAGTAGTACTAATGGGTGATTGAACATTTATTTCAATTGTTTCTGTGCTGTTCATGAATCACAAGCGGGCAGTCCGTGGACATACGACGAATTACGAATCTGGAATTTCGAATTACGAGCTTATCGTACTTCGTAATTCGTACCTCGTACTTCGTTTCCGTTCTACGTATTGCTCTGCCTTGATTACGATCCAAATTTCAATAATTCCAGAGTAGTAAATCGATACTTTTCAGCATTTCGTCTTGGTGCCATTAGCCACGGGGGTACACCCGTTCCCTTTCCGAACACGGCAGTTAAGCCCGTGCACGTCGATGGTAGTGTGGCATGCGCCATGCGAGAGTAGATCGGTGCCAAGACAAAGTGCTGAAATAGGTCGAAAATTTACATCATCAATGACACAATCAACTTCCACAGCGGAGTTTTTTTTGTCGTAGGTTGGTTACAAGTTATTATAAATTCCCGCAGCAGCGATTCGCAAATCGCTGTTTTTTTAGGTTTTGCGTATCTATCCTAATGCTATTCCTTCGACTTCGGCCGAAACGCTTTTGGCAATCGAAACGGGTGTCCTTTGCTGCGCTTCCAGTAGAGCCAACCGAGTACTACCGCGACTACCAGAATAAACGCAAATTTCATGACTGTTTCAGCCGTGTCGATACCGTTCATAAACGAGTTGAGTGTATCTAGTCCGCTGTAGCCGATCATGATAAAAAAGAAATTACGAATGTAGAAACCTATGTACGTCGATACAAAAAACGTACGAATATCGATCTTCAAAATTCCGCAGACAAGTGATATCGGCGTGCTTGGCATCACGGGAATAGAGCGCAGGAGAAGGAGAATCCCAATATCTTTCCATGAACCATGAAAGTAGCTGCCAAAACGCTCGACGTCTTCGTGTTTTACGCCGATGTACTTACCAAATCGCGGGACTGCGACATCCTCCAATTTATCTCCCAGCACATAAAACAGCCATGCACCGACAGTTTTGGCCGCGGTCGCAATCGCACAAATGAACAAGACATACAAGATGCCTTGGTGCTGCGATGCGGCGATGCCTCCAGACATGGTAGAAACGAATGGCGAGGGAATGGGCGCGACAATTTCTTCGATCAGCCCTCCGGCAACCACAAAGAGAGGCAGAGGAATGGACATTGCAATATTTTCTAGCCACGCTGTAAGAGCTGCAATCATAATATCGAGGAAAGAGTAACAAGGTCGATTCTACACAACAACGATGTAATAAACGATTGATACTTCTGATCGATAGATAATGGCTTACCTATTCATAAAATTAAGCTTTTAATACCTATCCTTTCGGCTCATGCCAAAATAGTTGACAGAAAATAAAGCCTGATTAGAATGCCGGCCTATTTTTGCTATCTATGAAGCCAAATTTTTGCCCTGACAGAGAAGATCAATTTCCAGAAGATAGTCCATTTACTTCGCTTATTGGCGATCTAGGCCAATACGAAAGGCCATTTCATCCTGGTAATTTACGACTGGCAGACACTTCAGATGATCCAAGGGATGGGAATAATGAAATCGAGGAGGCGCACGAAGTGGCTTTGCAACGCTTAATTGCCTTAGGATTAGTTGTGCGAGAGCGTTAGAATGACACTATGCAAGAACGTCTTCAGAAGATTCTCTCGGCTCGCGGTATTGCCAGTCGCAGAAAGGCAGAGGAATACATTACCGCGGGTTTGGTGAAGGTAAACGGAGTTGTAGCCATTCTGGGTCAAAAAGCCGATCCAGACGCAGATACGATCGAAATTGACGGTAAACTGATGGATGACCGGCGCGAGATGCTGTATTTCCTCATGAATAAACCGGTGGGAGTGGAGACGACGAATGTTGAAAGGCAGGAAAGTGAGGAAAGGCAGGAAGGGCAGGAAGGTCCGCATGAGAAACCAGCAACGCGCAACAAGCCAACTAGCAACGCACCCTCAGTACGCGATCTCCTTCCAGCCCATCTGCAAGGCAAAATCTACCCGGTCGGCCGGCTCGATAAAGATTCATCGGGATTGCTGCTTTTCACAAATGACGGCGTGCTCAGTTACCGGCTCACGCACCCGAAATTCGAGCACGAAAAAGAATACGAAGTCCTGCTCGACCGCCCGATGGGTTCGCTCGGACTGCGACAGTTGCAAGACGGCTTCGAAATGGATGGCAGTATGACAAAGCCGCTCAAAGCCTGGAAAACCGCACCGAATATTATTCGCATTGTCTTAACAGAAGGGAAAAACCGCCAGATCCGTCGTATGTGTCAGCATGTTGGGTATACCGTGAAAGAACTGCGTCGCATCCGCATTATGACCCTTGCCGACTCCCGCTTAAAAGTAGGAGCCACTCGAGCCCTAACCCAAGAGGAAAGAAGCGATTTGCTGGCATCGGTTTCATTATAGATTTTTAAGGAACAATAAATCCCGCAGCAGCGGTTCGCCCGTCCGAACGGATGCAGTTCATCCGGGCGGGCAAACCGCTGATCAATTCGGCCCAGAACCGCGATTTGCGAATCGCGACTGCGGATAAAAAGAGATTTATAGCCGTTTCGTAACAAGTTATATTGAATGAATATCTACGCAGACAACATTAGGAATCATCCTCAATCCTTGTTATGCTCACGCTACTCTATTCCGCATACTTGATTCTTTCTTCCTATGAAACTTATTTCCCACGGTGCTGCGCGCGAAGTTACTGGCACTTGCCACGAAATTATCATCAATACCAAGGACGGTGAAAAGCATTTACTGCTCGACTGTGGCTTGTTTCAGGGCAGTCGCAAAGAGGCAGCGGAAAAAAATGCTGGCTTCACCTTCGATCCCCGCACGCGCATCGATGCTATGATCCTCACGCATGCGCACATGGATCATTCCGGACGCATTCCTCTGCTCTACAAGAAGGGCTACGCCGGGCCGATTTACTGTACGTATGCGACGCAAGATTTAACCGAAGTGATGCTCGCCGATAGCGCCTATATTCAGGAGAAAGACGAAGAGTTTGCAAGCAAGCATTTTCGTGATTCCATGCTGCCATCCGGTCCGCTCTATACGCAAAAAGATGCGGCGGAATGCATGAAACTCTTTGTCGGCAAAAACTACGGCGAAGCGTTTCAGGTCTTCCCGGGTGTCACGTGTCGGTTCCTGGAAGCCGGTCATATTCTGGGGGCTGCGATGTTGTATTTCGAAATCGAGGAAGATGGCAAGAAGATCAAATTCGGCTTTTCCGGTGATCTCGGTCGCTCGTCTCTGCCCATCATCCGCGATCCTGAGCCGATGCCGCCGGTCGATTTCTTGATCTGCGAAAGTACCTATGGCGATCGCTTGCATGACGATATTACGACTGCCAAATTCAAGTTGAAGGAAGAAATTCTGAAAGTATCGGCTCGTGGCGGAAAATTGCTTATCCCGGCCTTCTCGCTCGAACGCACGCAGGAAATTGTCTACGACTTGCACTTACTGTGGGACGCCAAGGAAATTCCGGCGATCCCCATCATTATCGATTCGCCGCTGGCATCGCGCGTCACCGAGATTTTCCGCAAGCATCCGGAGTGTTACGACCAGCTGATGTACGATCAGTTTTTGAGCCGTGCTCACAATCCATTCCAGTTCTCCCTCGTCAATTACACGGAGAGTGTGGAGGAGAGTAAAGAGTTAAATCACACACGCGGACCCATCATCATTATGGCCGGCTCGGGTATGTGTGAGGCCGGACGCATTCGTCATCATCTGCACAATGAACTGGAAGATCCACGCAATATGGTGCTTGCAGTCGGCTTCATGGCCGAAAATACGCTTGGTCGTCGCATTGTCGATCCCGCGATTCACGAGGTAAAAATTTTTGAGGACATCATCCAGAAAAAAGCCGAAATACAGTACATTAATGCGTATTCCGGTCACGCCGATAAAAATGATTTGGATGCGTACATTCAATCAATCGATGGCCTTAAGAAGCTTTATCTTGTGCACGGCGAAGAAGTCGGAATGCATGCATTGGCCGAGCGAACCATCGCGGCAAAGCCAATCGAAGTCATACTGCCGCAGCGCGAGGCGGAGTATGTGATTGTGTAAACTAGGAATCCAAGGATTCCAAAGAAACCAATAAGTCCAAGGATTATCAGGATTCCTCGGTGCCCTTGGATTCTTTGGTATCGTTGGTTTCTTATTTTTTCGCCTTGGACACGCTTTTGGCGATTTTACTTCTTCTTTGGTACAGCCACAGCCGACGCTGGCGGCTTCGACATCACCGCGCCCGTTGCAGTTTTGAGTGCGCCGGAGCCAGTGAGCGTTCTACCCGATCCAGTCTTGCTGCAGTCGGAGAAGACGCAGCTAAAGCCTTGCGTGCGAACGCTGGTGAATTTTTTACCGACCCAGCTCCAGACAGGCGACGTTTTTTTACCGACCCAGCGCGCTGGATTTTTGATCCAGAATTCGTATTCGTTCACATACCATGGTGGTGGCGGAGGTGGCGGTGGTGGGGGCGGAGGAGGTGGCGGAGGCGGTGGTGGCGGGCGAGGCTTTTTTACAACTGGTGGTGGCGGAGGGATGGCGGCAGCGCTCGATGCGGCAGCGATTTCCTCTTCGGTTGGAGGGCAGTTGCCACAATCGCGACGGCAGGTTTTGCAGGTTTCGATACCATTACACAGATTATCGCCGCATTTGGGTGCGCACACACCGCAGTCGTTACTGCACGTGTTGCAGTTTTCCCCTAGATCAGCCTGACAGCCGCCGCCTTTGCAGAAGGCTGCGTTGCAAGCACCGCAGTCTTTGGCGCAGGTGTTGCAGGATTCGGAAGCCGAACATGTTCCATCGCCACAATGCGGCAAGAGACCGCAGTCGAGTGAGCAGTTGATAGAGCTTTCCTCATTTTCACACTTGCCATCGCCACAGCGGCCAGGCGGTGGTCTGCAGTCGGCTGGGCAGGTAAGGTTTGTTTCATCGCGTGTACACGCACCGTCGCCGCAGGCTGGCGCAGCGGCGCCACAGTCGTTGGGACAGTTGGTCGCGGTTTCGGTTCCTCGGCACGATTGATCGCCACAGACATTGGGACAGTCTTTACAGGCATCTCCTTTGCAGTTCAGGCAGTTTTGTGGAATTTCGGCCAAACAGGTGCCGCAATCATCGGCACACATTTTACAGTCTTCATTTAAGGTACACGCACCATCGCCGCATTTTGCCGCTGGTCGGCCGCAATCTTCGCTGCAGTTTGCGCTGTTTTCACCCGGATCACACAGTCTGTTGCCGCACTTTGGAATACAGAGTCCGCAGTCGTCTGGACACCGTGAGCAGGTTTCTGCACCGCCACAGGCGCCATCTCCACACTTGGGCGCACATGCGCCGCAGTCTTTGTTGCAGGTGGTACAGCTTTCGGTTTCATCACACACGCTGTCGCCGCAGATCATTTTGCATTTGCCGCAATCGTAGGGACACGTTTGGCAAGTTTCCGAACCGTTGCAGACTGCGTCGCCACAGGTAAGTACCCGCACACGCGCAGGGGTTGGCATTGTCGTACCAGAAGCCATCCAGCCGCTTGGAATGCTCACAGTGACGAACGCAATGAACATACACGCAACCGACGTTCCAACAAGAATGTGGAACATCTCAATCTTTCGCATCTGCGAAAGGATTTTGCGGAATATTGATTGATAAGGAGTCATACGCGGCGCGAAAAGTGTACACGAAATTTTGCGAGTCGGCGATAATTCTTGCGAGCGTGGCAAGGGCAAACGCCTCTCCTCTATATTGTCCATTCATCATGCACGACTGCGCGCAGCATCCATTCATTTTCCTCTTTTTCGAACACCAGCCAGAGATCGGCCCAATCCATTTCATTTTCATTACGTGAAGGAGTGTAATGAAAATTCACGCTATGGGTTTGCGGATACGCTTCGGCAATCGTATTTAAGGTATTGCCTTGAGAATCGGTCGCATCAAAACGCTTGTCGTTTTGGCTGGCAAAATCATGATCGTAGACAAACTTGTCGAAATACTCCATCGGCGTCAGCTCGATCGGCAGGCCGCTGCCGTCATACGATCCCCATACATATTTTTTCGTATCGGTGAAAAATCGTACAAGCTGCGGTGGTGTAAAAGTGAGGTCGTCGCTGCTCACATACGCGTACGGCGAAAATGTCACTCCTTTTATAGAAGCAAGCTGTGCGATAGTTTGCATATCCTTTGCCTTAAGCGCACGCAGTAGAGTATCGGCTTTCTGTTCAATGTCTTGCTGATCGCTGCTGATTGTTTGACTGGAAGAAAGGCTGATAGAACTTGAAGAGGTATCGGATGCACTATTTGATTGTACCGATCCCGACTGAGTGAACGACGGAGTCGGTGCGCTCGACATGCAGGCACTAACGCTGATTGTGGAAAACAGGAGGAAAGCCCCGAAAAATGATTGTTTGCTCATCATTATAAAACGAGAAATATTAGAGACCGAGTTCGCTTGCAACTCCTTTCATTGCTTCCAACGTGATTCCAATGAATTCATCAAGCGTAATGCCAAGCAGAGTTTCGCACTGATTAATCTGGCTGCGATCGACCTGCGCGGCGAATGCTTTGTCCTTCAGTTTCTTTTTCACACTACTCACTTCCACCTCGGCAATTTTCTTACTTGGTCGTACTTTTGTAACGGCGATAATAAATCCGGTGAGTTCATCCACGCAGAATAAACATTTTCGCAGCATCGTATCGAGCGGGTACTCGGCTCCATACTTACTCGCATAATGCGCACGAATATCGCCAAGTAATTCGGCCGGTGCCTGGATAGTTGCAAGCAACTGTTCCAGCGTGCTACCACAGTGGGCTTCGTAGTCCTTAGCCAATTTGTCCCAATCCAGGTCGTGCAACATGCCGGCAACTTTCCATGTCTGCGTGTCGCCGCCAAATCTTTTCGCGAGTGATTCCATGGCGGCACCGGTTGCAACTAAGTGTGCCTTGGTCATGTCCGTATGCGCTTCTATAAGTCCGTGCGCAGCTGGGAGTAAATGACCGTAGTCGGCGTGCTGGAGAAGAGAGGTCGTAGAAGAGGAGAGGATGAGAGGATGAAGAGGAGCGCCTTGATTCTTATCCGCCCGGCTGCTGTCGGACGGGCTTCTAACTTCTTGCTTCTTTCCAGTGCCTTTCATGCCTTCCAATGGGGCTCCGTCGGTCTTTACATGTTCCGGTTTCATGAGCGGGAAGAGCACGACATCGCGCAGGTTTTCTTGCTGCGTGAGTAGCGCAATAATGCGGTCAATACCCATACCCCACCCGCTGCAGGGCGGACAGCCGTATTCAAGTGCTGTCACGAATTCATCATCTTTGGCGTGGGCGTCCGCGTCGCCACCTTCTTTAGCTTTGGACTGATCGTCAAACCGCTGCGCTTGGTCTACTGGATCAATCAGTTCGCTATACGCATTCACGATTTCCCAGCCACCGACAACAAGCTGAAAACGATCGGTGACATCTGGATTGTCGTCATTTCGACGCGCGAGAGGCGACAGATCGATCGGGTGTTTCATGATGAACGTCGGCTTCGTAATGTTTGGTCGACTCACTTTTTTGTAGAGCTGATCGATTAAGTTCCCGCGGCCGAGTTTGGAGACATCGACATCGAGCTTGATATTCTTCTCCTTCATCATCGCGCGTAAATCGTCGGCAGTTTTCGCTTTGTCAAAATCAATACCCGATTCCTGCAAGATGGCATCGCGCAGCGTCAGCCGTGGCCATGATCCCGAGAAATCGGCTTCTATAAGGGCTCCGTCGCGATTTGGGATCTTTACAATAGTCGTGCCAAACACGCGGGTCAGTACCTGCTGAAACATCTGCTCGGTAAATTTCATATTGTCTTCATAATCCCAGTACGCAGCGTAATGTTCGCACATCGTAAATTCCTGCAAGTGACTTGGATCCATTCCTTCATTACGGAAAACCGGGCCGAGCGAAAACGTGCGGTCGAACCCGCCAACCAAACATTCTTTCTGATGTGTTTCCAGCGCAATGCGCAGATACACATCCAAATCCAATGCTTCGTGGTGTGTGGCGAAAGGAGTGGCAAGCGCTCCGGAAGCGGAATTTACCAGAACCGGAATATCCACTTCCTCAAAATCGTGGCTCCAGTAAAACTCGCGCATGGCGCGAATAAAACGACTGCGCAGCACGAATCGATCAAAACTCTCACGGTTACTCATCGTGTCCAAGTATCTCTGGCGATACGCTGTTTCGCGATCCTGCACGCCATGCCATTTTTCGGGTGGTTGGCGCAGTGCTTTACTGAGCATTGTCCACTCTTTTACCAAAATAGTCGGCTCGCCTTTTTGCGTGGTAAAGCGCTTGCCGGAGATGCCGATGAAATCGCCAAGATCAATCAATTTCATGGCGTTTTTGTACACATCGTCACCCACTTCTTCCTTGCGGAAAGCAATCTGCAAGCGACCGGTATGGTCTTGGAGTGTTGCAAATGTCAGCTTGCCCATATCACGAAACAGTACGACACGTCCGGCAATGGTGCACGCAGTGTCGTCAGTTGTATCGCGCGCAGCGAGGAGCGTATGTGAGCGACTAAATTTTGCCGCATACGGCTGCATATGTTGAGCACGCAATTGCTGCGCCTTATCGAATCGAAGAGTATCCATGGCCGTAGAATAGCTTTTCTGGCAGAGGAAACGAAGATCTTTTTCTCATCAGGCAGAAAAATATACCGAGCCATACTGCTTACAAACAAGCAAGGCGACACACCAGCTCTGGTATTCAAAATATGGTATACTAAAGAGATTTCTTTCCATTATTTTTATGACAAAAGCCAGAAAAACAAAAACAAAGCCTGTTGCAAGCAAGCGCAGACAGCTGCCTGTTGCCGATACTCTTGCCCTCTTCGTGGGTATCGCCGGTATCGCATCGTTGTGGTTTGCTATCTCGTATGTCGATGCGCTGTCATTTGAAATTCACGCCGCAACCAGCCAGTATTTTCTGGCCGAGGGCACGCAACCGCTCGATGTGCGAAAGGTTTTCGATACCACGCCACCGGTTATTTCGGCAGTGACAGCTACGGACATCGGCTCGAATGGGGCTAGTATCCATTGGATCACCGATGAATTTGCAACCGCACAAGTTCGCTATGGCCGCACGCTGAGCTATGGATCCGTTTCGGTTCCCAAAACCCGTTTAGAGCAAAAACATGCGATTCGCATCTTTGGCCTCGCGCCAGACACGCAGTATTACTACGAAGTATCCAGCCGCGATCACGACAGCAATTTGGCTTCCGCATTCGGCTTAAGTTTTAAGACATTGCCTGAAGCAGTAACGGCGCCTCATGCCGCTGCAAAGACCGGTGTTCCTACTTGTGCAGATGTGACAGTCGAAGTGGCATCGTCTGCCAAGCGCGGTACGTTTGCACTCGCACTAGTTAAGGCGCTCGAAATGAAGCCTCTCGTTACGACGCGTCGGCTCTATACCGATGTGCCCGTCACGCACCCGGTATTTCAGTCCGTTACCACTCTGCAACGCGCAGGCCTCATGCAGGGCTACAGCACCAAAGGTGCCAGTCGTTTATTTGGCACAGAAGACGCTATTACGCCCGCCACCCAAGCCATTGTCATTGCCCGCGCACAGAAAAAAGGACTCTGCGAATAGTCGCAGACTCCTGTAGAAAGAAGTGCATCCGAGATCGCAGAATCGATGTGATTCAAGGATCGCGTATAAGTTTTTCGTTGTTCGTTTGATCGTTTTTTGAGTAACTCACTCAGTCTTTCTCTCGTTTGGAGAACGAGAAACGAATAACGAATGAACGAAAACTTTTAAGCATCTAAAACGTACGGCTTAGATGCCCGCAGCCATTGTTGGGTACGAGAGCACGAATGCAAATCCCATCATAAGGACAGCAAACGCAGACACGTGCACACGGAGGTGCTTAGGACACGTACTCTTATCGAAGTGCTTTTTCATATTGGTATTGGTATGAAGTAGAACTGTTACTATTATAACACAAAGTGAATTTTTTTACAATACTCCTATTTAGAAGCTGGAAACGACCATGAGAACCGAAAGGCCCATCATGAGAAAACTAAAAGTTGCTACTTGGCGTTGCGTGCGCGCAGGTATGGCATGTGTTGCGTGTTTTGCACGAGACATATGGGTATGGGTGTAAAAAGTAATGTGTATATTATAACATAATACAGGTTAATTTGCAATTGGCTGAGAAAGGTCGTGGGGAGGTAGGGTAGGTATTGTAGGTAAGGTAAGTACGGTAGGTGGATACGCTAAAATTCCTACCATACCTACTATACGTACTATACTTACCTTACTTTCATAATTCTCATACTCCCTCACCCAGCTCATTCTCGGGCTAAGCTGGCATAAAACTGCGATACGGACGGTTCTGCGATGATTCCACTTGGTTTCCAGTTTTCGATCCGCAGGCCGTTGCTGCTACGGACACGACTTAAGGCTACATAGGCCTGTCCCGGCTCCCAGAGCCTGGAAAGATCGACCATGAGGCTATCGACTGTCGCGCCCTGCGCTTTATGAATCGTGGTTGCCCACGCCAGGTTGATCGGGAAGTTCCAGGCAGTTGCCACTTCTTTGCCGTTGCCATCGAGCGCTGAAAACGATTGTTTGCTGATTTGAATCTCGCGGCCGTCCAGCAGTTCGATATCGATCACTTCGCTACTCACGGCAATCACGTGGCCCAAACTGCCATTTACCCAGCGCGCTGCCGGGGAATGGTCGTTTCTGCGCAGCATCACCAGTGCCCCGACTTTGATGAACAGTCGCTCCGGAATCGGTGCGTTCTTGCGTAGTTGTTCACACGCACGCCTGTCGCCATCGTACATTGTTTCCATATCGATGAGTGGTCCTTTGATCCGCTCGAGTTTTTCGCGGTTATGGGTTTCGGCAGTCGCACGATGTGCAAAGAGGCGAGTGCCCTCAAATGCATCATGCGGCTCAGCTTTATGCGATTCGAGAAAATCGACGACCTGCGGCGTTACGCGGCCTTCGCGGACAGATTGCAACACTTGGAGAAATTCCGGCTCCGTTGTACGCATGGTTGTTTGTAGGAGGGCATTCCCAAAGTGCGATCTGTCCCAGCATTCATCCATAAATCCCCAATCCTTGCCGCCGTACTCGTTTATGCCAATGGGTGGCAATTGCGCAAAGTCGCCAACGGCGATTATTTTGAGTCCACCCCACGGCGAGGTGTCATCGCGCACACGCCGCGCAATCGTCTCGGCGACTCGCAGTGTTATGCCGGGCAGCATCGAAATTTCATCAATCACAATACCATCGGCTTTGCGTAGTCGATCAACAAGCTTCTTATTACGTACGGCTCTATGAATCGTTCCATCGATCCCGCCTTCCATAATCCCGAGGCCAAAGAAGCTGTGGAATGTTCGTCCGCCAACAAGTATCGCCGCAGCGCCAGTACTGGCCACAATCGGGCACTTTTCTCGATTGCCTGCCGCCATGAATGTATTGATAAGAAAGCTTTTACCCGTTCCGGCCGCGCCTGTCACAAATACATTTCGTCCGGTTTTCAGCATCTCCAAAGCACGTGTCTGGCACGAGGTTAAATCGGTTCCGCTGGGTGATTTTTTGGGTGTCATTTCTCCTTCTCGTAGTGCTTCGTGCGATAACATTGCAGACAGGTGATCCATGAAGCAGGGGAAGAAGATCTGCAGTGTAGCGAAAAATAGTCTTCGCTCCATCAAAAGAATTGACTTGTTCGTATTTGGCTTTATCATGCCCCGCTAGCTCTTTTACACCACCTTCGCGGCCACCTGTCTGGGCACTCGTTGTGCTTAGAACGTGGTCGTTTTCACAAAGGATGCAAAAGATGAGGCTCCTCAGTTTTCCATCGGAGATTGGGATTCAGACCGTTCTAAGGGATCTCCTTGATCCCCGCTTTCTTCAGGAAGCAGGCAATATTCTTGCCGGTTTCTGCACCGTGCAGGATTTTGCCGAACGCCTTGCTCGCCTGCTCCGGTTCATTCGAGCGCTCAACCCTACCTACACTTCTGATTTTATGAGAAAAATCCCTGCGATTATCGATCGCCTGCTGGATTCCGACAACCCCGATCGCGAAGCGGCGAAAAGTGCGTTCGAAGAGCTGGTCTGCAACTAGAAAACGATTACCCCCCCGCCGGCCCTCGTGGCCGGCATCTTTTTGTACCCAATTTTCTCTTGATCAATCTGCCTGCTCTCTTTAGTATTTCTTCGTGAAATTCGTCTCTACATTCATGTGCCACTCCTGTCCTTGCTGCTGTAAGCTCGAGGGTGTGCGTGCGTAGAATAAAAGCGAATCTCGCAACTGTAGCCCTCTCGCAAAAGCAGGGCTTTTTATTTATTTTTTCCAAATTTCTTTTATGCCGAATGCTATTCGATACAATCCAGACGCGTCAAAACTCGATCCAGGAATGATGAGACAGGCAATACAGGGGATTGGTGCCAATCCAGGTTTTAATGCTAAAAAAGAATCACCGACTGTTACTGATGTAAAAAAATTTACAGGAGCAGAACTCGCTCGATTTCTCTCGGCAATTCCTCAATCATAAATATATGTGTAGCCACTGTATTACGCCTCGCGATGGCAGCTCGCGGGGCTTTTTATATATTGATCAATCACCGCGGGTCGGAAACCCGCTGCTGAAGTGGATATTTACACTTGTGCCTGATTCGCAGACTCAAAAGCCACCAATCGTTCCAGAAGCTTTGTCATCGCATCGGTCCATTCGCCTGGTGCATAAAACCCAACCGTAAACGAATTCTCGGTTGCCTCCGTTCCGTCGAGTGTATCGAAGCTGAGAGTCAAAACTTTCGTACCCTTCACAAAGAAAATCAGATCGCCCTGTTCGTGCTTTGTACCATCAGCAATCGTTATTTTTTTAGTATGCAGAATAAACTGGTACAGAATCCCGAGAGTGGAAAACTGCATGAGGCTAAGCTTTTCGCTATCACTTAAATCGCGCGGCACTTCTTCTTCGCGGTCGCGCATGAATTGAATCGCTTCTGGCTCCGTCAGCTGATTGGCAATCGGGATCGATGGCTCCACCGATTTCTTTTGATTGCGCACCATAAAGACCGGATAGTTTTTCACACGCTCATAGATATTGAGCATCACGAGTTTCATCGTGTCTTTTTCGTCCGGTGGAATTGGTGTGTCTGGCATTCACCTTATTATAGCGGAATTTTGATGGTTTTTCTATTTAATCCAGGACGCAGCGCTTGCCCTGAACGAATCGAAGGGTCCCGGCTGTCGCTCTTCGACTGCGCTCAGAGTGACAGTCTATTTTAATTGAGCTAATTGTGAGTGGAGTCTGGCCAGATAAACGCCTATCCGATCGGACGAGTCGAAGGATTGCACACAATTCTTCGTCAAACTCGCTTGACCTGCCTACTTTTTCTCTCTAAAGTACGTCGGCTCTACAAAGCATCTTGTGTTCAAGTGTGGCTTTCGCATCAAGAAATACGCGAAATAACCAGACCAGAGGAACCTCCAAGCATTTTTCATACGGTACACTTATCCTTTTATGCCACTCGGCATCATTGCTCGCAAAATCGGCATGTCTCGCATATTCCTTCCAAATGGAGACGCAGTGCCTGTCACCTACCTTGCGGTAGAGGATAATACTGTTGTCCGCACCAAGACAAAGGAGAAGGACGGTTACCAGGCCGTTGTGCTTGGTATCGACGAGAAAAAAGTCCGCACGCGCAAAGGTCGCGAACTCACGAAAGCTAAAAATCAGAAAGAATTTACGGTCGACTCCCTCGATGGCATGGCCATCGGCGGCAAAGTCACAAGCGATATCTTCCCAGTCGACAGCATGGTTACGATCAAGTCTGTCTCCAAGGGAAAGGGTTTCCAGGGAGTCATGAAGCGTCACCACTTCGCTGGAGGTCCTGCAACTCACGGAAGCCACTTCAAGCGCGAACCAGGTTCCGTTGGTATGAGAACATGGCCAGGTCGTATCCACCCAGGAAAGAGAATGGCTGGAAGAATGGGAGGGGACACTATCACTATGCAGAGTCGTCCAGTACTTGTGTCTGATGCATCCGCCAAAATAATCGGTATCAAGGGCCCAGTTCCGGGTCCAAACGGTGGTATCGTGTATTTAACTCCTGAAACTTCCAAGAAATAATCATGAAGATTGATGTCTATTCCTCTACCGGCACCAAGAGCGGATCCATGGATCTGCCTGCAAGCTTGTTTGAGGCCCCAATCAACAAAGGCCTGATGCACCTGGCGCTCGTTCGTCAGCAGAGCAATCGCCGTCACCCTATCGCTCACGTGAAGACACGCGGCGAAGTGGCCGGTACAACCAAGAAAGCATTCCAGCAGAAAGGCACAGGTCGCGCTCGTCGCGGTGCACTGCGCTCGCCACTCCTGCGCGGAGGTGGCAAGACATTCGGTCCACGCAACAACGCTAACTTCCAGAAGAACATGCCAAAGAAGATGCGCCGCGCCGCTCTGTTCTCTTGTCTCTCTTTTAGCGCCAAGAACGGTTGTGTCGTCGCTCTCGAAAGTTATCCAGAGACGATCAAGACGAAGTCACTGAGCGAATTGCTTAAGAAGATGCCAGTCGAACTCGGTCGCCGCATCGTCATTGTGCTCCCAGCACATCACAAAGGAGTCGAGCTCTCGGCTCGCAACATCCCACGCGTTCGCACTATCCTCGCTGGTTACCTCAATCCAGAAGACATTCTCCAGGCACGTCATGTCATTTTCCTGGTCGATGCCATCAAGGTTGCCGAAGAGACATTCGTCAAAAATGCAGCCGAACTGAAAGAAGTAGAAGAGCAGGTCGAACTCGTCCACAAGTCGATCAAGGACAAGAAAGCCTCTGCCAAGAAGAAATCTGTTGCGAAGAACCCAAAGATGATAAAAGGAAAGAAAGATGCTACTGCCAAAAATCCGAAGACATCAAAGACAAAGAAATCCTCTGAGTCTTCTGAGTCCCTTGAGTCCTCTTCATCCTCAAAATAAATGGAACTCACCTCTGTCATCATTGGCCCGGTTGTCACCGAGAAAGCCGAAGTACTCAAGTCTGTCTCCAAGTACTTGATCCAGGTTCACCCACATGCCACAAAAATCGATGTGAAGAATGCACTACGTAAGTTCTACGACATCGATGTCGAGAGCGTGCGCGTGATGAATACTGTCCCTAAGCGTCGTATGATCGGAGCCGGAAAAGTAATGGAGAAGCGCCACCGCAGCAAGCGTATGATTGTCACCCTCGCAAAAAAGAGTAAGCCCCTTGATCTCGCTACCTTCAAAGCCGCCTAATTTTTCTACCCATGCCTGTTCGCCCTCAAAAACCAACGACTCCAGGACGACGTCAAATGACGCTCGCGGATTTCTCTGGCCTGTCTAAAAGCCGGCCACAGAAGAGCCTTACGAAAGGTAAGCAGCGCATTTCTGGTCGCAATAACATGGGCCGTGTCACTGTCCGTCATCGTGGCGGAGGTCACAAGCGCTTGCTCCGTCTGGTCGATTTTCGCCAGACAGATAAGGATGGCGTAAACGGAACGGTATCAGGTATTGAATACGATCCAAACCGCACAGCGTACATTGCTCTCATCTCCTACATGGATGGTGACAAGCGCTACATCTTGGCTCCAGAAGGCCTCAAAGTCGGCGACAGCGTCGTCTGCAGCGAGCGCACGCGTGTGAAGCCAGGTAACCGCATGAAACTCGAGCACGTGCCGGTTGGATACAAGATCTACAATATCGAACTACAGATCGGCAAAGGCGGACAGATCGTCCGTTCGGCTGGAAACAGCGCCACTCTCGTCGGTTTCGATGCTCCTCATGCTATCATTGAATTGCCAAGTGGAGAGATGCGCAAAGTGCGCCAGGAATGTTACGCCTCTATCGGCGTTGTCAGTAACGTCGATCACCACCTCATCTCTATCGGCAAGGCCGGTCGCATGCGCTGGCTCGGTCGTCGCCCACAGGTTCTCGGTAAGTCCATGAACGCGGTCGATCACCCACACGGAGGTGGTGAAGGTCACTCACCAGTGGGCTTAAAATATCCAAAGACACCATGGGGTAAGCACGCTATGGGAGTGAAGACACGCAAGAATCATGCTCAGTCCAATCACCTTATCATCCGCCGCCGCACGAAGAAAAAGAAGAAGTAGGCTTTCCCCTTGAATATCACTCGTTCTTCCTTCCATTCCTCACCACCAACCCTATGCGCTACCAGCCATACCAGATCATTATCCCGCTCATTGCTGTCGCATTCGTCCTCTCTACCATCAACCTCTTCTAACTCTTATGACTCGCTCGCTCAAAAAAGGCCCTCACGTCGACGCAAAATTGTTTGCGAAGGTCACCAAGATGATCGCCAATCAGGAAAAGAAGATCATCAAGACCTGGGCACGCGACTGCGATATTCCACCAGAGTTCGTTGGATTCACCTTCGCTGTCCATAACGGCAAAGAGTTCCCACCGGTCTACGTCACGGAACAGATGGTCGGACACAAGCTCGGAGAGTTCTCCTTCACCACCAAGTTCAAGATCCACGGAGGCAAGATGAGCAAGGCCGAAACATCTGCATCATCCGCTCCAAAGCCTGTTGCCGCTCCAGCCAAGAAATAATTCATCCTCGATTCTCCATTCTATCAATCTGACTCATGCACGCGTATCTCCACTCCACTCGGCTCGCTCCTAAGAAGGCTAACATTATGGCCAAGATGGTCCGTGGTATGTCTGTACCCGATGCCATGGAGCTTCTGCGCAAGACCAGCAAGAAGAGCGCACGCCTCTTTGAACAATTGCTCCGCTCTGCCATTGCCAACGCCGAGCATAATTTCAAGCAGGATGCACAACGCATGATTGTGAAGACAGTTGTCGTCAACCAGGGTCAGCACTACCAGCGCGGTCTACCTATGGCTCGCGGTCGCGTTCGCCCGATCAAAAAGTTCATGTGTCACATCAGCCTCACACTTGGTCACGAAGGAATGATGGATGCCGCTCAGCCTATGAAGCACGACAAAAAGCGCATGAAGACAGAAGTAAAGGCTGAGAAATCAACAAGTACAGCAGCGACAAAAAAGACAACGAAAGCATCAACTTCTGCAAAAGCTAAGACGCCAAAGAAAGCTTCTACATCCTCTGCATCTTCTGAGTCCTCTGTTTCCTCTCCATCCTCTAACTAATTATGGGTCAGAAAGTTAACCCCAACGGCTTCCGTCTCGGTATGACACGCACCTGGGACTCAACATGGTTTGCCACCAAGGCAAAGTACCGCAGCATGTTCTTGGATGACGTGAACATTCGCCGCCATTTGGTTGCTAAGTTCAAGGAGTCGGGAATCAGCTCCATCGAAATCCAGCGCGGTAAGAAAGTCTCCATCGTTATCAATACCAGCAAGCCAGGTGTGATCATCGGCAAGCAGGGTGCAGCCATCGAAGACTTGCGCAAGGAACTCGAGGCAAAATTTGGCGGATCATTCGAAATCAACGTCCACGAAATCCGCAATGCCGAGGCCGATGCAGCGTGTATCGCCGAGAGCATTCAGGGACAGATCGAGCGTCGCATGCCCTATCGCCGTGCTGCCAAAATGGCCATCGAGAAAGCCATGCAGGCTGGTGCCATCGGTATCAAGGTCACTGTTTCCGGTCGTTTGAACGGTGCGGAAATCGCTCGTGATGATATGTTCAAGGAAGGCAACGTTCCACTTCAGACTCTGCGCGCCAACATTCAGCATGCCACCCGCCACGCTAAGACAACCTACGGCACTATCGGTGTGCAGGTGTGGATTTTCAAGGGAATGGTATTCAAGAAAGTTCAGGAGATGAAGTCCAATGCCATTACTAGCCTCAAAGATTAATTCGCGTTTTCAATTTTAAACTTCTCTTACGTCCATGTTACAGCCTATCAGAACCAAATATCGCAAGATGCACCGCGGCCGCGGCCAGTTCACTGGCGTGGCAACCCGTGGCGCTACCCTCGCGTTTGGCACGTACGGACTTAAGTGCCAGGACGCCGGGGAAATTACGTCTCGTCAGCTCGAGGCAGCTCGCCGCGCAATGACGCACGAAGTCGCTCGCGGTGGTAAGATCTGGATCCGCATTTTCCCACAGAAGGCTATCTCCCGTAAGTCGCCAGAAGTACCGATGGGATCCGGAAAAGGTGCAGTCGAATTCTACGTCGCCGTTGTCAAACCAGGAACAATTTTGTTTGAAATGGATGGTCTCCCTGAGGCAACAGCCAAGGAAGCACTTCGCCTCGCTGCTCATAAATTGCCAATCCGCACCAAGTTTATCAGCTCCACCTCTCTTCCTCTCGCCGCATGAGTCCAAAAGAATCCACTATCGAGCGAAGCCGCATGACTCTCTCTGAGTTGCGCATCGATTTAAAACAGAAGCGTGCCGAGGCTGCAGGTTTGCGCATTGGTCTCGTGACGCAGAAAGATAAAGACAGCGCTCGCTACAAGCGCGTTCGCCGCGAAATTGCTCAGCTGTGTTTTGCCATCGGGCAGACCGAAAAGGCACTTCCAGCAACTCCAGGAAAGAAGGCTTCCGAGCCAAAAGCCGAAATGAAAAGCGATGACAAAGAAATGAAATCCACTTCCCAAACTCCAAAAAAATCTGTAAAACGTTCCAGCTCTAAAAAATCTTCCTAATTACTCTCATGCGCACGAAGACCGGAATCATCACATCGGCCAAGATGCAGAACACCGTTACGGTGACTGTGCATCGTTACGTTATGCATGACAAGTACGCCAAGCGTTTCCGCGTGAGCAAGAAGTTCCTCGCCGATACAAACGGCATGGAGCTCCATATGGGTGACGAAGTCGTCATTGCCGAGTGTCGCCCACTGTCCAAGCGCAAGTGCTTCAAAGTAAGTGAAATCAAGAAGAAGGCGCACCAGTTCGTCCAGATCAAAGATGAGGACGCCGAAAAGGGTATCAAACGCGATCACCGCGATAGTAACGCTACTCCCCGCAAATAATCATGATCCAAGCTCAATCCATCCTCAACGTGGCCGACAACACAGGTGCAAAGTCCTGTATGTGCATCAAAGTGCTCGGTGGCTCCAAGCGTCGTTACGCTGGTGTCGGTGATATTATTGTTGTTGCCATCAAGTCGGCTTCGCCTCGCGGCACTGTTAAAAAGAAGGCTGTAGAGCGCGCAGTGATCGTCCGTACCAAGTTTATCACTCGCCGCAAAGACGGTAGCGCTATCCGCTTCGATGACAACGCTTGCGTCATCATCGATGAGAAGAAAGAACCAAAAGGCACTCGCGTCTTCGGCCCTATCGCTCGCGAACTCCGTACTGCTGGTTATCAGAAGATTATCTCGCAGGCACCGGATGTGCTGTAATGAAGTAAAGACGCCCCGGATGGGGCGTTAAGCAAAGCAAAAGGGGCGCTGCGCCCCTCCTAAGAGCCCTCTGGGGCGTCTCTACAAGCGCCCCGCTGGGGCACCTACCAATCAATCTATGAAGCTCTCTCTCGGCGACCTCGTCGCAATCACCGCTGGCAAAGACAAAGGCAAGCAGGGCAAAATCCTGCGCGTGCTCCCCGCTGCTAACCGCGTGATCGTGGCTGGTGTGAACATGGTGACAAAACACGTAAAAAAGACTGCCCAGAGCGAAGGCCGCAAAATGGTCTACGAAGCATCGATCCACGCAAGCAACGTCATGATGGTTGATCCAAAGACCGGCAAGCCAACGCGTGTTGGATACCGCAAAGATGGCAAAGGTCACAAGGAGCGTTTTGCCAAGAAGAGTGGAGTGGTCATCGGTCGCACGAAAATCGAAGCAGCAGCCAAGCCAAAAGATGCTCCAAAGAAGAAAGAGAAAGAAGGCGAGGCAGAAACAACTGGTGGCAAGAAATCTCCATTCTGGAAGAAAATCGGCTTTGGTGCTGATGCGGTTGCAGGAAACGACGCCGCTACGCCAAAAGCTGCCGAAGGAGGTACTACTGCAGCTCCTACTCATCGTTCCGGTACCCGCGGTTCTTAATACTCTCTATGGCTTACGTCCCTCTCCAGAAACGGCTTCGTACAGATATCGCTGAGTCTCTTAAAAAAGAGCTCAAGATTGATAACGTCAACGCTCTCCCACGCATTTCAAAAGTGATCGTGAACGTTGGACTCAACCAGGGCAAGTATTCTGCCAAAGATATGCAGGCGTTTATTGCTGAGTCTCTCGCCATTATTACAGGCCAGAAGGCGAGTGTGCGTCGCTCCAAGAAAGCGATCTCCAACTTTAACATCCGCGAAAACCTCGTTGTTGGTATGGCTACGACACTGCGCGGCAAGCAGATGTACAACTTCCTCGATCGCTTGCTCCACTACGCCCTCCCTCGTATCCGCGACTTCCGCGGTCTGCCAAGCAAGCTCGACGGACACGGAAACTACGCGATCGGACTTACAGATCAGTCCATCTTCCCAGAAATTGCAGCCCCCGACGCCCACAAGATTTTTGGTTTGCAGATTCAGATTACGACCACTGCGAAGAACGATACCGAAGGTGCAGCACTCCTCAAGCAGATCGGTATGCCATTCCGTAAGTCTCAACGAACAATGAAAGATGTTGAAAAGAAAGCCTAATACTGGCACACTGCCCTTCCTCACTCCTCACTTCCTGATTTATCCCCACTCATGACTCGCCTCGCTCTCCTCAACAGCCAGAAGACACGACTCGACGCCCATAAAAAGGCGAAGGCTGAAGGTAAGAAAATCGAGTACTCCACACGCGTCTACAACCGCTGCAGTCTGTGTGGTCGCCGTCATGGGTATATGCGTTTCTTCGCTGTCTGCCGCATTTGTTTCCGTGAACTCGCCGTCAACGGCGAAATCCCAGGCATCAAGAAGTCATCCTGGTAATCCAGCATTCTCCGTTCCCCGTTCTACATTCTAAACCTCTCATGCCTGTCAACGACCCCATCGCCGATCTGCTCACTCGCTTTCGCAATGCGCAGCATAGCCGTCGTACCGAGTGCGTAGCCCCTTGGTCACGCATCAAGCAGGAAATCTGTGAGTTGCTTAAGACCCAAGGGTACATTGCCGATATGACAGTGGAAGGCGAAAAATCTGCCAAGATGATCACGGTCACATTCATCCCAGAGCGTGCTCCATTGCAGCTCAAGCGCATCTCCACTCCAGGTGGACGCCGCTACGTGGGAGCTAATGACATCCGTCAGTATCTCCACGGTTCTAGCCTTGCTATCGTCTCCACCAGCTCCGGACTCCTTACCGGCAAGCAGGCCAAAGAGAAGAACGTCGGCGGCGAACTGCTCTGCACTATTGCTTAATCACTTAAGTCCCACTTTTACATTCTACACTCTGCCCATGTCACGAATCGGTTCTAAAACCATCACTCTCCCAAATGCTGTCACTGTCGAAGTGAAGGCAGGAGTCGTGCATGTCAAAGGTACAAAGGGCGAACTGACTTACGTTTTGCTCCCAGAAACTGGCGTAGAGGTAGACGGCACCATCGTCAAAGTGGTTCAGAAGCTTAAAAATGCCGACACATCCGCTCGTCACGGTCTTGCTCGCAGCATCATCGCCAACATGGTCAAAGGTGTCTCCGACGGCCACGAAAAGAAGCTCGAGATCATTGGAGTTGGTTACAAGGCAGTCATCAAAGGAAAGATTCTTGTGCTCAGCTTGGGCTATTCCCACAATATCGACTTCAACATCCCAACTGGTATCGAAATTCTCCAGGACGAAAAGAACAAGTCACTCCTCATTATCCGCGGAACCGACAAGCAGCTCGTTGGTCAGGTTGCCGCCGATATCCGCACTTTCCGCCCACCAGAGCCATACAAGGGCAAGGGTATCCGCTACAGCGATGAAAAAGTCCGCCGCAAGCCAGGTAAGGCTGCTGCTGCGAAGTCCGCCGCTTAAAATCTGCATCATTCTCCTTTCTATGAAAACCTCTAAGCACGATCTCCGGCAAGCACGCAAGCGTCGCATCCGTGCAAAGGTCTCTGGCACCAGCCAGCGTCCACGCATGACGGTGTTCTGCTCCCTCACTGCTATCTCCGCTCAGATCATCGATGATATCGCTGGCAAGACACTTGTGAGCGCATCCACCAAGGAGGCCAAGCTCAAGACCAAGAACGTTGATGCTGCTAAGAAAGTTGGTGAACTTCTAGCTGAGAAAGCCAAAGCTGCCAAGATTACGACTATCGTTTTCGATCGCAATGCTCGCAAATTCCACGGTAAAGTGAAGGCTCTCGCCGACGCTGCGCGCGAAGGTGGACTTGCATTCTAATTTCCCGTTTCTCATTTTACTCTTCAGACATGCCTCCTCAGACTTCCAATAGCAACAAGCCAGGTGACCGAAAGCGCAACGATCGTCGTGGCGGTGGTCGCGATAACCGTCGCGAGCCTTCCGAGTACGAAGATGTCACGCTCGCAATCGATCGTGTCACACGCGTGGTAAAAGGAGGTCGCCGCATGCGTTTTCGCGCTGTGGTCGTTATCGGCAACAAGAAGGGCAAAGTAGGACTCGGAACAGGCAAGGCAACAGAAGTGCAGGCTGCAGTACAGAAAGCTCTACGCGCTGCCAAGAGCAACATCATGATCGTCCCGATGAAGAAGTCGACCATCCCACACGAAGTAAACTTGAAGCATAAGGCAGCTCGTCTGCGTCTCATGCCAGCTTCGCCTGGAACAGGAATCATTGCCGGAGGACCACTCCGTGTCATCCTCGATCTCGCAGGTGTAAAAGATATTCTCGCCAAGCGTTTTGGTACAACCAACAAGCTGGTCAATGCACAGGCTGCCATGATGGCTCTCAAAATGCTCCGCGCAATGCCTCGCTCTGCAGTCGCTCCAGTAGTCGTTGTGCCAATGGGCGAATCCGCTATTGCAGGACATCCAGAAGCCAACTTGCCGATCAAGCATGTGAACGTCAAGAAGCACGAGAAGAAGCCAGAGGGGAAGTAATTACTGATTTTCTCTCACAAATCAGAGCGGCCCTTCGTGGCCGCGGTTATCTATTATAGTTAGCAGGAAAATGATCGAAGGAAGGAATGATGCAACATCCGCACCCGCGAAGGGGTGCTCTCGGTTCGCTTTTTTGGTGTTCTTTTGATTCACTCGCTATGATGTTTCCCATGCATACTCTCATCATCATCGCCAAAAAAGGATTCCAAGACGTCGAACTTGCTGGCGTGCGTTCAGCTCTTCTTGCAGCTAATGCAACTATTACGCTCGCGAGCACCGAAACAGGCAGCTGCATTGGTAAGTTCAGCTCAACCGAACAAGCCGAAATATCACTGCGTAACGTTCAGATCGATGATTACGATCGCATTGTCTTTATCGGTGGTCCGGGGGCGCAGGCACTCAGTGATGATAGTGACGCTCAGTGCATTGCAGTACAAACAGTGAAAGCCGGAAAAGTGCTCGGTGCCATTTGTATTGCCCCACTTATTCTTGCCAAAGCAGGCGTACTTGCCGGAAAACAGGCAACTGTTTGGGATGAGAACGGGGCTCAAAAAGCCATACTGGAAGCCAACGGCGCCAAATATACCGGGCAATCAGTCACAATCGACGGAAAAATAATTACCGGAAATGGGCCGGATGCGGCGGAGGAATTTGGGAGGATGTTTGTGGGATTATAAACCGTTGATGCGCAAAATTTTGCGCATCAACGGTTTTTTTACTTCAACACCATCTTCGCCTTCTCCATATCATCCACTTGAATGTAGCCGATCGTTTCTTTGCCGTGGCTGGTAAGATACAAAAAGCGAATGTTAAGGCTGGCACCAGCGCAAGCGCGCGCAACGGATGCGATAGAACCAGGCTGATTTTTTAATCTTACTTCAAAAACAGGTGTCACAATAACCTCGCCAAATGAACTTAGTACCATCTTCGCCGTTTCGACATCATCAATGATCATATTGATGCGGCTTTTGTCGATTCCTTCGTTGCAGTGCATGGCTTCTATGTTTACCTGAGCCGCGCGCATGGCATCGCATACTTTCGCAAGCGAGCTTGGAACGTTGGGTAGGACAATCGAAATTTGGGTGACTTGTTTCATATAAACGGCAGATAGTTAAGGGCTAAATTGCTATAAATGCAAGGGTGATTAGCATCATTCTGACGAAACCTAGGGTGTGTTCCAAGGCTCAGCTAAGGAACCAATTCCAATCAGCTGCCCTATTGCTTCATTCTTTTCTGCGCTTACGCTCCCTGCCTTGCATGCCTATATCGCTAAAAAGGCGCGAAGTCTCCTCTGGTGTTCGGGAGCGAATGTAATCGACATATGCCTGAGAATAGATATTCGCCCAATCGAATTGTTTTGGCGTATCTGGTGTTTTGATTATTTCCATAATGAGTAAAAAAGAAAGAGAAATAAAACTATTCAGCAGCTGGGAAGAGCGGTCCGCATAGGGCGCAACCGGGCTTCCGCACGAAGCGGAAAACCAAAGGGCCAATGAAAGAAATACGGGTGAGCGGTCATGAGAGAAAAATAGTACAAAAACGGCCTCCATTCGCTTCGGAAGGGAGGCTCGTCGTGTTTTTATCGTAGAATGCTACGCACGCAGCCGACCTTCCGCCGTAAGGCAGAGAAGGGAGAGGCTGAGGGTGGAAGTGCGTGCAAACATTGCAGACGTATTGAAATCGAAGTGAGAAAAAGTTGCAAGAGAAAATTGATGAGGAAAGGGGGGGACAGGAGGAGAAGAGGAGAGGAATAGAAAACCATAAAGCCTCTACTACTTTCATTCTTTATTCATATTCCTTTCCTCCTCTATAGCCTTTCCTCTTCCCATACCTTTCTTTTCTGCCTTTGTTTGCCTTCATTTCGCCTTTACCCAATGACCTTTTCCTATTACCCTAGGCGTCCGTTAGAAAGTCCTCTATACTTTTGTCCCGTATGCACTGCATACTTACTCTCGCTTCTTATGGTACACATTCTTAAGCCAAACGTCGGCGCCACTCACAAAGTTCATCGCCGCGCTCGCGGAAATGCTTCTGGTTCCGGCACAACAGCCGGTCGTGGTACCAAAGGTCAGCAGTCGCGTAGCGGTAAGGGTCGTCGTGCTGGTTTCGAAGGAGGTCAGACGCCACTTATCCGCCGTCAGCCAAAACTCGGTGGATTCACCCGTCCAGGTCGTATCGAATTCGAAGTGCTGAACATCGGTACTATCGAAAAGCTCGATGCTGGCTCCTATTCTGTCAACGCCCTCAAGAAAGCTCGTCTCGTCTCTGGCAAGCACCCAGTCAAAATTCTCGGTTCCGGCGAAATCACCAAGAAGTTTACGCTCACGGTGCATGCTGCATCCAAGAGTGCCAAAGAGGCCGTCGAGAAGGCTGGGGGATCCATCGTTATCCACAAAGCCTAATCTCTCTCTATGGTCCTCACATACCTCCGTCAGCTCTGGCGTTCACCCGATCTTCGCAAGCGCATTCTTTTTACCATTGCGCTGCTTTTGGTATACAGAATCGTCTCGCACATTCCAGTTCCAGGTACCGATAGAGCTCTTCTTGCTTCGTTTTTGAAAAACGGCGCACAAAGCAGCAGCGCACTGGGTATTTTTGCCGCACTCACCGGTGGAGCGATTCAGAACTTCTCCATCATCATGTTGGGTTTGTCGCCGTACATTAACGCATCCATCATTTTGCAGCTGTGCACGGTTATCTTCCCAAAGCTCGAGGCAATTTCCAAGGAAGGCATTCAGGGTCAGCAGAAGATCAACACCTACACTCGCTGGCTTTCGTGGCCTCTGGCTTTTGTCCAGAGCTACGGCTTCCTCGTTCTTCTCAACCGCAGCGGCGCGGGTAATATCGTCAACACAGCGTTCCCACACGTTCTCATCCCGATGATCATGGTCTGTGCCGGCTGTATCTTCGTCATGTGGCTTGGCGAATTGATCACCGAAAAAGGCATTGGAAACGGTACGTCGCTCATCATTTTTACTGGTATCGTCGCCAACATTCCAAAGACATTTTCCACCATGTTTCTTGCCGGTCAGGATAAAATGGGCGCTTTCTACTTGTTCCTGATTGCATCGGTTGCCACTCTCGTGGCCGTAGTGCTCTTTACCGATGCGAACCGTGTTATTCCTGTTACTTACGCCAATCAGGGCGCTGGTCGCGGAGTAAAAGGCAATATTCCCATTCGTCTCAATCAGGCTGGCATGGTGCCAATCATCTTCGCTGTGTCGCTCATTACATTGCCTGGTATCATCGCTCAGTTCCTGCAGACAGCACCGCGCTTTGCCGGAGTGGTGAACTTCATTACGCTGTATCTCAACGCTCAGGAGCCATCGATGATCTACATCGTTGCGTATTTCCTACTCGTTATTCTCTTCACGTACTTCTACGTATCAGTTACGTTTAAGCCAGATGATCTTGCCGAAAATATCCAGAAGCGCGGCGGATTCATCCCAGGCATTCGCCCAGGTAAGCAGACAGCCGAAATGCTCGCAAAAGTATCGAGTCGCTTAAACCTGTGGGGTGGTATCTTCCTCGGTATCGTGGCCATTATTCCTTTGCTGTTCACTAAATACTCGACTCTCAGCTCATCGGATTTGATTGTCTCCGGTTCCGGACTGATCATCATCGTCGGTGTCGTGCTCGAACTCATCCGTCAGATCAACGCGCAGCTTCTGGCGCATGATTATGATAAACTTGTTTAGTAGGTAAGGTAGGTATTGTAGGTTCGGTAGGTATGGTAAGTGGTTTGTTTGTACAAGATTGTGATAATTTTAGTGTAAGAAAAGAAGTGTGATTTACTCTCTCCAGAAGAGAATTGTAAGTTTCGATATCGAGGTACTGCAGATCTTTTGCTAATTCTAGAAAATTATCGACTTCAGCAGCAGATGCATAGGCTCGATCATAGTATAACTTGCGATGGATAGGTGTTGGCATACGAGATCCTTCTGCAATTTGGGCTCCAATAGAGCTTGATGCTCGGCGTAGTTGAGAAGTGATTCCAAAGCGTTCGTCAGTAGGAAAATTTTTAGTACATTGATACACAGCTAAAGTCAGGCCATGAGCTTCGCGCCAAGCGAGTAATTTACGATATCCGTGGGTGTATTTTCTGGTTTCCATGTGTACGATCGTACACCTTAAAAGTCTCTGTCGCAAGGTCTTTTAATTTTCACCTACCTTACCTACTATACCTACTGTACTTACCTTACCTACTCATGGACTTAGTTCTCTTCGGTATTCAAGGCTCTGGCAAAGGCACGCAGGCGAAACGTATTGCAAAAGATTTCGACTATACGATTTTTGAAGCCGGTGGCGAGCTGCGCAAAATCGCTGCGTCCAAATCCACGCTCGGCAAGACAGTCAGTTCGTACATCGATAAAGGCGCACTGGTGCCACATGAGATTATTATGCAGGTGGTGAAAGAGGCGGTTGCAAAGATTCCCAAAACACAGAAAATTCTGTTCGATGGTATTCCGCGTGACGACATGCAGCAGCGTGATTTTGATAGAATCATGCAGGAAGCCGAGCGTAAATTTACCTGCATTCATTTGCTGCTCAAGCGCGATATCGCCGTAAGGCGCATTATCGGTCGAGCAGCGCAGGAAGGCCGTGCTGACGACAAAGACCTCACGGCCATCAATCGACGCATGACGACATTCGTCGAACGTACGTTGCCCATTTTGGCCAAGTACAAACACGAAGGAAAAGTAATCGAAATTAACGGCGATCGGACGATGGATGCGGTGTATGAGAGCTTGGAGAAAATGGTGAGGAGCCTGGATAAATAAGGACTCATAAAAAGGACTCAAAGGAAGCAAAAGACTCAGAAGACTCAGAAGATTTTTTGCATTTCAAGACTCTTGTCTTGGGAATTTTTACAATCAAATACTTCATCCCCGGGACGCTGCGTCCCGGCTACGGATATTTAATCGTACTTCGTAATTCGCGATTCGTAATTCTTATTTTAATTCCGACGTACAATGTCCGCACCGCACCGCTGCTTTCGGAATCGACATTGCACAAAATGGACACGCTTTGGTAGTCGGTTCATATTTTCGTTCTTTGTTTTTCCAGCGATTGAGTTCGCGGACGATCAAGAATGCAACGCCGGCAACAATCAGAAAATTGATCAGATTATTGACAAAGACGCCGTAATTGATGGTAGGTGTACCGGCGATTTTGGCTTCCCCAATGGTTTTATAGCCATTGCCCGATAGATCGATAAACAGGTTTGAGAAATCGACTTTGCCTACAATCAGTCCAATCGGTGGTAAAATAATATCGTTGACGAGCGAATTGACGATGCTGTTAAACGCGGCACCGATCATGACACCGATTGCTAGGTCGACGACATTGCCGCGCGCGGCAAAGGTTTTAAATTCCTGCAGCATGCCAACACTCTTGTCTTTCACATCGTGTATTTTCATAGCGACAGTATTGGCAAGAGGGCAGATTTAGGCAAGTGTTGAATAATTTGACACATGAAATAAAAAGTTCATAGTAATGATATCATTGGTTTCCCCCATTTACTCATGAGTTCACTATTGCCCAGTAAATTCGACAAATGTGATGATAAGCCTGACATGGAAGAACGAACGGATGGCAAGTGCTCCAGAAATACTACCGGAGACCTTCGGCGGGATATTCGATCTGCTATTGGGGATCAATTAACAACGGGGTCAGTTGAAGTGCAGGAGCCGCCAACAGTGCAGGTTGCCGGCATTCGTATGCGATTTAATGATTCCAGAACAGCTCTTAAGCAAGATAGGAATGGCGATGCCATTGTCACTGATTGTATCTTGGATTTCGCCGGCTGCACTGACTTCAGCGACATCATAGACGTTGTTCCGCTCATGAGAATGGTGACAAATTCTGGCTATGAATGTGCAGCAATCAATGTCGATCCTTCTCTTCAGAATGATTTGCGTGAGCTGGGCGTGATTGTACTCGATGATGAGTAGTCAAAAAATCAACACAACGAAGAAGATGATTGCATTTTCTCGTTCTTCACATTTCCTCTCTCGTACACATTCTGCTATCCTAGAGCCATGTCCGAAGCCTTTCAGATATTCAACGTTCGCCAGATCGATGCCCTGCGTGATGGTGGGAAAATTTTGCAGGGATGCCTCAAACATACGGCGTCGCTTGTGCGTCCTGGCATCACAACACTCGAGCTCGATAAAGCGGCTGAAAAGTTTATTCGCGATAACGGTGGCAAGCCTGCGTTCAAGGGCTATCACGGTTTTCCGGGTACGCTTTGTATTTCGGTGAACGACGAAGTGGTGCACGGTATCCCGGGCGATCGCGTACTGCACGATGGCGACATCGTCTCGCTCGATGGTGGAGTCATTTATAACAATCTTTATACCGATGCATGCACAACCGTTGTGGCCGGTAGGCCCGAACCAGGTGCGCAGGAATTTTTGGATACTGTGTCATTCACGCTCGAAGATGCGATCCGCGAGGTGGTAAAAAGCGGCGTGCATGTGGGAAATATTTCGTCATACATCCAAAAGCACATCGAGAAAGCTGGCTACTGCATCATCAAGCAACTTACAGGCCATGGCCTTGGTACAACACTCCATCAATTTCCAGACGTCCCCAACTGGGGCGAAGAGGAGTCTGGACCTATTTTACCGGTCAATACTATGATTGCCATTGAGCCAATCGCGAGCATGGGTCGACGATCCGATATTTCTACCGATAGCGATGGTTGGACCATTCGCACCAAAGACGGCACCAATGCCTGTCATTTCGAACATTCAGTGCTCATCACCGATGGGGGATGCGAGATTATTGCCTGAGGATGATGAAATGCAATGAACATACAGACAAAGAATCAGTCCTAAAAGTCTACGAGTATGACGACTTATTGCAGTACGTAGTTACTAATCACCCCGAAATCAGTCTCGAAGATCTTCTGGCGCTCCTGCTAGATGGCTCGCAGTGGGATGTCGATAAAAAGCGAGAAATAGTTGTCATTTATGAAAATGACAACGAACAGGAAATTTTGCAAAGATGGTACGAGAGAATGTTGCAAGTATCGGTTCTTATTCATATTGCACATGAACGACAGTCAGTCGTTGATCGTATGGCAATCGTCGCTCCGGAAATTGTGAGAAGAGCGCAAGCACCAGAGCTTCAGCACCTGTTGCCCGGTATTGCGGAGACAACACGTTAAGAAAGGATGACAATTTTAAATTCAAAATAAAATTTAAATTTAGCAAGTCAAATATTCTTACTTCTCTCCTTTTTGGTATGCTGAGCCTTGCGCCATGTCAAATACGTCGGTAGGATCTCTCGGCTTTTGTCATGTATTATTCCTTGTGTCTAAAGACGTTATCGAACTCATCGGCGTCGTAGAGGAGAGTTACCCAAATACGACGTTCCGCGTTCGTATCACGTCTCTGGAAGCCAAGGGTCATGAGTTGCTTTGCCATCTTGCCGGACGCATGCGCGTCAATAAGGTGCGCATTCTCCCCGGAGATAACGTCAAGATCGAAATGACTCCGTATGACTTAAAGAAAGGACGCATCGTGTATCGTTTCCGTTCCGATGATCCAGCTGGCCGCGCACCACCACCTGCGCCTCTTGCCCCACCTTCTACTCCCGTTGCGTAATTCCCTCCTATGAAAGTTCGCCCATCCCTCTCCCGCCGCTGCAAAGACTGTCGTATTATCGTGCGTAAGCGCGTGCGCAGAGTCGTCTGTAAGAACCCTCGTCACAAACAGCGTCAGGGTTAATTTCGCATTCTACCTCCTCAATTCTACATTCTCTATGGTCCGTATCGCAGGTGTTATTCTCCCTGGAAACAAGCGCGTCGAAGTGGCGCTGACTGCTATCAAAGGCATTGGTCGTCCATCGGCACGTCGTATGCTGACAGACGCGAAAATCGATTTTGATACCAAGGCAGACAAGCTCACCGAAACACAGGAAGGACTCCTGCGCTCCATGGTTGAGAAAATGGTCACAGAAGGAGATTTGGTCCGCAAAGTGTCGCTCGATATCAAGCGTTTGCAGGATATCGGCACCTGGAGAGGTTACCGTCACAAGAAAAAGCTCCCAGTTCGTGGCCAGACTTCCCGTCGCAATGCTCGCACAAAGAGAGGCAAGAGAAAGACAGGTCTCTCCGGTCGCGTTACTCTTACCAAGACGTAAACCCCCTACTTTATGGCTGAAAAAGCTCCATCCAAGGCTGCATCTATCCTCGCTGCTCTCGAAGCAGGTCCATCATCTGCTGCAGAAGCTCCAAAGAAAGACACGTCGCCTGCCGCTCGTCGCAAAAAGAAGACAAAGCGCACTGTTACCAAGGCACGCGCGTGTATTGCAGCCGGCGAAAACAACACGATTGTCACTATCACCGATCCAGCCGGACAGGTTCTTGGTTGGGCCAGTGCAGGATCATCGGGATTCAAGGGTAGCCGCAAGGCAACTCCCTACGCAGCCAAGGTCGCTGCCGAAAAGGCGATGGGAACAGTCGTATCGTATGGAATTCAGACTCTCACCGTCGAAATCAAAGGAATCGGCCCAGGTCGCGAACAGGCTATCCGTGGTTTACAGGCTGCTGGAGTCGCATTCGATGCCATTATCGACACCACGCCAATCGCACACGGTGGTTGCCGCGCTCCAAAGCCACGACGCGTTTAATCTTGCATTCTACATTCTAAATTCTCCATTCCTATGAGATATACCGGTCCTAAAGCAAAGAAGTGCAGGAGAGCAGGTATCAACCTGTTCGGTTCTGACAAATACGACAAAATTTTGCAGAAGAAGCCAGCTGCTCCCGGTAAGGCTCCAAACCTCAAAGGCGGTCGCGGAAGCAAGCTCTCGGAATACGGACGCCAGCTCATGGAAAAGCAGAAGGTCTGTTTGGTCTACGGTGTGCACGATCGTCAGCTCTCTCGTATGTACGGTGAGGCAACCAAGCGCGTAGGGGCTACAGACACGCTCATCAAATCATCACTCGAAAGTCGTTTGGACAGCACCCTCTTCCGTGCTGGTTTTGCCAACACGCGCATGCAGGCCCGTCAGTTCATCTCGCACGGCTTATTTACTGTCAACGGTCAGCGCGTCACGATTGCTTCGTATCAGATTAAACCTGGCGACAAAGTGGCTGTCCGCAGTCAGACAAAGGCGTCGTCTGTCTTTACCGGCATCATGGAGGCACATCAGCGTTACACACCTCCAGATTGGCTGAAGGTGGATACGAATGCCCTCAGTTTCGAAGTGATGGCTCTGCCATCCGAAGAAAAGCACTTCGAACAGGCAATCGATATGCGTAAAGTGATCGGATTCTACTCTCGTTAAATTTCGCACATTTTTATTCTCTGGATGCGCGGCATCCTCCTCCGTTTCTTTCCTTCTTCTCACCCATGCATATCATTCAGGAAGAAATAGGCCTGCCAAAGGTCACACACACACTCGTTTCCAAGGGGAACGCCAACCACGCAATCTTTACCGTGGGCCCACTTCCTCCAGGTTACGGTATGACACTGGGAAATGCCCTGCGTCGCGGATTGCTCAGCAGTTTGCCGGGTGCCGCTATCGCATCGCTGCGTGTACACGGTGCAAGCCACGAATACACCACCGTCAAAGGTGTGCGTGAATCTGTACTCGATATCAGCTTGAACCTAAAGCAGGTCAAACTGCGCAAGCACCACAAAGAGGCAGAAGTGGTTACTCTCGAAGGCAAAGGACCAAAGGTCCTCACGGCCGGCGATATCAAGGCCAGCTCCGATATCGAAATCCTCAACCCAGACTACGAAATCATGCACCTCGAGAAAGGCGCTTCCATCAAGCTCGACTTAACCGTCGAGAAGGGTGTTGGCTTCCAACAGGCAACGGAGCGCAACAAGCGCCTGAACGAACCAGGTCTCATCCACATTGATACCGTCTTCAGCCCAGTTGAAAAAGTTCGCTTCGATGTCGAGTCTGCTCGTGTTGGTCAGCGCACAAACTTGGAGAAGCTGTCGATCGAAGTGGTCACAAACGGTTCTCTTTCTGCCGACGAAGCAGTACGTTTCGCCAGCCAGCTCCTCAGTAACTACTTCAGCTTCTTCTCCCTCGATCAGGAAACAGTGGAGAAAGAATTCATGGCCGACTTCACACGCACCAGCCAGGTTGCTCCAGAGGCTGAGCGTTCTGTTACCAAGGAAAGCTATACGCCAATCGAAATCCTCAATTTGTCGCCTCGCACACTTAATTCGCTCATCAATGCCGGCGTCGGCTCCATCGAGCAATTGGTTAAGTGTTCGCCAGCCACCCTCAGTAATTTCCGTGGTTTTGGTACCAAGGCTTTGGACGAAGTTCGGCAGACACTTGCCACAAGAAACCTCACTCTGACCGAAGATTAATTTGGAGTAGACAATAGAGCTCGACTTTCCTACACTAAGGCACCTTTCTCTTGACCCTCATGCGCCATCGTAACCATAGCCACCGGCTCTCCCAGAAACCTTCGCATGCCAAGATGATGTTGCGTAGCATGCTCACGTCTATGCTGTTGCATGAACAGATTCGTACCACCAAGAAGCGTGCAACAGTCTTGAAGCCGATGGTCGATGAAATTATTACGATTGGAAAGACAGATCGCGCCGATGTGGCTATCCGCCGCATCAACGAAGTCGTCACGCACCCAAACGCTTGCCGCAAAATTATGGAAGTGTTCATTAAGCGTTACGAAGGCCGCAACTCGGGCTTTACCTCCATGAAAGCGGTTGGTATGCGCGAAGGAGATGGCGCCGAAATGGTCGATCTCGTTCTCGTAGAAGGCAAAGAAGTGATTATGCCAGAAGTAATGAATGCTCCAGTCAAGAAGCCAAAAGCTCCTAAAGCTCCAAAGGCAGAGAAGCCAAAGAAAGCCAAGAAAACATCCGATACATCGGTCACCAATTCCTAAATCATGAAAACTTCTTTCCCTAAACCATCTGCTCAGTCCGCTTGGTATGTCGTTGACGCCAAAGACCAGGTGCTCGGCCGCCTCTGTTCGCGCATTGCGACAGTGATGCGTGGCAAGGACAAGGCATCGTTTGTGCCTCACCTCATTTGTGGTGCACACGTTATTGTGCTCAACGCAGACAAAATTAAGCTCTCGGGTGCCAAGCTCGAGCAGAAGAAGTACTACCGCCACACCGGTTACTTTGGTGGACTCAAGGAGACGTCCGTTGAACGCATGTTGGATGAAAAACCAGAAAACGTTGTTCGTTTGGCCGTAAAAGGTATGCTACCAAAGAACCTGACACGCGAACACTTGCTCAAGCGCCTGCACATTTATACAGGCACCGAGCACAAGCACACTGCTCAGAACCCTTTGCCACTCCCTCTCTAAACTGTTATGTCTACCCAGCGTCCCTATTTTTACGGCCTCGGCAAGCGCAAGAACGCCATTGCCCGCGTACGCATGTTTCAAGACGGTGAGGGAAAAGTAACAGTGAATGGTGGCACTATGAAAGCCTATTTCGTGGGTATTGGTATTGAAAACGCACTCGCTCCCCTCGCAATCACAGACCAGATGAAAAAAGTGGATCTCGAAGTATTTGTGGAAGGTGGAGGTAAAGTTGCTCAAAGCGACGCCATGCGCCTCGGTATTTCCCGCGCACTTGTTCTCATGGATCCAGCCTACCGCGCATCACTCAAGACCGAAGGATTCCTCCGCCGCGACAGCCGCAAGAAAGAGCGCAAGAAGCCAGGTTTGCACGGAGCACGCAGAGCACCACAGTTTGCAAAGCGCTAAAGCGCGAGGACTCAAAAGACTCAGAGGACTCAAGGGACTCAAAGGATTCTTTGTTGCTCACGATTCTTATCGGCTGGAATTTTTTACGATGAAATACATCAAATCATCCTGATTGATTTATTGTGTCATATCCTTTGTTTCCTCTGAGTCCTTTCCACGTACTTACCGAGCGAGGCTCATCTTCATGTAGTACAAGCTCGTACCACTGTCGGTATCGGCAATGAACTTTGCGTCCATTGAGGAGAGTTGCATGATGGTCTGACACATCTTCATCATCATTTGTGGCGGGATAGACACACCAGCGCGCAGACACGTAATACACAGGCCAGCCGCGTCTTTGCTCTTAAGATAGGGCTCGCCGAGGCTTTTGACTGTATCAACCAAGCTGCGTTGCAACTTATGAATGTAGTCATCGATATGATGCTCAAGCTGATCAAACGGAAGATCATAGACTTCGGGTAGCGCCTCAATAATGTCTAAATCTTTGTGGATCGCATGCGCGATACAAGCTTCGATGGTCATGGTGTGTGTTGGTATAAATTGTGTGTGTGATTTTTTGACGAATCCAATCAGTATAACAGAAAATGAGTTTTCGTGCACAGATAAATAGTTGCGTGATCCAAGGTTGATGGTGCAACGAATCAATATATCAAATCGAGAGCGGCTTTTCTAGCCGCAGCGGTGATAGAGCAACAGGGCAAATCAAAGCCTTGCAATGTTATTTTGATCGAACACCGCGGGCGGGGACGCCCGCTGCTGAGATTGTAGGGTTTATTTTTATTCAGTACCGCGCCGAGAAACGGCGCTCTCTTGGTGATTGATTATTATTACTTTGATAATTTTTGTGATTTGTATCTTGTTTCTTGCATCTTGTCTGATATTGAGGATTTTGATCTTCGAATTTCTCAAACAATTATCTTTACTATCTCTCGGCACACACTCTCGCTCCCCACAATAATCATCTCCGGCTTAAACGGATCATAGCGTTCGCCCTTCGCATTCACCATCGTGCCACCCGATTCCTCGATAATCAATTGAATGGCTGCGGTATCCCATGCGCATTGTTTGGGATTCGTCGGATTATTATCGTGAATAACGGCACTGCGCAGGGATTCTCCATCAAGCAGTCGCAGCGCGACGCCGGAGTTGGGACTGCAGACGGTTACAAGTCTCGCGCCATTCTTTGAACGTAATTGATGAGAAAGCTGTGTAAACGCGTCTGTTTCGAGTGCAGCGTCTCCATAGTGGTTCATCTCTATCCAGCTTGCCGCAAGCTCTGTGCGAGGACTCAGTGACGTTTTTTGCCCATCCTTATAGGCACCTGCATCCTTCACTGCATAGAACCATTCGTTACTGAGAGG
The DNA here is from genome assembly GCA_018061945.1 of Candidatus Peribacteraceae bacterium. Lineage (GTDB taxonomy): Bacteria > Patescibacteriota > Gracilibacteria > Peribacterales > Peribacteraceae > JAGOTD01. The sequence continues at coordinate 233,844 of JAGOTD010000001.1, read as the reverse complement.
AAAGAAGGCGACGCCCACCGTTGTCACTTGCTCTATCTGTAGAGCAATCAACACACATGGAATATTTTCTCCCAGCCGAAAAAGAAACGGGGCCGTGCCATCGAGTGGATCAACAATCCATAGACGCTTTGATCGATTGGCATTCGTCGGATTCAGTTCTTCGGATAGCACTTCATCTGTAGGGCAGTGCGTTTGAAGAATTGTCATAATTGCGCTGTCGGCTTCACGATCAACGGCCGATACCAAATCGCCAATGCCTTTTGCTTCCACTTTTTGCGTGTTGGGATATTCACGCGCAATGATTTCTCCGCCAGCTGCAGCGGCTTTTAGCGCAATGAAGAGATCGGCATGATCGGTAAGATGGGGCGGAAGAACGGGGAGTATCATGCGTGTATAGTAGCTCAATTCAACAGCAGAAGGCGACGTACGAATTACGAAGAACGAATTACGAGAAACCAAGAAGGAACACTATGAGAAGATCTTCATTTTGTGAATAATTCTCTAAACGCTACAACCTGATTTGCTATTTCACAGCGAGCGATGCATCTACTTTTTTTGCAATCGCTTCACACCCCGCATCGATTGGCAGACATGGTGTCTTAAAAATAATCTGACTCGGCGATACTTTGAAAACGTGGTAGCCGACATTGGGCGTACAGGAGGGAAAATCTCGCTGTGCTGCTGCGATGTCGGTTGCTTTTATCAGGTTGGGAATCACCGTTACAATGTAGCTCGAAGAATCGCGTACGGTCGTGATGACATAGGAAGTCGCTTTTGCTTTTGCGTACGTCTCATTCAGCTTGGTGAAGGTATCGGCGGGAGTGATGGTGCTGCAGGCCTTGTTGTTCGACTGGACCGAGCGGATGAGCGAGAGTGCCGGTGTCTGGCGCTTGGTAACTGCCACGCCGATTCCTTGGGTGGAAAAGCGAATCGGTTCGGTAGCCGCTTGCGTAAAGACTTTGCCGGCATCGATCGTTGGGTCCGGTTGTGCAATGGCTGGAGCCGAAAAGAGTGCCACACTCGACGGCGGAGTTGCCACTTGTTGCACGATGGCTTTATCTTTACAGGATGCCAGAAAAAAGGTCGAGACAAGAGTGCAGATCAGCAGAGTAGGCAGAGGGCGCAGGCGCATAAAGAAGTGGTAAATATATCGGGAGAGAATCAAGTCTGATGGATGAATAATTCTACGAGCTGTCATCCATGTCCATCGGACATGGGATTATCATACATAGTTCGTCATTCCTCTGCCAAACAGCCTCTGGCACTAGAAAGGGAAAAGTGCTATACTAATATGATATTTTTGTGTCAAACGCACACGACTGTATCTCTCACATGAAAATACAAAGAAAAGTTATCATCCCCACGCTGGTCTTAAGTCTCTGTGTCATAGCAGGGGTGGGGTATATGTTGTCGCAGTCACTGCGGATACAAGATGCACAGTACGGCGCCCTTATTGTGGACCTGCAAAATATTCAGCAGCAGCGGACGCAAGCCTTGCAGCAGTTGAGTTCCAGGCAAAGCGGCGACGTGAGTCTTTCTCTCGCAACACGGGAGAAAGATATTGTGAAAGAACTGGAAAAAACGCTTAAGGGAAATCCTATTGGACTAGGCCGTCTGAAGGTATATGAAACAAAGTCTGGTGAGCTGGAGCGGAAAATTATCGACATGGTCACAAGTTTCAGAAGTAATAAGAAAGATAAAAAGCTGGCGGACGATCTACTGGTTGCCGCCGCGTCGGCCAAACTGCTTGATAGTCAGTTAGAAGAGTTGAGAATGGATTCTCCAGCGGCCAATTTGGTCCAGTTGTTTAACATGGATGCCGCTGCACTGCGCGATGAACAAATGATCATCATCGCAGGGCTCATGATGATCCTTGTCATTTTTGTCATGATGCACGCCATTATTCGGGCAACACTTAAGCCACTGAAGTTATTTACGAAGCAAGCTGAAGAAATTTCGGGTGGCATTTTTTCCAAGCGCATCGGTCGCTTAGACTGCGTAGAAGTGGATGGCATGGCGCATTTCTTTAACGTGCTGGTCAATCGCGTCGAGCATTACGATGATGACGTGAAGAAGGCAGTCGATCTTAAAACCAAGTCATTGCAGTTTGAAAGCCAGCGCATTACCGGCATCTTCGAAGGAACAAGCGATTGGATTGCAGCTGTGGATACGGATTTCCGTTTCATTGCCTTCAACTCGGTGTATGCGCACGAATTCCAGCGTCGCTATGGCAAGAAGATTGCGCGCACAATGCACCTACTCGACGACGCATTCGGTGAATATCCCAAAGGTCGCGAGAAAGCTCGCGAGCTGTGGGGCCGCGCTCTAGCCGGCGAACAATTTAGCGTTATCGAGCAAATGGGTGACGAAGGAGTGGGTATCTTCTGGTACGAAATGTCGTACAACCCGCTCAAAGACGAATCGGGCAAAATCCTCGGTGCCTCGCAGATTGTGCGCGATGTCACCGAACGTCGTCATCAGGAAGATTTGATCCGCCGCGCCAAAGATCGCATCGAAGAAGAAGTGCAGAACACCAAGAAGTTCCAGTTGGCCGTGGAATACTCGACGGACGCCATCCAGATTGCAACATCCGACATGGCGGTTGTGTACGTCAATCCGGCATGGGAAAAACTCACTGGCTACGCGCATGCCGATATTTTGTCGCAGAAAATGACAATGCTGCACTCCGACAGGACGCCGCTCAATATTCTGGAATCCATGAATATCGCCATTGCGCAGGGCAACGAATTCCATACCGAAGAGCTTATTAGCAAGCGTAAAGACGGGAGTGAGTTCAATGCTGAACTCACGTTCTTCCCTATCCGTCGCGAGGGCAAGGTGCAGCTCTTCGTGGGAATCCTTAGCGATATTACCCATCGCAAGCGTTTGGAACAGGCGCAGTCCGAATTCGTGTCGCTCGCCTCTCACCAGCTTCGCACGCCGCTTACCGCCGTTCGTCTGGCAATTGGTGCGTTGCAGCGCGGAGAAGCCGGTGCCGTTTCGCCGGAAGCCGGCACAATGCTCAAGCGCTCCATGGAGTATGTCGTGCACATGGCTGAAACGATTCACACCATGTTGAACATCTCGCGTTTGGAAGCGGGAAAACTCAATATCATTCCACGCGAAATTGCGCTCAATGAAATCATCACCGAAATCACATCGGATTACGTGCTCGAATGCCAGCGCCGTCATCAGGTGGTCGAGCAGGTCTGCGATGCGAATCTCAAAATCACTACCGATGCGCCGCTCATTAAAGAAGCGATCAGCAATTTGTTTGGTAATGCCATCAAATACACACCCGACAACGGAAAAGTATCCATCAAAGTAGAATCCGATGCACAGCGTGTGCGTATTAATATTACGGATACGGGCTACGGTATACCGCAGCATCAGCAGGAGAAAATATTTACGAAGTTCTTCCGTGCCGAGAATGTGATGAAGAAGGAAACGTCTGGAACAGGACTCGGCTTGTATCTTGTGCATTCGATTGTCCAACTCCTTCATGGCAGCGTATCCTTTGTCTCGAAGGAGAACGAAGGCACTACCTTTACCATCGATCTCCCCATTCTTCCTCCCCCTACCGTATGAGAAACATTCTGATCGCTGAAGACGAAGCATTTATTGCCACGCTCTATAAGACGCATTTCGAGCAGCACCCGAACGTCAAAGTAACGGTTGTCGGCGACGGCAAAATGGCAATCGATGCATTGGCTAAAGAGAAATTCGATCTGCTGTTACTCGACTTGATCATGCCGAATATGGATGGTTACGAAGTCTTGGCTCATTTCAAAAAGAAGGAGATGCGTCTGCCGGTTGTTGTGGTGCTCAGCAACTTGAGTCTCGATATCGATAAGGCCGAGTGTCGTCGTTTGGGTGCCGAAGATTACATCGTGAAAGCCGACAACGATGCGCCCGCTGTCTGGGACAAGGTAGCAAAATATCTACCGGCTGAGTAAACGATTTTCCACGCAAACATTCATGATCTGCGTTGTGCGCCACCGCAAGACGGTTTCACTCCTTTTTGTCAGCCTGCTGACAACGGTGTGCTGCATTCAGTTTGTCTTATACGAAATCGGCATGGTTGCTGCGGCGGAAATACCGACATCCGACGTTTCGAGTACGGTGCTCACCGAGAGCGGGAGTACGGCTAGCTCCAGACCTAAGACGCGCGTAGAGCTGCGCGACGATCAGCGAGCCGATATCATTATGGGCATTTTGGATGATCCCGAAGGATTCGACGGCGGAACAGTGCGGGAAGTTCTGCGATTTCTGCAAGGTGGTGCGCCATTGAGCATTCGCGTCGCCATCGAAATCGGCACACTCACACCACTGTCCAGCATGCATTTGTATGATGATCTCGTACAGAAAAAAAGTTTGAACATCGAAAAAGATCGGTACAAAGAAATGGTAAAAAAATTCGGAACCGCCGCCGTGCTGCCGGTGCGCGCAACGGTTGCCCGCCGCCGCGATGTGTTTGGAGATTTGCGTGTCTTTGGCGATACCAGTTCGGGTACCAATACAACAGAGATACTCCCAACGCCGCAGCGTATCGATAGTATCAACAGTACGCAGCGTGTGATAAGTGCGGTCTTTGAGCCGGTCGGCACTCTGCTGGAAAGCATTTTCGGCATTCGGGGCAACGATCCAAACGGCAAGCCGAATTGGGTGTTGCCATCGATTATTCTGATGACTCTCGTGGTACTCGGTATTGGCGTGAGTATTGTTTTGGCTAGACGTAAGCGCTACCACAACGAAGCTGCTGCAGCCGCAGCACTTCTGTCATTATCCACCACGTCGCAGCACTCCGGCTCTGCATTTAAAGATATAAATGTGGATGCTGTCCTGCCACAGAATGTAAAGACGATGCTATTTATAGCGCCAGTAAGTCAGTCCATTCTTGCTGGTACCATCACCCTGCAAATTGGCGAACAGGATAAGGAAATGATCGATCACATCAATATTGTTGTCGATAATAAAATCATAAGCGTTCTGCGCAAGTTGCCCTATACCACGCAATACAATACGACGGCATTGCACAACGGTTGGCATCGTTTTTTAGCGCTTGCCTATAGCATTGATCAAGCGCTCATTGGTAGCGGAAGCACACTGGTGAATATTCAGAATGCGGGGTAGATCGAATAGCTCTGATGACACTGTAGTTTTGTAAAAGGAACTATCAGCTTGGAAAGAACGTAGAACACAGAACGATAGAATAAAAATATTCATTCAACGTTCTCCATTCTGTGTTCTACGTTCTTGTACGTTATTTGTAAAAAATTCATCGGTCTTACGTCATAGAAGAGAATTATCGAAGTATTCCGGTAATTCTTGAGAGAAATATCTGCAGTTTGCGGACTTTTCTGCTATACTTTGCCCCTATGAAAAACACTTCTTCGACAAAATCTGAGCTCGCTACCTTTGGTGCTGGGTGTTTTTGGGGTGTTGAGGAAACGTTTCGTACGACTCCCGGAGTCATCGATACCGCTGTCGGGTACGAAGGAGGCACCGTCGAAAATCCGGGTTATCACCTGGTGTGTACCGATACAACTGGTCACGCAGAAGTGGTGCAGGTCCAATACGATCCCTCGCTTATAAGTTACGACACGCTTCTTGGTGTGTTCTGGGACAATCACAATCCGACAACCATGAATGCCCAAGGTCCGGATTTTGGCACTCAGTATCGTTCCGTTATTTTCTATCACTCACCAGATCAGCAGAAAGCGGCAGAGGCTTCCAAGGCGGCGCTCGACGCATCGGGCAAATGGAAGAAGCCGATTGTCACGCAAGTTGTCGAAGCCACCACGTTCTATCCGGCTGAGGAATATCATCAGAAATATCTGATGAAACAAGGAAAGAGTAGCTGCCACTTTTAGCAACCAAGCGGGTGGTTGTATAGATTACAGCGTAAACGAATAGCGAATTACGCTCTACGAATTACGAATGGTCGTAATTCGTCATTCGAGATTCGTACTTCGAAAAGGCACTGGTTGTAACCAGTGCCTTTCTTTGAGTAATGTATTACATCATCTCAATTACTTGTTCCTTTGGAAATCTGACTTTCTTCTCTTTGGCTAAATAATCATCTTCAGCGCGGTAGCCAACAGGACAGGCGACAACCGACATCCAGCCTTTCTTTTTTAGGTCGAGTATTTCATCAAATTTTGCCTTATCGAAGCCTTCCATGGGAGTTGCGTCAATTTTCTTGAAGGCAGCAGCCGTAAGGAGTGTTCCAAGTGCAATGTAGGCCTGTTTGGCCATCCAGATTTGTTTCATGTCTATTGGCATAGACGCAATATTTTTGACCATCATCTCTTGGTAGCCAGCAAGTGTGGCCGGGTCTGCACCGCGCTCCTTGGCTGTAAAGGCGACGAAGTCTTTGATGTACTGTTCGTCTATATCGGTTTTAGCACAGAGAACAATCAAGTGCGATGACTCGGTTATTTGGCTCTGGTTCCATGCCACTGCTTGGAGTTTCTGGCGCATGGCAGGATCCGTAATTACTAAAAATTTCCATGGTTGTAAGCCGTAGGAAGAAGCTGAAAGGCGTAGAGATTCGAGCAGTTCATCGAGATCAGCCTGTGAGATTTTTTTGGTAGCATCAAACTTTTTAGTCGCGTAGCGCCAGTTGAGTGCATCGATGAATTGCGACATAGAATTGTAGGGGGGAATAAATAGTTTAGAACTCAACTATTGTAGGCGCTTAGAAAAAATGAGCAAGGAGAAAGATGAAAAGTCGAGACCTGCCGGATAGTGCAATTTCCTTCTCCTATATATTTATTTGATATTCATCTTCTGGCCGGCGCGTCTCGACTTTCAGACGGATCATTCCGTCTCGCCAGCCGCCGCACTCTCGCCAGCAATAAATCCGGTCGTCCAGCAAATCTGCAGACTAAAGCCGCCCGATGGCCGGTCAAAATCCAGCACATCGCCGGCAAAAAATAAGTTGGCAAACAACTTCGACTGCATCTTGCCGAAATGCACTTCTTTCAAATCCACGCCGCCACTCGTTACGATCGCTTTGTCTTCGCCGAGTAATCCTGCAACTGTCATACGCATGTCTTTGAGGGTTTTTACAAGCAATGTTCGCTCTTCCTTGGTAAAGCGATACAGCGGTTTTTCGGCGTCGAGTTTGGCGACTTGAAACACGATCTGCGCCATCCGGTTTTCCAGCAGCTCATGCAGACAGTTTTTGAGCATCTTATTTTTGTGGCGCTCGAAAATCGTGAGAATTTCTCGGTCCAGTGCGCCGGAATCAAGTGCTGGGAAGAGATCGAGTGAAAGAGTTACATCACCATTCTTCAGTAAATCACCGATCGCTTTACTCATATTGAGCACGAGCGGTCCGCTGATGCCGAAGTGGGTAAATAGCATTTTTCCTTTACGACTTTCGTGACGAATGCCGTCTTGCGTCACGGTTATCTTGGCGCCTTTCAGGCTGATGCCCGAAAGCTCGGGCACCCACTTTTCTCGTATCGACAGGGGAACAAGTGCCGGGTCGGGCTCGATAACCGTATGCCCGATATTTTTGAGCCACTGAAATCCTTCGCCAGTTGAACCGGTTTCCGGATGCGATTTGCCGCCGGTTGCGAGAATGTAGTTTTTGGCCTTTAGAAGAGATCCATCGATCATCATCACGCCAGAAATTCGTGCATCATCAACAGAAAAGCCCTTTACGGTTGCATGGGTTTTGAGCTGCACATTGTTTTTTTTGACGTACTCGACCATCACTTTCCAGATGTCTTCGGCTTTATTCGAAACCGGAAACGCACGTTTCTCCTCTTCGATTTTCGTGAGGACATTGCGCTTATGGAAGAAATCGAGCGTGTCTTGTGCATCAAACTTGGCAAATGCTGAAAACAGCGCTTTACCTTTGGGCCCGTAGCGTTCGACGAGTCTGCGATTATCAAACTCTGCATTGGTGACGTTGCATCGACCACCGCCAGTTATAAGCAACTTCTTTCCTGGCTTCTCATTTTTTTCGAGCAGCAGCACTTTTCTACCGAATTCTGCCGCGCGGCCAGCCGCCATCATGCCGGCAGGTCCCGCGCCGATAACGATCACATCGAAAATGTCGTCCATAGGTGCGCATACTACTCTTTCTAGGTCTTTCAATCGATGAATTTTGCGGCATCAGCCTAATCATCTAATAGATGGATGCCAGAATAGTCCGGAAAATCTCCTGATCGTAAAGAGGCTGAGTGCTGACAATCATGCAGGAATCTTTTACATCGGCCGATCCATCGCCATACCAGTGAGCGAGATCATTCAGATGCACAAACAGTATGAGCAAATCATCCGATGCGCCATCCACTGCGCTACCAATCCACAAATCAGCCGTATACGTTTTGCCATCCCGTACGTAGCTTCTGGCGCTGGTAGAAATCGCCCAGTTTTTAAATTCACCGGGCTTCAGCGGGCAGCTCATGGTGGCAACGGTTGTGCCGCTGGCATCCACTAGTTCGGTTGTCTTATTGGTAAGGTCGATGACGGTCGTCCATTTTTCTGGAATGCAGAAGCTGTAGGAATTCATATCCAAAATATTCGGACATGTTGGCGGAGTGCCGGCCGGCGCCGAGGGAGTGGCGGCTTTTTTTGCCTTCGTTGCTTTGGTTGCCGGCGGTGCAATGGGAATAGAGAGAAGTGTGCCAGTGACGGCTTTGGGACGCGCAGGTACTACGCCAGGTGTACTGAGTGCTGCACCCGATCCCGATAGCTGAAAGCCGGAATACCACTTTGGTCCGCGGGAGAGCATCGCATCATTATTCCAATAAATAGTGGTGCCTGGCATGAGCGTCTGTACTTTCTTCTGCGAAGCGGCAGTGAGAGACGTAGCGCCCGCAACCAATTCGGTGAGCTGCGTGAGGCTGCGCACTTCGAGAGTGATACCACTAAATGCATTTTGTGAGATATTCAGTGAGCGCAAGTTTTTCATGCTCGTCATGCTTTTGGGCACATTACGCAGGCGATTGGCCGATATATCCAATTGCACGACCGACTGCATGTTCATTAAATTCGGCGGCAGTTCGCGCAGTGCATTATTTTTAAGGCTCAGTGTGGATAGCTTCCACAGTTTGTCGATATCGGTTGGGACAGCAACTAAACGATTGCCATCGAGAATGAGTGTTTCTAGTTTCGGTAAGGCAAAAACTGATGTACCGATAGTTGCCAACTTATTATTGGCCAAGTGTAACGCGGTCAGATTCTTGAATGTGCCGATACGCTTATCGAGAGCAGCGGTTGTTATTTTTGTGGCGTTATTGCTTAAATCCAGCGAGCACACGAGGTTAGGCGCTAGGCGTCCCCATACTTGCCACGTGCTGTAGTCGCCATGAATGCTGCACGGCAGTGAGCGCAGTAAAAAAAATGCGCCGACTACGACGACAAGCGGAATGCCGATGCGCGCGATGCGTGAACGGAAAATACCATGCAAGATGCGCTGGAGCAGATTTGGTCCTCTCGGTTTTTCTACAATCGTTGGCGCAGTAGGTTTTGGAGTAGGAGTGAATGATGGTAATGGAGAGCCAAATGAAGGAGTCGCAGCAGGAAGAGATGCACCCAGCGGTGCTGGCGAAGGGAGCGGTGAACCGAGTGGTGCTGCGGCGGAAGGTAGTGATGTTCCCAGCGGAACAACGGGTGGAGGAGGAGCAGCGCTCGGCAGCGCAGCGCCAATGGAAGCAGCTGGATTGGCAGAGGGCAGTGACGCACCAAGAGGTGCAGGCGTTGTTGAGGAAGGCAATGCTGCTCCAATCGGTGAAGCAGCAGCAGGTAATGGTGTGCCAATGGACCCTGGAGTTACTGCTGCCGGAGGAGTACTTGAGGTAGATTGTTGCGCAGAAGCAACATCTGCGTGTGGCGCAACTTTCTTATGCTTATGTGGCTTCGCCGGCTTTTTGGCGTGAGCTTTTTTCGTCTTCGGGGCGGATTTTTTCTTGGCAGGCATTGCTGCTTAGTATAGAGGGTCTTGCGTCCGAAAAAATTGTCCGGGCTTGCGCACAGACATGAATTTGTTTGTGGCAATCTCATGCAGTCGCATTTTTTTGTGAATATGGCGTTCGAGCCGCGAGATTGCAAATAAAAAAACGGCGCACCGTTCGGCGAGCCGTTTTATGGTGGCGCGGTTTCTTATTCAGTCACCTCACTTTCCATCACCTCCATTTCTTCGATAGTGAGAGTGATGTCTTCGATTTGAGCATCGATATCTTCCAGGCGCTCAGCCAATTTTTCGCCTTCCAGTTCGTAACGTTCGAGCTTGGCATTGAGCGACTTAAGCAGCGATTCCTTGGTTGTCTTTTCGATCTTCGCCTCGGTGTCGGCAATGCGCTTGTCGTTTAAGGCGACCTTCTTGGCCAAAAGAACTTTCTGCTTCTCAAGCTTTGTAAGCATTTTCTTGAGACTAGTAACAGACATCGGCGGCCTAGATTGCTCCATTTGCTCATTGCCAGTTGGCTTCTGATCAGAGTGCTTTTGCATCGTTTCATTCTTCTGATCCGTTGTCATGGTTTGAGGCATCGAACTTTCTTCAGTCTTTTTCATGTCTGTCTCTATCGGCATTTTTTTAAGAGGAGGTAACATCCGGCGCTCATTGGATGGATTCGATCCATCTGTAGTTGGAGCCGAAGTCGTCTGCTCGCCCTTGCCATTGAGAAGTTTCTTGAAAACGTCGAATGGCTTCATCGGCTGCTGCATTCGATCGGTCGGCTGATTGCCAGCGGCATTCTTTACGTCACCCTTAAAGTTCTCGGACGGTGGCAGCATTGTATCGTTCGTATTCATAGGACGAAATTTATCCTGAGTGCCATCGGCCTTTTTCATTTGATCGAGGTTATGGTTCTGTTCCATCGGACGGAACTGCGGCCTTGTCTGACCGTCGATCGACATTTTTGGCTGATATGTGTCACTCGCACTTTCGGCAAAAGACAGGCTGGCAGACGTGACAGCTCCGGAGACAATTGCCGCAACCAAAGCGGCAGAACCAATCTGACTCGCAAAGTTTTTCTTCTTCATAGGAGAGTGTGGGTATGGATGTAATGTGTATATTATAACATAATTATTATAAATTAGCAAATAAGCGGTTTCGTAGTCACTGTAAAAAGGCCCACGTCATGTGGGCCTTTTCCTGTTGCTCGGACAGTATTACTTCGGGGTGGCCGGCTTGGCCTTGGGCTCGGCAGCTTTCTTCGCTGCCTCGATCTGCTTGGCACGGATCTTGCGCCAGCGAGAGAGGCCGTGTGGCCCCTTTGCGAGCGTAAGATCTTCGGCCATGGAAATCAGCGTTTCTCCTTGTTCTCTGAAATCCGGCGGGAGCATGTTCAGGCTCTTGAGGTATTTAATTTCCCCGGCGGGAATCGGGCGATGGAAGTTGTGCGCCAACATTCCTACGAAAGCTTTCTCGATGGCCTTTTCGAAATCGGCTTCGGTCAGATTTTTAAGCTCCGGTGGCACCAGGCCGTCGTGAGTCATTGTCGTAAGAAGTGACCAGTGACAGTTTCCCCGGTGGTCGGCTGTCAACTTGTTTTGATGCACGTCCGTGTAGATCTTATGGGCCAAATCCTTGGCAACACCCTTAATGCCCCAGTTGGCTTCGTCTGCCAAGAAGAACATTCCATTGGGATACTCTTCATACCCCAGAGGAAAGTCGCCGTAGTATGCTGGCTCTTGTCCTGAAATTGCTGGCCTATCATTTGAGAAATAGAACCAGTAGGGTCGGGTGCCGATCAAGACAGCATGGACGCCCTGAACCGGCAGTAACACTTTCTGTCCGTTGTAGGACAAGAAAGGTTTTTGAACCCGGATTTCGAGCGTCTGACCTGATTGCATGTCGACTCGTTTCGAGTCGACCGTGACACCAGATTCCCATAAAACGGTACCATCCTGTTCTACAATCGCGAACTCGACCGGCTGCGGGAAGCCGAATGTGGAGTTGCGACAGAGAATAGTGTGCGGTCCCGGCGGAATCACGATAGCTGTAGGTTTGTTTTTGAGGAGCGGCAATTTACCGCCCGTCCAGGTGTATTGTGTAGTGTCGACCTGGAAGACAACAGGGAAAATGAATCCCTCGTCGACAAATTTGACGTTGGTCACCGTCTGGGTCGGAAGTAGCAGGCTGAGAACCATGATCGCTGAGGTCATTGCGAGCTCGCTTTCTGAAATTGAATTGTCCGAGGCTGTAAATGAGCAACAGGAGCCTACAACGAGTAGGCCGAAAACAAGACGTTTGTGCATCGTGCACTGTCCTGCAATCTTATTTATAGTACAATAATAATAAATTTAGTCAAGTAATCGTTACGCAGCGTTGCATGAAAAAGCCACATGAGAAAGAGAAGATGACTAATGTCGCGAGATATATTAATTTGCTCTGTCTCTGCCGGTTTTACGCGGCAGAGATGAATCGTTTTTTATTGCTTCGAAGCCTCTGGAGTTGGCTTATTTGCCGTATGGTCAGCCTCCTGTGGTTCCATTGCTGGAGCTGTATCTGGGGTGTGTACTGGCTCTTTTGTGTCGTCGGTCATCATAAAAAAATGGAGAATAGAGTAAGAAAAGCATTCTCGTAGTCGCAGTCGACATCCGCTCCGTTCCTGAAGGCTCCTGCAAAAAGAGGAGCAAAAGGGAGTGGTTATCAAGGAAGAATAAGAGTGGAGCCGCTAGAGAAGACGGTAAGGCACAGCAAAACGTTACGCTTCGAGCTTGCTATAATTGTTATTCGTACGGAATGTAGTGGAGCCGCCTCCGGGATTTCCAGCCTACGTCAGCCGCGGCTGACTACGGCCCCAAAGGGGACCTCTAAGGTCCGGCAGGGAACCTAGGAAATTTTCAATAGTAAATGGCTGTGCCACGTGGCGGCGTAGCCGCTTTACGTGGAGCCGCCTCCGGGATTTGAACCCGGGACCCTCGGTTTACGATACCGATGCTCTACCACTGAGCTAAGGCGGCTTATGATATAAAAGAAAGATCAGCGCTGAAATTAACACTAGCGACTGGACGGATAGTATCAAGGATCACTGCTCAATTATCAATCACAAACCTCCAGGCGTTCTTTTGATCCGCAGAACGCCGAATTGATTTATTGGAAGCCAAAAATCGATACTCATAAAAAGTTTTTTTTGAATTCTCATTCACGCACAATGAGCGTCTCGCTAAAATTTTTACCTATGAATTTGCACACAGCTCTCACGTGGTCGTACCTGAATATTCTTACCAAACGTCGGTACGATTTGCTATTGGAAGGCTTTGGATCACTCGATATCGCCCTGAAAGCACTCGACGAGGTTCTGCTGAAAAAGCTGGGCTGCCGCCCCGACACCATCATCAAAGTGCTCAATCGCTTAGAAGAATTCGATGTAGCCAGCTATGAGTTGCAACTGGCAAAACGATCCATTTCTTTTACCACGCGTGAAGACGAAGAGTATCCGGCGCTGCTGTCTGTCATCGATGATGCACCGATTTTTCTCTACTACAAGGGCTCGCTCGATATTGTGTCGCAGTCGTGTATCGCACTGGTGGGGACGCGCAATATGAGCACCTATGGCAAAAGAGTGGTAGAAAAAATGGTCGAAGGACTCGTGCGTGCGGGCATGGTAACGGTGAGCGGGTTGGCCTTTGGCATCGACGCCGAAGTGGCGCGCGAAACGTTGCGGCACAAAGGCAAGACAGTCGGAGTCGTCGGACACGGGCTTGGCATGATGTATCCGAAATCCAATTCAGCCCTCTGCGAAGACATAATCAAAGCAGGAGGACTCATACTATCCGAGTTTCCTTTGGATACCGCTCCCGACAAATTTACCTTCCCTGCCCGCAACAGAATTATTGCGGGTCTGTGTCCGGCAACAGTTGTCCTGGAAGCGGCAGTTGGGTCTGGTTCGCTTATTACTGCCGATCTGGCACTCGACTATAATAGAGATGTCTATGCCGTACCGGGCCAAATCTTCGATGCAAACTACGAAGGATGTCACCAAATTATCGCTACGGGAAGTGCGACGCTTGTGACGAGTCCTGAGGCTATTTTGGCCGATCTCGGAAGAAGCGCAGTGGAGACCAGTGCGCCAGTTGCACTCTTTGAGCCACAGTCACCGGAGGAAACCAGTGTGTACAGCGCTTTGACATCCATACCTGCAACCATTGATGATCTTCTTGCTCTTTCCGGGCTTTCGCCCGCATTGCTCAACGCCACTCTCACGCTCCTGGAAATGCAGGGAGCAGCTCGCAATGTTGGCGAAGGTAAATGGGTGCGGGCGTAGTTTTATATTGTTTGCATTGGGCAAGCTCGCTAGCATAGTTGCCATGACTACTTCCTCCACTGCAAAACCATTCGGCGAATTATTCAATGAAGCAATACGGCTTCTGCGCGATTTTCGCTTCGCTCTTCTGCGCGGAATTGTTGTGTCGTCGGTTCTGCTGGTAATAGCCAATATTCCGCAGATGTATTTCACTGGCTCGATGGACTTGCCTGTGTATAAGGAACTGGAAACAACAGTAGCTCAAACACTGTTTTACCAGCAAAATCCGTGGTATGGACCGGCTGCGCTATCTGGCATATTCCTGCTGCTGGCAGTATCCATCGCATCGGTTCTGTATTTTATGGTGGTCTTGGCTCGGCGCGAAAAGAATGAAGGCAAAGCGTTCAAAGAAGGTCTCGCACTCATTGGTTCGCTGTTTATGGTCATGATATGGGCTTTCCTCTATTCGTATATATGGGTTGGTTACCTCGTCCTCTTGGCATCCATAGCTTTTATTGTCACAAAGCAATTGGTACTTGGAGCAGTGGTGTTAGCAATTGGCATCGGACTGACGATTCTGCTTACAATCATCAAGGGGCCACGCTTTGTCCTTGCGCAGATTATCCGTGTACAGGAGCAGGTGTCTGCACGCGAGGCAGTACGTCTCAGTTATCGACGAACAGCAGGTTATTGGGGAAAAATAGTGGGGAATATGTTACTGATAGGCCTCATTATATTTGGCTGCGCGTTAGCAGGGATGATTGTGGCAGTGATTGTGAGTATCTTTTCCTCGCCGTATGTTGCTCTCGTGGTACCGATTATTTTGCAGCAGGTTTTTGCCCCTGCTCAAATGAGCTTCCTGGTCGTGCTGACTGAGACCATCACAAAGCATCCGCGGGCAAAAGTATAAAAGTTTCTCCTGCAGAATCGTTATCGAGCAGCACTTTCAACGATTATCTTGAATTCGTCTGGCTTGAGCGACGCGCCACCGACAAGGCCGCCGTCGATATCTGGCATGCTCAAGAGATCTTTGGCATTGGATGCATTCATGGATCCGCCATAGAGAATCATCGTTTTCGCTCGCATGTCTTCCGGCAACTGTGAGCGGATGTACGCGTGCATTTCCTGCGCTTGGGCAGGCGTTGCAGTTTTACCGGTCCCAATCGCCCACACGGGCTCGTAGGCAATGACGATTCCTGGTGACCCATGCGGCAAGAGTTTCATTTGCTCTTTGATGACAGCTTTTTCTTCGCCTGCTTCGCGCTGCGCCAATGTTTCGCCAATACACACAAACGGCGTGAGATGATGGGCGAGGGCTGCTTTGGCTTGTGCTGCAACCATCTCATCAGTTTCACCATGATGTTGTCGGCGTTCACTATGGCCGCACAGAACTGCGCTGGCGCCAGCTCCTGCCAGCATTTGCATACTTATATCACCGGTAAACGCGCCGCTCTCTTCGGCGCGCGCACACTGTCCGCCAAACACCAGATTATGTTGTTTGCAAAACACCAGATCGATAGCGGCTGGAAACACAAACACGTGCACGTTATCTGTTCCATGATACGCAGAGAGATTGCTTGGAGGCGGATTCATTTTCCAGTTGGCGGCGATTATTTTCGGGCGAGGCATAAAAAGGAGAATGGAAATTATGCGATAGGATCGGCTGCAGGATCGTAATCGGGAAACTGTTCCAACCGTTTCTGATGACGCCCGCCTTCATAGGCTGTTTCCAGAAATGTATCGACCATCGTGCAGGCGAGCTCTGGTTCTGTCACGCGACCGCCGAGTGCCATGACTTGTGCATTGTTATGTTTGCGACCCATTTCGGCGTCCCAAACCGACACGCAACGCGCACAGCGGATGCCGGCAACTTTGTTGGCAACCATCGCTTCGCCATTACCACTGCCGCCAAAAATAATCCCAAGACACTTATGCTCCAAAACGGCCGCACATGCCTGCTGCATAATCGGCGGATAGTCACACGATTCTTCTGAAAATGTCCCGACATCAATCACATCAATTTTTTTGCTGATCAAATGCTTTTTAATCGCTTCTTTCAGTTCATATCCGGCATGATCGGTACCAAGGACAACTCGAGGAGTGGACGGCATGTATTGCATCATAGCATAAGGAAGAGTGGTATTTGCAGGTATTTATAGAGGGAGAAAATTTGACAAAAAATAAATAGAATTAGATTATAGCTATAATGCGCTTTTCACGTTACACGGAGCGAAAGACCGATGTTGATTAAGATTATCAGCTCCTCTATCGCATTGGAGGGGCATCGTCCTTCGTCCCGTATTCAGAAAAGCGTATCCCTTCCTGCAGCGAAAGTTGCAGGAAGGGTATTTTTCTTTGATCAGTTTTAGCCTAGAGTAGGCAGCATGATTATTGCCCCCTCCATTCTCGCCGCCGACTTCGGTCATTTACAGGATGAAATAGATTCCATCGAATCGTCGGCCGATTGGATACAGATAGATGTGATGGACGGGCACTTTGTGCCGAACTTAAGCTTTGGTGCACCGGTGATGAAATGCATGCAGACCAAGCTTTTACTCGACGTTCACTTGATGGTCACAAACCCTGCCGATCGCATTGCAGAATTCCTCGCTGCTGGCGCAAAAAATATCAGTTTTCATGCGGAGACTGTCTTGCATACCGACGACCGCCGAGCCCTGATAAAAGCCATTCGTGCAGGTGGCGCGACTGCCGGAATTGCTCTTAATCCCGCAACACCTCTGTCTACCATCGATGATATTTTTGATGCTGTCGATTTGTTTCTGATTATGTCTGTGCAACCGGGTTTTGGAGGCCAAGCGTTTCGACCGGAAGTCCTAGAAAAAGTAAAAGAAATCCGTGCCCGCAAAACAGATGCCATGATTCAGATCGATGGTGGTATTGATGCTGAGACAGCAAAAATGGCCGTTGCAGCCGGCGTGAATAATATCGTCGCTGGCAGCTATATTTTTAAAGCGACTGATCGGAAGAAGGCGATTGAATCATTACGCTAGAACGCAGAACGATAGAAAGTAGAATTCTAAGAGCTGTTCGCCACTCGTTTTGAGAATCAACCGCAGGTAGACACCTGCTCCCCACTATCTTTGTTATTGAAAAAATGAGAGAAAAAGGGAGCGGGTATCTACCCGCGGGGCACGTAAGAAAAACTGACTACTGTTCTTGTTTGTACATCAAAAGATCTTGCACAGGCGCTACGTTCGTATTCTTGTAAGTGGTCACTGAGTCTGTTTGATGGCAGTCACAGTCATTTTATCCACCTGCAGAGCGTCCCGTTCCCGGGCGCGGCGTTGCAAGCAAAGCGTCGGAAGTCGTACCGAGACCGCGGCCGGGAACGGCCGCTCTGGTTTTGATATATTTTTAAAGAATGTTAATAGATTTTGCAGGGTCAGTGATCAGCTACGTATTCTTCTCTAGGCTATCTTGACTCCTCCTGTATAATACCGCCATATGCGCAAACTTTTTCTCGCTTCCGTCTGCTTATTTTTGGCTTCCTGCGGCACCCAGGAAATAACACTGTCTTCCTTAGATGGCAGCAAGCAGATTCCGCTCACAGTTGAAGTGGTGAAAACCGAGAAGGACAGAAGCAAAGGATTGCAGAATCGGACGAAGCTGGAAGAAGGCCACGGCATGTTGTTTGTGTTCGATACACCGCAAATGGTCAGCTTGTGGATGAAAGACACAAAAATTCCACTCGATATGCTGTTTTTCGATATCAATGGAGACATGGCCAGTGCCGAAGACAATGTCCAGCCGTGTCCACCAGACACCAAAACCTGCCCGCAATATAAATCTCGCGAACAGACCACAGCAGTGCTCGAAGTACCAGCTGGCTGGAGAGTAAAGAATGGAGTGGGGGTCGGGTGGAGGCTCAAGAAGTAATACGCCAACAACCAAAAACCAACTACCAATTAATGTATTGGTAGTTGGTTTCTTGGGATTTGGGATTTTTATATCCGATACTGTTCCACATTCTTCCCAATCCTCTCCAGAATATCTTGTGCCGGCGGCAGGACAAAATCTGTTCCGGTCATGCGTTCGTAGAGTTCGATATATTTGGCTGCGAGCATCAGACGGACATCGTCACTAATCTGCGGCTTTGGCTTGCCATAATCAAAGCCCTGAGATTTGAGCCACAAGCGAAAAAATTCCTTGTCCAGACTCTCGGGTTCCAAGCCTTCTGAGAGGCGTTTTTCGTAGGTATCAGCCACCCAATAGCGCGAGGAATCGGGTGTGTGCACCTCATCGCCGATCGTCAGTTTTCCATCGGCATCGAAACCCATTTCGTATTTGGTATCGACAAGGATCAATCCGCGTCTGGCGGCGATTTCCTGTCCGCGCAGAAATAAGGTAAGTGCAATGTCTTCGATTTGTTGCCATTGTTCTTTGGTCGCAAGTCCACGCTCGATGATGCCAGCGGGATCAATCAATTCATCGTTATCAGATTTTGTCGTGGGCGTGAGAATCGGCGAGGCAAATTTTGTATTTTTCTTCATGCCATCGGGAAGCATGTTCCCGCAAATATTGCGCATGCCATTATTATAATTCACCCAAGCAGATGTTCCAGTTGAGCCCGTTAGGTAGCCACGAACGACGATTTCGACTTTCAGCATCTTGAGCGTTTTGACGACAGTAACGTTTGGATCGGGCGAGGACAACACGTGAATCGGTGCAATGTCTTTGATGTGTTCGAACCACCAGGTGCTCATCTGATTGAGCACTTGGCCTTTCAGTGGAATTGTGCACCACGCGATATCGAAAGCTGATTGACGATCGGTTGCAATGAGAATGGCTTGTGAGCCTTGGTCGTAGACATCGCGCACTTTGCCCTGATACTTTTTTCCGAGCCAGTCAAAATGTGTGTCGTCGAGCGTGACGTGTAAAAATGGCTGGATCGACGAAGGTGTGTGCATAGGCTGAGAGAATATCATAAAAAGGCAGGAATGTGAGAAATGGCAGAAAGGTATTTGGTTCTAGAGTCATCTCATAAACATACAACAATGTGTCATAGTGAGCGCAGCCTGCCCGGATGCGGTCGGACGGGTCGAACTATGACGCCGAGGAAATGCTTGCAAATCGCCAAGTCACTCTTCGGCTGCGCTCAGAGTGACACGCTGTGTGCCCGGTATTACATATCAGACCATAGTATCGATATAAAGTGAATGAATTTGTCGTGTGATGTGTGATTCGCTACAGGCAAATATGGCATGTAAAAGCCATTTATTAATTTCTGTCGCGCAACCCGCTCATGCGGCATGTATCTATCAAAGACAGCAGGTCGGTGGTCATAGGGGGCGAAATTTTTTCGTTGCGACTACACAGCGTTTGCCTGCTTACAGATATGCGGAAAACTCCAGTATGTGACTATTGTAAGAAAAGTGTTTTTCTGCTATAATGACTAGAAAATTTGATAGTTGCGATGAAGCGCGACACGCATATACCAACACATATATACACTCAATGCGATTTTCTTCTCTCCAGCGCGAGCAGTTACAAAGCCTTCAAAAGAGGCAGGAAGAGCTGCGTCTGTCTCCGGAGGCAAAGCAACGCTTGGAGTGGCTGGTGTACTTCGTCGATCATGGTCGATCTATAAGCAAAACGTGTCATTACTTCGCGATTGCACGCACGACGTTGCAGCGTTGGTTAGTGCGTTTTGATCCAAGTAATCCATTTAGCTTGGAAGAGAGATCTCATCGTTCGCTGCAGATAAAAAAAGTGTCGGTGTCGCATCACTTGGTTCAAGTGGTTACGCACTATCATCGCCAGTATCCGTACCTCGAAAAAAAGCAGCTGCTACAAATTCTGGCGCGCGAGCAGGGTATCTGGATGTCGGTACAAGAACTCGATCGCGCATTGGTGCAAGGGCAATCAGCACCTCAATCGAATGACAATGTGCAGCCATTCATGCAGGTAGCCGATAGACGATCGGTACTTGCTGACAGCATGTTGCCCATTACATCAGTTCCGGAATTAGATGTCTGCGCTGCCCTGAAAAAAGTGCAGACATCTGTTTCCCCTTCAGAGAAACAGGCTTCGCATTTGTTCCATGCAGTTACCTCGGTGCTCCATAAGCTCGGCATCGCCCTGTCGCTCGTTGCAATCGGTTGGCTACTGGCCTCAAGCCAGTTGGCGATTTTTGCGCATGATATTCGGACACAGGTGAACGATACAGGTCGATCGGTGTTGAGTACGCAGGTAAACGATACATCTTCTCCTTCCGCCCAGTGAGATATATAAACCGTCCTCACCGGCTTTCCTCGCTCCTGCTAGCTGCAGGCATACTGCTGCTGTCGCTCCTGGCGATTGCCATCACGCAGGCGTCCAACTTGGCCGGGGAGGGTGGTCTCTTATTCTTGAATGTGCCGGCTCTCGAAATTATTCCAAAGGGTGCGATCATCAATCGTCTCTCACTTGGCATCGGCGAGAAGCCAGATAGTGGATTGATTATCAATACTGCGATCCGTCCGTTTACCGGTGTCGCCCATATGACACGAACGGTGACTTCAGTCGTGCCAGCAGGCAACGGCTCAACTGTTTCCGCTCCACTGTTTACGCAAGAAAATATTTTCACATCCAATGGCAAAGAAGCAGTGACGCACGAAACCTATTACTCAGCTACAAACGAAAGAGCGTATCTGCGTCGCTTGGCACGCTTGGCGAATAATCACGCCGCAGCTCCAGCGTATGGTCCGGTTCAAGAAGGACAGCAACCTCCTATTCCTTCCGCCCTAGCGACAGTCGATACGTCCGGCCTTTTGGCTCGTTCGCTGCGCGTCCTTCTTATGGCGATGGGTCCGGCAACCGACGGACAAGTGCTCAGCTATCAGAAAGGAAAATTGGTGTGGATCGATATTGATGAGGCATATTCTTCGCTGCATCCGATAAGCAGCGGCCGCATACCGTATGTGCAGCCCGCGGATGGATCTCCCGTCGAGCGTCATTATGGAGGCGGAGGTGGCGGTGGTAATCAGACATCTGGTTCTACATCTGGTGGAAGCCAGCGCGATTTTGCTGGCCAGCCGATCAATCTCAGTAGTGAAGTGACTGGCATTCTGGCAGTTAGCAGAGGCGGAACGGGTCTTAGTAGCATCGGTTCTGGATCGTTGCTTCTAGGAAATGCTGCTGGAACGTTTACAGATTTCGGTATTGGTTCCAATGGACAGGTGCTGACTGTTACGCCAACTGGCGGACTTATGTGGTCATCCGTTGCTGTGACGGGTCTGTCGCAATTATATGCAGATTTGCATTATGTGAAGCAGACCGGCGATACGATGACGGGTGGTCTGGTCATCAACCTTAAATCTGGCTATCTCGGACTCAATATTCTTCAGACGGCATCGGGTGCGTACATTCATGCAGAAAAAGGATTGTCGTCGTCTGGCACGCTTACAGTTGTTGGTCCATCACTTCTGAAAAATGATACAACCGTAAAGGGCACACTCTCGGGTGCAGCGCTGCGCATTATGGGGACTGCTGGTTTCTCGGGCACTACTGTCTTTACGAAAGACGTTCGATTCAATTCTACTCTCACAATTAACGGTCAAACATATACGTTTGCCGGTTCGCAAACACCAAGTGGTTACCTCAAGACTGATGGAGCTGGAAACCTGACTTGGTCTACAACTCCCGCTGGTTTCGGTTCTGGACAAGTTGTTACTATCGGTGACAGTCGTTACGTCAGAACTGCTGGCGGTACCATGACAGGCGCCCTCACCGTCCGCGCCGCCATCTCTGGTTCGTCGCTCAATATCTCTAACAACATCACCACTTCTGGCGCCATTATCGCCAAGAACTCCATTACCACAAAATCTACCTTCTCTGGCGCTGGCCTTATCCTTAATGGGAACGCCAATATTTCTGGCAATATCTCGAACTCTGGATCCATCACCACCAATGGATCGATCAATGCTCGTACATCACTCTCTGGCGCAGCGCTTAGAATTATGAATGGAGATTCCTACCTTCTGGGAAACATCGCCATCGGTAAAACCTCTGTCGCAGCTGGCACCAAACTCGACGTCGTCGGTACTATCTCTGGCTCACAACTTAAAATCTCTAGTCTCATCTCTGGCTCGGGTGGCATGATCATAAGAGGTGCATTGATGTTCCAGAACTTTGGTAACTGTACCCTTAAGACAGATGGAAACGGCAACGTTACCTGTGGCACAGACTTAACAGGAGGAGGCTCGGGCACCTTTGGCTCTGGCAACGTCATCACTATCGGTGACAGTCGTTACCTAAGAACTGCTGGCGGCACCATGACAGGCGCCCTCACCGTCCGCGCCGCCATCTCTGGTTCGTCGCTCAACATCTCCAACAACATCACCACTTCTGGTTCCATTATTGCCAAGGGCACAGGTCTCTTCCAAAACAACCTCTCCACTCGCGGCACCCTCTCTGGTGGTCTGCTCACCATTATGAACGGCAACAGCTACATTCAAAATGGTTCTCTCTCTATCGGCAAAACAACCGTCTCCGCTGGAACTAAGCTCGATGTCGTCGGCACCATCTCTGGCTCTGCCCTCAAGATCTCCGGCCTCATCTCTGGCTCTGGTGGCATTCTCATCAATGGTAACTCCACCTTCCGTGGAACCCTCTCGGGTCAGACTCTCACTGTCTCCAGCCTTAAGAGCTGTGCCATGATCATCACCGATGGTAACGGAGTGACAAGCTGTGGAACTGCCTTCACCATGACTGCTGCTGACGCACGCTACCTCCGTCTCTCGGGTGGTACTGTCACAGGTGCTCTCACCGTCCGCGCCGCTATCTCCGGCTCATCGCTCAACATCTCTAACAACATCACCACTTCTGGTTCGATTGTGACTAAAGGAAATATCACGACGAAGGGAACTCTGTCTGGCGCCAACTTGATTATCAACGGCAATGCCATGATTCGCGGTACTATGTCGGGCAAGAGCTTGGTTGTTACAGGGACAGGTTCCCAGCCGCTCATAAAAACTGACAACCGCTACGGCACCATAATGATGGGAACTGGCGCCATGAAAAACGGTACTGGTGCCATGGCTCCGCAGCTGTACGTTGCAGGTCGTGTTCCGACAACGTGGGTTGGTAGCGGAGCAACAAATGCGACTCCTTTCGATGTGTATGTGCAGGGTCGTTATGCTTACGTGGTAGGTGGTAATTTCTCAACGAATAAATTGGAGATATTCGATGTAAGTACAGCAACGCCTCAATTAGTTGGTTCGTATTCCATAGGTACAAACTATATTGCAACGCACGTCGTGGTTCAGGGTCGGTATGCATACTTTGTTACGAAGGGTGGTGCTGGTCATGGATTGTGGATTGTGGATATTTCGAATCCTGCGTCGCCACGCCTTGTGAAGTACTTAGCTAGCACAGTTGCTGGTGGAGCGTTGGCAATACAAGGACGATATTTGTACGGAGGGTCTGCATCGTCAGGTGGAGTTGGTGTCTTTGATATTAGTAATCCAGCCAATCCAATTATGGTTGGGACCACAACGAATGCGAATCTTTCGGCTGTCACGAACATATCTGTTCTCGGTAACTATGTTTACGTTACTGGATCTAATGCAAGCACGAACTACCTTTTCTCTGTGGATGTAAGC
Source organism: Candidatus Peribacteraceae bacterium (assembly GCA_018061945.1). Taxonomy (GTDB): domain Bacteria; phylum Patescibacteriota; class Gracilibacteria; order Peribacterales; family Peribacteraceae; genus JAGOTD01. The sequence continues at coordinate 210,029 of JAGOTD010000001.1, read as the reverse complement.
AACCCAGCCGCACCAGCGTATGTTGGGCAGTCTGCAACTCGTGTTGGTGGAGCATTATTCGTTCAAGGTCGCTATGCGTATACGGCGTATACAAATAGTTTCAATATTACGGATCTTTCCAGTCCAACAGCACTCACATTACGAAGTTCGCTCACGATTGCTTCTGGAAATCCAACACTGTCAGTGTATGTCCAGGGTCGTTATGCGTATATCGCGGGAGGGGCTAATAATACGGTCATTGTTGTTGATGTTTCCAATCCGTCTGTACCTACACTTGTTGGAACGATGCCAACTGGCTCACTGGCAAATTCTGTGTTTGTCCAGGGTCGTTATGCATACGTCGTGAATCAGACATCTAGCAGCATTAATACGTACGACCTTGGCGGTGCGTATATCCAGCAGTTGGAAGTTGGTGGCATTGAAGCAGGCACATTAGCTGTGCGTGGCAATGCAGCTGTCTACGGAAACTTGGACGTTGCTGGTGGTGCAAGCTTTGGTAATGGATTTAATGCTAACGGTCCATCGGCCATCGCGTCTACATCTACAGGTGCAACTGCTCTGACACTTATTTCTACCTATTCAGGCGCACTACGTATAGCTGCTCGTGGCACAAGTTCGGCTGCACACATTATGTTCGGTACGGGTACCACGTACGATGTCTCATTGCGTCGTCCAACTGGCAATGCACTTCAGACCAATGCCAATTTCTACGCTGCTTCTCTGTCTGGCACCAAGCTTTTGATCCGTGGCACAATGTCGGGTTACAGCTTGAATGTTTCTAACAACATCACCACTTCTGGTTCCATCATTACCAAGGGCACAGGTCTCTTCCAAAACAATCTCTCAACACGCGGCACCCTCTCTGGTGGCCTGCTCACCATCATGAACGGCAACAGCTACATTCAAAATGGAGTCCTCTCGATTGGTAAAACAACTGTGTCCGCTGGTACACAGCTCGATGTCGTTGGCACCATCTCTGGTTCACAACTTAAGATCTCCAGCCTCATCTCTGGCTCTGGTGGTATTCTCATCAATGGTAACGCCACCTTCCGTGGAACCCTCTCGGGTCAGACTCTCACTGTCTCCAGCCTTAAGAGCTGTGCCATGATCATCACCGATGGTAACGGAGTGACAAGCTGTGGAACTGCCTTCACCATGACTGCTGCCGATGCACGCTACCTCAGACTGTCTGGTGGCACGCTTACTGGTGCAGTCAGTATACAAAACGGCAACACGCATACTGAAACATCGACACCACTTCTGAATGTGCGCGGCACCATGTCGGGTCAGGGGTTGTACATCTCTGGTACGGGTGCACAACATTCTCCGCTCATCCAGACAAATTTGACAACAGGCACTGTGTCATTCGGTTCGGGGTATCTTTCCAATGCCGGAACTTCCACAGGCGCTATGACGCCAAACATGTATGTCGGTACGGCATTCCCATCTTCGTATATCGGCTCCGGTGCGACTACGGTTACGCCGTTTACCATGAGGGTGCAGGGCAAATTTGCCTATGTAATTAACAATTCATCTGCCAGTTCGACGCTTGATATTTTCGATCTTTCCATACCGCAAGCTCCTGTGAAGCTTAGTAGCACTGCGGTTCATACGCCAAATCACCCGCTGACAAACATTGTCGTTGGAGGACGGTATGTTTATATTGAGTACGCGGCCAACAGCAACGTTATAGTCTATGACGTATCCAATCCTGTTACGCCGGTAGGCATCAGTTTTAATTCCGGAGTTGCGACAGAAATACAGGGTCGCTATTTGTACGGTTCCGACCCGACGAACGGCCGTGTCTATTCCTATGACATCAGTAATCCGATCAGTCCTATCCAGGTAGGATCTGCTACGCAAACAGGATCGAGCTCCCTTGGCTACGCTGCTATTCAAGGTAAATACTTGTACGTTGCAAACGGCGGATGCTGCTCGCCTGCTTTTTCGATATACGATATATCGAACCCGACGAATTTAACGAAAGTAGGCGGTATGGGTACATCAACTACTATCACCTATGTCACATCAGTTCTTGTACAGGGTCGGTATGCCTATTTGGGTGGCGGTGCGTCAAATCAGGTACAGATTGTCGATATTAGTAATCCGGCAAGACCGCTTGCAGTCAAGACTTTGACATTGGCAGCCAATAACGGCAGACGCAGAATGGCGATTCAGGGCAGATATCTGTATGTGTCCGACTCAAATAACGTTATTACCGCGATTGATGTGAGTAACCCTCGAGTTGCAAAAGTGGTTAACACGTTCGCCTCAGCCGGTACTATTAACGATATTGCCGTTCAAGGCCGCTATCTGTATGTCATCAATGGAAGCAAAAACGTTTTGAATGTGTACGATATCGGTGGTGCGTATATCCAGCAAATGGAAACTGGTGGGCTGGAAGCGGGGACTCTCTCAGTACGTGGCAATGCCACTGTGGGTGGAGAGTTGGTTGTAATGGGAGGATCATATTTCGGTCGCGGTTTCTTTGCGCAGGGCCAGTCAACTATTTTGAATACCAGCACGGGCTCCAATGCGTTTACCATAGTATCCGCAAACACCGGTGCATTGCGTATCAACGCTCGCGGAAGCTCTTCCACTGCACACATTATGTTCGGTACGGGTACCACGTACGATGTCTCATTGCGTCGTCCAACTGGCAATGCACTTCAGACCAATGCCAATTTCTATGCTGCTTCTCTGTCTGGCACCAAGCTTTTGATCCGTGGCACCATGTCGGGTTACAGCTTGAATGTTTCTAACAACATCACCACTTCTGGTTCCATCATTACCAAGGGCACAGGTCTCTTCCAAAACAATCTCTCAACACGCGGCACCCTCTCTGGTGGCCTACTCACCATCATGAACGGCAACAGCTACATTCAAAATGGAGTCCTCTCGATTGGTAAAACAACTGTGTCCGCTGGTACACAGCTCGACGTCGTTGGCACCATCTCTGGCTCACAACTTAAGATCTCCAGCCTCATCTCTGGTTCGGGTGGCATGATCATCAGAGGTGCATTGATGTTCCAGAACTTTGGTAACTGTACCCTCAAAACAGATGGAAGCGGCAACGTTACCTGTGGTACAGATTTAACAGGAGGCTCGGGCACCTTTGGCTCTGGCAACGTCGTCACTATCGGTGACAGTCGTTACCTAAGAACTGCTGGCGGCACCATGACAGGCGCCCTCACTGTCCGCGCTACTATCTCCGGCTCGTCCCTCAACATCTCTGGCGACATCACCACTTCTGGTTCGATTGTGGCCAAAGGCAACATTACGACAAAGGGAACTCTGTCTGGTGCCAACTTGATTATCAACGGCAATGCCATGATTCGCGGTACTATGTCGGGCAAGAGCTTGGTTGTTACAGGGACAGGTTCACAGCCGCTCATAAAGACTGATAACCGCTACGGCACCATAATGATGGGTACAGGTGCGATGAAAAACGGTACGGGTGCCATGGCTCCGCAGCTGTACGTTGCAGGCAGAGTACCAACAACCTACGTGGGTTCTGGCGCAACACAGGCAAACCCAAGTGCCATAACGGTACAAGGTCGTTTCGCGTATGTGGTGAACTACTCGGGGAACAGTTTCCAGATTTTTGATATTTCTAATAAGCAGCCACAGCTTCTGTCGACAACGACGTCGGGTATTTCTAATCCGTACGGCATTTTGGTGCAAGGTCGTTATGCGTACGTGCAGAACTATACTGGTGCTTCGACAATTCGTATTTACGATATTAGTAATCCTGCTACACCAATTTTTATGTCTGCGGTTGGAGCAGGTGGCACACAGTCGAGTATCGCTATTCAAGGACGCTATTTGTATTCGCAGACGTTTAGTGGAGGTATATTCAGAGTCACAGATATTTCGAATCCATCCAATCCGTACGTTGTTGGCAGTATAACTTACGGTAACTACGGTGGCGGTGTAACGGTATCGGGACGGTACGCGTATGTATCAAACTCGTTTGGTACAGCGGCAACGTATGTTGTCGATATATCGAATCCTGCCAATCCATTCACTGCAGCAACAATTAGCTCCGGCTTTCGTTATACGACATTGAAAGTAATTGGTAAGTATTTATATATGGGTTCATCAGGAGGTCTTGGTATGAAGATCTACGATATTAGTAATCCATTGAGTGCAGTACTAGTATCGACAATTTCTAATAATATAACTTCCTTCGATGTCAGTGGACGCTATCTCTATGCTACCAATGGATCCAATGGTCTTCTGACGTATGACATAAGCAATCCCCGTGTGCCTACTTTACTAGGAACGACAAGCGTTGGAAGCTTGCAGCAAGGAATTTCCGTACAAGGCCGGTATGCGTATACAATCGATTATAACAATTCATCGATTAATGTCTTCGATCTTGGTGGTGCGTACATCCAGCAACTAGAAGTAGGCAGCTTGGAGACGACAGATCTTGCTGTGACGAACAACGCGCGTATCTTCGGCAACTTGGATGTGCGCGGAGCTGCAAGTTTTGGCCAAGGATTTAATGCTAACGGACTCTCTGCAATTTCAAGTACATCAACGGGTGGCACAACTCTCACGCTCATTTCTACTTACTCTGGTGCTTTGCGCATCGCCGCCCGTGGCACAAGTTCGGCTGCGCACATTATGTTTGGTACCGGCACCACGTACGATGTGTCGCTACGCCGTTCAACTGGATTGGTGCTGATGACGAATGCAAACTTCTACGCCAATAGCTTCTCTGGCACATCTCTTACGATAACAGGCACCGGCTCTCGTCCGCTGTTACGTACAAATACGCCAACGAATACTATTCTCATTGGCTCGGGTGCAATTTCTCTTGCTGGTACATCGACAGGTGCCATGACGCCCAATCTTTACACGGGCATTAACTTCCCATCGACGTACGTTGGATCTGGCGCAACTTCAATAACGCCATACGTTATCAAGGTGCAGGGGAGATTGGCCTACGTGGCAAACTATAATCAGGCTGCTGGCGCAGCACCAAAACTCGATATTTACGATGTGTCGAATCCGCAGTCTCCCATACAGTTAAGCTCGACGAGTTTCGGTACTGTAAACCAAGCTATTGCGAACCTTCTTGTTTCGGGACACTACGTGTATTTGTCCAATTTTGGCAATAGTCGAACATATGTTTTCGATGTATCGAATCCGACTTCTCCTACATTAATCAGTAACCCTTTGGCCATAGCAGACGAAATACAGGGGCGCTATATGTTTGGAGTAGCGCCATCGTCTAGTACGCTTACTGCCTACGATATTAGTAATCCTTCCAATATTGTTACAGTTGGAACGGCGTCATTTGCAAACTCGTCACAAACATCGTATATGGCTGCGCAAGGTAAATACTTGTATGTCACCAACGGTACATGTTGTTCGCAGGCCATGAGCGTTTTCGATATTTCCAATCCATCCAACATGGTAAAGGTAGGGACGGTCTCTACGAGTATTTCTGCTAACACGTCAGCTTTGCTGGCTCAAGGACGTTACGTGTATTTGGCAAGCGGAATTAGTTCCACAGTACAAATTATTGACGTAAGCACGCCAAGTAATCCAACGCTTGTAAGGACGCTGTCTGTTGGGTCGGGAAATAACGGACGACGTAGATTATCTCTCCAAGGACGCTTCTTGTACGTAACGGATCTAAGCGGAGTGATAACCGTTGTTGATGTTAGTAATCCTCGTGTTGCTAAGGCTGTCGGCACCATTCCGTACGTCGGAACGATTAATGATGTATCGGTGCAAGGAAGATATTTGTATGCGCTCAACGGTTCGAAAAACGCAATTAATACCTTTGATATTGGCGGTACATACATCCAGCAGCTGGAAGCGGGCGGCATCGAGACAAGTCAGTTGTCGGTAAGAGGGAATGCTGCAATCTTCGGTGAATTGAACGTAGCAGGAGGAGGTTCATTTGGTCGCGGAATCTATGTACAAGGAGAGTCGTCATTCATTAATACAAGTACAGGTTCGAATGCATTCACTATTATTTCTACGTACTCGGGTGCCCTGCGCATTGCTGCTCGTGGTACCACAAACACGGCTCATATAATGTTTGGTACGGGTACGACCTACGATGTCTCGCTGCGTCGGCCAACGGGAAATGCGTTGCAAACCAATGCGAATTTCTATGCAGCGGCGCTATCGGGTACGCAACTCTCTGTGCGCGGCACCATGTCTGGCCAAGGTCTGTACATCTCCGGTACGGGCAGCCAAAAGACTCCATTGATCAGTACAAATCTTGCCACTGGCACTGTGCAATTTGGATCAGGCTTCCTTCAGCGTGGCTCGACTGGAGCTATAGTTCCGCAGCTGTTTCTTCCTGGAAAATCTATCACTCGTCCAGTCGGTTCCGGTTCGTACGCAACAACAGCAACGATGGCCTTGGCCGTCCAAGGCCGCTACGCCTATGTATCTAATTCATCCAATCAACTTGTTGTAAGAGATCTGACGAATCCAGAAACTCCCACGACAGTCGGTACGTCGACTGCTGCGTCGGCGGTCATGCAATCTATTGTAGTGCAGGGTCGGTATGCATACGTAGGCTTGGCTTCAAGCTTGGGTATGAATATTTATGATATTAGTAATCCATCAGCGCCAAGATTTGTGTCTACTCTTCCAATATCAGGCGCTGGAGTCTCTCAGGTAGCCGTTCAAGGTCGCTATGCGTTTATTGGAACAGGTACCTCCTATTCCATTTATGTGGCAGATATAAGTGATCCATCAGCCCCCGTGATTGTCTCAGTTTATGCGAATCCTACGGCTCAGTTTGCAACACCGGCCATGGCGCGTCTCACCGTACAGGGTCGCTATTTATATGTAGCAGCCAGTGGAGGAAATTTGTACATTTTTGATACGAGTAACCCGCGTAATCTTGTACTGACGAGCAATATTAATACGCAAAACCGCATCACCGAAGTGCAGGTGCAAGGTCGCTACGCCTATGTGTCTGGTTATAACAGCAATGGATTACAGATATTTGATATCAGCAATCCTTCATCTGTCGGCGCGGCGGTAGGCAGGATAGTTCCTGCGGCTACGATGTCTCGTATGGTGCTGCAGGGGCGATATTTGTACATTTCGACATCTTCCTCGAACATTCTCGTCTACGACGTCTCAAATCCGCGTCTGCCCTTTCAGGTAGGTACTCTTACAGCACCTGGATATGCTGTTATGGCGATGCAGGGCCGGTATCTCTATTCCACCTACCCAGCGGCAGCGTTGGCATATTTCAACGTCTTCGATCTTGGTGGTGCCTATATCCAGCAGCTGGAAGTTGGTGCTCTGGAAGCGGCAACGTTAAGTGTTCGTACCAACGCAACTATTTTTGGCGATCTGAACGTTCAAGGAGAAGGAGTATTCGGACATGGCGTCACAGCCCACGGAGCATCGACCATAATGAATACATCTACAGGTGCCTACGCTCTCTCTATTACGAGTCGTTCGGGCGCACTCGTCTCCTTGGGATCTGGAGGATCCGTTGTGCCCACTGCCGCTTTATACATCGAAACAAAAAATTCAGACAATATCGAGGCCATTCGCATTCGCAGCCGCGAAACGACGGCCACGCAAGATATGTTTAAGATTATTACGGATGTCAGCTCTACGGATAATACCGTCTTCCGTATTTCGGGCAGCGGTGCGGTCTACGCCGACGGCGTGTATAACTCCTCCGGTGCCGACTACGCGGAGTGGTTTAAGTCCAAAGATGCGGATTTGATGCCAGGCGAAGTGGTCTGTATCGATCCGCTGGATGACAATACCGTCAAGCGCTGTATGCGCGATGCCGATACCAACCTGATGGGTATTATTTCCACGCATCCGGCCTACATCGGAAATCATATTACTGGTGCCGATGGCGTGATGCCTCCAGGCTATAAGCTGGTCGGTCTCATTGGTCAGGTGCCAGCAAAAGTAACGCTCGAAAATGGTCCGATTCACCCAGGTGATTCACTCACATCGGCCAGCAAGCCGGGCTTTGCGCGTCGGGCTAGCGCCGGCGAAAGTACTGTCGGTGTGGCGCTCGAAGCATTCAACGGTTCAAGTGGACCGGAAGCAGTGATCAATGTCCTCATCTCGCGACGCAATCAGTCGCTCACCGTCGAAGGCGTTGAACAGAAAGTCTTAGACAGCATTGCCGCTATGAAGATTGATGATCAGGTGAACCAAATGGTTGGCGATACCATTCGCAATTTCAATCTGGATGACAACGTCACAACCGCGGTACGCGATCAGTTGCAAGCCCTCGATTTGACGGCGCAGGTGAATCACCTTATCGATCAGCGCCTGTCGTCCTCTGGTGCGTCTATCTCTACCGACGGCATCACCAATCTGCTGCAAACTCGTTATGGTCTCTCTACTCACAGCGGTGCAACAGTTGTAACCGCCGATATGTTCCTCTCCGGAGCGCTTCGAGCCACTAGCGTCACATTCACGAGTCTGCGTGTAGAAAGTGGGGCAACCATTTTTGGTCCACTCCATGCAGCAGGCGGCCTGTCGGTATCCAGCGGAGCGACCATTCAAGGTGGTTTGCGCATCGATGGTCCTATTACAACCGGTAGCGGTTTCTCACTCGGCTCACTGACACTCAGTGGAGCACAGGTGAATATTGGCTCGCTGCTCGACCGCAACAGTCTCAAAGTTATCGGCGGTGTCACCATCAACGGTCTGGCTGTCTTCCTCGGCGACGTCGAAGTGAAGGGTGAGTTCAAGTTGAGCAGCAAACAGGTTGGCTACGCAGTCATTCCACAAACCGGTACATCAGTTACCGTTCTGTTCGCCAGTGGTTTCATTGCGAGGCCGATTGTCACCGCTTCACCAGACTATCCAATTCTCTTCGCTGTCTCGAAGGCGACTGCAACTGGCTTTACCATTCGTATTGCTTCTCCTGCGCCGCAAGCTATTACATTCTCATGGATTGCTATCCCAACAGACGCTCCGCGTACAAGTAGCGGTACCACTATGACAGGTAGCTTCATCGCCTTCCCGGTCGATAGCCTCGGCGTGCCGGTTTCGACCAACGCGATTTGGAATGCGTGTGTGCGCAATCAGACGATCTTGGATATTGATGGCCAGCCATTCAGCTGTAGTCGCTACCACAGCGACGCCCAGTGGGATCATCCGGATTTGCGCATTACCTTTACGTGGAACGGGACAAGCGATCCGAAAATTCTCATTCTCCCAGTCGGGTACCAAGCAGTGGTACAGGAACAGGGGAATGCGCTTACTGTCTCTTCCAGCAGTTCGAGTGAGCAGTCGATCAGCTCTTCTGTAAGCGAAGAATCGAGCAGCAGTAGCTCGGAGTCGAGTAGTGAAAGTTCTGTGTCCAGTAGTGCATCCAGCAGTGAAGAATCGAGTAGCAGCTCAAGTGAATCGAGTGAATCCAGTTCGCAGTCGAGCACCTCCAGTTCGGAGTCTTCCAGTTCGTCGAGTGAGTCGAATAACTAAAGCAATGACCACTTCGCAACTGCCAATCGGTAACACCATATTCTTAGGCGTTGTTATATAAAGGATTCTCTCGCAACTTCTTCACGGAAAATGTGATAGGTGTCTGTTCTCATCCTTTTTATATATGCTTTATGAATGAAATTTGTATCATTTGCATAAAACAAATTTTATATCAGCTTGCTAGATTTTGCATAAATAGGTGATGGTTTATTTTTTTAAAAAATATTTCGTGGTATCGTGACGGAATGAGGCTATCCATTCATATCTCTATTGCCTGCGCTTGCGCACTGGTCCCGATTTTTTCCCATGCAGCTGCCATTACCAGCGCCCAGACGGGTAACTGGTCGAGTTCTTCCACCTGGACTGGCGGCAACGTGCCGGCGGCTGGTGACACGGTCACTGTTACCGCTGGACATACGGTTACCGTCACCTCGGGCAATGCCGTTACAATCGGCGCAAATCTTGGTGCTAACCCTACCGCTCCCACGATAGCGACTGCTTCTGAGGCAACGACATTCAACAGCACTGCTGTGTATTATTGGGTGATTGGACGAGACAGTTCCGGCACCGCCTACACCTTGCAGAAGTCGGCGAGTCCGTCGAACCTGTCTCCTACAAGTAGTCAGCGTGTTGACATTACCATGCCAAGTGCGCTGCCAACCAACGCAACCGGATTCGATGTTTTTCGCGGTACGACTTCTTCTGTCGGGGCAAGCACGACGGTTCGTATTGCGACCAATCAGGCCGCATCAGCCGTCGTTGCCGATACCAATATAGCCGGCGATGGCGCAACGGGTGTCACTATCGGCACATTGCCAACACCTGCGATTACCTTGAATGGAAAAATAAATATGGATGATGACTTAACTGTGCGCGGCGATATCTATATGAGAGCCAGTGCTGCCCGTCCCACCATCAACCAAGGTGCGCGTACCATGACGATTGTGACGCCAGACAGTGCCACAACTGTGAGTGCGTATTCGCTCTGGACAAGTGGAGGCGATGACAGAGTGGTCTGGGCGATGACCGGTGCATCTATCGCGTCTCCGGCTGTGTTGCAAGGATCGGGAGCAGGTATCGTAAAAATAAACATCGGCAGTGACTTGCTGCACTCACAGCGTCTTTCATTCAAAAATTTTCGGTTATACCGTTTGGGGACCGCCTCTGTGTCGGCAATCAACGGCTACAACCGCACGGCCAGTAAAAATATATTTACACTCAATGATGGCTCCATAGATAACTGTGGCCAGATCACTCTAGCTGGGACCGATAACAGCAGCGACGATCTTGCTATCAATAACGTGACGGTGTCGAACTCGCTGAATTCGGCAACAATTCAACTTCCCGGCACTGTCAGCAGTCCATCTGGCCAGCGCAATTTTACGGGCAACATCGTAGATAAAACCATCAACATTTACGGGCCCGGCTGGACGGTGACCAATAACATATTCCGTCGCTACATTGCGCGCGCGGGATCCGTAGCTAACCTGAGAGTCTTTTCCAATAACCTCATTGCTCCGACTGTGGCCGGTAGCGTTTTTACCAGTCCGCATACGACAGAATCACTTGTCAGTAACTATTGGTATGCAACCACAGATAATCCTCACTTTATTAACTCGACTGCTATAGGAAGTTCTAATCCAAACGTGATTGTACGAGACAACGTTTTTGAAACCGACTTTAGCGGCGGTACCGATGACGGGGACATTATCTTTGTTCCGTCGACGGGCAAAGTGACGGCGTCGGGAAACGTGGTCATTTCCGCTACAGGCAAAACCAGGACATCCGCTTTCGTGTCGGGTGGCGGTGCGTCCACTTCTTCCGGCAGTATTTTCCGTAACAATACGATTGTTATTCCTCGCACTGTCACGTGTTCGTACATCGGAGAAACGTACGCCGGAAAGGCAGACCTTATTGCGGCGTATCGCAATAATATTTGTATGAGCACTGCCGGCTCAGCCGGTGGTTATATTTTCGGTGATTCGGGTGCCAACAACAACGTGCCCGACGCTGTAACCGACTTGGACTACAGCACACATTATAACCTGACAACTGGTGCCGGGCGTTACTACAATCTTGAGTGGAGCAGCTACACCCCAGGCGCGAACGACCTGGAAGCCAATCCACAATTTGCGGATTCAACGCGCAATATCGCAAGCTGGGACGCCGCACTTGGTGGACCTGGAACGGCGGCAAATGCCATTGCCGAACTTATGTCCCGTAACGACGCAACCGGCTACGATGCGCGCTATACAGTTGCCAACTTGCTGCAGTGGGTACGCGCAGGGTATGAACCGACCAACACACAGCTGCGCGGCGCCGGTTCGCCAACCGACGGCAGTCCCGACATGGGCGCTATCCCCATGTTGCCCCCTGTCGTGTCGTCTGTTGCAACCAGCAATATTACGTCTAGCGGTGCAACCGTCACGTGGACAACCAACGAGCTGAGTACATCGCAAGTCGACTATGGCACAACAACAGCCTACGGTTCTTCGACCACGCTATCGGGTTCATACGTGACAAGTCATACCGCCAGAATCACCGGACTCGCTCCATCGACGCTCTACAATTTCAAAGTAAAGTCTGTCGATTTGGCCAGCTTTACCGGCTCAGGCTCAAATGCCACGTTTACTACTTCCGCCGATACGACTGCGCCAAGCATTTCGCTTTCCACTCCTTTAACTGGAGCGACAGTCTCGGGTAGCACGACGGTAAGTGCATCTGCCTCGGACAACGTGGCTGTTGTCGGCGTGCAATTCAAGTTGGATGGATCAAATTTACAAAGCGAAGACACAGCTGCTCCGTACACCATTATGTGGAGTACTACCGGCGCGACACTCGGTTCACACACTCTTACGGCAACTGCCCGCGACGCGGCCGGCAATTCGCAGACATCGTCGAGCGTTCTGGTTACGGTTACGAACACGGGCTCGCTCGTGGTTGTCTCATCAGTCAATCCGTCAATCGTAGGACAGAGCGTTACATTTACGGCGACTGTGAGCCCTGTGAGTGCAACAGGAGGTCTTACGTTCTACGACAATGCGGTGAGTATCGGTACGGCGACACTTGGCAGCGGATCGGGCAGGCTTTCCACTTCCTCTCTGACGGCTGGAACACATCCTATTACCGTCACATACAGCGGCAGTTCGTACTACCGTGGATCCACTTCAACGATACTCAGCCAAGTTGTCACAGCATCTTCAAGCAGTAGCAGCAGTTCGAGTAGTAGCTCAAGTTCTGCAAAGCAGCCGTCAGGAGGAGGATCCCGACGACCGGGGACGTACTCGCCACTATCGACGATCGGAACCAGCGGCTCTTCGAGCGGTGCTTCCAGCAGTGCGCCTGCAGTAGATCATTCTTCGGCGCCAGAGAGTGGTCAATCGTCGGGGACCAGCTTTACCGATATTGCCCATGATGCATGGTATGCACCGTTTATTGAAATGTTGTTCCAAAAAGATGTGGTATCTGGCTATGGCACTACAGCCAATGTGTTTGGTCCAAATGATCCTGTGACCTACGCGCAGATTGCAAAAATGGTGGTATTGCTCATGCAGCTGGAGCAGTCAACACAGGCACCTCGCAATAGAAGCGCTCGCAATACATGGGCAGAGTCGTGGGTTGCAGCGATAGAATCAAAAACATCGTTGTATGGCCCGCGGTTAGATGTGCATACTTCTGCTCCCAGAGGAGCAGTGGTGCAGATTATTCTGGAAACACTCGGCGTCCCTATAGTGCAGTACAATCATCCGTTTACCGATGTGCGTCCGTCGGATCTCTACGCCAAAGCCATTGCAACTGGATATACACTTGGACTGGTGACAGGCTACCGGGACGAAGCGGGCATGTCGCTCAATATTGTGAAGGCGGATGAACCGGTCAGTCGGGCAGAGGCGGCAGTGCTTTTAGTGCGATCCTTAGAGATCGACAGGCAGAAGCTGCATGCCGCTTCAGATGAAACCGCATCCACGGTGACCGATTTCACGGCGACCCGGGCTGTGAATGTGCGAATAGAGCCAAGTGTAACAGCAAAAATTATTGCTCAGCTATCTGCAAACACGCCGGTGACTGTGCTCGAGATAATAGGCGAGTGGAGTCGTATTCTTTTTGGTACAGACAGACAGGGTTATATCGTGAGTAAATTCATCACTCCGCAACAATAATTTCCAGACGATAAGGCGAGGAACACAGGTTTTTTGTGATTCTCTTGCTTTAATTAACGGGCTTTTTCTGGTATAATTAAGAGATTTTATACCAACATTTTTTCATGCAGAAACAAACACATCCGCGTCATATCCAATTTGGAGCGATAGTACTAAGCCAGCTGATGCTCGTGTTTGCCGCGCTTATGGTCTATCCGTATCTGTTCGATGCCAAGCAGGACGTGCAGACACATGCCGGTTCTCCGCCACAAATCACCTCGAATACCGTCACGAATATCACGTTCAATTCTGCAACCATCAATTGGACGACGAATGTGCCGACAACCGGTTCTGTTGCCTACGATCGAACCACGCGTTTTGCACTCGGCCCGGCGTCCGATGCGACACTTCAGACATCGCACAGTGTCGTGCTCACCGGCCTCGAAATGGACTCATGGTATTCGTATGCCATTACGGCGGTTGACAGTGCCGGTGCTACAACAAAAATACAGGATGACTTGAAATTCCAAACGCTCGTCGATACAACACAGCCGTTCGATTTCCTAGTCGATGTCGGGCCAATCTCTCATGTCACGCAGGGCTATACTTCCTATCTGAGAGCCAGTCTGCGTCGGACCGGAGGATCATCTTTTCCGATTACCACCTTCTCGTTCCAGAATGTTCCCTCTGGCGTTACGGTCTCTTTTTTCCAGAATTACTACAATACGGTCTCCATGAAAGTGACAGCTGCGCCGACAGCGCAGCCCGGTTCGTACAATTTTCAGCTGACGGTTATGGCTGGGAGTAAATCACATACAGTGAATATGCCGCTTATTGTCGATCCTGTGCCGGCAGTTGTGACACCTCAAGCGTATCAATCACCACCACCAGCCATTCCTCAGATTGCTCTTTGGGAATCGAACATGAAGAAGTACGGAACAAAATTTTGCAATCAGGCTGATATTATTTCCATGGGCATGTGGGACGGCAGCGTGTGGTTTTACGATGGCACGCGCGCGTACTATCAAATGGCCGATTATCTGAATGATCCGGTGTGGGGCACTACCTGTGCGCAGTATGTGGAAACCGTGTTTCGCAAACATGTACTCGACAACAACGGTGTCATTACCGGCTATCGCGTGTTCCCGCGCGGTGCGCTGCTCGACTGGCAGAAAAGTGGTGATACCGAATCGAAGCGGGCCATCGATCTCATGGCCAAAAATGCGGCATTTAGCAATGTACCGTGGGCAGTTCTCGGCGACAGTTATAGTCGCGAAGCCGCTTACGCGCTGGATGCAAAAATTGATACCGAAACAGCCGGCAATGGCCCGAACCAGTATCTCCAGGCGTACGCCGATATTGTTCTCGGTCACATGGAACAATGGTTTACCGCCAATCGATACACCCGTATTGCTCCCTTTATGTTTGCGCTTTCCGCCGATAGCCTTATTGATTATTACGAAAAAACGAAAGACCCCCGCGTTCTTCCTGCCATTCAAAAAGGAGCTGATTATTTGTGGGATAATCTCTGGGTGCCAGGTAACGAAAGCTTCTGCTACCAGATTCTTATGGATGGCAAAAAATGCAAAGCTGGTTCGCCGGATTTGAATTTGCTGATTGTCTATCCGTACGGCTGGCTCTACAAAATGACCGGTGATCCGAAGTACTTAACCCGCGGTGATCAGATTTTTGCCGGAGGAGTCAAAGGCGCGTGGCTCGAGCAAGGGAAGCAGTTTGCGCAGAACTATCGCTTGAGTTTTGAATATGTTCATTGGCGCAAGACATTGGGAGCGGACCTGCACGGCGCTCCGCCGTCTACTTCTTCCAGCTCCAGTGTTGCCAGTTCTCTCTCCAGTTCATCGAGTTCATCGGCATCTTCCGTCTCATCGTCGTCTGCTTCGTCTGTCATGCAATCTCCTTCGTCTGCTTCCAGCATCGCTTCTTCCATTGCTCTTTCTTCTTCCAGCACTTCCATTCCCTTCGTCCAAGCTTCTTCCTCCACATCCTCTCTGCCAACTGGCTCTGTCTCCTCCTGGTCGCGCTCATCACTTTCTTCCTCCAGTAACGAAAAAGCACTCCGTGAAAAAGCTCTTGCCGATTATCTCGCGTCTCAAGCGCAGAAATCGTCTCAAACTTCTGCTTCTCCCTCGCAACAACCCCTCACCCTGAAAAAACCGATCGAACTTACTTCCTCCTCCGGCTTTCTCGTCAAAACCGTCAACAGTACACAAATCGTTTTCAAAGATGTCTTCATTACCGATTACTTTGCTCCGGCAGTCGACCTGCTCGTGGATCTTGGTATCGTCTCTGGCTATAACGATGAAAACGGCAAGCCACTCGGTTTGTACCGTCCAAGCCGCGATGTGCAGCACGCAGAAGTTGCCAAAATACTCGCGCAACTGATGAATTTGCCTGGATCAACGCCGGTCAATACATCGGCGCAAAACACGTGGGCAGCCTCGTTCGTTGCTGCTTTGGAGGCGAAAAGCCCCTCGCTGTATACGAAAGATCTGAATGTCTTTACCCCCATGACAAGGTTACAAGTTATTCACGCGATGGCCGACACTCTCGCTATCACTGCTAACCCCAATGTCGGCAGTTTCTTCTCCGATACCAAAGATCCGCTCATCAATACTTTCAAGGGCATGGGCATTGTGAAAGGCAATCCCGATGGCACCTTCCGTCCCGATAGTCCGATCAACCGTGCCGAAGTAGCCACTTTACTTGGGCGATTGCTGGAGCAGGGATATGGGCAATAAATACAGGAAGTAAGGTACGTATAGTAGGTAAGGTAGGTAAAAATCCGCATTACCTACCTTGCGTACCGTACCTACTATACTTTCGCCTGTTGCTATCTCCGTCTTTTACCGTCTCACATCATTTAAAGAACGGCGTTTTTATGGTATAATATGAAGATTTCATACCAATATTCACTTCATGAAGACCTTCTCTCATCCCAAGCATGTCCAGGTTGGCATGGTTATATTTAGCCAATTGATGGTCGTATTTGCGGCAGTACTGGTGTATCCGTATTTTTATAAGCCCAGTCTTATCAATACGCAGGCGGCAAATCCTCCTACAGTATTATCCATGTCTGTTACCAATATCACGTTTAATAGTGCCACGATTATATGGAAGACAGATGTGCCTACCACATCTCAGGTACAGTATAGCGCGGGTACATCCAAATTTGATCTTTCCTCTCCTTTAGATACAAATTTAGTCACCGATCACAGCGTGACTATCACTAATTTGGAGCCGTCCATAAATTATAGCATACGCACCATATCGACAGATTCAGCAGGACGAACCACGCGTATCCAGGATGATTATTATGCTCTCACACTGTATGACAAAACCGCTCCGTACGATTTTGCACTCGACAATTTTCACAGTTCGAGCCACGTTGCACAGGGATATTCGGCTTTCTTTTCGGTACGATCGCGTCAGCTTGGAGGACAGTCGTCGCCGACCATTGTGTACACGACGCAAAATATTCCCAGCGGTATCACCATTACCAATGTAGGTGATTACTACGGCACGTATGTGTTTAAAGTCACAGCTTCGTCGAGCATTGCTCCTGGCAATTATTCCTTTCAAGTGACAGGCACAGCGAGCGGGAAAACCCGTACTATTATTCTACCGCTTGTGGTGGATGCGGCTCCGGCAGCCGTCACCCCGTTACCATATGCGTATCCAGCACCTGCTATTTCGCAGTTTGATTTATGGGAATCAAACATGAAAAAATACGGTACCAAAATGTGTAATAAAACCAATATTGAGGCACAAGGTATGTGGGAAGGGAATGTATGGTATTACGATGGTATTCGTGTGTATTATCAGATGGCCGAATATCTCAACGAACCAATTTGGGGTACGACCTGTGCGCAGTATGCAAAAAGTGTCTATCGCCCCTACGTCCTTGCCAGTAATGGCGGCGTGCCCGGATGGCGTGTTTTTACTCGTGGCTTTCTCGTCGACTGGCAGAAGACAGGTGACACAGATTCTTCAAATGCTGTGAATCTTCTCTCTAAAAATGCGGCATACGGCAACGTGCGGATTGGAGCGGTGGTACATGAAGCACTCAGTCGCGAAGTGGCCTACGCAGTCAATGCAAAAATGGACAGCGAGACGGCGGGTTTCGCCCCCAATCCGCTGCTTGCCGATTATGCGACGGTGGCCATCGGGCATTTGGATCAATGGTTCCAGACGGGAAACCACGAACGTATCGCGCCTTTCATGTACGGACTCACAGCCGAAGCGCTGATTGCCTACGAAAAGAAAACAGGGGATTTACGCGTGCTTCCGGCACTGCAACGCGGTGCCGACTATATGTGGAATAACATGTGGCGCGGCACAGGTTTCTGTTATCAGATCTTTCAGGATGGTGCCAGCAGCTGCACTACTCCCGCAGCAGATTTGAATATGCTCATTGCTCCCGCCTACTGCTGGATTTACGAGAAAACCGGTGATCCAAAATATCTGACCCAAAGCGATCAGATTTTTGCCAACGGCGTGCTGTATGCATGGCTGGATCAAGGTAAGCAATTCTCGCAGAGCTATCGCTTAAGTTTCGATTACATTGCCTGTCGTCAGCGTCTTGGTGCGGCTAGCTCGGCATCCAGTACATCGTCGTCTTCAAGCGCATCTGTTTCCAGCTCGTCGAGCTCCGCTGCGTCTTCGATATCGTCGTCTGCGTCTTCTTCATTCGTGTCATCAGTTTCTTCGTCTGTCTCATCGTCTTCCAGCATTTCGGCCTTTTCGAGTAGTTCGTCTTCTGTTCTGGCAGGATCTGTTTCATCGTTCTCGCGGTCATCGCTCAGCTCATCTTCTTCGCGTGATGAAATTGTCAAACGTCAGAAGGCGCTCGAAGAGTATCTTGCCAAAGTTGCCGCCGAAAAAGCGGCTGCTGGTTCTGCCTCCTCTCTTTCTCGCTCCAGACAACTTGTTTTCCTCAAAACACCATCCGAACTTACTTCCGCCTCTGGCTTTCTCGCCAAAACCATCAATAGCGCACAAGTCATCTTCAAAGATGTCTTCATTACCGATTACTTTGCTCCGGCTGTCGACATACTGGTAGATCTGAATATTGTGAGCGGCTACAACGATGCAAACGGCAAGCCACTCGGTTTGTACCGTCCAAGCCGCGATGTGCAGTATGCCGAAGTCGCCAAGATGCTCGCGCAATTGATGAATCTGTCTGGATCAACACCAGTCAATGCATCGGCGCAAAACACATGGGCAGCCCCCTTCGTTGCTGCACTGGAGTCGAAATCTCCCACCATCTACACCTCTTCACTCAACGTCTTTACCCCCATGACAAGGTTACAAGTTATTCACGCGATGGCCGACACTCTCGCTATCACTGCTAACCCCAATGTCGGCAGTTTCTTCTCCGATACCAAAGATCCGCTTGTGAATACTTTTAAAGGCATGGGCATTGTGAAAGGCAATCCCGATGGTACCTTCCGTCCCGATAGTCCGATCAACCGAGCCGAAGTAGCCACTTTACTTGGGCGATTGCTGGAGCAGGGATATGGGCAGTAATTACAGGAAGTAAGGTACGTATAGTGGGTAAGGTAGGTAAAAATCCGCATCACCTACCTTACATACCTTACTTACAATACCTCTTCCACTTCCCATCTCCGTCTTTTGCCGTCTCACATCATTTAAACAACGGCGTTTTTATGGTATAATATCCAGATTGATTTCATACAAAAAACCTATGAAGAAACAGACACATCCACGCCATGTCCAAGTTGCCGCCGTCATCTTCAGTCAGTTAATGATCGTATTTGCAGCAGTGCTGGTGTATCCATCTTTATTGCAGCCAACAAAAATACAAACGTTTGCTGCTACTCCCATTACTCTTACGTCTATCAGCGTTTCCAATATTACCATTTCGAGCTTTACGCTCAATTGGGTGACCAATGTGCCAGCGACATCGCAAGTACAATATAGTGCATGGGGAACAAAATTCGATATATCGACACCTGTCGATCAAACGATGACAACGACTCATGCCGTGACGGTCAGCGGACTGGATCCTTCGACGCTGTATTACATTCGCGCTGTATCAACAGATGGCGTTGGAGGAATAGGAAAAGCACAAGACGATCTTAGTGCTCTTACGCTTTTCGATAAAACCGCTCCTGTAGATTTTGATCTCGTTAATCCGTCGAGCCCTAGCCATGTCTTTCAGGGGAGTTATGCACTTTTTAGCGTGCGTGCTCGTCAGCTTGGAGGCGCATCGAACCTCACTATAAAATATACCTTCGACAATGTTCCGCCCGGGATTACAGTCAGTGCTGTCGATGAGTGGTTTGGTGTTGAATCGCTGCGCGTTACTGCTGCGCCGAATGCGCCGGTTGGCAATTACTCGTTTCAGGTAACGGGAACATATGCTGCTAAAGCTCATAGCATCATCCTTCCTCTTATTGTTGATCCAGCGCCAGTGCGAGTCACGCCACAGCCATACATCAATCCTCCACCAGCCATTCCGCAGTTAGCACTATGGGAATCGAATATGAAGAAATATGGCACAAAGCACTGTAATCAGTCGCTCATCAATCTTCAAGGTACGTGGGATGGCAGCGTGTGGTTTTACGATGGCATTCGTGTGTACTATCAGATGGCGGAGTATCTAAAGGATCCGGTGTGGGCGACAACATGCGCGCAGTATGTGAAGGCTGTCTACAGGAGCCATGTCTTCGTGAACAATGGCGCAATACAAGGCTATCGTGTGTTTACACGCGGTCTTCTTCTCGATTGGCAGAAAACAGGGGACGCAGATTCGCTGAATGCTGTTAATTTGCTCGCGAAGAATGGTGCACGCGGCAATACAGCACTCAGTTCTAATATTAATGAATTTTACAGTCGTGAAGCAGCGTATGCTATCGATGCAAAAATGGACAACGAAACTGCTGGCTTCGGTGCCATGCCACTTCTTGCAGACCAAGTAACATCGGCGCTTGGCCATCTTGATCAATGGTTTCAGACAGGGAATTATTATCGTATTGCGCCTTTCATGTTTGCACTCACGACAAATGCATTGATGGACTACGAAAAAAAGACTGGTGACCTGCGTATACTTCCTGGTATTCAACGAGGTGCAGATTATATTTGGGCCAACATGTGGCGTGGAACAGGGTTTTGTTATCAAGATTTTCAAGATCACACTAGTTGCACTACTGCCGCGCCAGATTTAAACCTCCTTATTGCTCCAACCTACTGCTGGCTGTACGAAAAAACAGGGGATCCAAAATATCTCACACAAGGTGATCAAATTTTTGCTGCCGGTGTGCAATATGCGTGGCTCGATCAAGGAAAGCCCTTTTCGCAGAACTACCGCTTGAGCTTCGATTACGTTGCCTGTCGGCAGCGAGTCGGGGCTGTGCACAGCGCAGCGTCATCGAGCGCTGCTTCGAGCCTATCGAGTTCCTCTGCATCCTCCTCGCTTCCAAGCTCTAGCTCATCCAGCTCTTCCATCCCCTTCGTCCAAGCTTCCTCCTCCTCTCTGCCAACTGGCTCTGTCTCTTCTTGGTCGCGCTCGTCACTTTCTTCGTCCAGTAATGAAAAAGCACTGCGCGAAAAAGCCCTTGCCGACTACCTTGCTGCTCAAGCCGCATTGAAAGCTGCCGCAAGCTCTACGTCGTCATCACTCAATCCTCGTCGTCAAATGGTCCTCAAAACACCATCCGAACTTACTTCCTCCTCCGGCTTCCTCGCCAAAACCATCAACAGTACACAAGTCATCTTCAAAGATGTCTTCATTACCGATTACTTTGCTCCGGCTGTCGACATACTGGTAGATCTGAATATTGTGAGCGGCTACAACGATGCAAACGGCAAGCCACTCGGCTTGTATCGTCCAAGCCGCGATGTGCAGTATGCCGAAGTCGCCAAGATGCTCGCGCAATTGATGAATCTGTCTGGATCAACACCAGTCAATGCATCGGCGCAAAACACATGGGCAGCCCCCTTCGTTGCTGCACTGGAGGCGAAAAGTCCCTCGCTGTACACGAAAGATCTGAATGTCTTTACCCCCATGACGCGCGGGCAGGTGATTCACGCCATGGCCGACATTCTCGGCGTTCAGCCCGATCCGCGCATTGGTGTCTTCTTCTCGGATACCAGCGATCCCCTCATCAATACTTTCAAGGGCATGGGCATCGTCAAAGGCAATCCCGACGGCACCTTCCGTCCCAACAGTCCGATCAACCGTGCCGAAGTAGCGACACTCCTCGGAAGACTCCTGGAGCAGGGATATGGCAGCTAGCGCAACGACCAATGCACCAACAACCAATTCCCAAAGTCTGGGAGTTGGTTGTTCAGGGTGACTGGCATTTCCTAGCATTGTACGTTTTTACACGCTTATGCTGTATCGCGTATTCACATTCGTGCGGAAGGCAGTGAGAGCCGTAAGTGTGCGTGTGGTTTTGCCATAGTTACACGCGCCGATGGGGGCACTATCGTGACCTGCAGTGCGCAGTGCGGTTGCTGTTGTCCGAAATCCGTCACGAATATGCGGCAAGAGACTCGTACGGACGAGCGTCGGTGTAGCGGCGATAAGCGCGAGTGCGGCATCGCGCTTTTGGTCATTGGTGCCGGTACAGCCTTGCGATACCGCCCACGAGAGGAAGTTCACGGTCGAATCTACAAAAGCGGGTGCCGTTGTGATATTCCCGGTCGGCTGTGCCGACAGTTTCAGGCTTTGCATGCCGACAATTGATTGTCCGGACACGCCATTGATAATGTTGCTGGTACCGGTTCCCACTCCGTTAAAGGTGTTGGCGGTAATGCCGCTGGGTGTAATGAAGTCGTTGACAATAGTTGATTGCGTGTCACTGGAAATAGCGTAGACCGTGCTGTTTGGAGAATGAAATATATTGGACTTCACCGATGGAATAGAACCTGCAGTTCCAGCTGCTGCATCGTGTCCCATATTGAGACCGCTGAGCGCACCATGTGAACAGTATACGGTATTGTGTTCAAGGGTTAATGTTGCAGATATTCCAGTCATTAACCATATTGTTCCAGCTGAAGGTGCATTCGTGCTGGATGTGCCTTTTAGAATGATAGAATGACGCATGATGCATGTTCCGCCATCGGCGGTAAATGTATCGCCGACATCCAAACCAAATTCACCAATGTAATCAAATACAGCACCAGTCAGTGTGAATCCGGCAATGGCTCCTACATAATGAGGATTGCCCGTTGTGCTGGGGTTGGAATCATCCGTTTTATCGGCCAGAAAGTAGGCATTGGTCATATTGCCGCTCAATGAATATGACGGAACGCCGTCGTTGGCTGCCCGCATATAAAAGAAATGGCCTGTATCGAGTGCAGGCGTACTGGTGGCATTGGTATAGCGTACTTGATGATTGTAAATGTTGTCTTGGAAATAGGCGGTCCCAAAGCAGGAGGTTAAGAAGAAGGCGACAACTTTATCAAACACACATCGCTGGACAGTGATAGTGCCAAGTGTCGTGCCCGACGCCCGCGTCAATGCGAGAGAGTACGTGGCTTGTGTGTTGGAAAATGTCACGTCGGTAAAAGTGGCATAGGTGCCATCACCATTGAAAGATACACCAATAGCGTAATCCGCCCCGCCACCGCCACCCCAGCAATATTGTACCGAACAACGCACCATGCTGAATCCTTCTCCTGACAGACGGAGTGCATTTTCGAACGCAGGCAAAGTGGAGCTTCCTAGGCGTATAAAATCACAATCCTGTGCATCAAGCATCCCAAGGCCGCCTGTACTGTTTTGTACAAAACTACGCAGAGAAAATCGGCCATTGGCTCCGGACGCATTGGATCTCACTTGGGCGCGGTTGCCTTGAGTTCCACGCATTTTTACCCATGCATTTGTTTGAGCACTGCTGCTTGGACCGATGGTGTAGATAGCTGTTGATGGTGACACAGCCTGAGACGCATCGAATTCAAATATTGCACCGCCACCATTCGTACCTGTTCCAATTTGCAGCGGAAAATATCCGGCTACACGCGAAGCACCAGAGGTAGTAGTGAGCTTTACTCCACCACGGCAGGTAAAAGTTGCGCCATCAGCCACAATCAAACTGGCCAGGTTCTGGATATTGACTGCATCGTTACCGGCAGTAGGACTCGAGCCGTGCGTGGTATTCGTATCGACTGTCACCGTGTGGCCATAGCCGATTGTCACCAGAGCACTTGAGGGTGGCACTCCGAATTTCCACGTGCTGGCGCTACTCCAGTTTCCGCTCTGGCAACTGCCGTATACAGGAGTGTAGCTATCGGTTGCTAGCTGTATATAGGCAGCATCACCGATTGCGTATTTTGTGGAATCGGCGCCGGAGTTATCCGTATAGATAGTAAGCGACGCACCGGATGCATTGGACGACGGCGTGTATTGTCCGAGCCATAACCATGTAGGACTGCCGAATGCTGCACCGGTAGCATAGGTAAAATCACTAAACGCAACCTGACCGTTCATGGTGCTGTTACAAAGCACGGTCGTTCCATCGCTGTCGTACACTTTAATTACCTGATCAGCCTGACGGTTGCTCAATGTCGGAATAGTGATGGCAAGCAGATAGGTGGTTCCGGCTGTCAATGTTCCTTGGCCGCCAACGCCGCCGAATTTATAGAGTTGCGTATGGGTAGGCGTGGCAGTTCCGGTGCATTGGGCAAAAGAACGGGTGGAGCTGTATTGAGGATTATCGGTTCCCCCCGATGACCACGAGCCGGTTTTTGTATTACCGGTTCCACCCTGTGTTACAAGACTTATTGCCATAGGAGAGAAGAATTGAACTGCTGAAAATAGGGATTATCTGTCTACGAGGAAATATCTATCGCATACAATGCCGCTTCAAGTATTTCGCCTTGAAACGGGCGCACGAGCCCGGCCGATGTGACAGTGCCGCCCAGAACGATATTGTTAGGACTTGATACGTTACCCAGCCAGGCAATGGTGCCGACGTTCGAGACAATGAGCGGATTTTCCTCGGTTCCATTGATGCTGACATAGTAATCTGTTCCATCGTACATAACAGCCACACAGTAGGCAGTCGATACGGAAAGAATCGTCAAACCGGTGACGGTATTCTTGGTGCCGCCGGCGTTGGATTCGATGTATATTTTCCCAGCCGAGCTGATGCCGATTTCAAACCAGTTGTTGGCGCTTCCTGTATCGGCACTGGAAAGCAGCACCTGAGCGCCGCGACTGGAAAAAGCAGTGGCGCCGGTTTTATACACGATGATCGCTGTTCCGACTGTCGTACTGGTCGAGCCGGCATACGCTAGATAGTCATTCGTGCCGTCAAAGAGAACGCTCGGAAGTGCGGTCTGCAGAAGTGGCCGACTATCCGTTGTGGACTGCGAAATATTGTAACTATCGCCATTATTGTTATGCCAATAGCCGACAGGATCGTTGTTGGCGGTTGCGGGCGTCGTGCCTGCCGAACTCTGAAACAAGCCATTGATCGCTTTAAAATGCATGAATGGAGCTCTCGCCGATGCCACAACGGCAGAAAATGCTCTCATAGGAGAATCACGAAACAATAGTAGAAGGCCCTTTCACGACCCGTTGTTTACTATTCGTCTCCAGAACGCAGGCGACGTCGCCGTTATCGAGCGAGACATTGGTCGATCCTGGTCCATCGATCGTCACAGTGCCACCGGAATCATTGACAATCTCCACTTCAAAACCATTACCTAGTGTAGCGACAGCCGGCACAGAAATAGTAATGGCAGCTGTTGCCACAATACGTTTGCCGCTATCGCCTGCAACCAGAGTGTAGCCGGAGCTTTTAGTCACTTCCACAACCGCACCAATGTTTTCACCGGTCGATGCATGACCGACTTGCAAGAAAGTATTCAAAACATCTCCCCATGTGCCACTGTCGCTGCCACTTACCGGAAGTCGTGCCATAAAAATAAATGAAGGTAGTATTGAACGAAATGCATCAATAGCTGATCAAGTATACGAATGTTTTTTTATGAATCAATTACTTTAAAAGCAATATATTGCCCATCAATATCTTCGCTTGTAAAAGAAGCATTTTCAGCTCTGTCGATTGTAGAAAAAAAATACTATGCACGCGGTTCTTCCGCAGGGATTATTCTTCCTAAGATTATAGTGTCTTGTGCGTCAAATAAGTGTATGAAGCTACACGCCTGCATTGCAAGACCCTTTGCCATGTGTATAATTCATTTGCTTCTTTTCTTTATTTCGTACGCATTTTTATGTCTCCAACTTCGTCAGGCGGGTTCGGAAAAATTCTGGTCATTGCTCTTGTACTTGGCTTGGGTACTTTTGCTTTCGTCAATTATAAGCAACGCATGGACTATGCGAAGGAATTACAGAAGGCAAAAGTGCAAGCCGATCAACTGCAGGCAGGCGGCGATAATCCGCAAAATGTGGAAATGGCCAAAGGCATTGTCGACAAAGTACGTAAGCTGTATTCCATTCCTGGTGATATTGACCCAACCGTCGCCCAGATTGTGGATGTGGACAAGTTAAAAGAGAAGAACAGTTTCTACAATTTCGCAAAAAACGGTGACTACCTCATTGTGACACCAACGCGCGCACTGCTCTACGACCCGACAAAGAATATTATTCTGGATGTTGTTCCAGTTCAGCTCCAGGCTCCGGCTGCTACTCCGGCATCGACAAACAGTTCGGCTATGCCGGCGATGAAATCGTCGGCCAAAAGTGCTGTTAGATCATGATGACATCCTCTGTGTCATCGAGGTAAAAACAGTAGAATGTAGGATTCTATCGTTTTACATTCTGTACCCTGCATCCTTTCTGCGATTCGAATTTTTTAAAGCAATACTTTTTTCAAATAGCGTATCTGCAATATAAAGGTATTTTTCACAGGTGAATATTGCGTAATTTTATTGCTATAGATAGCACATTTTCTATACTATTTTTCCAAATAGTACATTCGATCACTTCTCTCCTTTCTCTTTATGGCTAGACTTCCAACATCCGGCGGTGACAGTGGTACATGGGGAGATGTTCTCAATACATTCCTGCAAGTCGGTCATGCATCGACCGGTGAAAACATTGGTGCAGTTGTGGAAGTGACCAAAAGCTCCGGCTACACTTTCACAAGTGCCGACAGCGGCAAGCGTTTTGTGGCGACTGCGTCGCTCACGTTCTCTCTCCCTGCAGTGGGGACGCTGGGTAACGGTTTTGAGGTAGAGATTGTCAACGATTCTGGCAGTACGGTCACTATCGACGGCCCGGGTTCGACCAACGTGACGCTCGATAGTGGTGACGTTGCCTGTATTCTCGAGACCAATTCCAAGCAGCGGGTGGTGAAAGGTGCTAGTACGGTTACTTCATAAAATCCCCACATGCGCATTCAGCCAGCAATTTTAGCGGCAACTAGTAGCCCTGTTATTAATCTGAGAGCGAATGCCGGTGTGTATCAAAACAGCGCTGGAACAACTGCCGCAACCGCCAACAACGATCCTATCGGTAATTGGCATAATCAAAACGGCGACAATTACAGTGGATTGCAGAGCACTTCCGGCAGTCGTCCATTTCTACAAACAGCGGTACCAAGCATTCTGTTCGATGGCAGCGACGACTACCTAGTATCCTCCAACACACTCAGTCATACGGTGGGTACGGTTCTGATTGTTTTTACAACCGGCGCGACGGCATTTGCCACTCGTGGCGATCAAGTATTGTTTTCGAGCGCCGATAACGGCACTGCCAACAACTGGTTTGAAATTGGTATCAGCTCGGCTGGAAACATGTACATCGAATCCAATGCCGGCGGTACCAAGCATACAGTGAACGGTTTCACGACGCTCCTTGTTTCCACTACATATTCGATCGCCGTCGTCTACGATGGGACGGATTATTACGTTAGTCTCAACGGTACAGAGGAAAATCCACTCACTGTCTCGAACATCGGTACCATTGCCTGGTTCGGACACGTATCGGGTGCCGATAACACTGTTGTTGGCGGCACTGTCACGTCAGCCGGTTTGGTGCGGCCGTTTTTGGGTCAGATTTTGGAAGTTATTGTCTACTCCTACGATATTACCGCGTAATTGCTCTCCTCTCGGATAGCTATCGCGGCTCTTGGGGGAGCGTCTTTGCAGTGGCCGGACAATCGCTGAGCATGAGCGCGATTGGAGTTGAGGTGTAAATAGCCAAACAAAGAATGTAGAACGTAGAATTCTATCGTTCTACATTCTGCGTTCTTTTATGGTTTAGTTATGTTCTAAAGATAGTCAATTTGTGCTATAATACTAAGATTTATACCCAAAAATTATGACCCACACAAAAAAGAAGACCAAGAAGCCTCATGGTACAAAGCAGCAAGTACGTACCTCTATTGCAGTCGCGTGGGCGGCCACGAGTATCTTTGCCTTGTGGATGGCTGTTGCCATCACCGATAGCAAAACCCCAGTGGAAGCAGCAACGCAAACCTTTACCTCAGTCAAAGCTGGTAACTGGTCCGATCCAACGGTTTGGGGCAAAGCAGCTGGCAGCGGTTTGTATCCAGGAAGTCCGGCGGCGCAAACGGCCAATGGCAATACGGGCAAACTATCGGGCGATACACCCGATATTGGGGACATGGTCATCGTGAATCATGCTGTCACTGTCGATGTGCCAGTCACAGTGGGTATCAGTTCTTCTAGTCTTACTGCTTGGGCTATTGCTCTCAGTAATAATGGCACATCAACGTATGGTTCTTTGCTTGTGAATGCGCCACTCGTTATTCGTGGAAGTACTATCTCAACCGGCACGGCGACGACTGGAGCGAATATAACAGTCTCAGCTGGTAACGGGATCGAAATGGACAGTTCCCGCGCGCCGTCGCCCATTCAATATTTGGTGCGTGGCTATACCGGAGATGCGAACACTCTTACTTTTAACGGAACAGCAGGCAGTCGCAGCTATTTTAGATCCACCAATTCTCCCATGCTACAGGTGGCAGGCAATCCCCCTGCAAGTGCTGCATACTCTTCGTATGCACGTTATAAGCTATATTATACAGATGTTGTACGTATTGGAGATGGTGCTAATTTTTCCATGAATTCTGCGAATATCGAGATTCAAAACAGTACATTTAATACCAGTGGTCGTATCGATACCAAAAATGCTGTATTCAAGGGCGATACTATTTTTAGCATTCGCAATACCACGTTCGTCAATAGTCCTCAAAATAAATCTAATCTTGTGATTATCACGAATGGAGTAGCGAAAACCAGTGGCATACGCGAAATTATCGGCTGCGTGTTTGATGAGGGAATGACGCTGCTTGAGGCAAAAGGATTTAGAATCTATGACGTTTTTAGCGGCAAATCAAAAGGAGTGAGTATTGCGCACGTTCCAGCCAGCCAATCAAAAGAATTGAAAATCTTTGATGTGCTGATGGGCCAATCAAAAAAAATCGCTCTGCATGTATCCAAAGGATGGCAAGTCGCCAATGTTGCCAGCGGCCAATCAGTTGGTTTACCAGAAGCGACGAATCATTCGTGGGAATCTGCTTCGAATATATTGAATATGGGAATGGGGCTCAACGATAAGTGGAGCCTGGCTGGTGATTTGCATGATTCCTATCTTTTGTATGCCAAATCGCAAAATCCACATTATGTGGTTGTGCCAAATTATAGTGTCACTATTCAAGGGAATATTTTTGAATCGCCAGAAAATAGTGCTGGAGATTCGGGTGATTGTATTCAGTCAGGTTCCGCACCTCGTCTTGCAGAAGCGATTGCTACCGTGCGCAACAATATAGTGCTCCCTGTTTCAACGGGAGATGCTGCAGATAATTTTTCTTTTAAGGGTCAGCCATCGTGTACGCTCAATACCCCGCGCGGAGATCCTCTTGAAAGACGTATTGTAGAACATAATACGGTGCCAGCGACCGATAATAAAAACCACGGCATTCTGGTGCAGATGGGTGAGGGTATCTGCGCACCGGTCAATCAGATTATTTCTCTTAAATCCAACCTCGCATGGTCGCCAAACGCGCCAACTCAAGGTGCGATCTACCAACCCGATCCAGCTCGATGCAAGAGTGTGAACTCCTTTGATCCTGCTCAAACCACCAATAATGGATTTTGGAATGTAAAAACGTCGACAGCGTTTCAGGGCACATCACTTGGCACTGTCTACTGGGGGTATGCAAGTGGCACTGTGCCTGGAAGCAATGATGTCTGGGGCGGCGACCCAGGCTTTGTGGATCGCGACCGTGGTATTGTAAAGTGGAGTAGGAGCCTTGGGAAAACAGGAACAGATGCCCAGGTGATTGATGCAGCGCTCAAAGAATTAGAGAAGCGCAATGATCCAGGCTACGATGCTCGTTTTACTATTAAAGCCCTGATTGATTACGTGAAAGCGGGCTTTGTACCAACGAATACAGCCTACAAAGGAACCGCTCACGATGGAACCGATATTGGAGCGATGCCAGTGGTAGGCGGCCATCCCAGCGCTCCGTCTGTACCTGTCATGAGCGCAGTTGGTAGCACAGGTATCACCGCCACAGATGCAACCATTACGTGGTCGACCGACGTCGCTTCTGATACGCAGGTGGAATATGGACTCACGACAGCGTACGGCATTACGACAACACTCAACGTCAGTCTTCTTACGTCGCATAGCCAAGTGCTTACCGGACTATCTCCATCCACCACGTATCACTACCGTGTGAAATCGAAAAATGCAGCTGGACTTGCGACATCAAATAATTTTACGTTCACTACTACTGGACAGAGTCTACCGTTTATCAATACTGTCACTGTCAAAAGTATTGGGAGTAACAGCGCAACAATTACCTGGCTGACCAGCATTCCTGCTGATACCCAGGTAGAATATGGGACGACAACTGCGTATGGGAGTGCAACGATCGTAGATCCTGCTTTGGTCACAACACATGGCGTCTCTTTAACGGGACTCGCCCCCGCAACATTTTACCACTACCGCGTGAAATCACGCGGTGCAGGCGGGCTCTCGGTATCGGGAAATTTTACGTTTACCACAGCAGCTGCCGTTGGCCCAGGGCGAATATTTTACCTCAGTCCAACAGGGAGCGATGCCAACACTTGCCTGACTCTACAAACAGCCTGTCGTCAGATGGCTGCACTTCTCTCCAGTCTTCGGGCGGGAGACACTGTCTTGATGGCCGATGGTGACTATTATGAATTTGACCTGAACAATAAGCACGGTGAGGCTGGAAATCCCATTACCATTAAAGCTCTCACGCCCAAAATGCCTCGCGGAAGCAATGTGGTTATAAAAGAGAATGCGCAAGCCACTCGCGGGCTCGTCAATATTCATCAATCGGAATACATTATCATAGACGGCTTAACTGCCTACGATTGTGCTCGTGCAACATGTGCCGGATTTTCTACGCGTTTTAGTCGCAACATCACCATTCTCAACAGTATTGCTGGTCGTAATAGTAAGTGGGGATTTTTTACCAGCTGTACGCCATATGCAACACTCATTAACAACGAAGGCTTTCGATCCGTTGCCGAGCATGGCTTCTATATTAGCAATAGTGCCGATAATCATCTAGTGCAGGGAAATATTGCGTATGACAATAATTACATCGGTTTTCATATTAATAGCGATTTTTATTCTTCGTGTGCATCTAGTCCGTATGGGCAAGTCACTGATGGAATTATCAAAAATATGCTGTTTGAAAATAATATTATGTACAGAAATGGATCTGCGGCTATGGATTTTGATGGTGTCCAAGATTCAATTATTCGCAATAACGTTGCCTATGATAACAAGAAGAAGGGGATCACTCTTTTCCAGGAAAATGGTGCAGAACTTCCCAAGAATATTGAGATCTACCACAATACGGTGGACAATATTGTAGGTCCGCCACTACGCCTGACCAAAGCGAGTGCGAATATAAAAATACGCAATAATATTTTCGTGCAACGAACAGCAGGTATTATCAGTACCGATATTTGGGACTACGTGCAATATGGATCTGTCGTCGATTCGGATTACAATATTTTTGCAGGATCTCGTGGTGCTTCAGAGCTCAATACTTGGCGAACGAACACACCTGAAGAAGATAATTCGATTGCTATTGGAAGTCCGAGCGATCTCTTCGTGATCCCCTATGATCCTGCAAATCCCACTGCGCCTGTCGATTATCGTCTTAAGAGTACGGCTGCTGGTATCAATGCCGGCGCGAATTTGCCAGCTGTCGGAACAGATATTCTTGGTGCCCTTCGTCCGCAGGGAGCAGCGTGGGATATAGGTGCCTACGAATTTGGCGCCTCCATCGGTCTTCCGCCTCCGCCTCCCTCTTCCTCCGCTTCCTCATCCTCCTCTGCCCCCACATCAGACACCACTCCTCCGACTCTCAGTCTCATCACTGCGGCAAATCCGACGCCAACTGGAGCAACCATCACGTGGACAACCAACGAAGCCGCAACGACGCAAGTGAGGTACGGAACAACTATCAGTTATGGCAATACGACAACGCTCAACTCGTCGCTCATTTTGTCCCACTCACAGGCACTTTCGGGACTGAGTCCCTCCACCACGTATCATTACCAAGTCATCTCCACAGACGGTGCAAGCAATACGGCAACGAGCACAGACAACACATTCACCACTCCTGCCGCCCTCGACACCACTCCGCCACTGCTTTCGAGTATTGTCGCGATGAATGTACTCGAATCGAGTGCCACTATCAGCTGGCAAACCAATGAGAATGCGACAACACAAATCGATTACGGCACGACCATTGCCTACGGAAATTCCACGACACTCAACCCCGCACTCCTCACCGCTCATAGTGTTGGGCTCTCAACACTCACGGCAGGAACAACCTACCACTACCGTGTCCGTTCGAAAGACGCTGCTGGCAACGAAGCGGTATCGGGTAATAATACCTTCACGACTGTGGCGACAGTCAATACTGCCCCACTCGTTATAAGCCTCATCACGGCAACAGGTATCGGCAATAACACCGCTACCATCAGTTGGACTACCAATATCCCAGCCAGCACTCAAGTCAAGTACGGCACAACGACAAGCTACGGAGACCAAACACCAAACAATCCAGCCCTTACACTCAGTCACAGTGTCACTCTCTCCAGTCTCATCTCTGGTACTACCTACAACTATCAAGTTGTGTCTACCGACGCGACGAGCAACACGGCAACATCTACCAATAACACGTTCTTGACGCTCACGACAACTGATACCACTTCACCATTTATCTCCGCCACCAGGGCAGCAACAACGGACAAAACCGCCACCATTAGTTGGCTGACCGATGAAGTGTCGAATTCACAAATCGAGTACGGCAGACACCCGTCCTACGGAACTTCCAGTCCACTTGATACCGTCTACACGACCGCTCATACCGTCAGTATCGCAAATCTCACTCCCGACACCGACTATCACTACCGTGTTAAATCCAAAGATCCATCGGGCAACCTGACAATAGGCACCAATCAGACTTTCAGTACCAAAGCACGAAATGAAAATGGGCAAGTGACGTCATCGAGAGCATCATCTACAGCAAGCTCTTCTACCCCAACAATTACTCCCGTCACCCCTGCGATCTCGTCGCCTGATGGCGGAGAACTCTGCACTGCTTCTGCTGCCCCATCACGATCGTTTACGGATGTTCCTCCCGGTGCCTACTTTGCCGATGCCATCGCCAAAGCCGCAGCTCTCAACATTGTCTCTGGTTACAAAGATGCCAAAAACAATCTCACTGGTTTCTTCGGATCCTCCGATGGTGTCACCGCTGCGCAAGTCTCTAAAATGGCTCTCATCGCCGCTGGCAAAGAAGCAGGCAGTCTCGATCTTGCAAGGTACGTCAGTGCTATGGCGCAACTAGAACCCCTCCTTAAACAGGTCAATCCCAACGTCCCCATCAATCGTGCGCTTGTCATTCATCTCATCCTCAAAGCATTTGCGTATACACCCGATTCTTCGCTGACAGTATCGACATTCTCTGACACGGCAAAATCTCCTTATGTGCGCGATATTCAGCTTGCCTTCAATCTTGGCATTGTGACGGGCTACAAAGATGCGGCAGGAAAACTAACAGGCAGGTTCGGACCCAATACACCTGTCTCGAGGGCCGACGCCATTGTCATGATCATGCGTGCATTGGAGTTGAGGTGTAAGTAACAATCAGAACGTAGAGGCGGAAAATTTCCGCCTCTACGTTCTTATAAAAACTGCATTGCATAACGTATTTTCCACCACAATGCGTCGGACATTGCTTTCAGAGAGTCATCGACCGGACGGACTTTGCCTTCGAGGATGTACTGGCAGAGCCTGACAATATTTTCTGCTGACTCGCCACAAAATTGCTTACGAAATATCGGGTCCGATTGCAATGCATCCAGCACTTCTCTGCGCATCTGTATTCGTTGTGCAGTAAGTCTGCGTACAACGTCCACGGCACGATTGGGCGGATCTTCTCCGCGAGAGTGGTCTTGAGTGAGAGTATGTGTATACAATGTCGCTGCTGATTTCATGAGAGTCATACGAGTGGAGGAATCAAACAAAAAAAGCCGCCTGGGTGAGAGGCGGCTGAAAGGTGCAGAAAAAACTACATCCGACAGCAGCCCGGCTGACAGCAGCAGGTACAAGCAGTGCAGACGAGGGACGCAGAGATATGTATGCACCTATACTACGATTTTGAGCACACGAGTCAATATTACTCTCTGTCCAGATAACTTCTGCAAGAAAAGGAGTTTTTTTTCGTCCTATAGCAGACAGAGTTCTGCTTCGTGCTGTATACTTTGTTCCGATCTCACGCACGAAAGTTCAAACATGCGCACTGAGAAACTACAATCTCTCTATACTGTCCTCACCTTTCTATGCCGCCAAATTTTATACCGCCACGCAAACGTCAGAATCAGGTTTTTACATTTCTTCTGATTGCCGCCATTGTTGTGGTGTCGCTTGGGTATATGTTTCCATTAAATAACGCCCAGGATGACAAAATGACCAACGCCCGAACAGTGCCTATCAGTGAAATTACCAAAGGATATAACTCCGGCACATTTAAGAGTATTACGGTGCAGGGCAATACGGTGTACGCAAAAACACAGTCGGGCAGCTACTTGCAATCCTATAAAGAGAATACCGAAACGCTCTCGGCCCTTGGCTGGAACGATCCGGCCAATCCCACAATTGTCGAAGTAGATAACATTGAATTGAAGAATTTCTTCAAATCCCACCTCGGCGATTTACTCTTTCTGATTTTTATCATTGTGCTTGGTATGTGGGTACTGCGCTCTATTTCCCGCAGCCAGAGCAACGCCATGTCGTTTGGCAAGTCGCGCGCACGAGTGGCTGATATGAAAGATGTTAAAACGACGTTTAAGGATGTTGCCGGTTGCGATGAAGCCAAAAATGATTTGGAGGAGATTGTCGACTTTCTCAAAAATCCCAAAAAATACACGGTCATCGGTGCCAAAATTCCGCGTGGCGCGCTACTTGTCGGTGCACCTGGAACGGGTAAAACACTGTTGGCCCGCGCCGTTGCCGGCGAGGCCGGTGTGCCGTTCTTCTCCATTTCCGGTTCCGAATTCGTCGAAATGTTTGTGGGAGTAGGAGCCAGCCGCGTGCGTGATATGTTCCTTAAGGCTAAGCGCAATGCTCCGTGTATTATTTTCATCGATGAAATTGATGCGGTCGGTCGCCAGCGTGGCGGTGCCGGTTTTGGCGGCGGACACGACGAACGCGAGCAGACACTCAACCAGATCCTCACCGAAATGGATGGATTTGAAAAAGACACGAATGTGATTGTGATGGCCGCCACCAACCGTCCGGACGTTCTCGACAGCGCGCTTCTGCGCCCGGGTCGTTTTGACCGCCGGGTGTTTATCGATCGTCCGGATCTCATCGCGCGCGAAGCAATTTTGGAAGTGCACTGTCGCAACAAGAAGATGGGCAAAGATATCGATCTTAAAACCATCGCCAAGCAGACAGTCGGACTTGCGGGTGCAGATCTTGAAAACGTGTTGAACGAAGCCGCCATCTACGCCGCAAAACGCGGTCAGAAAACCGTCTCGCAGCAGGATATTGTCGATGCTGTCGAGAAAGTGACAATCGGTTCGGAAAAGAAGAGTCGCAAATTAAACGAGCGCGACAAGTTGGTCACGGCCTACCACGAAGTCGGTCACGCGATTGTCGGGCACTTGTGCAAAGAATCCGATCCGCTGCATAAAATCTCCATCGTCTCGCGCGGTATGGCACTCGGTGTCACGTGGTTCCTGCCAAAGGAAGATCAGTACACGACTTCCAAAACAAAATTCTTGGATGAAATTTGTGGACTTCTTGGTGGTCGCGCCGCCGAGAAAATCATCTTCGACGAAATTACGACTGGTGCCAGTAACGACATCGAGCGTGCATCAGCAATCGCCCGTGGCATGGCCATGAAGTACGGCATGGCCGACGATCTCGGTATTGTGGCCTATGGCGAAGAGCATGGCTCTCAGACAATCGGCATCGACATGGGAACGAGCCGCAATTACTCCGAAGAAGTGCAGCGTCGCATCGATGCGTTCGTGCAGAAAACGATTACCGATCAGTACGAGCGTGCCGCCGGATTCATTGTTAAACACCGCGAAAAGATGGAAGAGATTACGCAGATGCTGCTCAAAATCGAAACGATGAGTGTCGATGAATTCATCGAAATCTTCGACGGTCCCAAAGCCAAAGAAGGCAAGAAACGCGAGGCGGCCAAGAGGGCTGCGGCGTAGGTGGGCCTCACCCCAGCCTTCGCTCTCTAAGAGCTACGGCCGGCAAGCCGGCGCTGATGCGCCACCCCTCTCCCACTGGGAGAGGGGAATCCTAAGAAAAATTTTATTCGTAAATTTTGCAAAGATTCCTTCTCCTCGACCCAAAGGGTCCCCTTTGGGGCAGGAGAAGGTGGCCGTAGGCCGGATGAGGTCCGTTTCAATGCTCCACAATCTCTATCCTCGATTCCTTCCCAGCCACAATCCTCACCGTTCCTCCAATTGGAAAGGTGATCATCGGACGCGTGTGGCCGAAGTCGACTTTGGCGATGATAGGCATATTTTTGAGTTCGCGTTTGCTTTCGATAATTTTCTCTAGAAGTTCGATTGTCATACCGCTGCCCGGTTCGAATCTGCCGATAACCATGCCTCGCACCTCGCCAAATCCCGGCTGATGAATGACCGATGTCAGGTCGCGGTCGAAGATAGTGGGAGTAGATCCAAAATCGTCCTCCAGAAACAAGACTGATCCGCGGATATCCGGAAAGTACGGACTGCCTTGCAGTAAATTGAGCGTACACAAGTTACCGCCGATAATGGTTCCTTCGACTGTGCCTTCGTGAAAAACATGCCAACCGGCATTCTGATGAACGATGGGCAGCGCGTTTGCATTGTCTTTGGCGTACTCGCCCCACTGTTTGCTCGGCTGAATAATCAGTGGTTCGCTTTTCATCAGACAGTGCTCAAAATAGTGCGTGGTGTAATCCATGCCAAACTCGCGCCCGAAGTGAGAATAATTCGGCCCGCTGTAGGTAACCATGCCGGTTTTGGCGTAGATGGCATTGGCAAGCGCGGTAATGTCCGAAAAGCCGCACAGAATTTTCGGGTTACTCGCGATCAGATCGTAATTCAAATAGGGGATCAGCTGATTGCCATTAAACCCGCCACGCGCACACAGAATCAGTTTTACATCGCTATCAGCAAACGCATCGTGCAAATCTTCCAGTCGATGCTCAATCGTCGTCGATCCAAAGTCATCCATTTCATCAATATATTTTCCAAATGTTAGTTTGTAGCCTTTGTCTTCAAAATACGTGCGCGATGCATGGCGCACGTCGTCGGTAATCCACTGTGCACCGTAACTGCTTGATGGCGCGATAACGCGGATGGTGTCGCCGAGTTTTAGTTTGGGTGGGAACATGAGGGAAGGATAGCAGCAGACGCCCCTCACCCCCAGCCCCTCTCCTCGTCCGCCACGGCGGACGAGGAGAGGGGAGCTCAAGGTAAGAAAGTAATTAAATTTTGCGTAGGAAGAATAAGTCTAAAATGTCCCTCTCCCTGCTTCAGCAGGGAGAGGGTGGCCGTAGGCCGGGTGAGGGGCCTCGCACGTGGCGAGACCCGGTTGTGATGTCCGGTCGGACATCATTTTTTTAATGAGGCGGCAACGGCCTTTTGAAGATTGGCCTTGTCGCCCTTCGGAGCAGGAGGGACGGATTTCTGCTTTGGCGTTTTCGTCGCTTTCGCCGCCGCTTTTGCGAGTTTGGCTTGCTCGTATTCTGTCTTTTTTTGAAGACGTTCGGACCGTTTTTTCTTGGCCTTCGCATCGGCTTCTTGTCGTCGAGCGAGCTGCGCCGGAGTCGGTGGTCCGTCGCTCTGGGCGAGGAAAATTCCCGCAGTTGCAGCGACCCCGACGAATCCAAGTAGGGCTGCCATGACCATGGCGAATTGAGTCAGCCACATCAGGAACCCGACGCAGAGCCAAAGAGCCACGACTGCCAGCAATCGAAGAATCATGGACGCCTCCTCGCTAAAGTCTGAAAGACCAGAGTCCTGTCTGAATAGCAGGCCCGATCTTCTGTGCGTCCCCAAAGTGGGGACAAAACGGGACATTGCCACGCGCATATCATTCAACTATAAAGTGAAAATGTCAAAATCTATGATTCTCTCGTCTCAACAAATCGCGGAGGAATGCTGAAAAATCAGCATACAAAAAAGGCCGGACCCTCGGCGGGTGCCGAGGGCCCGAAGTCTCGCTATGCATGACACTCTCTTCGCTTGTAACGCCACGGCGGACGCGTTCGCTTCCCGGGATTATTGTCCGATTGCGGATGGTCGAATCCTTCGCTGAGCGGACATCCCAGTTTCTCAAGGAGGCAAAGGGACGACGGGCTGTAAATTGCCTGAAGGAGCAGCAGCGCGAGATTCATGATAATATCCTGCATCTCGAGGACGGATGAATATCGGGACGTTCCCAATATCTCTGTCCACCATAATCAGCTCATTCGGTCTCAGCAACAAAAACACTCTCTCCTCCTGTTCTTTGGCCTTTCCTCTGCTACAATTTCATCATCATTCATCTTTTGCCCTATGCAAGCTCTCTCGCCACTCGACGGTCGGTACGCATCCAAAGTCGATGCTCTCCGCCCGTTTTTTTCCGAAGAAGCACTGATGCGCGCGCGCATTTACATCGAGATCAGCTACTTCGGCGCACTGTGCGAAGAAAAGAATATCAAGGAACTGAAGCCACTCAACGCCCGTCAGAAAAAGGCACTGCAGGAAATCATTGATAATTTTGATGACAAAGCAGCCGCCGCCGTCCGCGAGTTCGAGAAAGTCACCAATCACGATGTGAAGGCGATTGAATATTACGTGCGCAAAGAAATCGAAAAAGGCGCGGGCCTCAAAATCCGCACCGAGTTTATCCACTTTGGCCTCACATCCGAAGATGTGAATAACTTGGCGTATGGACACTTAATCCACGATGCGATCAAGCGCGTTCTTAAGCCAGAATTGCAGGCAGTCATCGCCACACTACGGACAATGGCCGCTGCACAGAAAAACACGACACTGCTCTCACTTACTCACGGTCAGCCGGCAACACCGAGTACGCTCGGCAAAGAAATCATGGTGTTCGTCGAACGCCTCGAACGCATGCGCGACGACCTTGCGACGTTCAAAATGCAGGGCAAATTTGGCGGCGCTGTTGGTACCTACATGGCACACAAGGCAGCGTATCCGGATGTAAACTGGGAAGTATTCGGTCGTAAGTTCATCAAATCGCTCGGCCTCATCCCACTTACTAGCACTACACAAATCAATCCGCACGACGACATTGCCGAGCTGAGTCACTTGTATATGCGCATCGATACGGTGTTCATCGACCTGTGTCGCGATATCTGGATGTACATTTCGCGCGGTGTGTTTAAGCAGCGCGTGGTCAAA
This sequence comes from Candidatus Peribacteraceae bacterium, assembly GCA_018061945.1. Lineage (GTDB taxonomy): Bacteria > Patescibacteriota > Gracilibacteria > Peribacterales > Peribacteraceae > JAGOTD01. The sequence goes on along the minus strand of JAGOTD010000001.1, from coordinate 170,520 downwards.
ACCGAAACGGGTTCCTCGACAATGCCCCACAAAGTAAACCCGATCGACTTCGAAAATGCCGAAGGCAACTTTGGCCTCGCAAATGCGCTTTTTGGCCACTTCGCCGACAAGCTCCCTATCTCCCGTCTTCAGCGCGATTTGTCGGATTCCACCGTTCAGCGCAATATTGGTGTCGCGTTTGGCTATCATATTTTGTCGCTCAAATCTCTGCAGAAAGGCTTAAAGAAATTGTCTGTCGACAGCGCGCGTATCAAAGAAGAGCTTGATACACATCCGGAAATCTACACCGAAGCGATTCAGACGGTCATGCGAAGAAATGGCTTTCAGGATGCGTACGAACAAATGAAGGCGCTCAGTCGCGGTCAGAAAGTAACCATCGAAAAGCTGCGTGAGTTTGTCGAAAAACTGCAGATCTCGGGACGGGATAAAAATGCATTGCTGAAGATTTTGTCGTGACCCTCACCCCCAACCCCTCTCCCCGCTAAAGCGGGATAGAGGGGAGCTTTAATAAAGAGAGATTTGAATTTGATGTAAGTCATTATCTCAATTATTTTGAAATGTTTTTTTGAATGTCCCTCTCCATGCTTCAGCAGGGAGAGGGTGGCCCGAAGGCCCGGGTGAGGGGCGCAACTGGTCACTGCAACTATTCAATTGTATATTCCCTCCATGCAATCCTCTCGTCTCTCGTGGCTTTGGTGGTCGCTGCCGATCATTCTGGCAGTACTTGCGGTCTACCTGTGGCCGGCGTTGCACGCGGATTTTGTGAGTGTGGATGACGGCTTGCTCATCACAAAAAACATGGCTGTGCATGAGCTGACATTGGCATCGCTCATGTACAACTTTACCCACTACGATCCCGAGCTCTACATTCCGCTCACGTTTCTCAGCTATCAAATAGAGTATGCGTTTTTTGGCTTACAGCCCTGGATCTATCATCTGACAAATCTCCTGTTGCATATTGGTAGCGCCCTTTTGGTTACGATGATCGCAAGACGGTGTACGGGTAGTAAGTTGGCAGCTCTGTGCGCTGGATTGTTTTTTGCGCTGCATCCGCTCAATACCGAGGCAGTCATGTGGGCCAGCGGCCGGAAAGACATACTCTCGACTTTCTTCTTCCTGCTCTCGCTGGTCGCTTTTTTGCACTCAAAACATGCACCGCATGCACGCAGGTGGTTTTGGATCAGCCTTGTCTTTTTTATTTTCGCACTGCTGTCCAAAGTGTCGGTCATTGTGTTGCCGGCAATGTTCGTTCTCATCGATTGGGTCGATGGATCACTGTCGAAAAAGCGCCTCATTTCGTACTGGCCGTTTGTCATCGCAGCCCTTCTCTTTGCGGTGATTGCCGTCTTTGGGAAAACAAATACATTCTCGCATTCATCACCCGGCATGATCATACTTCTAAGCGCTAAAAGTATTGTCTACTACTTACACCGCCTCGTCGTGCCGCTGCATTTGACTATGTTTTATCCGCAGACAACGCCTGTCACACTCGCATCAGCCGAGTTTTTTGTGCCTGTGTGCCTTATTGCATTGCTGCTGATTGGCTTGTTTTTCCTCGCACGCTCATCGAAGAAACTTGCTCTCGGTTGGCTCTTTTTTCTCATCGCACTCTCGCCGAACTTGCTCCACTACTCCAAAAATGAATTTGTCTTCTACGCGTCCGACCGCTATGCCTACACCGGTACCATTGGCATTGCATTGGCTTTAGCGGCACTCCTTGTCTTTGTCTCAAAAAAACTTCCTCATCTCGAAAAACCAGTCATGCTCTTTTGTACCTGTCTTTTTGCATGGTACGGCTGGACCGCGCATGTGTATGCCCGGGTCTGGCAGTCCAATCCGGCGTTGTACAGTCATGCTATTGGCCAAGAGCCAACAGCGTGGATGCCCTACAACAACTACGGAACATTTCTGATGCAGGAAGGAAAGCCCCAGGAGGCGCTCGTACAATTTGAAAGAGCCCAAGAAAACAATGCGCCAAAAACCCCGGTTATTCTGACCAATATCGGCGTTGCCCACCACGCTTTGGGCGACACCGAAAAAGCGAAGGATGCGTTTAGACAGTCCATTGCCGCTCTTGGCACGGGAGCAGTTACCGATCCGCAAAAGCTGGCAGCGTACTACATGCTGGGTGAGTTACTCGAAAAAGAAGGAAATGACGCGCAGGTGCTGCAGGCATTCAAAGATGCGACTGTGCGTGCGCCAACTATTGCCGAAGCGCACTACAACTTGGGTATTCAGTACGAAAAGAGAGGTCGGCTGGACGATGCAGAAGGGGAATATGCGAGAGCTTTAGAGCTTAACGCCCGCTTTCCCGATGCCCGCTTCCGCTTGGCCGATGCGCTGGCACAGCAAGGCTCGCTTATGAAATCCTTTTCGCACCTCGTAAAGCTCAAAGAAGAGTATCCAGATTATCCGGGCGCGCAGGAGCTGTACGATCGTGTGCGCGAGGCGATGCATGGAGGTAAGGCCCGCCAGTAAAAGAAACGTTCGGTCGGTTATATTGCCCTCCTGCCTAACTCTGGTACAATCTCTCGGCTTTGGGCGCTCTCTAAGCGCAAAAGCATGATCATTTGATCCAATGCCCAGGTGGCGAAATGGCAGACGCACTACCTTGAGGTGGTAGCGGGAGCAATCCTGTGGAGGTTCGAGTCCTCTCCTGGGCACCAAGAAAAGCGCTTTCAGCGGCACGTATACAGTCGCATGTTCCTTTTTTTGTAGCTCTGATTTTTACGATCATCCGCACACAAGGGCACAGAGTTGCACCATTACTACTACTATAATGGCGCAAGAAGAGAAGTTGATAAATCATCACCCGATCAGTCTCGAGAGATATGTTTCCGCAATCAATTTCATACACGGAGTAATTCCCATCGCTGGTAATTGATCAGTCAAAAATGTCTGATCAACCGTAAACCATTTTCCTTCGGCAATCTCATTCGCATCAAGTTTCAGTATGGCATTCGCATCGATGTCGTAGCGATAAAACCGCATGAGTTCACTTTCGTAGCTATAGCGCAAAATGGATTGATGGATCTGCACCGGATCACTGTCAGCCTCAATGCCGATTTCTTCGTGTAGTTCGCGTTTGGCTGCGTGTAGCCAGTCTTCGCCACTATCTACGTGGCCGGTTACCGAACAGGTCCACAGGCCCGGCAGCGTATCTTTCGTCGCGCTGCGCTTTTGCAGAAACACTTCGTCGCCGCGAAAGACGAGGATCCCAATCGAGCGGTGCAGAAGTGATGGATCCCGATGAGCTTTATAGCGTGTTGTTTGGCCGATCACGCGATCCTGCTCGTCTATAACATCGAAGAGTTCCGTTTGTGGATCGGTTACTGGCATGCGCCAATCGTACCACGCTCCATGCACTCGTGGTATCATGCCGCGCTATGGATGAAGTTCATCTTTCCGAAGCACAGCAGGTTGCGCGAACAATGACGCCGTCAGACCGCTCGCTCCAGCAGTATCTGAGCATTCTTCAGCTCTCACTTGCGCAGTTGCAGAACAAAAAAATTCTCGATCTGGGCAGTGGCCCCGACTGTCGTTTGGCAAAAGAGTTGCAGCAACTTGTCCCGAGCGCGCGTGTGACATCGTTCGATGCATGCTTTCTGGCGGATGATTCTGTCACAGCCAATGCAGTGGGCGGCTACTTTGGCGCGCTGCCGTTCGATGATCATTCCTTCGATATTGTCCTGTCAGTCTTCGCGTGTCCGCTCTATTGCGAAGGTGAAGAATTGGTGAGCCTTGCTCTTTGCGAAATCTGTCGCGTCCTGTCGCGCGGTGGCAGCGCTCGATTAGCCCCACTGGCTTTTCATCGGCGATTCGATGGTGGAGAGGTCGATTCATCAATGAGCCAAGAAGAAATTGCACTGTCGCGTACCATTGTTAAAACAGAGCAAGGTCTGTGTGAAACGGTACTCGATGATGTGTCGTATGGCTCAGAGCCTGAATTTTTTGATCGATTACTTGCACAATTGCCGTTTGGCTACCACTCAAAAATTATTCCAGTATTGATTCCGGATGTCGCAGCGGAGTATCGGTATATGGTGGAGATAGCTCGTACCCTCACCCCCAACCCCTTTCCTTGCTAAAGCAAGGAGAGGGGAGCTCAAGCTAATAAGTTGATAAAATTCTTTTGTCCGTCTATCCCATTTAGCATGGAAATATTATTCAAAAAATAATTCGAAATTCTAGGATAATTACAAACACCACATTCAAATCTCACTTCGCTAAAACTCCCCTCTCGCTCGCGTAGCGAGAAGAGGGGCAGGGGTGAGGGGCTACATCTTCCTCGGCAGCAGAATCGGCGGCTTTAAGTCCGGCAGTTTTTCGATGAGATCCAGTTCTTCCACCGACACACGACCGATGTAGAGCCGCTTTAGATCTTTTCCTTCCTCCACATATTTCTCGATCATCTGCAGACCGCGGAAGTACACCAGATCTTTGGTAAAGCAACCGGGCTTACTGGTTTCGCCGCAGCCGCGCTTGAGTGAGAGGGCTTTCGTAAGAGCTTTGCCTTTGCTGTAGCCGATGTCTTGCAGTGCCTGACGAAGATCGTGAAGTCCAAGTGCCAACGCTTTTTCGATCGCCAACACACCGCGCATCGACCAGTACAGTTTGTCATGAAACTCCGGCAGCATTTTGTTCTGGCGGAAAACGGCCAAGCCTTCTTGTGTTGTCAGATAATTAGCTGTGCCCGATTGCAGTATTTCGTATTCCTGATTGGCACCGTTTTCGGCGCACAGCGCGTGTGTTTCGATTTCGTGCGCGATGAGAGCGCCAATATGACTTGGTTCAAACCGCGCGCCACTGCGGATGTACACGTGGCCTTTGCCAACGGCACAGTCGGAAAGAAGGTTATCGCGAATGGTCACCGTCCAGTCACTCAAGCCATATTGCTCGAGCACCAATTCAAACATATTTTTCACCTCTTCATCGCTCTGCAGCAAATCATCCGAAAGTGGCAGCAAGCACGCGCGGCGTGCATCGATACGAGCATGCGCTTGCGCGACAAGATCGGGTGTGAGTTTTCCGTACAAGGCGATGCTGGCGCTAGTAAATTTTGCATTGTCGCCACGTGCATCGAGCAAGCTGATGCGGTGTAACAGTTCATCGCGCTTTTTGCCAAGCAGATTACCAAGCGGGGAATCATCCGTGCGTAGCGACGCAATGCGCGTACGCATATCGATGGCATCGAACGTGAGTGGCGCGTACGTAAAATGCGGTTCGTAGTGTGGATCATGTTCGGCGCGCTGACGATGCTCCAAGAAATTCTCGGGCTTGATCCACTTGAGAATCGGCATCTCGCGTTCGAGCTGCGACAGCTGACGGTCGACCATGTTCATGTCCATGCGCAGCGCCATGCGTTCTTTGGGCGCCGATTCCTTGCGCGATGGATCGAGCAGAAAGCCCGTTAAATCGCGGCGGCCAATGGATGCGCGTACTTGCGGATCGGTAATGGCGCGCTCGCCGATAATGGTCTGAATTTTGCGGCCGCCGATGATGAGCCGTGCGCGGTATGTTTTCTTCTTCTCGTCTTCCACTTCTATCACGTTGCGACGCAGCAGTTCTTGCACCAGTGCCGGCGTAAATGCGGTGCGTTCGTACTGTGGACTCATTTGAGCTGTCAGCTCCAAGTCGCCGTCTTCCAATGGAATATGAATTGTTTCGTACAAACCGAGCACGCCTTTTTGCACCACGGTTTTGCTCGCGGCCTTTTTCTGGCCAAACAGTTCTTGTGCCAGCAGCACGCCTTTTTCGGGGCTCGTCACTTTCACGCCTTTCACGCGTTCCAGTCGGGCGCGCAGCGGCGCCAGGTTCGCAATCTGTACCATGAGTCCGGCTCTGGCATTTACTTCCAAAAGCTCCGGTCCGGTTTTGTCATCGATCGTTAAATCCACTGCCAGGTAGCCGATGTCGGTCACCTGCTGAATGCGCGAGGCGATGAGCATCATTTCCTGCCAGTACGGCACCTGTATGCCGCGCGGATCAATCCCGTTTGGCAGTTTATCGACGATGCGATTGTACTGCACCGCCGATGTCGTTTTGCCGGTTGCCAAATCTATACCGACTCCCACGCCACCCAAATGCACGTTGGCCTTGCCGCCGCTTTGCGGTGTTGGAATGCGCAGCATTGCCATCACCGGTACGAGATTGAAGACAACGAAGCGAATGTCGGGTAGCCCAGCCGGACGAAAGGGTGCAAAGCCTTCGTGGGCGACGAGTAACTGCTCAAAAAATGCCGTGTCCTCTTTGCCGTTGACCGAAAATTCGCCTTCCAGGATTTTCTCGATGTGTTCGCGTAGTTCGATTTCGCTCACTACTTTTTTTCCTTCGATGAAGTTACCGTCTTTGCGGCCTTTAAATACCTTGATGCCCTCCCCACCAAAGCCGAAGTTTGGCTTGAGCACGCACTGATCAGGTAGCTGTGAGAAATCGAAATTCAGCAGTTGTTCGTGGGTGCGAATGTGTCCAAACACGCGCGCTGTTGGAATACCGCGAGCCGACAGAAACGCCTTGGCTTTTATTTTATCATCGGCCAGCGCAATGGCGCTGCGCGGATTATACGGCTTGATGTACAAGAGATTTCTTGCATTCATGCCGAGGATGCCGTGGGTGAAGAGCTTGAGGGCGATGGGCGGGAGGGTGAGGGGTTTGGGCTGGGGTTAGGACTTGGGACTTAGGGATTTGGACATTGGGCTTTAGATTTTTTTGATGCTTGTGTCTTGTATCTTGGGATTTGTCTCGTGCTTGGTTCTTTGATCTTCGAATTTTTGATAGTCAAATTATTCTTCCTGCAAATGCGAAAATAATTGTCTGAATCGGAAATATTCCGTCAAACGCAGTCCGCTGTAGCGGCCGAGCATGATATTGAGCGGGAAGGTGAGCAGCAGGATTTCCGGATACGCCAGAACGTATGACTGCACGATGTTCCAGCGGACTATAAATACACACAGAAGGGCGGCCACAATCGTTTCGACAATGCCGCTGATGGCTGTTTTCCAACCTTCCTCGATAGAGGTAGCCAGTAAGCTTTCTGACAGTGTCGACATGACAAGCAGCACAAACACTGTATCGGCCGACAGCACCACGCGCGCCCAGGCGGCGAGTGAGACCGTCAGAAGCAACACGATACTCACGGCGCCGAGCACGATCGCCATTTTGGGCACATGTAACATGCGCCATTTGCGCATGAGCCGGCGAATACCGTAGCTGCAGCCGACAATCAGAATAAGAAACGCCAGTCCTGGCAGCCAGCCGAGCGTTAAGAAGCTGAGTGCAATAATCGATGGCGTGTACAAGCCATACGTTGTCATACCGATTACCTGTTTAAAGAACGCAAGAATAAGCGCAATAATCGGCAGGAGCAGCAGGAGAATAACCGTCTGGCTTGGAATGCCGCGCTTGAGCAGATATGTGACCATCACCGAGAACACATTCCATGGTCGCAGTTCTTGTTTCACGTTGCTTTGCACAATCACTTCCGTATTGTTCTTAAGAATCTGGGCTTCAAATTGCTGCATACTGCTTGCTTCCAGCACCATCGAAATTGCCTCGGGCCGCGTAAGGAACAAGCGTTCCGGGTTCAGCAGTGAATACGGTCCGCGGATCGTGCGCGAAATAGTGGATAAACTGCCTTTGGAAATAACGACTATCGATTGACCAGCAATTACTCCGAGTCGTTCTTCATCATTATTACCGGCTTTCACGAGCGCTTGCATGCCAAGTAATGGCGGCTCGGTTGCAATGATGATCGCGTCACTATCCACAAACTGAGGAAACTGTTCCGATACCGCCTGGGCAAATGTCGTTTGACCGGCGAGTGCGCGTGTTGAGACATTGGGACGAATGACGGTCAGAAACACGCTGCCGCTTTCGGCGAGCTTCTGCCACTGCTCAATATCGCTGTCGCTTTGGGACGTATCGGCGATCAGAGCCACTTTTCGTTTATAGACATGCACCGGAAAGGTGGTGGTCGTTTCGCGGATTTCGCCGGCGTTTTCCGACTTCACAATCAGGCGGATAGAATAAGTTCCCGGATCATTCGGCAAAAAGAACGCTTCGGATGCGGTGCTAATCGGCTTTTTGATATCGTCTTGGTACCACGTATACGTGACTGTACCGCTTGTCAGCTTGCTCGAGCTGGCATTAAAAATAGCCGTATGACCGGCAACCATTTGTGCAGGTCCGCGAATAACAGCACTCAGCGGCAGCGATTCCCCGCTGGCGGCAAAGACACTTACAGGCAGCACGCAGCAGACAAATGCAAGCATTGCCTCCACGACGTATTTCATAGAAAAAGAGGAAAGGACAAGAAGAGGGCAGAAAGGCAGTACAAGGGCAGGTAAGGCAGAAAGGTTCGATTCTCCTTTTTCAGTCATACAATCAGTGACGGAAATATTCTCTTACAACAAGACGAGTGGAGCAAATGTGACTTACATACTATAGCTCTCATGGCAGAAGAAAGCGACTTCTAAGCATTTTCACACTAACCTTTCTGCCTTTCATCCTGTTCGTCAAGCGATGAGGATGTAAGGCAGCTCAGGGCGGTACGTCTTCAAAGGCACGATCATTCATATTGCACATTAACCCGAGTTGCTGTTTCAGCCACAGAGCGTGCAGGCCTACATCGTTATTTATTCATTCACACAGAAGGGGAAATTTGGACCGACCGGCATAATGCAGAGCTACCTTCAAAGCGGGTGGCTCTTCATGCATACGGAAAGGACTCAGAGGACTCAAGGGACTCAAAAGACTCAGAGGATTACATGTCGGAATTATCCAAAATATCCGCAGACCCAAAGGGTCCCCTTCGGGGCCGGACGCCGCGTCCCGGGTCGGGTGGAAATTGTAGAAGCCGATGTACATTTCTGTCTTCGTCATCTGCCAACTTGTATTGCTTTAAGTAATCGCAGATGGTTGCATCGGTACTCTGCAATGTGCGTAATGATTCCATTGTGTAGCCTGCATCAGTAAATGTCTTTGCTGCGCCACGCTCTTTTGTGATGGCGAATATTTTGTCTGCGGCTACGCCGGTTTTTTTCAAATAATTGTTTGCATGATGGAGAGTGTATTGGCTGAGTCCATTGCGTGTTGCGCCAGCCCATAGTTTGCCGATTTCAATCATCTCCGATTTGTCTGCATTCGGATGGTGAAAGAATGTACAGGCTGAAATAGGCGAGCCTTTAATACGGAGCATGAATGTTTCGCCTGTATGTTTCCTGGGCTTAAAGGAGCCATTTTTTTCATAATAGTCATTCATATGTGTATTAATCTCAGCCTCTGTCTGTTCATTCATGGCGCCAAATTGTAATTGGTCTGTATCAAAAAAAAGTGTGCCTGCTCCCAGACAATTTTTGATTTCACTTTCCAGATCATCGGTCACCACAATTTTTCCAACGAGCGGCAGTAGTTGATTGATGAGCGGAAGAATAGTTGTTACAGCCGGCGGAATGTTCATATTTTCTGGCCTATCTCCCCTTAGCAGAGTTTCGAGCTTTGCATGACACATATAAGAGATGATTTCTGGCCCGTCTTTTCGTATTTGCTCAATGCCATCGCCATAGCCAAGGAACACAATTTGATTTCCATTCCGACTCAGCTTCCCTGCAGCCTCCGGTGACTGCGTACTGTCTTGCGAGAAGGAATAGCTGATCTTATGATGCAGTAAAAGTTTTATGGCATTCCTGACTCTGGTCACTTGGTCTTCATTTGCTTTAGGATTGATTTGAATTTGCAGACTCTGACCCTTGTAGATCCTGTAGTAATCAGCCGATGCTTCTAGTTTTTTCAGCATAGATTTTCAAAAAACCCAGAGATACTTTCTCCAGGGAAGTGACGGGAAGATCGGACGGGTCTGTCAGATCGTCACCTCGCTGGAGGTGCGACGACGAGCCATTGGACCGATGAGATTAATCTGCATTGGATGCAGAGTGTAGGATTTTTTTTCTGGAATGCAAGGAAATTGATTTTTTTCACACCAGAGCGGGCGTTCGCGCCCGCGGTCTCGGTATTACTATTGCCGCCGCGGCCGGGAACGGCCGCTCTGTAGATGGTAGGGATTATGGATTCTTTAGTGTTAAGGAAAATGACTCAGAAGACTCATTTGAAAAGACTCAGAGGAAACAGAGGACTCAGAAGACTCAAAGGATTTTTAGGATAGAAAAGAATAAATTTTGAGAAAGCGATTCCAACACTCCTCTGTTTCTTCTGAGTCCTTTGAGTCTTCTGAGTCCTTTCCTCCTCACCCCACCATCTTCAAAAACTCCTCCTCATCAATCACACTCACTCCCAGCGCCTTGGCGTCGTCCAATTTACTGCCTGCTTCGTCGCCGGCAATGACGTACGTTGTTTTCTTGCTCACAGAGCCGCTCACTTTGCCGCCACGGTCTTTGATCATCTCCTTTGCTTGCTCACGACCGAGTGTTGGCAGGGTGCCTGTCAGCACAAAAATCTTGCCTTCAAAAATCTGATCGATCTGCGATGTTATCAGTCGTGTGCAGGTAACGCCGCCGTTGGCTAGCTTATGCAGCAGCGCTCGATTGGCATCATCTTTGATCCACTCCAGTAGCGACTGCGCCATGACATCGCCCACCCCGTCGATCGTAAACAAAAAGTCGAGTGTCAGTTTCTCAATTGTCGCTGCGATATCATTGGGCGTCAGCAAGTCACTGCCTTCCCACGGCAACCGTCGTGCCAGAATATCGGCCGTCTCGCGACCGACATGGCGAATGCCCAGCGCAAACAGAAACCGGTCGAGCGGAACCTTGCGCGCTTTCTCGATCGACTGCAGTGCATTCCGTGCCTTCTTCTCCTTAAAAAGCGGCAAACTCAGAAAATCTGCTTCTGTGACAAAGAAAATATCACCGGCGTCGCTTACAAGGCCGGCGGCAATGAGTGCCTCGATTGTCTCTTTGCCCACACCCTCGATGTTCATGGCGTAGCGCGAGGTAAAATGTTCCAGTCGTTCCTGACGCACGCCGCTACAGTTGGGGTTCGGGCAACGATGCACCACTTCGCCTTCCGGGCGAATCAGTTCGCTGTCGCAGCTGGGGCAGTGTGTCGGGTAGCGAAACGGAACCGCGTCTTTCGGGCGTAAATTGATGAGCACTTCCATCACTTCGGGAATAATATCGCCGGCTTTCTGCACCACGACCGTATCGCCGATATGAATATCGAGTCGCACGATTTCGTCTTCGTTATGCAGCGTTGCGCGCGTCACAGTCGTTCCCGCCAGCTGTACCGGCGACAAGTGTGCAACCGGTGTGATGGCACCAGTGCGACCGACTTGCAGCTTGATATCTAAAATCTGGGCACTGCTTTGCTGCGCGGCAAATTTGTAGGCTCGCGCCCAGCGCGGTGCCTTGGCCGTCGAGCCCAAGTTCTTCTGCAGCGACCGATCATTAATTTTGATGACGAGCCCATCGATATCGTAGGGTAAGCTCTCGCGCTCTTTTCCAATTTTGTGGTAGATGGCGTCGACTTTGTCGAGCGAGTCGACAACTTTTCTGTTTTTTTCGACCGGCAGTTCCATCTGCTCCAAGCACGCCATCAGTTCGTCCTGCGTTTTGATGCCAAGCAGCACGACCGATTCTTCATCCAGTGCGTAGCAGTACATTTGTAAGTTGCGCGTGGCTGCAATCGCCGGATCTAACTGACGCACCGAACCGGCTGCCGCATTGCGCGGATTGGCAAATTGATCATCGGCTTCCAGCTTGGCATTGATCCGCTGCAGATCTGCCTTATCGATATACACCTCGCCGCCGATTTCCAAAAAACGTGGCACGGCTGCATGCGCATACTTCGCTGGCAGACTGACAGTGAGCGGAATGCTCTCGATGGTGCGAATGGTATGCGTGACATCCTCTCCTTCTATACCGTTGCCCCGCGTGACTGCTCGTAGAAAAGTATAGTCGTGACCCTTGGTGTGCTGATAGACGAGCGAAATATTCAAGCCATCGATTTTGCGTTCCACTTCAAAATCAAACTGCAGTGACTCATCCCCAAGGGACCGTTTCATCTGATCCACCCAGTCATCCAGCTCTTCGCGCGAAAACGCGTCTTGTAGCGATTGCTTGGGAACAATGTGCAGGTGTTTGGGCAAGCGACTGTCGAGCGGCGCACCCACGCGCTGCGTAGGGGAGTCGGGCGTGATGAGATCCGGATGCGCTGTTTCCAGCGCAATCAGTTCCTTCTTGAGACTGTCGCGTACTTCCTCCGATACTTCGCTTCGGCCTTCGGTAAAATAGATGCGATTGAGCCGGAGAATTTCGCTACGCAGATGTTTGATGCGTTCGCTGTCAGAGTGTTTGTCCATGGATTGTAGTGTATCAAGAATTATAAATAATTTCTCATCAGAGCGGGCGTTCTCGCCCGCGGTCTCGTGATCATCCTCGTTTTTCTGCTCGTTCTGCCTCCTCTGCTATACTTTTGATCACCACTGAATATTGGAAGCCAAAACGCAAGGAATCGCTCATACTCGTTCTCTGCGAGTCATATCGATCTTTTGGCTTACCTAAGAGCTATAAACCGTAAATATAACTAATTAAAATAATTTGATATATCTGTCAATTGCAAAGTCCCTCAAAATGGAGAGTATATCGCAGCAAATGGCATCTCTTTTAGACCTCCGCCGGCAAGTTGACCAGATCGACAGACAGATAGTAGAGCTCCTCGCACGTCGCCAGGGTTTGGTGCGCCAGATCGTCACTCAGCGCAAAGACGATGAACCAGATATCGATCGCGAACAGCAAGTGCTCAGCAACTGGCTGGAAGAGGCTTTTGACTACGAATTGGAAGAAGCAGCAATGGAGAAAATCTCCAAGGCGGTTATCGATATGGGTCGTAAGGCGAGAGAGGCATAAATAAGGGCTGGGGTTGGGGTTAAGGGTTAGGATAGATAGTTGTAGTAGCTTTCAGCTGCCAGCTATCAGCTTTCAGAGTACATTTTCCTTTGAGTCTTCTGAGTCCTTTGCTTCCTCTGAGTCCTGTTTTCTGGTATACTAATCAGATTTATGAAACAAAAGTCGTCTCTCCCCTCGCTTTGGCAAACCGCAATCGATATGGGTGCGTCCGATATCCATGTCTTAACCGACCAGATTCCACGCCTGCGTGTGAGCGGCAAACTGCTGAATATGCCAGAGGCAAAGCCGCTGGCTTTTGCCGAGGTAAAGCAGCTCATTTTGGAATTCGTGACCGAAGGCCAGTACAAGAAATTCATGGAAGTCGGCGACATCGACTGTAGCTTTGCCTACGCCGATGGCACGCGCTTTCGTATCAACTGTCACATGGTGGCCGGTGAGCCGGCGTTTGCTGCTCGTCTGGTGCCCCAGACTGTCCCGACTCCCGAAGATGTGTTCTTGCCGGGCGTGGTGCTTAGTCTCGCTCAAAGCCTAGACGGTCTCATTTTGTTCACAGGTCCAACGGGTGCCGGTAAATCCACCTCGCTCGCTGCCATTTTGCATAAGATCAACGAGTTGCACCCAGTGAACATTATCACCCTGGAAGACCCGGTGGAATTCATCTTCAAATCCGACAAAGCGCTTATAAGCCAGCGCGAGCTGGGAACAGACTTTCAGACATTTCCCGATGGTCTGCGCCACGTGTTGCGCCAGGATCCGGATATCGTGATGGTCGGAGAAATGCGCGATTTAGATAGCATTTCGCTGGCACTCACTCTGGCAGAAACCGGTCACTTGGTACTGGCCACGCTGCACACGCCAAACGCCATGCAAAGCTTGGACCGTATTATCGACGTGTTTCCATCGCATCAGCAGACGCAGATCCGCATGCAGCTGGCCCTTTCGCTACGCGCAATCGTCGCGCAGCGCCTGGTGCCGCGCAAAGGCGGCGGCCGTATCGCCAACCGCGAAATTCTCATCCGCACGCCTGCCGTTTCTAACATCATCCGCGAAGACCGCTTTGTGGAGCTGGAAAGCGTAATGCAGACGAATCAGGAACTGGGAATGTTAACATTCGAAAAAGACTTAAACCGCATGATCGCCGAAGGCTTGGTCGATCCGCAGGACGTTGAGTATTTGCTCAAGAAGCCGAGTGGAGACGAGCAGAAAAAAAAGATGGGGTGGTAGAAATTGCTACGCAGGCGAGGTCGTCTGAGTAAGTGAAAGTAATAATGGCATCAGAGCTCGCCCTCTTTTCTGTATGAAAGAAGAGGGCGAGCGTGCATAAGATTTAATTGTGCAATACATAATTCACTGCTGTTTGTAATCCTTCGGTATCTGTCAGGGCGCCATTGAGAATAATTCGGTCGCTCATTGTCAGGCCGTCTTTCGCATCAAGGGTAAGGGTACTATCGCGAAGAAGCTCTTGTTCTTTGCCATCCGGCCCGAGCATGGTAATAGGGGTGCTGACAGATTTTGTATTGATAGCATCGATATAGAGAAGTTTGGCTTTGACACTTTTTGTGAGCGACATAGCTGCAACGACAGTTGCAGGACTCAGAGAATAGCGAGTGAGCAAGACAATTTTAGTGCCAGCCGCAAAAATTGGCTTATCCTTTGTAACATACGGAATATCCTGTCTGCTACTGACCATCATGGGATAATTTGTCATGGTGATATACGTTGTATTTTGTGGAACGAAACAGCTTACAAGCTTGCCGACACCTTCCAGCACGCCATTGGGGTTTGTGTGTAAATCGATAACAACGCCTCTTAGATTGCCTTTGTCATACAATTCTTGACATGCCTTTCGAATGAGAGGTATAGCTTGTACATTGAGGCTATTGATAGTCAAAATGCCGATACCACTCATGGTCGATGCCAGAGCAACAGGTAAGTCTTTTTTGCGTTCTCGTCTAAAAGTGATAGTCATATAGCCTTTATTGATGCGTCCAATTTTGAGGGTTGATTCAGAACCTTCTGGTCCGCTAAGCATTTGCTCAACAGCAGCTACGGTTATATTGCTTTTCAATTCTTTTCCGTCGATAGCAATTATTTCATCGCCCAAATCCAATTCTGATTGGAGAGCATACGAGTCTTTCTTCATTGAATAGACAAAGAATCGGTCATTAATTTTATGAATTTCGATGCCCATATCCAGTTCTGTATTGGTAATCGATGGGGCAGATGAAGATGAGGAACGAGATACGCTTCGGGCAGACGAGCTGCTTATGCCAGCCTGTTTTCGTAATAACAATCGCTGCTGCGCAGTGGAGAGCGGCGGTGTTGCACTGTTCGTTCGTACACGAGAAGACGCGGATGTAGACGTAACAGAAGCTTTTCGCTGCGCCAAGCGCTTTTGCACAGAGCTGATACTGGAACTGTTGCCACTTTTTTGTGTAGCTGCAGATAATGTTTGCGCTCCGGCAGAGAACGTAAGTGTCAGAGAAAGTACAGTTATTGGGATTACGGAATTACGTTTCATGGTCATGGAGTAAAAAAATAAAAAATGTGATTGGAGAAATTATTTTATCCACTCATTCGACAAGCTCAGAGTGGCTTTATGGTAGCCACCGGAACGAATCAAAAATCTCATTCGCAAGCTTGGGATCATCTGTTTTCTGTGCAATCACAATCACAACTGACTTCCCTGCATGCTCAGAACAAAAAAGATACCGAGTATCCTGATACGACCACCATTCTTTCAAATTTTCCTCACTCATTTCAACCTCTGAACCTGTGGGGCGCTGTACTCCTCTAATAGTTAAAATATCATTAGAAGGATTAGCTGTTTCTTTTAGTTCTAATATGGGGCGCGTATGTGGATCTAGCTCCTGAAGAGTGGAGGTGGAGCAGGTCTCAATTTGAGGCGTTATTTCAATTCTATATTCTTGGGGATGGTCTAAGTCATTTCTGTCATTATCATTATCAATAATCCTATGATCATCTGCACTGGGTCGCTCTGTTAATTCTGCTGGATATTTAAGTTCAATATTTGCAACACGTATAACTTTCCAGGAGTTATCGTCAGGGTGAATTTTGGTTGAATTGCAACCAATCAATGTAAACAGAAAGCCAATGATTAATATTTTATAGATTCTCATAATTAAATATTAGTAAGACGATCAACAAATTTGCGTTTAGCTGAATTCCAGCGACGCTTATCATCATTAATATTAACCCAAATAGCCTTTGTATCTATTATTCCCTGATCATTCATATATTCAAGAGTTTTCCACCTCACCTCCACCATCTTACTCTTATCTCCGTTTTCTAGCGCTACCCATACATTGTGATCGCTACCCATTGCAGTATTCCCATCGACATAAAATGCAATGCCATTAGACTCTGGATTTTCATTTTCAATAGGCTTCCATGCCAATACTGTGCCTGAAGAACAAAATGGGCTCCTCATTTTATCCACTTAAACGAATCAAAAATTTGTGTAGCGATGCCTGGATTGTCACTCACTTGCGAGATGCAGATTAAAACAGTTTTTCCGTCTTTCTCGGAACATAATGCATACGCAGCGCCATTTTCTCCTGTTGCTGGCCTACAGTTAGGAGGTTCTCCATCGTAATCAAGGTATCCTTCTCCACTACTATATCTCTCCCAAAAATCGACTTTCCCCCACAAGATTTTAGCGCTTATATTTTGAATCACTTTTGGCGTTGAAACGCCGAGAGTGGTGGGGGAGCAGGGCTGATATGGCTCAATTTCCTCAATCGACATGTCTGCAAAAGAAACGGGTCTTTCCTTTGGATAATCAGCTGGGTATGCAACAAGAAAGCCTTCTATGTCATTTACAAAGGTAATCCAACTATCGTCGCCAATTTGTTCGGTTGATTCATTCGGTACAAAGTGTATTACTTGTTGTCGAACATCTTTGGTTTCAGAGCGTATTATATATCTTTTCGTTTGGACGCCTGCAGGAACCTTGCCTGTTGAGCAAGATGCACAAAAGAATATGCAAAGTAGTAAGGCAATTTTTTTCATTGCAAGTTATTTTCAGCCTTGTACTCAGCAAGGGAAATAAATGAGTATTTTCCATCTTTCTTACGCCAAACTGATGTGACGCTATTAATTTGATTAATACTGATCCAAGCGAAGGTATCTTTGTTGCTTGCATCTTTTCCCGCGGCTTTCCACACTACTCTCTTCATATCTTTCAACTCTTTCCCCTCCTCCCACGCCAAGAAATATGACTTTCCATTGCCACCAGCGACTGCATCCTTCTCTTCAGACCTGTCATACAACAAATATGGATTATCTTCTGGCTTAGGCGTTGTAGCTGCCCACGCCTGCATATCATTGTTCCACTCAGCGCCAAATCCCTTATCATCTGCAGTATCTGGAACACCATCTGCTCCAGAGTCATATATTTTTACTTTCATTCCAAACCCTTTTTTTGCATCCGTTAGCACAGTGCGCAAATCTATAGAATCCAGAGCTTCATCTAAAATTTCAAGATGCAGATGGGCAAAATTTGTTCCATTTTTACCCACAATAACAAAAGGTTTACTAAAAGAATAATCTGCAGCTTTTATCGTCGCTCCATTTTTTATTTCCCAGTTAAAATTGGGATCAATTGTTAATTCCATTTTTGGTTTTGTTTTTTCTGGATCAAGGAAAAGAAGGTCGCCATTCGCATCCTTTGCCTGAGTCCAGACGCGTTTGCGTACATAGATCTTTCCATTTTCTTCCTCCAGAGGAATATGATCATATTGTGAATACCAAGTCACAGGAGGCTTGCCAGCTACATTTGTTGTGTGCTTGAGCTGAATAATGCCTGACGCTACAGAAATAATTTTGAGTGTACCATCTGCAATCGGTAGCACAGGATTGCCATAGTCATTGTTTTCGCTCCCCAAGTTTAAGTCAGCTGCATGAAAAGAGTCTCCGTTGTGGTAGCCAGATCCCATATCCCATCGCCATTCACTTGGATTTTGGAGCGGGAAATTCTTCAGCACCTGATTCAAAATAGCATTCTCCTTGGCATGCATCGCCGCATCTGGATTGGTACTCAAATCCTTCAGCCCATTTTGAATTTCAATACCATTTCTTGTGACATTTCCAGCTGGTGCAATATTCGTATCGGTAAACCACACCGCGACTTTAAACCCTCGATTCTGACTATCGAAGAACGGGAGATCGGATACAGGAATATCGACGAATGTTTTGAAGCGAATATCCGTCGGGAAGGTATCGGTTTCAAAAAACGTTGTAGGAAGAGTGCCAAAACCAAAGGAGACACGAGCACGGTCAACCTCTTTGGCAGTGGATACATCGAAATGTATGCGTGCATTCCCGCCAGTGTACAAAGTTTTGTCGGAAGTCACAGAGGTGACGAGGGGAGAATTGTAAGCAGGAGGGATAGTATTACTGATGATAGACCCATAGCCATTAGCTGCAAAGAGCTGAAGCAATCGGCTCTCGAAGCGTCCGTTATTAATATGTCCCAATACTCCGTAAAGGTCTGTAGATGAAATCCCTGTGACTTGCTGTAGTTCGTTGCACAGTGCTAGAACAGAAACATCTGACATGTTCGGTACTCGTTGAAAAATACCAGCGACCATTTTCCCAATGACTGTGTCTGTGCGTACATATTTTCCATCAATCTTCACGAAATTCGACGAATTTGGCAGAGTATACAAACCCATCAAGTGCTTGTAGGCAGCTTCGGGTGTTTTTTCTCGTAGTGCTTCCGCAGCACCATGCAAAGCAGACATTTCAGCCTTATCGAGCATTGCAAATAAACGATTCGTTGACTCTTCTTGTTTTAAGCCAGTTATCTTGAGCGCCGTCGTCACAACCGCCGTGCCAGCTTTGAGCAGTTTAGGATCCTCTTCCTGCGCCGCATCCTTCATCACTGCTATGTCGGTGGTCGCATAGGAGATAACGGGATACAGTGCTTTGTATTGAAGTGCCAAAATTGTAAGAGCATCATGAGTGGTGCGTACAATCGGCTTTCCGCCATTTGCGGCAACTTCGATGCGACTCACGATACGATCAAGCCGCAATTTTTCCTCTGGAGTAATAGGAATCGGCTTTGTGACAACGGTTCCATCAGCCGAAATGGAGCTGCTCATTGTCGTATCTGCTCTGGTATTCAGCGCAATCGTATCCACTTTCTCCGTACCATCTGGCAGTGCGGTCACAAATGTAATCATGACAGCTTCTTCTTTTTTAGCAGGCACCCCACTTGCCGGACGCACGTTTACGACAAGGGTTTTTTGGCTCAATGCGCCAATAGTCGTGGAGTATGTACCGATAGTTTCCCCACGTACTTTTGACGATGCATAGCCGGAGTAGACGTTCACTATTACAGTGCCGCCAGTCGTGCCGATATTACTGATAGTATAAGCCGATTGACTTGCGCCAAACAGAACGTGCTGGCGACGTTTATTGGCATTATCAAACTTTCCATCGATAAATCCTTCCGTCGCCATCTGCACATACGGTCCATCGAAATCAGTCGTGAGAGTCATGCTCTCGGGTGGTGTGACCGACTCTTTATCGAGCGAACCATTCTTGCCGTTTACCACCTCGTAAGTGCCGCTGCACGAAGTAACGCAGACAGCTAAGTTTAGGGGTGCATTGGGTTTGATGATGACGGTTTTGCCATTGATAATTTCATACCATTCACTGGGAAGTTCCGTAAGTCCGTTACTACCAATATATCCCATGCTGCCAATAGTGGCGTCACCGATAATATTGAAACGCGTGTAGCCGTTTGGATTGGGATTTACCTTGTACCAATTGACCGGATTGCGCACTGTCTGGCCGCCATGCGGTATGTAGACATCGCCAGCAAATTCGCCAAGTTGGATAGGATGAGCGCTATCGAGTCGGCCTGTTTTGGAAGCAAGTACGCCGTTTCCGTTTACTGTTAGCGCACCGGGTGTATCAATATGTGTGTAGTCCTGAGCACCTGTAAGCATAATATCGCTCACTGTGACAATTGCAGCCTTCGGTCCGCCTTGCTTCAATTCTTCCACTAACGCCCAGAAATCTGTAGTCGAGAGTTGAATATGATGATGATTGAGATAGCGAGTAAGGAGGCCATCGAGTGTATTGGTGTACCTTCCATTATAGTTGCGTAAATCCCATAAGCGTTCGACTCGTACCTCGCCAAAATCGATGTCGTGCAGCGCATCCTGTGCCAGTTGAGAGAGTGGCGTGAGTGCATGTTCGATAATGACGCCGGTAATACCAGCATCATCAACATGTGATACTCTCTCGCCCGGATCAACTATCTGCGACGAAATAATTGTTTCCCCGCGCAGAAAATGAACGGTTGTTGGCAAATCAGCATCTACGACAAAAGATATTTCAGTCACGACGCTCTTGATCGATGTAAGGTCAATGGTGGTGAGTTTTCCGCCGGTACCTATAGTCTGACCCACGGAATTGAAGACAGGTATGGTATTTGTTCCACCGCGTACCGCTGTTACAACTATCGTCCCGCCCAGTTCTGGTACACCGGTTGAAAGAGAGGGATTTTCGCCTTGCGATGCCGGACCGACCATAGCCGGAACGACGGTGCTGCGCATATCGAGCATAGCTCCAGCCTCGGTGATAACACCTTTCGTCTGACGGAAAACAAGCGCGCGATTATCGTGTTGCCATTGGTCATTTATTTGTGCGATGCGGTCGCTTAAAGTCTGTGCCTGAGCTAGGTACGCTTTTAGTTCGGGTGTGCCGGCCATCGTGCTATCTGCAAGGGCGCTCTCTAAAAAGCGTATCACAGCTTCTGTATCAGCGCTGATGCCCGAAAATTTTTCCAGCCGGGCTGCTTGCCTATCCATGGCGGCAGTTCCATGGATATCTGTTTCGCCAGGAGCAGGCTGCATGCCTGGTGAGGCAATAAATGCGGTGTAGTCCTGTAGCTTCTGATCAATGAATGTGAGTGCGCCTGGAATGTCGCCGATATCGATGGGATTGATCGGATCGATGACCATGCGTTGTTTCTGAACGGGTATTTGAATATTGTTCATGGTAAAAGCTCCGTTGGAACCGGGATTGATGGCAATCCTGGATACCATTTGCCCGATTTTTATCGTGCCATTTTTTGCGATGTGATAGGACTTTTCGCCAGTAGATGAGTAGGCGACGACAAATGCGTCGTAGGCAAACCTCCCTCGATCGCTGATATCGACCGATTCGACAAACTTTTCACCATCTTTGAATTCGAAACCAAATGATGGACTTCGACCATTAGTGAAGGTGAGTGCGCTGTTCATGACTTGTACACCAAAATCAGTATCTCCGTACAAACTCACAACACCTATTTCGGGAACCGATGCAGTGATGCCATTTGGATGAATGCCGTCTCCAAAAGTCGAAAAGTTCATCGAAATTGTTTCCGTATATGTTTCGATACGAGAGTGTGTATTGGCAGCAATCAGCGCTGCAATGGCATCGGAAAGGGCAGTGGTATAGGCGGAGAGATTGGCTTTGAGAATACCAACAGGAGTTTGATCATCAGCGAATTCCACTTGTTGTAGTGCAGTTGTCACTGTAGCAAGGAGATGTTGTCCGTGTGAAAGATGTGTAATGAGAAGGGTGTAAATATCATTGAGCTCCTTTATTGTATTGGTAATCTCCGCTGCCGAAGCAACTCTATCCATCGGTAAACCGGTCACCGTACTTGCCTGCCCGGTGAGAGCAGCAATCCCCTCATGCTGTTTTGTATGCAGCGTATCAGTCAGACCACGTTCGTCGGTTACCAGTGTGCCAAGTGCTGCGTCGAAGGTGTCATGAAAAGTTTTGTCGGTTGCAGTCAGTCGTTGAAACAGAATGGTGGAGACGGCAATCCCTTCCTTGAGCGTCGCTGTTTCCGACGCAAGAGCGTCGGTGTACGCTTTGTATTTGGCATCGCGATCGGTTTGCGCAGTAATCCGCTTAGCAATCGCTGCATCGAGCAGAGTTTGGGCTGCCTGCACTCGGGCCAGTGCGTCACCGTAGTCTTTGCTCACCGCATCGAACGCAGTACGCGCCAAAAGAAGTTCTCCTTTGGCGATGGCAAGATCGGTTGTTCCACTGTCAATGCGCACGCGAATCGGATACCGTGTGTAGAAGGCCTTGGATGCGATTTTGTCGTAGGCAATCCACAGCGGCATGCAGATTTTCAGCAGTGCATCAGCTTTCGCCTTCAGCTCAAGATCGTCGGGATGCGCTTCCGATTCCAGCGCGACTGGAATGTACTCCTCCGCCGCTTTCCAGAAGATGGCATGTGCGTCCTTGCATTCCTTGTTTATGGCATCCAGCAGAGCGGTATCCGTATCGAGCGCTTTTTGTATGGTTGCGACAGCTGCCGTCTTGTTTTCTAGCGTCACTTTTGCGGCATCGAAGATCGGCTGGATCTCGGCAAGCTTTTCGCGGGCGGTTGTTACTATCTTCTGTTGTTCCGATTCATCTTTCGTGGCTTCCTGCAGGGCTAACTCCGCCTTATCGAGTGCAAGTTTCAAATCGGCTGCCATGCGGGTGAGGTTGTCGAGCTTTGCCTTCGATGCATCCAAGCTGATACGTGCCGATGCAAAATCGGCAGGAGAGAAAGGCTGATGGTTGGGCTCTCCGTCGAATGCCGGCGCTCCTTTCGCCTTCCAGCCGGCAAGAAGAATTTCTGCATCGTCGAGGAGGGGATGGACGCTATTGATGATTGCGACAGCTGCATCAAGCTGGGTCTTTCCCTGCTCTACCTTCGTCAGCAGCGGCTGCAATATGGCTGGATCATTTGGCGTGCTCAGAACGGATGCCGTGTGTTTGGAAACACCCGCAGTCAATTGGCCGATAACGCTGGTGTCGAGTTTCTTGAGGAATGCATTTGGATGCGATGGATCAAGTCCCTGTGTATCCGGTGTCGTAAAGGGGAATGTTGTCTGATTTTTGAAATGTAGTGGCAGTAGGGCTTCATCTGGCAAAGCTGTCTGCAACGTACGGTCTTCCAGCCCTTCGACAGCCGGGATGAGTCTTGTTACTCTGCCGCGTGAAAACGATTGAACCTTATTTGCCCGCCGTGAGCCATGCGCTGTGCGGCTCTTTTCCGACGGGGATGACTCAGATGGATGGGGACGATTGCGATTCATAGAGAGAATATGGCAGAAAGTAGCACTATAGTATGAAGTTCCGTACTGTACCCCGACAGAGAGAAAAAAGCATTGGAAAATGAATGCTCTCATTTCTTGGCTTCTATACAAAGAGTAAAGCGTTCTACGGAGGGAAAGAACGTTACAGAGTTGAACGTCATTTTGATCAAACAGGCGACTTGCGATTTGCTTGTCTGTATGCGCAACGTAGATCATGCATGCTTGCGGGTTGATGAGTATTTTGTTCGATGCTCCCCTGAGGTCGCTACGTATTCTTCAATTTTTTGGCTTCTCTCCAATAAATACGGGTGATCGAATAGACACCTTTTTAGGTTATGGATACTTTACTATTGAAAAAAAGAGTGTAGGGTACACGTTTGACTGCTCATATCCTATGGTTACACCACTTCCAGCTAGCATCGAAGCGCATTTACGAGAGGCCGGTTTTACGGCGACAGAGCTTTTGGTGCTCAAAAAGTTACTGGAAGAAGACGCCCTCACTGTTCGCGAAATTGCTGCTAAAACAGTCAAGAGCACTGGCATTATCGACCAAGCAATCAAGAAGCTGCTTACACGCGGCATTGTAGCCCGCACTCTCATCAACGATCAGCCACGCTACCGCCTGCTCTCGCTCGATGCCATCACGCGCTGGGTCACACAGGATCGTACCAGCAAACAACTAGCCCTCGACCGTCGGCAAAAGAATTTTGAGACCTTCATTGCGACAGTGGTAGCAAATAAGACGAGGCCGGATATGGAGTACTTTGAGGGACTTGACGGTATCTGTACCGCGTACAATCGTTTACTGGAACAGAGGAAAGAAATCTTGGCATACTGTCCTATGGCTCATAAAGAAGAGGAGGATCCACTGCGCGAAATGCGCATCGATCTTTTCCGCAAGCGACGTAAGCAAAGTATTTTCCTGCGCATTCTGGCAACAGAGAGCTCACTCGCGCATCGTTTTCAATCCAGAGACCATTTTGAGTATCGTCAGACCAAATTGCTGCCCGAATCCGAGCTCTTCATTCCCTTTGAGAAACTGATTGTTGGTGACATTATCGCATGCATCGATTCAGCCCTGCAGAAAGCCTGTTTCATCCGATATCCGGAAATGGCAGATGCAGAGCGGGGGATGTTTGAGAAATTGTGGAATAAGAAAACTGATGAGCAGTCAGCGGGGCAGGAAATTGTCCAAGCTACTGAGCAAGTGTCTATTTCTTTCAAAACAAGAATTGCATCCTATATTCGAGCATTTGGTCCTAGTTACATTGCAACATTCGCATTCTGCTCAGCTCTCGCTCTTGCGGCAACATACGGTCTATACCAGTACAATCTAGCGATTTTACGCGAGGAAGTAGGTAGTCGTCTTATGGCAATTGCCATTACGGCGGCGCCAACATTTGATCCAGATGATCTAGATGCCATTCACTGGGCAAAAGATATGAAATCCGATGCCTACCAACGCGTTTTTCAGAAACTCGTTGCATTGCGCAACAATAATGAAAAAATTACCTATGCCTATATATTGAGGCCAACAGATAAAAAAGGAGTCTTTGAATTCATAGCAGACGCTGACTCGAATTATAATTTACCTTTTTGGGTTGATAGCAATAATGATGGCAAAGAGCAGCCAAATGAATACGCTGTTGCTCCTGGAGTTCAATACGATGGATCCACTTTTGAGGCATATGCTTCTGGCAGAGTAATAGACGGGCCCTTCGTTGATATTGGTAATACCATTGATCAATGGGGTCCATCAGTTGGTGCTGGAACACAAATAAAGCGCGGCAATGAGGTGGTTGGAATTTTGCGTCTCGATACTAAAATCGATGAATTTTATACGATCGTACGGAGTAAGTTTGTGCCATGGGAATGGTTTTTCTCGATCATGACCATTCTGGCATTCAGTAGATTGGTTTTAGATAAAGAGATGGCCAAGAGATTACTCAAGAAAATCCGATTTACTCGACATCATTCCAGTT
This sequence comes from Candidatus Peribacteraceae bacterium, assembly GCA_018061945.1. Classification (GTDB taxonomy): domain Bacteria; phylum Patescibacteriota; class Gracilibacteria; order Peribacterales; family Peribacteraceae; genus JAGOTD01. The sequence continues at coordinate 145,554 of JAGOTD010000001.1, read as the reverse complement.
CACATCTGCACTCATGATCCCTCATCTCCCCTCCAGCATCGAATCCTACTTAAAAGACACAGGCTTCACCGCTACAGAAATTTTGGTGATTAAAAAATTGCTGGAAGAAGATGTGCTCACGGTTCGTGAGCTGGCGACAAAGACAGTCAGGAGTACGGGCATTATCGATCAGGCAATCAAGAAACTTGCGGTCAAGAAAATCGTCTCGCGCGAAATGATCAATGGTCAGCCCAAGTATCGGATATTATCACTAGAAGCGATTACTCACTGGCTTGAGCAAGAAAAGAAAAGCAGGCAACTGGTAATCGAGCGCAGGCACAGAGACTTCGAAACGTTTTTGTCGACCGTTCAAAAGGATAAAAGTCGGCCGGATATGGAGTACTTCGAGGGCGAAGAAGGCATCAGAAAGGCCTATATGCGGCTTTTGGAACAGGACGCAGAAATAGTGGGCTTTATCCCCATCGCGTTTAAAGAAGAGGACGATCCACTGCGTACATTTCGTTTGGAATATTTCCGTCAGCGCAGACTACGGAAGGTATTTTTGCGACAAATAACGACAGATACAACGCTTGCTCGTCGCTACCAAAACCGCGATGCCTTTGAATATCGTCAAACCAGACTGGTGCCGGAAGAAGAATTATACATTCCATTCGAAAAATTCGTTGTCGGCGACATAGTGGCGTGCATCGATCACCTCATCCAGCGTGTCTGCTTTATTCGCTATCCAGAGTTCGCCAAAGCCGAAAAAATGGCATTTGAAAAGCTTTGGTCGCGTAGTGAAAAATCAGTCGGATCGACGGAAGTAGTGGTGGCTCAAGTAACAAATCGACATCCAATTTCGCGTAAAACAAAAATTCTGTCAGCGCTGCGTATTTTCTGTATGAGCAAGATATCCTTAGCTGTATTCCTGAGCATATTTATTTTGTTGGGTGTATTTACCTATGGACTGAGTGAGTACACACAGCTCATGAATTTGCAGCGAGTCCAAGATAAAATAGCCTCCATTGCTGCTACGGCAGCGCTCGATGTCGATCCGAAAGATCTGGCAGAATTACAAGTACAAGATGATTACAAAAAGCCCGAATGGACGAAAGTGGTAACGCAAATTAAAAATGTCAGACTGCATAATCAGCATGTGTACTTTGTGTACATCATTCGAAAATCTGCCAAAGATCCCAACTCGCTTTTATTTGTTGCAGACTCACATTCGCTCAATCCGTTTGCCAATACCGACAACGATCCGACAAATGATGTGGATGCAAACAATGATGGCACAATCGATAGTGTTGATTATCTTCAATGGCCGGGACAGGAGTATCCGAATCCTCCACCTGGTGTTATGAATGGCTTTATACAGCCGTACGCAACAAGTAGTTTCTATACTGATTCATGGGGAACAATGATTACAGGCTACGCACCAATCAAAGATGGAAGCGGATCCACTATTGCAGTTCTGGCTGTCGATTTTTCTGCAGAAGATTTCAAGCGCCTAACGCAGATTAGCCTTATTCCTTTTATTATTTGCGGATTGTTCCTCGCGCTCTTCCTCGTTGCTCGTTGCATCGCACTGCAATACAAGTGTTCTCTTCGTCATCGTTTCCGTTGTTCCTCATGAAACCGCATCAACTTCCTGCCAGCGTAGAGGCGTATCTGAAAGAAGCCGATTTTACCGGTACGGAGTTGGCGATTGTCAAAAAGCTGCTGGAAGAAGAGGCACTCACTATACGCGAACTAGCTACAAAAACAGGGAAAAGCCCGGGGGTGCTGGATCAGGCTGCAAAAAAACTCCTTACGAAGAAAATTCTCAGGCGAGAACTATTTAACATGCAGCCGAAATACTCACTAGTATCGCTACAGGCGATTGTAGATTGGGTAGAGCACGATATGAGTGCCAAGCAGGAGCTACAGCGGCGTAAGCACGAAAACTTCGAAGCTTTCGTCTCCAACATGTCCGTCGATAAAAACCGTCCCGAAATGCATTATTTCGATGGTGAAGACGGCATACGGAAGGCGTACGAAGAGCTTCTGTTAGCCGGCAAAGAGGTTGTTGGCTACTTGCCTGTGCAGTACAAAGAAGAGGACGATCCGCTGCGCGCGTTTCGAGTGGAATATTTCCGCCAGCGCCGCCGTCAGAGTATTTTCTTACGACAGATATCGCACGATACATCCCTTTCTCATCGTTTTCAGAGTCGCGATGCATTTGAGTACCGAAAAACGGTGCTTATACCGGAGGCACGACACCCTATCTCATTCGAAAAACTCATTGCAGGCGATATAGTGGCGTGTATCAATCACGGCGAAAAGCGAGCCTGCTTTATCCGCTACCCCGAAATGGCCGACTTAGAGCGTCGGGCATTCGATGCACTTTGGAACGAGGTAACAAGCAGTGCGAATACGCCGAAGATTGAGCAGGCGCAGACAGAGCCGCAAATATCCATCAAAACCCGCACTCTCTCGGCGCTCCGCGAATTTTTCGTGAGCCCGCGCAGTATTGTGATGTTCGTCCTCTTCGCTGCTATTTCGGCAGGAATTACATTTGGTATCTATAAGTATACGGACTATTTGAATTTGCAGAGGATACGGGAGCAAGTGACGTCCATTGTCGCGACCGGCGTTTTACAGTTCAGCCTTGAAGATATCGATGCAATTCATACACCGGAAGATATTGCTAAGCCTGAATATGCCAAATTGATCGGCCAAATGAATCAGATTCGTTCGCAAAATAGTCAGATCAAGTACATGTACATTCTTAGGCCAACGGACAAACGGGAGATTTTTGAGTTTGTCGCCGATGCGGATTCCATCGATCCAGATTATAAAAATGATTACAACGCAGATGGAAAAATAGATGCAGCCGATCAAAACATCGCCCCAGGGACAGTATACGATGCAGGAAATATTCAGGTTCTACGCGATCATCAATATGATCGTCCGATAGGCAATCCCGTACCTTATAGCGACCAGTGGGGAACATTTATGAGTGGTTTTGCCCCTATTCGCGATAAAAATAATACCATTCAGGCTGTACTCGGAGTGGATGTATTTGCCAGCGAAGTGAAGGATATGAACCGTAAAATATTTGTGCCGCTCTATTGTTTTATTGGGCTATTCATTTTGTTTGTCTTTATTCGCTTAGCTGCATTTAATCGGTCGTTATGTAAAGAATTGTTTGGTATTTTGCAAATCAAAAAATATTACAAAAAATTATAAATTAATTACGTAGTTTTTTAATATTTGCAAATGAAGATTTTTTACCAATCGATCTAGCTAGATCTTCATTAGTTTTCTTAATTGCACTGCTAAACATAACACTTGTAAATCCTTCGTTTGCACATTTAGGTACTGAGCAAGCTTCGACATTGATATCTTTAAAACCACAATTCTGTAAGGTAGTAAATAAATCTACTTCGTTAATATTTGCACACGGAAAAAAATGATTATTAATTTTGTAAAAACTGCAATTTCTTAATGCGGCAATCACTAATAAGCCAGAGGGGGCTACTAAGTTCGAAATATTTTCCATGTAAAATTTCCACATTTCCTTTGAGCAAGTAGCAGAATCTGGGCAAAAATTGCTTATTACAATTGGATACTTATCATGCCGGCCTAATGGGGCCGGTAAGGAAGCGTCGCATAGATCTAGTCTAGTTGTATTTTTTTTAACTAATAATTCTCTACGAGCTATATTTTCATTACTAATTTCCTCATTTTCAAGCTCAAGTATATGTTTCAAAACATGTTTCCAATCGTAAGCATTTACATTTGATTTTAGCCAATCTCGTATTTCAGATAAATTTGTGTCTAGATAATCACACATATGAATTTCGCTCGCATATGGAGCAACTACTAAGCCACTGAATATTGTTGGACCAGAGCCAAAATCTAGTATTTTTTGCTTAGGCTTATTTTTATACTTTTTAAATGTTTTAACAAGGAATTTTAAATTTTCGTAAGAATCTTGGCCCAAAGCGTCAAAATATGTTTTCAAGTACTCGCGAGCATTCCACTGATGCCATAGAGCATATTGAATTTTTACTTCTTGCTCAGTTTTTATAGCCTCTATCATATTTAATAACTAATATAAACGTGTATTTTTTTTTGTAAATGTTAACTGCATTTTTTATTCCTTTCACAAATTGTTAAAGTGCATTCAAATATAAATAAAATATGTATAATCTGATTTATGTATCGCTATTTAACACTTATTACCTGTTCTTTATTATTGGCAGCATGTGTTTCGAGTGTTGAGAAAAAAACTGAATCAGCTCCATTAACTGCTCAAACTACAATTGTAGGAGATAGGCTTTATAGAAATGAGGCTTACAATTTTCAAATTTCATATCCTCAGGCTTTGATGTTTGAAACTTATTTTATTTCACAATCAAATGGTGAAAATAAGTATACTGTTGGACGCGATCCAAGATTGTCTACATTATTGAATGGAGCAAAATTACCAATTCGTGATAAATACTGGGGCTGCAGAGAGCCAAAATTTTCAATAGCTTTCTATGATTCTTTAAGCAGCAAGGATCCTCTAGATAATGCTTTTAATTTTATTGATGTAACAGTTTGTCCAAAGCAGCAAAGTATAAGAGTAGATGAATGCCAGGAATCAGGGGGTCTTTCTTTTAATTATTCAAAATCAGGAGAATTGGGATTCACTTCTTATTGCAAGCATGATGAATATGATTATTTATTTACAAATTTTAATATAAATCATGAAATAGCTCAAAAAATGCTCGCAAGTTTTTTAGTAGGTCCACTAGATATAGAAGACGAAGTTTTAGAAAATTAAATTTGATCTAAAGGCAATTCTATAAAGAAAGAGGTTCCTCTTCCTTCTTCACTTTCAAAGTGAATACTTCCTCCTTGATTTTCAACAGCTCCCTTAGCAATGTAAAGACCAAAGCCATTTCCATCAACGCTATTAATAACATTGCTTGCTCTATATAACTTACCAAAAATGTTTTTTTGATCTTGTTTTGGAATTCCACATCCACTATCTGTAATAATACACTTTAATTTATTATTCTCAATTGTTACATGTAGTTCGACATTCTTTTTTGGAGCAGAATACTTTACAGCGTTACTTAATATATTTTCGAGCGTCATTTTAGTATAACGTCTATCAAGTTTTCCAATAGGAAGATCGTTAGGCACATCCCATATTAAATTAATATCTTTTTCTTTAGCTTTAGGGCTAATAATCTTAAATATTTCAGTAAATAATGTAGCCAAATTTAAATCTTGTTTAGCTATTTTTACTCTATTTAACTCAATTCTTGAAACATCTAAAATAAGTGCAACTAAATCGTTCAAATCTCGAATTACTGATTGCATAGATTTTAGATAATCCTCTTGCTGTTTTGAAATTTTGCCAATATCGCCTTCTAGCATCATTTCCAATTGCCACTTTATTGATGTTATTGGAGTCGCTAATTGATGGCTTACTATTCCTAATAGTTCATCCTTTTGTCTGTCAATTTCTTTAACAATGTTTACGCGACTTTTCCAAATTCTACTTAAAGAGACTGTCTGAACGGTTAATAATAACAATAGTAATATTGTTAATAGTAAAAAAGGAATAAATGTTGCAGTAATTATTTTATAATAATCACTAACCTCAACATCCATACCGAGTATCGCAACTACTTGACCCGAATCATCTTTTATTGGAGCAAAGCCAGAAAGAAACGTTCCCCACTTATCAACAATAAAATCATTCTGTGCAGTTGGGTAAAAGAACGCCTCTTTAACAGCTGGTAAATCAGTCACATCATAGTCTTCACCTGGTTTAGGAGGAATTTCTGGCCCGTCAATCTTTCCATTTCCATCCCTATCAACTGGCTCAATCATTTCAGCATCAGCCGTAAATGAAACCGTATTTTTATTATTAGGACTCCAAATGTAGATATATTTTAAATTAGTATTTGAGTCCCTAATTTTTTTCATGATGGAAATCACATGAGAAATTTGTGGGATTGTTAAGCTGTTTTCTTTTTGCATAATTTTTATGTCTTCTGCAGGTACTTGCAAGGCTGCAGTTGAGGCAATTGCAATTAATTTTTCTCGCAACCGCTCTTTCAAAATTTGCTGAGTCTGATTATAGATTATTAATATAATAAAAACAGCAATTACAGCCGTTACCACTAAAGGAATGTAGGTAGTAAGTTCTTGCAGGATTTTTTTTATTTTCTCAAATTTCATCTAATTATTATAGCATGTATACGTGTGAAAGGCCATTGAGGGTATTTGACATAAATTTATTTAGTGTTAATAATAATTTTATTAATCAATGGTTTTTTATTATTGGCGCTACTGGATTATTCATCCTTTCTGATGCCTTAGCAGCAAATTGGGCAAAAAATGATAGTCCAGTTTCTATTGCCCTCTTGCTAGCCCTAGCACCTCTAGGTTATATTTTTTTTGGATATCTTAACAAAATAAGAAGCTTGTCAGTTAGTTCTGGTTTGGTAAACATGTTTTTACTAATTGGAACAATATTAGTTGGGGTATTTATTTTTAACGATAGCATCACTGTAAAACAGATTATTGGCTTGTGCTTTGCCTTTGTTGCAGTTTTTTTATTAATTTGAAGCATTTTTTATTTTACTATATTTTGCAATCACAAAAATTAATTTTATCTTTTTAATAGATTTTTTAGTTTCCTTTTCTTTCATTTGATTAAATTCTTTTTCCCAAGAAATAGTGCCCTCTATCGAAAATTCAAAATTTTCCATAATCAGTTCAAAAGTGGGGAAATAGGTAGCTGAACCAGTTAATAGGAGATGGATGAGGCTCGATATACATCGCTGAACAGATAAAAATGACGAAGCCAGAAAAATGGCTTACATTAGGCCTAAAAAGCGTTCTGCGGCATCGCAGAACACTTTTGGAGAATTGAACAATTTCTAGAGGAGTTTTTTGGCTTTAGATAGGGATGAACGGCCATTCGTTGACTCAAAAATGATGGAGAGGCGTATTTTGATCATTGACCTTGTTATTAAATGGCTTGTGATACTGTGCGGGTCTATTTTTTAATCCTTTTCCCATCTTGTATGTCGTCTCGATCGTTTCTTTCTATCGTTTTCATAGCTGGCATTCTTCTTGCTCAGACAGAGAGTGCACTTGCCATTTCTATCGGAATTAGTGGTAATGAGCTGCGTAATTTGCAGCGCGCAAATCGCATGATGCAATCCGCATTGGATCAACAATCCAGTTCTTCAAGTAGCGTATCTTCCTCCGTCTCTTCTTCCTCGTCCTCAGCGAAGCTGAGTAGTGGGGCAATGCGTGCCCAGCTGCGCAAAGCTGCAGCGAAGAAGGTAGGTGGCAAGGCAGGGGCGAGTTCTTCTTCGGCGACAGTAGAAAATATTGATGTCGGTTTGGTGCTGCTCGATAATGCGGATTTTATGTATGTCACTTCCGTCGATGCGTACTCCGCTGCCGATCTAGCAGGGATCAAAGGAGGGGATACCATCAAGACAATAGAGGGAAAGAAAATCACATCTGCCATGTCCTTAGAGGAAGTGTTACAAATGTTAAACGGGCCTGCAGGTAGCGTAGTACGACTTACTGTTGGTAGGCAGAATGCAGGCGAGAAATCGATTACCATTACACGTAACAAAAAGCAGGCAATGCCAGCTTTTGCATTGAGCACGGTGGATTCTGTGCCGGTTCTCAAGCTGACCTCGCTAGACGTCCAGAGTATGAACGATGCCGAAAAAGCGATAAAGGATAAAGGAGTGCAAAACTCGGCAAAGCTTATTTTGGATTTGCGCGATAACCCTCAAGCAAATCTGACAGATGTATTGAATGTCATAGGCTTCTTTGTTCCAAAAAATCAGAAGGTAGGATCCTTGCAAATTTCTGCGAACAGCAAGGGTGCGCCGCAGGGATTGACTTCTCTTTATACAAACCGCGATCCCGTCTTTGGAAAATCTCTCAACTTGGTTCTGCTTATGGGCGCATCGCACGGCGATATCATGCGACTTATTGCGTACGCTCTGTACAAAACTGACAACTTTCATGTTGTAAAAGATGAAACGCAACTTGGCAGATACGTAAAAGGCCCGAGCCTTTTTACAGCTTCCAATGGCAAGCAATACGATTTGGCCGATATTGGAGCCTTGCACTCCATTGCGATGGTCGATTTGTCGCTATCTCCAAGTTTGTATCCTATTTTAGATGCTTCTGTTTCCAATTATATTGCGGACGGAAAGGATCATGCCATGGAAAAGGCTCTGTCGTATTTAAGATAAAAAGAATAACTACAACGTTCTACGCGGTAACTGCAACTGCAGGCGCGTAGGACGTTTTTTTGAGCTTACTACATTAGGCAATTGTTGTTTCTGCCTCCGAATGGATTTTTTCATGAGAATGCCCAGAATGCTTCTTTTTAAACTTGTGCCACAGAAAAGTTGCCTGGACTGCCTTAATGCCAAACCAAATACCAATGATTGGGAAAAGTAATCCGTTTGCGCCCGATTCAACACGTACAGCTATTTCTGCACACTCAAGCAGTAGAATAAGCACAGCGGCTGTACGACTTTTCTTTTGCCGGAGGAAAAAGGCAGGGATAAGTAGTAAGACACCGCCAGCAGCATAAGCAATAGAAATACTAAATCCAGCTACTATGCTCATTAAGCCAATAATATAGAAAAACAGAGACGAATTTTGTATTACTTTTTCTGCTTCTTCCTTGGTTTCTATAACATCGCCCCATAAATCTCGTTTCTTTCGAGGTTTTGGATGTATAGGCTTTGAAGTATTTGCAGATTGCGTCTTAAGCTCTTTCATATCTGCCCCCAGAAAACCAACGCGAATGCCGTGTTTTCTAAGAAAGATAGTTGCATCGTTATTAACGATAATCATGAGGACAATGTTGCCAAAGGGAATGAACATGCCAAGCGCCCACAGAAACACATAACGCTTTTGTAATGCCCTAGCCAAGAAAGCCATGCCCACGACTCCGAAAAGCATGCCAATAGGCCGTAGTCCAAGACCGCCGAGAAGCATCCCAGCGATCATCCACATAGCTATCTTCTGGGCTTTGGCTACTTCGTAGAGCTGTGATTTAGAAGCAGATTTTTCAGACATGTTAAAAAGCTAGTTATTAGTTGTGGGTAAATCCTCAAAATTCTCACTATCTGGCGGAGCGGCTTCACCGTGGTATTCGAGAGGGCAAAATGTTCTTTGTTTTTCATTGCGCAATTGAGTCCACATAAGCATTTCTATTCCTCCTCCTTTTCCAATAAATACTCTGCCTATTGGAATAAGTGACCAATCACACTCTTGAATTTGCCAATAATCTCCCCAATCAATTCTTGGTATTTCCGTCAATTTTTCTTCAACTTCTTTTGCAGCATTAAGAATTTGTTCGATACTCCAGCTTGCAGGGAAATAATTACTCATAAAAACATCGTATTCTTGGTAATTAACCACATCTTCTGGGGATGATTCACCGTTGAGCCGATTTACTATTAAATGCTGTTTACTGGTTCCTGTGTAATGCATGAGTGCATTATCTAAGCGCGGAGGAAATCTAAGATTAGTACCTCGTAAAACCCGAATGTTCATTCCAAGACGTTTATTTTTGTTTTCCCTGAAATCAATACATGCACGTAATATTTTTAGAAATTCATTATGGCTAAGCAGGCAGTTACTTATATTACTATCTGCATGAAAATCTTCAAAAATACTTATTTTGTTGTCAAAAAAATATACTTCTCCGTTTGGTATTAAAAGAGCGTCATCCAAAAAATGGACAGTGCCAAGATCTAAAAATCTATCTAATTTCAGTGCTTCGGATAAAACTACTGCTCCCGAGCTAATATCTTGAATAAGTTTCTCAATTTCTTTTAACCCTGAAGTTTGAATTTCTTCTACAAAATTTTGTAAAGCCAATGATTGGGGAAGTGTTTTAGCTACGATATAAGGATCATCTGATGTAGCAACGAGCATAAGCTTCATATGTTTCAATTAATATTTCGGATAAAAAGTAGAGCTAAATTTTTTGGCAACTAGACTGACATTTTTCCAAACTCCAATGAGTTCTCCTTTTTCTGGAATGCCCTTACTTAATCCATTCAAATACCTTAGCGCATTTTCAATATCCGCTGGAGTCCAGTTGTCAGGGAAAAGAGTAGATTCTTTCGTAAAGATTTTACCAGCATCGTCTGTAATTTGCAGCGATACTTTTCGTACTCCATTGGCTGCTTTTGGAAATTCTTTAAGAATTTTCACTTTTACCCCATCAATTGCATGAATCGTATGGATGCCAGTCACTTTAGATTTTCCTGCATAATCTGCAATAAAATCTGGTTTAAATACATGGTTTAGCATTTTTTGTATATCATTTTCATCGAGTAATCTAGCAATTTTCTCTCCCATCCTCACCCCCGCACTCACTGCATCATCGGCAAATTGGGTTGCTCCTTTGGCTGCACCCAATATCCCTTCCGGCGTCTGGCCAGGAGTCTTTTTTACAATCGATTGTGTTACATTTTTTAGGAGTGCTCCGACGTCGTAGCTACCTACTTTCGCTACCTGCTTTGTGAGCTTCGTAATAAACGCAATACTCGCTTCGGCACCAATTATGCGTGCTTGGTTGAGTAGAATATATTTTCCTCCCGCTGTCAGTATTTTCCCTCCAAAGAAATATAAGGCAACATCCAGAGCATTGGTGGGAGCGAGGAGTTTGAGTGTCTGCAAATCGAACTTTATGAATGTATACACCCCTATTGCTTCGCCGAAGGCTATCTTCTCCAAGCCGATAGACGTATCATAGGAGATTTTTAGTTCTTTGAGTTGTTGATCAACAGCGTAGATAATGCCGTCAAAGATATCGTGTATACCGAGCACATCGCCAAAGAGAATGTCTTTGAGTGATGCAGCGAGCTCTTGCGCCAGCACTGTTCTCTGCGCACCGAGCAGTGCTTCTATCGTTGTAGCGCTCTTACCGCTGAGGATAGTTAGTCCCTCATTTGCAAGAGGCGTTTGCGAAAAGTAGCTCTGCATCCCATTCGTTCGCACCAAATTCCAATTTCCATTTAAAACATTTAAGGCACCCGATTTCTGCATACTTTCAACATCCAAGAGTGAGAGCGACGGTCCACCAATATTACGTACACTTCCTGGCTTTGGAGCCTCTATTGCAATTCCTTTCTGTTTTAACCACGGGCGTAAGTCGAGAGAGGCAAAATCACTGTTTTCGCTCAATGGAGACCAGATAAGATTCACGTGAATGTTTGAGGTTGGCGTATCGATTTTGCCGGCTTGGCCAATAATATCGCCTGCCTTCAGTGTTTTGCCGACTATCGATGGATCGATATTTTGCATGTGGCCGAATTCTGTGAAGAAGACGATAGTTTGGTCCGAATTTGGATCCACTACTTCATGACGCATGACAATGCGACCTTCTTGTTCGTTGTATTCAACAACCATGCCATCAGCCATTGCTTTTATAGGCTTTCCTATTTCTACATTGGCACTACCACGCAGGTTAAAGTCTACGGCGTTCTGTTCTAATTCAACGTGGTCTGGCGAACCTTCTTGGACGTACAGAAGGCCATTGGTGTTATCCATCGGCAGACTCAGCTTACTAAATATTAACTGCATATACGGCATCGCTTCTAATTGTCCTGCAAGATTACTTAATGAATTTTGCACCCTCTCTGCCTCCTCATTCAGCGCAAACAGAGCAACGCCGCTTGATGGGGGTGCAGTCGTAGGATCCGCAACTTTATTGGTTGCAGCTGCTGGAATATTGGTTTGTTTAGCAATGGCCGTGGAGGAGCCGAATAGATCGTACAGAACAGCGTATCGTTGCTGAAGAGTGGCTATGTTAATCGATGGATCTATGTTTTTCATAGCTTCGGCAATCTTCCGTTCGGCACTCACAAGTCGCCTCTGCTCCTCCTCCGAATACGGCCGCGGCACCTCTTTGCCACGCTTTACCACCATCGCTTGATTCCCGGTTCTGTTGACGGCAATGGTATCCACTTTCTCCTGTCCGTTTGGCAGGGTGGTGACAATCGTGATGATGGCCGGTTCGTTGCCGGTGCTTGGAATATTTGGAGACGAGACGTTGGCTTTGAGTGTCACAGGCACGTTTGGCGAGACTGCCGTCGTAAAGTCGCCGATTTTCTGGGCGCGGACATTGCTGGCGTAGCCGGTGTAAATCTCGGTGCGGATAGTCCCACCGGCCTGTCCAATGTTTTCGAACTTCATCACCATCAGACCATTTGCCAGCATGACGCGCTGCGGTTTCATGCCAGTGGTATCCACAATGCCCGGCGTAAAGCCTGGGTTTTCGATGGGCTGGGTAAACACACCCTGATAGTCGGTGGCGATTGTCAGTTCCTGCGGTGGCGTGACAGATTCGCGCTGCTGCGATCCGCTCTTGGTTGTAATGTTGTAGACACCGCTACACGAACGAATATTGATAATCACGCCGGCGGGTGCACCGGGTTTTACGATGATGGATTGCCCGAGAATCTCGTAATAGTCTGGAGACAATTCCTGCCAGCAATTGCTACCCACGTAGTACACGCCGCCAATTTCGGCCGGGCCATGTACATCGAAGCGGGTATACGCATTCTGATTTGGCACCTGCATGTACCAGCCCATAGCATTGCGGACAACATCGCCACCGCGCGGAAAGTATATCGGACTGTTATTTGCAATCGACATGTCGTAGGGATTATCGGCACTCTCTATCTTGCCTGCCATTGCGGCGAGTACCCCATTACTCGCAATTCTAAGGCCGCCGGTATTTTCCAGAAGTGAGTAGCCTTGCAGGCCCTCGAGAGCGAGATTGCTCACAGTGACGCCAGAGGCTAGAGGCCCGCCTTGTACCAGTTCGGCCAGAAGAGCAGTGCGCTCGGCAGAGGTAAGACTGATTCCTTTCTGATCCAGATAACTATTCATTTGCTCAACAAGTGTGTCATGTTGCTCATTGCGGTTTTCGCGCAGATCCCAGATGCGTTCTAGGCGGGTTTTGCCATAGTTGATATCGTGCAGTGCATCCTGTGCCAATTGCGATAGTGGCGTGAGCGCATGTTCGATGATCACGCCGGTAATACCACTTTCATCGCCGTACGATGCGATGCTGCCCGGACTGACGAGTTGTGCAGACAGAACGGTCTCGCCGCGCAGGAATGTGACAGTCGTCGGTTTGCTTGCCGCAAGAGTAAACGATACATTCGTGACGGTGCTTGCAACCGACGAGAGGTCGATGGTTGTAAGGCGACCGCTTGTTATGACGTTCTGATACGAGGAGGTAAATGTTGCAGGACTACTTGTACCCGAGCGCAGTGCGCTGATAGTAAGGGTGCCGCCGAGTTCCGGGACACCGGTAGACAGTGAGGCCACTTCTCCCTGCGACGCCGGTCCGACCATAGCAGGAAGAACAGTTGTACGCATATCATTCATCCGCCCTTCGTCGGTTAAGATACCAGTCAGCCTATACTGCAGGGCGCGGTTGTCGTGTTGCCAAGTGTCGTTGAAGCTGCTTAAGCGATCGTTATTTGTCGCAGCGGCAGCAAGTTGGCTTTGCGATGGAGTAGTGCCAACCAGTGCCATCAGTCTGGTCTGTTGATCCAAAAGAGCGGTGAGTTTTTCCAGTCGTGCGCTCAGACGGTCGAGTGCCAGAATGCCATGACCATCATTTTCCTGTAGGCCGGGCACTATATCCGGCGACTGGCAGAAAGTGGTATAGGCATCCAGCTGGGTGGAAATAAGAGCGGAGCATCCATCGATATCATCGACATCAAACGGATTGACTGCGTCGTACACCACACGCTGTTTTGTGACAGTAGTGGTGATGCTATCAATCGAATACACGCCTCCGGGGCCTGGAACAACGGCAATGAAGGAGACATTTTTATTCACCGCAATGACTCCGCCGGCAGCCGGCATGGGGATGAATGTTTCGACATTATTTTTCGTCATCACCCACAATTTGCTGGAGTTGGCTTGTGAAGTCGCGCCGACAGTAACAGAGGTAACGAGCTGATTGTCATCCAAAAAATGAACCATCAGGTTTTCTGCAATGGTTCCAGGCAGTGAGGAGAGTTTGCCATCCACAATGCGAACATTTTGAACGTGATTGCCACTCACCACTTCTGTCTTGCCGAAATTGGCGAGAGTGGCATTGGTTCCGCTTGGAATGCTGCCTGATGGAAATGTGCTGAAATTGTTCGAGACATCTTCTTGGTAATTTTCCAGATGCGATGGGTGCAAGATCGAATAGCGCGCTGCCAGTGGGGCTGCGTAGGCTTGCAGATTGCTTTCAAGCAGCTGCAATGCCTCAATATTGGCAGAATTTTTGGACTGATTGCGTGTCGTGGACACTGCGGCTTGCAGAGTTGCAACGGCAGTCTGCCGGTTCGTGAGTGTTGTTGTATTGGAGCCTAGTCCTACAATATTCGCATGGATTTCGCTTGAGGTAATTGCCCGGTTAGTGGCGAGGCCAAGAAGATTGGTATAGGAGGAGGTGACATCTTGTACCGCCTGATTTTCTTCGGCAGGGCTATCGTATACCAAACGTTGGGTAGTATTATTGATGGTTATATTGTTGATCGCATAATTACTGCCGGGACCCGGGACAACGGCAATGTACCCAACGGAATCAGCGATACGCACTGTTCCTCCGCCCGCAGGTGCCGCGATAAATTTTTCTACCCCCTGGGTTGTCAGCGTCCACACAAACGTATTGTTTGCACCGCTACCGACAGGGCTGATCGTTACGGATTCAATGGATTGATTACCATTGATAAAGCGCACCATCAGGTTTTCCCGTATGACACCCGGACGTGGCGTGAATGCTCCATTACTGATGACAACCGGATTAACATGGTCGCCGCTGACAAGTTCTGTCGGTCCGACAGTTGGCAGTGTGGCACGCGTGCCCGAGGCAATAGTGCCGTTTGGATAACTACTGAAGTCCAAAGCCAGTGGCGTAATCACTGTTTCCAAATGTGTCATCAGCTGGCGTTGTTCGAGTGCTTCGGGTCCTTGAAGGCTGATGGCTGTCTTCTGTCTGGTCGTATGTCGTTGTCCGGTTATAGAGGGTGCGACTTCAGCTGTCTGACTCTTCGTAAGCAATGATTCAAGAGAGCGGTCTGTAGTAGCGCCTGGTGTAAATTGACGACGTGAGCCCATAGAAAGTGGTGAAAGAAGTAGTGACTCATTGTTCTGGAAATGGACACATGGCAATAGAGATCTAAAAACACTTAAAATAGCCTATTGGCATTTTATGGCTTACAGTAAACATAAAAAGCGTTCTGCGGAGGAAAAGAACGCTTGGGAGGAAAGGTGCGGGTGGGGGAGCGCGAAGTACGAATCACGAAGGACGAATTACGAATAAGGGATTGCACAAATAAGTCCCTATAACAGGCCCATTTCCAAGTGCCATCTTTGGTAGTTGGCTTCTTGGACTTTGGTAGTTTTACTCTGTTCCTCGGGACGCGGCGTCCCGGCTGCGGCTTTATTAATACGCCTTCCCCACAATAATCTCCTTTCCGAATGCACTCGGCTTTCCAGAAATGGGATCGGTTTTTCCTGTGGCGTTCTCTGGCGCATCGAATGGGAAGCAGCGGAAGGTACCGCCCGACGTTTCAGTTTTGAGCTTTTGGACGGTTTCATTCGTTCCATCCCACGCAATGGTCGCCCACTTTCCTGCTTCTAGTGCGTCCTTCACTTCCTCATACGTCTGGGCTGAAACGGTCTTTTCTTGCTGGTAGGTTTTGGCGCGGGTGAAGAGGGTCTTCTGGTCTTCGGCGAGCATAGCCGAGACGATCTCGGCGGCTTTGGCGAGAGGGGCTTTTACGGCTTCTTCGCGGCTGCGGATACGACTCTTGATGACGCAAATACCTTCGGCCAAGTCGCGGGCACCCAGTTCTATACGAATCGGCGTGCCGCTCTTGATCTGATAAAACGTTTTGTCGCCGAGTCTCGCATCTTTGCGGCAATCGACGCGAACCGTCAGGTTGCCCTGCACTTCCTCGAATACATCGGTACGACCGTGCACTTTATAGAGCTCGGTGTGATTGGCTTTGGCATTTTTTTCAAATGGATTGGTCGCCCGCGAAATGCTTACAGCCAAATCGCGCGCAGCCCTAAGGACAGCCTCGTTATCGGCGTCGCTGCCGGCAAGAATTGGTAGGACAGTTGCATGGACTGGAGCTAGTCTTGGCGGGATCACGATCCCGTCATCATCGCCATGCGCCATGACCAACGCACCAAGCAGGCGAGTGGAAACTGCCCACGAATCGTAGAAGGGGACTTGGGTTGCGCCTTGTTCATCCAAAAACGACACGCGTGGCTTGCCATCACTATCAATCAAAAATTTCTGTGACAACATGTGGCTTGTGCCCATTTGCAGGGCTTTACCGTCTTGCATCATACTTTCGATCGTGTAGGTATCGATCGCTCCCGGGAACACTTCGTGTGCGGGCTTGGTGCCTTTTACAACTGGAATCGCCAGCACGTTTTGTACAAGATCTTCAAACAGATTGATGATATCGAGTGTGAATGTGCGACAGGATTCCTCGGTTGCAAAAATACAGTGGCCTTCGTGCCAGTGAAATTCGGCAGTGCGCAAAAAGGCGCGTGGACGTTTTTCCCAGCGCATGACAGAGCACCATTGATTCACCAGCAGGGGCAGATCGCGATGGCTTTGAATGCGACCATTGCGCGCATACCAATCCACAAACAGCAATTCGGAAGTTGGTCGTACGCAAAACGGTTCGGGCAGTTTGGTACCGCCGATGTGGGTAACGGTTGCAAGTTCGGGTGCGAAGCCTTCCACATGTTCTTTCTCGCGCAGGAAAAAACTTTCTGGGATCAGCATGGGCAGCATAATGTTTTCCACCCCCATTTCCTTGAGTCTGGGATCCAAAAAATCACGGATCTTTTGCCACAGCGCAGTTGCCAGAGGGCCGAATGTAATACAGCCTGTGACCGGCGATTCGTCGTACAGGTCCGGTGCCTGGGCGATGACGTCCTGGTACCACTGAGGAAAGTTCTGCGCACGTGTGGAGATGTTTTGCTTGGCCATAGTGAGGGGAGTATATACGCGAAGTACGACGTACGAATAGCGAATTACGCGACCCTCACCCCCAACCCCTCTCCTCGTCCGCCGCGGCGGACGAGGAGAGGGGAGCTTTGATTATTGGTGTATTGGAATTTTTTGCTATTTGTTTCTTGTATCTTGGAATTTCTCATTGGTAGTTGGTTTCTTGGCGTTTGGTAGTTTCACTCTGTCTTCGTACTTCGTCATTCGCTATTCGTAATTCGTTCCCGTTCCATCTATTCCTATTCCTGCTCAAGCTCCTCTATACTCGAACCATGAACTGGTATCCGCTGCGTCGGCTTTTGCCACTTCGGGGTCCTGCCTTTACAGAGTTGGATCACTTACGCAGCGAGAAATTTTTCCCGGGTGCTTACGTCTACGGAGTTGCGCGCAGCCGAAACGTTAAGCGGCTCATCATTGGTATTGGTCAGGCGCATCCGGTGCTCTCGGGTCGTATCAGTTTCTTTGCGCAGCGCGAGATTGCGGCGTGTCAGTACTGGATACTGCAGTGCTGCAAACGACTGCACGAAAACCAGGGCGTACGTGCATTTGGCCAAGAAGGATTGTCGTACGACAAGCGCAATCCAACGCTCATGCGCTTGCAAGAAGATATTTTGGCGTCGATCCGCAGGCAGTTGGAACAAGCCGGATCCGACGAGAGCTTCCTGCGCGAAGCAGGCAAGCGCTGGACGAAAGCTCTGCGTGGGAGTGACACATCCAATATCGCCTCGCAAGCACTGTCTCTCCACGCACTCACGTTGCTGCAGGCGCTGTACCCGACAGTCGGGCTCTTTGCGCTGGAAGAAATGTCGGTGCATCATGCCATTACCACCCAGATTAACGTGCTGGAAATCGAAATCGCGCGCGCCGAGGCGATGCCGGCGTTTAAGAAGGCGATGGGCAAAGAAGGTCGGGGACTGAATAAAGAAGAGTATTCGGCCATGAAAAATCGCAATGCACTGGCGCAGCGATGGAATGCATTGCTCGCAAGTCCGCAGCGCGATAACGCATTGTGGCAAAACGTGGAGCTGCATGCCAAAGGTGCACCCGATGGTATTGCGGCGGTTTTCGTACTTGGCGAAGGCCACCGCGAGCATTTCTTGCAGCTGGTCCAACACGTTCTGCCGCCCGATGCTTTGTTTGTCTGGGTAACACCAGCGCCACTGCTCTTCTGGCAGCGGGTAAAATGGACAGGACTCGTCACTTTTGGCCTAGGATTGCTGATTCTGGCCGGACTCATCTTCAAGCATGTCATTTGATGCCACTTCGCGTTTAAACATCATCAATCATTCGCATACTATTGTTATTCAAATCTGCCCGTAGCAAACGCTATGCGGCACGAGAAACAGGTAGGTATTCAGCTTTTTAAGATGGCCTTTGGCACAATCTGCTACAAAACAGCCTCGACAAGCAGCTTTGAGTGCATATAATGACGCGTGCGTTTACGTTTTCTGGCTCGTAGTCAGATTGTTCTACTGCGGAGTTCCCCTGCTTGCAGGCCGAAGCTCTGCCGCAGCAGAGCGAAGGATCCCGGTCCGTTGCTATCTGTTCTTTCTCTAGATACGTCGCAATAAATCATTCCCCTGTAGCTCAACGGTAGAGCACCTCGCTGTTAACGAGGGGGTTACTGGTTCGAATCCAGTCGGGGGAGCCATTCTTGCTTTTTGTTACAATCGACTATGCCCTCAAAGGGCTTTTTCAGCTTGTAGTAGAGGTGATTGCCTTCTACTTTTGCGTTCGCAAATACAAAACGCATCAGTCGGTTCTTTTGGTCGGGTTGCGAACTCATAAACAGCTCGCTTGCCCGCTTTGCCAATTCCAGAACATAAGAAGCCGTCATGTGGAACTGTTCATCTGCCTCGTGATGGGACTTGAGTTCTTCGAGTAAATCTGTTTCTTTAACCTTATTTTCCTGAAACATTTTGTCATATTCATCCAAGGTAATACGCTCGTCTAACCGATCCTGATACATAATTTTGTTCCGCTTAGTGAGTCTGGCAAGTTCCGCATTGATCCGTTTCAGATTCATTTCGTAAAATTCCTGCTCGTCCTTCTGAGAGCTACTGAGTTTCTTTTTTAGGTCTTCAGCAACATCAGCCGGAATAGTCATGGCTATAAAGATATCGGCTGCCTGTTTCAATAGGTCATCCTCTTTAACATGAACTGCCTTGCAGGCATGGCACCGGACGTAGTTGATGGCCTTCTGTGTGTAAGTAGAGAGGAAACAGTCACAGGCCGCGCATTTCAGGGTCCGCTTGAAGGCAAAGGCTTTTGTGCCATACATGAACGGCGTTTTACCGTAGCTTTCCAATACCTCCTTACACTTGTAAAAAAGCCATTTCGGTATCAGCTTCTCGTAGTTGTGAGGGTACAATTTGCCCTTAAATTCCATCTCGCCATGGTAGAACGGGTTCTTGATGATATGTTCTTCCAAGTAGCTCGTGTACATCGGACGCTTGCCATCTGTGTTTGTTGTGAGTCCCAAATCAGCCAGCTTCTTTGCCAACGCTTTGAGAGAAAAAGTACCTGCCGCATACCATTCAAAAGCTTGTTTGACCAACGGCGCGCGCTCAGGGTCGGGCTCGATCCATGCGCTGCCGTCTTCCTTTGGTACGTTCTCGTAGCCGCAGGGCGCTTTTCCTGCCCACTCGCCTTTACGGACCTTGTAGGTCCATGTATTCGCGCCGTCTTCTTGTAAACGGTTTAAGTACTGCTTGGCTAGAAAGACCTGCAAATCCCAATCCTGTATATCACGTCCATGGGAGTCGGCTTTTAGAACCAAGCGGTTATACACGAAATGCAGTTCCTTATCCTCTTCGATACGCAGGCTATCCAGTAGGACCGCATCGCGAAAGTTACGCGTAGTCCGGTCAACTCTGTACGCCAGAATCGCATCTACATCAGGATGTTCTTTCACGTATTCAATCATGCCTTCAAAGTGTTTGCGTATCTTGTGCCCGGCGCTTTCCTGAAAGACAAATTCCTTTACGACTTCCAGCTGTTTTTCTTTGGCATAGCCGCGCAGAGTTTCCAACTGGTTATCCAGTGAGAGTCCTTCGTCTTCTTGCCGCTTTGTGGATACACGCGCGAGAATTACAGCTTTCATACTTTAGAGATTAAGTCTTTCTATGAGCCTTCAGAAAGGCTTCAAGGTCGGCTTTGCTAATGCGCCAGTCTTTGCCGAACTTATGGGCATTAAGTTTGCCCGCCTTGATGCAGCGGTAAACCGTCATGTTGCTGACGCGTAGCATTTCAGCCACTTCTTCGGTGAGGTAGAATTCATGTTTCATAATTAACAGTGATTAACTATAATATACAGATTTATTTTATAAAATAAAACGTATTTAATAGTAATAATTTAATTAGTTAGCCTAGAATAATATCAGCTGCTTCAGACAAATTTTTAATTATAAAGGCAGGTTTTTCAGCATCATTTTCTGGTTCTTCAGTAGAAAATTTACCATCTTTAAACCAAATCGTTATTATTCCATTTTCATTTGCATATTTTATTTCTTCTTTTACGCGATCTCCAATGGCAAAAAATTCAGTTCCTTCCTGTGCATCTTTCTTGCAATTGGCATAATCGTCTGCTGATTTATTTTGATTCACAACAATTTTTTTAAAATATGGCTCCAGCCCTAGCTCTTGAATACGCGCCCTTCTTTTATCGTCACCTTTTGCAATTAAAAAAAGTGTAATCCCTTCCTTGTGAAAAAGATCGAGTAAGGCTTTAGCTCCTGCTGTCAGTTTGTCATCTTCAGGATTATAAATTGTACGGTTGTAGTCGAAAATAACAGCTTTCATAAGATGATTTTTAAATGACAGGAACGTTTATAGAATCAACCATAGCATGAATATAGTCAGTATTCTCGCACAATGTTGCTTTTGCGGTCAGTACTTTGCCTGACTTTACTGAATAATATGGTGTTAATCTCACTCGTCCTTTCATATCTTTAATTGCTCCATCGTTAAAATCAAAGTATGGGTGATGAAAGTCAGCCCCTTTCTTGAATTGCTGAATAACAAAGATGTCGTCTTGACTCTGCGATGCTACTTTCATGATTTCGGCACATGCGTCTTTTGAAAGTTTTTCTAAAAAGGAAACCCCTTTTGCCCATGAGCTTTGAGATGAGAAGCCCGAGGTTTTTAGTACAAAAGACCTTTGTTTTCTACTAAGCGAAGCAAAATCTTCCCATTTAGAAATTGGGTAAGGAAAATTTGATGGTAGATTTTGTCCATCTACTACCCATGTTGGAGGTACTATTTTTCGTAAGCTTGCATCATTTTCGCCTAAATTAGTTTCAAAAAATTCTTTAAATTCAGGATCCCACAACATTGCCATAAGCGCCTTCTCTTCCAATTGAGGCTTAATGGCAGGGAAAATGTTCTCTTGATTGTCCTGAAGAACTTTTGCTAAATGCGGATCAGAAACAGATTGATGAAGGTAAAAACATCTATACAAAGCATCTATTTTCTTTCCATCTAAAGTCAACTTCCCTTCTGTTGATTGAATATTTTCCATCATGCTAACACTTGCATCGATTCCTTTTGCCTTAAGCAGATTAGCTAAATATATAAATTGTCCCTCGTAACGCTTAGTATAATCGGTAATTCCAAAGCACATGGATCCTCGCCCCGATGGGAGCATTTCTTCTATAAGTGTTTGAAGTAAAATTTCATCACTCACGACTGTATCCTTCCCAGCTTTTCTAAAAGAGCTGTTAAGAAATTGCGATAGAGCTAAACCAAAAGGTGAAGTTTCAATTTCTGTTACAGTTGGCTCGCCGTCATTAAGGATAAAATCAGGGCGCAAAAACATATGATTCCTCTTTTCATTTGCTGACAGTTCCAGCAAGAAATCTGGTTTGTGGTGATTAAGATAGCCGATCCAGCGATGGTCCTTTGGTAAAGACTTTATTAATGTATCACATGCACCATAATAAGCTGCGATAGCTACCCCGTAGGCATCTAGTTGAGAGCGGACATGCTCTTGTAGCTGAAACGGTTCGGATGAAATACGGAATGGTAATTTTGATTCTGCATGAACTCGATCTATGTGGTCTGATTGATAAAAAGTCGTTGATCCAGCATCTTTATTAATTGCTTCAAGAGCGATCAGTTGCTGAGTTATGGCAGGATTTGCCTCATCTAGGGCATGGTTAAACGTTGTCTTTAATCGTAAGCGATAGTGCTCGTATGCATCTTTATACTGCTCATACTGGAGCACGTTAGGTGATGTAGAAGTTTCTTCAGTGCCTTCGATAGCACTAGGTTGTAATTTATCCATTGTATTAGGGAATAATTGATTAAAGGACTTGGGAGGAGATATAAAATCTCCTCCCTTGCCCTGTCAGTTGTAGCAATACCTTTAAACCAACTCTTGCTCCTTGCCGAGAATAAGGAGGAAGAGGGCCATTCTAATCATCAGCCCGTTTGCAGACTGACGAAAATAAGCCGCATTCGGCAAGGCGTCAACGTCAACTGCGATCTCGGTGGTTCGCGGAAGGGGGTGGAGGATTGTCACATCAGGATTGCAGGTGCGCAGGACCATTTCACGGTCAAGCACGTAGACGTTCTTGATGGCCTCGTATTCCTCTCGTCGGTCGAATCGTTCCTCTTGGATACGAGTTGAGTAAATGACGTTTGCATCTCGAATGCCTTCTTCGAGTTTGTCGGTTTGGCTAACGTTGTAGCCCTTGGCCTTCAGTTCTTCCACGAGGCCATCTGGCATCTGCACCTGAGAAGGGGCAACGAAGATGTACCTGATGCCTTGGTAGAGCGTGAGGAGCTTGGCCAGCGAATGGACAGTGCGTCCGTATTTCAGGTCGCCCACCATTGCAATGGTGGAGTTGTGGATCTGTTTGCGCTCCTCGAAGATCGTGAATAGATCAAGGAGGGCTTGGGTAGGGTGTTCCCCCGGCCCATCTCCTGCATTGATCACGGGGACCTTGGAAGCACGAGCTGCTTCCTGTGCGGCACCAAGTTGCGGGTGTCGGATTGCGAGAATGTCGCAGTAGGACTGGATGACGCTGATGGTATCGGCAAGCGTTTCTCCCTTAGACATCGAGGAGAACGCAACGCCAGTTGTGCTGTTAACTTGACCGCCGAGCCGCATGAAAGCGGAGGCGAAACTCATTCTACTTCTGGTACTGGCCTCGAAGAAGAGATTCCCGAGGATGAATCCATCAAGAATTTTGCATTTCAATTCTCCAGTCGCAATCTTGCGCAAACGATGCGCCAGTGCGAAGAGAGTGTTGATATCACCAAGGTCAAACTGATTGACCGAGATGATGTCTGAACCACGGAATTCCATGAAGAAGTCCTCCCCCTTGGTTAATGGTAATTGCCGAAGTACTGAAAGAGCGCTGAATTAGAAAAGTGTCACTAAAGTCACATAATCTAATCAGGTTGAGAAGTGTGAGGTCGTCCTTACATATTGTCAAACTACAATTTATATTTTAATATACTAAAAGTAGATTTATTGGCTTAAATGTAACAAATAAAACGTTCTGTGAACAAAAAGAACAATACTCATTTTTGCTACTACTATACGTTTAAGTTGAAACATTCTTTTTTCAGAGCTACAAAGTCTTTCAGTACTTTATTAACATGCTCAAACGGCTTCGCCTTATTCAAAATCTTAAAATCCAGCTCCTTGATATCTTTGTAGATACGGGCAAAGGTTCTGTCATGAAAGGATTTGGCAAGGCAGTTACGCGTTTTCCGATGCCCGTCTGTTTTGACCATCTCGCAGATACCTACCATGGCCAAAATGCGCTGAGGCTGCCACTGGCAACGTTGCTTTTGAATAAGAACAAAGCGTTCAAGGGAATTCAGTTCTTGTAAAAGGATAGGACGGAGCTCATCGTAAATGATGCTCCAGTATTCTTGTAGCAGCTTCTGAGACAGCTGTTCGCTAAACATGGATTGAAATGCCATCTCATTCTGGTCTTTAGTTCCTTCAAAGGTCAGCTTGATCTTCTTTCGGCTTTTGAGCCTGAGTTCCATTCTCAGTACTTCAATCGGTCTGTCCTGTCTGCGTATCGCATCAAACATATCCATCTGCGGATTCCACTCTCGGTCTTTCTTTTCCATTGCCCGATCCTTGCTCTTGGATAAATCGGCTACTTTGTCATAAAACACAAACTCGTGTGACTTGGCATAGTACCGTACGGCCTCGCCTTGGTTGCGGAAGTCGGTAGCGTTCATGTCCAAGCGCTTTGTTAGTTTAATCTTCTGTAAGTAACCGAGAATCATGCTGGCCGTCGTGCCGTCATTGAAGACAATATTCTTGGAATAATGAACCGCATGAACCTCGGCAGTGCGCAGATTGTCTTTTGAAATGATGACACCCATAAGTAGTAGCTGGCGTTTCAGGATAGTAATGATAGTTTCAAAATCCGCATCTTTCAGTTCGTCAAAGTTATTATGGTAAAGGAGCTTGGGTAGTGACAGTTCAATATGCAGGCTGATCGGAAAGCTGCCATGGATTTTGCCATAGCGCTTGTAGAGCGTGAGCCGTGGTCTGTAAACGCCGTTCCTCAGATTTAATTTCGTCGGATTATTGACGGCCTTGATGAATGGTTGGCCAGTGAAAGGCAGAAAAGGTTCAAGGAAGAACCCTCGCGCATTCGGCTGGAACTTGTCGTACAACGTGACTGCAAACTTGCCGTGAGGGATTTTGAGCAAAATAGTATCAATCATCGTTACAGCTTTAGGAATTAGAAATTTAGCTATGCAGTCGTCTGTATTCGGCAAAGATTGCCTCTTCTAGTGCCTTGGACAGCTTCGGTTCCAGCGGATGAAAAAGAGTGAAATCTTTGTTACCCGACTTCTTGGTTGGATACGTCAGGCGATAGCCGGAATCATCGAGTTTCCGATGGATGGCAATGGAGCTGATGTAGAGGGTCCCGCCAAGAGTGCAGCTGGCAAACGCAACCAGCCCGTTTATCGGGCGCACAGGAATAATACGAATGTCGGCAATGTCAAAGGTCATGAAGTTTGCGGGAAGTTTTTAAGTCACGGTCGATTTCCATGAGTACGCTGAAAAAGCCAATCAGATTGCTCTGAGCTTCCGCATATTCATCATTGCTCAGATCTTGCCCGAGCATTGAGTTATAAGCCTGTTGGGTTGAGTCGTGCGCCGTCATAGAACAGGCACAACAATACGGATTGAGCTACTGCTAACAGACGGGAGGTTTTTTGGTCTCTATGAAGCCATTTTATGAGTATCTTCTCGTAGGAAACGGGAAGGTAAATTGAGTGCTATCATGTTTTTTCGCTTTTTAAGCAATGGGAATCCGAAGTCTTCGTTTGTCTTCTTGTTTAAGCCGTCGTAAGCGCTTTCGATCTTTGTCTTGGCCTGTGTATCGTATTCCTCGCTGTTACCGCCGAATGCGCCTACGTAGATATCTTCCATTTCGACCCATTCATGATAGTTATACTTTCCAAAGAGAAATCGGCACACAGCATCTTCGTTGCTGCTAGGTTCCAGCGGGCATACTGACGCGAAGAAACATATTTGGGCTTTATCCGTAATGTAAAAGAGTGGTGTGAAAACCTGATCGGTTAACTGACTATAATACTCGCCAAGAGTTTTCAGGCCGCCACGCAGCATCTGGGCATAATATTTATCATTATGTCCATCAAAAAAAACGACTCCAGCGCTTGCAGATGCTTCTATTTCTTCATCTTCGATGGCTTTCCAAAAGAAATAGACTGGAGTGAAATCTAGAAAAATCTTCCTTAACGTGCGAACACATTTAGTATGCCAATCATTAATTTTTTTCCGATCTTCATTTTTAATCGGATTCGCATAAGAGCTGCTTACTAGATCGCTTCCGTAATCTCTTTGGAGGTCAAAGCCTTCGTAAACTAGCTTATCTATAGAATCCAAGGCTGATTTTGGTGAGACTTTGAGGCGCATTACAATTTTAGGAAAGCAGTGTGACTATAACATCCTTTCAGTATCTAGTTATAGGCTTGAGTAACTTATAGGGAGCCAGCAAACGCCTTCTGCATAAGAGTATTGAATTGATTATCTAACTCGATTGATTGAATAAGCATTGTTTTTTCAAGGGCACGAGTATTAAGAACAATTTCCTCAAATTTTTTCTGAAGAGTAATAGGTGGTATAAAAATTTTTGCTGTCCTTAGTTTTTCCTTTGAGATATTGGGCATAGAGCCTGCAGATCCTCCAGCTAGAGCTTGAATTTTTTTGCGTTTGCCATGATGTGAAAGCACTTTCCAAAGAAATATCGGTAGTACCTCATTCTTCTTAAGAACCAGCCTAAAAATTAAATCTGAGAGCATTAGTTTATGCCTTGTTTCAAATACATAACAGCTCGCAGCAACAAGGTCATAAGTATTTTTTCTTGAAAATAGCAGGTCACCATCTTTTACTTCAATCAAACTTCTAGGCTGGTCACTTGCTAAAAGACCTTTGTTTTGTTGATCTTTATAATTACAACTTGTAACCGCGCTCAGCTTCAAAACGCCCCAATTATTTTCTGATGCAGGAACATCTGAACATTTTGGACTCCACCCGCTTTCAATTTTCTCAAGTACATCACTCAGTTTCTTTTCTTGCCAACTTTTAGGATTCGTCACCGGATCCCCAAACATCTCCATAAATACCGACTGCACATATTCATCGAGTAGCTTTATCGATTCTTTGCGCTTGCGTCGCAGCGCATCGGCTTGGTCGAGAAGGGAGACGATGCGTTTTTGGTCTTCGGCTGAAGGAATAGCAATTTTCAACTCATCAAAATGTCTTTTTTTGAGATTATTGATGTTTGCACCCGAAGACATATGTGAAATTTGTTGACGATATGCTTTTGTTTGAAAGAAATAACCAAAGTACTTTGAGTTGATTTCGTCAGTGGGTCTTAAAACCATACAAAATCCACCGAATCCGCCTTTCCAATCTGATGTTGCCTGAGCCGCCTTTCCAATTACCTTTTTGCTTCCTGTAGAGGCGGCAATTACAACGTCTCCCTGCCGAATTTTCTGTCTATTATTGATTCTTGCAGAGTCTACATACAACAAATCATCGAATGAAAGTTTCCCATCTTCTAAAATATTCATGGCTCGTATGACTGGCAAAGCGTCTTCATCCTCTGGAGTGGAAACTTCACTCTGACCGAAAGTGACGCCACGTATGATGTCTGCAACGCTACTGATTGGTACGGTCCTCATTGTGCGTTACGTAAAGTTGCAATACCTTCCATAATCTCGCTCTCTAATTTCTCGATCTTCGCTAAAATTAGCTTCGATTCCTCGTACTGCACCACCTCGTACGTCACATCTTTATAGCGATTCAAGCTCAAGTCGTAGTCGTTCTCATTAATCTCCTTTCGATCCACAAAAAAGCACTTTGCTCCACGGTCGCACCCTTTTAGTTCGTGGCGCTTTTTCCATTGTGCCACGATATCGGGAATGTCATTCGCCGATATCTTCTGACGCTTGTCATCCAGACTATAGCCATCAGCTTCCATATCATAGAACCATACCTTTTCGGTTTCTCCACCTTTCACAAAAACCAAGACAGCCGTACTTACTCCTGCATAGGGTCTAAAAACGCCGCTGGGCATCGAAATGACTCCTTGTAGCTCGCACTGTTCAATAAGCATCTTACGAGCCAATTTATGGGCATTGCTGGACCCAAACAGAACGCCATCCGGCACAATTATTGCTCCTGTTCCGCCAATCTTGAGCGAATTGATAATACGGTTCACAAACAACAACTCTGTCTTGGTCGTAGGCAACATCAAGGTATCGTTGATATCGCCTTTATCGAGACTGCCCTTGAAAGGCGGATTCGCCAAAATAACATCGTAGACGCTGTCTTCTATAAAATTCTTGGATAAGGTATCCCGTTGATTGATATTCGGATGACTGATTCCGTGCATCATCAGGTTCATAAGCCCGATGCGGACCATTGCCTCATCTGCATCAAATCCGAAAAAGGTCTTTTCCTTCAAATGCTTCCACTGTCGTTCATCAGTCAGCTTGTCGCCTACAAGGCCTCTGGGTAGTCCATTCGCATCGATAACGCGATGCTTATCGCTCGTATGCTGCGTAAGGATGTGCTGGTACGCTCCTAGTAGAAAGCCCGCCGTACCACATGCAGGATCACAAATCGTATCGCCAAGTTTGGGATCTACAAGCTCACACATCATTTGAATGATATGCCGTGGTGTACGAAACTGGCCAAGTTTACCGGCGCTCGTGATCTCTGAAAGTAAATGTTCGTAGAGATCGCCCTGCGTATCCTGAAACTCTTGTCCTTCAGATTGTTCCTGTGAGATTCCATCGTAAATTTCATCGATGATATTCACGGCTTCTACAAGCAAAGACGGCTTATTGATAATAAAAACGGCATTGCCCATGTGCTTGGCGAAAGGGCTGTCTATATTGCCAAGAGTCTTGAGGAAAGGGAACACTTTCTGTTGCATGTGATCGAGCATTTGTCCACCTTCCATTTGCTTAAAATGACTCCAGCGCACTTCTTCATTCTTGCCTACAAAGAACGATTCGTATTTCTCTCCGGTAAAATCGGCATCCTGCTTCTTTTTAAGGTCGAGCTCATCGAGTCGTTTCATAAAAAGCAGGTACGAAATCTGCTCAATAGCCGTAAGGGGATTGGCTATACCACCACTCCAGAACTTATCCCACAGACGGTCTACGGCACTTTTAAGTTTGGCGTTAAGCATACGTAAGGAGTGT
Source organism: Candidatus Peribacteraceae bacterium (assembly GCA_018061945.1). Lineage (GTDB taxonomy): Bacteria > Patescibacteriota > Gracilibacteria > Peribacterales > Peribacteraceae > JAGOTD01. The sequence goes on along the minus strand of JAGOTD010000001.1, from coordinate 116,753 downwards.
ATCAGCAAGTTCAAGTATCTCCTTGCGCTCTTCTAGCTTGAATAGACCAAGAAACCCTTTTTCATGGAAGCGTGTGAATGGCTCACGTGTAAGGTCCGCTTTACTCAATTTGCCGTTCTGAATAATGAAAGTCTGGAGTGTCTGAAGAAACTGGACCTGTTTTGCAGTCAGCGTGTTATGCGTGACAATAAATTCAGAGAAAGCTTCCGCAACCTTATCATCAAACGTCTTTAGCTCTTCCAGCCCCATGATGTACTTGATAAGACCCAAGAAACGAACGCGGCGCGTATTGTAGGCCTTCTGCAAGTTTTGCTCGGTAGGGTAGGGGTCGTATTGTCCAAGCGTATCCGCAAGTTCGTCTATTTCGGCTGAAGTTAGCTCTTTGCCCGCCTTTACCTTCTGCAATATCGGATTATCGGCTTCAAGTTTGTGAATAAGGGCTTCCACTTTTTCACGGTACTTCTGGACCGTAATACGCTCATTGGCCGGTCCAAATTCTATGTATTGCTTATTCACAGTAATGTCTCGCAAATTGAGCTTTTCCTGATCTATTTTAAAGCCTTCTTCACGAAATTTCATCAGTGGCGCGAGCGTACCTACCAGTGCTTGCAATTCTTGATCGGTCGCCTTGTGAATAAAGCCGTCATTCAGCACAGCTTCAATAGTCTTCTGTTGCTTGGCTACGGTGTTTATAGACAGCGGAAGATCGGATACCTTCTCAATGATTACCTGTTCCAGTGTTTCAATCTTCTTCTCATTTTCCTCCAAACGGGCAATAGAAAGCTGGAGCATATTGAGTTCCAGACTCATGGCCTTAAAATCTTCCCCTGTGCGTGCTCGCATCAGTGGCGCAATTTCTTTGTGAAGATAGAGCTGTTTCTCTTCATTGAGATTTTTCCAGAATCCATCGTCTAAGCGGTCTAGTTTCGACTTTGCATCGAGTACAACGACATTATTTACTGGCAGTTGTGCTATGTCACTTCGCATCGAGGTAATCGTATCATTCGCGATATTGGCTTCTCCTGCCTTCTGAGCAGATACATATTTCTGAATCCGCGTTTCAAATAGACGTACCGGCAAAGCCTTGGTAGGACGATCCTCTTTGCCTTTCGGATTCAGCTGGAAGTACGCAAAATTATTCCAGCAATCCATGATAAGAAACTTGTCCTTTTTGGTACACCAAGGCTTCATGTTTCTAGGCTCCAGTAAGCGCGTTCCGCGGCCAATCATCTGCCAGAATTTTGTGAAAGAAAATACTGGTTTGGCAAAAACAAGGTTCACGATTTCCCGTACATCAATACCAGTATCCAGCATATCGACGCTGATAGCGATACGCGGCATATCTTCATTCTTGAATTGATCCAGTAAGCCGCCTTTTCCATGCACGCGTGAGTCATCGGATACAAGCACCTTGGCAATTTTTCCTTTCAACTCAGGATAGAGGTTGTCAAAAATCTCTTGGAGTCTGTAGGCGTGCTTCTGGGTCATGGCAAAGAAAATGGTCTTTCCGGGGATTGTGCCACTGTCATCCTTGATACATTCCTCCATGAATTCCTGCACTATGAGTGAGTTTGTTCCCTTATTGGTTACCTTCTTTTCGATGTCTGTACCTTCAAAATTAATCTCCTCTGGTTCCTTGCCATCGGCAATCAGCTTTTTCTGTTCTTCTAGCGAAAGCTTTTCATGATGAATGCCTTCGCTCTGAAACTTTGATTCGATGGAAAATGCCTCAAAGTTACTGAGATATGGTGGCTTATTAGTCACAGCTTGCTCGTATGTATACGCATACGTTGGATTTCCGTCTTCGCAGCTGAAAAGATCAAACGTATTGTGTTCAATTGCATCTGTTGGCGTGGCCGTTAGCCCCATCTGAAGACAATCAAAGTAATCAAAGATATTTCTAAAGGTATTGTAGATAGAGCGATGACTTTCATCAGCCACAATCAAATCAAAGAAATGGGGACTTAAAGGACAATCTGCTTTCTCAATGATATTTAGCAGCGTTGGGTACGTAGCAACGTAGATTCTACGATCTGTGGAAATCTCACTCTCTCCTTGTTTAGGCCATAGCGGAGCATTGGGCAGATATTCTTTGAATGCTTCTCTTGCCTGATCTCGCAAAGCTATGCGATCTACTAGAAACAATACTCGCTGTACTCGATTGCCACGCATAAGCGCGTCAATCAGTGAAACACATGTTCGTGTTTTCCCTGTTCCGGTAGCCATAACCAGAAGAAACTTGCGCTGTGCTTTCTCCACGCCTTCTAGCACTGTACGTATGGCTTCAATTTGATAGGGTCGCCCTGAAATATCTCGATTGATAAGCTCATGGGATAAAGGCTTTGCAGAGTCTCGTAAGAATTTGATTCGCTCTAGGTCCTTTTTCGTAGGAAACCCATGGACCTTGCGCGGTGGGTATCGTTCAGTATCCCACAAATAAATGTCATGCCCATTTGTGTAAAATACGAAAGGAATTTCTCTCTTCGTATTCTTAGCAATATTTTCAGCGTACTGCCTGGCCTGCTCTTGTCCTACGCGGGCATCTCTGGATGTCTTCTTGGCTTCAACAACGGCTAGTGGATAGCCATCTTCGCCTAGCAATACATAATCCGAGTATTGATGTCCCTGATGCTCATGAAGTGGTTCGGTAATACCTTCTGGTAATCCAACCCATATATCCAGCTCTTCAGTTACCTGAGTAGGATCTTTAACATTCCATCCAGCCTTATGTAAGCGTTTATCAATTAATTCCTGCCGAGTGAGACTTTCTGAAGGCTGTGACATGATTGTGGCTTATAGTAGCTTTATGCATCTATTCATAAAAGGTATCTTTGAATGCCATCCTGAATTGATTCATAGTCAATTCTAAAGATTTTCGTATGAAAGTTATCTTGATCAGGAAAACTTATGGTATATTCTTCGTCTATTAATATAACTATGTCTAACGCTAACGCACCATATAAGGCTGAGGATATTGCCGTTTATTTCATTAATCTTGCTAATCAGCAAGTTATTGATGAGAGCGGTGCTACAGAGGGCATTACTAATTTGAAATTGCAAAAAATTCTCTATTTTGCGCAGGCCGCTCACTTGGCTGTTCATGAAAAGCCACTCTTTAAGGAAGAAATTGAGGCATGGAAATTTGGCCCCGTTGTTCCAAGTATCTACAAAAAGTATAAGCAGTATACGAACAAAGTAATTCCTAATTCGAAAGTTGTTCTTGAATTTGATGAACAGCTTATCAATTTCCTAAATAGTATTTGGGAAATCTATGGCAAATATTCAGCAGCAGAGTTAGTAGAAATCACACACCAACACAAGCCTTGGAAGCAAGCTTTCTTTGAAGGGAAAGGAACTACTGTTATTGAAAAGGCAGTGATGATGAGCCACTATAAGGGTTACTTTTTACCTCAAAATGAAACCTCAGTGGAAACAAAAAAAGCATAGTGGCCGTATTATTTTAAGAGATACTAAAGATGGTGCTATTAATGAGCCTTTTTCACATTATGAAGACTCAAAAGTGCGTTTTAGCCTAGGTAGTTGTGATACAGATAAGTATTGCATTCGACTTGTGAGCAAAGAGGAGATTTGTCGATTATATAAAACTTTAGCCCATTTTGAGCAAATGACATGGATGCAATTAATTCAATTACCCAGAAATAAAGGTATGAGTATTGAGAAAAAGGATTCACCTATGCATGTTATGTTGAAGAAAAAATTTCCAAAAGCCGATACTTTTGGTCATTTACGCGTAGATGGCACTGCCCATCCTTTTAGGATTTTTGCTGCACGTGCCAATGACTTAATCTATGTACTGCTCTTTGATCGGGAGGGTAGCTTTCAGCACTGATTTTGTAGTTCTCCAAGGAGAGTTATCGATCTGCCTAACGCAAGAATATCTTCTAACCAGTCCGTTCGCATACGTTCCAGAATGGGGAGCCATATTCTACAACCACAAAACAACTTGCACTTTGATTTAGTGTTATTTACTCTAAATTTATGCCAACTATCAATCCTTGGATTAACTTCAACGGAAATGCAGAGGAGGCATTTATATTTTATAAATCCGTCTTTGGTGGAGAGTTCGGAAAAATTATACGTTTCAAAGATGTATCAAGCCCTGAATTTCCAGTCTCGGAAAAGGAGGCCAATAAACTCATGCGCATCACCCTGCCTATCGGCAAAAACATGCTGATCGCAAACGATATTCCGGAAATGATGGGGAATGTAAGCGAAAATGAAAACAGGAGCAAAATTGCGATAAGTGCAGACAGCAAAGAGGAAGCAGAAAAATTATTTACTGGACTATCAGCCGGTGGAAACGTAGAAGTGCCTCTTGCAGAAAATCCCGATGGTTCCTATTTTGCCATGTTTCGAGATAAATATGGTATTGAATGGACGATTGAATTTGAAGCGAAATAGTACAGATACATGAAGTGTGCAGTGGATAGAAGATTATTCCAGCACACCGTTTGTGTCATTTATTGAAAAACGGGATCGGAGAACAATCAAGCTATGGCTTTGTGCGGCAAAGAAAAGGCAGTTTCAAGTCTTTGCCAAGCCTCGTTCATTTCAGTTCTAGCTTTGTACAGTGATGAGAGGCGCGTTGCACTTTATGTACGCAAAAAAAACCTCAATAGAATTTTTCGTAGCTTCCGGTTTAGGTTACGTCCGACTCTTTTTATGAATATGCCGATGCAATACCTGGCTTACCAGTACCGCTGAAAGCAGGATGAATACGTAGCTTCCGATAATAGGCAATAGGGTGAATGAGGATGGCAGATACGACTTCAGCATCGCAATGAAAAATATGGAGTACCACGACGTGAAAGAAACGGCACCCATCGCAAACGCAATCGCACGCATTTTGTGCATTGCGCGATGTGCATGACTGGAGCGGCGTAGAAACGAAAATTCCACCATGTGAGGCGCAATAAACTTGTGCATGATTATTCCGTTGATTGTGAGTATGACAAGTATGAATGCCTTCGAAAGGAAGGCAGATGACTGCATAAACGCTTGCGGGTCAGATTGAAAAAGGGCAATGCCAGAAAGGTAGAGGATGCCCAGTGCAGTCATAATTACATTTGAGAGAATTCTCATGACATGCGCTTCTTTGTGTGAAATCTTAAAATCCCGCAAGAAGTTAAAAAAGAGCAGGTCGGTAATTGTGGCGCCTCCCATACCTACGGATACCCCAAGTAAGTGGAGCGTAAGAAAGATGCGCTTGTGTTCTGAAAAAAATTCAACGAAAGCTTCCTCCATAAGCAGTAAAGGGGAAATGCGTAGAGACATTTTAGTGTAATTGAACACAACTCTCCATATCACTTACCGAAAAAGACAGGCCTTATCTCTTGGTCCATCATTGGTCTGCCTGAATCATGTCATACGAAGTTGCAATTAAAAGGCAACTATTCCCGAGAACGAATACTTCCTCCTCTCGTACCGCGAAGCGTTTGCTCAACCCAAGAATGATCGTCAGAATGCATGTAACATTAGCAATGTTTTAAACGCGAAGTGGTATCAGGTCCTCGTTTCAGCATTCTGCTACACTGCCTTGTTAGAGTGGTTGTAGTTCAGCTGAGCCATTCATCGTACATTCACTCAACGCCAGGAAAATAATTTGACCCTTATCTGCTACAATAAAGAAAATCTTCACAACAAAGTATCATGCCAAAACACCGCATCTACACTATGATTTTTGCGCGGGTGTATCCGATGTATATTGCAAAGGCAGAGAAAAAAGGCCGCACGAAAGCAGAAGTCGACGAAGTCATTCGTTGGCTCACAGGCTATACGCAGAAAGGACTGGAGGGCCAGATCGAAAAGCAGACGAATTTTGAAGCCTTCTTTGAGCAAGCTCCAAAGCTCAATCCGGCACGAAAGAAAATCACGGGCGTCATCTGCGGTGTGCGCATCGAAAATATCGAAGACCCGCTCATGCGAGAAGTCCGCTACCTAGATAAGCTGGTTGATGAGCTGGCAAAAGGCAGAGCGATGGAGAAAATCTTGCGCAGTGAGTGAATCAAGGCGAGTCATTATCTCTTTTTCTTTTAGTATGAGTACAGCAACAGACAATCTGCAGGCAGCTTTCAAGCATGCTATGGCCATTCGACCGCAAGTCGGGGGTTTCCCTGTCTTGGCCGAAGTATTGCGCGTAGCCGGAGTGAGACGAAATGTTTGGTCACTGCCGTCTGCTCAGAGTGTCTATGAAACAGAACATGGGCCGGTTGTCTTGCAGGGTGTACCACTTCTTACAGGCATGGCCGATGTGCCAGCGTTCGATGAAGCGGCATTGATCACGTGCCTGCGCGCGGATCAGACTGGCCAGACTACCTTTCCACAATTTCTGGAAGCTGCATGGAAAGCGGGAGTGGTGCGATACGAAGTGGACTTTGCGGCACGAACCGTGGTGTACGAAGGCGTACAAGGCGAGCGATATACCGAGTCGTATCCGGCGGTTCAAGTGTGAATGATGAGTGATTGTTTGAGTTCACAGGGTTATCTTATTTCTATGCCAACGCCATTGCTACAGGAACAAAACTTGGCATCGTCTCAGGTGACGATGGAAAAAATACTGCCGCTCGGATGCACATGTGAATCGCGCTGAGGTAGCGAAGATGGCTGTTGCGGTGGCGGAGGCGGGGTATCCAGCTTCGTGCTTGAGCTTCGTCGGCAGAATAACCTGGACATGTGGGGATACCCGTTGCCTTCGACTTCTTCTTCGTCCTCTCTTTCTTCTTCCAGCTCCAGCTTCCCCAGTGTTGCAATAGCAGAGGAAAACATGACTCCTCCGCCTGCAATATCTTCTTCGGCGCCATCTGTACCGAAGAAAAGTCCGCTGGAGATTCGTACCTGTGGACGCGTCTTCAAGTGGTTCTCGAAAGAAAATAACGCCCTCGCCCGCCTCAACGCGCGTTTGCAGAAATGGTTTGGGTTTACGTGCGAGAGATGATTGCGCGAAAGGTTCGAATCGATTTTGGATAAGCTGATCGATGAATTGGCAAAGGGTAAGGCGATGGGGAGGGTTTTGCGGGAGTAAAAGTAGGGGGTTATTGGTTAAGCTAAGTAGGAGGAATAGTGGATAATTGATATGTTGTAGGATGGGCAAAAAAGCTCTTTTAGTTTTGCTATAAATGTTAGTTTTAAATAAGCGAAAAATTAGTAATTTTCATCCAAAGACTTACGGATATCCATTTCTTCTATCCATATTTGATTATTATAAATCTCCCATTGTGTATTCATATCTCTTAGTAGCGTTCTTACTTCTATACTCGAAACAGTTTTATCTCTCACGATATAATTAATTGAATCACTAGTCCTAAAGCCCGCTGGTCTTTCCACTTGAAATAAATTTTTATCTCGAATAATAAATTTACATTTACTTGTATCTCCTGCTTTTAACATGCTAATACGATGCAATACACATTCTGACAAAAATTTTATTGTGTAACGCGCTGCATGATATTCCTTTTCTGGTCTTTCGAGGGTTATAAATTCTGAGATGAAGGGAGAGCCTGTATCACTAGTATAATAATACTGTTCAAGTTTTATAGGTCTATGTCTATTTCCAATGCCAGAAGCATGTAACATCCTTAGTTGTTGTGCAAATATTTCAGATCTTCTTTCAGAAGATACACCACTTCGTAGAATCAATTCTTGGATCTCAGTTGCTAGATCGGAAGTAGCAGTCAACCCTGCATCGGACCAATAATCAAAATCTTCTTTCGAACGCAAATTTTCTCTACGGCTCGATCCAATAGCAACACAAATAATTTGTGCGAGAATGGAATTTCTTGCCTCAGACAAGTCCGGTGCATCCATTTCACCGTTTTCTAATTGATCGATAATAGCTTTTTTTTCATTCCAATGTTTATTTTGTAAACCAAATTTATCGTGCATAAGCAAATATTTAGTCTGGAGTTCAATTTTTGTTTGTTCATTCTCTCGGGACTTCATAGAATTCATCATAATCACCGCCTTCTTTGCAAGTAGAACATTCTCTAAAATATCCATATGTTTATCATGGAAATAGCCATGAAAATCTAAGCTGACAACATCGTAGGCATTTGGATCGGACTGTAAAAGATCCTCGAGCTTTCCGAGTCTATAATCAATCCCTAGCCTTATTGCATTTTGCTCAAATATGCTTCTTGTTTCTTTTTTACCACCTTCAACGCCAATGATATTTTTAGGGTCAAAACCTAACGACAAATACATCGGAATCTCAAGACATTCTTTACCCGGAAGGCAAAGGACGCGCATTTTCTCTCTGCCTTCTTTTGGAAAATTTTTATCAATAAATACTGACATTTTTTCACGCCACTTAATCTTAGTCAGAGTATTATAGTCCATATCTTCACCTCGTATTTCTGTTCGATCTTGGCCAGTAATATTGTCAAAATCTATGTCGTCACTGACTCCATCTTGCTTATCCTCTTTGGCTATTTTTGCACTATTCAGATTTTTTTTCGCTCGTATTTTTATCCAAGCTGTTGTTGCCCGAATTTGACCAATACTGATTGTGCCTTCGAATAAATCAAATAGTTCCTGTCGTCGACTGCATATCTGCTTTTCTGTTTCGCCTGCATCAATTCCTTCCTGTACATAGGAGCGAATGTAATCTGCCTCATCTGGAGCAAGTTTACGTTCAGGCATAAAGGACAGTTATTATCAGTAAATATTGACAAAAGTCAATTATTTATTATAATATATTGTATGCAAAATCCTATTCCACTTTCTTCTCACGAAATACCGGCAGGAACGGGATTACTCCAGCACGTAGAATGTACGGGTATCGCGCAATCAGCTGAAGACGGTAAATTAAAACATGCAGAAGCATTACTCAGTCCTGTTATCGCTGAAATCACAACGTTTGCGGATGGTATCCGTAAAGTGTGCTGTCTTCATGCGAAAGATTTTCTTGGACAAGGTAATTACAAATGTCTTGCATCCGGCGATAAATCTAATCCGGATTGTATCTACACTTGGAAGAATCGAAAGTGAGAGATTTTCTGATTTGAGTAGTATAAACTGTCATAGTATTTTTCTGCTACCTTACAACCATAAAACTCCACCGCATCGACCACGTCGGCATCAACGTAGAAGATCTCGTAGCCGCGAAAGAATTTTTTCTGGAACTGGGAATGGAAGTGATGGGCGAAATGGATATGGAGGGCGAGCTGGTGGAAAAGGTTATTGGGCTGAAAGACGTGAAAGATAGGATAGTGATGATGCGCATCCCGGGCGGCGAGGCGATGATAGAGCTGGTAAAATACTACAAGCCAGTCGATGAAAAAGGCATCCAGCCGTCGCTGGCAAATACTCATGGCATGCGGCACATCTGCTTTGCTGTGGACGATGTCGAAGGACTCGTTGCGAAGATGAAAGAGAAAGGCGCCACGCTGATGGGGGAGATCTGTAACTACGAAAACCTCTATAAGTTGTGCTACATGCGTGGGCCGGAGGGGATTATCGTGGAGCTGGCGGAGAAGATTGGATGAATAATTGCTCAAATGATAATGACGAATCTTGGTCACAAAGGACTTTTATTTCTTATTTGAACAATTCAAGATATTTATGCAAAGAAAACAGTCTATTTCTTGATGAGCCTGTCATCTCTTTTAAAACACCTTTATCTACAAGTAAAAGCAGGAGAGTGTTCGCGGTATTAAACGAAATTTCGCATGCATCAGCTGCCCTCTTTACATCGGTAATAGGTGAACCGAACAGATGCTGAAGTAACTTATTGCCATATTGAGCGCGGCTCCCAAGTGCGAGTATCGTCTCATCGTACCTTGCTCGAAGTGCCATAATTTTTCTAAATGTCTCAACACCGTTTTTAGCTGTTGTGACCACTCCTTCCAAAAAAAACAGCAACCAGCGATCGAAATCGCCTTTCTCGCGGACCAGCATCAACCCATCTTCATAGAGGGCACGACGCTTTTCAAAAAATTCAGAAAGATACAATGTTGGTCTTTGTAGTAAGCCCGCCTCCACCAATTGCAAAGTAATGAGTAGGCGACCGATGCGGCCATTGCCATCGAGAAATGGATGGATGGTTTCAAATTGGTAATGTCCAAGCGCAATTTTAATAAGTGCCGGCAGAGCTAATTCTTTATTGTGCCAAAACTTCTGTAAATCATCCAGTAATTCGGGCACATGTTCATGGCTCGGCGGAACAAAAACCGCATCTTTTGGACTCGTGCCTCTTATCCAGTTTTGGCTTTTTCGTATTTCTCCCGGCTGCTTCTGCTCGCCACGAACATTCGCAAGAAGAATTTTATGGGCTTCTTTCATAAGTCGCATGCTTAAAGGAATGCGCTTGAGTTCTTCGATAGAAAAATTCATGGCCTCGATATATCGCTGGACTTCCATCCAGTCATCTCTTTTTTCTATTGCCACTTCTTGCTCCGGAAGCACGGCATCTGTAACGTCAGCCTTTGTCCCCTCGATTTTGCTCGACTCTGTTGCTTCTTTAATAACGTGCATTTGAATAAAAAAGTCAACATTTGGTACAATGGTAGAATAGGCATTTAGCTCTCCTAGCCAACGGTTTGCCTCTGAAAGAAGTAAATCAATTCTGCGATCATGCCAGCTGAACGTCTTATTAATCTGCTCAGGTAGAAAATATTTATATTCATTTCCTTGCCGCCAGACACCAGTATTAAGTTTAGGCATGAAATAAGGGGAAGTCTTATTTCAATATTATACCTTAAATTGAAATAAGACAATAGCTTATTTCATATTAGGAAATCTACTCCCCCTTCTTTTCCGTTGCCCTCACCCCCTCTAGCCCCGGATTCTTCGCTGCGGCCTGGATTACTTTTTTTAAGACATCGAGATTTACGTCGCTCAATTTTTTAAAACGGATACAGCTTTTGCCCACGCTTACTTTTCCGAGCTCCTTCTTGTGCATCTCGGCAATATAGTTGCCATTCTCAACAGCGCAGACATACAGACTGATATAATTTTTTTGACTGGCCAGTGCAATCACCGGCCATTCGATCTGTTCTTTCTTGTAATTTTTGTAGGGAAAGGAACCGTAGCCCAGCATGTTATACGCAAAATGCGCTTTCAGTTTCGGCGATGTTTTTTGAATCAGCTCATGCAAAAATTCCATCGGCTCTCTGCGCTCGGCCGGAAGAGCATCAAGATATTCCTGTACCGTCGTCGCCTTTGTAGACTTGAACATGTTCATAGAGGTCCAAGTATAGCATTTTTGGAACTTCTGAATCTACTCACGAGTTGACTGAGTAATACGCCCCTCACCCCCGACCCCTCTCCTCGCTACGCGAGCGAGAGGGGAGCTCAAGGAAAATACATAACAAATTTGTGAATATCCCTCTCCCAGCTAAAGCTCGGAGAGGGTGGCCCGTAGGGCCGGGTGAGGGGCGTACTCATATGGTATAATTCGTTCTATGCACAAAGATATTCAAAGCTACAACAAGGCTCTCTCTAAAGAAGACGCTGCTATCTGCAATCTGTTGGCCAACGAAATTATCAGTCATCTGCCAGAGGCGGAGTACAAGATTTGGCATGCGCATCCGGTCTGGTTTTTGGATGGAAATCCAGTCGTGGGTTACAGCAAATTGAAAGATTCCGTTCGGTTATTATTTTGGAGTGGTCAATCGTTTGATGAAGAGTTATTGCAGAAGGAGGGGAGTTTTAAAGCAGCAGATGCGCGCTACACTTCAGTTGATCAGATCAACATAAAAGATCTCGCGCGGTGGCTCAAAAAATCCAAAGACATTCAGTGGGATTACAAAAATATCGTCAAACGAAAAGGGAAACTCGAAAGGATAAAGATATGATTTACAACTTCTGCACCGCATCTGTGACCGACAGAATTCCTTCTATGTCGTACTTTTTCCAGTGATCGGAACTGAGCATTTCGACGGGAGTAATGAGCCCAGTTGCCGAGAAGCGGTCGCCATCGGTAAGAGGAGGCATTCCCTGAGAGAGTGTGCCGAAATCGAGTGCATAGTACTCGCCGGCATCGGTCTTCATGCCAAGTGCACATTCCAGTGTCTGCGGACCTTCTCTATCGGCATGGGGCAGACAGACTTGCGTGCCGGTGAGCGTACCGCGATACGAGGTGACTTCCGTTCCATCGCCCTGCTTTTCGTTATAGATGTACGCATTGAACCCGTAGAAACCAGCGATCAGTACAACAATAATTGCGACGATGATGAGAAAAGATTTTTTCATATGATGAGTATACGCGTTGTATGTAAAAAAGGTTACGGGGAATGAGTAGCACGCCTACCGCGACCAATGGCGATTCATGTTTCCGTTTGACGCTACAGTCTCAATTGTATCAACCTGCATACCCTTCAGTGCCAACGTCTGCTTGATCTGCATGGCAAAATGGTCCTGCATCCACGGAGGGATGCTGCCTTTATATGATCCTGTCGCCATGGTCATATTCCATGTATCTCCATGACGATCGAGCGAAAGAAGTCCTCCGCCCACGATTGTGCTGGTTGGCGACAAAGGAAGTTCCTCTGCAAGGTTTTCGTGGCTACAACTGCGCCCCGTATGCAAACAATACATATCGTCGGGGTCTTCGTTATTGTGGATAACAATATAGGGTACACGCATCGCTGTCTCGTCTGAGCATGGGAGTGCTAGATTGTCTACTTCCATTCTACAGACTTGGTCTTTTGGGTTCATTTTTTTCATTGTATCAAATTATCTTTTTGTTTTGTACTGTTTCTTCCTGTCAGCAACTGCGCTCGTACGACTGCTTTGAGTACCTTCAGGTCTCTATCTTCCGCACTGTTTATGGAGAGATAAAACTTGCCTGAGCACTTGTATACAGCAGGTTCAGGCCATTTTTCTTGCACACTTCGGAACAACAACGACGCGTGTGAGAAGAAAAAGAAGTACGTATGTGACCGAACGCGCACAGTTTGATACACTGCGGCCATGCCAACCAATTTTCAGAATATCTGGGAGCGCGCGGTAAGGATTGGGGAGCGCATTCTTGCAACCGTGGTCATATTCTTTGTCATTTTTTTCGTCATCAAGAGCGTGCCCGCTCTTCTGTCTATGGATTGGACGAGTACCGATACGTTCTATGCACTCATCTATCGGGTTCTGCTGATTGTGATTGGAATGGAGCTCGTTCGTATGCTCGTTACCCACAGTATTGCTGCTGTTCTCGAGCTACTTGCATTCGTTATTGCCCGCAAAATGCTCAAGCCTGATCTCACATCGATCGACATTGTCCTCGGCGTGCTGGCATTCGTTGCGCTGATGGCAGCTCGTCATTATTTTACAGAGCCATGCTTTGACCAAAAAGATGCAAAGAGTGCGAGCTTGTAAGCTCTCTACGCATGTCAATATGCAGGAAGCCGTACTCACGCATATTTGACAAAATTATATAATTTTAAGATAGTATGCTTATGAGTGATTTTTCAAAAAATGAGAGACTTGGCGCAATGGTGAAATTTCAAGAAACCGCAGGGAAAAATGATATTATCATAGGGCCACTGCACGATGACAGGCCTACTGATCCACTGCGCGATCCACTGCGCATTCGTGTAGTGTCTTACGATGTTGGCAAGTATGATTCATGGGATAAAGTACGAGAAAAAATGCAGTCAATTTTGAAAGGAAACGCAATATTTCCTCCTGAACATTGTCGATTTTCTAATGATATGCCGCAGCGTACAGTGTATTCAGGTCTCATAACAATTGCACAATACGGCTCCGGAAGCTCTTATCATAAGACAGAGCCAATGACTGTAGTGAGTAGAGAAAAAGTTATTTGGATCGAAGAAGAAGGTCGGCAAAAAGAAGTAAAAGTCAAATCGCCGATCCTCGTTATTCAAACTCGATTCGCTGCAGATATTTTCAAATGCATTGCTCAACTGAGTGAGCCTTCTGCATAGTGCGGATGCTCTAGGCACAGTGGCGCTATTCTTACATCTGACTATCGCCTCTTTTTTCAGATTCCTCTCAAAAAATAACAGTACGACAGCCTGCCGATCGCACCCATTTTTCTGCCTAATTGCTGGTAACTAAAAAAAGATGGATAATCAGACAGAAGTAACGAGTGGAGATATATTCTCTCTTGTGTTGTTGCGTACAGAAAATATGAAATGCACCATTTCGTTGATTTCCGTTTTGAAGAGTTATAGAGTCGAGAGCATCACTCTATCCGCTCCTCACTCGCTGTATGAACTTCTTTGGGCTCGGTACGCCGGAAATCATCCTTATTCTTGTCGTGTTGCTCTTATTCTTTGGCAAGGACAAGTTGCCCGAACTGGCGCGTAGCATCGGAAAGTCATTTAAAGAACTCAAGGCTGGTTTCGAAAAGCCGGTTACCGAAATGGAGAAAGAGCAGAAGAAAGAAGAAAAAGCGGATCACACCGATAAGAAAAAGGACGCTTAGTATATGATGTTCCTCGACCATCTTCTTGAGCTGCGAACCAAGATACTGGTATGCGTGGCTGCTATTGTCGTCGGGGCGCTGGTCGCTCACTATTATCATGATCCGCTGATCCGGTTTTTGCTGAAACCAACAGGGGATCATCAGCTTTTTTTCCTGTCGCCGATGGATCCACTCTTCTTCATTTTGAAGATCGATCTCTTTGGCGGCATTATTCTGGCATTCCCTGTTATCAACTGGTGTATTTTGGGTTTCATCCGCCCGGCTATGCACAAGTCCGGCTGGCTGATGCTGTGTATCATCTATTTTACTATTTCCATTCTGGCGCTCTGCGGACTTGGCTACGCTTTTTTTGTCATCATTCCCATCAGCCTGCAGTTCTTACTCTCCATCAATATTGAAGGGATTCAGAACATGATCACGGCTAACAGTTATCTGGATTTTCTGCTTACACAGTCATTCATCATTGCCGCTATTTTTCAGATTCCCATCTTCATTCTCGCCGGAACCTACATGCGGGCGTTGAATGTGAAGACGCTGTCGGCAAAACGGCCCTATGTCTATGTTATCGGTATTGCTGTCCTTGCCATGGTGACACCGACAGTTGATATTTTCAATTTGCTCATTGTCGCTGTGCCGGCGGCGATTATTTACGAAGGAAGTATCGTGGCTGCGCGAATACTACAGTGGAGTATCTCTCGCAAAATTGACAAAAAGCAGGCACACACCGTATCGACTATACGCTGATCCCATATCGTGTGTTGATGGCTGTGCGCAGGGCGGATAATTTCGTTGTTGATCTCGTGGATTTATGATAATTGGCGCCGCCGATTGTGCCGGTATCGGAGCTGCCACTGCGAAAGGAGGCATTGGTTACTTTAAACCCTTCGCGGACGTAGGCAGTGAGTGCCGCGCGTGTGTAGCGCGAGTCAAAATCCGCATCGTTCAGTTTTTTTAGTTCAGCAATACCAAACGCAATCGTCTGTTCATCCGTGTACGTTGCTCCCGTGTACGAGCCCGCACCGTTGCTTGACCCACTTCCCAAGTCGCCACGCAGTGTGCGTACCCATTTCACAAAACAGCGAGTGGAATCGACAAAACCAGGATCACTGTTGACAATATCATTTGCACCAATCGTCCCCGATGACGTGCCGAAATAGGTCTTTCCGTTCGCAGAACCCGACTGACTATGTGTAATCAGGTTGTATGAAGCGTTGTTGTACACACCCGACGGCGTGACGGCATTGGTCGTCGCCGAGGTATCGAGCGTCATCGGCATGCCAGAGGTCAAGTTCGACCAACAAAGATTGTCGCGGAACAAAGTCACGGTTGCCACCGTAGACGTCGTGGACTCAGCAACGTTAATGACCCCGTGCGATCCGCGAGTGGCAGATCCGTCGTAACTGAACCACGTGTTGTGATACGAGCGCATAATAGTATTGGCATGCCCACGGCCAGTAAACATTGTCCCAGGATAGATACCACGACTGGCATACGAATCGGCCGGGTGCCCCGAGGAGATTGGTAGAGCGATCGAATTGGCAATCGTCGTCGTAATTGCCGATGCCGGATTGCTCGATGGTGTCTGGATCAAATCTCCCGAATCGCCAAGGTCTCCGCCAGCTACAACGCCGCCGTCGTAGGCAACAGAAGAGGTATTGGGATAATCAAAAATGAGTCGGTCGAAGGTGGGTGTTGATGCATCTACATCAGTGTTGGTGACAACGTTGGATGTCAGGGAGAATCGCGCATTCGTTGCTTGGTACACACCCAAAATGTAACAATTCAAGTAGCGTTGAAAGTATCCTCCCCCCGATGTCGATTGTGGAAGAATAAACAGAGTATCGGAAATAAGGCCCAGCCCACCTGTTTGCGAAACGCCGGCGTTGGCGTTGTACCCACAAACAATATTATTATTCATGATGACATCGGTGGCAGCTGCGGCAATCCCCGTATCGAATACGCAGCGTTGGATTGCGCGCGTTCCCGATGTATTTAGTGTATTTGCCGCTGTCACAATGACAGGAGCAGCCACGGAATTCACCCATGTGGACGACTGAATATTAAGGGTGACAGTAGCCGGAAGTCCCGCAATATAAATGGTCCCGCAGGTATCGAAACGGCAATAGGAAATATCGGGATAGCACGGGCCCGAAATTGCGTAGAGAGTGGATGTCGATCCCACGCGTGTAAAGGTGCTGTAGGTCGCAATAAAACGAGGATTTCCGCTGAATCCCGATGTAATACGACACGGAAGGGCCGCAGGCGTTCCTCCCACATTTGGCATCGGATCATTTAAGGCGGTGATGTAGGGGCGCGTGCCACCCGACGTGCCGGCAAACCAGAAGTAGTCCGATGTGCCTGTCATGCGCATGATGTAGTTGGTCTGCGCGGTTGCTTGGGTCGAATCGACCACGACACCTCCTCCCGGTTCCACTTTGAGAAAGGCAATTCCAGACGAGGTTCCCGCTGCTGTTAAGCGCCCGCGCAGTGTGAGTATGCCCCCACTTTGGATGGTGAGCGTGCCATTGGTGGATGTACCATTATTGTTGATGGTGACCGCATCAGTTGTGGCGACAGCCGGAGAGGTGCCCACAGTTACAGCACTCGCCAGTGTGACGGCGTAGGTAATAACGGCGGTGTCAGTATTCCCAGGAACACCCGATCCGCCCCAGGTGGATGCACTACTCCATGCACCTGCCTGTGTTGTGGTGTAGGTAGCTATAGCAAAAGTGAAAAAAGAAATACTACTCGAATATGAATCAGCTTGTAATATCTTGTGCGTAGACACTCAGTTCTAATATCTCGCCTTGAAACGGTCGCACGAGGCCCGCTGATGTCAGCGTACCACCCACTACTATATTGTCTGCACCCGACACATCGCCAAACCATGCAAATGTTCCGATGTTAACAATAACAAGGGGATTTTCCTCTGTCCCGCTCAGGCTCATGTAGTAGTCCGTACCATCGTGAGTGACAGCGAGGGAATAGGAGGTCGAGACGGCGAGAGTAGTACTGCCTGTCACCGTATGCTTCGTGCCGCCTGCATTGGATTCGGCGTACACAAATCCAGTGGAGGTAATCCCTATTTCGAACCAATTATTTGCTGTGCCATTGTCTGCACTCGAAATAAGGACTTGTGCGCCGCGGGTGGCAAAAGCAGTTCCACCAGTTTTAAAAACAACGAGTACCGAGCCAATAACATCGGTAAAGGACGTAGTAGAAATCAGATAGTCGTCGGTGCCGTCAAAAAGGACGCTTGGCAGTGTTGTCTGCAAAAGTGGTCGGTAGCCCGATGTGCTCTGCGAAAACGGATAGCGATCACTGCTCTGATTGTACCAGCTCCCTACAGGATCATTATTCGCGGTTGCAGTCGTCGTTCTAGCACTGTCTTGATGCAGTCCAAGTGTTGCCCGCAAATGAAGAGTAGGTCCGCTTGCCGCCGCACCAAGAATCCCAGAAATGTGCATAGAAGACAGTGAATAACAGGAAGAAATTTACGAAACAGCAGTGTTTACATCTTTTTAAAGTCATTGCTCATTGTACCCCTATCACTGGCTGCTACCGGAAGTCGCGCCATGGATTGATGAAGAAAAATACATCTAAAAGATACAGTCAGTATAACAAGCTCTCAATCTGTATCAATGGTTCAGGTAAATATAAATATTCTATTGTCAATGCAAAGAACTCAATAGATTTTTCTTCTGGTGCAAACATGGGGTATCATACAATCCATGCTTACTACACTCATGACTCGCAAAGAGTTTCTCCGCTACACTACAGCGTTTTTTGGATTATTTATATTGAGCCGATTGCCTTCTGTTGCCGATAGCACGAAAATAAGTAGGCACAATCCCGGTTCTTACGGTAACGCACCCTATGGTGGAGCCAAGAACTAGCTTTCTCAGTATAAATCGCGCCATAACTGGAGCATTTTTTTGTATGGCTGTTGCCCTCGCGCTTGTTCCATCTTTTGTATTTGCCCTCAGTTATGGGTCCGGTTACTACAACGGAGGCAACTACAATGAAGGTGCACTATCTGGTTCGACGATCGTGTTGGCTTCGGGAACCAACCCGTCTGCCTTTGGCGCGAGCATCACGCTCACAGCCACTGTATCGCCGTCGGCGGCGACCGGCACTGTCACCTTTAAAAACAGTGGTACAACGATCGGTTCCGCGACTCTCGGCCATGCATCGGGTTCACTTACCACGTCTGCCCTTGCAGCTGGATCTCATAGTCTGACGGCGGTGTATAGCGGTAACCTTACTTATACCGGCAGTACATCGAATACGGTCGTACAGGTGGTGACAGCTCCGGCAGCCAGTTCATCATCGTCTTCAGGCAATTCTGGCTCAAGTTCGGGCGGTGGCGGTGGCGGAGGTGGTGGAGCAGGTGGTGGGTATCGTGCCTACCTGCAATCACTCAATAGCGGATCAACACATTCTTCTGCCGGAGAATCGTCGTCTGACTCTGGTACGAGCAGCTCCTCGCCAAGTACATCTACATCAAGCTTTACCGATGTACCGACAACTGCATGGTTTGCATCCTTTGTCGAAACTCTCGCACAGCAAGGAATTGTAACCGGTTACAAGAGCGCCAGAGGCGAGGATCTTCATCTGTTTGGTCCAAATGACAGTGTTCAGTACGACCATATTGCAAAAATGGTTATGTTGATGGTTGGTAGTAAGGAATCTCCTTCCCCTTCTGTGAATGTGTCGGCCAGAGGCACATGGGCCGAAGGTTGGGTGGCCGCAGCTGAGCGAAAAATTTCGCTTTACAACCGTGCACTTGTTGTCCAGACAGAGGCGCCGCGCGGTGCGGTTGTGCAGACGATTTTGGAGGCTGTAGGTGTTCCGCTTAAGCATTACGTTCACACGTTCTCCGATGTCCGCGACAGCAATCCGTACGCATCGGCACTGGCAACTGGCTACGCGCTGGGATTGGTAACTGGGTACAAAGACGCCAATGGCAACCCACTCAATATTGTGAAACCAAATGATCCGATTACGCGTGCAGAAGCAGCGACACTCATAGTACGAGCGCAAACTCTCGATCTGAAAAAACTGGAGACAGCGACCGTACGCAGCGTGCCGATTGCCCCGCAGTCAAACCCAGCTCCGGTTGAAGAAGTGCAGCCAGTCAACGAGCACTTGGCAGCTCCACTCTCTGGTACCGTTAAAAATATCAGCAACCTTCGCGCCGAGCCGTCGCTTTCGGCTGCTATCCTCACGGCATTGCCAGTTGGAACGCATGTCATGATTCTCGGCCAACAGGCTGAATGGACGAATGTCAAAGTGCAAAGCGGTATGACTGGTTACGTCATCACTAAAAATATAGAAATGTCATCGTCTTCTCTGCCAGAAGCTGTCATGGTTTCTCCTCCAGAATCTACTCCCACAACATCTGATACAACCGGCACCGAAAGAGTCATTACTGGCATTAACGTTCGCACAGAGCCTTCATCCACTGCGAAAATTATTGCTGGTTTACCAGAAAATGCACGCGTGGCTATTCTCGAAATCATAGGTGATTGGGCCAAGATTTTGTTTGATGAGGTCAAGACAGGATACGTCGTCAGAAAGTTCTTGTCTGCCGATTAATCATCATCCAATCCGCTTAGTTGCCACTCAGTTCGGCAAGTTTTTGCGAAGCCAAGGCAGAGTCGGGGTGATCTGCGAGAATTGTCTGGTACAACTCTATTGCATCGGTAGTCTTTCCTTGCTGCGTAAGTGCCATCGCTAGATTGAGCTGATTGCCGATGTTTGTTGGCTGTATTTTGAGCGCCTTGCGAAGCAAGTTTTCTGCTTGCGCATGTTGTTCCCCCAGTAGATACAACCCCGCTAAGTTGCCCAGCGCATTGATAAGAGTCGGATTGATCGCAAGCGCTTTTTGATACTGAGTAATGGCGTGGTTAAATTGTTGATTGCTGAGTGCAATACTCCCAAGGAGTTCGTGCGCCTGCGCATTTTTCGGATCCAACACTAAGGCAGCCTCGGCTTGTGTTGTGGCTTCCTGTAATTTGTTTTGCTTGAACAATGTCAGTGCAATTTGCAAACGTGCTTGTGACGTATCGTGTAGCTCGAGTGCTGCATGCAAATGCGTAAGTGATTGATCAAGTTGATTCTGGTCGCGGGCGATGCTTCCCAAATTTACGAGCGCCGGCACAGCTTTTGGATAGAGCTTGAGTGTATGCGCAAAGAGAGTATCGCTCCCGTGCCAGACGGTCGCTTGTGTGTGAGTGAGCCAGCTGAAAATAACAAGGACACCGGTAGTAATGCCGATTGCCGCGAACCGAATTGTGCGATGCACGTCAATACGCGTCATCAATGTAGCAATCACGATCAAGAGGCCGATTGACGGGAGGTACGCATACCGATCAGCGGCAAATTCTATTTCTCCGGCGCGGACAATATTCGTAAAGGCCGGCGCAAGAGTGAGAAGAAAAAACAAAAAACCAAGAGACATCGTTGGCCACTTTTTGATGAAGAGCAAGCCGCATATTATCAATCCAATCGGTACGATCAGCAGAAGGAAAAAAGTGACTGAGAGGTTGATTACTGAGCTTTGCGGATACATCGGGCTTAACTGTAACGGTACGAAAAATTTGAGCAGGAGAAATGATGTCGTTTTGCCGGCTAGTACTATTTTTTGTAGCAATGATGTCTGGAGTGTTACCGCTTGCTTCCCCATAAGTCCGATAACACCAAAGATGACAGATAGGGCGAAGTACGGAATTTTCTCGATGAATACTCGTTTATCAATTTTCCTGCCTTGTTGCAGATCAAAAAGAATAAGTGCGATTGGCAAGGTGGCAATTGTGACTTTCGAGAGTAATCCACAGAGAAAAAGGGCGATACTGAACCAGTAGAGAATGTTAGATGATTGAAAAATCCGCAGCAGAAGCTGAGGTTCCCTAACCTCAGCCCTAACCTCAGCCGTAACATCAGCCGTCACCTCGCCGAGTCGATCATAATTATTCAATCGCTGATAACCGATATAGGCCATCACAGACGCTAGAAAGAAAAATGTCGACTGCACATCTTTGCGTGCACTGGCCCACGCTACAACTTCGGTATGCAGCGGATGCACGAGAAAGATCAGGCCGCAGAGGATTGCGATCCAACGCTTTTTAGCGATCACAAACAAAAGCCAGACAATCAGCAGTGTATTGAGTACATGTAAGAGAAAATTGTGAATATGAAAGATAGTCGGATTCAGTCCGCCGATTGTGTAGTCAATCTGGTAGCTGAGAAACGTAAGTGGCAGGTACAGCTCCGGATCAAAAGTTGAAAAAGCTTGAATGATGTGGCGAATGCTCAGGCCATGCACGATCGGATTTGTCACAATCAGCTGCGTATCGTCCCACGCGACAAACTGACTAGAAAAAATCGGATTGAAGACGATTGCGCCAATTATGGTAAACAGCGCGATGATCGGAAGAACCTGTTTCCAGCGTACAGTCGATAGCATGCAAGTAGTGTAGCAGGTGCGTTTATCGGTAGTCTCGCTTCTTATGTGCGTCACTTTGCACATTTACTCATGAGCTTGTTTGCCCATCGCGCGATTCGCTCCTCCTGTCCGTACGGTTCATTGACGATAATCAGCGGCGGCACAAGCAGCGTTCCTTTATGCTCACGTGCAAAGCGCAGGAAATGTTCGGTACATCGGGTGCGGAAATAATAGCGATCGTCACCCAGACTTACGAATGTCAGAGGCTTTCCCTGCAGGTCGATATCCTTGGCACGTTCCATCAGCAGTTGGTGCATATACATATTCAGCTGCCCTTCCCGTCCGCCTGTATTCCAGGTGCCCGAGCCGAGAATGACAATATCTCCGCGCACAAGATCTTGCGCCGTCGCTTGTTCCGCTCGCTGTATTTCGATGTGCGTGTCTGGTGCTATCGACAAGATTGTTTTTGCCACCGTATCAACAACATATTCGGTATTGCCGCTTGTGGAAGAGTAGATGAAGTGAATGGATGGCATAGGAACCGGCAGGAGGAGTGATACACTGGTATCTATGGATACAGTGTACCCTCAAGCACTCTTTGCCACACCTGTCAGTCTCTCGCTGGTACTGGTCGTAACACTCATACAGGTAGCGTCCCTCATTTTTCTGGCAGCAGCATGGTATTCCTTTGCCAAAATGATGCGCAGGCATGCAGGATTTTTCGAAGGTATGGAGGGCAATGAATATCGTAAGAATGCGGAAAAAACCCAGCGAGTTTTTTTGTGGATCTATATTATTTCCACCGTGATTATTACCATCATTACCACCTATTTGTTCTTCTTCCAGCCGCACATTCTGTAATATGACGTACTTTTTTGCCTCCTCCCCAAACGGCGAGAAGATCATCCGCGTTGTGCATCAGCACTGGATCAAATATATTTTCCTTTTCTTTGTCTACAGCGTGCTATTGCTTCTAAGCGGCGCTTTGTTTTTTGTTGCCGGCCTCACCGCTTACCACTCGGCATGGATTCCGTACGCATCGTTTTTTGCCGGCCTCAGCTTGTTTCTTTTCGCGCATCACTGGTTTTTTATCACACTTCTGTGCGAGCTGTCTGTTCATATTATCATCACTAATCAGCGTGTTATCTGGATACGCGACAAACTTTTCTTGGAGGAGAAAATGACCGAATATGCTTTTACCATTATGGAGACAGTGGAAGCGCAGAAGCATGGTTTACTGCAAACGGTGCTTCGCTACGGAACATTGAAATTCGAGACCGGTCCGGATATCACTCTTGTTCCACACCCGATTCACGTTGCCAAAGATATAGAACAGGCGATGGGGATGCGGTGACAGTGTTTACAGTTTGACGCCTCGAACGCGACGATCAGCATAAGGACGATCTGGCAATTCATGAAAGCGTAATGCGCTATCCTCGTTTCGATCAGTTGCTTTTGCGGGGATGGCTCTACGCAATGCATCGGCACTAAGTTTTGGTTCTTTTGTGCGAGCATATTTGTCTGAGGTTTCTATTCTCGGAGCTTTGCTTTTTTTGGGGCGGAAATTTTTATGTTTTTCTTTATGCGCAATAACTTTGGCATAGACATTGATTCTTTCGCCAAATGATTCTCGAATTTCCTGAAGCAGTGCCCCATTCTTATCATCAATAACAGCTTCGTGCATGCCCATTTTCCTTTGCATATATGTAACAGCGGAATCGATAGCAGCATCTTCTAGATAGAGAGCATAATTGGCATTGCTCTCGCTATAACCCTTAAAATCCTTCTCAAATTCTCTGCGATATTCTTCAGTAAACCCGTTATTAAACCAGCGTAGTATTTCGCTTGCTTTTGTATAAACTCAGAAAGACTCTCCTGAGAGAGGGGATGATTTTTTAGCAAGATGTGAACTTTTTTTCTCAGATCAGCCTGAGTCTGGAGTTGAAAATAAATCGTATCGGGTTGTGCCTCAAAAATTCTATCTAAAACTGTATCAACGAGAGCATCTATGTCTTCTGGCTTGATTGTGTCGGGATGTGCAATGGTCATATTCACAATATAAAATATATAGTAAAATAGTCAATAAATTACTGGCTTCCGTAGGGCGATATGCTGACGCAGATTCAGTATTTCAGTACTATCTCTCCATATGGCCTCCAAGCAATCCACCGCCGATTTCCTGGTTGATCAGCTCGCGGCAGCAGGGGATATGCGCAGCCGCAGAATGTTCGGTGAATATGCGCTCTATTGTAACGATAAAGTCGTGGCATTCATTTGCGACGATCGGCTGTTTGTAAAACCCACAGTTGCTGGTCGGCAATTTCTCGGCGATGTAACCGAAGCACCAGCGTACCCAGGCAGCAAGATGTATTTTTTGATAGAGGAAGATAAATGGGAAGATCGGGATTTTTTGTCTGAGTTGATTGTAAAGACGGCGGGGGAGGTGAAGGAGAAGAAGTCAAAAGCCAAAGTTCCAAAAATCAAGAGAAAGAAATAACAATATTTCATTGCTGCATTTTAGTTGGCGCATCCCCGACTACACTCACTGGGAGCCACAGAGACGAGCGGCGGTTTTTTATAGTGAGGATTGTTGGTGTGTAGATTTTTTTGGACGTGGTTTTGTGCCATGAGAATCTGGAAAGTATCGCCATCCCACTGTCTGCGATACAGGCTTGATGCTGTGAATTTCATCTGCCTCGATGCGGCGAGGGATGATCACTTCGTAGCCGCGCGCGTCTGGCAGTTTCATGAACATGCCGACAGCCTCAGCGCTTTTCATGACATCGTGACGATGATGATAGTGGCCCAAGAGAATCGGCTCATCATCTGGAATGCGAAATTGCACAGCTACAATTGAGCCTTTTTTAAAGCGTTTAAGTTCTCGCACCCACTGCAAGCCGATAGCATAATCGGCAGTGACCGGCATGGCATATACACCTTTCGTGCCTTCGATAGTAGTTGCAGCCTTGGCAATGCCATTTCGCTTGATGCGACTACTATTTTTTTCGAGCGTCAGATGCACGAACATGGCCATAGCAGAACTATACCCGAAAAATCATGACTGCTACATCATCAGATTACGCTCTCGCCGCCTTTAGTGCCTTTGCCCACCACATCAGCTGAGTGAGCATTTTGTCACCATTCGCCTTCAGGTGAGCTTCTGTATCGGCGTTCCACGTTGTCAGTTTCTTACAGAATGCGGCTTTTCAGCATTGTAGTTTTACCTACTATACCTATTTTACTTACAGTACCTACCTTACTAATTTCATCACCGTATTCCAGTTTCTCGTCGTCACATTTTTACCATATTCTTTTTCGAGTATTTGCATGGCGTCGACAGATCGTGTTTTTGGATTGAGGGTTAAGACGCTGCAAATCTCTGTATCGCTCACAGATAAGATTTCAAAATCATTCGTCGGTGATCGATAGGGAATTACAAGCTTGCTTGTCGGCTTTGCTGCCAGAAACGTTATGTACAAGCGTTTTTCTGGCGTCACTTTGATTTTCTTGAATGGCTCTCGATCAATCAGTTTTTGCAGATTATCCAGCGTGCGAACAATCGCGTGCGAATGTAAATCAAATGTCGCTTCGATCTTCTTCTCGATAAGTGTCACTAGTTTTTCGGGCTTCGTTTCGGATGCATCAAAGAGAATATTGCCAGTTGCCAGTAAGGTCTTCACATTTGTAAAACCGAGTAATTCAAACATTGTCTTGAGCTTCGCCATCGGAATTATTTTATTGCCGCCTACGTTGATGCCGCGCAGAAAGGCGACGAAGCGAATAGTTGAATTTTTTGAAGGCATGCGAGAAGTATACAGTATACGTCTCTCACCAGCCTTTGCTCTCTAGAGCTACGGCCGGCAAGCCCGGCCTACGGCCACCCTCTCCCTGCTGAAGCAGGGAGAGGGACATTTTCTAAAAATATTTTGAATTCAATCATCAATCTATTACATAAAAAACAGAGCTCCCCTCTAGCCCGCTTTAGCGGGGAGAGGGGTTGGGGGTGAGGGCATTGAGAAAATGCTATCTTCCCTCTACAGTTTGTACTCACTTCCGTTTCTTCTATGAAATTCACGACTCTCAGTACGACCGATTTGCGCATTAGCAAGATTTGTCTCGGCACCATGAGCTACGGTCATCAGGTAGCCGAAGCCGATGCGCATGCGCAGCTCGATTATGCTGTAGGTAGTGGCATCAATTTTATCGATACTGCCGAAATGTATCCCATCCCGAGCCAGGCCGATACATACGGCGAAACAGAGCGCATTATTGGCAGATGGCTCAAGAAAACCGGAAAGCGAAACGAGATTGTTCTCGCGTCCAAAGTAGGCGGACCCAATCGTTACACTCATATTCGTACCGGCGATAATCGCCTCGACAAAGCCAATATTGAAGCGGCGCTCGACGAGAGTCTCAGGCGTTTGCAAACGGATGTCATCGATCTGTACCAGCTTCATTGGCCGGATAGAAATGTGAATTATTTCGGTGAGCGCGGATATGTACATCAGGAAAAAGAACAGGCAACGCCGATAGAAGAAACCCTCGAGGCACTCAGCGCGATCGTCAAAAGTGGCAAGGTTCGTTACGTAGGATTGTCTAACGAAACGCCGTGGGGAACTCTGGAGTTTTTACGTGTTGCGAAAGAGAAAAATTTGCCGCGGATGATCAGCGTGCAAAATCCGTACAATCTTCTTAATCGTCACTACGACATCAGTATGGCCGAAGTTTCCATGCGCGCAGACATTGGCTTGCTTGCCTATTCTCCTCTCGGTTATGGCGTCCTCGGTGGGCGCTATCTGGGCGGCAATATACCAAAAGGCGGTCGTTTCACTCTGCATCCGCAATTTGCCGCTCGCTATCGCAGCCCGCAGGTACAGAAAGTCACACAGCTCTACGCCGATCTTGCCAAGAAACACGGACTGTCACTCGCTCAAATGTCGCTGGCTTTTGTAAACATGCAGCCGTTTGTGACGAGTAATATTATCGGCGCATCGAATCTTGATCAGCTAAAAGAAGACATAGAAACAGGCGACATGGTTTTGTCGGTAGATGTGCTCAAAGGCATCGAGGAGATTCATGAAATGTATCCAAATCCCGTGGCATAATAGCTATTTTATACGATTTATTGTATAATATAGAGTATGGGTAAAACATTCGAAACGATCAAAGGTAACATCGGAGAGACAGTCAAAACTGTCGCCACTGTGCCTGTGCATGCTGCGATGGCGGGAGTCGAAACGTTTACTGGTAAAAATCCGATTCCGGCGATTTCTGCGAGTGTAAAGAACGCGATGAAAAGTACGGTATCGCTGCCACTTAAGGTAGTGACAGCCGCCACACTTGGCATGGCGGGAGGGGCGCTAAGGCTTTTGGGCAATGTACTGAAATTCATTCCTATCCCTGTGCCGAAATTCGGTGAAAAAGTAACGCGAAGCGAAGTAACAGGCGGTACAGCAGGTGCGCTACAAGGTTTGAAAAAGCAGATGGTGCCGTTTTCTCCGGCGCGCAAAAATCCTGTGGAAGCTCAAAATCGCGCAGCCTAAATTATTTCTTCAGCTTGCGCGTTAAATGCTTAAGCGTTCGCCACTCTTCACTGTCTTGTATAAGCGTCTGTAAATGCGCTTCTTTGGTTTCTGGTTTCTTGGCCCCAACTATCCACCAGATTGCCGGCTTCTGATACGACGGTGGTTTGCTTTGGAAAAACGCCCACGCTTTTTTGTTGGCTTTAAAACGTTTGAGTGACAGCGGATCAAATGCTAAATCTTTCTGCTCGGCCGAGTAGAGCTTCTCTCGCTTCGGGTCACGATTTTTAAAGACCATTAAACCCGATTCATGCATGCGACCGGCTTTCGTAAGCTCGGCAACACGCCGGATATTCACTTGGCTCCAGATACTTTTTTTCGTGCGCGGGGTAAAACGTTGCTTGTACGACACATCATCAATCGCATTAGCAACGCCATCAATCCAACCAAAACACAGCGCCTCATCGACAGCTTCTTTATATTTGATCGTCTGCTTGTCGTTCGCTTTTTTGTAATACACGATCCACAATTCTTTTTCTTTATCATGATTTTTCAAAAGCCAATTGCGGAAATCGCCAGAGGTTTTGAAGGGGAGAATCGGCATGTATTTCGATTGTAAACGAAGCGAAGGGGATCTGCGATATATTCGCGTACGTAAAAGCTGCCGCCTATCCCGAAGGACAGGCGGCGAGCTCTTTGAACGGTTTCTGAGGAGACAGATCGGATGGATCCGATCGTCTTAGCAATTCTTCTTCTTCAGCCCAATGTAGAGCCCTCCGTAGATAAGCTGCGTGTCGTAGCCGTCGATGCCGGCGATGTACACGTTGTTGAAGCTCCACACCACCCCGCCGGCAACGAGTGCCGATTGTTGAATCGCGACGCAGTCGATGACGTCCACGAATCCCTTCAGGACGATGTCGACGTAGCCGCAAGCACCGACCGTGGCATTGACGCCGCTTTCGGTGAGCGAGAAATGCGCGACGCCGAAGGACTGGTTGCCAGTCACGATCTGGTCGTCGGAGTTGGTCACGTAGAGACCATTGTTCGTGGTCTGACCGTTGATCGTGATGGTGAGAGTGTCGACGTTGACGACGCCTCCGCAGATCTTGGTCTGCAGAGGTACTTCGTCGATCTTCGTGCCGGGGGTGGCGTAGATCCTGAAGGACCCGAGGGTATTGACCGCTCCGTCGGTCAGGCTGCCAAGGAGTGTGTTGCTTCGAGCGCTCTTGACCTCGCCACCCGTGATGAGCTGAAAGTCGCCGACCAGGTCTTGGTTCTCGTTGCCGACTGAGCCGGCTCCAACGAGGAGCACGTTGTTGGTCAGCAAGCCGTCGTTTTGGTCAAGGGTCACCCCACCGTTCGTGGTGAAGGTGACGTCGTTCTCGGACGGATCGCCGACGACGCCGAGGAGAATGGCCGTTCCCTGAGGAACGGCATTGCGAACTGTTCCGGTGACGATGAACTCGGTCTTGCCCGCCGAAACCGACGTGGGCGTGACGAGGTCGTAGACGGTCGTGTCGCCCGTTTCGGGTGACAAAGTGCCGACGAGAGTGCGGTTGCAGCCGTTGGTAACCTTGTAGATCTTGAGCGTCGAGAAGGTCGACGCTTGACCCGAATCGCCGAGCAGATCGGTCATGTCCAGGTCGAGCTTGCCAGCCGTATTCGTCGTGAAGGTGAGGCTGGCGAGATCCTGCGTGCTTCCGACTGGGAGCGCGTGATTCAGGGGGAAGTGGACCATTGCGAGGTTGGCGACGGTGCCCGAGAGCAACGCTCTCGTTTCGAGCGAATCGAAAGCTGACGGCCCGAAGACCGAAAGGACGACGTTGCGCGAGCGGCGCTTGATGGGGCGAACGCGGCCTGGGAAAATTGTACGAATTGCCGAGACCAGTGACATGAGGTGTGCCTCAGGGTTTTACAGAAACCGTTGAAATCAAAGAGCGGCACTACGTTGCACCGTTCCTTAAGAATCAGAGCCTGACTCCAGCGGTTTCTGTAGCGCGCAGATTCTAATGATGAATGCAAGTCAGGAATAGGGTGAAAGTGAAAAGAGCTGTACATTTTTCATTTTATTGCCTGATAAAACTTTTTCCCTGTACGTCAAGAAAGCTGGCAATACAACTGCCAGTTTTCTCCTTAGCTCTCTCGCTTTCCCTCCAGCAGCATCTTCACCGCATGTTCCATGGAGCCGGCTCGGATAATCGTACCGGCGTTCACGAAGAAAATTTCATCGGCATTCTCGATCGTGTTCAGGCGATGGGCGATAATCACCTTTGTTGTTTCCTTGGGCAGCTTTTGCAAAATATCTTCGAGTAGCTGTTCGGTAACAGTATCGATATTGGCTGTCGCTTCATCCAAAACAAGCAGAGCAGGCTTACGCAAGACCGCGCGGATAAACACAATGAGCTGTTTCTGGCCAAGACTGATGGCATCGCCACTGCTTAAGATTTTTGTCTCCAATCCGTTTTCAAATCGCTCCAGCAAACGATCGAGATTGGCTTTTACAAGCACGTCGAGTAGCTGCTCGTTTGTCAGCTTTTCATACTGTTCGTTGCCGTACAGAATATTGTCGCGCACGCTACCTGTAAATAAAAACGGTTCCTGCAAAATGAAGCCGATTTTCTGTGTACGTTCGCTGTCGCTATACGATCGAATATCTTTGCCTTCCAGTAACACCGTTCCTTCGGATGGATCATACAAGCGCGCCATGAGCGAGGCGGTTGTAGTTTTGCCGCCGCCTGTTGGCCCCACAAGTGCGTAGGTTTTGCCGGGTTCAAGCGTAAAATCAATGCCCTTGAGTACTTCTTTCCCATCGCTGTAGCGGAAATGTACGTTTTGGAACGTAAGCAGTGCGTCGTTCTTTTTCGTCTCAATTCCCGCAACAGTCGTCATATCGGATGTAAGCGACAAGATCGCCGAAATGCGATCCCAGCCGGCGAGTGCGACTTGAAATGATGCCCAGATGGTCGCAATCTGGCGCAGCGGATCGTAGAAGCGTGTCACGTAACTCAAGAAGCTGATGAGCAGACCGATGGTAAACTGACCGAGGGTAATGAGGTAAATACCGTAGACGAGTACGATGAGCATCGCGATATCCGACGACAATCCGTAGATCGGGATAAACACGTTGTTGGCAATGCCGGCGCGCAGTGCCGCTTGGTAGTTTACGTCGTTGGCCTGCGCGAATTTGCGGCGGAAATAGTCGCGGCGGTTAAAGGCGACGATGACTTTAAAGTTATTCAGGCTTTCCGAAATCTCGGCGCTCATACCGCCGGTTGCCTGCAAACTGGCTGCGTTTTTTCTGCGGATCCACGAACCAATCGCTTGCGAGAAAATGAGGAGTCCGACAGCAGGCAGCAGCGCAGCGCCACCCAGCTGCGGTTTGATAATAAGGATGGCAATGGCAGCGCCGATAATCATGAACAGGTTATTGATCAACTGCATCAGCGACTGCGAGAAGAACTGGTTGAGCTTGTCGGTGTCGCTGTTGATGCGCGAAATGAGATCGCCGGCTTTGTTCTGATTGAAAAAAGCTACCGGCAGTTCCTGCAATTTGGTAAACACCGCATTGCGCAGGTTAAACAGCAATCGCTGGCCAACGCCACCCATCAGTTTGGTTTGGGCGACACCGGCGAAAAATGCGATAGCGTACAACACAAATAACACTGCCGCAGAGATCGCCACCCCTTGGTACTCGCCGTTTGCGATGTACGTATCGATTGCATGACCCACGATCACAGGTCCTGCCAGGTTGAGTCCGGCGTTGATGAAGATTGCAAAAAAAGCGAGCAGCAGCGTGCGCTTTTCGTCCTGAATAAGGGGCAGAAGTTTGGTCGCCGCAGTGAGCGGCGGCATTGTTGCTTGCGGGCCGGTTGTGTTAAGCGTGTAGCTCTTCATAGGTATTGGTGCTGCGTTGCGAGTCGAAAATCTGCACATATTCTGGTGACGTATGCATCAAATGGTCGTGCGTGCCTTCGGCCAGTTTTTCGCCTTCCATGATGAGTATCACTTTGTCGTAGTGTTCAATTGACGAAATTTTCTGGGTGATGGAGACAAGTGTGAGGCCCGGATAGTTTTTCTCCACGTTCTGCAGAATCTTCTTCTCAGTATTGCTATCGACTCTGGCGGTAAAATCATCGAGAAGAAGTACTCGTGGGTTGAGCGCCAAGGCGCGTGCCAGCATGATGCGCTGCTTCTGGCCGCCCGACAAACTGGTGCCGCGCTCGGAGACAACGGTATTGAGCCCCTCGGGCAGCGACGCAATAAATTCTTTCAGCTCAGCGGTCTCGATCGCTTTCTCCAAATCACTGTCTTTCACCGTGTCGCTGAAGGCGATGTTTTCCTTGAGCGTCATACTGAAAATAATGCTGTCTTGAAATACGAAACCAATCTGGCGGTGCAGTGCTTCTCTGTCGTAACTCTCGAGTGGGCGACTGTCGTAGCGCAGTTCGCCTTTTTGAGGACTGATAAGACCTGTGAGCAGGTACAGCAGCTGCGTTTTTCCAGCAGCAGTCGGACCGATAATGGCAGTTTTGGTACCGGCTTTTATGGACAGAGAAACATCTTTGAGAGCCGATTTCTGGCCGAAAATGACCGAGACATCTTTCAGTTCAATATCGCCCTTCAGCGCATCGGTATGCAATCCGGTTTCGGCTTTTTCCTGCACAGCTAATACTTCGGCAATGCGCTTGTATGAGGCTGATGCACGTGTAATCACACCGCTCATAAAGCCGATCATGAGAATCGGGAAGATGAGAATGGCTAGGTAGCTCACGAATCCGGCGTAGCTGCCGAGAGTCATGCTGCCGCTGATCACAAAGTGTCCGCCCAGCAGCAAGATAGTGAGCGTTGCCATGTTGGCAACAAATGTGATGGTCGGAATGAGCGTGGCAAAGAGGGTCAGAATACTCATGCCGATGCCTTTAGCATTGGTGTTGGCAGCCAGAAATTTCTCGTACTCATGCTGCTGGGAATTGAGCACGCGAATGAGTGCCGAACCCAGAATACTCTCGCTGATGACTTTGTTGAGCCAGTCGATCACTTCCTGTCCCTTCTTAAAGTACACACGCACTTTTTGCAACACAGCAAAGAACGTGCCGCCGATAATCGGAATAATCAGCAACACAGCGAGTGCGAGCTTCCAGTTGATGAGCAGCAGCATGACGCTGGTTCCGACAATCAGCAGCAATGACGAGGTAATAGACACAATCGCCTGCGACACGAACAGTTTGACGTTGTCGATATCCGATGTGAGGTGCGTTAAAAGTTTCGATGCGGTGACTTCCTGAATGTAGGCATAACTCTGGCGTGAAATTTTGGCGGCCAATTCGGTACGTAAGTCGCGTCCAACTTTCTCGGAGGCAAACGTCTGGACGATGTTTTGTAGATAGGTAAACACGAAAATGAGCAGCGCAATCGATCCAAATTGAAGCAGTGCCAAGCGCACGCTAAAGTTGCCTTTGGTGAAGGCATCGATCGTATTGGCGATGATCTTCGGCTGCACCAAATTGAAGCTGTTACTGATAACAGCAAGCAGCAGCAAGCCGAGGATAATAAACTTATAAGGCTTGAGCAAACCAAGGAGACTTGGTTGTTTTGGCGCATTGGCAGGTGATGTCGGGGGATTCGTCATCAATAGTGAGAGTATCTAATGATTCATATATAAACAATAGAGAATCAGTTGGAAATTGACTGCAGACACCTTCCACAAATGATGATTATGAGGAGTGCGAAGAGTACAAAGAATACGAAGATACAAACATATCCTCGGCTTCCTTGAACTCATTTGAATCTTGATACTCCTTATTGTTGCGGCTGCATGAGTGATCGAATGATCGTAAAGAGAGCCACTAGAAGCAGGATGCCGATACCAAACGTAAGCAATTTATAGGCGACGAAGAATCCGATGAGAGTGGCGAGCATAGAAAAGAGGGAAGGAATAGAGTCGATGACGTAGCAAGCGACCGAGTATTACACTTTCCCCCTTTGGCAATTGCTTAGCGCGGAAGCAATACCCAACTGACAACTGCGCCACACTTATTGCAGAACACTAACACACCAGGGCGACTGTGCTGCGTGCTGGGAGTGGATGTAAATTCCTTTCCGCCGCATTTTATACAGCAAGGTTCAACCATCATTGCAAAGAGGGGTAAAAGATAAGCCTAGCACGCTTTTGATTTTCCCCATCATCATTGGGCTTCACGGAGCTGGTCAGAAAAATAAAGCGAAAAAGATCAGATGCACGAAAAATCAAATACTTCTCTGCAGATGTACGCTTCTCTCACAGATACTTCTTTACCTGTTGCCAGATATCTTCTGGGTCTAAATCGCCTTTCACCAGAAAATCTTTGGCGCCAAGCGCCAGGCATTTGTCGCGCTCTTTCAGATCTGTGAGATTCGACAGAATGACGACAGGAAAATTACATCCTTCGGTGGCTAGAAATTGCAGGACGTCGTAGCCGTTTTTGCTTGGCATCAGCAAATCCAGCAGCAGCAAATCGGGAGCCTGCTTGCCGATGGCATCGATCGTTTGCTGTCCGTCTTGCACCCAATGTACACTTGCTCCACGCTCACTCAGCTCTTGTTGAATCACATCACCTAAAATGTATTCGTCTTCGGCGACCAAAATCGAGTAGCCTTTCGCGCTCTCAGCTTGGGATCGTGAGTGTAAAGGTTGTTCCTTCTTCCTCACTGGATTCATAGAAAATCGTACCACCCAGCAGTTTGGTAAGAAGGTGTACGAGGTAGAGGCCAAGACCGGTACCCTCTGTGACTTTTCCGACGACGTTATCTCCGCGGAAGAATTTACTGAAGATTTTTGATTGCTGATGGGCGGGGATTCCATAGCCGGAGTCTTGTATGAGAAACGTGACGGCATGGTGTTTTTTTTCCACCATGACTTTGATAGTACCTCTGTCGGGCGTGTATTTCATAGCATTATTGATGAGATTATGTAAAATCTCATGAAGGAAACTTTTATCGCTTACAAAAGCCATATCTGGATCACACTCCAATGTTAAGGTCTGCTGCTTGTCTTCGAAATGCTCTTGTTCAGATTTAATAATCTTCTGCACAAAATCGCAGATGGCAATCGGTTCGGTTTTCACATGTGTCTGGCCCGATTCAATGCGCGAAATCTGGAGCATCGTGTCGATGGTATCGCTCATGCGCAGCACGCCTTTGCGTCCTTCGGCCAGTAATTTTTGCTGCGGTTCATCGATGGCATCGCCCATGATTTTACTGAGCCTGCTGAGTACCCAGCGAATAGATGTGAGTGGTGTTTTGAGCTGATGTGAGGCCAGGGACATAAACTCGGATTTTGCCGCATCGATACGGCGTTCTTGTGTGACATCGCGGTACAAAAATAGCTGTCCGCCAAATTTGCCGTTGTCGTAAAATGGCAGAAAATCGCGCTGCACAATGCGTCCGTCCTTCAAATGTATATCAAAACCAAGCTGCGGTTTTTTCCTGTCGAGCGTCACGGCGAGCTTGGCCATGTGCCCCTGTACATCGGCCAGCGATTTCTGGAAACGAGCCGTCAGTTCATCGGTTGGTAATGCCATCGCCTCCGCCGCCGACAGTCCGATATGGAACGTGCGACAGTACTGTTCGTTGAGTTCGATAATGTGCCCTGCTTCATCGGTCATAAGGGCAGCCATCGGTAGTTGCGCCAACATGCTTTTGAGCCGGTGCAGATTGGCGCGGTCGTGCGCTTGGGCAAGCTGCAGTTCCTCCGTACGCTTTGCGACTTTTTCCTCCAGCCCCTCGTTGAGGGCGTGCAAGTCTTTTTCAGCTTGCCGATTGACTTTCAGGTACAGGCGAAGCAATACAAAGTACGCAGCTACGGTCCCCAGCGCTGCAAGGAGTGTAATGTAAAACGCGACTGTTGCATTCCACAAACTTGTTTGTGCCTGCACACTTTTCTGTTCCAGTTTTTGCTTCTCGGCATTTTCCATTGCCGCTATCGCGCGGCGGATAATAGTCATTTGACGCCGGCCGTTGCCAATCAGTCCTAAAGGAACGGCGTCTTTGAGTCCGCTTGTTCTGCGGAGTGCGATCGTTTGTTCCATTTCAATACTTTTTTCGTTGTACGCTTTCTTCAATTCCTCCAGACGATTGAGTTGTTCCTCATTGCCGGCGAACAGAGTGTGTAGATCGGTAAAATCTTTTTGAATCTCATTGATCGATTCTTTGTACGGAGCCAGATACCCTTCTTGGCCTGTCAGTAAATAGCCGCGCTGGCCGGTTTCGGCATCGATAATCGCCGACAGTGTCTGCTGGACCTTGGTGAGAGCTGCCTGCGAATCGCTCACCTTGCGCATGTTGTCGGCCACGACATGGGTATTATAAAAGGAGACGCCTGCGTTGAGCAGGAGTACCAAAAGCACGAGTCCCAGGGCCGAAACGAGTGTGGATGTGCGAAAGCGGTTCATGAGATCTGGTAAAGAAAAATACTAGCAAATCGCGGCATTGTAAATGCTGCTGCATACTCCGGCGTTCTGTGGGCAATCATGTTCCATAAAAAAATCCCAATGCCAGGGAAGATGGCATCGGGATCGGCCGTTACACGTACAGCTTACCATCGGGAAGCGTAACCGTATCGAAAGAGATCACTTTCACTCGTTGTTTCGGTAAGCCCACTGCGGCTGAAATATTGGCGCACAAACGCATCGGCTTCATTCTGTGATGCGAAAGTGCGTTCTTTCCATTGCATAACATCGGCTTTCTTTTTGCCTTTAAACGTAATGGCTCCAGCCAAGTATCGACCGCTCGATGCCTGCTTGTAGGTATCAATCATATAGGAGCTGATTTCTTGAGTGGCAGTTGGCATAGAAGAAGAGGGAATGATATCAAGAAGTTACAAACAAGTGGCCGCTGGCGGTAGTTGCCACTGACGGTTGGTGGTAACCGGCGGTTTAAACCGCCGGTTACCAAATCAAAAGCGACTAGATACTTACCTGATCTTTAATCATGCCTGTAATGTGCTTATCGGCATTGGCGATAGACTGCTTGGCCGCACCTGCGGTTTCTTTGATTTTGTCGCCAGTCACTTTACCAACCCATTTTTCGGCCTGGCCTTTGGATTCATCGATCCACGCCTGGGCATTTTTCTCGGCCGCAGCTTTCTTGATATCGTCGATTTCGTCGTCGTGTGCATGTGTCATAAAAAGAGGAGAAAAGAATGAAGATGTTCTTGTTTACAGTAGAAGCCGTACAGCGTAAGACTTGCTTACGAAATGGGTGCATCCGGCGAGGCGGCAGCATCAAAAATCCCTTTCTAGCAGAGACATTTCTGCATGTTCAAAAATTGTGATCAATAAGGATCTATCCACCCGCTCAATTCGTTGTCGCTCTTCACATACCCGCGATACTCGATCGAGTTTCCTGTATGGATGCCAAGATGCAAGTGCTTACGTTCGAAGTCAATCTCATTGCTAAAGCCTTTGCCCAGAATGCCGATTCGGTCACCGCTTGCGACCACATCATTCTTTTTAAAGCTGATCGATGATTGCTTCAGATGTCCGTAGAGAACTGTCACGACCTCTCCCTTGTAGAGGCAACTTTGAATCAGTACGCCGCCATAGCCGTTTACGTGGCCGGCAAAGATTACTTTTCCCTCACAAATCGCCGTAATCGACACATCGGTATCCTGCTCGTCGGCAAACGTCTCGAAATCAATTCCGGTGTGAAAGCCGGTAAACTTTTCTGGCTGAATAGGGGATGATGTTGGTGTGACGTACGTGCCAAATTGTTTTTTGGTGATACGACTTTTTGCGTCGCTGATTGGGTAGGGGAATGATGTTGATGCAGAGATGCTGCTATTTGTCTCAATTGAGAGCGATGATTGAGAGCTGATGATTGATTGTTCGGAGGAGGAAGAATGTTCATCAATCGGTAAAGTTGGTGATGTGGAGGCGCAGGCACTCAATAAGCAAAAAATGAAAATGAGTGACTGGTTAGTGAAGGATTTTTTAGTCATGATAGACAAAGATGAAGTAGTGAAGTATTTCTTAATGGGGAGCAGGGTTGCTATGATGTCTGTTCAATAACTTCGCTATATGTGGCTGTGTCGAGCTATTGTACTATTACGTCGCTATTGACTTAAATAAAATTTATGATTTAATATGATTAATGGATTCAATTTTAGGAAAAATAGCTGTGGTTAATTACAATAAGTACTGGAAGGAAGTAGAAAAAAAGACAAGCGAGTTTTTAGAAAAAAGTATGCAGCCACAAATATCTGAGTTTGTTCGTTTAGCGATAAGCAGAGTACTGATGTTTCCAGATCCTCGGGTAAGTGTCCAAGAGCTTATTGCTATTGAAAAAAAATTACCAGAAAGAAAAACGAATGAAGTTCAAGAAAGAATAGAAATACTGCAACGTTTGTTTGTCACGCTCGGGAAAAAATGGCTAAAAGATACACTTTCATCAGCAGTGGAAGCAGGAAGCGAAAATCCAAATGGAAATGGCATAGAAGAAATTATTTTTGAATGGTGGCAAAGTGAATGGTCGGAATTTAAAGCAAAGGCAGCTGCCAAAAAGTCACAAAGTTTATATACTGCAGAGACATATAGAGATACCGTAGCCAGAATCAATCAACAGCCCGAAATGCCAGATGAATTTGAAGATCCAGAAGAATTCAAAGCCTTTGAACATGCATCGGCGTGCGAGTGCGGCTATGCTTGCGAGAAAATAAACAGAAGTTCCAAGAATGACCAAGTATCATTAAGTGAGTTGCAAGAAATACAATGTAGGCCAGTTGATATTATTGAGCGTGTAACGTATTACAATTTTGGAAATAGGGAAAATAAATGTATTTTAGAGGCAACAATTCGCAGTATTGCGCAAAAGGAAAATCATCCTTGGAAAATTCTTCGCACAATTGTCGAAGATAGTATGACGACTTGCATTGATGAAATTGAAGAAATTATAAGAAATCCAATACCCAGTGAGATTGATGTAAAACAAATACATGCTACAAAAACAAAAATAGACGCCGTGAGATATGAATTTATTTTGCTTGATCGATTTGCAATGAGATTGCCATTTGTTTCAGAATCAGAATCTGTACGAAGATTTTCAAAAATATACGAAGCTGCTGCGGTTGGCATAGAGAAGGCATTATCTATATTGGAATCTCGTCTTCAATTCAAGCTCAGACAGGAAAAACAGAAAATTGAGGATGCGTTAAAAGAATATGGAATTTTATTGGATGGCGATGAAAATGAGCGAGACCAATTATACGAAAGTGATATTTTGCGCCTACAAAAAATTCTTTCTGATACTCAACTTCTCGCAGGATTAAAGAAATGCAATTCTCCACGTGACTATGTAGCATTTTTTGATGATATAGGTGTTCCAGACACTAAGTGGAGAAATTATGATTGGATGATGTACAGAGCTCGCCTTCCAAAAGCAGAGGGAGGTATTGATCGTGATTTGTCTATTATAGTTAAAACAATAAGACAAGATGAGCGATTTTCTCCCTATTCTTCATTCCTTCATTGGATGGATACTGCAAAAATTCCTCAAAAATATATACGAAAGAAGGTAAAGCTATTGAAAACTCCGGAAGATTTCCTCGAATGGTTTCGTGATCTTGAAATACCCGACAATGCATGGAGAAATGCTTCGTGGTGGCTAGAAAAAGCCAAGTTACCAAAAGATCAGGGTGGCGTTGGGGAAGATCTAGCCAGTCAATATCGCGCCATTGTTTTGCGATTCAAATCATTTCCATTTTTTGTAGCTAGTATTGATGGGCATTTGCCAATGGAAGGAATTACTTCTCCAGAGCAAGTACACGGCATTCTTTGTAGCGAAATACGGAGATTGAGAAAATTAGGTGATTGGATCGTTACCGATAGTGAAGATCAAGAAATTAGTCAGAAAGAGTATGAAGAAATTGCAAGTAAGAAATATTATAAGACAAATCCAGTTGTAAGATCGGTGGCGGATTATTTACAAAATAAAAGTAGTAATAACAATCATCAATCATGAGTAAGTCGCTTGAAGCTTTGGCAAAACTTGAAGCAGAATTTTCGGAAAATTCACAGGCAATAGTTGGCAAAATACGACTTCAGTTAATTACAGATGAGTTTCATAATGCTTGGCGAGTGCTTTGCATAGGTATTATTCCAGCGTTAGAAATTGCAGACATAGATGAAGAAAGAATAAGAGCAGTAGCTTTACTGGAAAATGAAGTACGCCGAAAAATTGCTACAGTATTTTTGCAAAATACTGGCTATGAGCATAAAAAAATGACCGTAGATGAACTCACTTGGGTTCAAAGAATTAATTGGTGTAAAACAAGTAATGATTATTTGAAATTATTTGAAATATTAGGTATTACTCCTGATCAGTGGAGTAATAGTACATGGATGCTTAAAAACTTTGGCGGTCTCTATGAAAGGATAAAAGAAGTTAGCGGATTCAAAAAATGGTCGGAATTCAGAGTATTTATGGGGTTTGAGGATCTTCAAGATGGAAAAACGTGGTCTGAACTAGTGAAGGAATGCAAAGATCCAACAGATTTTTTAAAGCTTTTTGAAAGTGTAGGAATAAAAAATAATGAATGGGATAGCAGTGAATGGTTACAGAGTAATGGCTTTTTTCGTTTACAATGGGCAATTGTTTATGATCCACGTTTTAGTACTTGGAAAAATTTTAGAAGTTTCATGAATTTAGTAGAAAGAAAGACTTGGAATCGACAAGTGGATAATTGTAAAACACCTGCAGATTTTCTATCTTTTTTTGTAAAATTAAATCTGAATGAATTTTGGAGAATAAGTAGAAAGATTAGAAAGAAATGCCCTGGATTGGAATTGGCTATTCGAAAAAAATTCGGCAGCTGGTCATGCTTTTTATCATGTATGGATGGACAAATTCCAATGAGCGGTATCGAATCAACAGAGCAGGCGAAATTATTACTTGATCAAGAGATTATGCGTCTTCGATCCACTGGTAAGTGGATAGAGCAAGCATCTAATAGTCCTATTACTCGCGAAGAATATGATGAGATATCGAGAGAAGTATATTATAGCAAGAATGGAGTGGTGAGGGCTGTAGCGGATCATTTACGAGAAGCAGCGAAAAAAGCCAAATGATTACATTGCAATATTTATATTAAAATGTAAAATACAGCGCTCCTTATGGCAGAAATTATCACTTCCGCGGCACTTTTAGGAAAACTAGATCAACAAGAGCATCTACTTACGCCTCTTAATGCTGATGAAAATTCCGATTTTCGCCAAGCGCTTACAATCGTGCGCAGTAAATTCGCCGAAGTTATTGCAGCGTATGGCGATGTATCCTCACAAGATGAATTAGTGGGCTTGTGTGGAGAGCTTACGAGAGTCTTGCCCAATATCTGGAACCAAGATATTCCACAAGCATTGGGGCATTCTGTGGGAGAAGGAGTTAAAAAAGGATTGGGGCAGACAATAAAATCCGTGCGCTCGAAAGTGCGAAAGGAAATCGAGAATCAAGCACGGTGGAGAGCTCCTGCTGAAGATCGAGCAGGGCAAGCGGTCAATGCTTTAAGAGAAGCGTTAAATGCTTTTCACAAATTTAATTTACCTCCTGTTGAAACCAAAAAATTAGAACGTGGATTATCTGATGCAGAAAAGAATGCCTATCGTCATCTGGCTACTTTAGTAAATCCAGCTCTTCTAAGAAATTTACTCCTCATTCTTCACGGCGATGTATGTGAAGAAATACTCGAAAATGACGATGACGAAGCATCACTGAAAAATTATCTAGGGATAACGGAAAATCAAGTGGCTCCCTCATTTGCAGATTTTCCACCGGAAATCATGATTCATCCAAGAATATCTTGGTTTCGGAAGATCCTTTTTAACGCAATGCGCGATAATTATCTCCCCATTTTTAACAGTCCTAAAGATGGGATGAAGAAGGTAAAACAGCTTATTCTGACAGAAGTACAAGTGGTAAATACCCTCCAGAAGAACCAGTTAGAGCGAGTGCAAGATAAACAGAAGCGTGAAAGAATAATGCAGGAACATGCAACGAAACGAAGATTTCTCAGCGCTTTGTTACAATATTTCGAGAATATTGAAAATCTTCCTCATCCTTCCCGGCTAAAAAACAGCTTAGGTGGAACTGAGCCTTTTCCAAGTAGACACCAGGAGATAGCAATTGCTGAAACAGCAATGTTAAAAAGATTCTTCAATGGTGGCGAAATGGGTGTTGGAAAGACGGGCGCAACTATTGCTACATTTGAATATTTGCGTGAACAAAAAGATGAAAACGGGAAACCACTTGCGACGAAAGCAGTAATTTTCTGCCCTGCTGGGATTGTGAAGGTCTGGAATGAGCGACTTTGCAATAGTGACAGTGGTTATTTCCGTCATGATTACACACCGAGCGTTGCAGTCATCAATGGCAATCCCCAGGAACGAAGAGATCAATGGGAAGCGGCAAAAAGCGCTGACTATGTAGTGATTGGAACGGAAATGTCTCAAGAATCAACTGACATTATCAGTCACGAAGAATGGATAAAGAGCCTTGGTGCAGATTTCATGGTTATTGATGAAGTACATAATCTACGCCGATCATCGAGCAAAGCTACGACAGGGACGCAGCGAATCTTTCGTATCAGCCAAGCTGATTCGATTCGGTATACCGTGCTTCTTAGCGGCACTCCTATCCCTAATAACCGCAAGGACATTGCTGCGCAAATACGCCTACTCAATGCTCAAACGGATACGAGAAAGACTGCCCAAGGAATAGAAGCTTTTCAGGCATTTTTACAGAAAGCCCCAGTGAGTGCTGAAGATAGAAAGCTTCTGGATAAATTAGATGCAGAAAACAAAGATGATCCAAATGCTATTGGAACAATAGACTTCCATCAGCTCAATCATATTGTTCATATGATCAATAGAAGAGATGTTTCGCTGACGCAACAATTTTTGTTGCCATTTCTGTATCGTCCGAAGACACAGGAATGTTTACCGGTGGGAACAGTGCTCCATCCACTCATAGAAGATGTCTATAATCTTACACCTAAAGAACAGGTAACGTATGACGAAGCATTGACGAAGGAGCTTGCACCGATTATGAAAATACAATCGTTGCAACGAATCTGTCTTCATTCTAACGCTGTAGAAGATGCACCTCATACTGGAGATGCGAAATTCGAGCGTCTCACACATTGGATTAATACTTTTTTAGCCGAAAAAGATCATAATAGGAAAATTGTTGTCGCCAGTCCGCACTTTGTTGAAGGTGTTACACAAGGGCACGACGATGGGATTCTTTTACGAAAATTAGACAAGGAATATGGACCGAAAGGAGTGCGTATTTTTATGTTAGATGGGCCAACGGGTGGTCATAAGGAATATAAGACACTGACGGATGCAGATGGTTCAGCTCTTAGTCGAACAAAGAAAATTCTTGCAGAATTTCGTGATTGCAACGAGCCTGCTATTTTGCTGTCGCAGATGGACGTAATACGCGAAGGCATTGACCTTTCCTTTGCTTCTAGAGGAATTTTACTCGCACCTGCATGGACTCGTTCAGAAGAAGAGCAGTTTTGGCGACGAATGTATCGCCGAGGTCAAGAACATGACGTGCGTTGCGTGAAACTTATCACCAAAGGTACGATCGAAGAAGGCATACATAACCGCGCACATCGCAAGCAGCAAATAGGCGAAAAGTTACTGAGCGGTCTGCAGCTTACCTCTGAAGAGATGGCATTATTCGATCAAACGGATATTCAAAACTTGACCATACATCAGGAAACCCCCAAACAACATCTCAACCGCCTGTGGGCAAGTATGATGCAGCGCGGCAAAAATTTCGTTCAAAGCTATATAAATGCGTACGGACAAGAAATTGCGGATCTGTATAACTACGAGTGGGAGACATCGCACAATGGCAATACCGCCCGTCTCGTCGCTGGCATAATCAATTGTTTAATTGAAGGATCTTCACCTACTTGCACTACTGATATTGCGGATATCGCTTCTGGT
Organism: Candidatus Peribacteraceae bacterium; assembly: GCA_018061945.1. Taxonomy (GTDB): domain Bacteria; phylum Patescibacteriota; class Gracilibacteria; order Peribacterales; family Peribacteraceae; genus JAGOTD01. Next base: position 73,397 of record JAGOTD010000001.1, on the reverse strand, counting down.
AGCTTTTCTATCGCAAGAACAATGAAATCAGATAGTCGTGTTCGCGTGCACAGCAGCGACATCAACCCAGCTATGATAAGTGAGCACTTAGGCATGAGCATATTGGGTGATGCCTATACATCAAATCGTAGCGATGTATGCGCCATGGATAGCTTGCCTTATGCCGATGGAAGTAAAGATATAGCGGTACTTTCAATGGCACTTCATTATCCGATGCATCGAGAAAAACCGACAAAGCAAGGTCGAGAACGCATTCGTACTATTGCAGAGACACATAGAATTCTGAAAGAAGAAGGCAAAGCTATTATTACTCTGCCGCGCGACATCTTTCATGAGCAATCTAAATTTCAGGAATTCTGTATAGCAATGAAGTATTTTGGCTTCGAAGTGGTGAGCCCATATAGTGGTATTGCCCAAGCCAAGACAGATAATCAACAACAAGATGGTTTCGAAGTAGCAATTGTGACCTTACAGAAGGTGAAAGATATTCTTTTCGACAAGAATGCAAACTGGAATGATGTACCAAAAGAAGTGAAAAACGGATTAAATTTTATTCTCAAAAAAACATCACTCACAAAAAAGGAGAAAGGGAATAAGTCAAAATCACCAGTCGAGAAAGAAGGTGCTTATCATGAAGCATTTACAATCAATGATGGAAACCTCGTGAAGTCCGACATACTATTCACTTCCACCAAGGAGCAGCAGGCAGCTCAGGAACGATTACGTGCGAATAAGATACTCTTTCAACAATCGCCTCATCTTGTACAAGTGCTTCTCCGGCACTACCGCAGCATTGATGAAATTCCTGATGATACTTGGGTGCAAGTGCCTTTGGATGTTATTGCCATTTCTCCGCTAGAAGTCAGAAATGTGTATTGCGAAGCACTCATTACGCATTTTGGAGCATCCTTGGAAGAGAAGGTCTTAGCGATAATAAATGATGGTCAGTTTGAAAGCTCACTCAAGATCATGGGTACCAAAAAAGGGCGCTATATTGTCTTCTGCAACAAGGAAGGGAATCCACATGGAAGAAAATATTTTTTACAGACGCAGAAAGCAGAATAAGAAATTTCTAGATCATTGACTATTTGTTACTATAAAATATAATCATATTTAATCCACCTTTATGTCTCCTCGTACTAAATTCTCGCAACAAGAAATAGGCGCACTCCGTGATCAGGCAGGCGAATACTTGGGCAAGAGAATTATTTTCGATCATCTTACCGTTCCAAGTGTAGGAAGGAATATTGAAAAAATACAGCTTATTACTCACGGCAATGCCTTACTAGTGACTTCTGAGATTGAAATATATCCCTACTTGAAGGAAGGAGGTAAATACAAGAAGGCATTTGGCGATATACGAGAACCAGAGTCGATTTTTGCATTTCAAATGCAAGGCGGACTACCAGCAGTAAGTATTGTTCTCCCTAATCAAAATGATGCTATTGCCGTCATCAAAAAGCTTATGACACAAGGTGGGGAAGAATTGCCTTGGAGTGCTGTGCTGGAACGTCTGCACATTGATCGTCTACAATTTAAGGGGTTCGTAGATGTTGTTGATGGCATACTCATTACTCGTAGGAATGCCCAGATGCGATTAGAAACCTTGAAAGGCATGGAGTTGGAAAGTAATTTACGAGAGCAGCCGAAGCCCGATGTAGCAAATCTTGATTCAGTCATACATCTTTCGGCTAGTTCTAAGAGAGAATTGAGAGAAAAACTGCCAGAATTTTTAGCAGCAGAACAATCCTAAAAAAGCAGTGACAGATATATATTTTTTCTCATAAGAAACTCATTGCATGGATACACTTTTCGATCTAGAACCAGAGGGAGAACCTGAGAATTTGCCTTCAATAGCCGGACTTAGATATATACCAGACTACATAGATGATAAGCAGCATAGGTGGTTACTGAAAACCATTGATCAGGGAGAATGGCTCACAGAACTAAAAAGGAGAGTCCAGCATTACGGTTACAGATACGGCTATGGTCAACAATCCTCATTAATATATTTAGGTGATCTGCCAAAGTGGGCGGCACGATTTGGAGCTAAACTTACACGAGACAAAATAACAAAAGAGGCACCAGATCAGCTTATTGTAAACGAATATGAGCCGGGGCAAGGTATTGCTCCACACGTCGATAAAGAAATTTTTTTTGCTGATACAATTGTATCTCTAAGTCTAGGATCGAGATGTATAATGGACTTGATTCATACTCAAACTAGAGAAAGGGTGTCCATACTTCTTGCCCCTAAAAGTCTTCTTATATTTGAAGGAGAAGCGCGGCATGATTGGAAGCATGGTATTTCTCCCAGAAAAACAGATATCTATCATGGATCAAAAATCAAAAGAGAGCGAAGGGTATCCCTCACTTTTCGCAATGTGAAAAATCAATGAACATTTTTCCAAAGCAACGATAAAAAATCGATCGCACAAGAGTAAAAATTAATTTCTATAAATGATTGCAGTCAATTACTTGTATTCGCAATTCGTTTCCAGGCCTTCCAAAACCCAATCTTCTCCCGTACAATGCGGCACCAAGTCATTTACTCTACTTACCTATGGACCACGGAGATGTCATTTTGCGCTTCGACGAAGCGACTTTCTATTTCGATCACCGCAAGCCGATTCTGGCTGCTGCCAATTTTTCGGTACGCGAGAATGCCAAGCTGACCATCATGGGTCAAAACGGCGCTGGTAAAAGCACTATTTTCAAATTGATTACGGGAGAGACGGGCTACAAGCTGAAAGAAGGCCAGATTCACATCAAGAAAGGCACAACGATCGGTATCGCCAAGCAGGTCATTGCGGCCGCAGACATGGAGAAGACAGTTTCCGATTATTTCGCCGGCGCATTCACCGAGAAGAAATACGATCTCGATCGCCACATCGCAAAGGTTCTTGATGCCGTGAACCTCACAACCGATTATTCCAAAAAAATCAAAGACTTTTCCGGCGGCCAGAAAGCGCGTTTACTGCTGGCGTTCGCACTCATCGCCGAGCCAGATATTCTCTTGCTCGACGAGCCGACCAATAACCTCGATAGCGCTGGCATCGATCACCTTACAAGCTTCCTCATCGGTTATGAAAAAACGGCGATTGTCATCTCTCACGATGCGAACTTCTTAAACAGCTTTACGCACGGTGTTATTCACTTGGATTCCCACACGCACAAGACGGATCAGTACGTTGGAGACTACTACGACGTAGTGCAGCGCATCGCCGATATCATCGAGGCCGAGGAGCGCCAGAACGCGCGGATGGAAAAAGACATTATCGATCGCAAAGAGAAAATTAACTTCTTCTCGCATAAGGGAGGAAAAATGCGCAAGCTGGCCAGCAAAATGCGCGAAGATGTGGAGGAAGCCGAGGAGAATAAAGTGGATGTGCGCCGCGAAGACAAAACGATTCCGCCGTTCACTATAGAAGCAACCGAATTCCCATTGCCACTCGTCAACATCACTGCGCTTACGGTGATGCACGATCACAAACCTGTGAGTAAAAAAGTGAAGATCACGGTTCGCCGCCGCCATCGCCTGCGTATAACTGGTCCAAACGGAATTGGTAAAACAACACTGCTCGAAGCGATTGCCAGCGGCCGCGAGAAAGGCGCAGAGATCACAAAGGGTGTGAAGGTCGGCTACTATCGTCAGGATTTCTCGGGCCTGCCGTTCGACAAAACGGTGTATCAAGTATTGGAGGCCGAAATGGAACGCCAGAATCATCAGGAAATTTTTGCCACTGCTGCGCGTTTCTTGCTGCCTGGTGACAAAATGCAGACACCGGTTGGAGGCCTGTCCGAAGGCCAGAAAGGACTCCTGTGTTTTGCACGTTTCATGCTGCAGAAGCCGACACTGCTCATCTTGGACGAGCCGACGAACCACATCAACTTCCGTCATTTACCAGTGATTGCCGAAGCTTTAAACGAATACGAAGGCGGTATGATTATCGTGAGCCACGATGAGGAATTTATGGGACAGATCAGGGTTGATGAAGAGTTGGATTTGGGAGCTTTGTAGAGGAGGAAAAGAGGAAAGGTTAGAGAGGAGGAAAGGATGGGGAAGGTGGTTGCTGCCTATCTCATTGTATTTCTATCCTAAGCTCCCTTCTCCTCGAAGGAGAAGGTGCCCGAAGGGCGCCTGCCCGCCGTAGTTCCGGAGAACGCAGGTGGGGATGAGGTCAGCCGGGACTCTTTGAACTCCTTGTTCGCCCATGCCGATTCGATACAATTTCGGATGCCGGCGGAAACCAGTGCGAGTTGGTGTTAGGCTTATGTGTTCCATAGATAAGAAGACGAAGCAGTGCTCATATTTTGACAAAATGTGTTAATAAGCTATAAATATACTTATGAATGGTCCATCAAAATCTCATGAATCCCCTCAATCGGACGGCGGCAATTGCGAAAGGTTGTTAAGTAAGTATATCTCTTGTGTGGAAAAGGGCGACTCCGTACAGGCACAAAGTACCTACGCCGAATTGTATGAATTATTGGCAGTTCGTATTCGATCTTTCCTGAGCCGACGGGGAATACAGCATGCTGATATTGAAGAGTGTGTTCAAGACATCTCAATGAAGATTCTCAAAGACAGGCCAGCTATAATGGAGGGAAAATTTGATGCATGGCTCGCAACTGTTGTTCGTCATTATATGTCTGATTGCTGGAGAAAAAAGGCAAAGGAACGAAGATGCTCAGCAATAATTGGAGAAAAATTACTCATCGATAGTGGTGCAAAGATGGATGTACAAGAGGAGGAGAAAATCGAAGAAGAGCTCGAACAAAAAAATTTAGATTATATCAATGCAGCTATTCTTTTACAGGCGATAAATATCCGAGATAGGGTGGTCGTCCTTGGTATTTTAACGGATGTGCCGGTAAAAACGTTGGCTGAACAAATTGGTCTTTCAGAGTGGGGCATTTATAAAATTTATTCCCGAGCGCTCCAGAAAATAGGTTGCGCTGCCAATATGCCCATAAAAAAAGACCGCGAATCCCCTAAGGTCTCCAAGGAAGATCCTGCAAAATTGTTACAGGCACTTAAGCAGTTGCCGTTCACAGAACGAATAGTTATTTGCGGCATGCTTAGCAACAAATCAGAAACGACGCTGTCGGAAGAATTGCATGTAACACCTTCTCAAATAGTAGAAATTAATTATCATGGACTAAAGCAGTTGAGTGCTTTGCTGGCTGCCTAAGGTGGCAAAAAAATAAACTTTTCTTGTAACAAAAGCCATCTTTCCACGTTTTCTGCAACATGTCCTCCGCTACCACTCACGGGCAGGTTCTTCGTTTCGTTTGGAAGCATGCGCGCGGTAATCGTCTCAAACTACTCGGCATATTTTTGCTCATCGTGGCAGCAGCGGCGCTGTCGTTAAGTCAGCCGCTTTTTTTCCGAGCAGCTATTGATACGATTGCCAAGTCCAGTACAGACGACGCTTTTCGCTATGCGCGTTTCATGTTTCTCAGCGGCACCGCCATTATCGGGCTGGCGATGTCGTGCGAACAGTTGGGGTTTTGGCTGCTGGGCCAAGTGGAGCCAGACGTCATGAAAGGCGTGCACGATGAGGCGTTCGCCAAGACACAATTGCTTTCTACCGATTTTCATGTGAACGAATTTGCTGGATCCACCGCCAGAAAAATCACGCGCGGCGTCGATGCGGTAGAGCAGGTATTAGATAAAATCGTGATGACCTTTCTGCCGGCACTTGCCATCAGCGTCGGCTTTATGGTGGCGCTTGGCGCCTATTCATTGCTCATTGCCGCATGGGTTCTTGTGGGCATCATCGCGTACTGTGTGGTGTCCATCGGATCAAATCTGTACCTCATGAAGTTCAGCAAATGGGTCGATGAACAGGATTCGCGTGTGACAGGAAATTTGGTGGATACCATCACCGCCAACACCGTGGTAAAATCTTTTGCTGGGGAGCACCGCGAGAATCATCGACATACGGCGCTGCTTTTGGAATGGAATAGGCGTCAGAAAAAAACCTGGGCTCTTTCAACATTTTTTAGCGTTGTGCAGTATGCGCTGCTGCTCATAGTCGAAATAGGGATTCTGCTCATCAGTTTGGATTTGTGGCGGCGTGGCGTGTTCACAGCCGGATCATTCGTTGTCATCATCGTCTACATTTGGCAGTTATGGAGCAAGTTGTGGGATATCGGGCGATCTGTGCGCTATTACATGCAGGCGATTTCGCGCATTGGTGACACGCTTCGCATTATTCAGCAGCCGCTTGCGGTAGAAGATGCGACAAAAGCCAAGGCGCTCAAAGTTTCGAAAGGTACGATCGACTTTAAAAATATATCTTTTCAGTACGCCAATCTGGAGCGTTCGATTTTTGAAAATTTTTCTCTCAGTATCAATTCTGGCGAAACGATTGCATTGGTCGGTCACTCGGGCGGCGGCAAAAGTACCATCGTCAAATTGCTACTGCGGCTCTACGACGTACAGCGCGGATCCATCACTATTGACGATCAAAACATCGCTCACGTTACGCAAGAAAGTTTGCGTCGCGCAATTGGACTCGTGCCGCAAGAGCCGATTTTGTTCCATCGATCAATCGCCGAAAACATCAGCTACGGCAAACCGCATGCAACCAAAAAGCAGATCGAAGAAGCCGCACGCAAAGCGCATGCGCATGAGTTTATCGAGCTTCTGCCCAAAGGTTACGACACACATGTCGGCGAGCGTGGAGTCAAGCTCTCCGGTGGCGAACGTCAGAGAGTGGCGCTCGCTCGTACTATTTTGGCCGATGCCCCCATCTTGGTTCTCGACGAAGCAACGAGCAGCTTAGATTCCGTTTCGGAAAAATATATTCAGGATGCATTGGAATACTTGATGAAAGATCGCACGACGATCGTCATCGCCCATCGCCTTTCCACCATCAAGCGCGCTAACCGGATCATTGTGCTCAGCGAAGGAAAAATTGCCGAGATTGGTTCCCACGAAGAATTGCTCACCAAGAAAAACGGCATCTACAAGCACTTGTATGAGTTGCAGGCAGGTGGGTTTTTGGGGGAGGAATAAAGACTTAGAAGACTTAAAGGGTGTGGAAGGCTGTATTACCGCAGACGAGGTGCGCCGCGCCGATGTCCTAGTAAAAATAATGAAGATCAAAAGCCCCATATTTGCCTTAGAACATCATCTTTTTGCATCAAGATATTCGAAAATCGTCGGGACGGTGATTGGTGTGTATACTTTTCTCACCCATGATACAAACTGTTTCATTGAGCAAGCCTCATCGTATCGGCGTGTACTACTGGGCTGGTCCTGGCACGATTCGCATGATCAAACAAAAATTCTTTTCACCTCGCATCGACGAAGAGGCATTTTTACGCGCATATGATGTAGATGTATTGTCTCAATATAAAGAAAAGCTTGGTATTACCGATGCATGGATTAGTTACTCGTGGGGATTTTCTGACGATCAGGAACAGGAAGATCGACAATTTTTACGCGAGCGTTTGGAAAATTTCAAGCAATTGGGGATTGCTACCCATGCGTACGTACAGGGAACCAATCTCGTGTACGCTTCGCATCGGGATACCGATTACTACTGTCGCGATCACCGCGGATCGCTCATTCCGTATCACAAGGGCCGTCGACTGTGTTGTATTAATAATCCGCAGTTTCGTAGACTGCTGGCAGGACGCGTACAGGCAGCATGTTTTGAGAATGTTGATGGTGTGTTTCTTGATAATTTTCACTTCGGTCAGTTTCCGATTCCAGTCGGCAAATATACAACTTTTTTTGGTTGTTATTGCGATTATTGCCAAAAAAATTTTGCGGAGTACTGCGGACTTTCTATTCCGCTCTTGCACGATCTGCGTGATCTTTCGACACAACACTACATCGATTTTCGCGTTGAATGCATGAAGCAGCTCAGTGAAGAATTATCATCGATTGCGCACCGAGCAGGCAAGCAGTTTGGGGTCAATGGACTGGATGCGAATCTTGATACTCAATTGTTTTACGGTTACAACATTGCCGATCTCGATAGAAATCACGACTATTTGTTGATTGAAAATTTTAATCATCCATTCGTACGTGGTAACGATGCACTATCGCCGATCATTGCGTCTGCGGCTAAATCAGTGTTTATTGTCAGCTACAAAAATGTCATCGGACGACATGCGATGTTCTCTCAACGTGATGTCGATGCAGTGTATACCGAGAGTCGTAATCTCGGTTACTTTCCTTGCTATAAGGCATCCGAATTTACAACTAAAAAATTATGGCAGCCACTTCTCATTAGTCATCTTGAAAAACCGCAACGCCTTGCTTCGCGTGTGCAGCTGTATCCGAAAAAGAAGAGGAAAAAGAAGGTGCAGCAGTCACGCTGGCGTTCGCGCTTGCTCGTGCGTGGCATCAATCGCATCGACGTGCCTTTTTTGCAGCGATCATACGAACGTCGTGTGTTTCACGTACTCACGAGCTGGATTGTCGATGCAGGTACCGTGCGTGGACTTCCGTCATACATGCGCATGAAGAGTGCGCTGGCGCGAAAGTATCGGAGAAACGATAAATAAGAGGAAACAGAAGAAACAGACTTTTAATTATTTTGAATTGGTGGCTGAAAAAACTTCTGGAAATCTTTCCTCACAAAATCCTCTGCATCGTCTGGTTCCTTTGGTTCTTCTGTTTCCTCTGTGCCCCTACTGTGTCATCGTCTTATGAAACTCCACCCAATCCGTTGCGATAATTCTCTGGGCATCATTGAGTTTCATTTCTCCGTCGCACACACGTCGGTGCAATTCTTCTTCCACTGCATCTTTTTCTTGGTACCCAGGTTTTGGTTCGCCTGCTTGCGGCCATAGATTCGCAGGGTCATTCGAGCCACCCAAATTCAAACTGATGAAGCGATCAATTTGATACTGATCCAAAGCAAACAACGCAATATCGTAGGCGCTATACACTGCGCGTTTTTCTGTGTCACTTAGAGCTTGCAGCGACTGGCCGTAGCCGGGCGTGCAGATATATTCTTTCGTAATGCCCCTTACCAGAGTGCCAGGCGTACAGTCGGGATCGGGTTTTGTCGTGCCGATAGTCCGACAGTGCAGCTTTTTACTGACCGGTTTTGGCTGAAAGAGTGTATTGAATTGCGATGACGACGACGCTGTTGCCTCTGTGTTTTGTTCCATCGATTTCTGCATCATCAATACAACCGCCACACCCATAAGTGCAATCACTACTCCCACGCCGATGATGCCTGGAGCTTTATTGTGTATGCATCGAGTGTACCATGCTGTGGGATTAATACGCCCGAAACATTTTGACGTAGATCGTTTTTTCTCTTCCGATACGCATCTTCGAAACGGATTGATTGCACAGGGCTATATGATCTTTTACAGTACCTTCCTATGCCAAAGAACTACTGGATTCTCAAATCCGAACCCGATTGCTATTCGATAGATGATCTCAAACGTGACAAAAAAACGCACTGGGATGGTGTGCGCAATTTTCAGGCGCGCAACTTTCTGCGCGACAACATGAAGGTAGGCGATCTGTGTATTTTTTACCATTCGAGCACCACTCCGCCGCATGCAGCCGGCATCGCCGAAATTGTGCGCGAAGGCTACGCAGATCCGACCCAGTTTGACCCGAAAAGTGATCATCCGGATTTGGAAAGCGATCCACGCAATCCGCGCTGGTTTGTAGTGGATATCGCCTTCCGCAAAAAATTCTCGCAGCCTGTTTCCGTCGAATCTATCAAGAAAAATCCTAAACTACTCGGCATGCAATTACTCAAACGCGGGAATCGTCTCTCGGTTTTTCCGGTGAGTCAGCAGGAGTTTTTGGAGGTGGAGAGGATGGGGCTTTATAAGGACTCAGAAGACTCAAAGGACTCAGAGGAAACAAAGGAATGAGAAATCACATGCATCATATTTATGGACTATAATCGATTCTTCCTCTATGACCGACACAACTATAGCGTCTTTCTTTTGAGTCCTTTGAGTCTTCTGTTTCCTCTGAGTCCTTATTCCGCATCCGCCACAAACTTAAGCGCCACGCCGTTTATGCAATACCTCTTTCCTGTTGGCAGTGGTCCATCATCGAACACATGTCCGAGGTGACTGTTGCATTTCTTGCTGCGTACTTCGGTGCGCGTTATGCCGAGTGTCGTATCTTCTTCCAGAATCACTGCATCGGCTGTAATCGGCGCCCAAAAACTGGGCCAGCCGGTACCAGAATCGAACTTTTGTTCCGATCGGAAAACCGGCTCGTTGCAGTCGGCAGTCACATACGTTCCTGTACGATTTTCGTGCAGTAAGTCACTCGTAAACGGCACCTCGGTTGCACCTTGGCGTAAGACGGAGTAGGCAAGAGGACTTAGTATTTTTTTGAGCTGCGCATCGGTTGGAATATCACTCGTTTCTGATCGACTAGACGAAGGAGTCGCTTGCAGAGAAGAAGAGGACGAAGAGGAGGGGAGGAGAGGATTAGATGTATGCGAAGCACACCCGATAAGAGCGAGAGTGGCGACAAAAAAAGCAAGCATACGTGAGTGCATAGGTGCTCAGTATACGCCCGTTACACAGCAACTCCCAATGTCCAAAGACCAACTCCCAAAAAGTGAAGAATTGGGAGTTGGGAATTGGTGCTTGGTAGTTCGCCGTTTAGACCTTTGTGCGCCGGAAGAAACCAATGAGCGCGAGCAGAATCAGTGCGCCGATCGTAGCGGTAATAATCGAAGACAGTAGCGGATTGCCGCCAATCGATACTGTGCCGCCAAAGAGCCAGCCACCGATGAGGGCGCCGAGAATACCGACGATAATGTTGCCGATCAGACCAAAACCGTAGCCTTTGTAGAGCTCTCCGGCGAGCCAGCCGGCAACAAGACCGATAAACAGAAACGTGAGAAGAGAGGTAGTAGCCATAAAAATACAGAAGAAAGAGAAAAAAGATATATATCTTAAGACGTACAACTGCCCTCCTCCTTACACCTTTGTAATATTGACGAAAATTAATAATAGTACTTTATAGAACAATTATGTCAACAATCAGAGGTAATATATGCTATACTGTAAAGAAAATTTTGTGATTATGACCAGGCACTCACACCCACAGCATCCGCTTCGGCACAAAAAAAAGCACGGTCATCGCCGCAAGCGCGAACGCCATGCGTTTACGTTAGTCGAGTTGGTTATCGCAATCGGTGTCGTCGGTGCCGTGTCGGCGGCGAGTATCGCGCTCATCGGGCCGAAAAACATTCTGGTGGCGACGTACAATGTGCAGCGACAGACGTACGCACGTCAGTTGCAAAATGCTTTTCAGGCGTATCAGTTGGATCATAATGCCATCCCAAAACAACAGACGATTTCGACAGATCCACTCAATCCGACTGCTATCTGCAAAGAGGCAATCGGAACACGCGATAGCAGCTGTTATCCCATTGGTTCGTTTTCTTTGAGTGAGTATATTTCGCTTAAAAATCTGAATGATCCGGCTGAGCCTTGTAGGTCGTATTCTGGCTACGGTTTATACAAAGATCCGACAGAGCGCATTATTGTGACTATCTCCAATTTAGGTCATGGTGCTGGCGAAGGATTGCCGCTCGATCATTGTCTGGCAGATACACTCGCGCCCGACATTTTGAATATCAACATGATCAATGTGACCGGTGATGAGGCGACGATTACATTCTTTACCGATGAACCTGCCTACGTGCAGGTGTTGTATGGAAACTCTCGCGAATACGATAACAATACGGCGTTTACCGAAACGTTGTCACTCTCTCACTCCGTGGTGATCCGTGGATTGACCCAGAGTACCACCTACTATATTCGCGTACGGGCAATTGATCCGGCGGGCAACTTGTATGCAGTCGATGCAGGTGGTTCGTTTACCACTCTCGACACAACACCGCCGTATATTTCCGCGGTCATTCCATCCGGACTGTCTTACAATGCCGCGTACATTACGTGGAATACTGATGAGCCGGCCACGAGCCAGGTCGAATATGGCAAAACGTTGGCGTACGAAAAAGTAACGCCTCTCAATGAGACTCTGCACCTGGCACATTTAATGCCGCTCACCGGACTTAAGGGAAGCACTCTGTACCATTACCGTGTGCTGTCGCGCGATTCAGCTGGCAACATGGGAATGTCCGATGATGCAACTTTCACCACTCTGGTCGATACCGTTCCGCCGATTCTTTCGAACATCACGTCTGTCAGTACGAATGGTATTTCTGCCACCATTACGTGGGATACCGACGAAGACGCAAACAGCCAGGTGGAATACGGATCGACAACTGCGTATGGTCTGGTGGTGCCTAGTGCGCCAACGAGCGTCTACGGTACAGGACACTCCATCACCATCAACGGATTATCGCCCAACCAGCTGTATCACTTCCGGGTTATTTCCAGTGATGAATCGGACAATGCCGCTCAGTCGGGAGATTTTTCGTTTACAACGAACGACAACACGTCACCGAGTATTGTGAGCGGACCAAATTCCGTGACAGCGAATCTTACCGGCACCAGTGCGCTTATTTCCTGGACCATGGATGAGTTGACTACTGCACAAGTAAAGTGGGGAACGACGAGTGGGAACTATACAAGCCAGACGCCGGTCAACGGATCATTTGTGGAAGAGCATTCCATTCAGATGCTGGGACTTGTTCCGCAAACGACGTATTACTACATCGTTCTTTCGCGCGACGCGGCTGGAAATCTCACCACGTCGCCCGAGTATTCCTTTGCAACTCGCGACTCGGTGCCGCCCGTTATTTCCAACATCAGTGCTGTCAGTACCGACGGTACCAGTGCCACCATTACTTGGACGACCGACGAAAACGCCGACTCTCAAATTGATTACGGAATAACTGCCAGCTACGGACCGCGCCAACCGTTTATTCCCGCCGATCCGCAAGGTGTGACAACGCACACGATTGTTCTTTCGTCTTTAACGGTGAATACGCTCTATCATTATCGCATTCGCACTGCCGACGCGCTGGGAAATATGGCGCTATCGAACGATCTGACATTTACGACTGTCGATGTCGTTGCGCCGGTTATTACTGGCGGTCCTGTCATCACCCAGAACACCGGAACATCGGCTGTCATCACCTGGACAACCGACGAGCCGTCAACGACACAAATCCTCTATGGATTTACCACAGCCTACAGCAATGCAACAACCTTCAGCGGCGCGTATGTCACCACTCACTCGCAGAAATTGATCAATCTTACACCAAGCGCCACGTACAATTATCAGCTGAAATCCCGCGATAGTGCCGGTAACGTGCTGTCATCGACTAACTATACTTTCTCTGCCAAAAGCTTTTTCCCGGTCATAAGTACGGTCACTGCTTCGGGCGCAGCGACAACGCAGTGGAAAACGCTCATCACGTGGACAACCGATGTGCCTTCCACCTCACAAGTAGTCTACAGTACTGACCTAAGTTTTAGTTCACAAACGGCGTTAGATTCAGCCTATGTCACATCGCATGCGATGTGGGTCACAGGTCTGACAGTCGGGACGACCTATAATTTCCGCGTACTGTCGCGCGAATCACACGGCTATCAATCAGCTTCAACGACTGCGACCTTTTCAACCGTTACACCGCCATTTCCCAATCTTATCTATTACTGGAAATTCGATGAAACAAGTGGAACGGTGGCCAGCGATTCTGGTGGCAATGCGCAAAATGGCGCCCTCGTAAGTGGCACGTCCATAGACACCAGTCTGCCGCCGACAACGTCTGCGTTGCCAAACGTGCGTAGCATCAGTTTTAATGGCACAACGAACTATGCTTCTTTCGGCAATCTGAGTAATACAATTTTCAGTACATCGCAACCGACAACCATCATGCTGTGGGCGTACGTCCCTGCCACTCCATCAGGCTGGAGGGCAGTGGTGACTCGTGGTACTTATGGCGGATTTAACACATGGTATCTGGGTATTAACGGAAACAACCAATGGCAATTTAATAGCTATGGCGGAGCAATGCTCTACGGAAATCTTACCCCCGGCGCATGGCAGCATGTTGCTGTCACGCAAGATGCGAGCTTGCGAAAAATATATGTGAATGGAACGCTGCGGGCGAGCGGAACATCATACAATGTCGTTAACTCCATCGATCCTGTGCTGGGAGGAGCCGTGACCGGCTCACCGAGTTCGTTTGCAGGAAAAATAGATGATCTGCGTTTTTACAATAAAGTTCTGTCGCAAGCCGAAATTCAGGCGGCTGCAGCGAGTAACGTTGCCATCGATGTCACGCCTCCGGTCATCAGTAGTCCAGCAGTTGTGAATATTACCAATTCATCGGCGACCGTGCAGTGGAGTACAAGTGAGCAGACACTGGATAAAGTGGATTATGGACCAACAACCTCGTATGGCCTTACTGTCAACACGATCACCAGTTATCAAGCGAATCATTCTGTTCCGCTTATAACCGGACTCAGTCCGGCGACTACCTACTACTATCGCATTACCTCGAGGGATGCTGCGGAAAACGTATCAACATACACTGGTTCGTTTACCACTCTCAATCCGGTGGTAGCAGGGATGATCGGTCAATGGCAACTCGACGAACCAAGCGCCTCTGTGGCACTGGACAACGGACCATACGCATTGAATGGGGCGAAAGCAAATTCACCTGGAAACTCCGCTTCCATTCGTGCTCCCATTGCATCGGGCAACGTAAAGAGTATGCAGCTCAACGGAACCACTCACTCGATGGCCACACCCGATCTGCGACCCTACATACGCGATGATTCGATCTCGTTTTCCATTTGGTTTTATCCTACTACTGCCGGTGTTATCGTGCAGGAAAATGGAGATCCAAACTACTGGCGTAACAGCCAGTTGGAAGTATCTCCAGCCGGTGTCGTCAAAGCGCGCGTCTGGAATTTGACGCCGATTACGCTGGGGGGTGCCAACTTTAATAACTGGAATCATGCGATCGTGCGCTACGACAAAACCGCAAGCAGGCTCGACGGCTTCTTAAACAGCGTGAAATCCGCTCCGTTAAACGGCGTCTCGCGTGCAACTCCATGGACCAATGGAACAACAACGTTCTATTTTGCTATTGGCCAATATGCTGCTAGCAGCATGGGAACGAGCAGTTTCTTTGGGGGATATCTTGATGAATTCCGTGTGTATAACTATGCCATTGATGACGCGACGGCTGCCGGACTTGCCGCACGCACTGGCAATTGGGATACCGATGCTCCTGTCATTACAGTCGGTCCGAGCGTTGTGGCAACGGCAAATGCTGCCACCATCACCTGGACAACCGATGAGCCATCGACCGATAGAGTGAAGTACGGCAGTGGTGGTCTCATCAATCTGTGGGCGATATCGGGAGCGAACCTCATCTCGTCTCATTCAGTGTCGCTGAGCAGTCTTAGGCCGGCAACCAGTTATCAGTACACCATTACGCAGCGTGATGGAGTAGGGAATACCGCAACGTACGGACCTTATTCGTTTGCAACTTCGGGTGATTTTGTCGCACCGATCTACAGCGCAACAGGCGTACTCGTCGACACAGCAGGTACCACCGCGACAGTGACATGGAACACATCTGAAATCGCCAATTCGCAGGTGGAATATGGCCTAACGCCTTCCTACGGCACTTTTTCTCCAGCCTCTCCAGATCCGGCATTGGTCTTTAGTCGCTCACTGCCGATTGCAGTGACGCCGGGTAATACGTATCATTTCCGGCTGAAATCCGCTGATGCCTCAACAAATATGACGCCATCGCGCGGTTGGATCTTTGATACCATTCCTCCGACCATTACTGTGCCGTCGTCTGCCTCCAATATTACGGGCACCAGCTGTATCATCAATTGGAGTACGAGCGAGAGGTCCGACACCAAAGTTGAATATGGTCTGACAACGGCGTACGGATACTCCGTCATCAATAGTACGCAGGTTGCCAATCCCCATAGCATTGCCATTTTCTCCAACCTGTCTCCTAACAACACCTATCATTACCGTGTCACCAGCAAAGATCGGTTCGGCAATACGGTCGTCGGTCCGGATGCGACATTCTCGACCGATGTCACTGCGCCGTCCATTCAGACGGGACCAACCTCTTCACTGGCAGGGCAAAACAGCGTCGCCATTACCTGGACAACCAATGAGGCATCCGATTCGCAGGTGGAATACGGCCCGACAACCGCCTATGGATCTTTCTACCCTACGGTGCCTGCCGATGCGACGGGTGTTACCAGTCACTCGGTGACTGTTTTGGGCATTGTGCCGGCACAGCAATATCATTATCGCGTTAAAACGAAAGATCTGGCCGGTAATCTGACTATTTCCGGCGACGGCGTCTTTACGATTTCTGATACGGCGGAGCCTATTCTCTCTGCGACTACTGTTTCGGCCATCACTGGTACATCGGCGCTCGTGACATGGACAACCAATGAAGTAGCCGATTCGCAGGTGGAATATGGACTTACTACCAGTTACGGTACGCAGACGACAATTAACCCGATTATGTCGAGTGGTCATAGCATTTTCCTTACAGGATTGACGCCGAATACGCAGTATTTCTTGCGTGCTCGTTCCCAGGATACAGCCAGTAACTTGGGACTATCGACGGGGAGTTCATTTACCACTCTCGATACACAGCCGCCGATTTTCTCGTCTGTTGTGGCAACGATTCTTACTGATACCTCCGTGCGCATTACGTGGACGACAAACAAGGCGTCAACATCCCAAATCCAGTACGATCCGACCAGTGCCGTTCCTCCTTATGAATTCAGCAATACGGTTGATGCTGCGTTGGTCACAAGCCATAGCCAGACGCTCACCGGACTTACGTCGAATACTACCTATCATTTCCGCGTCAAATCCGTCGATGGCGCCGCCAATATCGGGTATTCAACCGACTTCGTCTTCACGACACCTGACACCACTGCGCCGATTATTTCATCCATTGTGTCAAGAAATGTGTCAGACAGCAGCCAGAGTGTGAGCTGGGTTACCAACGAGACAGCCGATTCGCAGGTGGAGTACGGTACAACGACAAACTACGGAACATCGACAACACTGGACTCCTCACTCCAGGTGAATCACTTACAAACCATTACGGGCCTGCAGGGAAATACCGAGTATCATTATCGTATCAAGTCCCGCGACAGCGCGGGTAATTTGACCACCACAACCGATCGTACCTTCTTAACCAGCGACTCAACTCCGCCGCAATTCTTCTCCATCAACGTCGGAAGCATTACTGCCAGCACAGCGGTTATCACCTGGCTCACCGATGAATTGAGCGACAGCCAAGTGGAGTACGGACTTACGTCCGCTCTCGGTTTGTCGACTACTCTTCCGACGACATCGGTCACAAATCACAGCATGAACCTGTCGAATCTGACTGGCAGTACCCTCTACTATTTCCGCGTACGATCAACCGACTTGGCACAAAATACAGGTGTGTCGACGCAGACATATACGTTCACAACACAAGCCGATATTACGCCGCCAGCCGTTTTCAGCCTTGTGTCCGGTCCGCTCACGGATACGACGGCCATTATCTCCTGGGATACCAACGAAAATGCCGACAGCCAGGTGGAATACGGTCCAACCACCGCGTATGGTACATCGACGACGCTGCCGACTGCTTACACTGCTGGGCATAGTGTGACAATTGTCGGACTGGCGCCCAATACGACGTATCAGTATCGCGTCAAATCAAAAGATATTACCGGCAATCTTGGCATGTCCAATAACCGAAGCTTCACGACACCCGATACAACCTCTCCGGTATTCCTGACAGTCGACTCGGTGACAACCGCTCCGACTCTTGCAACCGTTACCTGGACAACGAACGAGATTTCCAATTCGCAAATTGAATGGGGAGTGACAACTGCGTATGGCAATACCACTGCGCTCGATTCGAATTTGGTCACAACGCACACCCAAACAGTGACCGTTCCCCAGCCCAATTCGCTCTATCAATTCCGCGTTCGCTCGCGCGATGCGTCGGGCAATCTTGGCATTTCGCCAAATTATATACTGGATTTCGTTCCGCCGGTTATCTCGGCGGTTGCACCACTTACGATTACCGGCACTGGTGCGCGACTGGTATTTTCCACCGATGAACCGGCAACGTCGCAAATCGAATACGGCCTTACGAATGCCTATGGCCTTACGACTATCCTCGATCCTGCGCTTGTAACAGCGCATGTAGTAGCCGTCTCGCCGCTGAGCGAACTGACAACCTATCACTATCGTATTAAAACCAGTGATAAATCCGGCAATCAGAACATTTCTATTGATTACGATTTTACGACCATCAACGCACCGCCGATTATCAATTCTGTTTCTGCTTCGCCTATCGGGCAAACCAATGCAGCTATCTCCTGGTCTACCAATGAGCAGACAGACGCGATGGTCGAATACGGACTCACGACTGCCTACGGTTCGTCTACAGCACTCAATGCGACGCTGAGCATAGATCACTCCGAACTCTTAACGCCACTCACACCTAATACGTTGTATCACTACCGTGTCGTGTCCAAAGACGCAAACGGCGGACAGACGGTCTCGGAAGACCAGACGTTTACGACGTTGCCGTAGGAAAAATTGAAAATTGATATACCGGCATTTCAGCATTTTCATCAAGTAAACATTCTTCCCTTTCGCTCATCGGCAATCTTTTTGAACGTGCCTACAATCGCAAATACATGAGAAAAAAGTATACTTTAAAAATTACTTTTTCCTTTCCTGTTCTATGCTCCATTCCTTCTCCGTCAGAAAGAAATCGGGATTGATACTTGCCGGCATTCTTGCCGTCACTGGTATCACCACCGCGTATCAACCGCCCACAGCACACGGCACAAACGACTGCACCACCGAATGGGCAGCCGTAGAGGCAGCCTACTCGTCGCTCAATGGTATCGACTCTAGTATGGCTACTTTGTCTGGCTCAATTTATTCTTTGCGTAGCAGCATGGCTACTATTATCGAAGACACATCAGATATGCTCGAGACATTTTATGCTACTGCTACTGGTAGTGAAATTGCCACTAGTAGCACTCAATCTCTTGCTTCGTCTACGAATAGTGTTGCCAGTGCAAATTTTGTCTCTCACGCTACGATGTCTGGATCAGTCGCATCACTTCAATCGTCATGGGATGCTCTGTATGAGACAATTGATTACGATGCCTTAGATGGGGCATTGGAAGACTACGACGTCTGTATGGCTGCGTAGTTTCTTTTTTTATTTCTTTTCTCTTTCCAACAATGAATAGTAGAAAAAAATTGGTATCGCTCACGATGAGCATCATGATTTTATTGCCTTCTGCCACTGCATTTGTTCCTACAACATACGCAGATCCTCCAACAGGAGGCGGCGACGAACCAGATTGTAGTGCTGAAATATTGTTGTGGGCTGCTTTAGCAGCGCAGGTAAAAGTAGCAGCTACCGCTGCCAACGTTGCACGCCAGGCTGCTAGAGCTGCGGAAAAAGATGAAGCTGCCACTTTTACGGCGCTACGTTTAATAACATTAATACCGAGTGCTGGAAGTCCGAGTGCTCCATATAGTCCTTATGCCAATAGGGCTGCATGGATCGTAGCAAGAGACGCGGCGAAAGTTGCACATGCTACAGCAATAGCGGCAAAACGTGCCGCACAGAAAGAAGAAATAGATAAATCAGTTTTATTAGCACGTGCACAGCAAGCTGCACATCTAGCATATGCAGATGTCATAGCCTGCCTCAATAGTTAGCATGCGTGTAACTCAAGTATTCCCCGCCCATTTGGAGCGGGGAGTGCTTGGGTAGACGTAAAGTTATCATATAATTCCTTGGTACAAAAAAGTTCTAAATGCTACAGAGAGACATAGAATAAAGCGTAAAAAGAAGATAGAGGTATTCGGAAGGCATTGGATGAAGTTTGACCAATCTTGCGAAGATTTATCATGCAAAATTCGAAATAGTTTGAACAGAGTTTGTAAAGTGGTCCACCGATGAGCCAAGTGATTCACTCATCGAATACGGAACAACAATGTCGTACGGATCATCGACATCATTCGACGCTACACTCCAGCTCGACCATGCCCAGACAATAATGAGGCTCTTGCCAAATATGCTGTACCATTATCGCATTATCTCCAAAAATGCACAGGATGGTCAGGCCATATCCGGCGATAGGATATTTACAACACAGCTGTAAAAAATAGTGTCTAAAATAAAAGTAGGCAAATATAATATTCGATAAACAAGGAATAATTCTTGCCATTGTGCTAGTAAATATTTTATTTACTGCTCTGACAATCGTTAATCTGCATGAAGCGAATATAGTAAAGGAATTACTTTTTCCTTTCCTGTTCTATGCTCCATTCCTTCTCCGTCAGAAAGAAATCGGGATTGATACTTGCCGGCATTCTTGCCGTCACTGGTATCACCACCGCGTATCAACCGCCCACAGCACACGGCACAAACGACTGCACCACCGAATGGGCAGCCGTAGAGGCAGCCTACTCGTCGCTCAATGGTATCGACTCTAGTATGGCTACTTTGTCTGGCTCAATTTATTCTTTGCGTAGCAGCATGGCTACTATTATCGAAGACACATCAGATATGCTCGAGACATTTTATGCTACTGCTACTGGTAGTGAAATTGCCACTAGTAGCACTCAATCTCTTGCTTCGTCTACGAATAGTGTTGCCAGTGCAAATTTTGTCTCTCACGCTACGATGTCTGGATCAGTCGCATCACTTCAATCGTCATGGGATGCTCTGTATGAGACAATTGATTACGATGCCTTAGATGGGGCATTGGAAGACTACGACGTCTGTATGGCTGCGTAGTTTCTTTTTTTATTTCTTTTCTCTTTCCAACAATGAATAGTAGAAAAAAATTGGTATCGCTCACGATGAGCATCATGATTTTATTACCTTCTGCCACTGCATTTGTTCCTACAACATACGCAGATCCTCCAACAGGAGGCGGCGACGAACCAGATTGTAGTGATGAACTTGATTCATTTATGGGTGCAATGTATGCAGTTATAGCAGCGGAAAAAGCTTACAAGGATGCAAGGAATTCTTTAAAAAATGCACAAAAGGATGAGGCACAAGCTGTGCAAAATTACCAAATTATTAAAGGGATACCATTAGTGCGCCCTATACAGCAAAATAATATGTATTATCCGTATAACACGAGAGCTGAGTGGGTAAATGCAAGAGATACCACCTTTGCGGCAATGAACGCAGCAATCGCTGCAACTAATGCAGCGAAAATTGCACAAGACAACGCAGCTTTGGCATTTGCACAAGCAACACTTGATGAAAAAAACGCATGGAATACTTACATTGCTTGTATCCATAGTTAGTATTCTTGTAATTGAAGCACTCCTCGCTCATTTGGAGCGGGGAGTGCTTGAATACATTTAAATTTGTAGTTAAATATATTGTATATTTTAATAAAGTATGTTTTAATATAAATTATAGTTACTTTACCTCCCCCCTTTTTTATGTCTCATTTTTCTCTTAAAATTGCACCATTCCTCGTTATATTCCTGTGTATGACATCGGTAGTTTCGGTTCTACACGCAGAGGAAATTGATACGGCGGTTACTGTTGAGGATGGGCAGAAAAAAGCTGTTAACCCATGCGAAAAAGAACAAAAATCTTTCGATGCTGCTCAAAAGGCTGTTAAAGCTGCAGAAGAGGCAATGAATAAAGCACGGAAAGAAAATGATACACTGAGAAAATTAGTGGATGAAGCACTTACCAATCTTACGAAGGGTGATCCTGCAAAATTGGAGGAACGAGTGAAAGAACTCGAAAGAATGAGTGCTGATTTATCCAAAAGTAGCGAGGCGCTAAGTGCTGCAATTGATGCATGGTTTAATGCTGAAATTGCGTTCAATGCAGCAGATGATGCCTTACATGATTGTTTGGAAAAAAATATGCCTAAACCTATGCCAAAGGGGCCTATTGCTCTAGATACATCGATAGAAGATGCTACCTCTCTAGATATCGTCGCCTACTAAAAATTATTTGAGAGAATTCCCCATGCAAATTGTATGGGGGATTTTTTGGTGAATGAGCATGTATTGTATTTATAAATAAGAGCTTCCAATACGGTGTCGTTGTAAATAAGTGAAGATAGTGGATTTGTTCCCTTAGTGTTGCTCATAACCTTGATAGACTCTTGTATTGTTGTATTGCGCAAACTGCTTTGTCCTTGCTAGCATGCGCTTCCTATGAGCATCCGAACACTCTCCATTATCGGCATTCTGGTTTTCTCTCTTGGCCTTTCGCCTGTTGCTTCTGCAGCTACAGCCAAAAAAGCTGCACCGAAACTGCAGCCTATCAATATTGTCCTGTATCCGGTCATTGTTCAGACGCCGGCTCCGATTGTGTATCAGACACAATCGCAGTCACAGTCGCCGCAGCCAATGTATTCCCCGTACTATCCTCAGCCTGTGTATCCGTACAATCAGCAAATCAATTACCGCCCGACATGGAATGGCAATTATCCATCGAATTATCATCCATATTATCCAAACAATAACTACGGTTCGTGTTCGACGTACGGTATTTTCTCGCGCTACGCTGGCGTACAAAGCGGTTGTACCTGTATCGACGGTTACCAGTGGAATGCCAATGGCACCGAGTGCGTCCCTGCGTCATACCGCTCCGATATTCGTAGTCTCGATACCGGTTGTTACCTGATGACCGGCAAGCGCACCTCGTATAACGATCCAGGTTGTTACTGCGGCAACGGCGGCATGTGGAACGAGAATCGCCAGTGTGTCCCTGTGCGAAACGACTACTGCGCACGTGTCGATGCGCACGCCTCGTATCAGTACGATTACGATACGAATGATCGCGGCTGCTACTGCGACCCGGGTTTCCGCGCCGATAACAATCGTTCGTACTGCGTGCGCGACACAACCAGCGGCATGACAAGCGCGATGCGTGACAGACAGCTGCGGTATTAACTCTTCGGCTGCGCTCACTCTTCGACTGCGCTCAGAGTGACACAGTGTCATGGTGAGCGGAGTCGAGCCATGACATGAGAGAGACATCATAAACGCATGATAAGGCGTGAAAATATGATTGTATGACGAATTTGCACTCTGTCAGAGCATCAAATTGGTTGGTGTTTCATAGAGAGAAAGATTTCAATGCTTCTAGCAATGATTGCCGCTACTGCACAAACGTCAGTGCTACAAACACAATAGCAAACACAATGAGGCCAAGCGTTATAAGATGCTTGCGACTGCCGGTATGCTTCTGCAGCAGATTAAAGTGCATCGAGGCGGGTGCGCTGGAGGAGGCGCCCAGTGCGCCGGCGTACACGCGATCTTCTTCCGCAATGGCAAACGCTTTATTCACCGCCACTCTACCCGCTTTGCGTTTGGCGGCGCCGAATGTTTTTTTGGCAGAGGTGCTGGCATCGCTACTTGCATGAATGAGAATATGTTTGATTGCTGGACGTTCTCCC
Source organism: Candidatus Peribacteraceae bacterium (assembly GCA_018061945.1). GTDB lineage: Bacteria > Patescibacteriota > Gracilibacteria > Peribacterales > Peribacteraceae > JAGOTD01. Next base: position 49,976 of record JAGOTD010000001.1, on the reverse strand, counting down.
TTTGCCTCAATCATCGTAGCGGTCGTCTGGAAAATTTTGGCAAATCCGCGCTTGGCCGAAATAACCGTATCCTCAAAAATCCAGCCATGTCGGACCAAGCTGATTGATGATTTTTCATCGACAGACGGAACATACAGCAGGGCAAATGGCGATGAAGTTTTCTCTTTCTGCAAAGCCAGTGCAATAGCCGGCGCGGTGGAAACCCCACGCACACTCAGCCCGGCTCGGGCGCAAACAGTCAGATACGCCTGCAGCCACTCTTTGCGTACCGCACTCACACCGATATGTGTTTCGGTTGCGGTTGTCGAGAGTGTATGGCTCACAACAGTAAAAGCATGTGATGGCTCGCCGAGTTTGTCTGTTATAAGTGAGGCAAGTGATGGCCGACGACTTTTTGTGGAATACGTGAAGACGAAGTTGTAAACAATATCGGAAGGAATAAGTATCACACATTCATTACCGCTTTTTACAAGCGATGTTGCTGCATCCGACAGTAAATGGATGAGTGTCGCACTCTCTTGGATTACCCCTTTCACAATCGCATTCTTTGGAACAGTGATGGCGTGCGAAGCGCTCAGAGACAAGGGTTTGGTCCCCGATCTGGCCAAACGTATTTTTGCTTCTGCGAACTCTATGCCAAGAAGGAAGCGATGTGCAGACATGAGCTACAGCCTACTCACTTTTGGTTGTTTGCTCAAATTGGCAGCAAGGCGAAAGTAGAGTGTAACGAACGATTGTCAGGATAAGGACTCAGAGGACTCAAAAGACTCAGACGAAACAGAGGAATGAAGGAACACAACCTCAGAATCTGATTATTCAAAATACTTAAATCCTTTGAGTCTTCTGAGTCCTCTGTTTCCTCTGAGTCCTTACTTCGATACATACTTCAGCACAATATTTCCAAGTTCGGTTGAGTCCAAATGACTTTTGATCAAAAAATCGCAGGCGCCAAGTGACAGGCATTTCTGCTCTTCGGCCGGATCACTGATGTTCGATAATACGACGATGGGAGTGGTTGTTTTGCGTTGCTGCAATTGTTGTAAAACCGCATAGCCATCCATGACCGGCATCAGTAAATCAAGTAAAATAATCGATGGCTGTTTAGTGCTTAGGAGCTCCAACAATTCTGCTCCGTTACGCAATGCATGAACGGTCATGCCGGCTTCGCGCAGTTCCATTTCCATCATCTCACGCAGGAGCGGTTCATCTTCGGCAAGAAATACAACAGTACTCATAAGTAAGGAATCAGGAGTGAAAAATTGGCGTGGACAGTTTCCTAGCCAGCCAAAGATACATCGGCAGCGATCGGATCACAAATTGAGTGCTGCTTCATACAATCAAAAAGAGGACAGAAGTCATTCTCGTATGAATGATTCCTGTCCTCCAAAGATCCGATAATCGTTACGCAGCCTTGCGTGTGTCATTTGCAGCAACTGCATCTTTTGCCTTGTGCGCCATGTCCGTTGCCTTGGCTTTCACTTCTTTAGCTTCGCGCTTAGCCGTGCGCTTCATGGCACCGAATTTGTCCTTCATGTAGTCCTGCGTGTTGTGCCACTTTTTAGTGAGTGCACCGCTGCGTGCGTATTTTTTGATATCGATTGCAAAACGCGTCGTGTCGTTTTTCACGTGCTTGCTCAAGAGCTTTACCGCGTCTTCGGCATCTTCTGCGTTGCGCAGTTCGTGACGAAGTTTTTCGTTGGCAAGGAGGTAACCGGCAAGTGCTGCACCGACGGTGCCAAACATGGTCATATATTGACGAGTGTTCATAAAAAAAGAGGGAAAATAAGTATGCCATCTACGACGAAGCTGCACAGATTTTCTTACGCGCCAAAAAAAGAGAATGAGATTATTCTGAATTCTCATTACCAGATCATCAAATTATTAACTGATAGTTTACTGTGTCATCGAGCGTATGCGATCGGTGTTGTACGGAAAGAAAATCGTCTGGTCCGGCTGAGTAACAGGGGACACTGGGAACTGCGCGTAGCTGCTGCAGTAGTAGCGACAGCTGGGACAGCGACCGATTTGATTGTCGCTGCAAATGTATTGGCAGCCTGGAATCTGTACGGGCGCTTTTGTCGAACAATTCGAGAGCGGCTGAGGAAAGATATTTTGAACGTTTGAATAATAATTATTATTGTAGTACAAAGTTGTGGTGTTGGCCGGACACTGAGGGGTAGAACGCACGCAGCGCCCATCGGTTTGGCGGCTGCACGACGGGTACAAAATAGTCCCGTTGCTGCAGGTGCGCACAGTTGCGTCACCTTCGCACGCGGCCGGGCTGCAGATTCGATTATCTATCGTTTGCGTGGGGCCAGCATATTGCAACGTACAGCGCGTACAATTATTCCTATCTTTCGTACATTGATAGCGGTAGCCCGACGGGGGATTGGCGTAGTCGTACAAAGGGCAATTATTTCCTGTCGCTGAGTAATCGCGCGAATAGGATGTGGTTGCAGGAGTACTAAAATACCATCGATCGTACGGCGAATACGCAGAAGCAGTTTGGGCTGTTACCAGCAGCAAAGCCACTGTAAGGCCAATACGGGAAGTAAGTGATTGCATAATAATATGTATATTTAAGCAACATTTATGATAAAAAGCAAGTGTTTTAGGCGCAAATTGAAGTCCTTGAAATGCTTTATTTATCAGATAATCTGAACCAAGTTGGACGAAGAAAAACCAGCATTCATTGCACAGTTTCAATTGTCAATTTTACATTTTTAAATAGTCGTCTTCGCAATCAGCACGCGCAGCGCATTGAATATCACCACGACATCGATCACTTCCTGCAGCAGGGCACCGTAGACAGGGACGATAAATCCAAAGGCGGCAATCACCATAAGTCCAATACTCAGGATCATGCCGATCCACACGCCTTCTTTGGCAATGCGCAGCACGCGGTGGCCAAGCAGCAGCGCTTCGCCTACGCGCTCGATTTTATCGACCAGTATCACAATATCACCAGATTCCGACGACGCGGTATTGCCGTGTCCGCCCATCGCGATGCCAACGTCGGCTGCTGCCAGTGCTGGAGCATCATTAATGCCATCGCCCACCATAATTGTCGGCGCAAATTCTGCGCGGAGTTTCTTCACTTCTTCCACTTTTTGTTCCGGGAGCATTTCGGCTCGTACGTCAGTTTCCGGTAGCCCTATTTCTTTGGCGATGCGCAGTGCAACAGGGTGCTTGTCGCCGGTGAGCAATAACGTTTTTTTGATGCCCAGTGATGCCAGGTGCGTAAACAGAGTGCGGACATTGGGGCGGACAGTATCCTGAAAAAAGATCGTGCCGATCACCTGTTTGTCGTCGGCCAGATACACGGGAAGCTTGCCTTCCGTACGTGCTGCGTCGTGCAGCTGTTCCAGTTCGTCACTCACGCTTATTTTTTGGGTGCGCAGAAAGCGAATGCGTCCGAAGTAGTAGGTTTTTCCATCGATCATTCCTTTGACGCCTTCGCCAATCGATTCGCTAAACGACGTCGGGTATGACAGTGTTAAGCCCGTCTCACGAGCATGTTGCAGGAGTCCGCGTGCCAAAATATGAACGGACAGCTGATCGAGCGATGCGGCAATGTGCAGGGCTTTCTCCGCGGTCACAGCTATTCCATCTACGGATGCAATTGTGGGTACACCGAGCGTGAGGGTGCCGGTTTTATCGAAGGCAAAACTGCGCGCCTCGCCGAGTTTTTCGAGCGCGCCGCCATTTTTCACAATGATACCGCGCTTCGCCGCACGACTGATGCCGGATGCAAACGCAATCGGTGTTGCCAGAATGAGCGGGCAGGGAGTGGCGACAACGAGGACGGCCAGCACACGAATAGGATCCTTCGACAGAAGCCACGCTGCAATAGCGAGAACAAACGTGATGATCGTAAAGAACACGCTGTATCTATCAGCCAATCGTACGAAAGGTGCTTTCTGTTGCTCGGCCTCGCGCACTAGTTTGATGATTTGCGCGTATTTGCTTTCGTGACTGGCCTTTAGCGCGCGGATTTCCAGCAGGCCATCTTTGCTGACCGATCCGCTCATCACACTCGCGCCTTTGCGCTTTTCGATGAGCATCGATTCGCCAGTAAGAGCCGATTCATCGACCATCGAAATGCCTTCTTCTACTTCTCCATCAACAGGAACAATTTCACCTGGTTTTACGACAATAGTATCGCCAATCACAATCGATTCAATCGGTACTTCGATAACGTCCATACCCATTTTTTTGTGTGCCTTGGTCGGTGCGCGTTCTATAAGTTCTGTTAAATCTTTGCGTGCACGGCGCAGAGCGTAGCCTTCCAGCGCTTCGCCGCCCGAAAGCATCAGTAAAATCACCGTTCCGGCCAAATACTCATGCAAGATGAGCGATGCGACAATCGCCACAATGGCAATGAGATCCACGCCGAAATGTCTGCGGAGCATCGACTGAAAAATCTGCCATACAAGTGGGAGCGAGCCGATGATCAGAGTGACCAGTAGAATGAAATCGGCGATGGCATGCTGATTGATCGCAAAGCTGATACCGGCGGCAATCAGTCCCAAAAGCACAAAGAGGGGAATTGCTGAACGAAGATTGAATGAAGGCATGGAATCGGGGGAAGAGCCGGGAAAACGGCATGAAGCGCAGACGGTGGGACTGAAATGTTTGAAGACAAGTTTTTTCCTTGGCTTGCTGACAGTCTACTCTCGCTTCGTTTGTGAAGCGATATTTTCTGAGAAGATACGAGGATACGACGTTTGAGAGGATGCGAGGAAAGTATTGGTTACGAGTTGCGTACCTTTCCTTTCATCCTCTCCTCCTCACATCTTCTCATCCTCTATGCTACACTCTCCCAATGCGTCGTCTTACTCGCGCCCGTTTTACCGGGCACATTGTGGTATCGGTTATTGCGGTGGCTGCCGCAGCTCTTGTCACCTTCGAATCGATTCCGCAAACTCCGCCGGTCTCTGCGCCATCATCTTCTGTGGCGACGAAGTCGTGCCAATCCGATATTGCGCTTAAGAGGGTAGCGGGTGGGCATCAGATAACAGTATGCGGCTTTCGGTTCGTGTATCCATCGCCATGGATCATCAAATCCTATCGAGTAGCAGAAAGCGGGGCGACTGCGATCAACAGCATTTTTCAAGATAGCAAAGAAACGCGCCGGGCTCAGCTTCGTTGTCCTATGAGCAGTAAGCCGCCGGGTGGAACATGTGTCATTCATTCGCGCAATCTGGTGCGCGGCACAGAAGCCTTTGTTGCCGATTTAGTGGAGTGCAGTGTGCAGGAAAAAGCCAGCAACGGCCGGCCGATGGGCGAAACCAAGTCGGTTGTGTTACGGATTCATCCGCAAGATCCTACGGTTGCCACTCCATCGTGCGAGGTGATTCCGGAAGTGGTAGAAAATCATTTCGATTCTGCTTTATCGATCATCACGAATATTTTTAAGTCGGTGGAATTGGAGCAATAATTTGCAAATAACTTTATATAATGTAATAATATACTTATCGTTTCTTTCGACAATTGCCCTCTTTCACTCGGAGAAAATGAGCATGTCCGTCGACAAACAGGTCTTTGTCATTGTCAGTATCAAGAAAAATGGAGATCACACGCTGACGTTTACAGACGACAAGGATCCTATTGAAGGCGAGATTGATCGGCGTCTTGCCGATTCAAAAGAAGTCCAGCTTTTCAGCGCATTATATGCGCTTGATCAACTCGACTCAACACGCAGGGAGAGCCTGAGCAGAGCGCTGCGAAGGTCGCTGCTGTGCATGTGGAAGCATTGTAATGATTCGAAATAAGAAACGTGGTTACTACAAAGTAGCCAAGCCAGCCCAGTCGTCTTTGTACGATTGGGCGGCTACCCATAAGAAAATCCAGAATGTCTTCCGCTCAGTTCGGTTCTCAATTACCGTACAGGCATGACCATTTTTCATTCTATACTTCTCGGAATCGTCGAAGGCGTGACCGAGTTTTTGCCGATTTCTTCCACCGCGCACCTCATCATTACATCAAAATTTTTGTACATTCCGCAAACCGAATTTCAGAAAACATTTGAGATTGTCATTCAGCTTGGTGCCGTTCTCTCCGTTGTTGTTCTGTACGCTTCATCTCTTCTGCGCAGGAAAAAAGTATGGCTCAAAGTTCTGGCGGCATTTATTCCAACTGGCATCATCGGTTTCGTACTGCATCATTTCATCAAAAAATTTCTGATTGGCAACATCACTGTTGTCACGTGGTCACTCTTTATCGGCGGTATTCTGCTGATTATCTTCGAACTTCTGCATCGCGAAAAAGAGGCATCTATCGACGACATTGCTCATTTACCGTACTGGAAAGCCGCAGCCATTGGCGTGTTTCAGGCTATTGCTGTTATCCCCGGCGTGTCGCGTTCTGCCGCTACTATTGTCGGTGGCATGCTGCTTGGCATCAAGCGTAAAACGATTGTTGATTTCTCTTTCCTCCTCGCCATTCCTACTATGCTCGCGGCATCGGGACTCGATCTCGTAAAATCTGGCAGCGAATTTTCCGGGGATGAATATGTGCAGCTGGCAGTCGGTTTTATCACGGCTTTCATCGTTGCATATATCGTTGCCAAATGGTTCATTCGTTACGTACAAAAACATTCGTTCATCGGGTTTGGTATCTATCGGATCGTGATTGCGATTATGGTTGGAGGGTTGATGATGCAGGGCCTCACTCCGGCCTGATGGCCACCTCTCTCCCGCGGGGAGAGAGGAATCTTAGGAAAGATTTTACTTGAAATTTATACATACTTTCCTTCTCCTCGCAGGAGAAGGTGGCCAAAGGCCGGATGAGGTCCGACCAGTAAGTTTCTCACCCTCTCCCCGTCTTCTCTATGCGATGCATATCTACATCTTTTTTTCGTGTCTTATTTTCGTTCCTGCACTTCCAATCCTTTGAGTCTTTTGAGTCGTTTGTTTTCTCTGACTCCTCTCCATGATTAAAAAACAAAGTTCAAAAATGTAAATACCAACGTGTAATGATACCAGTCGAGGGTCGTCTAGGCATATGTCGATAAAAATTCTCACCAGTTTCTCTACTTCTTTTCCTTCTTATCTCTATGAACATCGTTCTGTTTCTCATCATTGGCATGTTAGCTGGCTGGATAGCCGGCGAAATTATGAAAGGTTCGGGCTTCGGGTTGATCGGGAACCTCATTGTGGGTGTTCTAGGCGCGCTTGTCGGCGGATTCATCTTCGACATGCTGAACATCGGAACATACGGATTAATCGGTTCCCTCATTACTTCTGTCGTTGGTGCTGTTGTGCTGCTGTTTTTGCTCAACGCATTCCGGTCCACATCGCATCCAACGAGACGAATATAGAGGAAGAAGAGGAAAAGGCGGCACTCTCAGGACAGGTGCCGCCTTTTTTTATACCACTTTTTTACTTGACCATATGTCCAAAAAAACTTTCATAGTCTTTCCTGCTGCTATGCTAGAAGTCTTATTTTCTCCCTTTCATGTATGAAAAATACATTCATTTCTTTCGTATCGATCGGCGTGCTCACTCTCACTGCTGCAGTTCCTGCGTTCGCGGCCGATGCCATGACGACAGCGCTTCCTTCTCGCACCGCAACAGTCCGTCAGCAGGCTGGCTTGTCGCGTCGCAATCTTCAGACAAGCAAAACTGAGAAAGCGATGACGCGCCAATCTTCCAGTGCCAAGCAGGCTCTGGATGGAGTCGCAATCGCCGCTCTCGTTTCCACGCGCGAAGATGCAATTATCGCTGCGCACAAAACTGCCTTTGCATCGTGGGAGGTCGCTCGCACGACACTTAAAACATCTCTCGTTGCTGCCTGGACTGCCAAAGATATTACTGCTCGCAAGACTGCGTGGGATGTATTCAACAAAGCAGTGCGCGCATTGTCCCAGACAAAGAGAGAGGCAGTAAAAGCTGCGCACAAAGCGTACGTCGATGGGGTAAAACTCTCGGGTGCTACCAGTGCCGATATTTCGGCCGCATCGGTCGAAGTAAGCAGCGAAGTCGACGGAATATAGGCTTGTACTCTCGTCGAGGTAGCCGGCGGTTTAAACCGCCGGCTACCCCAAATAAACCATAAGCTACCTACTGAGTAGACGTGTTACTATTGCTCAGATGAGTCATTCAATGCAGCATCGCTATCCGGAAATCGATCTCCTACGCACGATTGCGATTTTTCTAATGGTTATCTATCACATCCTGTTCGACTTGGAATTTCTGTACGGATCATCCTCGATCGATCTCTCTGTACCGTTCTGGAAGACATTTCAAGTCTGCAGCGCATCGCTCTTTCTCATTCTGGTCGGCATCAGCTTTGTTTTGTCGTATCAGCGCACTGCAGCGAATCCGGGCAAATTAGTGTATCGCAAATATCTTCGGCGCGGTCTTCGGATCATCGGCTATGGAGTACTGATCAGCCTGACGACGTATATTTTTGATACACAGACCTACGTTCGGTTCGGCATTTTACATCTGATTGGTGTGAGCGTTCTTGTGCTGCCGTTCTTTTATCGATTGAAAGAATATAATATTGTGATCGGAATTTTGTCTATATGCATAGGAAAATACGTGAGTACAATATTTATTCATTCATCACTCTTACTGCCGTTTGGCATTACGTATACCGGCTTTCAGACCATCGATTATTTTCCGCTGTTTCCATGGTTTGGCGTCGTGCTCATTGGTGTTGCAATTGGTCATTTTTTCTTTGTGCGCAATCCGCATTGGCGAACAAAACGTCTCGATCAGTTTCTCCGTCATCGATCAATCGGCATCATCGGACTGCCGGGACGCTATTCACTGCTGATTTATCTTATCCATCAGCCGCTGATTCTTTTGGTGCTGAGTCTGATAGTTGGAAAGTGGCAATTGATGATGTAATAGAGGATGCAGAGCAAAGGACTCAGAAGACTCAAAAGACTCAGAGGACTCAAAGGAAGGATGCAGAAAAATCAAAGGAGTCAGTGGAAGTTATCAAGTCCCAATCTTCGGATTCCAGAAGAATAAAGATAACGAAAAACCATAAACTAAAAACGAATAAACAAACAAATATTCCATTCCAATCCCTAACCCCAACCCTCGCCCTCCCCGCCATTTCCCCTTGTCTTCCTGCGCGCGGAGGGGCATAAAGGAGTCAGACACTGGCGGAGAGAATCGACAAAACGCACTCGAATGCGTGTCTTCCACACAAGCTGCCCTTCCACTTATGGTAATTTCCAACCTCCTTGAGCACGTCGACGGCCTCCTCGGAAAAAAAGAAGATTTGAAACTTAAAAATCTTCTGATGCGTCATGGGCATGGCGACGTTGCTCTTGTGCTCGACAGATTATCGCACGGCAAGCGCAAGGCATTTGTGTTGCTGCCACCAGAAATACAGGCCGAAGTGGCGTTGCTCGTTACAGAAAACACGCGCGCGTTCATTTTGCCGCGTCTGTCGGATCACGCGTTGGCTCGTTTTCTGCACTTCAATAACGAGGATGATGCCGCCGACTTGCTGCACGAATTACCCGAAGAACGTCGCAGTCTTATTTTGCGACACATCAAAGATGATAAGCGGACGAAAATCGAGAAGCTGCTTAAATTTAGTCCCGATACAGCTGGAGGACTCATGGACTTGAACTTCATCACCGTCATCGAAGAGAGCACCATCAAAGAAGTGTCCGACAAAGTCCGTCAGCATGCGCAGGTTCACAAGCAGGCGCCGATTGTGATCGTTGTCGATTCGCACGAACATTTGCTGGGGTTTGTGCCGTATCGAACTCTTATGTTCAACCCACCGACGAAGCCGGTGGCGGATTTGCTCACTCCTCTTGTCACCACTTCGTCCAAAACGGATCAGGAAAAAGTCCTGAAAATAGCAACGCAGAAGAAAGCAGATCTCATTGGCGTTGTCGATGATAATCAATTTCTCGGCGTTATTCACCTGCAAGATCTACTGCGCGTAGCTCAGATGGAGGCGACAGAAGATTTCTACCTCTTCGCCGGTGTAAACAAAGAAGAAGAATTATCCGACTCCGCATTTGCGGCGGTAAAATTTCGGTACGTCTGGCTCATTATTAACTTGGCAACCGCTTTTCTGGCTGCGTTTGTGGTGTCGCGGTTTCAGGGAACAATTGCCAAAACCGCCATACTGGCAGCCTACATGCCAATCGTTGCTGGCATGGGTGGCAATGCCGGAACGCAGACACTGGCTGTTGTCGTGCGTGGTCTGGCACTTGGCGAAGGTACCAGGCGCAAGGGTTGGTGGTGGCATGTCATCAGCAAAGAAGCGATTGCCGGCCTCATTAACGGCCTCATCAACGGTCTCATTGTGGCTACAGTGGTGTTTCTCCTCAATGGAACTGCCAACATTGCCATTATCTTGCTGTTTTCCATGATCATTAACCTCGTCGTCGCCGGTGTTTTTGGAGCGATTGTGCCGCTTGCGCTCAAGGCGCTCAAAATTGATCCAGCCATTTCGGCAACCGTTTTTGTGACGACCGCAACAGATGTCGTAGGCTTCCTGGCGTTTTTAGGTTTGGCATCGGCGTTTATTAAATGACTCAGAAGACTCAAAGGACTCAGAGGAAGCAAAGGATATTTTATATTCCCACTACTCCATATTTGAATGCAATGAATAACTAAGTATCTTTTGAGTCCTTTGAGTCTTCTCCTTCCTCTGAGTCCTTTTTATCGCTTCACCAACTCCTCCCGCTCCAAGTCGTACGTATACGTCAGCTTGCCGTCTGGCGCGACGAAGTAGAGAACGAAGTCGCTATAATAAATGTAGGTATCGCCAAATTTTGTGCGATGAATAACAGAGAAATCTCCGGTTTCAATCGAGTAGACGTAGGAGAACATTTTAGCTGCACCCAGGCCTTCTTCATCCACTATAAGCAGCAGGTATTTCCCGTCAAATTCACTAAGATTAATGACGATCGGATCGCTATCGGCAAATGTTCCGTCGCTTAAAAGATTGTTGGTACAACGGCCAGCATTCGCATTCGTCTTGGCAATAACCTGATACTTGCCAAAGAGTTTGTTGCAGATCTCTGGCGTAAGAGCAGAAGTCCCGCCACCAACGTGCAGCGATGCAATTTCGGGAAGGCCGGCTTTTATAAGGAACGCTGTCAGCACCTGTTTGCCGATTCGCGTAACGGGGAAATTTCCGCGCCACACATCGTTCGCATTGGAAAAGGCAGGCTGCACACGATTTTTCCTTTCGGCTGAGGACTTGACCCACGAAACGATCGATGAAGACGAGTGAGAAGAAGGCGATGTGGTTGCAAGCGAACTTATCGACGAAGAAATCATAGCGTCTGAACTCGATAATGGTTGTTGCTGCGATGACGATGTGTTTGTGGCATCTGGAACAACCGTCTGCGAATTACACGCAGCAAAAGCGCTTAGCAGTAAGGCAACCGACAGAGTCGCAGGAACATGCTTACGCATGAGCGAGGGAAGAGTCGAGGTGTTTTTCATGATGGTACGCGCAGTTTTTGGAACACGTACGAAGAGTAGGTGTACGACTGCAATCTTTGCAAATAATAGCGGATTGCTTGCACTCGCCGCAGACGATCGTTTCGTCGCCTGGATCGCCGCAGTGCGGGCACAGCTTGTATTTTTTTGACGGTTCAAGTTTTTCATCCACCGCAACGCGATGGTCGAACACGAAACATTCACCATGAAATTTGCTCTTCGCCTTCTCTTCTAAATATTTGAGAATGCCGCCCGACAGTTGATAGACATTGTTGTAACCTTGTCGCTTGAGTTCCACTGCCGCTTTTTCGCAGCGAATGCCGCCAGTGCAGTAGATCATCACTTTCTTATCTTTTGGAATGTCGGCGTTGCGTACGTACTCTGGAAATTCCTGAAATGTTTTCAGCTTCGGATCGACTGCCTTTTCAAACATGCCGATCGCTGTTTCATAGTCGTTACGCGTATCAATCACCAAGACATCTTCGTTTTGCAGCATGGCGTCCCATTCATCCGGTGTCACGTGCGTCAGTGAGTCGCGGGGCACATTGCTGGTATCGCCAATTGAGACAATTTCCTCGCGAATTTTGGCTTTGTAGCGCTTAAACGGTTTGGTGTCGGTAGTACTGTTTTTGAAGATGACGGAACCGGCCTTTGCCTCTATCACTTTTTTAAATGCCGCAACCGCATCGGGCGATCCGGCAACCGTGGCATTCATCCCTTCTGGCGCAATCAGCAGCAGACCGCACATATCTAACTTGTCTCCCTCGGCTTGCAAAAAAGACTGCAGTGGTTGCAGCTCATCCTTTCCAATCGGAAAGAATTTGTAAAATGCGGTGATAGCGAATAGGGGAGCCATTGCGCGTATTGTCGGGCATTTGACTGCGCTTCGCAAGGGTTCTGGCAAAGATTTAGCCTATATTCCTGTAGCGTGTACTTTGATCATAAACGCCCACATCGCGAGCGAAATGCCAGAGAGGAGTTGTAGGTGCACTTTGGTCATGAAAAGGAAAGAAAGTACTACACATGACGCCTCTTACACGACAGTCTTACGGATTTGGGGAGTTTCTTTACGTCCCTCACCCGGCCTTCGGCCACCCTCTCCCTGCTGAAGCATGGAGAGGGACATTCAAAAGAAGTATTTGTCATTCTTTGAACCAAATCCAATCTTTTTAAATTAAAGCTCCCCTCTCCTCGCTTTAGCGGGGAGAGGGGTTGGGGGTGAGGGCAGCCACTAGCGCGAAAAGGCGTTTTCCTGTATACTATTTGGATGACGCAGATACAAAAATCAGACACCTACGTCGAACCCAAGCAACTTCTGATCGTAGAAGATGAGCGTGCGCTGGCGCAGGCGTTATCGGTTAAATTCACGAAACAGGGTTACTCCGTTACTACTGCGTACGACGGCACTGGCGCATTGGAGAAGCTGAAAGAGATGCATTTCGATGGGGTGGTTATGGACTTGCTGATGCCGCGCAAAACCGGCTTCGATGTGCTGCGCGAGCGCACCGATACACAAAACAAGGAAACGCCGTTTTTCGTGCTCTCCGCACTTGGGAGCGAGAACGATGTGAGCACGGTCAAAATGCTGGGTGCGCAGCGGTACTTTGTGAAATCCCAGACATCACTCAAAGAAGTGGTCGACGAAGTGTCGAAGCACTATGAGACGGATAAAACTCATTCCTAGAGTGACATCCGAACGCATGTGTCTACTGTGATTTTTCGAGGAGATCTTTCAATGTTTGTCCAATCTCGTTTTTAGGAATCATTGGAATGCCGTGAGTGTTGCAGAAGCTTTCTTCCTTTCTTCCCGGCATACTTCCCGTATACCAAATTTTCGCATCTGGCTTGCTTTTTTGTATTGCCGCTGCATTTGAAAGAAAATAGTAATCGATATGCCCATTGGGACTGATTGGCACATTATCATCCAGAAAAAACAGAGTTGCGTCGGTGGTAGGCAAAAGATCTTGCAGCTCGCTACTTGTTGCCACCAGCACATATTGAATGCCTTCAGGAATGGATGCCCTTATAGTTACCTGATAATGCTCATGATCTTCCAGAATGATAACGTTTAGCATACAGACAAAATATTCTCTGTGATTTTTTTGTCAAATATCCCTCTTCTTCGATCTCCTGAATCTTATATCTTGCACACTCCATCCTTGCAGCTTATGCGATTTGCTGCGACTTTCTCGTACATCATTGCGCCAATCGCATCGATGCCCGGTGCATAGAGAAACGGCGCAATCAGCCACAAAAAAGGTAAGTGCCAGGTGATGGCGCGGAAGGCGAAGAAGCCGGCGACCAGTTTTCCATTGGGCAATTTCGCATGCATGACATGGGAAAGTGTCGCAAGCGAGGTTGTTGGAACAATGCGTTTGCGCGCACTGGCATCGTGATAGTCGACAAGCTGCAAGCGTTGCAGCCAGTCGAGCATGCTCAAAATTGCCATCATGCGGCGACAGAGACGACAGTGGCCGTCATACAAAATAACGACGCGTGATCGTGCGTGTTTGGTGAGGGCGTGGCGAAACTCCTCAAAATCCGTATCGGTAAACAAGCCGATATAGGCAGTCATCATCGCAAATGAAAACACGCCGACATCCATAAAAACCGCGATGCCGCCGTGGAGTAACACGCCACACAGAATCAGCGCGCGTTTATAAGCATCAACCGGCACATATCGTTTCGCATTCTTCGGTACAAACCAGTGGACTATTGCGAGAATCAAAATCCCCAGCCAGAGAATTTGCACGAGAACGGTAAAGATTGTCAGAATCGGACTGAGTGGTTCGATGTACCGGTGAACAATGTCCGGTGATACGCGCGAGAACCACGGGTGCAGCAAAACGCTTTGGACAGCCGTACCGTTCCACCACATATCGCCCTGCATTTTCCCGATGGCCGAACTCACGTATAAGCAAATCATTTGCCAGAGTAAAAGCCGGTACGGCCAAATAGACATTCGGCGTTCTGTATGTGGAATATCGTGACCCAAGTGCCGCCAGCTTTGTACACGCGCGATGGCGCTGTCGAGTGAAAACGCTCGTCCCGATGGTGCAAGCAGAAGCAGGAAGCAAATCAGGCGCAAAACGGTATCACTGCCATCGAGCATTACAAGTGCATACTCATGAAACGAGAACAGCAGGATAGTCGTAACGAGGAGTGCAGGCCGTGTAAAGATGCCGATCGTCACACAGATGAGAGCAGCGATGAGAATACTGTACAACCAGGTGACTTCCAGTGGCGTGTGAATACTATCGAGCAGCGAAAAGCGATGAGCGTGTCGCAACATGACAGAAACCAGGTGCGGTGGAAAAATACCCTTGTCGCTGTAGTAGTACCAAATGTATGGCATCTGCAGCAGATAAACGGTCAGTGCACACAGCCCAAAAGCAATGCGCATCAGTCCAAAGCCGCTAGCCGACACAGGCGCGAACCAGAATTTTTTCCAGCTGAGCCAAGGAGTAGATGCGTGTGAACGGTTCATGAATGATACAAAGAGAATGTGTCGACGAGGGTATAAATCTTACGCAATGCGTTATGTCGAACGTGCAGAATAGGGACAATGCGTAAAGCCGAGATCCAGTTCTTCCTTTTGCGGCTGCCAGTTCTGCCAGCCACCAAACGCTCGTACTTCGGCAGGCAGAGGAATGACATAACGAACAACATGGAGACGGATATCGATATCGGATAACTGTTCCATCGTGCATCGAGCTGCCAAATAACTTGGCACCGCATTGCGCCAGCCGTCTTCTTCCAGCCGCCCGAGAATCTTGAGTTCTTTCACCCGAATCGGCCAGGGAATAGATTGCGGATCGAGTGGGCGTATTGTTTGCCATCGACCATCGACCAAACGCGTATCGATGCTGTGTAGAGAAACGCGCCTCAGCGGATTGGGAGAAAAAATATCCCATATTTGCCATTGGCTTGTTATGAGCACGTATGATGATGTGAATGTTTTGATTGGCGTAATAACTTTATTCATCAGCGGCAGAGTGGCGCTACTGGGAATCAGATACACAGCAATCGCAATAATTTGCCAAAGACAGAACAGGGGAATGATGATGGTTGCCAGCGTTCGCAGCAGTTTTTTCACAACGGTATTCTACGCAGAATCTCGATCAAAAGACGGTGTTTATAATGGGAAGCAAGCACATTACGAATTATCCACCTACGTCAGCCGCGGTTGACTCCGGCGGACAGGCGAATTACGAATTACGAATTACGAATTACGAATTACGAATTACGAATTACGAATTACGAATTACGAATTACGAATTACGAATTACGAATTACGAATTAATTTTGAATGCATAAACGAGCAGATGATTCAATTGATGAAAATTCAAAAATCCTTTGAGTCTTTTGAGTCCTTTGCTTCCTCTGAGTCCTTTACTTCGGCATCAGCATCACAATCTCTCGTCCCACATACTGATCCGGCCGGCGGTAGATCAGCGTAAAGCGTTCGGGGCTGGCAGGTGAAATATGTGGTGGAAGCACTGGCGTGTAGCCAAGATCGGTCGAGATCTTCAAGGCTTTGTCCAAAAACTGTGGACGCTTTTGCGTGTACCAAACAGGCCACATCATCACAACTGGCACACCGGGGAGAGTTTTGGCGCAGTTTTCCAAAAATTCTTTTTCTAAGCGTTCGCTGTCTTTGAGCATGGTGTCACTTTCCTTGAGTGTCGGGCGCTGCATCAGTGCCGGGCCCAGTGAGCCTTCGGTCACAATGACATCTGGCAATTCTTTGAGTTCAAAAGCTTTCGTGGCATCTTGTTTCCAAATAGTTGCATCGCTGTCTTTCTTCAAAATCTTGTACGTCTTGCGCACCCATTCGATATTTTTAGTACAACCGTTTACGGCTTTAAGTGAGACATCGGATGCCAGCACATTCCAGCGCAGGAGCATGGCTTCCATCGGAATCACGCCGGTGCCGCAGAATGGATCGAACACGGTAAGAGTTTTCAGCTGCTTTTTGGCTTTTGTATTGGCCATGTACCAACCGAGGTTGAGCATCATCTGCGCCAGTTTTGGCGGAAGTAAGCCGACTGTCACATCGCGTACCGGCTTTTCCATATCGCGCATGGTGTAGGCTTTCACATTCTGCGCCGCAATCGTTTTACCAATCCACTGATGATGTTTGTCTTTAAGAATCACGAGCTCACAACCACTCTTTTCCATCAGTCCTTCGTCGTGCAATTGAATCGCTTGCGCCGGCTGATTTTCGTTACCCACATAGCGCGATGATTTTCCGTTCTGCTTGAGTAAGTCTTTACACATGCGATACAGCTCGCGGCCTTTGCTGCGGTGCAGTCCCAGAAAACGAAGGGCAAATGTGTGCTTGCCTTTTGCGCCTTCCATTTCATTGAGCAGCAGCGTTGGCATTTGCGCAAATGTCGCCGTTGCGCCGCCCGGCACTTCACGCGCCAACAAAACCGTTCCGCCAAGAGTCTGCAGAAAGTTCTGATCGATTTTCTGTTCCGTTGAAAACACCACAAACTGATTTTCGAAGTTGTGGACAATCTTCATATCTGGCAAACGGGCAGACAGTTCGGTGATACTGAGCGTCGGCTGATGTCCGACGAATGCGGCGTAGGAAGGCATGGGCATAAGTGTAGCAGGGTCTGGGAATAACTACCAACTTCCAAGTCTCAACTACCAATCTGCGGTAACTACCAACTCTCAACTCCTAAAAAATTGGTGGTTGGCTTCTTGGTGTTTGGTAGTTGCCTCAGCCTATCACCTGTTGCACGACCTTAATCATTTCCTGCAGCACCGCCGGTTTTTGTGCAACGAGCGTGATGTGACCAAGTTTTCTTCCTGGCTGCGGCTGTTTGCCGTACATATGAATGTACACACCCGGCTGACCAATCAAGCTGGCAAGTGTTGGCTCTATGCCAATAATATTTAGCATAGCGCACGAGCCTGTCGCTTGCGTAGGACCGAGCGGCTGTCCCGTAATCGCGCGTAGATGATTTTCAAACTGGCTCGTCTGCGCGCCTTCTATCGTCCAATGACCGGAGTTGTGCACGCGCGGCGCCATTTCGATCGCCATCAATTGACCGTCAACATCGCAGAATTCGATGGTGAGAACGCCGATGTAATTGAAATGATCCAATAACTTTTTGGCGTAGCTTTCGGCCTGAGCCTGAACTGCAGGCGTCACGGTAGTAGGGGAGCGCGTAATGCGCAAAATTCCCTGTCGGTGCACGTTTTCATTCAGCGGATAAAAGGCGGTTTCGCCGGTTGTACTTCGCACGCAGATCATCGACAGTTCGCGCTGGAACGAAATGAATTTTTCGATAACGAGCTCAAGTCCCTGTAACTTATTCCAAGCTGGCAGCACGTCACCCGATGTTTTGATAATCGCCTGACCTTTGCCATCGTAGCCCTGGCGACATGTTTTCATGACCGCTGGCACACCGATTATTTCCATAGCTGCATACAAATCTTGTTCGGTTTTTACGGCTTTAAAAGGCGGTGTAGGAATGCCAATTTTTTCGAACAAGGACTTTTCAAATACACGATCCTGCGCAGTTTCCAGCGCGTCCATTTTTGGATAGACCGTTTTGCCAAGTCCTTCTAAATATTTGACGGCACTCACCGGTACGTTCTCGAATTCGTACGTAATCACATCGCACCTATCAGCAAGCTGCTTGAGCGCAGCTTCGTCATCGTATTTTGCTTTGATGACTTCGCCAGTTTTGGCGGCAGGTGGTTTGTCGGCCGGATCGAGAAATACGCACATCAGCCCTAGTTTCTTGGCGCTCTCGCCGAGCATCATGCCTAACTGTCCGCCGCCGAGGATGCCGATGGTTTGGATCTGAGACATGGACAAATGATAGCAGATTTATTTCTGCTTTCCGAAAACTTCGGAGAAGGGAATATTTTCCTCATATTTCCGTTGATCAATCGCATCTGCGGATTTGAGGTGAAATTAAGATCAATTATCCCACCCTCATCTTCCTCACCTCCTCCTCCTGCTTCTGCCGGAATTTTTTGAGTTTCTCGCGTAGTTCCGGTCGCTTATTCGCCAAAATCGCAATTGCAAGAAGTGCCGCATTCTTGGCGCCGGCTACGCCAATTGCGAGCGTGCCAACTGGTACGCCTGCTGGCATTTGCGCAATGGAGAGGAGCGAATCAATTCCTTTAATAGTCTTTGTTTCAACCGGCACGCCGAGCACGGGCAGTGTCGTAAAGGCGGCTGTCATGCCCGGTAAATGTGCAGCCCCTCCGGCTCCGGCAATAATTACTTCTACTCCGCGCTTTTCGGCAGACTCGGCAAATTCGAGCATCCACTTGGGTGTGCGGTGCGCCGATACTACTTCGCATTCGTGCGCGACACCGAAATCTTTGAGTATCCCATCGGCATGTTGCATCGTTTCCCAGTCGGACTTGCTTCCCATAATAACGGCGACGAGTGGAGTTGGCATGAGGCTATGGTAATTGATAATGGAAAATTGACCAAGTGGTGATAGTTGCTCAGGTGCAATCATCATGCTATTTCCGAAGAAAAAGCCAGAATGATAGTTGCTTTTTTGTCACAGCCAAAACATCTGCTTAGACCCTCGACAAAGAAGAGGGAGCTTGCTAGATTCAATCAAATCTGACTCGTTTAGCCGTTTTTCCTTTACCTTATGCCAGGAACGATCACTCAAGTTGTCGGCGCTGTAGTGGATTGTCAGTTCACGGCGGAGACGGTGCCGCCTATTTATTCTGCCCTCACAACAAAAATTGGCGATAAAACACTCACGCTGGAAGTACAGCAGCATTTGCAAGGCGCACTGGTTCGTGCGGTAGCGATGGGTTCAACCGATGGCTTGAGCCGCGGCAGCGAAGTAGAAGACACGGGCGCTCCTATTATGGTGCCAGTCGGCCCCGAAACTCTGGGGCGCATGTTCGATGTGCTCGGCGAGCCGATCGATGGTATGCCGGCCGTAACGACAAAGAAAAAATATCCGATTCATCGTCCTGCACCTTCTTTTACCGATCAGTCCACGCAGACAGAAGTGCTCGAGACCGGCATCAAAGTGATCGATCTTATTTGCCCTATCTTAAAAGGAGGAAAAGTCGGACTGTTTGGCGGAGCCGGTGTCGGCAAAACAGTGGTCGTAAAAGAGTTGATCTACGCCGTTGCATCCACACACGGAGGATTTTCGGTATTTGCGGGAGTAGGCGAGCGCAGCCGGGAGGGAAACGACTTGTACTACGAAATGAAAAAATCCGGCGTCTTGGACAAAACAGCTCTCGTCTTCGGCCAGATGAACGAGCCACCGGGCCCGCGCCTTCGTGTCGCACTTACAGGGCTTTCGATGGCTGAATATTTCCGCGACGAAGAACGCCGCGATGTCCTGCTGTTTATCGATAACATTTTTCGCTTTACCCAGGCTGGCGCCGAGCTTTCGGCACTCCTCGGTCGTATTCCGTCGGCGGTCGGTTATCAGCCGACACTTGCCAACGAAATGGGACAAGTGCAGGAGCGCATCACTTCCACCACCAAAGGATCCATCACATCTGTGCAGGCCATCTATGTTCCAGCCGACGACTTTACCGATCCGGCACCGGCCACCACGTTCGGTCATTTAGATTCCACTATCGTTCTGACACGCGCGCTTTCCGAGCTCGGTATTTATCCGGCTGTCGATCCGCTCGATTCCACGTCCAATATTCTGTCGCCCGATATTGTCGGACAGGAGCATTATGAAACGGCGCGTAACGTGCAGAAAGTATTGCAGCGCTACAAAGAGCTGCAGGACATTATCGCGATTCTCGGTATGGAGGAATTGGCGGAAGAAGACAAACGCAGCGTCCAGCGTGCGCGCAAGATTCAGCGGTATCTTTCTCAGCCCTTCTTCGTTGGCGAAACGTTTACCGGCATTCCGGGCAAGTTCGTGCCGATCAAAGAAACCATTCGCGGATTCAAGGCGATTCTCGACGGCGATGTAGACAGCGTGCCGGAACAAGCGTTCTATATGAAAGGAGGAATAGATGAAGTGAAATAAGAATTATGTATTACGTATTATGAATTATGAATGTTGTAAGTAAGCAATCAACGGCCAAGATAAACGTATCTATGATTGATACTCCCTTAATCCGCAGTCGCGATTCGCAAATCGCGGTTCTCGGGTCTTACAACAGCGATTTGCGAATCGCTGCTGCGGGATATAAAAAATTCGCACATTCTTCATTCTGAATTCAGAATACTGCATACTTTTTCCATGATTCATCTCTCAATTATCACCCCCGAAGAAGTAGCCTTCTCTGCAGATGCGCAGAGTATTACGATTCCGACGACTGCCGGAGAAATTACGGTTCTCAGCGGACATATTCCGCTCATTTCCACGCTGCAACCCGGCACGATCATTGTGCGCGATGGCAAGGGCGGCGAGCAGTTTTTTGCTGTAGCGCAGGGTGTGGTCGAGGTGGAGCACAATACCATCCGCATTTTAAGTGATATTGCCGATCGCGTAGAATCGCTGGAGGAAGAGGCGATTGAGCAGGCCAAGAAGCGGGCGGAAGAAGTGCTGAAAAATCAGCGACAGGGCGACAGTGAAGGATTTGCCCAGGCAACTGCCATTCTCGATCGCGAGCTTGCACGTCTGAAAAGCGTGCGCCGCCGCAGGTCTTCTTCTCGTCGTTCCCTCTAATCTATGTCCGATTCTCCTGCACCACGGTCGCCTGATGCTCAAGTCAAAGAAGACAAAACCTTCACTCTGGCGCTGCAGTTTGCAGTCGAGCTGGGCTACATTATTGCACTGCCTGCTGTCGCTTTTTGCTTCGGTGGAGCGTATCTCGATAAGTATCTGAAAACATCACCGTCGTTTTTATTGTTCGGGATTGTCTTAGCTCTCACTATTTCGACTATCGGTGTGCTGCGAAAGATCCAAGAGATCAACAAAAGTGGGCTCTAAGACCCTTGACTTTTCGCTCTCCTTTCTCATTAATGAACTGATATGGCTGTCCTCGCCGCACCTACACTGGCATCGGAAGTGATCGGGCATCTGGGATCATTTGAAATACGCAATACATTGCTCATGGCATGGCTGGCTATGGGCGTGATTGTCATTATCTCTCTTATGACCAAAGCGAGCGGCTATAAGCTGATTCCTGGACGCTTTCAAACACTGATGGAAATGATTGTCGGAGAACTGTTTCAATTTTTCAATTCCATCATGCACGACGAAAAGCAGACCAAGCGCATTTTTCCGATTGTTGCGACTATTTTTATTTTCATCATTATCGCCAACTGGATGGGTATTTTGCCGGGAGTCGGCAGTATCACGATTCTTTCTATGCACGACGGACGTCTCATGGCAGTACCTCTGCTGCGTTCCATGAATGCCGATGTCAATATGACGCTCGCATTCGCCCTCATCTCCATTGGGTCGGTACAGATATTCGGCATCGCGGCACTTGGCATTTCGTCGTACGCGGGAAAATTTTTCGTTGCTCCGTGGAAAGATTTCTTCGGTAGCTTCGTCGGTATTCTCGAGTTATTCGCCGAATTTTCCCGTCTCGTTTCCTTTACCTTTCGTTTATTTGGAAATATTTTTGCGGGTGAAGTGCTATTAGTCGTTATCGCTTTTTTGGTGCCGTATATAGCGCCAATTCCGTTTTTGGGTCTGGAAATTTTCGTCGGCTTCATTCAGGCATTGGTCTTTGCCATGCTGACACTTGTCTTTCTAAAAATGGCGATGACCGCTCACGGTCACCATGACGAAGTGCATCTTCATTCCTCCAGACATTGAGGTTCGTCTAGCAATACAGGAGTAATATTCGCTTACTTTTCCCCACTTTTTCCCCTCCTCCATTATGGCAGTAGAAGCTACAGATCTCGTAACTCAGACAAGTACGATGCTTGCAGACAAAAACTTTGCCGTGGCATTGGTCATGATGGTGACGCCTCTTGGTTCTGCACTTGCAATCGGTTGGATCGGCGCCAAATCTGTTGAGGCCATTGGTCGCAATCCCGAAGCTGCCTCGCGTATTCAGACTGCGATGATTTTAACGGCTGCCTTCGCCGAAGCCATCGCCATTTACTGTCTTGTTATAGCGCTGATTCTGAAATTTGTTTAATAGGATATAGCTTTTTAGGATTCTGGAATTATTGCATCTCTTAAGAAGCTACAAGCTAAAAAGCTCATTCCTTTCCTCGCACTTCGCAGAACTTTACCCCTCTCTCATGGAAATCCTCGCAAAGCTCGGCATCAACTGGACTCTGCTCATAGCGCAGATTGTGAACTTTGCAATTATTACCGGAGTGCTGATGTACTTTGTCTATAAGCCGATCTTGCGCTTGCTCGATGAACGTCGCGATCGTATCAAAAAATCAATGGACGAAGTTGCGCGTATCGAAAATCAGGCCAAAGAGCTGGAAGAATTGCGACGCATACGTCTCAGTGAAGCCGATAAAGAGGCGGGAAAAATGCTGGAAATGGCAAAAGAAGAAGCCGAAAAAATGCGACAGGAACTTCTGCATTCCGCGCGCCGCGAAGCCGAGGCGATTATCGCCAAAGGCCAGACGAAACTTGCCGAAGATCGACGGAAAGTTTTTGAAGAAGCGCAGGGAACTCTGTCTGCGCTCATTATCCGCATGACCGAAAAAATACTGGAGCGCGAATTCAAGCCTGCCGATCAGAAGAGGCTTCTCGCCCTCCTCGAAAAGGAAATTTCCTCCACTCAAGTATGAGCAATTTTGATCCCGATGCCATCGCGCAGGCTCTTGTGGAATTATCCAAAGCGATTCCGGAAAAAGATTTTGCCGATGTCTGCAACAAAGCAATTGAAATGTTGGAGGAAAAAGGCAGATCCGATCTTAAGAATTTTCCAGGCCGCGTTGTTTCTGCGCTCGAAAAACAAGACTCGGTGGTGTTCGCGCATCTGTTTACGCCAAGCGGCGATAGCGGCGAACTGAAAGAACGGCTGCACAAGAAAATAGAAAAGGCACTGGGACGCAAAGTGCACCTGCGTGAATCCAAGGACCCAACGCTTCTGGGCGGAGCCGTTTTGCACGTTGGCGATGAAATGTACGACACCAGTATCCGGTCCGATATTAATGCACTGACAGAGTATTTTTTACAGCCACTTGTTTCGTAAGCGAATTACGAATTATGAATCACGAATTACGAATTGTACGTTGAGCAACCAAAACGAGAAATTCTTTTTACACTTACTACTTATCGCTTCCCGTTTACTTCTTGTCTGATTCTGGGATTTCTCCCACCCGCCACCCATGTCACAATCTTCCATCATCGCTGCTCTCAGCGAACGTATCGATGCGTACAAGAAGCAGGTGCGCCATGAGCACATTGGAACAGTGGTAGAAGTACGAGATGGCATCGCCAAGATCGAAGGTCTTTCGCAGATCGGATCCTCCGAAATGATCGATTTTGGTAATGGCATTATCGGCAGCGCACTCAACTTGGAAACACATCAGGTTGGCGCCGTCATCCTCGGCGATTTTACGAAAGTGAAAGCAGGCGACATTGTGAAAGCGACGGGCCAGATTTTGTCGGTGCCTGTTGGGCAGGCGCTCATTGGTCGTGTGGTTTCGCCTCTCGGAGAAGCCAAAGACGACGGGCCTGCGATCCCGGTAACCCATATGTATCCGGTCGAGAAAATCGCGGCCGGTGTCATCGAACGTCAGGCGGTCAATACGCCGCTGCAAACCGGCATTATGGCCATCGATGCCATGATCCCCATCGGTCGCGGCCAGCGCGAGCTGATCATTGGCGACCGTCAAACGGGCAAGACGGCTGTGGCAATCGATACCATCATCAATCAGAAACTTACCCAGAAAACAGATCGTCCGGTCATTTGTATTTACGTTGCCATCGGACAGAAAGAATCCAAAGTTGCGAAGACAGTTGCCGAACTCAAAAAACACGGAGCCATGGACTACACCATTGTCGTATCCGCCGGTGCATCCGAATCGGCTGCTTTGTCGTACATTGCCCCGTTTGCCGGTACCGCGATGGGGGAATACTTCGTCGATCAAGGCAAAGATGTTCTCTGTGTCTACGACGACCTTTCCAAGCACGCATGGGCGTATCGCCAGATCTCGCTCGTGTTGCGTCGTCCGCCTGGACGCGAAGCGTATCCGGGTGATGTGTTTTATCTCCACTCTCGTTTGCTGGAACGCGCCGTACGCTTGGACGAAAAATTCGGCGGCGGTTCGCTTACGGCGCTACCCATCATCGAAACACAAGCCGGCGATATTTCGGCGTACATTCCGACCAACGTCATCTCCATTACCGATGGTCAGATTTTTCTGGAATCAGATCTTTTCTATAAAGGAATCCGTCCGGCGGTCAACGTCGGTCAATCGGTGTCACGCGTAGGATCTGCCGCGCAGCGCAAATCGACGAAGAAAGTTGCCGGAAAATTGCGTCTCGATCTGGCGCAGTATCGCGAACTGGCGGTCTTTGCCCAGTTTGGCTCCGATCTCGACGCTGCTACCAAGCAGCAACTTGACCGTGGCGCACGCCTCACCGAAATTCTCAAGCAATTGCAGTATTCCCCCATGCCGGTTTCCGAGCAGGTGGCGATTCTATTTGCAGCGGTCAACGGCTATATCGATGATATTCCGATGGAGCGGGTAAAAGATTTTCAGCACGAATTCCTCAAATTTATGAAGACGCAGAATTACGACGTCATGGAAGCACTCAACATGGAAATCACGCAAGAGGCTGATGAGAAGCTGAAGAGAATTATTCCAACATTTAAAGAGGGATTTATGAAAAACGAGCATTGATGATGTTTTATCTTGCACGAAGACGAATTGCGAATCACGAAGTACGAATTACGCAAATCCGTCACATCTAAAATCGTAATTCGTAATTCGAACCTCGTACTTCGCCTCAGCTCCATTATCC
Organism: Candidatus Peribacteraceae bacterium; assembly: GCA_018061945.1. Classification (GTDB taxonomy): domain Bacteria; phylum Patescibacteriota; class Gracilibacteria; order Peribacterales; family Peribacteraceae; genus JAGOTD01. The sequence goes on along the minus strand of JAGOTD010000001.1, from coordinate 24,667 downwards.
CTACCTCTCATTCCGTTCTCCCATGGCAAGAAGCCTCAGAGACATTCGTCGCAAAATCAAAGGCATTACGTCGACCCGTCAGGTGACAAAAGCGATGGAGTTGGTCTCTGCGTCCAAGATGCGCAAGGCTATCAATAGCGCTCACATGCTGCGCCAGTACGCACAGGCGGCGTGGGATATTTTGCAGCACATTGCGCAGGCCAATCCCGGCGCCCATCCGTATCTGCAGGAAAGGCCGCTTCAAAATGTGCTCATTGTTCTTATCTCCACCGATCGCGGTCTGTGCGGAAGTTTGAACACGCAACTATTTCGTGCGCTCAATTTGTATCTTCAGGAACTGAAGAAAATCGAGACATTCGAGACTGTCGATTACATAGCCGTCGGGCGCAAGGGTCAGCAGTATCTGGCTCGCACAGGCCAAAAAATCATTGCGGCGTTTCCGGCTTTCTCGAACCATCCACGGTATCGCGATGCGTTGCCGGTTGCACGTCTCTTAACCGAAAGCTTCAAGGCCGGCAGCTACGATCACGTTATTGTCTTGTATCCGGATTTCGTGTCGGCACTCGTGCAGGAGCCGGAAGTGAAAGTGCTGCTTCCATTTTCGCAGAGTGAGGTGCAAGCCATGGCGGAAGAATTTGGACTGCGACGTAGGCCTAAGAAGAAGCGCACCAGCTCGTCATCTTTTGACCATGCCGATGAATTCAAGTTCGAGCCGTCGGTTGTAGAAGTGCTCGACTCCATTATGCCGCAGCTCACCGAAGTGCAGCTGTATCAGGCTGTGCTCGAAGCCGGAGCCGCCGAACATTCGGCGCGTATGGTGGCCATGCGTAACGCAACCGACAACGCATCCGATATTCTCGATGACTTAACGCTCACTTACAATCAAACCCGTCAGGCCAATACCACAACAGAATTGAGTGAGTTGTCCGCGGCGACGGCGGCGATTGGGTAGAGAGAAGGGATTGGGGATTGGGACTTTGGGCTTGGGATTTTTGTATTACAAAAAAATCTCTCGGGAGCGGCTTTTTTTATCCTGGGTTGGTCGAAGGACTGGCCGCGGTCATCAATCCATCCATCATCGAGCCCCGGAACGCTGCGCTTGCCCTGAGCACCTCGAAGGGTCCCGGCTGCAAATACATGAAACATTTTGGGAATTGGCCTCTCGATACTTGGCTCTTGCTGTGTCTTCCAGTACTCTAAACTTTCATTTCATTCGTTTTGGATTTCATGGACTTACTGCACACTCTCATCGATGTTTTTGTGCATCTGGACACGCATTTGGGCGTGATTATCGATCAGTACGGAACAATGACCTATGTGCTTCTGTTTCTCATTATATTCTGCGAAACAGGTCTGGTCATCACGCCGTTTCTACCCGGCGATTCATTGTTGTTTGCTGCCGGCACCTTTGCCGCCAAAGGAAATTTACAGGTGGGTATCTTGTTTTTTCTGTTTGCATTTGCCGGCTTTCTGGGCGATACAACTAACTACTGGATCGGGTCGTATGTGGGGCGCAAAGTCTATCGCTCAAACGCGTGGTTTCTTAATCATAAGCACCTGGAAAATGCGCATGAGTTCTACGAAAAAAATGGGGCCAGAACCATCATCTTTGCACGCTTTATCCCCATCATGCGGACATTCGCGCCGTTTGTAGCGGGTGTCAGCAGAATGGAATACACAACTTTCCTGATGTACAATCTCATGGGAAGTTTTATCTGGGTCAGCCTGTTTCTGTTTGGTGGATTTTTCTTTGGTACTATCCCCTGGGTAGAGCAGAATTTCAGTCTCGTCATTCTTGCAATTATCTGCGCGACAATCCTGCCGACTCTGTGGCGATGGATGAAGCATGTCACACGTAAAAAATCATAATTTTTCTCTGTATCATTCCTGTATGAAACGCCTTCTTCGCTCTCGAGATGCCGGCATAGTGCTTTCGCTTGCAGCGCTCACACTATTTTGCTGCACGCTCATTTTCACGCGTATCATCTATACCGGCTGGGTGACATTTGGCTTTTTGCTCTGGAATCTCTGTTTGGCGTGGATCCCTTTCTGCCTTTCCCTGCTCATTGTGGAAGCGGTGAAGCGGCGGGCGCATCGCGTTGCCCTCATCATTCTTGCGGCGGTCTGGCTCGTGTTTTATCCGAACGCTCCGTACATCTTAACCGATTTCATTCACCTGCGCGAACGATCCAATATTCCGCTGTGGTTCGATTTGGTACTAATCGGTTCATGTGCGTGGAACGGTTTGCTGCTTGGTTTTTTGTCGCTGCATCACCTGCAGAAATTAGTCCAGCAGACACGCGGAGCTTTCACGGGTTGGGTGTTGGTTGTGTGTGTCCAGCTGCTCAGCGGCTTCGGGATTTACGTCGGTCGTTTTCTGCGCTGGAACAGCTGGGATCTTCTCATCAATCTTCCGTCACTGTCTATGGATATCGCCAGTCGTATCATCGAGCCGCAGACTATTGGTGTGTCGGTGTTGTTTGGCGTGTTCCTGCTGCTTACGTACCTGACGGTATGGACGCTGCGAAATAAGAATGTGCAGCGATAGAAGAAAAAATCAGCATCCTACCGTTCTACGTTCTCAGTTCTACGTTCTTTTACTATTGGATAATAATCCAAAGAACTGCGCGGCTCTTATTCATCGCTCGTCCTCACGTCTTTCCAGAGATTATCCCACACCAAAATAACCAGCATCAACAGAAGCGGGGCAACCTGTACCATGCCGCGCGCCAAACCTGTTTGTAAGACGGCTTCGGTTGCAAGTCCGGTAAAGATGAAGATGCCGATTTGTGCGCCTGCAGCAATTATGCCGACAAGCGCAAGAATGCTGTACGGCAAAGCAAGAATTTTACGCCAACCCATAATACAGGTCAGAAGTAGTACGAGCGGCAGCAGGAGGAAATTCGCTTCCTGCATGAGTTGAAAAAGAATGGCATTTAGCGCATCGGCGTGAAAGCTGATATTCAGAGATGATAAATATTTGCCGTTTCCAAACGACAAGTTATTGATCATTTTGTACGCAAACCACGGACCGGCAACACACACAAACAAAACGACTGCGGGCCACAGCAGCATTATTATCTGTCGTAGGCTCAGAATACGCTGAGCGAAAGTACGCCACACAACCCATAGAGCAGCGATTATGCAGAGAGGAAGGTAGAGTGCGGTGCCTTCGTTCTTCGTAAATGTCAGCAGCGCAGCGCAGAAGGCAAACAATAACAACCATCGTCGCAGTGTAAGGTAATCATCGCATCGTGCAGCCTGCAGCAAACAGGCAACAGTCACCAGTAAATGCATGGCGACAAAAATATCGGCGTAGGGGTTGGTGCCATGCAAGAGTACGAGTGGCATCGATACAAGCAGGTACACGCCAAGTAAGCTCACAAAGAGTCCGGTAAAACGTCGTAGTGTAAAAAAGAACGCGCCAATCAGCAGCAGAAACCAGACAAAGTGAACGCTGTTGACGAGTGAGTCATCCCATGTCCCCTTAAAGGTGACGAGCCATGTTTTTATGAGTGCAACCGTTGGGGGATACGAACTGATGCCGCCTGTGCTACTCAGTTGAAGTGTTTCTCCTTGTAGGTTCGGAGTAATATCTCCTGTCAGAAAAAATACCTTTGCGCGCATGTTCCAGTTGTTAAATGAATCATCCCAATAGGTGGGAACCGATACCAGATCGAACGCACCTGCCCCCAGTTTTACCACTGTCCATGCCAGCAAAATCCCCAACACAATCCACTGTTTTTTTGATGGATGATGTGTGGGAGCGAGTGGCACGGCAGGGCCGTGTTGCTCAGTGAGTAGACCCAAGCGCCACGCGATAGCGGCGAGCACAGCAGTCAAAATAAGCCACGTCACGAAAAATCCGTTGAAGGTAAGAGAGATCCAGCCCGCCCAAGCCACCATTCTGACAACAAGCATCCACAAAGTCGGGCCGAGTATGACTGCCCACAGGAGTCGCTCGATGTGGTGTAATACCGGATATCTGCCTTCGCACAGCCGGAGTGCCAGCCAGCCCGAAGCGGCAGGCAGTAACAGGCCGATGCACAGCAAAAGAAGATTCATCATAGAGCAGGCGGCGGAGAATACAGGCGGAAGACGAACGATGAATCATCGAAGCGGCCAAGAATCTTGCCCGGGGCAGAAACAATTTCTCCGTTGGAAACCAGCTCACCTGCTTCATTCTGTTTTATATCACTGCGGCGGTACACGACCCATGTATCATCGCGGTCAATCTTGTCCGATGGCAGGGCCGGATACGTAAGGTAGCCGATATTGCCAAGATACGGCCACGGCACTTCGGCAAAAAATACATAGTGCTTGCGATCGGCAACAAGCGGAGTCGCAAATGCCGCAAAGTCGTAGAACCGATTCCGGTCGCGGAAGGTGCGCGTCTGCACTGGCGCAAAAATATACTGCGTTGAGTCTTTGTGTATCCACGACAAAAATTCGCTGCCCATACGGATATCCATACCGAGCCAGGCCACGCACAGAATACCGAGCATACCGCTTACCAGAAAGCGCGGTCGCGTCCAACGGGTCAAACGAACGAATCCGATAATCAGCAGCAGCGCCATTGCCGCAAGGACGAGTTGATAGATAATCAATGTACCCGACAGTGCGCGCGGCGGCAGCGAGTTGAACATGGTTAGTCGCTCGGGCTCCGTTACAGCTACCTGCGGCCCCCAGCCGAAGTTGATGCTGTAAGGCTGATAGGCATCGAATGTCCAAAAAGACAGAACACTTTCGTAGAGTTGTTCCAGCAGCGAGGCGTGCACAAGGCTTATGGAATGGAGTGTCAACGAACTGCCGGCCGGCGCTTCGATGCCAATCAATGTTGCCTCATTGGTCCATTGTTTGTGCATGTGTAGCGCAACCGACGACGTTACCTGCTTGCCGGCAGGCACCGACAGTTTTACACGATACCACTGTCCGGTTTCCACCGATCCATGCACCCATACAAACATGAGTGTTTGGTTTGTATCGGAACTTGTTGTAATAACCGCAGTCTGCGCCGACTGCTTTATTGCAACGTCCGCCAGAAACACGCCGGTTTCTTTGGCTGCAATATATACACCATCATCCTGCACTTCTACTTGCAGGTTATTGTACGCATTCCACGTCGCATTTACCTCGCCTTTCTGCAGCGAAAGAACCTGCTCCTGCATGGCAAAAGTACTCTGCGCACCGGCAATTATTCCTATACTACACGCGATAATAAGAAAGCGATGTCTCACGGAGTAGCATTCTACTGAAGAGATCTTGGTTTGATAATAGGAAACAAATTCAGAATCAGTTTGATGGGCGCAAGCGAGGTCGTCGGGACGGGGAAATATTTATGATGGCATCGTGGTTATTTCATGAGGAAGAATCCGTAGCATGCGCATTGTGTCCATGGTACTGCTCATGCGCTTTCCCCCGCCACCTCCACCTCCACCGGTCCGCCAGACACAATCGCCTTGATTCTACGCACGCCAGAAGACGAGCTTTCTTCTTTCTGAATTTTGAAACTGCCGAGCATGCCGGTACGTGCTACATGTGGCCCGCCACAGATTTCTTTGCTAAAGACTTGTCCTCCTGAGCCTGCTTGCCCGGATGCAGCCGGACGGGTCGAAGAGGAACTCATAGTATAGACCTTCACTTTCTCACCATATTTATCCCCAAACACGCCAATGGCGCCTTGCGCCTTGGCTTCGTCGACGGTCATCACGCTATAACTGATAGGCGCATCGGCTTTGATCGCTTCATTCACTAAGTCTTCGGCCTTCTTGATCTGCTCGGGAGTCATTTTATCGGGATGCGAGAAATCGAAACGCAGGCGCTCGGCGGTAATATTCGATCCCTTCTGATAGACGTGATCGCCCAGCACTGTGCGCAGCGCTTGGTTGAGAAGGTGAGTGGCCGTATGCAATTTTGTCGTCTCGTCCGATGTGTCGGCGAGCCCTCCTGCAAAACGTTTTTCTGCTCCGGCGCGCGAGAGTTTCTGATGTGCTTCAAAGGCTTGGGTAAATCCGGCTTCATCAATCAGCAGGCCCTTTTCGGTTGCCATTTCTTTCGTCAGCTCTACTGGAAAGCCGTAGGTATCGTACAAGTGAAAGACCGATTGGCCATCGATGGTTTGGCCCTTCTGTAAGGGCTCCGTGAGTTTATCGAACTGTTTCTGGCCTTCGTGCAGTGCCTTGGAAAACTGCTGTTCTTCACCGTCGAGAACTGAGCGAATGTCATCTTCTTTCTGACGAAGCTTTGGGTAGGCACTTGCGTAAGTTGCCACCACTTCGCTGCTCACAAATGAACACAATCCTTGTTCAGCGTTTAGCCCTAATTGACGAGCAGAACGGATTGCTCGACGAATTAATCTGCGTAGCACATAGCCTTGATCGACATTCGAAGGTTTCACGCCATCGGCAATCATAAACGTAGCAGCCTTGAGGTGATCGGTAATAATTCTTGCCGCTTTATTCTCGGAATCCGTCAAAGCAGCGGTCGACTTTCGCAGAGCCAGTACCTTGCTGAGTATTTTCTGGAGCGAATCAGTTTCATACACATTCGATACCTTCTGTAGCACAGCAGCCACGCGCTCGAGTCCCATACCGGTATCCACGTTCTGTTGTACAAGTGGCTCAAACGTCGCGTCTTCCTTCTTGTTGTATTGCATGAATACGTCGTTCCAGATTTCCATCCAATTTGGATCATCCGTTGCCGGATTACTGCCGGGTGGCGGCAAGTCGCTTGGCCCCACCCAGTAGAACATTTCGGTATCGGGGCCGCAGGGGCCGGTTTTGCCGGCTGGTCCCCACCAGTTTTTGGCTTTTGGTAAGTAGCCAATGCGCTCTGCTGGCACTCCAAGACTCTTCCAGATCTCCGCTGATTCATCATCGCGCGGTGCGTCGCTGTCGCCTTCAAAACACGTGACGGCGAATTTCTCGAGTGGAATCCCTAGTATCTTCGTGAGGAACTCAAAGCTCATTTCTATCGCATCTTTCTTAAAGTAATCGCCAAGGCTCCAGTTTCCCATCATTTCAAAGCAGGTTAAATGCGTATTGTCGCCCACTTCATCGATATCCTGCGTACGGACACACAGCTGTGCGTCGCACAGGCGCTTGCCGGCTGGATGCGCTTCGCCCATCAAATACGGCACTAGCGGGTGCATGCCAGCGGTTGTAAACAGCACAGTCGGGTCGTTTTCGGGCACGAGCGACGCTCCGGCAATAATTGCGTGGCCTTTGGTTGCAAAAAAATCCAGATAGGCCTTGCGGATCTCATCGGTTGTGCGTGATTGCATAAGAAGGGGTGGGATGGCCTAATTGTAGGGCTAAAGCGTGCAGTCCTCCAATAGCAATAGTTTGAGAAGGAGTGAAGATGATCATCTGATCGGTTTTTGCCCGTTCATCGTGTAATAACCTTCCCCTATAAGCGTCACAAGGAGGATGAAAAACATGTGTATCGATAGAGACATTCTTCTTTGGCCATTGCCTCCTTCGTTCCCAAATGCAGACGAAAAAGACCGCATTTTTGGTGCTGGTTTTCATCAATTTTTTCTGAAAAATGGGTGTTTTTCGGTGATTTTGCTGATTTTGGCTTCGGTAAGCCTTTTTACGCACAAAAGACGAAAAACGGGCAGGTGGATGTGCGAAAGGGAGTTTTTGGCCATGAGGTCAGGTTTACCGCATCTACAAGAGAATGAAAAGAATGCTTGACATTAATGCTGAAATACATACAATTGATCCCTTTTGTCAAAAAAGGATTTCTTCCCTCCTCCTCGTATGACTACTTCACGAAAGCTTCTTGCGTCCCTGACGCTCGCTATTTTTCTCTCCACGACGCTGAACATCAGCGCCATCAGTACTGCCATTGGCAATCTGGTGCCACCGGTCAGTGCCGACGAATCTCTGTCTGCATTGGTGGAAGGCCAGGCTCTCGAGCTTGCCTTGCTGCCGTCTTCTGCATCGACTCAGCCCTCGCTGATCGATCTTTTTGCAAATAGCGGTCAGGATCTGATGCCGTACGTAGAGCCTTCGTCTGCGCCAGCTGAGCAGGCTGCAATGGGAAGTGCGCCTTCCACTGCGACTCTTCCAACTCTGGACACATCGTCTGTGTTGCCAGGTCAGACAGCTGTCTTGCCTCTTGCAGTACAGGAAACCTCTGTTGCTCCAGCAGCGCAGGAAGAGCAGGAAGATATTGTGCAGACAGCTGTACTCGGCGGATCTGTCTCAGTACAGGGGTCTACAGCGGTGATTGTTTCAACAACTATCGGTTCCGGTCACGCGCCTATCCCCGATCTCGGTGGTGGACGTGGCCTCAATACATTCTTTACCGAACATTGGACCGGCGTAGGATCGAAGCCAGCTCAGCTTGTTATCAGCAATCTCCAAGCCGGTGACCAGGTCACTATTTCTGGCATGCGCGGTACTATCAATTGGGGTGGAGGTGCGGGCTTACCCAACCCTTCCAGCTGTCTGGGTAATGGTGTGCAACACTATCCAAAACTTGTCGCTACGTTCCAGTTCGTCAATAGCGCCCGTCAGGTTGTCGCTATTCCAGGAGGCGGCATGAACGGTTCCAATGCGATTCCGGCAAACTTGTTTAGTACAGTGGTTGTGCCGTCTGGCGCAGTAGCGCTCTACGGATCATTCCCGGATTCAAAATACAATGATAACTACGGTAATTGTGGATTTAACGTATCGGTTGTCGGCACTGCCAATCCACCAGCGTCAACGTGCACATCTCCGCTCACGCTCGAACAGGTCAAAGCAAATATTGCTCAGGGCAAGATCATCATTGCACGCAACGGCTCACTCAACTCTGTTTCTATCACCAACAACACCGACTGTTCCTTCCCAGTGACGCACGCTTCTTTCAATGTGCTAACAGGAGGTATTCAGACACAGATCGATGAACGTATGGGCACAGTTGCTCCTCGTTCTACCTACCCAGGCACTCTCACTGTTCCAAGCTGTGGCGCCTACCAGCTCGATGTGTGGTACGGCAACACGACGAATGCCAACAACAACTGGCCGGTCAATGGTCTGTTTGGAGAAATCCTCCCAGGCACTGTTTGTTCCTCTTCTAGCTCATCCTCTATTCCAACAGCTTGTACCCTCACGCTCGAGCAGGTCAAAGCAAATATAGCTCAGGGCAAGATTAGTTTTTATGATTCAGAAACTCAGGTATTGGTAAAAAACGATACCGATTGTTCGTTCCCGTTTACTGCTTATTCGCAGACAAACGGCCAGCAGTTCGATATTAAGCCGGCAACTGCCGCACGAAATACTACTACTGCGGTCACACTCGCAACTCCTGCCTGTGGTACCTTCGATTTCGATGCCTGGTATGGCCAGACATCCGAGGCCAACAATAACTGGGCGGTGAATGCTCTGTTTGGCAATCGTCACACACGCGCAGCATGTTCATCGAGCTCATCCTCTATTCCAACCGCTTGTACCCTCACACTCGAACAGGTCAAAGCAAATATGGCTCAGGGCAAGATCATCATTGCACGCAACGGCTCACTCAACTCTGTTTCTATCACCAACAACACCGACTGTTCCTTCCCAGTGACGCACGCTTCCTTCAATGTGCTAACAGGAGGTATTCAGACACAGATCGATGAACGTATGGGCACAGTTGCTCCTCGTTCTACCTACCCAGGCACTCTCACTGTTCCAAGCTGTGGCGCCTACCAGCTCGATGTGTGGTACGGCAACAGCTCTCATCCAAATAATAACTGGTCGGTCAATGGTTTGTTTGGAGAAATCCTCCCAGGCACGGTGTGTTCTTCCAGTTCCTCGAGTTCTTCTTCCAGCATCCCAGCCTGTACCCTCACACTCGAACAGGTCAAAGCAAATATGGCGCAGGGCAAGATCATCATTGCACGCAACGGCTCACTCAACTCTGTTTCTATCACCAACAACACCGACTGTTCCTTCCCAGTGACACACGCATCATTTAACGTTTTGACAGGCGGAGTCCAGACACAGATCGATGAACGTATGGGCACAGTCGCCCCTCGTTCTACCTACCCAGGCACTCTCACTGTTCCAAGCTGTGGCGCCTACCAGCTCGATGTGTGGTACGGCAACACGACGAATGCCAACAACAACTGGCCGGTCAATGGTCTGTTTGGAGAAATCCTTCCAGGCACTGTTTGTCAGACGCAGCTCTCTCTTACGAAGACTGCTCCAACATCTGTCACACGTGGCGGCCAGCTTGTCTACACCATCAATGTGTACAACAACGGTTCTGTCACTGCAAACAACGTAAGCGTGCAGGATGCATTCCCAGGTGCCCTCGCCTACGTTCAAAATGGCAGTTCATCGGAGTGTTCCAAGAGCCTCTTCTCTAACACCATCACATGTAATGGTTTCAACCTGACAGCTGGTGCGAGCAAGGCTTTAACACTGGTCTTTAGCGTCCCAACTATCAGCAACTGCAGTGTCTCGCAATCTATTAGTAACACTGCGCAGGTATCGGCAGGCAACATGAGCCAGACTGTCACAAGTAATATGGTTCAGACAACGATTAGCTGTAACGCTATCAATCAGCCAAACTTGTCTCTTACCAAGAGCGCTCCAGTCTCCGTTATCCGTGGCAACACGCTTACGTACAACTTGAGTATCTACAACACGGGCAATGCAGCTGCAAATAACGTACAGATTGCCGATCAATTCCCAGCGGATCTTGAGTTCAACCCAGCTCTTTCCACTCCTGGTTGTATCAACAATTCCGGTGTGATCCACTGTACTTTTGCAAGCATTGCAGCGAACACGAGCCAGTCGGTATCGCTCACATTCAATGCTCCTACTATCGCTAACTGTACTGCCAAAACTCTCTCGAACACAGCGGCTCTCATTGCCGATGGTGTGCCGCAAGTAACGAGCAACACGGTTACAACCGCTCTCAACTGTCCAGTAATCATCACGAATCCAAATCTTTCTATTACGAAGACTGCTCCATCTGCTGTCACACGCGGTGGCCAGCTCACCTACACGATTGCGGTTGCCAACAACGGAAACGGCGATGCAAACAACGTGATTGTCATAGACAACTTCCCAGCTGGTTTGATTTTCAACGCCCAGAACAAGCCGTCCTTCTGTAACAAGAGCACGTTCTCGAATACGATTACGTGTGACATCGCGAAAATCCAGCCTGCTCAGACAGCTCTCATCAACTTAACCTTCGATGTGCCAACGATTACAAGCTGCAGCACTCAGTCTATCAGTAACGTTGCTTCTGTTTCTGCTGATGGCGTTGCGCAGATGAGCAGCGCTCCAGCTGCAACCACTCTCAACTGTCCAGTAATCGTGTCACCAACTCTCTCCATTACGAAGACTGCCGCAACAACGGTGACACGCGGTGGCCAGCTCATCTATACAGTGAGCGTGTACAACAACGGTTCTGTCGCTGCTACCAATGTGACAGTGCAGGATTCATTCCCATCCGAGCTCACCTACGTCCAGACTGGCAGCTCAGCCGAATGTTCCAAGAGCCTGTTCTCTAACACTATTACGTGTAACGGATTTAACCTCACGGTTGGTGCAAGCAAGGCTTTGACGCTCGTATTCAACGTTCCGACTATCAACAACTGTACGTCGTCTGTTTCTATCAGCAACACGGCTCAGGCGTTGGCAGACAACATGAGCCAGGCTGTCTACAGCACTCCGGCAAACACGACGATCAATTGTAACGTTATCAATCAGCCAATCCTCTCTATCGCCAAGACGGCTCCGGTGAATATCGTTCGCAGCAACAGCACGACGATCAGCTACAGCGTTGCTGTCTATAATGCTGGTAACGCCGCTGCGACAAACGTTGTTGTTCTCGACCAGTATCCCACTACTCTTCAGTACAACGCCGCTCTCTCGAGCCCGGGTTGTATCGATCAGTCCGGAACCGTGCGCTGCGAACTTGCTCAGTTGAATGCACAGAGCAGCCAGGCGTATACCCTTACTTTTAACATCCCAACGCAGACGACATGTTCCCAGATCAGTCTGACAAACACGGCGCGTGTGAGCGCAACAGGTGTAGCCGAAATCACCAGCGCTCCCTCTGTCACAACTGTTACGTGTCCAACTGCAACGCAGGCCACTCTTGCTATCAGCAAAGTTGGTCCTCCATCGGTCAATGCCGGTGACAAGATCGCTTACATGCTGACAGTGAGCAATACGTCGACTATCGATGCACAATCTGTTGTCATCGCCGATCCGATTCCTGCCGGTGGCTTGGTCTTCGTTCAGTCCGAAAGCACTGCAGGTTGTAGCGCTCAAATGATTGGCACAACCAACACGATCGTGTGTGTGCTCGGTACAGTCGCAGCCGGCCAGCAGAAGCAAGTCCAGTTGGTTTTCACTGTTCCAACCAACACGACTGTCTGTGACGGTTCGCAGCGCTCGATTTTGAACATCGCCGCCGTCAACGGAGCAAACGCCGCTTTTGCTCAGAGCCAGACCGTATCGTCACTTATTCTTTGTCCAGCTGCTCCAAACAATAATGGCAGCAACAACACGAACTCGAACACGAATACGTTCAATCCGGTTATTAACAACTATTCCTACAACACCGCTCCGCCATCGTACCCACAGTATGCGTACAACTACGACCAGCAGCCGGTGTATCAGCAGCCTGTCTACCAGCCAGTTGTACAGCAACAGCAGCAACAGCAGATTGTGCAGCAGCCGCTCCCACCAATCAGCTTCCAGGGCTACGTTATGCCGCAGACTGGTTCCGATATGGGCGGTGCCATGAGCCTGATGCTCACGAGCATGAGCGGACTTGTCAGCGCATTTGGCTTCGGCAGACTTCGGAAATTCTTTATCTAACACTCAACTTTGTGGAAATTGGTAGGCTAAGGGAAGAAGCTGTAAGACGTCACGCAAGTGGCGTTTTCAGCTTGTCGAGCGGGCCTCATCTCCACTGCGAGGAGAAGGAAGTGTGATTTCATACAATCATCAATCTACAGAGCGGGCTTTCGGCCCGCGGTGACCCTATTGTAACCAAGTCCGCGGGCGCGAACGCCCGCTCTGGTTTCTATTAAGTTCTCTGTTTGCAAAAAAATTACAGGGTTAGTGAGCGGTTGCATTGCACATATTTGCTAAAAACTCAAAAATATAGTATAATATAAATAACACGATGAAACTCACACATACCTCAATCAAGCGGTTTAATCATCCCATTCTCGCCGGTGGGATTGTGTCTGGTTCCATCGCACTGGGAATGCTGATGAGCACTCTTATGATTCAAGCGCCCAATATTCTTGCAGCTGTTGCTCCTCGTGAACAAACGCAACGTCGGACTATTTTGCCGATTGCCGACTTGAAAAGCGGTCGCACGATCATCGACCCGATGCAGCGTACGAGCGATAATCGTATTGGCGTTGCGATGCAGGAACGCCAGGTAGTCATGGCCAGAAATATTCAGTTGTCCTTTGCATTTCCTGATGCACGCCCACTCGCTCCGTGGATTATTCCGTTTAAAGATCATCCGACCTGGATTCATGTCGAAGATGCCGGTTCCACTATTCACTCAGTAATCGATATCGATCTCATGGTGTCCGATATTGCACGCTCACTCACCAAATCTTTTCCACCAGCTACTGTCTGTACCGTCACTTCTACCACTACCGATGAAGAGGGTACTATTCGTCCAGTCATGCAGAAGCCAAAATGCATGGCGCGTTCGGGCGTAGTGTTCGATCAAAAAGAACTTAAAAAGTCCCTACAGGAAGCTTTTGCAAACGATACCTTGGCCGCGACTGTCCGGTTTACGGATGATCAGGCGCATATCGTTTACACAACTGGTTCATCTTCGACAGTCCTTACACTCGTTGCAACCGGACGATCGAATTTTGGCGGATCGGATGCGAATCGCATTTTTAATGTCCGCAAGGCACTCGATGAAAAAATGAATAATATTATTGTGCCGGCAGGCGAGACATTCTCCTTCAATAAAATGATCGGCAACGTTTTCATAAGCAAAGGATGGCGCATGGGCCTTGGTATCTTCGAAGGCGGCGAGCTGCGCCCAACGCCCGGCGGCGGCGTGTGCCAGAGTTCCACCACTCTGTATCGTGCCGTTTTGCAAGCCGGATTACCGCTGTTGGATCGTAAAAGTCACAGCTTATTCGTGCAATATTACGAGCAGTATGGAGTTGGCCAAGATGTCACGATTTATACCGGCTCACAGGATTTCAGCTTCAAGAATGATTTTGCGGTACCCATTCTTATTCAGTCCGAAACAGTCGGTTTCGATGCGTATGTGCGTATTTTCTCTGTTGCCGATGGCCGTAGTGTCACACTCAACGGCCCGTATTTTACGAAGAATGCGCCGTCCGATTTGAAAGTGAATGAACGTGATGTGCGCAAAAACGAAATCGTCTGGCTGCGTTCGGTGCGCTACAGCGATGGAAGTATTGTCGATGATCAACTGGTCTCGCGCTACAAATACTTGCCACGCGGCCTTGCCGATTTGTGGATTGCCGCCACTGCCAAAGTGCACGAAGAGGCAAAATTGGTGGCTGGGCATTGACCTGCGCAGCGACTCGTTTCACTATACAAACCATGAATCATATCGGTCGCAGTTTCGCCATCGCTTTTGCTCTCATTATTGGGATCATTATTATGACAAACACTCCAGCCGGAGCAGTTATACAGGCGTCTCTTGCGAACATTTCGGCGAGTGTGATCGGAAAGTAAAAGTAAATGACTATAGTAAAAACGAGTGATAGACTTTTATTTCTTACTCTCTATCTATGTCTATATTGAAAAATCCTGTTTTTGCAGCTGAAACTGATATATTGATGAAAACTATTCCGGAGTATATAGCGATAGGAACAGGGTGTGACGCACTGGATCAGCCTACACATGTAGTAATGGTTCTAAGAACTGCTGATATAGCGGATATTGAAGCTACAATATCAGGCTTGCAAAAAGAGAATACATTCAAGTATGGAGTTATTCTAAAAACTGTAGATGAAGTGCCAAGAGCACTCAATAGGCTACCCTCTTCAGGTCGAGAGAGAGATTAGAATCCAATAGCCGGATCGAATCAGTGATCTCAAAACTTTGGAAACAAATGAACCCTTTTTATAGTGTCTGGCTTTTGCCGGCCCGTCTGATCCTATTCCACACCAAGCCGACTGCCACGATATACAGAATATACACAATCCCTTCCAGCAGTGTCATTTCGTCGTTGTAGCCGAATATCGCTTTCAGCAAACTGCCAACCGGTGCATCGGCAGAAAAAATTGGATGCGCGGTTAAGTTCCACAGCGCCATACTTTCGGGAAGCAAACCAGCTTCTATAAATTCGTGGACGCCGTGTGCGGCAAGTCCGGCGGCAAACAGAATCAAAATAATGCTGCTGATGCGAAAGAAAGATTTGATCGGCAAATATTTCATACCTTTAAACAGAAGGTAACTGGCGGCAATGGCGAGCATGATGCCAAGCACTGCGCCAGTCGAACTATAGGCAGATTGCGCCTGGAGGAATGCGGCTTTCAGAAAAATCACTGTCTCAATTCCTTCGCGAGCCACGCTCAAAAACGCTAGAAACATGAGACCGATCGGATGGTCGCGTGTGACGTGGGTTTCGACCTTCTGCTCAATAGTGCGCTTCATTCCTGCACTCTGTCGCATCATCCACACAATCATCCAGCTGAGTAGGCCTGCCGCTACAAACATAGTGACTCCCTCATATATCTCTTCGGCTATTCCGGTAAAACCGCCGAGCAATCGATCGAAGACATAGGCGAGTATGAGGCTGAAAACCACGCCAGCCCCCACACCAGTCCAGACAAATTTTTCATGATTGCCATTCTGCGTCTTGCGCAGGTAGGCGAGAATAATACCAATGACCAGCGACGCTTCGAGAGTTTCGCGAAACGAAATAAGAAGAGAGATAGTCATGAGGCCGGGGAAAAAATGAGGAAGCGAATGGTCGCTTTATCGAAAAGGCGACGATCCTAGTATAGTCAAAAATCGCGGCGGGGAAAGGCATTTGAGAAAACAGGAGAGCGGTAAGCGGGAAGCGAGAAGCGGGCAGCGATAAGTAAACAAGCGGCAAGCGGTTAGCGATAAGCGAGTAGCTTCTCTTTTCGTTTTTCAGCAAAAAGATTCTGTAAATTTTTTTAAGAAAATATACCTTCATGCTTGCCGCTAACCGCTTATCGCTTCCAGCTCTTAAGCAATTGGCAGCTGTATATACACACTCGTTCCTTTGCCTTGCTTGCTTTCCAGCCAGATGCGGCCACCGGCGCGCTCCACGATGCCACGGACAATGTAGAGTCCAAGGCCGCTGCCATCGGGTTTGTATTTGTTGGCATTCGAGGCGCGGGCGAATTCCTCGAACATGCGTTTCATGTCCACTTCCGGAATACCGTAGCCCTGGTCATGCACTTCGATCTGCGCGTGTTTCACTGTCTGCGTTACGCGGATAGTGGTGGTACTGCCCGGCGGCGAGAAATCAATGGAGTTGCCGAGTAATTCGCGCAGCACTGCGTCAATCATTTTTTTATCGAGCATCATTTTGGTTTCGCTGTCTAAAGACAATACGAGTTTCTGGCGATAGCGTTCCAGTCGCGGCTCGAATTCACGCGCGATGTGCGTGATAATCTGCCTGAGAGATGCGACTTCTGGCTGATACAAAATCGTTCCTTCGTGCACCTGATCCGCGTCGCGCAGCGAGTTTAAAATATTGCCCAGTCGGCTCATGCCTTCTTCCATGCTGGCCACATATTTATCAATCGGCTCATTCTCTTTGCGGTCTTTGAGCATTTCCAGTGACCAGTTGAGAATAGTAAGGGGGCTGCCCAGTTGATGAAACGCGAGTCGCAGAAGTCCGGCACGTTCGAGATCCAAACGTTTGAGAATTTCTAGCTGGCGCGAAGAGATGTAGAAAATAACCGTTCCCGCAATCATGATGGCTGACAGAATAATGAGCAAGAATGCGAGCGGCGAGAAAATACTATGCGAAATGTTGATATAGTCTTCGGCGTCCATATCGATGCCTAAAATCGCGACTGTTTTGTGTGTGCTGTCGACAATCGGAGCGTAGCCCGAAATAACCGTTCCCCATTGATCAGTATTAATTTCTTCATCCACCGACGGATGTAAGAATGCTTCACTCTTCATCGTTGGCTGTTTGGAAATATCATACAACTGTCCGGGAATTGCAGGTTCTTCCTCTGGGTCGATAGTGCCATTGCGATTACTGTCGCGCTCTGTAAGTGGAATTGCCTCGTCTCCATCGACAATAAATGCGAGTTCATTGGGGTCCATCGTGCGACGCATTATGTAGGCACTGCGAATTGCCGGAATGGTGTCTTTTATTCGCTTGAGTCGATCGCGTGTCGTGATATACGACGAACCGCTCATGTCCTGCGGTCCTACAATCGTCGTCAGAATATCGCCGTCAAATTGCATTGCGGCCGCCGCCGCGATGCCGCGAAGCTTGTCTTTCACCTCATTTTCCATAATGATTTTCCCGCGCACGAAAAACATGAGACCAATGAGCGCCACAATCAAAACAATCGTTATGCAATACACCGCAATCGTCCAGTTGGAACGATACGCTTTTTGCACGAGAGTGTATTTTGTGTGCATAATCTTCTTATTCTAGCAGATTTTACTATTTTTGGCTAGGCTCTCATGAGTGAATGCATGTACGAATTGGTAGATGTCATAGATTCGATTAAAACAAGGGCAGAAAGACAAAAAGGGTAGAAATGACCTACAGTGTACGGGCAGCTTCGGCTTCATTTTTGAGTTGCGAAAAGCGGGGAAAGCATCAAGAGAGAAAAATGTAGATTTTCTTCGAGCAAGCTAGTAGTATCAAAATACGATTTTCAGGCGTACAAAAGACCTAAAATTTGTATACAATATATGTTCAATAGTTCCGACTCGATCGATTCTCATGTCCAAAGCTACCATTCCACCCTATTCGGCCAAGCAGCTTGTAAACGAAATTTGGCGCCACATTCGCCCGTATCGTCGGTCGTTTATTGTTGCAACGTTGCTGCGTTTGACCGCCGATATTATCTGGTTGTATCCGGCCTACGCGCTGTCTCGCATTGTCACTATTCTGTCGCAAGGCCAATCCGATGAATCACTAAGTGCCATTACGTTCATCATTGGGCTGTGGATTGTGGCGTCTGTCATCCGTTTTGCGAATACCGATACGGCAAAATATATGGGTTTTACTATCGCCGAACGTATCGGTTTGGATGCTCAGTACGAAGCAATTTCGCATCTGTTGCGACTCAATATGTCGTGGCAGGAAAAAGAAAACACCGGCAACAAAATCAAGCGACTGCAACGCGGCTCAGAAGGTTTGGCCATTATCACGCGCATGTGGTTTATCAATTTCATCGAAATCTTCGTCAACTTTGTCGGTATGAGCATCATCATTGCCGGGTTCGATTGGAAAGTGGCGTGCATTGTTCTTCTATTTCTCATCACCTATTTTTTCTTTTCGGTGCGCTTAACACGTAAGACGGTTGAAAAAGTGAACATCGTCAATATTGCCGAGGAAGAAGTGTCGGGTTTGGCATTTGAGATTATCAATAACATCCGTACGGTCAAAGTTCTCGGCATTCGTAAGCCGTTACTTGGCATACTGCGCAGCTCCATGAATGATCTTTTTACCAAAATTCGTGCGCGTGTGCTGTGGTTTCGTATCCGGCAAATTACGCTCAGCGGATGGGGGCAGGTATTTCGTTTGAGTGCGGTGGTAGTCATCGTCTACGGTATTTGGCAGGGTTATTATCCGGTGGGATTTCTCATTTTGTTCTACGGATATTTCGATCGCATTTGGGGATCGGTCGACGAGCTGTCGCAAGTGGCTCAAGAATTTTCCAGTGCGCAGTATTCCATCGCGCGCATGGCCGATATTCTCAGTATGCCTGCGCAATCGGCCGGGCACACATCATTTCCTGACAATTGGAAGAAGATGGAAGTGCGCAATCTGCGTTTTTCCTACGGCCGCAATACGGTTTTGAAGGATGTGTCTTTCACCATCAAGCGCGGAGAAAAAATCGGTATTGTCGGCTTGTCCGGTGCCGGGAAATCCACGCTGATGCGCATTCTCCTGAAAGAGCGCGAAGAGTACGAAGGCGACATATTCATAGATGACGTGCCGCTGCGCGATATAAAACGCGACGAGTATTTTGCACGAAGCGCGGCAGTATTGCAGGACACAGAGGTATTCAATTTTTCGTTAAAGGACAATATCACTATTGCGCAGGCTGCCAAAAAGAATGACGCACAGCTGCTTAAGAATTCTCTGGAAATCGCACACGTGAAAGAATATCTCCCGAAACTTCCCCAAGGCGTGGATACTCTTATCGGCGAAAAAGGCATAAAACTTTCTGGCGGCGAGCGTCAGCGTTTAGGTCTCGCCAGAGCCATTTTCAAGCAGCCAGATATTCTGTTTTTAGATGAAGCAACATCGCATCTGGATTTGGAATCCGAACAGAAAATCCGCGACAGTCTGCAGAAATTTTTCCGCTCCGTCACAGCCGTGGTCATCGCTCATCGCCTCACCACCATTCGCGAAATGGACACGATCATCGTGCTCGAGCAGGGAACAATCATAGAATCCGGTTCCTTTGATACATTAATTGCAAAGAAAGGACGGTTTTTCGCACTGTGGCAGAAGCAGAAATTATAGGGAGAAGGACTCAAAGGACTCAGAGGATTGATGTATCACAGAAATCCTATCTATGAGTTACGAGCAAAACTGCCACTATGGGTCGGACGCTTATTGCAGAAAATCCTTTGAGTCTTCTGAGTCATTTGCTTCCTCTGAGTCTTTTATAAATTCTTACCCACAAAATCATTCAATGCCCAGCTCAGCCCCTTTACAGCTGCATTGGTAGGAACATCTTTGAATGCCGAAACAATGCCAAACTCAGCATCTTTCTTTTGCCAGCCGAACACAATGAAGCCCGGTGCATTCAGTTCGGTTAAGAATACTTCGCATTTCTTCTGAATCTCGGCGTGGTCCATGGGAGGGAGGGTGAAAGGGGGACAGAGAGGTGAGGAGATGAATTATAGCAATCACAAAGTAGAAACAGAAGAACCAAAGGAGCCAGACGATGCAGAGGATTTCGAGGCATTTATGGTATCGGCAACATTTTGCCTTCTCACATTGCTACGCTTCCTCTGGTTCTTCCCGTTCCAGGGCCTGAGGGCCCGTCAGGGCCTCGAACGGCTGCATCATCTGTTTCTTCTGCTTCCTTCTACTTCATCATCACCCACTCCGAAAAGGCCAGCTTGTATGCTTTTTTGGTCCGGTCATAGGTGACTTTAAAAAGGGAGGGAAAGAGAGTGTCTTTGCCGATGGTAATAGGCTGTTTTATTGGCATCATGATAGTCATTTTTTTGGCGAATTCTTGCGGAGTGATCATGGGTGTCAGAGCCACAATACGACCACTGTAGTATTGGAATGCCATCGTATGAGTGAACAGCGGCTTTCTAACTAAATCTTGCTCGGGAGCGGCAATGTCGATGGCGCGATTGCCAAAGAACGGAACGCAATCACCGGTCGGCGGCAGGCCTGGCTTATTCATGGCGAAGCTATCGGGAAAGCGATCGGCCGATACATCTAGTGTCAGAAGGCAGTTAATCTTATTTTGCTGGTCGGGCGTAACAGTGAGAAAATGAAACGCGAAATGTCCCGGCGCGTACGGATCCGTAGAGTTTTTCACGGTTGGAATGTACGCAATTTCAACGTGATCCAAATAGGTCGATTTTTTTACTTCCGCTGGAAGATCTAGCTGAATAACAGGCGCTGGCAAGCTACTGCCACTCACAGCCAAAGCTTTACTCGCGTCTTCAATCGCGCTGACGGGAACAAATATGCCGGCTTCAATCACGTTCTTCTCTTCATCGAGAGTTTGATAACTTTCAATCGTCGAGCCGTAGAACAATGTTCGCAGCGAGGGCGCAGGAGTGGAGCGTGTGATCCCACTGCCAGTTTCTGTCCCATTCTGAGTATTTTTTGCGGCAATAGCCGATGAGAGCGCGGCAGAAATATCATTCGAATTGTTCGATGTCGATTTACCACATGCTGAAAGAAGTAATGCAATGGTAATAGGCGCAAAGCAGGCAGGGAGTAGAAGTTTTTTAAGCATAGGCACGCAGTATGGCGGCCGCGCATGCTTGCTTACAAGTGGTAAAATACGGTCTGTTGCTATAAAGAGGACTCAAAGGACTCAGAAGACTCACAGGACTCAGAGGAGTGGGAGTATAACGGGAATCTTGCTCGTCAGTCATTGTTATTTCTTGCGCGATCGGCGGGACGCTCATAGTACGCATTCCTTTGAGTCTTCTGAGTCCTTTGTTTCGTCTGAGTCCTTACTTCGCCATCCACCGATATAGTTGCATGGCGGCGACAGATCCGACAATTGGTCCAAGCAGATACATAGGGCCGGCAGAGCCGATACCAAAGGCCACAGCCGGGTTGAGTACGCCGTTCGATCCAAGTCCGGCGGCGATCACAATACCAAGCAGGAGAGAGCCGCCAATGACAATACCCGATGCCATATCGGCAACTTTTCCGTAGACAACTGAGCAAATCCCGAAGGCTAAAAAGAACGTGCCGATTATTTCGGCGCAGAGGGTCAAAAAGTCGGCCTGCACTGTCACTTTCGTTTCGTCAAACGCAAATGCTGCAAGCAACATCATGGCGGCAACGGCACCAATGAGCTGGGAGATGATATACAAAACCGCTTCTTTGACTTTTACTTTCTTGATGCTCCAAAGCCCAATGGTTACAGCCGGGTTTAAGTGTGCACCACTTATTGCACCAATAGTGTAGACAAAAATACCGACGACGATTGCGGCAAGAAGCGGTGTTGGCAGCGCGCCGATTTTACCAAGCAGCGAGAGCGAGACGGCGAGTACAAGTGTGAAGGTGCCGAGTATTTCTGCAATGTATTTTGTAAACGGAAAAGTTTTCATGGGGGAGAGAAAAGGACAGAATGCAGAAATTCTATCAGACAAAAAACAGATCAGGGAAATTTTTTCGGCATATGCAAGCTATCTATATGTAAAATTATGAATAAGGACTCAAAGGACTCAGAAGACTCAAAAGACTCAGATGAGTGGGAGTACCACGGGTATCTTGCCTATGAGTGACTATCAATACTTACACTAGTATGAGAGGCTCATACCAGAAAATCCTTTGAGTCTTCTGAGTCCTTTGTTTCCTCTGAGTCCTCACTTCAGTTCCTCCAGCCACGGATTTTCTTTGTGTAAGATCCTGGCGCGTTGAGAGACAGGATTCTTCCAATCGGATGGCAATAAGTCGATAATCAATTCGTTGGCACGCTGTGCTTTCTCCTCCTCACCCAACAGGGCAAAACAATGCGCAGCAATCCGCAAATACGTCACGCGACCTGGCGAATGCATCGATGCGATAGTGATGTATTTTTCGGTGAGACTTCCATCGCCATAAAGCGCACTCTTCCACGCTGCTAGTAGATACGTCATGCCGTCCATTCCGCCGGTTAATTGTTGCAAAATCAGCAATTCCTTTTTTATATGCTCGGTTGCGGTGCGAGTACTTGCTTCATCTGTGTCTGTATCGACAATGTTCAGCTGCGTTTCCAGTGCATCAATGAGTGTCGTTCTGTCCAACGCAAAGGCATCGATGCTCTGAATAGACAAGGCAAGTGCGGTTGGCATATCCGCATTATCTAACGCGCGGTTGGCTCGGGTAATCAGCTGCGAACTGTGTATCCACGAGATACTGCCGACTGCCATCAGCGCCAACAAAACAAGTATGACGTGCAGCCCGATGCTATCTGCGCGCGAGTGTTTTGGTGTGTGCGTAGGTGCCAGAATACCAAGCAGTACGCCGGTACATAAGAAAAACGTGACAGCAGTTGTTACTGTGTGAAATACGAAAAGTAGAGTCAGACTACTGCCGATAACTGCCAGCGCATAAGGTGCTGCCTCGCGCCGGCTTGTGGTTTTTTTCGTATCGATAGCTGCAGTTAACAGTGCCAAAACAAATGTGTAAAAAGCGATGGCACCGATCCAGCCGAGCGTTAGAAGTAAGTCCAGAACTTGGCTGTGTGCACGGTCGATGCGCACAGTGAGCGGTTCGTAGCGCACAATATCCGGTGAGAGGAAAGAGGCAGAGACAAGGCCGACAGTATCGAGCCCGTAACCAATGGGACGACTCGCAATCATCTTCAGCGCGCCTTTCCATAGGAGCAATCGCGATGAGCTGGAGCGCGTATCTTCGCCAGCGGCACTAAAGCGTACTTGGGCAAAGCAACTGCCTATGCCAAGCAGTGCAATCATTGTCACAAGCAGTGCTAACCACTGCGGCCACGTGTAGCGTTTGATGGATGACTTCTGCCACCACGCGCCAATCAGAATCATCGCAAGTACACCCAAAAAAGCTGCCCGGCTCACAGATGCGAGAGTCAAAATGAGTGCGCCAATCAGCAGGCAGCTCAGCAATTCACGTCGTATGCCTTTACTGGAAACCATCCGCTGCCAGAGAAGAGGAAGCATCATGACAAGCCAGAGTCCCAGGACAGTCGGTTGACCGAGAGTAGAGAAGCTGCGACCCAGAAATAGATCGCTCTGCCATTGGTCTTGCAGGGGATCTGCATGAAAGAGTTGTGCGAGGCCATAGAGCACGACTCCCGTTGTGGCCGCAATACTCATGCGCTGAACCCATTGTCTGCCCTGCGCATCGAGCGCCATATGCATACCGATGAGCATCCAGGCAAAATACAGGATGTAGGCGAACGCTCCTTCAAAACGCGGCGATGCTCCCACTATGCTCAAAACCGGCGCAATCGACCACAGCGGCGAGAGCAGGGCGACTGCAAAAAAGAACAGCGCCAATTTGCCCAGAGGCATGGCAAGCAGCCGATGAATGCAGTTGGTTTTTTCTGATAGCATGCCGAAAACGCCGAGAAACGCTCCCAGTGACAGAAGTGTTATTTTCGGTAATTCAAAGGGCAGACCGCTTACTGGCAGAGCAATGATAACGCCGCCGACAAAAAAGAGACATACCCACAGACGCCAATCGCAGAGCGTTTTGAAAGCGTGCCGAACGTACAGCGAAGGAGAGCGAATAAAGCTCATGCTACGGCACGAGCCGGACAGTCTCAATCTACCGTACCATCTTTCGGATAAAAATCCGCATTGTACGAGATGGTGTTAATAGACGCGGATTGTCTTGGTCGTACTCATATTGTTCGCTGCGCTGATACGGATGGAATATGTGCCGGCCATAGTGGGGTTAAACGTACACGTGGAAACAATCTGGCAGTCGGGAACAGCCGTGCCATTGTAGAAGAAATTCACCGGCACAGGTTTTGCAACTGTCGATTGATCGTTCGCATAGCCGCGAGCCAGGAGAGTGATGGATTTGCCGATTTTCAAGCGAGCCGGAACACGGCCTTTGGATGTAATGAGTTCCAGCTTTGTTACAGCTGGTGCAGCCATATGTTGCACAGTTTTATTCGTTACTGTATTCGACACGGGAACTGTTTTGGTCATGCGACTCGTGTTCACTGACACCGCCGAACTAATGCCCGATGCCTGCATCCATAGCGATACACCACTGCCGAGAATAAGCGCCACAATAGTACCAGGAGCGACCCAGTTCATGCTGTTACTTGGCTTCGTGCGCTTAGACATATGTGCGT
>JAGOTD010000011.1:7201-13122 GCA_018061945.1 Candidatus Peribacteraceae bacterium | reverse complement strand
ATCTGGCGGTCATCAAAAAAGGTGCCAAAGATTTCTTGTCCTTCATGGACGAGACCAAGGATATTTTCTTCGCATATTTGTACCACGCAACAGGTGCCCGACCGGTTGCCGATGGCTTGATGCTCGAGATCTATCTGCGCCTCTTAAGCCGCGCTATGTCGCTGTGGTGGTTTGGAAACCTCACGTTCAAACTACTTATAAAAACGTCTCACGATGTAATCGAGGAAGCGATTGCCTCACACAGTGCCGACGTGGATACCGTGTATTTGCCCACGCTCTATTGGCTCAGCGATGAAGAGAAAGATGCCATGCTCAGCTTGCACGATAGTCTGTGGACCATGTCATCCGACGATCAGGCGCTGCTCATTTTGCTCTATCTGGTCGGCGTTAGTCCGGATCGCGTAGCCACACTGCTTGGCAAATCGCTGGCGGCAGTCAATGCCCAAAAGGAAACGGCAACGAAAATTCTGTTTGCAAAATGGAATCCACCCGAAAGCCTGAAGGCACAAATGCAGTCGCTCGTGTATCTGCCAACACTCTCGCTGGCGCGTGAGTCGGCGATGCGTTTTGCCATCGTGGAAAAATACAACGCGCTGCGCATGCGTCGCATGCATTGGGTCATGATGGGCGCTCTCTTTGCCGTCTGTTCCAACTTCCTCGTTGCCGGCATTTTGGCCTTTGTCGTCGTTATTCAGCCACCAACGTCGCTGCGCAATACCAAAGCCGACTTGGTTGCTTTCAATGCGATTATTTTGCAGAAAGAGCAGCGCAAGTACGAGGTAGATCAGTCACTTAAAGACATCTATACCTCGGCGCAGAACTTGGGTGCGTACGACGCAGTGCAGGCACTCACCACCATTGGTCTGACAAAAGCGCAGCCAGCACTCCAGCAGCGTCAGAAGAAAATCATGGAAATTCAGAAACTCAAAGACGCAGTGGACAAGACGATCCAGGTTGCTCTCCATCCGACACTACCTGTTCGTCTCGCATTCGACTTGGTACAGGCGTTCCTGCGGTTGATGTAACAGGGCTACAGAGGCGCAAAATTTTGCACATTTGCAGTTACATGTATTGATTATTCCTATTTTTGATGGTGAAATTATTGTTTTATATTTGCTGAAAAGGTTCGATTCGTGATATACTGTAAAATCGAAGCTACCTAACTTTGACAAATAAAAAAAATATTGTATAGATACAAATAGATCATCCATCAAACTAAAAAGTATACGCGTACTTTTGTAGCGAGAAAAATATTTTCCTGGTCAATTTTCTGCTAGGGTGCAGTTCTTCATGAAGGTGTCTGTTGTTCGTCGGCGACGTCTTAAATATATTCGGCTGTCTATTCGCGACTTCCAGACAGTGCGTGTGACTGTGCCGCCACATTTTTCTGAGCGTGATATCGACAAGTTGCTCAGCGAAAAAAAATCCTGGATTCTCAAGCATTTTGCTCGCATGCGCGAGCGGAAAGATCAGCATGCGCAAAGCGCGCATCAGGTTCTGTTTCGTGGCGATGTGTACGATATTGTCTTTGCCGAATTCATGCGCGAGTCCGTTCTCTTCGATGCAGAAAGTAAGCAATGTCGCATTCGTGGTGATTTGCGTACACGGTACAAATCGACCATCGATGCATACTTACGCAAAGAAGCGAAGACAGTCATTATGAGTCGTCTTGAGGAAATAAATGCGCGTTTCGGTTGTCGCTACGCCCGTGTATTTATCCGTAGCCAGAAAACGCGCTGGGGAACGTGCTCGAGTCGCGGCAATTTGTCGTTTAACTGGAAGCTCATCAAAGCGCCGCCGCATATTCTGGATTATGTCATTTGTCACGAGCTGGCGCACTTGCGGCACATGGATCACTCGCGCGCGTACTGGAATCACCTGGCTACGCTGTTTCCAGAGTACAAGGCAGCGCGGAAGTGGTTAAAAGATCTTGGTCATACGCTTCACGCGTCGGCTTAGGAGGAGGAGTTGGCTTGCAAGGAATTTTCCGGGGGCAGATGAGTGGCGTGTGGTTTTTTGGCCCGCCATTTTTGATAGTAGCCCTATATTCTTGAATTGTATGGAGGATGCAATCCACGCGATTATTATATTCTTGTATTTGACGATCCAGCACATCGTCGGAGAAACCGATGTCCATTAGCTTATTTGTCAGCTTGTAATAGTCCATTCTCAGCTTGGCGATTTCTGCTTCAAAGACATGAAACATTCTATCGCCTTTTGCCTCTTTTATTTGTGCTGCTGTAGGCAGCTTGTTGCCCTGCTCGTCGGTTGTAAAAACTTGATGAATGTGAGCAATAATGCCGGCAAAAATTATGCCTTCGGCAAGTAACAAACGTCGCGTCCAGCGCTGCGTATCTGGCGTCACTTTTTCTTGATCGGCAACGGCAAGCTGCTCTGCGCTCGCACGTGAGCGCGGTATGCAGATGTCATCTGGAAACTTGCTTAAAATATCCTGGAGAGAAGTGCCGTCTTCGACGACCCTTATTGACATGCGCCTATTTTATTTATTAACAAACTTTAGTCAAAATATTACAAGCATACGGGAATCGCATGGCTTGTATGTACTGAAATATAGGCTTACCCTTCGACAGGTTCAGGATGACACTGCGGTGTCAAAATGCGAACAGCATTCCGAGCATGCTTCCAATCAGCAGAACTGCTGGGAGAAAGACATTGATCAGGGACTGCTCTTTGTGTGCGCTACGATTGCCGGGGATGTAGAGATTGCTGCGCATAACTATATACAAGACGAAGAATTGAAATGAGTCTTACAAAATCGATAGTTTTCTCTGGATGTGATACGGACTATTGGAAGTGTTGGTTACAAATGAATGATGGAAAACACGCCAAGGCCGTATGGAAAGAAAAAATAAAATAATGTTTGTCTTTGTATCCTGGTTTACCGCCACTCGCGAGGTACGAAATTCGCAAGTATTGGAAGTGTTTTCGAGGGAAGGGTGGTCTTGGCGATAACGGTGCAGCCAAGATTCTGCAGCGAGCGTTGCAACATGCGCGTTTGCGGTTTGGCCGTGCGTAGGTACACATGAATATTGCTGCGACGCGGATGGGACTTTACGTAATTGATGAGCGTGTCAATATCCTGATCGGCGTAGTTATTTTCGACATTGGTCTGGAAAACCGACCAATCGATAATGACTTTTGCGGTGTCTGTGAGGGCCGATGGAAGAGTGGATGTGAACTGCATGGACGAAGTGTACGTTCGTACACCCATGTTTTCAAGAGCATCTAGTATAACTTTACTTGCAGTTTTAAGCCGGCTAGTTCGTACATATAAAAGGACAAGAAAGACTCAGAAGACTCAAAGGACTCAGGGGAAGCAGAGGAACGTTGACTTACTTCTCTCAGGGTCTTTTTCTTGTCTCTTCTGCCAATCCTCTGAGTCCTCTGAGTCTTCTGCTTCCTCTGAGTCCTTACTTCCGCTATACTAATGCGATGTCTACTCACACCTCTACTCCACGCCGCAAAAAAGTTCTGATTGTCGATGACGAGAAGACGCTTGTCGGCGCGCTCACCATGAAATTCCAGCATTCTGGCATGGACGCCGAAGCCTGTTATGATGGTACCGAAGCACTGCAAATTCTTGCCGACCGACAGTTCGATGTCATTCTGCTCGATATTCATATGCCCAATCAAAATGGTCTCGATGTGCTGCGCGGTCGCGGTTCCACGCGTAACTGCAATACACCGATCTACGTACAAACCGCTCTTGGCCACGACGCCGAATTGGCCGAAGCCAAGAAGCTCGGTGCCAAAGCCGCCTTCTATAAATCCGCCATGTCCCTTGCCGATATTATGGCGACGATTAAGGGAGAATTGGCAATGGGGTAAGGATAAGAAATTCGAAGATCAAAACTCTAAATTCGAGACAAATTCGAATTTGAAAATTCGAATTTCGAAATTGTTTAGAATTTGGTTCTTGGTATTTCGAATTTCCTTCGTAATTCGTAATACGTACTTCGTCATTCGCCTTAAAAACTACATCTCCCCACAATTCCCGTCGAAAGCCTCCGTCCATCCTGCGCCATCAAAAACAATTCACTTGCTTCGACTACAAACTTCAAGCTTGGTTTTTTAGTATGAAGAATGCCGCTCAGCAATCTATGAAAACTATCGGGCGTATCGTTTTTGGCGTAGCCGTTTAAAACGATGAATGAGGGACTGTCGGAAAGCAGCGTGATGCAATCTTCCAGCAGCGGTTTTAAATCGCGCTCCACGCGCCAGGTTTTGCCGGTTGGTGAATGGCCGAAAGCGGGAGGATCTAGAATGATGGCGTCGTACTGTTTGCCGCGTTTAAGCTCACGCTGCGCAAACAGCGGCGCATCTTCCAGAATCCAGCGCACCGCATCGGGTGCCAGATTATTCAGCTGCGCATTCTCCTTGGCCCAGCCGATAGCTGGCTTGCTGGCATCCACATGTGTCACTTTGTGTCCGTCTTTGGCGAGTGCCATAGTGGCGCCACCGGTATACGCAAACAGATTGAGGATGGTGAGTGGTCGGCCGATTTTTTTGGCCTGATTGCGCATCCAGTTCCAGTTTTTCTGTTGCTCAGGAAACACGCCGGTATGCTTGTACGGTGCCAGCTTGATCGTCATCTGCAAATCATCAAAAGCGACCGGCCACTGTTCTAGCACTGGCTTGGCTTTGTGCCACTCGCCTTTGCCTTTTTCTCCGTCGTACGTTGCATCGGCACTAGTCCAGAGCTCGGGTGCCATTGGATTGCCATCAGCTGTTGGATCCGGCCGTATCAGCCGAAATTCACCCCATTGTTCCAAACGTTCGCCGTGGCCGAAATCGAGAAGCGCGTAAGAGTGCATGGCTAGATCATAGCTTAATCTGCAGGCTTTCTGGTGATGATGTCATAATTTTGTATACCTGTACGCCGGAGCTTGTTTTTACGGTATACAGTCTGTCATAAAAAATGAGGCCGTTATGATAACGGCCTCACAAAATTCGTATTGGATAATTACTCCATGTCTACTGACACATCACCTTCACCGCGCGCAAAATAATTGTTGCCAGTTCGGCGCGCTTGAGCGGATCGGTCGGGCGTACTTTGCCGGTTGATTTGCCCGAGGCATCTATATCACCCGTGATAATGCCGTAGCTCACTGCTGTGAGAATGTCTTGGTAGAACGGATTTTTGGTATCCAGATCTTTAAACGGACTGGTGGCGGCGCTTTGGCGCGGAATGCCGAGTGCTTCGAGAATGGTGCGGACAGCAGCGCCGCGGGAAGCCGCACTGGTGACAATCAGGTTCTTGGTATACAGCGACAGGTTCGTATCTTCGGCCAGTCTGACGTACTTATTCGACCAGCTTTTTTGCGCGGAGAGATTGGTGGCGTCGGCGCTCACAGCGTCGATCGAGCGTCCCGACGAGAGGAGAATCATCTTGGCCATTTCTTCAAAACTCACCAGTCGTTCGGGCTGCATTTTGCCTGTCAGAACACCGGCGCTGTCGCGGTAGCCGGACATCACATTACCTTGAATGAGTGAGAACATCGGCAGAGTGAACCACGCCGATGCTGGTACATCGCCAAAGGTCACTTTGCGACCTTCAAGCATGAGCGAGAGGAGTCCTTTTTCCTGCGGAACCGATGTCTGCGAGAGCGTGGAACACAGCGGGCTTGCAAGTGGCGCCAGGTGAATAGGCTCACTGCTGGATGCACTGCTGCTTGTCACAACGCGTCCTCGCGAAGATGAACTGGAAGAAATACTGCTCGATGATGAGGATGATGCGCCTCCGCCGTTATGCATACTTGATGACAAGGACGAACTCGACGATGCAATAACATCAGCAGTCACGGTGTAGATCACGTCTGCAGGATTGGGCAATCCGCCCGTGTTGGCAACCGCGATTAATTTAGTCCCGACTGTCGTTGGCGTATAGGTAAATGTCTGGG
>JAGOTD010000011.1:0-7101 GCA_018061945.1 Candidatus Peribacteraceae bacterium | reverse complement strand
CATTGTTCGTATTGGTCCATGTACGACTTGCCGGCGTAAATGTGCCGCCACCCGTGGTGCTTGGTGTTATGGTGCCGGTAAACAGTCCGTTGGGCGTTATAGTAAAGTTGCCCGATGGCGTATTGACCGTACCCGATGTCTGGCTTGGAGCGGTAAATGTGTAGCTGGTAGCCGATGTGGATGGCGTTGAGGAAGAGGACGAACTCGGCGATGCACTAACATCAACCGATGTATAAATGACGTCTGCAGGATTGGGCAATCCGCCCGTGTTGGCAACCGCGATTAATTTAGTCCCGACTGTCGTTGGCGTATAGGTAAATGTCTGGGCATTGTTCGTATTGGTCCATGTACGACTTGCCGGCGTAAATGTGCCGCCACCCGTGGTGCTTGGTGTTATGGTGCCGGTAAACAGTCCGTTGGGCGTTATAGTAAAGTTGCCCGATGGCGTATTGACTGGGCCCGAAGTAATCGAAGGTGGTGTGAGTGTGTAGCTGGAGGCGTTGGCAGTAGTCGCTGTGTAGGTTATAGAGGCTGGATTCGGTAATCCGCCGTTATTTGTAACGCTGATTAATTTAGCTCCGACCGTCGCCGGCGTATACGTAAATGTCTGAGCATTGGACGCGCCCGCCCATACAAGGCTTGCCGGTGTAAATGTGCCGCCGCCAGTCGTACTTGGTGTCACGGTTCCGGTAAACAGTCCGTTAGGCGTAACCGTAAAGTTTCCTGATGGCTGATTGGCTGGTCCCGAAGTGATCGAAGGTGGTGTAAGTGTGTAGCTTGTAGCCGCTGTAGATGGCGTCGAGGAGGACGAGCTGGAAGCAGCAGCTGCAGTCGCCGTATAGGTTACAGAGCCTGGATTTGTGAGCCCGGCAGTATTGGTTGTTGTAATAGTTTTTACGCCCACTGTCGTAGGTGTGCACGTGAATGTTTTTGCGTCCGCTGCATTGGACCACGTGAGTGATGTTGGCGAGAACGTACAACCAGCCCCTGCTGGCGTGATCGTTCCTGTCATTAGTCCATTCGGCACCACTGTAAAGTTTCCCGATGGCTGATTGACTGTGCCCGAAGTGATCGAAGGTGGTGTGAGCGTGTAGCTTGTTGCGGGCGAATTGGATGTCACCTGGAAAATAATTTTCGGTGCCGGCATAGAATCCGACGATCCCAGTGCGGAGATTTCGTATGTTCCGACGGATGGTGGCTTAAACGTAAGCGAGCCGGCGCGAGTGTTATCCCACAGGTACAGGTTTTCTATACTCGGTCTGTTGGCAAAAGGCATGGTACTCATGTTCACGCCAGTGTCTTTGTTGATGATTTTTATATACAAATATCGTGCGAAGTTTGAATCGTTATCATGCAAATACTTAATATTGAATGTTGCAGTTTGGCCCATCTGCATCTGGGTTGGACCCGTCAGTTCGTACTTCGGCTTGATTTCCAAGACGTCAAAAGCAGTCACAGGAATAGTACGTAACTGTTCAAGTTCTGATTGCTTCCAGCGGCTATCAAGTGTTCCTTGCATATCCATATTCAAGCCAATGTCCGCTAAAACCATACCGTACTTATACATGCCTTCCATAATCACTTTTCCCTGGCCAGTAAAGCGGTTCTTGTTTGCCTGGTACCAAGATTCTGACAGACGGAAACGCGTGCCCATCGGCATTCCATCATCTGGCAATCCGCTATACACCGCATGACGAGCAGGGTATACGAAGCGATTACGTATCAGGGGAGTTCCTGAAAACGAAACACTGGGAGCAGAGGTATAACCGCTTCCGCCGTTTGTTATGATAAATCCAGTCACTTTGCCGTTACTGACTGTTGCTGTCGCAGCAGCTCCTGCGCCGCCACCGCCCGAAAATGTGACTGTTGGCGGATAAATTAATCCTGTACCCGGGCTTGTGACAGTCATGCCGGTCACTCTGCCGCCTGCTACCGCTACCGTTGCGGTAACTGCAACAGGTGTACGCCACGCAGCGAGCGTAAAGCGCATAGCGTGACCAACATCGCCCGAAGCAACTTCGTCA
The DNA here is from genome assembly GCA_018061945.1 of Candidatus Peribacteraceae bacterium. GTDB lineage: Bacteria > Patescibacteriota > Gracilibacteria > Peribacterales > Peribacteraceae > JAGOTD01. The sequence goes on along the minus strand of JAGOTD010000011.1, from coordinate 5,077 downwards.
TAATGAACGGCAAGTGGTGTATTTGGCAGTCCGGCAGCATCGGATGATGTGTCTCCTTCCGGACGAAGTCCGCCAAAAAACACTCGTGTTCCGGGATCGTAATTCGCGCCTTCGCTTAGCACCTGAATGCTGGTGACTCTGCCGTTTTCTATCGTCGCTTTGGCATGGGCACCGATTCCCCTGTTTCCCTTGCGAATAAACACTTGTGGAGCAACCGTGTATCCAAAGCCGCCGTTTGTCACTGTAATTGATTTTACTTTTCCGCCTACGATGACGGGAGTTGCTGTTGCTTGTGTCACGCCAGGGCCTCCCGCGTCGAGCGCATCAATATCCCATGTGGAGCAGGAATTTGCTTTCCAGCTTTGGCCAAGTGTCTCGGACCAAATTGTCTGACATTCAATCACTTCTTTTATTCCCCCCGTTTCTTCGTTGCGCACATACACATGGGTGTGTTGGTCGCCGCCGTTTTTTTGAGTTGGTGGCAATGCGCTATTGGAAGGATGATCTTCGATTTGCAGATCGGGCGCAAACGGCATTGGCCCAGATTCAGATTCAGAAACATATTCGAGGTAATCGATAGGCACGCGGGGGGTGTCGCCGCGGACAATGTTGTAGCCTGCTCCATAGCCATAGCCGCCGGTTGCACGCGGTGCGCTAAAACCAGGGTAGACGCTAAGCCCTGCCAATCTTTCTATGTAGCGATCTGAATACTGATCCACAGGCACATTGCGTACGCTTTGTTTGAATGTTTTCCAGTCACCGTAATTCAGGACATCAAAGCCGCCAAGGCTCGGCCCGGGCCTGCCGCTAAAGGAGTAGTTATCTGATTTTCCGATCTGCGCCATGCCCACGAATTCCATGCCCGCCTGGTTTGCAAGTCCGCGATCATTGGAAAAGCTAAGTGTACGCTTTCCCCACTTTAGAGGTTTGTAGGTGAATGTCGCTGTGCGCGTGGAGTTTGTAAGCGACACAGATGCCGGCGTAAATGTGCCGTCATTGTTGGAGGCAGAGGGGGTAATGCGAATTATTCCGTTGATTGTTCCATTGCCCAATGTGACAGTAAACGGCGAGCTATTTATGGTTACATCACCTTTAGCCGGCCCCTCGACAGTGAATCCTGCAAGCGTAGAAGATGCGCTCACGTTCAAGATGACAGGTGAAGGGTTGGTAAGTGAGCGATTGTTGGCAAACGAAATTGTTTTATTGCCTGCTTGATTTCCCTGGTACGTAAATGTTGCCGATGGCGCTGCTTCTGAAAGTGTCACGGATGACGGACTGAACGAGCCACCACCACCGTTGTCCGATGGCGTGATCGTCACAGTTCCGTTGATTGTGGAATAGCTTGGTAACGCTGCGGTAAAATTCTCCGAAGGAGCACCGGTTACAGAAGTAGCTGGTGATGGCGCATCCATAACGTAGGTTGTTGCCGGTGTCGTCACATTGGCAAGAACCGCTGCCGGATTAAATAACTCGCGGTCATTGGTGGCGGTAAACACGCGTGGCCCGAGTGATGTTGGGGTATACGTTACCGTAACCGATGGAGTTTGTGTTGTGAGCTGTACGCTGGCTGGTGAGAAATTTCCGCCAGCTCCACCATCGGAAAGTTGGACCGTTACCGGAGATGTTGCCGTGTCACCGCTTGGCAAGCGAACAGTAATCGGGTTAGCCATATTTAATTGCATCTGGCCTATTTCTACCAAGTACTGAGCTGCAGAATAAGGAGCAGCGGTTTTTGTCTGATTATTGTTTCCCAATTTCCAGTCGGCGCGATACACGTTGCCAGACAAGTCAAAATCTAGCTGTGCAATTTCTACGCGGCCGCCAAAGTCATTATTGGAAATACGATGCACACCACCCGCAACAGCAGTAGTGGCATAGGTGGTTAAAACCATGGACGAAGCAGGGCTTAAGAATTTCGAATAACTGATATCCCATATGTTCCATCCATTCGTAAGACTTCCACGCGTGCCGTTTACAGCAGCTGGCGACACTTCTCCGCTTTGGTAAAAGTTGCAATGGAATAAGCGCAGTATAAGTCCGCCACGGCTTTGGTCATGTATTCCCATGGCCATATTGGCGCTGTCTCCAATGCGAATAAAATCCGTATATTCTGCGTCTACGGAACCACCACCCTGAATATTGCCGTTTGTAAAGCGACCGTTTCCACCACCAGCTTTGGATTCCACACGGAATCGATTATTCGCCTGACCGCGCAGGACAACTTTTGGTGCTCTTTCTGGTTCTGTGAAATATGTATCACCAATCTTCCATGTCCATGTTGTCGACGAAGGTGAAGCGTCGGTGGAATCAAAAATAATTTTCCCACCACTATTTCCCGTCACCGTTGTGCTGAGTTGCTGTAGTACATTTCCCTTAATTGTCAGGCTGCCCCCATCGGCAATGGTAAAATTTCCCCGAATGAGCAATGCCAGTGCTGCCGAAGAATTATCTCCAATAGAAACAGAGCTTGTGACAGTGACAGGATATTGAATGATTGCTGTATCACCCGCGCTAGGCACACCAACAGGACTCCATGTTGTTGGATCATTCCAGTTTCCAATTTTACTGGAAGTATAACTTTGTCCGGCATCGGCTTGCACCTGATTGCCGTCGATATGAATCGAGCTGGCCCACAGGACAATGCCCAGAAAAAGAATGACTGATACGCCGATAGACGACCAGGAAACCAGCGGCGAAAGGTGTTGTTTGTGTTGCATAAAATTTTTTTGATGAAAATCTTTAAAGTATACCATACTTTTCGATATATTTAAAGCATTTATAGTTACCTTTCGACTACCAGAGCCGTCTTCGCACCCGTTGCAATTTCTTCTTTCACACCCGTCCAATCGTGCAGAGCGTTCATCAGCACTTCCGTTGAATACCAGTAATCTTCGCCGCGCTTGGTGCCCGGTTCATTGGTGATAAAACCGTCGTCGGTGTAGCCGGTGACAACGAGCATGTGATAAAACGGCCCTTCGCCGTTGAAGTACGGGTTTTTGAGGTAGCGTCCGGCAACCGGAATAATAATCGGATGGCCGGCGATCAGTTCTTTGCGCAGCGTATCTGCTGTCACATTGGTAAGGACGCGTGTTTTGTAGCCGTACAGCGCCTCCGCAATTTCGCCTAGTTCCGCCGAACTCACATCGTCCCCATACCCATTGGCCCGGTGCCACGCGACCATTGCCTGCACTTCTTTCTCGGCGTCATCCAAACTAAGCGGTGTCTTTTGCAAAAAATGATGCACCATGATGAGAGACATTTCTTCGCAGGCTTCTTCGTGTAGCGGGTCCCACACCGCAAACGGTGACTGTGGCGCAAACGGCACATCCAAAATGACAGACGGTGTATGGGCAGAGGGTGAGGCGGCTGGTTTCTGCGCGTAGCTGTGCATGAGCAGCGCACCGCCCGTTGCGACGATCGTGAGGCAGCCTATGACCAGAGAGCGACGAAGTCGCAGAGAGCGTGAGCGCATAAAAATGAGTGTGTCTGTAAGACGGCGATCTAGCTAATTTCCTTACAGTTTCTCGCGTTGTGCAATGATTACATTCATGGGCAAAAAATCTTTCCTGAGTGCGATCAAATCGATGCAGTTATTACTTGCAATCGCGTTCATCCGCATACATCGGTCACATTGTTTTGAAGTTTCTGCCTATCCCCGCATCGCCAGGAACGCAATGTACGCTGCGTATGCAAGAAGCATGAGCACGCCGTCGATCCGTTCGATCGTGTGCTTCTCTTTCTGTTTCCAGAAGAGGAGACGCTTATGAGGAAAGCCTCTGTGCACTGCAAAGAAAAGCAAGACTGTGGCGCCAATAGTGACCAGAAGATCCACATTCATCGCCGGTTGGAATGGCAGTGGCGCGATGACGGCGCTTACGCCGAGAATCCAGAAAATGTTGAATATGTTACTACCAACGATATTGCCAACCGCGATATCAGCCCGTCCTTTGCGAGCGGCAACGACGGAAGTTGCCAGTTCCGGAAGAGACGTACCGACCGCGACGATGGTAAAGCCGATAAGCGCCTGAGAGACGCCGAGCGCCTGCGCAATCGTCACCGCTCCGTCAACCGTGAGCTTTCCACCGCCCACCAGCAGCGCCAGCCCAGCGGTCACCAAGCCGCACGATGGCCAGAAGCCACGGATACGAATACTCTCATCTTTTTCCGATGGCTTGTCTGCGCGTCCCATGCCTGCGATGTACCACAGAAAAATAAAGAAGAATGAGATCAGAATAAGGCCATCCGAACGGCCGAGTTCGGCCACTGCATATCCATCAAACAGGACATCGTTCGCCATGAAGAAGAGGACTACTGTCGCAAGGAGCGCGAATGGAATCTCTTTCCACACCGTAGATGTCTGCACGGAGAGATTTGTAATAAGGGCGCAGATACCAAGAATGAGCAGGATATTGGCGATATTGCTGCCAACGACGTTACCGATGGCAATATCACTGGCCCCCGAAAGGCTGCTTGTCACGTTCACGACGAGTTCTGGCATAGAGGTGCCGAATGCGACAACCGTGAGCCCGATAGTAAGGTCTGAAATACCGACGCGCTTCGCCAGTGAAGACGAGCCGTCGACAAGCCAGTCGGCGCCTTTTACAAGAAGAGCGAGACCAATAACGAGGAGCAGGAGAGCGATAATCATGCGCGTCAGCCTACCGTGCTTTTGCCTTTCGTGCGAGAGTTGCTTTGCAGGAAGGCATTTCATGGCTTCTCTTTCTTGATGCCGTGCGTATGATTCGTACGATGAAGAGGGGCAATTGAACGGCTTAATCCCTGATTCTCTCCAGATCCATTGTCATCAATACCAAACTTTGATACTCTTTTGCCCTCGTAGAGCCCAATCTGCCTAGGCCGATGGTTACTCCGAGGTCGTTTCACATCATACGGAGCGGTATCAGCCTAGGCTGATGGTTAGGTCGCTCCAAGAAATTCTTTTTACAACATCGCGTGGAGCCGTAGCTCAGCTGGTTAGAGCGCTTCCCTGTCACGGAAGAGGTCGCGGGTTCGAGTCCCGTTGGCTCCGCCATTCATTGCATCGACATTTATACACTCGCTAATCGTGAGATTTTTT